>OY764022.1:3665000-3754391 GCA_963667825.1 Negativicutes bacterium | reverse complement strand
AGTTGCAATTTGCGGATTTTTCTTCTTAAGTGCTAGCAATCTAAATCCGTATATACATAGAATGTATTTTATCCATTTTTTATCATCGAGAGATAGGTTTTCAATGGTGTTTTCTTTAGCAGTGTATGAAAGACGTATTATTTCAGTTGCGTCTCCTAAGTATTCTATGTATCGATTCAATACTTGCTCATTATCAATAAAGATCATCCATTGAGAGTGATTTGAATATTCAAGCCCCTTTATCTTATTATCATTGAGCTTTACACGTTTTCCTTGTATGACTTTCTTTATTCTAGAAAAGTAATCTTCATCTAAAAACCGAACAGAATCCTTACACGTATCAACAAACACTATTTTCATGCCATAATAGGTATTTTCAATGAGTTTAGCCCACGGTTCATTAGATTTAATCTTCTTGGCATTTTCAAATAACCCGAACAATTCATCATTATCTTTTATTGCAAAAATCTCTTTGATGAAATTAATAAAAGAATCACAGGCCTCTTTGTTTCCAGTAATTATTACGGGTGGATAGACTTTTTTTAAACTTATTTTTGCAATTAAAATAGCTAACTGATTTATAAAATCCAGATTGTTGCTTAAAAATGATTCTATACGAGAAATGACGTTTGAAGGAACCGGATAAGGAAGTTCGTCAATGTGAGGTAGTCTTTCATCTAAAGAAACATTTCCTCTACTCACTGATGCAATTGTTTTAGGAGAATCTTCATTTATAAGCAAGTCTTTCAGCTCTGAATGTCCGTTGTCAATTAATGCATTTAAAATCGTATCGGTATTAAGAAGATTATGTTTTGGTTGGCAATATTTTGCTGGATCACTTTCGATATTTTTTTTAACTAAACGTATTAGTGCATGAAATTCCTTTAATGATGGTTTTGTATTTAAGGGCCATATAAGATACTTACCGTAGTTTTTTCCGTGAATAATGAAAAATCTTCCATGAAGGGACTTAATGAAAACATTTCCATCAAATAAGAAAAAATTATTAATAGCAACAAAGTTTTTTTCAAGCACGTCATTAAAGTTATTTTCGATCACTTCATCAAAAACAGTAAGTTGATAGTTTGTCCTAGCTTTATATTTTTGGTATATACCATAGTCTCCACTGACTTTATCTAAGTTCAAAATTTGGATCATAGTAGTCGCCAAGGTTCTTATTTCGTCCCCTATTCCCAAGAGCAATTGTGGAGGGCAAAATTCTTCCTTTTCCAATTCTTCTAAAATGTTTTTAATAGTAAATGGTATATAGTAAGGCTTCGTTGGGAAAATGTTATATCTGTTTGAGAAACAAAGTTCTTTTTTACTGTTCAGGAACCATAGAGTTGTATAAAAAAAACATCAGATAAACGTGTACTCCTGTAGGATCTATATTCAGGTTTAATATCTTTTCCTTTAACACATTCATAGTATTGCAATAAGTGTGGCAAGCATCGTCTATCTCTTGATTTTTTCGAAAATTCGCAAGACCCCTATTAGCATTTTCAATACTCATCGCTTCCATCAAACATACTCCTTCACAGCCTGCACCGTTTGCTACATCTTAAGTAAAAATAAAATTAGTGTGTCATTTTTAAAAAATGATCGCAAATTGCAACTGCAAGTTGAACACTTCGGTAAAATGGCAGCAAACTCATGCAGCATAAAGGCTGTCGAGAAATGCATCAAAAAGTTCTTCTGGAGTTTGATAGCCGAGTCTTTTACGCGGGCGGCTATTTAGCTCATCTGCAAAACGAAGTACATCGGCCGGGCTGTATTTTTCAATTGAAACACCTTTTGGGATGTACTGTCGTAAAAGCCCGTTGTGTCTTTCGTTTACAGGACGTTCCCACGATGAATACGGGTGGGCGAAATATATTGAAGAACCCCAGTTTTCAACCGTTGAAAACTCTTCGAATTCAGATCCGTTATCAGCCGTAATGCTCTTGAAAACCGAACTGAATCGCTCGCCAAATTCAGCATGCAATTCTTCCATTGCTTCGATTACCGACTCACTGTTTTTTCCAGGAATGCGGATTGCTAAGTAATTATTGGTCACTCGCTCAACAAGCGTCAAAACAACAGCTTCCTTGCCGCTTTTACGGCCGATTACCGTGTCGGCTTCCCAATGTCCGATTTCTACGCGTTCATCCACAATGGCAGGACGTTCATCAATGCTTCGACCTTTTAAACGCTTATGTTCACGGCCTCTTTTACGACTAGATCTACGCTTGAGGAGTTCAGGAACTTCAAAACGAGATAACGGTAAGTTTCCGGCCGCCAGCTCATTATAGAGCGTTTTAGTACACACCATATTGTTTTCAGCGAATCGGCGATGTAAACGTGCATGGCCTACGCAAACGTCCAACGACCACTTTTTCGTACGTACTTGATCGACTACCCATTTAACGAAAGCGGCGCAATGCAAAATACGATGATGTCTTCTGCTTTGCATCCGGTTTGCTTTATATACGGCTAGTCCACGCTTTGCGCTGTACTCTGGAGCACGTCCGCGACTGCTTTTTCGTTTCGGCGTTCCACGGCGCAGTTCATTTAAAACCGTGCTTGCCGAGCAATTGATTTTCGCAGCAATCGATCGGAGTGAGTATCCAAGTTTTCTTAACTGTTGAATCGCTCCGCGTTCTTCTTGACCCAAATGTTGACCGCGTTTGCGTTCTGATTCCACTGTGATATAATCATGGCAGTCCATAGTGATTGCCTCCTCTTTGGTGATGGTTGTGTGAGAACTCCATTCTACCATTTGAGGAAAAAGTCACTATGGACTTTTTTCTAGGTGTTCAACTTCATTTTACAATCGGCCTTTAAAAAATGATCCTTATTTTTTATTATATACTCATTTATTTAAGGAAGCAATTGGGCAGATGTTTTCAGAAAAAATGTGAAGGCGACTGCTTCAAGTTGAGCATCGATATGGAATTTTTAAAATCATATTCTTATTAACTATAAAATGAAAATATAAAACACGTGCTTGATCACACTAAAGCATAGATATGTTTATGCTAAATGGCTCTTTTTTCTTAAACTCGAACATTGGCGATTGATTGGCGGAGATATGCCGCCTAATGCACTATGACGACACGTTGAGCATTGTTATATGGACTACAGTAAGTTATTTGTACTCTTAAGGCCAGAGTGATGAATAAAACCATCGTCAGATCTTTCTTTAACGACTCTCATTTTAATAGGGCTCATCCGGCAAGTTTCGGCGTCGGACGGGTTACGCTCTTAGATCAAATACCTCTGAGAAGGGCTACCTGTTTTTCTACCCAAAAGATTCTTCGCTTCTGCAAAATAGAATACGATTCACATTAGACTGAGATGAGCATGAAAAAACAATCGTCATCAATTGAAATGGTTATAATCATAAAATTGTGTTAGAGATTATCAGTGTTTATTAAAAGTTAAATTTAAACTAACAGATGAATAAATAATATAGATGTATGTATATCAATGCGTAATAATTAATCTCCTTAATGCTACGAATAGTAATGGTTTATATAGGGGGATTCTCTAGCAAGACACCTATTTGTATATCAAAAAAAGGAGTGACAGGTCATGAAAGAAATGATAAAGCCACGTAAGTATGAAAAAAAACAAGATAAGCGTAAGACGAAACAGGTATCAATTCGCCTCTCAGAAGAAGCGCATAAACGGATAGTTGAAAAATCAAACCAGTCCCATTTGAGCATTAATGAATTTATTAGACAGGCGTGCATGGAGTGTGAAATTAAAACGATTGATTCAGGAAAAGAAATCGTAACCGTGATCCAAGACCTAAGAGAATCGATTCAGAATCTCCCACCTGTTTTCAGAGTTGATGATTTTAACAACGCGTTAAGCGAAGCCGTAATAAAGTTAGCAAAACATGCCCACTAAAAGCCGTTTATTCGGCTTTTTTTGTTGCTATGAAGGAGTTGAACGATAATGTCTTATTTGAAAGTTGTAAATGGTACTAAATATACACTCTATGGAATGATCGGATATATTACGGAAAATAGAGATACTTACCCACCACTCTTGCTGGGCGTTGGGATTAATCCTGATTTTGCTTACGAGGAGATGACTGTAGCAAAGCAGATTTTTAACCAGACAGACGGAAGACCCTACAAGCAGCTCATTTTTAGCTTTGATGCTGATATCGATTTAACACAAGATGAGTTGCGAAGTATATCTTACGAAATAGCCTCGTTTTTCAAAAATGAATATCAGATTTTGATGAGTATTCATTTCGACACCGTTAATACGCATATCCACTATGTTATGAATAGTGTAAATATTAGAACTGAGAAAAAGCTTCAAATGTCTAAACAGTATATCTATCATTTCAAGCGATTTATCAATGAAATTCTAGAGAGATATCAACTTTCACCGATTGATCTTTATGAAGCTAGTGCTCTAGCTGGCGATTCAGGAGAGGCATAAAGAAGATTTTTGCAATTCGTTCAAGTTTTGACTATATATTATAAAAATGATGACAAATGTTGACAGATACCTTTTGAAACGCAAATGAACTTATCAATAAATCGAATGAAAAGGATGTGTTTATTGTGGGAAATAACGTTAATCAGATTTTCTTTAATGCTAAAGAAGTATCTGAAGTTTTCTTTCAGGGTAAATTAAATTACTCAAGAGTTTTGCAAATGACGCGGGCAGGTATGTTGCCAGCATTGAAAATGGGTAAATCCTATGTTTATGAAAAATCAGCGCTAGAAATATGGACTGAAAAAGCGTTTTCAAAGCCAGTTTGGGTGCAGTCGCAAAAGCTTAAACGCGCATAGCTGAATAGATGCTTATTCAAAAGAAAAAGGCTTAATCGTTGGATTAGGCCTTTTTCTTTTACTATTTAAAGGTTGGTGATTAATATGGCCAAAAGAGCTAATGGTGAAAATACTATATTCAAGAGAAATCGAAAACGTGCAGATGGCAGCAAATACATCATATGGTGTGCGGAATATGTGACGGCGGACGGACAACGTAAAACGCTTTACGCAAAAACGCAAAGCGAGGTAAAGGAAAAACTAAGGAATGCTATTGATGAACGTGATACGCAGTTACTGACATTGCATACGGATATTAACGTAAAGCAGTATATTGAACAATATCTTATGACAAAGCGGGATGTGTCAAAAGGAACCATGTCAATTATGAAGTTGTATTTTCAAAATTATGTCATTGCACACATCGGCCATATTGAAATGCAAAAGCTAGAACTGCGAGATTGTGAGCGAATGTTTAGCACACTGTTGGAATCTGGTGCAGTAAAAAGCAAAAGCGGCCTCTCCCCTTCCGTCTTGAAGAAGGTGAAAAGCCTGCTGTCGGGTGTATTGAATAAAGCGATTGATGAAGGCTTGTTGCCGCCAGGCGCAAACTTTCTAAATAAGATCAAGCTGCCGAAAGTTTCTCGTACAAAAATCAATCCGCTAACGCGACAAGAAATTCAAAAGATTATCACTGCTGCCGAAGGGACGATTATGTATGTTCCTTTTCTACTGGCGATTGCGACTGGCCTACGCCGTGGCGAGTTGCTGGGGCTCTGCTGGAGCGATATTGACTTTGTTTCCGGCAGCGCGACGATTCAGCGCCAATTAGTCGTTGAAGACGGCCAACCGGTGGTCAAAGACAACTTGAAGACCGATACTGAGGCATACCCGATTTGCCGGACACAGGGAAGTTAGAGTATTCTAAACCTGTGGAGGTGATGAAAATGGCAAACAATACTGGAAAAAGATATAGTCCGGAATTCAAAAAACAAGTGGTTGCACGAGTGCTCGAAGAAAGCGGTAGTGTTGCTGGTACAGCCAAAGATTTTGGTCTTTCTGAGCAGACCCTTCGGAATTGGATTCGCGAAACAAAAGATCGACAAATTCCTGATAAGGTCAGATTTGCCGAAATGGAAGCCGAACTACAAAAATCGAAACGGCGTATCGCCGATCTAGAGCAAACAAACGAAATTCTAAAAAAGGCGGCCGCCATCTTTGCGACGAGCAACCGGAAGTAATTTATTCGTTCATTAAAGAACACCACTGCGTGTTTCCGGTTGGCAAGATGTGCAATGTTTTCGATGTATCACGCAGTGGTTATTACGAATGGCTACGTCGGCCTGCAAGCCAACGCAGCAACGAAAATCAACGGATTTTAGATCTGATGAAAAAGAGCCATGATGCCTGTCGTGGCATGTGTGGCTTGACGAAAATGTTGGGTGATGTACGAGAAGAAATTCCCCATTGCAGTCGTAATCGCGCGTATCGCATACAAAAAGACAACCAGCTTTACTCCGTTCGCAAGAAAAAAGCCTTTCGCGTCTGCACCACCGATTCAAAGCATTTGTTGCCCGTAGCAGAAAATTTATTGCAACAAAATTTCAATGTGAATCAGCCAGATACCGTATGGGTAACTGACATCACCTATCTTGCTACCGAAGAAGGCACGGCGTATTTAGCAATCGTAAAAGATATTCATGATAAAGAAATCGTCGGCTGGAGCGTCGAATATCACATGCGCACGGAACTGTGCATAGCAGCATTAGAAACGGCGGTAAAGCGACGTCGTCCTTCGCCAGGGCTTATTCATCATTCCGATCGTGGTTCGCAGTATTGCAGTGATGCCTATCGCGAAAATCTAAAAACCTATAAAATGCAGTGCAGTATGAGTCGCAAAGGAAACTGCTGGGATAATGCGTGTGCCGAAACGTTTTTTAGCACGCTAAAAAGCGAACGGATACGAGGTAGGAAATACAAGAACATCGAAGAACTGCGCCGGGATTTATTCTGGTATATTGAATCGTTTTACAATAGAAATCGTCGGCACGCAGCACTTGGCAATTTAACCATTCCGGCATTCAAAAAGCGGGCTGCTGAACTTCAATCTGCAGCATAAAATGAAAAAGGCTGATAAACCGTGATTCACTAACTCTGGAGTGTCCAGTTTATCGAGAACGCCTCAATACATCCAATCGCGTGATCGGCATTCCAGAAAAGGTGTTGACGGCATTGAAAACATGGCGGTGTGAACAGGCAGAACGTCAGGCACGATATCAAGATGATGGAGTGGAATACTTCGTGTCTGACTATGTGGTTACGCAAGAAAATGGCAAGTACTATCATCCACGTAATTTTGCAGAGCATTTGGAAAAGCTGTTTAAACATGCCGACGTCGAAAGGCGTTCGGTGCATACGATGCGGCATAGCTTTGCTACGCAACTGCTGACGGCTGGCGTATACGTCAATGAGGTGCAATTTGCGCTCGGGCATAAGGACGTATCCACTACCCTATCTAAGTATGGGCATTTACTGCCGGGGCGGCAGAAGGAGGTTGCACGAAAAATGAATGAGCTAATTTAAAAAATAAGAGTCTGGCTTTGCGCCAGACTCTTATTTTTTGCTGCTTGCGGTAAGATAATTCGGCTTTGTCGTCATACCCCAATATCAGAAGCCTGCTATTCTCTTTAAATTCTCTTTAAATTCCTGGTTTAATTTATCAACAATTTGCCTTAAGTTCAATTCATCCATCACAGCTCTCCCATTTGGCTAATCATCAAATTTTTATGGCCCCGATCAACTCATTGCCATCTGTAGATCTTGTCATCTGTATTGCCGTATGTGGTAACTCTATGAATTCATTGATTTTAATTCTGATTTTATTAGCATCCCATTCATCTTTCTTAGAATCCCATGCATGTTCCCCTAAAAGGGGAGCATGCATCCTAGGATTTGTAGTGGTTGCTATCGGAATGAATTTTTCTTTTTCATATGAGGTATATGCAAAAAAATGTTTAATTCTAATTCCCAAAAAAACGGCTATAGCTTGTACCGTTAGATAACAAGTTCTCATTTTTAGTTTAATATCACCCCAAGTCTTAGAACCTACGCTAGTTTTCATCTCTATTAAATAGGCTGACCATTCATCTCCATTTTTTTTAATAATAATATGATCAACACTTTTCTGCATTCCGAAGGTGGAATCCCTTTTTAAAAAATTACATTTATTTTTAGAATCAAAATCTTTAATGCATAAGTTTTCCCCGATTACAGTAACTGTCAGTATGCTTTTTCCTGTAGTTTCAATCTCTTCCAGTGAATAGACATTTTCCCGTGTGGCAAAGTAATCATTTTCAATAAATTGATCTAATGCAAATTGGATTCTGGAATCAAGAGTCATTTTCATCCTCCTGAAACGCATATACTTCATTTACAATTGTTTGTATTGCCCGGTTAAAAGTTGGCACGACAAATCCATAGTTCGTTTTTTCTAACTCTATTAATTCGGTTTTTTTCTTGGTATCCTGTTGAAATTGATACATTTTAACATGGCCGATATCTAATAGATCATCTTGTCCATACCCGTATAACTCCATCAGCTTTGTTTTCTCTCTATTTTTACTCAATTTTATCATGTTATTTATGTGTTGTAATATAGTGTCGCTGTGTGTTGTTATCCAAACAGGGATACCTACATTCATCAATTTTATAATGTATCTAGCCATTTTTTGTTGAAGCGCTGGATGTAAATGAGCTTCTGGTTCTTCTATGATAATGGTTTTAAAGTTTATATTGGATTTTAGAATCAACAACATAGGGGAAATTTCAGCAACAAGCGACGATGCCAAATAAAGTGGTAATTCTTGTTTTGTACCTGCCGGAATATATTTAATTGAGGGTAAATAATCTTTTTTTGCATTGATAGTACCTTGTGACATATCTTTTTCTAAAAAACTTATTATATCCTTGTATTTATCAGGAGCTTCCCGTGAAGTATCAAATTTTATTATGAGACGCAAAAAATCGATATATGGCATTGTTAATGTTCCATGATCGTCACTATAATCTTCTTTTGAATAGCCCATCTGCAAAGATTTATCCAATAGCTGTGCAAATGTAAGCATAAATCCTGTTCGTGATGCCGGAAGATAGATGGGTTCACCCGTGCGTCGGCCACCCACAAAAGGAGTATATAATGGAGCCGCAATACCCTCCATCAATAAATTCCAACAAATATAAGCATTCATCCTCAAGAGTTCTTCTTTGGTATATGTCTGAACTTCTGGAAAAGTTATAGTGTTTTCTTTAGCGGAATATCTTTTTGCATCTTTTTTAAAAAAAATCTTAAAAGGTCTAGTCCGAACATAATTTTTGATTTCAATTTTTTCGATTTCTACCGTATAGTTAAGGGTTTTCCTCACAAGATTTCTCTTATTTGTGTGTAATAAGTCGTTGTACCAAGTAATATACTGTTGTATTTCCGTTTCACTCAATATAATTTCATTGTTATTGCCCATGGTACTTAACTTTATAATAAGCCCTTGTTCGCATTTTTTATAATTGGCAGATTCTGATGGTGTCTGTGGAAATAATTCTTTGCCGTATGTTAATAACCCCCATAATAAACTCATCAAATAGCTTTTCCCGCTGTTATTGTCTCCGACGAAACACATCAACGGAGCAATTGTTACATCT
The DNA here is from genome assembly GCA_963667825.1 of Negativicutes bacterium. Classification (GTDB taxonomy): domain Bacteria; phylum Bacillota; class Negativicutes; order SG130; family SG130; genus Azotosporobacter. The sequence goes on along the minus strand of OY764022.1, from coordinate 3,744,921 downwards.
GCTTTTTTTATTTTTGCAAAATTTTCCACATGTAACGTCCAATGTTTATTCACAGATAGCACCTCCAAACTTATTCATTAATCATATTATATCTTAGCTAGAACTTCTAGTTTCTTTTCGTCGACCCCTATCTGTACCTTTTCATAATTAACCTTGACGCCGTCATCTAGATCCAGTGAAATCCGCGCCAGCGCCAAGTGAGCGATTTTTTCGTCGTAATCTTTTGTTTGCTTCAATTACTTGGTCAACTTTTCTTTTCGCTTTTCAGCGGCGGCCACTTCGCGGGTGACAACGTATTCTTCCAGTTCCTGACGAATGTTTTCGTCATCGGCCTGGCCGACTCTGATAACTCCTTTAATGTCACGATTAATGGCTTTGGAGAACATTTCTTTTACGATCATTGTTTCTCGCTCCTTTAGTCTACAAGCGGAAATGCCCTGTCGTCTTTGATATCGCCGAATAGAACTAGTCATATTTGCCGGGGAAAAACAGCACCATCGGAACACGATCAAACTTTTGCTGCAGTATATTGAGAATTTTGTGCGAGCGCAGCAAGGAAAAGCACTTTCCGATGCCGGTAAAAACACAACGGCATTTTCCGGCGTATTATCCTGAATATGTTTGACGCATGATAAAATGCATTCATGCCGTGGGATTTTAAGTGGTTCTCCAGTTCCCGTGAAAGAAGCGGCTTGTTTATCTTCTGGATTCTCCGGTTCGTTCAAACCCATCAGCAGTGTCTTATAAGAAGTGCCGAGACGTTTTATCGTTTCGGCCGTCCATGCGGCAACCCGCTCGCTTTGTCATTTCTTTTCGCTAAAGAAAATCCGCAGATCACTGTCGGCAAGTTCAAAGACCCGCAGCAACAGTTTTTCGCGGTACACTTCATACGTAAAGCAAAAAAACAATGCATCGCTTTGCATGACGGCCAACAGTGCAATCAACTTTGGGTTGGCGTCGTCGCTTTGCAAAAATAACGGGTAAAATGTATCCGGCAAACTTTTCACTAGCATCGATACGGTATTAAAGATTTGCGTCGATTTTGTCGGCGGCGGCGCGTTGAAGATGTTTTCTGCACGGTTTAACTCTTTAATATACGGCCAGTCTTTTCTTTCGTTGATTAACTCGGTTACTTTGCGAAATTCCAAGAATCAGAAAGACATCTTAACCATGCCTGCACTATAACCTTGTCATTCATGTTTGTCTCTCCTTACTCATTCTGCTCAGCGGCTACAGGACATTTGACGATTTCAACGATATCGCCAAAATCACAATCCAACGCATGGCAAATTTTCACGAGGATTTCCATTGAAACAAACTGATGAGTGGACAATTTCGTCAACGTATTAGGACTGATGCCCGTCATCATACGCAGTTCCGTCTTCTTCAGTCGTTTGTCAATTAATAGCTTGAACAGCTTGTTGTAACTTATTTCCATCGTCAACACCTCTACGATTTCAATTTAAACATAACATATTGTAATATTATACCACACTTGTTTGCGCATGTAATAATTATGTATAAGAACTTGCGAATTTATCGGATGATTACTGCAATTAAAAGTGAACTCCAGTGTAATGGAGGTTATGTAAAACCTTTTTACGGGTTATAATTTAATTAACTTCTTCAAAAGCGAGGTATGATTGATGAATTTTAAAAATAATCTTGGGAAATTTATGGACGTATACGGGCTATCATTAGCGCAGATATCGAGAGAGTGTCAATTAAGCATTAATACGTTACGCGAAGTAAAGAGAAATCCGAATCATAATCTCAATCTCGAAAGTTTAAGTATTTTAGCGCAAGCGTTAGAATGCAGCATTAAAGATCTGATTGAAGATGACATTGCTATTTTAAATTATGAAAGAATAGCAGAAACCTGTAAAAATGATACTATGTTTATTCGTGATCAAGTTTTTTCTCCGGCAAATGTGAACCATCTTAATAATTTATTTTTACAAGTCGGTGTTTCTTGCAAGATAGAACCATATAATTGGTATAAAACGGTATCCATTAAAAATACGTATAATTTAAGTTCGATACAGGTGGATATAAATATTCGCGCGATTGAAAACAATGGAATCAGCACCTTGAAAGTAGTTGATTTTTATGTTAACGTTAACCAAAAAATACTCAAAGAATCCGTTATCAAAGATGTCATTATAAAAGCATTAGAAATTTATGCACGAAAGCTGAAATTCAATAGGCTTCACTTTATTAACATGCAAAATAGCACAGTTCATGAAGACAACTTTTCTAATGTACATTCTGAAATCCCCGCGCACTTCACTTTCTCAGCGGGAGCAGAATCAGCGTTATTTGAGGAAAACGGTTATGAACTTTTTTTTACGCCTGACAGGAAAAGCTATGATATTGAATGGTGGAAAGTGTTAGCTAAGGATATTTGACGACCATAATATCGTGAGAGTAATAATATAATTATGGGGGAAATAAAATGTCTTTAACTAATGATTCAGAAAGACGAGTATATCATACCGTAACCAATGTACCGATACTCTGGCTGGAAAAAGGCGAATCACTTCAACTGGCTTCTGAAATTCTATTAGAAGAAGTTGAGAATACTAACACTCCTAGATCCAAAATGGAGTTGGGTCATAAGATCGTAGACCCAGCGTACCTATTGGCGGGATATGCTTTGGAAAATTTTTTCAAAGGAATTGGTATTGGTAAAGGAATATATGAAGTAGACAAAGAGAATAAATTTACAGGTGCATCACATAAATTAATAAATATTGCAAAAAAAATTGAGTTCAAGCTCTCAAAAGAAGAGACAGAACTTCTTGAGCGATTAACGATTGTGATTGTTTGGGCAGGCAGGTATATTTCTCCCAAAGGCCCTATCTTTTTGTCCGATGATATAGATGCAATTGAATCAGGGTCATGGAATGAAAGTTGGGAAAAAAAGAGTATTCCACTACTTCGCGCCTTATATAAAAGAGCGCATGATGAACTTGAAACGCTTTGTTGTTCGAGATAATCAAAACCCCGTTACTGTACCGTTACTGTACAACGCAAAAAGGACTCACAAGTCAAAACCTGTGAGTCCTTGATTTTATTGAGTTAAACTGGTCGGAGCGACACGACTTGAACGTGCGGCCTCTACCACCCCAAGGTAGCGCTCTACCAAGCTGAGCTACGCCCCGACTGACATTTATCATTCTACACAAAAACTGTCATTCTGTCAACAAGATTCTAGATAACCTGCGCACCACGAGCGTCAATTTCAAGAATATGACCTTGGGCGGCAATTCCAGCCTGTGAAAATGCAGTTACCATAGCATCGGCAATTGCTGCGTCGGATCGGTCACAAAAAGCAAGCAGTGTTGGACCGGCGCCGCTGATAACGGCGCCTAATGCGCCGGCAGAAATTGCAGCGGCAAAAACAGCTTCCATAGCCGGAATCAGTTGACTACGATAGGGTTGATGCAAACGATCCTGCAATGCGAGCGGCAGGTGTTGATATTGTCCGCTACATAACGCTGCAGCAAGGAGTGAACTGTGCGAAACATTGAATAGGGCATCTTTCATTGAGACTTCGCTCGGCATTACCGCACGTGCTTTATGGGTTGACAGTTCGAACGCCGGTACAGCGACTGCGAGGAACAACGGCTTGGCAGGGAGAAAATGAAGGGCGCCGATTGTGCCGTCCTCCTCTAACGTGCTTACTGTAATACCGCCGAATAATGCCGGGGCAACATTGTCAGGATGACCCTCCATTCTGGTAGCAAGAGCCAGCAGTTCGTGCTTGTTCAGCGGGTTGCTCAAACTGGCATTTGCGGCGACTAAACCGCCGACGATTGCAGCGGCGCTGCTGCCTAAGCCGCGCGCAAGCGGAATGGCGTTACGTAAGGTCAGTCGGAATCCGGGCAAAGCTTTACCGACCGTGTCATATACCATTTTTACTGCCTGAAAGACAATGTTGCTTTCATCGGTTGCTAGATCGGCTGCCCCTTCGCCGTGATTAACGATTGCGAGCTCGCCAGTTCCAGAAAGCGTTACGTCTAACTCATTGTAAATGGTACACGCAATTCCTAACGTATCGAAGCCAGGACCACAGTTTGCAGTTGTTCCCGGAACACGTACAGAAAAAGTGTTTGCCATAATAGCAATCTCCCAGTGTTATTGTCCTACTACGCGGATTACACCGCGTATTTGGCTGACGACAGACATACCGCCGATGGTGCTCATGGCCAGACGGATATTGGCATCGCTGACTTTATAAGTAAGCAAGACAAGTTCTGAACAAGAGTCCACTTTGCGTTTTTGAATGACCGAATGCAGACTGACTTGCTGTGCGCCGAATGCACCCGCGATTGCTGCCAATACGCCAGGCTTGTCTTCAACTAAGAGGCGGATATAATATGGCGATTCCGTTTGTTCTGGCGTCAGAAAATTTTTCTGGTTGAAGCAAGTGCATAGAATACGTCCGCTGCAGCCGTGATAGATGTCGCGCGCCGCATCTATGATATCAGCGACGACGGCGCTTGCGGTCGGCATTTCGCCAGCGCCGCGTCCATAAAACATTGTTTCACCGACTGCGTCGCCGCGAACATAAATTGCGTTGTAGACATCGTTTACAGAGGCCAGCGGATGGCTGACTGGAATGAATGAGGGATGCACACGAACGTCGATGCCTTCCGGCGTGTCTTTAGCAATGGCCAGTAGCTTGATGACAAAGCCAAGTTCTTTGGCATAGGCAATATCTTCCGGCGTAATGGAGGTAATGCCTTCCGTATGCACATCGTCAATAGAAACGCGTGTGCCAAAGGCGATGGATGCTAAAATAGCCGCTTTGCGCGCTGCATCAAGACCACCGACGTCTGCCGTCGGGTCTGATTCAGCATAGCCTTTGGCTTGCGCTTCCGCCAGGACGGAAGAAAAATCAACGCCTTCCTGGGTCATTTTTGTCAGCATATAGTTGGTCGTGCCGTTCACGATCCCCATCACTTCGCTGATTTCATTGGCAGCCAGGCACTGCTTCAACGGCCGGATGATTGGAATACCGCCGCCGACGCTTGCTTCAAAGAGGAAATCCACTTGATTTTCCTCCGCAGCGGCATACAGTTCCTTGCCATATTTGGCGACGGCGTCTTTATTGGCGGTGATAACATGTTTGCCGGATTTCATGGCGCGCAACATGTAGTCCTTTGCCGGATCTTCTCCCCCCATCAATTCGACGACAATGTCGATGTCCGCGTCATTGAGAATGTCGTCAAATGACGCAGTCAGTTTTGCCGTCGCGGCGAGAGCGCGGTGCTTTTCAAGATTACGCACTAAAATTGTTTTAATGTTAATCGGCAGCCCGGTTTTTCTTGCAATAGAAGGTCCATTAGTAGTAAGGAGTTTGACAACGCCCGTACCAACGGTTCCCAGTCCCAGCAGCCCTACGTTTATCATCGTCTTTTCCGTCATATAGCGTCATCCTCCTTCTATCGTCGTTCCAGGTCTAAGCCTGTCCCAATACTTCCAGGCGTTTAACGCCTTCGACCATCCGCAATTTATCCAGCAACGCTTCCAAGTCAATGACGAGTTCAGCCGTTTCCAACGAAACCGTGGCGTTGGCAACGCCTTGCAAAGGGATCCCTTGGTTAATCGTCAGAACACTGCCGTGATCGGCGGCAATCGTGTTTAAGACACGCGATAGGACGCCTTGCTTGTGTTCTAGTAATAAAGCCAAGGTTACAATTTTTTCTTTACTTGCTTCATAAAAAGGAAACACATAATCTTTGTACTTATAATAGGCACTACGGCTCAATTCCATTTTTTCGACAGCCTCATTGATCGTACGAGCTTCGCCGCGTTTCAGCATGTCCTTGACCTTAATGGTTTTTTTGATTGCCTCGGGCAAAATTTCTTCTCGGACCAAATAAAAAACTGATTTTTGACTTACCACAATCTCGCCTCCCAGTATTGCACATATGGATAATTATCTGTTCATAGAAGACATTATATCACTAATTTTGAAAAAGACAAGGGCTAGAATGAAAAATGACAAGGACTCACGTTGTGAGTCCTTGCGGGTTTAACGCCTGTCTGACGGAGCGCTTGCATGGCCCATTTTTATTTTCAGCTCAGTGCCGCTTAACAAGCGTTTGATATTGGCGGTGTGCCGTACAATAACAAACGTTGCCGCAATATAACCGAAATAGAGGTATTCTACCTTTTCGTTCATGAGCCAGACCAGAAGAGGTACTAGCGCGGCTCCGACAATTGAAGCCAGTGAAACATAGCGCGTAAAATAGACGATCAGACACCAAGCCAGAAAGACCACAATGGTGATTTTAGGAATGACAACCGTGATGATGCCAAGTCCTGTAGCGACGCCGCGGCCGCCTTTAAAATGCAAGAAAATCGACCAGTTGTGACCGACAATGGCGGCTATTCCTACTGATAATAAAATCAATGGCGATGTAGTCACTTGCATCGCGCCATAAACAGCGCAAATGCCTTTGCCGGTGTCAGTGAGAAAGACCAGTAACGCAGGTTTATAGCCCAACGTTCGAAATGCATTAGTGGCGCCGATGTTTTTGCTGCCATGCTCGCGCAAATCAATGCCGTAAAGATGCCGGCCAATCAGCAATCCATTAGGAATCGCGCCTAAAAGGTAACCGAAAAGCAATAAAATGAGCCACGTGGAATCCATCTAGTATACCTCTCTTCTATCTCTGTACTAGCGGTTTATTCAGTTTCTTCTTTACGACCACGAACGACAAGCTTCAATGGCGTACCTTCAAAGCCGAAGCTTTCACGCAATTTATTCTCCAGAAAGCGCAAATAGGAAAAATGCATGATTTCCGGTTCGTTAACAAAGAAGACAAATGTTGGTGGTTTTACATTCGCTTGGGTCGAGAAATAAATTTTTAAACGGCGACCGCGATGCGACGGAGGCGGATTGATGGCAACCGCATCTTCAATGACTTGATTCAAGACGCTAGTCGAGACACGCATCGCGTTCTGATCGGCGACAAACTTGATGAGTTCGGTGACGCGGTGCACACGCTGCTTTGTGAGTGCCGACAGAAACATGATTGGCGCATATTGCATGAAAATCAGTTCGCTGCGAATTTCTTCCGTAAAGCGCAGTGATGTCTTGGTATCTTTCTCGACCAGATCCCATTTGTTGACAATGATGACAATACCTTTGCCCGCCTCGTGCGCGTAACCGGCAATCTTCTTATCCTGTTCGGTAACGCCGTCAATGGCATCAATGACCATCAATACTACGTCGCTGCGGTCGACGGCACGCAACGAGCGAATGACGCTGTAACGTTCAACCGGCAAGTCTATCTTTGCTTTGCGACGCATGCCAGCCGTATCAATCAGCACATAGGATGTGCCTTCTTTTTGGAAGTGAGTGTCGATGGCGTCGCGTGTCGTACCGGGAATATCGCTGACGATGACACGGTCCTCACCGAGCACAGCGTTAACAAGTGACGATTTACCGACATTCGGGCGGCCGATGACTGCAACGCGGATTTGATCATCGTCGCGTTCCTCGTCCTGATTGGTCGGCAATATTTTTATGATTTCATCGAGTAAATCGCCGATATTGAGTGCGTTAGCGCTAGAAATCGGCATCGGATCCCCTAGGCCAAGACCATAAAACTCATAGACATCGGTCATGTCCTTGGGGCTATCAGCTTTATTAACTGCAAGCAGGACAGGTTTGCGCGTGCCGCGCAAGATGGTTGCGATTTCTTCATCAGCGGTAGTCATGCCGGCTTTCGCATCAACCATGAAAAGAATAGCATCGGCTTCTTCGATGGCCAACTGAGCCTGATAGCGCATTGCAGTCAGGATTTTGTCCGAGCTTTCTAACTCGATGCCGCCAGTATCGATCATTGTGAATTTTTGATCAAGCCATTCGGCGTCCATATAAATCCGGTCACGGGTTACGCCGGGCATATCTTCGACGATAGAAACCCGTTGACTGCCAAGATAATTAAAAAGAGTCGATTTTCCCACGTTGGGTCGACCAACAATGGCTAAGATTGGTTTACTCATTTTTATTCACACCTAACTGTTTTAAAATTCGCTGCCGCAGCGTGCGGCAGTCTGATGCAGAGCATACGGATGCTTGATTTCGCGCATTTCGGTTACCAAATGCGCTATGGCGCATATTTCTTTCGGCGCATAACGGCCGGTAAGGATCAATTCAGGCCTGGGTTGTGCGACTGAACAGAACTCCGTCAAAAAGGCGACTACGCTGTCTGTATCCAAGAGTTTGCATGCCATTGCGACGTTGATTTCATCCAAAATGACGATGTCAAATTTACCGGACAGAATAATCTCCTTAGCCTGATGCCAGCCATTTTGTGCCAGCGCAATGTCAATTTGTTCCGGTTCGGCAAGGTTGACAAAGTCATTGCGTCCTACCTGCAGCAAAGTGAAGTTAGGCAAAAGCCCCTTCAGTTTTGCTTCGCCGTAATCGACGCTCTCTTTCATAAATTGGATCATGCAGATGCGAAACCCATGTCCGCATGCGCGTAGTGCAAGACCGAGAGCCGCCGTTGTTTTCCCTTTGCCGTCGCCGGTATAAACCTGCAATAGTCCTAATTCCGTCACGTTTCATTACCTCCAGGCAGTCAACAAAGTATGAAGCTCTTGCGCCGAATAGGCTGGGTAAACTTTGCTGTTTAGCTTGCTTGATAGTTCTTCCAGCGTCATGCCGTCCAAAAAGACGCTTTCGCCTTTGCGCAATGAAACGCCAGGAATGATAACGCCGTCGCGATTTTCGCAAGGCGGTAATGAATCCAGTATATCACTACCAGTCAACAATCCGCTAACAGTAATTTTCGGACCAAAGAAACGGTTAGCGATGGGCTGCAGTCGAAGTACCAGGTTTGGCACGCTGAGGTTGTCCAGTAACGGAGCGAGAACCTTTGCTGCTGACATGCCGCAGATGACGTCGATTATGCGCGATGTAGTATAAGGCGCCGGTTGCTTTTGGATTAGCGTCTCCTGCCACTCTTCGAGAAAGGAGCGAACCAGACCGACGCCGTTTTCCAATTGTGGAAAGCCGTCGTAATGTGCGGCTGGAGGTAAATCAATACCTGCCATCAAATAAAATTCATCTGCCAGATGGATAAAGGAATCGCCGTTTTGTTCGCGACATTTGCGGCGCCATGCTTCAACCTGTTGGATAACCTGTCTGGCCGATTCGGCGTTGAAAGTTTCTAGTTCAGGGCAGTCATCGCGATATTGCGTCAAGCCTACCGGCACGATGGCGACAGAGAGGACTGACGGTTTGAGTTTATACAAATCGCCAAGCGTCTGCTCAAGGACGGCGCCGTCATTCAAGCCCGGGCAGAGGACGATTTGCGTATGCAGTTCGATTCCGGCGTCAATTAATTCGTTGAGCTGATCCGGCAGTCGGGCGGCATTCTTGTTGTTAAGCAGGCTGGAACGTACTTCGGGATCGGTCGCATGAACCGATATGTAAAGCGGTGTTAAATGGAACGACTGGATTCGTTGCATGTCTTTCGGCGTCAAATTCGTTAAGGTTACAAAATTACCATATAGAAAAGACAAGCGATAATCGTCATCTTTCACATATAAACTTTCTCGCATTCCTTTCGGCATTTGATCGACAAAGCAAAAAACGCAGCGATTTGCGCAACGGCGAACCGAATCAAAGACTGCACTTTCAAATTCGACGCCTAAGTCTTCGTGATATTCTTTTTCAAGTTCGATAATTTCTTGATCACCATTCGATTTTTCAATGAGCAGTTCGAGATATTCATCAGCTAAGGCAAAGCTGAGATCAATAATATCAGAAACGTTTTGATCATTTACTTTTAAAAGGCGATCACCAGCCGCCAGCCCAATCTCTTCTCCCAAACTATCAGGATGGACCTTAGAAATAATGCCCTGGGGACTCATAGGGGAACACCTCGCTTCTTTCAAATTCTGACGCTTTATCCAACAAACAGATAGAGAGTGATGAAGAACACCACTCTCTATACTGCCATCATATCTATTATGAGAAAAGTTATGCCTTTAGTCAATAGCAAGCGTAGTGCGATTGGCATAACCGTGCAGTGAAAAGCCCCGTTGCTCGAGCCATTCGGCGCAATAACCGCTGATGATCAACGGTTTTTGCGTTAGGCCCTGCGGGTTACTCACGCCGGTCAACAGCATAATTGTCTTCATATCATGGAGAAAGCGTTGAAATGTTTGATGTGTTTCTTGAATGCCTTGTTGCACTATTTGCTGCAAAAAAGGTGTCGCGAGTGCGACTGAGGCAGCACCGAGTGATAAAGCCTTGACTGCATCAAGTGGCGTACGCACGCCGCCAGAAACGATGACGGGAAGTTTGTCAGCGACGGTTTGTAATGTTTCTACGGCGCTGATTACAGTAGGAATTCCCCAGCGTAAAAAATCTTCGTGCGGTTGAGGATGTTGGCGGCTTGATTCAATGGCCGCAAAATTGGTGCCGCCAGCGCCTCCGATATCAATTGCCCGAATTCCGGTGGAAAGCAATTCACGGACTTGTTCGCGCGCCATCCCGAAACCGACTTCTTTTACGATGACCGGAACTGCCAATGCGGCGGCGATTTCGGCAATGTTATCAAGGTAATGACTGAAATCGCGATCGCCTTCCGGCATCAGCAGTTCTTGGGCCGGATTCAAATGAATTTGCAGCGCCTGTGCTTCAAGCATTTCGACTGCAAGTTCGGCCTGTTTCACATTGGCATGTGCACCCAGATTGGCAAAGATGATTCCGTCTGGATTTTTTTTGCGGACAATGCGATAGGATTCAATGAAATGGCTGTCTTCGAGTGCCGCATACTGCGAGCCTACTGCCATCGGCATTTTGGCTTCTGCTGCAAAAGTCGCCAGCAGTCCGTTGACGGCGAGAACGTCGTCTGCGCCGCCGGTAATCGCGTTTAAAAGAAGTGGCTGTGGCAAAGTCCAATCGAGCAGTTTTGTTTCAAGTGTAATCTCCCGCCAATCTATGGAGGGCAGACAGTTGTGAATTAAACGAATATCAGAAAAACCGGCGGATGACGGACCATCAGGCAGTTCCAACGCATGATGCAGGTGGTCTAACTTGCGCGACTGGCGTGAAGGTTGTTCCCCCATGCCTATTTTTTCTCCAATTGGCTGAACAAATGAGCGAATGTATCGCCGAGCGTCGGGACGTCTGACTGTTGTTCAGCAAGGTAAGTTTGATATTCGGCGCGTTCGGCGTCAAGTTTGATCTGCGTAACACTTAGCGTCAGACGTTTGGTAGCCGGTTCAATTTCAAGAATCTTAGCTGGAAATGTCTGACCGAGCGTTACGGCTTCGTCAGGAGTATGGATTGTTTTTTCGCTCAATTCGGCGAGGCGAATCAGTCCTTCTACCCCATCAAGAACTTTTACGAACGCACCAAACTTAGCAAGCCGTGTGACCGTGACATCAACAATCATACCGGCTTTCAGCGCGACAGCGGAAGCTAGCCAAGGATCGGGTTGCAGATCCTTTAGACTCAACGAAATGCGCTTGCTCTCCAGATCTACCTTGAGGATGCGGACTTTGACGTTGTCCCCTTCATGGAGTACTTCACTGGGCGACTTGACCCTTTGCCAAGCCAAATCGGAAATGTGGATTAAACCGTCGATGCCGCCAAGATCGACGAATGCACCGAAATCAGTCAGTCGTCTGACCGTGCCGGTCACATCGGAGCCAACCGTCAACGATTGCAACGTTTTTTGCGCCTGCATTTCCTGTTGCTGACGCAGATATGTTTTGTGCGATAGAACGAGCTTTTTACTGGATTCAAAAGCTTCAATGACAAATACCGTCAGCGTCTGTCCGACGCAAGTGTTCAGGTCGGATATTGAACCTAGTGCAACATGGGAAGCAGGGATGAAACCGGAAACTCCGTTCACAGCGACGCGCACCCCTCCTTTGACAGCTTCAGTGACATGCGCTTCGAGTGGCAGATGATTTTCTTGCGCGGTTAAGATCGCTTGCCAAGCCAAACGTTCCTGAATTCGCTTGCGCGATAGTTTGATGCCGCCGTCACCGCTGCCGTCGGATAAAATCAGTAAGCTCAGTTCTTCGCCGAGTTGGACGACTTGTTCCGGGCGCTCAGGCGTCGGATAAGCCAGTTCATTCAATTCGATAACCGCTTCACCTTTAAAACCGATATCGATAAACACATCTGTTTCGCGGATGGCTACTACTTTACCGCGCAAAATTGAACCGACTTCAACTGATTTCACATTTCCCAGGTGGTTTTCCAACATTTCATTAAAAATTTGCATTTTTTCCAAGACCTCCTCAATAATCCAATCTGGCGTAGATGCGCCAGCGGTGATACCTACCCTATCCTCGACTTTTAGTTCGGATAAGTTTATCTCTGCAGCGGTTTCGATATGGCAGGTTCGTGTGGCGTATTGTGCACAAATTTCGACCAGGTGGGCCGTGTTAGCACTGTTTTTGCCTCCGATGACCAACATGACATCAACAATTTTGGCCAATTCTGCTGCAGCTTGCTGACGCTGTTCGGTGGCTGTGCAAATTGTTTTTTTTACCACAAGTTCAGGTGTTTTGTTTTGCAAAATAGCTGTCAGTTCGACAAAGGCCTGTTCCGAAAACGTTGTTTGCGCGACTAAGCCAATGCGTGAAAACGATGCGACATTCGCTGCCTCCGCTGCATTTTCTACCGTCAAGGCCTGGTCATCCGTCCAGGCTACGATGCCCTTCACTTCAGGATGCTTGGCTTCGCCGATGACAACAACCTGGCAGCCGGAGTCAAATAGTTCTTTTGCGGCTTGTTGCGCTTTTTTAACGTGAGGGCAGGTCGCATCAACGACCTTCAGTCCTCTTATTTCTGCGGCCTTGTATATCTGCGGACCTACGCCGTGTGAACGGATGATAACGGTGCTGCCGGAGGGGATTTGATCAATATCGTCAACGGCGATAATTCCGTTAGCATGTAAATTGGATACGACCTGGGGGTTATGAATAATCGGTCCCAGCGTATAAACGGTTGAGCCAGGAGTCTGAGCGGCCTGATCTAATGCCAACGAGACGGCCCGTTTTACCCCGTAACAAAAGCCGCAATGCTTCGCTGTAAGAATTTGCATAGAAAGACCTCCTCTTTTTTAACCAATAATGAATTCGACGAAAAACAAAAAAAACCTTTATTGACGTAAAAAAAAGCAATCCACGTTGCTGTGGATTGCTTTTTCAGACAGAATTTGCTAGCTCGGAATGTTTGGTTTTGTTTCACCATATCGACACACGGCCTCAATCTCCGTATTCATACCAACCGCCTTATGCGTTCGATAAAGTTCATTCCATTTACGTATCGAATCAAGCAAGGTAATCACAACTAAGACAATCAAGACAACGCTGACTGAACCGTTAATATTCCCCAGCATATCACCGCGTTTAAAAAACATTTGGATATTCATCACGCCGGCAATAATGACGGTGAAGGCTAAGAATATCATTGGCAATAATGTCACTAGCGAATGAAGTTTATTGTCGGACACTTTCAAGATAATCGTCGTGCCAATCGCGAGTGCAACTACGGCGAGCAACTGGTTTGCCACGCCAAACAACGGCCAAATACTCGCAACGTCGCCGCTGTACAGCAGATAACCCCAGGAAAGAGTGACCAATGCGCTGGTGAAAAGAATGCCCGGCCACCAGTTGGGGCGTTTCATCGGCTCATAGAGATAAGTGCCGATAATATCCTGCAGAATGTAACGGGCTACGCGGGTTCCGGCATCAATCGTTGTTAGGATGAAGAGCGCTTCGAACATGATGGCGAACTGATACCAGTAATTCATCAGATGCCCCATGCCGCCGATGCTGGAGAATATTTTCGCCATGCCGACGGCTAAAGAAACCGCGCCGCCCGGCCGTCCGGCAACGTCCATGCCAACGAGGCCTGATAATTCTTTTAGGCTTACCGGAGGAATGTTTAGTTTAGCAAATACAGCTGGCGGCGTATTGATAGCAAAATAATCACCAGGCATCAATACGACAGCAGAAATAAGAGCCATGACCGCGACGAATCCTTCTGTGAGCATACCGCCGTAAGCAATTGCTCTGGCTTGCGTTTCGCGCTCGATCATTTTAGGCGTTGTGCCGGAACTAATCAGCGAATGGAAACCGGAAATTGCGCCGCAAGCAATAGTGATGAAGACGAACGGCCAGACCGGTCCGGGAATGATTGGTCCACCGCCATCGACGAATTGCGTTGTAAAAGGCATGTTAATTGTCGGCTGGACAACTAGTATGCCAAGCGCTAACGCCGCGACCGTGCCGATTTTCATATAAGAACTGAGATAATCGCGCGGTGCAAGGAGCAGCCAGACCGGTAGTACTGCGGCAAAGAAACCGTAGGTTGGCAATGCGAGCGCCAGTTCATTGCGCGTAAGTGTAAAGCTTGACGCCCAGGAGGACGCGGGAATATAGCTTCCGGTAAAAACTGCGCCCAGGACGAGCAAAAAGCCGACGATTGAACCGGAACGTATCGAACCGGGAACGATTTTAAACATGTATAAGCCAATGACGATTGCAATCGGAATCGTCATGAAGAGAGTATAAACTCCCCAAGGATTGTTAAACAACGCGTTGACGACTACGATTGCAAGACCTGCTAATGCGACAATGATAATGAACAAAATGGCAAATGAAGTGGTTACGCCAGTCAACGGCCCTACTTCACGCCGAGCAATGGTTGCCAGAGACTGACCGTTATGACGCACCGAAGCAAACAGAATAATCAGATCATGAACTGCGCCGGCAAAAACTGAACCGAGTAAGATCCACATGAAGCCGGGCCCCCAACCATATTGAGCGGCTAAAACAGGACCTACCAGAGGTCCTGCACCTGCAATTGCGGCAAAATGATGTCCAAATAAAACCCATTTGTTTGTTGGGACAAATTCACGTCCGTCGTTGCAGCGATAAGCTGGAGTAATATTAGCATCGTTCAGGAATAAGATTTTTGTAGTGATAAATGCAGAGTAATACCGATAGGCAAGTACGAAAAAACACGCGGCGATGATGAGCAATGTGACCGAATTCATTATCAAGTCATCTCCTTTTCGTTTGTCTTACAACTTGACTTTTTCCAGAACACCTCCTGTGAAGAGTCATAATTATACTACCATTGTCCAAGTATAGTATACATCAAGTAGACAATAGTTTAAAGATTTTACCATAATAAAAAAATAAAAAAATAAACAGTCTATAAATTAAAAATCCCCCCGTAAAGTAAACTTTATGTCCACTCTACAGGGGTGTTTTAATCAGCTTTTACTCTCGCCATTTGCCTGTTGTACAGCGATTTCCGCCATGATTTTTTCTCCCAGCATTGCTGCATTTTTACGATACTCAGGATTGGCATTCGGATAAATAGCGGGACCAAAACGAATCAAAAAAACAGGCAGCCGTGAAGTGCCGGAAAATACTTTATTGGTGCCGATGATTGCAGTGGGAATGATCGGCACATTTGCCTTAAGAGCAATCATAGAAATACCGGCCTCCGCTTTGCCGAGTTCTCCGGTTTTGCTGCGCGTGCCTTCGGGAAATAGCCCCAATAATTGACCACGTTCCAATAAGGAGAGTGCGTTGCGGATCGCATTGCGGTCTGCGCTTCCGCGCTTGACGGGGAAGGCGTTCAATGCGGAAATGATAATGCGCAGTAAGCCGTTTTTAAATAATTCTTCCTTAGCCATAAAATGGATTGGACGTTCAAGTGCCGTTCCGAGCAGCGGCGGATCCCAAAGACTGATGTGATTGGCGGCAATGATTGCGCCGCCTTGCGCGGGAATATTTTTCAACCCTTCCACTTTCCAGCGAAAGAGGAAACGAAAGATGAGAAAGAAAAAAGCGCGGGCAAGATTATACAAGATTCTCCCGCCTTTCTGCGACGGCTAAAATGGCAGCCGTAACCTCTTTAATCGTTAAGCCTGTTGTATCGATCAATATGGCATCTTCCGCCTGACGCAGCGGCGCCGTTTCACGCTCATAGTCTTGCTTGTCGCGTGCTGCGATTTCCTGCATCAATTCTTCGAGCGAACAAGTAAAGCCGTTATTGGTCAGCTCAAGCCAACGGCGCTTTGCGCGCTCTTCGATGGAAGCGGTAAGGAAAATTTTGATTTCGGCGTTTGGCAAAACGGCTGTTCCAATATCGCGGCCGTCCATCACGACGCCGCCGCATTCAGCCATTTCCCGTTGCATTGCGAGCAAAATTTTACGTACGCCTGCAATGGAGGCAACGACGGGAACCAGTCTGGAAATTTCCGGATTGCGAATGACTTCGCTGATATCGTTGCCGTCGGCGAAAACACGAGTTTTGCCGTCAATACTTGTAAGGCGAAGCAAAAGTTTTTCCACTAATGAGACAATGCGGGCTTCATTATCTGGTGCTATCTTTTCTGCCTGAACTTTCCAGGCTACGGCGCGATACATCGCACCGGTGTCAATATAAATATATTGTAATGCGGCGGCTACCAGACGGGCAATTGTACTCTTGCCTGCGCCGGCCGGTCCGTCAATGGCAATGGTGAATGCTTTCATCCTTTTAGACATCCTCCTTAGCGATGGTTTGCAAAACTTCAAAAAAGGCAGGATAAGATATGGCAACACAGGACGGATTATCGATTGAACAGCCGGCGTGGCGGCTGCCGGCGATAGCCATGGCCATCGCCATGCGATGATCATGATAAGAATGACAATCGCCCCAATGTAATTTCTGTGGACCCTCAATAATCAGGCCGTCATCAGTTTCTTCCAAGATAGCGCCCATGTGGCGCAGTTCTGCGGCGACGGCGGTTAAGCGATCCGTTTCTTTGACGCGAAGTTCCGATGCATCGCGAATCACGGTGCGGCCTTCGGCGGACAAGGCTGCGACAGCTAGGATAGGAATCTCGTCGACGAGCCGAGGAATCATGGCTCCGCCGATTTCAATGCCGCGCAATTTGGCGAAGCGGACTTTCAGGTCGGCGACTGGTTCGCTACCGCTGCTGCGTTCATTTACGGCTTCAATTGAAGCGCCCATTGCCTGTAATGCGTCAATGATGCCGGTGCGCGTCGGATTCATCCCCACATTGCGGAGTAACAGCTCGCTATTGGGAATAATTGATGCAGCAACTAACCAAAAGGCGGCGGAACTAATATCACCAGGGACAATGATTTCCGGCGGTGCAACCAGTTTATCGACCGGAGTCAATTGGACAGTGGTTTTTTCGCGGCAAATCGTGACGCCGAAGGTTTCCAGCATCCGTTCCGTGTGATCGCGCGAGACATACGGTTCCGTTACGCTACTGGCGCTGTCGGCGAATAGGGTGGCGAGCAAGATCGCTGATTTGACTTGCGCGCTGGCCATCGGCATTTCATAACGGATGCCATGGAACGTTTCTGGCGGTTGAATTGCAATAGGCAAAAGATTACCGTTTTGTCGACCACTCAAGTTGGCGCCCATCAGGCGCAACGGTTTGGCAACGCGAGACATCGGACGTGCGCGCAGCGAATCATCGCCAGTTAACGCCGTAAAAAAAGGCTGACCGGAGAGAATACCCGTTAGCAAACGCAGTGTCGTGCCCGAATTTCCCGCATCTAACACAACGGCGGGTTCTGTTAAGCCGTGCAAGCCGTTTCCCTGTACCCATAGAGCATCCGGCGTTTGCCAGATTTTCGCACCAAGCGCTTTCATACAAGAAACGGTGGATAAGCAGTCTTGTGCATAGAGAAAATTTCGTATGCAGACAGGCGTATCGGCTAAAGCGGAAAACATGACACTGCGATGGGAAACAGACTTATCGCCGGGAATATCAATCACGCCTTGAAGCTGTTTAATCGGAAGAATCCGCGTCGCTTGCATATCGGTCATAACAAGGCCCCTTTCACAAATTGAATTTTTAGACGCTACGGTCGATCGCAGCAGCAATTTTTGAGAGTTCAGTCATTAATTGCGTGAAGTTTTGCGGAATCAAGGATTGCGGGCCATCTGACACCGCCTCTTCCGGACAAGGATGCACTTCGACAATTAGGCCATCAGCACCAGAGGCTAAGCCTGCACGTGCCATCGGCGTCACTAAACGCCAGTTTCCTGTGCCGTGACTCGGATCGACGATGATCGGCAAATGGCTTAGGTGTTTCACCAAAGGAACGGCATTCAAATCCAAGGTATTGCGCGTATAAGTTTCAAAAGTACGAATGCCGCGTTCGCACAAGACAATTTTTTCATTGCCGCCAGCCATGATGTATTCCGCGGCCATCAGCCACTCTTCCACTGTCGCGGATAAACCACGTTTCAGCAAAATTGGTTTATCGGTTTTTGCCACTTCTTTCAGCAATGCGAAATTTTGCATATTGCGTGCGCCAATCTGCAGCATATCGACATAGTCCAGCGTCAGCTCGACGGTTCGCGGATCAGTGACCTCAGAAACAACCGGCATATCCACCTGTTCTGAAACAGTTCGCAAAATTTTGAGACCTTCTAATTCAAGTCCCTGGAAACTGTAAGGCGAAGTACGCGGTTTGTAAGCACCGCCACGCAACATAGAAGCGCCAGCGGCCTTGACCAACTGTGCGGTTTCCAAAAACTGTTCAGGGCTTTCGACTGCGCAGGGCCCGGCGATAACCGGTATAAGCGGGCCGCCAAAAACAACATGGCGGACGTGAACCAAGCTGTCATCCGCCTTCAGTTCACGGCTGACCAGTTTGAACGGCGTCAGTATGTTCACTACTTTCTCAACGCCGCTCATTCTCTCATAGAGATCGGAGTCATGCGCAGCAGAGTCACCGACTGCGGTAATCAATGTTTTGCCATTGCTAGTCACGCAATAGGCATCCAAGTTATGCTGTTTTAATTTCTCTACGACACGTTGAATCGAATCGGGAGAAGTTGTGTTCATCATAATAATCATGGGCGGACAAGCCTCCGAATTTTCGTTTAAAAATCATTTATCTAAAATTCACCATAATGGGCGGATATCCTTTAAGCAAAAATTATTCTGACGGCAACTTTTCGGCAGCGGATTTGCCAGCGACGTAGCCGGTAGAAAATGCAGCCTGCAGATTGAAACCACCGGTGTAAGCATCGATGTCAAGTACCTCGCCAGCCAAGTACAAGCCTGGAACCAGTCGCGACTCCATCGTTTTCGGATTGACTTCTTTGACATGGATGCCGCCAGCCGTGACGATTGCTTCCGCCAACGGGCGCGGTCGAGTGATGGTGAACGTCAGTCCCAGCAGTTGTTCCAAGATGCGTTGGCGCTCTTCCTTAGTAATTTGATTGACGGGTTTGTCCGGGTCGAGAAAAGCGAGATCAATAACGACAGGAATCATTGTAGAAGGCAAGAGTTCTGTCAATGCATTTTTTAGTTGTTTGCGAGTGAATTTTTGGAAATCACGTTGCAATCGTTTATCCAACACTTCCTCATTCAATGCCGGTTTTAAATTTATTTTGATAAAAGTATCGGAAACATCGGCATTTTCTTTCCACTGCTTAGCCAGTTGTGCGCTGAGCGACAAAATGATTGGGCCGGTGAGGCCAAAGTGAGTGAACAGCATTTCGCCGAACTCTTCGGCCACCTTGCGTCCGCCAAGCCAAATCTGCGCGGATACGTTGCGCAGTGATAAACCTTGCAAGTCTTTGACGACGCTCAATTCTTCCACTTCGAGCGGCACAAGGGCCGGATGAAGCGGTAATAAACTGTGACCGGCGGCTTTAGCCAGATCATATCCGTCGCCGGAAGATCCTGTTGCGGGATACGATGCGCCGCCAGTTGCTAAAATGACGTTGGTTGCATGGTATTGTTTACCGCTCCAAACCTCGACGCCGGCGATTCTTCCCTCCTCGATCAGCAAGCGTCTGACGCGCATGTTTGGCAGCACGGTTGTTGCCGTAGTCAAAGTCTGCGTAAGTGCTGCAATAATATCGCCTGCTTGGTCGCTGACTGGAAAAATTCGCCCGCCGCGTTCTGTTTTCAAAGGAACATGATGCTGCTCAAAAAAAGCCATCAAATCCTGATTGGTGAATTGGCGTAGCGCACTATAAAGAAAGCGCCCATTGCCGGGAAAGTATTTAGGAAAATCTTCGATTGGGGCAATGTTTGTCACATTGCAGCGGCCTTTACCGGTGATGCGCAATTTACGCCCTACCGTCGCCATACGCTCTAAAAGCAGGATTTTTTTCGCACCGTACTGCTGCGCGCTAATCGCGGCCATGAGGCCTGCGGCACCACCGCCGATAATGATAATATCGTACATGAATAATCCCCTTTATTTGCTTTGTTTAGGGCCAACCGCAAAGGAACGCAGGCGCGTAAGTTCTTCCGGCGTCAAGCGGCGATAAGCGCCGGGATTCAGACCCTCCAGGCTTAGAAATGCCAAAGCGCTGCGCATCAAATGTTGCACCGGATGACCAACCGCTTCACACATACGGCGGATTTGACGATTTTTCCCTTCAAAGATGCGAATTTTAATGATACTGAAATCATCGCCCTTATCATAAGAAACGGCTTCGACTTTAGCAGGCGCAGTCAAACCGTCCTCTAGTTCAACTCCGTCACGCAATCGCTTAAGATCGGCGGCGGTTGGACGGCCTTTGACGCGGGCCAGATAGGTTTTGTAAATTTTCTGGCTCGGATGAAGCAAGGCATGGGTAAGCGCACCGTCATTCGTCATTAGCAGCAAGCCTTCGGTATAATAATCGAGTCGGCCAACCGGATACAAGCGCCCCGGCAAATCTGTGAGAAGATCGGCTACGGTAGGTCGTCCTTGCGGATCGCTCATTGTCGTAACGACGCCGGATGGTTTGTAAAGCAGCACATAATCAAGCGCTTCTTCGTGAATAATTTTGCCGTTAACAGTGACCTTATCGCTTCCCGGCGTTACTTTCACGCCCATTTCGCGAACAATCTGGCCGTTGATTTGCACTTTGCCTGCAAGGATCAACTGTTCGGCTTCGCGGCGGGAGGCAAGGCCCGAACGACTTATATATTTTTGCAATCTTTCTTCCATTTGGTACTCCTTTATTTTAAACGTAAGGGATATCGGTCCAATAGGCTCTTACTTTTGACGTGAGACCGGAAAATGTCTTTGCCAAGGCACTGTGCAGGATGGCAAAGAAGGATTTTTGCTGATCGCTTTGTGCAGCCTGCAAATCAATCTGTTGGATCTCCTTGCCGTTGAAGAGCACCTTGGCTACACCGACTTTTTCGCCTTCTTGGATTGGCGCTGCCAATTTTGCCGGCAAATTGGTTTCAATCTTAATCGACGGATCGTCGCCGTTGCGTATGGGAATCGTCACGCTTTGCGCGGCAATGACTTCGGTTTCGCCCTGAATGCCGTCGATGACGCGTACTTTTTTCAGTACATCGCCTTGCGCGACGATACGACGCGACTTAAGTTGTGAAAAGCCGTAGTCAAGCAGTTTACGACTGTCCAGCCACATGGCGTCACTGTCCATAACGACAGCGACAAGTTGGATATCGCCGCGCAAGGCGCCGGATACCAGGCAAGGGCCAGCCGCTTCGGTATAGCCTGTTTTCACTCCGTTAGCGCCGTCGTAGTTCCAAAGCAACTTGTTTTCGTTGAAGAGCTCCCGGGCAAATGGTTTTCCAGCCCAAGGCATGACGCGCTGTTTAGCGGAAACAAGTTGACGAAACAGCGGGTTATGATAGCCGTAGGCGGCAATCAATGCAAGATCCTTTGCTGTTGATACGTGGTTCGGATCCGGCAAACCGCTTGAATTGGTGAAATGCGTATTAACGGCGCCGATTTCATGCGCCTTTTTCGTCATGGTTTGGGCAAATTCGGGCACTGATCCGGATAGGTATTCGGCAACCGCTACCGTGGCATCATTGCCGGAGACCAGCATCATGCCATATAAAAGATCAATCAGACGCTGTTGCTCTCCAGCCTCCAGCCACATCGATGAACCGTCCGTTGTCGCTGCGGCAGTACTTGCAGTGACTATGTCCTGTAGGCGGTTGCTTTCCAAAGCGATTATCAGACTCATCATTTTTGTCGTACTTGCGGGATAGCGTCGTTCATCGGCATTTAAATCATATAGCACCTGACCGGTCGTCACATCCATTACGACGGCTGCATGTGCGGTAATATCCGGCTGCGGCGCTGCATGTGCTTCGCTTACAAAAAGCACTGCGCCGAGCAGGGCGCTTACTAAGATGTGTTTAATCGGTTTCATCGTCGATGGTATCCTTTCTATATGGTACCGTTACTGTTCATTATCGTTGGCGGCAATACATGCAAAGGGAAAAGCAGCCGATTAGGGCTGCTTTTCCGGTAAAAGCTCAACTAAAGGCGGCAAGTCCTTCAAGCTGTTTAGACCCAGGCATTTTAGAAAATCCAATGTTGTGCCGTATAAAATCGGACGACCGATCGCTTCCTTACGCCCTAACTCGCGAATCAACTGGCGCTCGACAAGATTAGAAAGTACGCGGTCAATCTTAACGCCGCGGATGGCTTCAATTTCTTGCTTGGTAATCGGTTGCTTAAAAGCAATAATCGACAACGTTTCCAGTGCTGCCATTGAGAGACGGTGATCTTGGAATTGCACCAGCTTGGTAACGACATCGGCCAGAGAAGGCTTTGTACATAACTGATAGCCTTCGGCGACGCGAACGACCGTCAGGCCCCGTTCGTTGCTGGCCATGTCAGCTGTCAATTGTGCGGCCAATAAGTCGAGGCTTTCTTCCGATATTTCCAATATTGCGGCTAGTTTTGCCGCCGCGACCGGATCACCGCTGGCAAAGAGCAGCGCCTCCAGGTGGCTTTTCAAATGGCCATAAAACATAGCGTCTCACACTCACTCTTTCAAAAGAATGTAAATAGCGGCAAAATTGCCTTTTTGCTGTACGGTTACACGCTGCAGTTTGATCAATTCGAGTAGCGCAAGAAAAGAGGCAATCACTTCGCTTTTGGTACCGCTGCGAATAATGGTCTCGGAAAACTCTAGCTTGCCGTTGTATTTATGCAGCAATTGCAGAATGTCATGAATTTTATCTTGGATGCTGATTTCTTCGCGATTCACGATCGAGTATTCTTCCAGACCGCTTTCCCAAACGGCGAGAAAGGCTTTAGTTAAAAGGTCTACGGTGATGCCGACCGGCAAGCTTAAGACTGGCGTGATGACCTGCGGTGTACGCGTCATATATAGATCGCGTTGTTCGCTCAATTCGGCCAAGTGTTCAGCCATTTGTTTGAATTTACGGTATTCTAACAGGCGATTCACCAGTTCCTGACGAGGATCCTCCTCTTCGCCTTCATCTGGAAGTGCTTGCGGAGGTTTTGGCAGGAGTAGACGCGACTTAATCTGCAGCAAGGTTGCCGCCATTACGAGAAAGTCGCTAGCAACATCAATATTGAATTCTTCCATTGCAGCTAGATAGGTCAGATACTGTTCAGTAAGCTCAGCAATCGGAATGTCATAAATGTCAACCTGACTTTTTTCAATCAGATGTAGCAATAACGCGAGCGGCCCTTCAAAGGCTGCTAACTGAATTTGATATGCGCTGCTCGTCATCGTGCCGGCTAACCGAGATGCATTGCTGAACGAACTTCGGCCATCGTGTCTTGTGCCACCTTGCGCGCCCGTTCGGCGCCTGCATGAAGGATTTCTGCCACCATGGCCGGTTTAGCGCTTAACTCGAGTCGTTTTTCATGCATCGGCGCTAATTGTTCCACCATTTGGGCAGCCAAACGTTTTTTGCAGTCTACGCAGCCGATTTCAGCTGCGCGGCAAGCCATGCTGATTTCGGAGCACTGTTCCTGATTGAACAGTTTATGAAAAGTGTATACATTGCAGACATCCGGATTGCCTTTATCGGTCCGTTTGACGCGCTGCGGATCGGTTACCATCAATCGTACGCGTGCTGTAATTTCTTCGGCGCTACCAGCAAAGGGGATTTCATTGCCGTAGGATTTGCTCATTTTTCTCCCGTCAATGCCCGGTAGCACTGAAGATTTACTTAACATGCCTGCCGGTTCCGGGAAAATGGGTTGGTATAAATAATTGAAGCGACGGATAATTTCACGCGACAATTCAAGATGCGGCAATTGGTCTTCACCAACCGGAACAGTATCTGCTTTGTACAAGATGATATCTGCCGTCATCAATTCAGGATAGCCGAGAAAGCCATAGGTATTAATGTCCTTGCCTTGTTCGCCTAGCTGCTGGAGCTTATCTTTATAAGTCGGAACTCGTTCCAGCCAAGACAGTGGCGTCATCATTGATAGCAAGAGATGCAACTCTGCGTGCTCCTTGACGTGAGATTGAACGAAAATGACGCTCTTTTCCGGGTCTAAGCCGGCGCTGAGCCAGTCGAGAGCCATATCATGAATTCGCTCCGGTATCTTGGAAGTGTCTTCATAGGAAGAAGTTAATGCGTGCCAGTCGACAATCGAAAAGAAACATTCGTAATCCCGTTGCAATTTCACCCAATTTTCCAATGCTCCGAGATAATTTCCCAGATGGAATCTGCCGGAGGGTTGCATACCGCTAAAAATACGTCCTTTAGTCATAGTGAATCGATCCCCTTTGCGATTATAATAAGAGCAGGATAATTTGTCTAAGTACGCCATGGATAAATGAACTGAGCGGCGTAAGCAGTTTGCCAATGATGCCGAGATATACCAAACCCAGCAAAATAAAAGTCCCGTAAGGTTCTATCTTATTCATCCACATATCAAGTGTTCGTGAACGAAGGTAGCTGCTTAAGACCGAAGCTCCGTCGAGCGGCGGAATCGGTAGTAGGTTGAACAGAGCAAATGTTATATTATAATTGATTGCCAAGGTAATGACCAGACGCAATTCATACGGCAGGTTGCCGAAGAAACGCAAGAAGACGGTCGCGACAACGGTCAGCGTGAGAGCTGTAAGCAGATTGGCGATCGGGCCGGAAAAAGAAACCCAGAACATGCCTTTGCGCCAATTAGAAAAATAACCGGCATTAACCGGAACCGGCTTCGCCCAGCCAAACTGCAGCAACCAAAGCATAAGCAAACCAAACGGATCGAGATGCGAAAGTGGATTCAGCGTCATGCGACCAGCATTCTTCGCAGTCGGATCGCCGAACGAATAAGCAACGCGCGCGTGCGCATATTCGTGAATCGTCAAAGCTAAAAGCAGACCCGGAATGCGAAAGATAAGATCAGCGTCAAAAAAAGACAAAACGGGCGGCCTCCTTTTAGATAATTGATATACCTTGTACATTATACTAAAATTCACAGCAAAAAAAAATGCTTTGTGACAAAAACAATAAAGGCTGTTGTAAATAAGCGCGTAATCGCCTATTCGCTAACAGCCTTCAAAGATGAAATGAATCAAGCAACGGGTGTAAAACCGTTTTGATCTACGCTGCCTAAAATCAGTTTTGTTCTCGGTACGGCCTTTTCAGCGATCTTGATCGCGTCGATGATCAGCTGTTTGGCACTGGCAACCTTATCCTGTTTGTTGGCGTAGATGGTAGCTAAGACTTGCCCTGCTTTGACCGCGTCACCGATGCGACAATGCAACATGATGCCGGCAGCTAGGTCGATTTCCTGCCCTTTGAACTCCCGACCAGCGCCGAGCGTCATTGCGCTATACCCCAGTTGGGCGGCATGAACAGACTGGATGTATCCGGACTGTTCTGCCAGTACGTCGATGCATTGAGCGGCCCGAGGCAACAGGTTGCGCTTTTCGATCAATGCAGCATTGCCTCCTTGGCTTGTGATGAATTCGCGAAATTTATTCAAGCCCGCGCCGCTGTCTAGCAACGCAGTGATTTTTGTCGTAGCCTCCTCGAGAGTGGCTGCTTTTTGGCCCATCAACAGCATCATGGCGGACAGATAGACGCAAACTTCGCGCAGCGACGACGAACCTTTGCCAGACAAGATATCAATCGCCTCTTCCACTTCAAGGCTATTGCCGATAGCCAGTCCCAACGGTTCTTCCATACTGCTGATAATGGCGCGGGTTTCTCTTCCAACCAGTTTTCCTATATTTACCATTGTTTCGGCCAGTGCAATCGCATCGGGCAAATCTTTCATGAAAGCACCATTGCCCACTTTAACGTCGAGTAGGATTTTATCTGCACCAGAAGCGATCTTCTTGCTCATAATAGAAGATGCAATCAAAGGAATGCTGGCTACGGTGCTCGTTACATCGCGTAACGCATAAATTTTGCCATCCGCCGGCGCGATATCTTTACTCTGTCCGATAATTGCAATGCCGTGCTGGCAAAGAGCGTCGACAAATTCCTGCTGTGCCAGTCGAGAAATAAGTCCCGGTATTGCATCTAATTTATCAATTGTACCGCCGGTGAAACCCAAACCACGCCCGGACATCTTCGCGACAGGAACACCGGCTGCAGCAACTAGCGGTGCAACGACCAACGTCGTCGTATCGGCAACGCCGCCAGTACTGTGCTTATCAACTTTGATTCCCGGAACCATTGTCAAATCAACCATTGTACCGGAGCTGGCCATTACTAGCGTCATCGCTGCAATTTCCTGCGGCGTCATTCCTTTGAAATAAACAGCCATTAACCAAGCAGCCATTTGATAATCGGGTATCTCTCCTGCCGTATAATCCTGAACGATAAATTGGATTTCAGCGTCGCTT
This sequence comes from Negativicutes bacterium, assembly GCA_963667825.1. Taxonomy (GTDB): domain Bacteria; phylum Bacillota; class Negativicutes; order SG130; family SG130; genus Azotosporobacter. The sequence continues at coordinate 3,718,310 of OY764022.1, read as the reverse complement.
AAAGCAAGACCTTCTTTTTTTTTCTCGATCAGGTCTACCATTCTCAACATACATACACCTCTTCAATAAAATAGAAAGCGTTCTGAAACCGCTTTCATTTTCACGTAATAAAAACAACGCAAATGCGTTGTTTTTAAGGCAAAAAAGCTTGTCAGCTCCCCTTACCTTGGTCGGTAACATCATTCAAGCGCGCGGATGTGCTTTGTCATACACTTCCTTTAAGCGGTTCTTGGTGACATGGGTATAAATTTGCGTCGTAGAAATGTCGGCATGCCCGAGCATTTCTTGTACAGAGCGCAAATCAGCGCCATTTTCCAAGAGATGAGTGGCAAAGGAGTGACGCAATGTATGCGGTGTAATATCTTTGGTAATATTGGCCTCTTGGGCATATTTTTTAATGATTTTCCAAAAGCCCTGTCGGGTTAAACGATTACCATGGTGATTGACGAACAATGCCAGCTCATCATAGGTACGAACCAATTTAGGACGTCCTTTAGTTATGTATTCTTGTACACATTTTGCGGCAATCGAACCTAATGGAACAACGCGCTCTTTCGAACCGCGTCCATAGCACTTAATATATCCCATATCTAAATTAATATCTGCTGAATTCAATGAAATCAATTCAGACACACGAATACCTGTTGCATATAGGAGTTCTAGCATCGCTTTATCGCGGATGCCGCCCGGCATAAAGTTGTTCGGTTGTTTCAAAAGTTCCTCTACTTCACCAACAGTCAGAATTTTAGGCAGCTTTTTCTCAAGCTTCGGTGATTCGAGATTTGCAGCAGGGTCTTTCTCCAGATATCTTTGACGTACAAGATATTGATAAAAAGATTTAATGGCCGCTAAATTGCGCGATATTGTAGAAACAGCGCGACCTTTTGCTTGGAGAGTGTTTAGATAGTTTAATATGATATTACGGCTGGAGTCCCTGATCAATTCCAAGTTGCTGTTTTTCAAGTAGACATGAAACTGTTGTAAATCGCGACCATACGATTCCAGGGTATTCTGTGCTAACCCGCGTTCGACCGCAAGGTAGTGAATAAATTCCTCGACATAATTTGCCATCATCATCACCCTCTTCACGTAATTCCGGTCACTGCGTCACACCACTTTTAGTCTATTATTCCACATAACATTGATTTTACCTTTATTTAAAGCAAAGAAAAAAGTTTTTTTTGACTTTTCCGTAAACTGCATCTCGTTTCTACTATTTAGTCGTCTGTATAGCCAACAGTAAGGCGGTAATCGTCTTTGCATCGGTTATTTTTCCGGCGGCGATCATTTGTTTCAGCTCTGTCGGAGAATACGACTCCACTTGCAAAAACTCATCCTCATCCGGCACTGCATCAGATGCGATAAGATTTTCTGCTCGATAAAGATGGATAACTTCATCGCTGAAACCCGGTGTCGTGTGGATTGAAGCGAGGCGGCAAAGGAGGCCGGGACGAAAACCGGTTTCTTCGGCCAACTCGCGTCTGGCGCAATCCTCTGGTTGTTCACCCGGATCGAGTTTTCCGGCAGGGATTTCAAGCAACTCGCAGCCGGTAGGGTAACGAAACTGGCGAACCATCAGGATATTGCCGTTTTCTGTGAAGGGAACAACGGCAACCGCGCCGGGATGTTTGATAAATTCACGCGTTGCCTGACGACCGTTCGGCAACGTGACCGTATCACGGTACACATCAAGCAACGCTCCTTTAAATACGGAGCTGGATGAAACAAGCGTTTCTGTCAGCGAAATGGATTTTTTCATCCTTGCGCCTCCTGCTCCAGCCAAGGATATTTCGTATAGGGCGTTAGCTCAAGGGTGGGATATTTTTCCGATAGCCATGTTGCGCTTAGCCAATGCGGTACGATAACGTTGGCGATCGGCCGCTTTGCAAGCAATGCGACTTGTTCTAGTAGCGTTAGCCCTTCTTCGATATGCGCAACCGTCGTTTCGGTTCCCAGGTTACTGTTACAAACGAACCCGGTGATGGATAACTTTGACAGACGCTCTATGGTATGCATAATGTCGAGAATTCCTTCTATCGTGCTGGTGAAGGGGCGAAAGGTATTTACCACCATCAAGCATTGGTAGCCGGCGGTTTCGATTGCGCTGCAATATTGAGCCAACACGATCGAGGCTTCGTTGCCGCCGACGTCGATAACCAAATGAGTGTCAGGTTCAGCCAAAAGCTTCGGTAGCGATTGCGGCATGATCGGTAGGTCACTGGCGGCGAGATGCGACGGCGGCGCTGATAAAAGGATGTCTTTTGCCTGGAATAATTGTTGGTTTTCCCGTGTTCGGAAAATCGGCTTGACCAAATCTAGATCAACGACGGCTACGCGCTCTATTTGTTTGCGAAGTTCCATCGCATAATTGACTGTCAGTTCGGTTTTTCCACTGCCGAATTCACCGACAAAAATATTGACTCGTTTCATATCGGTTTTGCACCTCGCTATATCTTCATTTTCAGAGATAGTGCAAAACACCTGCATCAGCAGGTGTTTTGCGAATGATTAACCGCGCATTTCCATGCGCAATTTATCGGCTATCATGGCCATAAATTCTGAATTGGTTGGTTTCCCCTTTTCAATCTTAGCACTGTAGCCAAACAATTTATGAATCATTTCTATATTCCCTCGATTCCAGGCAACTTCGATAGCATGACGAATCGCTCGTTCTACGCGACTCGGCGTTGTCAAATATTTTTCTGCAATCATCGGATATAAGACTTTAGTAACAGCCCCCAGTAATTCCGGTTCGTTGATGATCATCATAATGGCATCACGCAGATACTGATACCCTTTGATATGTGCAGGGATACCAATCTCACGGATTATATTGGTCACTTCAACATCTAAAGGGCGGGCTTTGATTGCCTGCGCCACTACTGGACGCTGTGCTGTAATCGATGTTGCCAATTGACGAATGCGGCTAGCAAGCACGTCCATATTAAACGGTTTTAAAATATAGTAATCGGCGCCTAATTCTACAACACGTTGGGTAATGCTTTCTTGTCCGAAAGCAGTAAGCATGATGATTTTCGGTCGCTTTACGTTCAGGCCGTTAATTCGCTCGAGTACGCCAATGCCGTCGAGATGCGGCATGATGATATCCAGGATTACTACATCGGGTTTTTTTTCTTCGATGATGGTCACGATTTCTTCACCGTTATAAGCGGTACCGACTAATTCAATGTCTGATTGCTGTGACAGATATTCTTGAATAATGCCTACGAATTCGCGGTTATCATCAGCGATAGCTATTTTTATTGTTTCCCGTATCACGTATAATCCCTCTCCCTGCAAGCTTGCCGTACCTTTGCCGGAACCGATTCTTCAGGTTGCGGCGGGAGGCAAATGCGTGTGATTCTTCATTTTGATAATTTTCATAATATTACTATAGCAAAAACTGAATCTTTTTACAAGATGGCTAATAATGTAAACCATTAATAAGTTTTGCTAAGCAAAGACTATTTTTTAGCGGCTGCTGACGCTAACATCTGACGAGCATGTTGCAAAACGGAGGTCGTATCGGCATGGCCGCTGCTCATTCTGGCTAGTTCAACCACTTGTTCTTCGGTTGATAGAATTCTGATGACGCTTAGCGTTTGAGTGGCTGACTGCTGTTTTTCAATATAAATATGCCGGTCGGCCGCTGATGCAATCTGAGGTAAATGTGTAATGCAAAGGATTTGTTTATTGCGCGATAGATTCAAAATTTTATCAGAAACCATTTGTGCTGTCTTACCGCCAATGCCGGTGTCGATTTCGTCAAATACCATGCACGGTGCATCTGTTACGCCGGCCATCGATTTAATGGCTAACGCGATACGGGACAGTTCGCCGCCCGAGGCAACCTTGTGCAATGGTTTTGCCGCTTCGCCGGGATTGGCGGTGAAAAGTAAACTGACATCGTCCGTACCCTGCGGTCCTAACGTAGCTTTGCTTTCAAAATTCACTTCGAATAATGCATGCGGTAAGCCAAGATCCGCTAAATGTCCTTTGATTCCAGCGACCAATCCTTGGCTGGCTTTTTCACGCTGCAAATGCAGTTGGCTGGCCAAAAGGGAAAGTTCTTTAGCCGATTCTTCGCTTTGTTCCTGCAACGCGGCAATTCGTTCATCCTGGTTGGCCAACGATTCTAACTCTTGCAAAGCGTTTGCGTAAAATTCCTGAATTTCTTCGATGCTGTTGCCGTACTTGCGTTTGAGTTTATGGATGAGATCGAGTCGATCTTGGATTTCAGCAAGACGTGAAGGATCGAATTCGACCTCTTCACAATAGCTGCGCAATTCGTGACAGTGTTCCTCTAAGAGGAAGAAAGCTTCCGTAATTCCCTGATGGCAGGAGGCAAGTTGGCGATCATAGCGCGTCACCGTTTCCAGTTCTCGTCGAACCTCAGACAGCAAGCCCAGCACACCGCCCTTTTCTCCATCTTGCATAAGTGAATATGCTTTTTGGCTACTGTTGACAATTTTTTCAACATTGGCGACTTTGAGCATTTCCCCGTCCAACGCTTCCTCTTCATTTGCCAAGAGTTGAGCAGCGCCAATCTCCTGTGTTTGCCATTTCAGGATATCGAGGCGTTGTTCGCGATCTCTGCTCTGTTGAAGTAAGTCTGACAACTCCTGCCCAAGTTGATGCCATTGTTGGTAGTTCTTCTGATAATGTTGTAAAACATCTTGTGAAGGCAATAAGCTATCGATCAGAGGCAGGTAGGTGTTTTGGCGCAATAACGCTTGATTCTCATGTTGTCCGTGCATATCAAGCAGGTATTCGCTCAATTGACGCAGCTGAGCCAATGGAACTTGGAAGCCATTGAGCTGGATTGTATTTTTACCATGACGGCTGATTCGACGTGTAATCAAAAGACTGCCGTCTTCTTCTAAATCGATAGCCATTTCTTGCAGCAAACTGCAAATAGGCGCTTGCTGGGCAATGTCAAAAACAGCTTCCACACGCAGTGCATCACAGCCAGATCGGATTAGATCTGCAGAAGCCCTCTCACCCAATGCCACGCCAAGCGCTTCCATAAAGATGGATTTACCGGCGCCGGTTTCGCCGGTAATGATATTAAGTTGTTCGGAAAATTCGATGCAAGCATACTCAATCAGAGCGAAATTACTAATGACTAAAGAACGTAACATTTGCATCACCCACTATCCGCGCAAAAGTGATTGGAATTTTTGAATCAACTGAGGGACGGCGCTCATAGGCTTCACGACTACGAGTATATTGTCATCCCCGGCAATTGTGCCTATGATTTCCGTCCATTTGGCATAGTCAATTGTTGAAGCAACCGCATTGGCGGCTCCTGGCAAAGTTTTAATGACTATAAGGTTTTCACTGGAGTCGATGCTCGTGACGGCATCACGAAAGATTCTCTCCATACGAGCCTGAGAAAACAGGATGTTTTGCTCAATCGGAAAGGCGTAACGATAGCGACCATCTCCGGTTGGCACTTTAATCAACATCAACTCTTTAATATCGCGCGATACGGTAGCTTGGGTGATTTCGATGCCTTCCTTACGGAGTGCTTCGGCAAGTTCTTCCTGGGTCTCTATAATGCCATGATCGATAATGTCTTTGATCTTAGAATGGCGTAATCCCTTCATCCTTAACACGTTCCTTCCTCTATGCGTTTGACGCTGAATCAAAAATCGGCATCTCGCTCGCCGCACCACAGTTTGCTTCTTACGGTATGATAATAACTTTTCTCACCCAGTTGGATAAACGAGGCCACGTGGGCGCTTTTACGAATCAAAATGGTGTCTGTATCGGCTAAGGGCATGGTGACCTGGCCATCAACTGTTGCAACCATATCTTGTTGACCAGAGAGCAACTGAACTTCAATGACTGCGCTGTCCGGTACAATCAAAGAGCGTGCCATGCCGCTGTGAGGACAGATTGGCGTCAACTGAATTAGCGGCAACGCTGGATGAATAACCGGACCGCCAGCCGAAAAGGCATAAGCGGTTGAACCGGTAGCCGTTCCGACAATCAAGCCGTCTGCAACGTAATTAGCTGCGAATGCGCCGTCGATAAAGACTTTGAGCCGTGCAATCCGGGCAGCCCCGTTTTTGGTAACGACAATATCATTCAGCGCGTTAGATAAAAAGCAACAACTGTCTCCTACACCGGACACCGACATGTCGAGCATCGTCCGTGTCCCGATTTCATAGTCGCCATTTGCCAGACGTTCCGCAGCCCAAGTTAGGTCAGTGGTTTCAATTTCCGTTAAGAATCCTAGGCGTCCTAAATTTACGCCGCAGACAGGAACTCCGTAAGGAGAAAGCTTACGCGTTGCACTTAAAAGAGTACCGTCGCCTCCAAGCGTAATCGCAAAATTAAGCGCCGGCCAGAACTCCGCTTCAGGAATACCTAATTCTGGTCGATTTACTTTTTCCGCTACGCTAAACGGCAAGCAGACCCGATGATTACGTTCGCTAAAAAATGAAGTTAACCAATCAATAATATCCGTTATATTTCTCTTTTTGGGATTTGGCAGAAGTCCTATCATAACCATCGCATACAATTCTCCCCTACAATGTGCCATGGGCAGCGTTCACTACCGCCTTTATTGCTTGCTCAGATCCTTCAAATAAAGTGTCTTGATCAGAAGTCTCTTTTTTCCAATACGCCAAATATTCGATATTTCCTTCCGGACCTTTGATCGGAGAATATGAAATCCCCATCAATTGCAAGCCCAATAGTTTTGCATTGGTCAAAACATTGCTAATGACTTCGATATGGACAGCAGGATCGCGTACAACGCCCTTCTTCCCCACCTTTTCCCGACCGGCTTCAAATTGAGGCTTGATCAGTGCGACTAAGCCGGCAGACGGTTTCATGAGGCGAAAAACGGCAGGCATGACAATATTCAACGAAATAAACGCCACGTCAATCGAAATGAAATCCGCTAACTCAGGCATTTGTTCCGGTTGAACATGACGGATATTGGTGCGTTCCATGCATACGACGCGAGGATCCGTTCTAAGCGACCAGGCCAACTGGCCATAACCGACATCGATGGCATAAACGCGCTTTGCGTTGTGTTGCAGTGCGCAATCAGTGAATCCACCGGTCGAAGCGCCGACGTCGAACATTACGATGTCCGTCAAGTCGAGGGAAAAAGCGCTCAATGCTTTTTCTAATTTCAGTCCACCGCGGCTTACGTAGTTGATCTCATCGCGCAACACCTGTATATCGGCAGTAACGTCAACCAGCATTCCGGCCTTATCGGCCATACGTCCGGTGACGCGTACCTTGCCTGCCATGATATAAGCTTTCGCTTTTTCACGACTGGGCACAAGATTTTTTTCATGCAGTAATACATCTAAGCGTTTTTTTTTCATTCATCCACCATTTTCACTGTTCTTTTTTTCATATAAATATTGTGCGGAATCGGCTAGTCCCTTCGCGGTGAGATGATAGCGTTCCATTAGCTGAGGGCGCTTGCCGTGCTCAACAAACGTGTCCGGAAAACCGAGAAGTTCGACATGCGGCGAAGGGCCTGGCTGTTTGGAGAAAAACTCCAATACGCCGGAACCAAATCCGCCGGCGATAACCTGGTCTTCAACCGTAACAATCAGCTTGGTATTCTCGGCGATTTTCATCAATAGCTCTTCATCGAAAGGCTTGATGAAGCGGGCATTCACAACGCCAGCCCGAATGCCTTGTGACCAGAGTATTTCGCTGGCGGCGCGTGCAGGTTCCACCATTGCTCCGCTAGCCAGAAACGTTACGTCTTCCCCGTTCTTGATCTCTTCCCATTTGCCAAACGGCAGCAGCTCGGGCACACCGGTCGTATCAACGCCCAGTCCACCGCCACGAGGATATCGGATGCTAACCGGACAATGGTATTGCAGCGCGCTGAACAACATATGACGCAGTTCATTTTCATCTTTAGGCGCCATGATGACCATATTGGGAATATGCCGCAGATAACTGTAGTCAAACACACCGTGATGAGTCGGACCGTCATCGCCGACGATGCCCGCGCGATCGAGAGCAATAATCACAGGTGCGTTTTGCAAACACACATCATGCAGGATTTGATCATAGGCTCGTTGACCAAAGGTTGAATAGAGTGCGACAACAGGCAACAAGCCATTTGCGGCCATGCCGGCAGCCAACGTGACCGCATGTTGTTCGGCAATGCCGACATCAAAAAAACGCGCTGGAAAGTGTTTTGAAAATGCTTTTAGACCTGTCCCTTCCGGCATGGCTGCAGTGATGGCGACGATGTTTTCGTCTTTTGCGGCCAGCTCAACGATTGTTTCGCCGAAAACTTTCGTATAACTTGGCTTATCGCTGCTTTTGATGATTTCGCCCGAATCGACGCAAAACGGCCCTACGCCGTGAAATTTGTCGGCATTGCATTCTGCCGGCGTGTAGCCTTTGCCCTTGCAGGTGATGACGTGGACTAAGACGGGTTCATTGAGATGTTTGGCTTTTTCCAACACCTCTTCCAATACGGGCAAATCATGACCGTCAATCGGCCCAAGATACGTAAAGCCTAATTCCTCAAAAAGCATGCCTGGCACAAGAAGGTAACGAACACTATCTTTCAATCGCTCCACTGTCCGCAAGACGCTATCGCCGATAGCGGGAATTCGTTTAAGCAGAAACTCAATATCACGTTTGACTTTTGCATAAGAAGGCGCTGTGCGCATTTTAGTCAAATATTCAGCAATGGCGCCGACATTTTTGGCAATCGACATTTCGTTGTCATTTAAAATGACCGTCATCGGCGTACGTGTGTGTCCGGCATGATTCAATGCTTCATAAGCCTGTCCACCAGTCAAAGAGCCGTCGCCGATAATAGCAACCACATGTCCCTGTTCCTTTTTCAAGTCACGCGCCAAAGCCATTCCCAGCGCCGCGGAAATCGAAGTGCTGGAGTGACCGGTGGCAAAAGCGTCATGTTTACTTTCTTGCGGTTTGGGAAAACCGCTGATGCCGTCAAGTTGACGCAACGTATGAAATTTTTCGCGGCGTCCCGTCAAAATCTTGTGCACATAAGCCTGATGACCGACATCCCAAATCAGCTTATCGGTCGGGCTATTGAAAGCGCGATGCAGCGCGACCGTCAATTCAACCACGCCGAGACTCGGGGCCAGATGTCCGCCGGTTTGCGATACGGTTTCCACTAAAAAGTCACGTATTTCCTGGCATAACAGCGGCAACTGCGCTTCACTCAGGCGCAGGAGATCTTGAGGTTTGTTTATTTGATTTAATAAATTCAAAACCGTTTCCCTTCTTTCAGAAAACAATAATAATTATCATTATAACATATAATCTTTCCTAGTGATTACGAGACAAAAGCTGGCGAACCAATTCACGCAAAACTGCTGCCGATTCGCCGAAGATAGCAAGACTTTCAACAGCACGTTCGATAGCATTTTCAGCATGTTGCATGGCTTCGTCCAGGGAAAATAGGGTCGCATAAGTCGATTTCATATTTTTCACATCGCTGCCGACTGGTTTGCCGATGTTTTCCTGCGTACCCGTCACATCAAGGATGTCATCGGTGATCTGAAACGCGAGTCCGAGATTTTCGGCGTATTCGGTCAAAGCTTTAAGTTCTAAGTCGGTCGCATCGGCCAACAGTGCACCGCTTCGGATCGCGGCGCAAAATAATGCACCGGTCTTGCCGCGGTGCATTTCCTGCAAAGTGGCGAGATCGGCTCGCTTTTGTTCAAACAGAATATCAATAACTTGTCCGCCGATCATGCCTTTGCTGCCGGCGGCTTGTGCAATTTCGCCGCTGACGCGTAGAAGAACTTCAGGTGTGACTTGCGGTTGTTTTGCAATCAATTCGAATGCGCCGGTAAGCAGTGCGTCACCGGCCAGTATGGCTATCGATTCGCCATACACTTTGTGATTTGTTGGTTTGCCGCGGCGGAAATCATCATTATCCATCGCGGGCAAGTCATCATGAATTAATGAGTACGTATGAATCATTTCAAGCGCACAGGCGCACGGTAAAAAAATCCGTCCGTCGCTCCCGACGGCTTCTGCTGCAGCCATCAATAAAATCGGACGTAGGCGTTTGCCGCCGGCAAACAGACTGTAATCCATCGATTGGTTCAAAATTTCAGCCAAAGCAGGAGCATGTAGTTGCGCCAAAAATTCTCGCATTGCATTTTCAATAAGCACCTTGCGTCCTTGACAATAATTTACAAGCATTCGCTTCACTCCTTATCCGTCAATGGCAGTTGAATTTCTTTGAGCAGGCCGTCGTGTTCTTTAACGATTTTCACCATCTGTTCTTCCACTGAGTTAAGTTTTTCCAGACAGGTTTGCGACAATGAAATACCCTGCGCATATAGTGATAAGGATTCTTCCATTTTAAGATCTCCGGCTTCCATTTTGGCTACTAATGCTTCTAATTCTTCCATTGATGCTTCAAAATCGATTTCTTTGCGCTTTCGTGCCACTTCTTTATTCCTCGCTTCCGTTTACGACGATCAAATTCAAATGACCGTCAAATAATCGAGCCCGGATCTTTTCCTGCGCCGCAACGTCGCGCCAGGAGCGGACAATGCGGCGCTCTTCGGTTTCCAACAAGCTATAGCCGCGTGAAAGCACTTGCAGAGGATTCAACGCAGCCAGCTTTTCACTGCTGATCTGCCAGCGATGATATTGCTGAAGTTGATATCTTTTTATTTCATTATGTAATCGGTTTTGCATTAAATCAAGCTGTTGCTGATGAACTTGAAGCATCTGAGGCGGTCGTTGCAATGCTTTGACGGATAAAAGCTGTAAAAGCCGTTGCCTTTTCCCCACTAACTGTTTTTTCATGCCGCGTGCAAGTTCTTGCTGAAGTTGTCTCAGTTGCTTAATAAGGAACGTAAGTTCCGGGAACGTGAGTTCGCACGCCTGGGATGGTGTTGCTGCCCTTACATCGGCAACAAAGTCAGCTATCGTATAGTCCGTCTCGTGTCCTACGGCAGAAACGGTAACCATATTGCAGGAAGCGATGCGACGAACAAGTGTTTCGTTGTTAAAGGCATTCAGTTCTTCGAGTGATCCTCCGCCGCGTCCGATCATAAGAACATCCACTGTCGGATGCTCATTAAAATAATCAATACCTCGGATAATATCAGCTACTGCCGACTCCCCCTGCACCTGTGCAGGAAAAATCGTGATCGGAATCGCCGGATTACGCTGCCGGGCTACTTTTAACATATCCTGGAGCGCCGCGCTGGTCGGCGAGGTGATAATACCGACATGGCGAGGATAATACGGCAGTTCTTTCTTATTCCTCTGCTCAAATAATCCTTCTGCCTGGAGCTTGGCCTTAAGCTGTTCATAAGCCAGACTAAGCTCGCCCACGCCTTCTGGGCGAAGCTGATCAACGTAGAGCTGATATTGGCCGTCTCTTTCAAATACTGTCACACGGCCATTAGCCAACACTTTCATCCCATCACGCGGGGCAAAACGCAGCGATGCGGCACTACTGCGGAACATTACTGAACGAAGCACGGCGCCGCTGTCTTTCAATGTGAAGTAACAGTGGCCAGAGCTATGGCGTTTAAAGTTTGATATTTCGCCGCGCAACCAAATCTGCGTCAACTGAGGATCATAGTCCATAATTTGCTTAAGATAACGGGACAAGTCACTGATCGTTAAAATTTGCATCTTAGCCCCCTATAGGTCCGGTTTTAAGACAAAAAAACCAGACAAACGTCTGGCTGGCGAGACGCAGCCTCTCAGCGCCGAGTGTCTGGTTTCTTGCAACGCTTCAAGTGTCGTGCCAATCGCAAGTCTTTTATATGGGATTGGCAGGCGTGTTTGTTTTGAGCAACGCGCCCAAAATGCCGTTGATAAAACGACTTGATTCGTCAGTTCCAAATGATTTAGCCAATTCTACCGCTTCATTGATAATGATGCCGACCGCCAAATGTTCGGCATCGAACTTCATTTCATAAACGGCAATACGAGCGATATTACGATCGACGCCGGGCATACGCTCGATTTTCCAATCGGTTGCCACACTCGAAATTAAACCGTCCACCGACGATTGATGCTCCAAGACACCTTGAATCAAGTGCAGAGCATGCTTCTGCACCTTGTCAGATGGCCCGCCTTCTTCAGAGCATAAGAGCTCTAATGCGATTTCAGCATCTATTTTTTGAAAGTCTAACTGAAACAAGACTTGTAGCGCAAGTTCCCTGGCCCTTCTTCGACTCATGTATTATAAACCTCTTTCTTACGCTCACCGGCGATAGCCTGGCGGCAATAGTTTTTCTATGATTTCCACAATAGTTTCCCGTTCATCAATGCGTTTGCCGACTACATAACCAAGAATCGTACAAGTCATTACAAAAAGGGTGTTGAAAAAACCAAACAAAATTACAAAAACACCGATGAGACAGCCCAGACCGCCGCCTAAGAGTTTTCCGCTGTGATGTTGCCATAATGCGGTCCAAAATTTCTCCATGGTTTCACCTCAGTTCCAGCTACTCAACCCGTTGTTTTGATTTGAATTCATTCGATATGTTTTCGACGAGAATTTGTATATCTGCTAAATCGATTCCGACGGTGTTCTGGATATAATCGTGAATTCGTTTTTGCATGTCGCCAGTAACGCTTGGTACATTGCTTTCCGGACTTACTACAGCCTTCAAGCGAACTTTTAAGGCTTGGCCGTCATGCTGGACATAGACTTTTACTCCACGCACACCGCGCGTATGGCGTGCGGTTCGTTCGACAAGATTTTTGATGGCAGCCAGCGAAATATGAACGTCCCCCATGTCAAGGTGATGCACGATGGTTTCGCCGTCCTGTGTAGAACGCATGCCTGCGACCAAGAGGCGAATGCTGACTAAAAAAAACACGGCAGCAATGAGTGCTGCTTGCCAATGCCCGGCAATTTGCACAACCCACCCAGCAACCAACTCCGTCGATAACAATTGGAACGAGAGCAGGATGATCCCCAACGAAACAACTGACAGCAATAAGGTATAAATCGTCAATATTACACGGTCTAACAGTCTCATTTGCGCTCCCTTCCGCACTAACGTACGCGAATGTCTTCTTCTTTATTCTCCGGACTGAAACCGACACCCTGAACGTGGACGTTAATCTCTATTACGTCGAGCCCCGTCATCGATTCGACGGCCCGTTTGACATTTTCCTGAACGTGCAAAGCAATATCCGGGATTTTCACGCCATATTCCACAATGATATACAAGTCAACGGCCGCTTCACGTTCGCCAACTTCAACTTTAACGCCTTTTGCCAAGTTCTTTTTTCCCAGCATTTCGGCAATGCCACCGACCAAACCTGCACTCATGCCCGCTACGCCGGTGATTTCCGTTGCTGCCATTCCCGCGACAATTGCAACCACTTCATCTGCGATTCGTATCGTGCCGGTATCGTTTTGTTCGGTTCGTTCAAAACGTTCTCGTTTTTCCAAGGGAAAGATCCCTCCTCCAGTGCTCTAATGCTAACTATATTATTATAGCAAAGTTTGCTTACTTTCACAAACAAAAGACTCCCTGTCGATACAAGGTGACAGGGAGTCCAGTATTTGTTTAGGCGCGTTCGAGATAATCGCCGCTACGGGTATCGATGCGCAGCACATCGCCAACGTTAATGAACAACGGGACACGAACAACGCAACCTGTTTCCATCTTGGCTGGTTTTGTACCGCCAGTTGCGGTATCGCCGCGGATGCCAGGATCCGTTTCAACGACAGCCAGCTCTACTGCGAAGGGCAGATCGACGCCGATGATCGTGCCTTGAAAAAACATAATGCCGATATCCATGTTCTCTTTAAGGTATTTAGGCGCATCGCCTAATTGATCTGCTGCAACTGCGATTTGTTCAAAATTTTCATTATCCATGAAATTAAATTCGCCATCGCTTTCATACAGGAACTGCATTTCACGTCGTTCAATATGAGCACGAGCCAACTTTTCTCCTGGATTGAACGTTCTTTCGACAACAGCGCCTGAGCGAACGTTTTTCATTTTAGTGCGGACGAAGGCAGCGCCTTTACCCGGCTTAACATGTTGAAAGTCAACAACTTGCCAAACGTTCCCATCAATTTCAATCGTAATGCCGGTTCGAAAATCACTCGTTGAAATCATACTATACCCTCCAAATACTTTTGTAATCATAATTCAATCAATACTGCCGGATCAAATTAGTTGAGATCGGCATTACCATTTATAGCGTCCGGAATGCTTTTTAGCATAATCCAGTCTATGGTTTCAGTTTTTCCTGCTCCAGTAGGCGAACCATAGCCTCCAAGGCCAACAAATAACTGTCGCCTCCAAAACCGCAAATCTGTCCGGCCACAACCGCCGAAATCACGGAATGATGACGGAATTCTTCGCGTTTATAGATATTAGATAAGTGAATCTCAATTGCCGGCAACGGCACAGAAGCGAGTGCATCGCGGATTGCGATACTATAATGCGTATAAGCCGCCGCGTTAATGATGATTCCATGATAAGTCGGATGTGCTTGCTGAATGGCACTGACAATCTCGCCTTCCGAATTGGATTGCAAACAATCCACCTGAAGACCGAGTTGCGCTGCCGCCTCTTTAATCCGCTGATTAATGTCGTCAAGCGTAGCCGAGCCATAAATGGTCGGTTCGCGTCGCCCCAGCATATTCAGATTGGGTCCATGAATCACGAGGAGACGAATATTCTCACTCAGCATCAACTCACAACCTTATCTTAAAAATCGCACGTTGCCATTTTATCATACTTATTCTCGTTTGCCTAGAGCTGCTACAATGCTATCCGATAAGAAACGCAGAGGAATTTTCAAAGTGCTTAGCAATTCCTGTGTTTCCAGACGCGTATCGCTTGTACAGCGGATGCGCAAAATTCCGGTTTGGCGGTCAAGCGTTGTTACCATTCCAAGATATTCATAGCCTTCCATAATGCGGTTTAAATAATTGATATTGCGCGGTTCAACTTGGATGTATAAATCAGCATTCATGCTATCGTATCCTCCGACGTAACATAGCGAATGCTTCTACCGGTTGCTCCATGCGAATGCGAATTTTTTGCTGCGGATGCGGTGCAACTTCAATCGGAAGTCCATCCGCATCATACATTTCGCTGATGCGTTGCGCAAAACTTTGTCCAACGGGGCGTAGCAGCTCGATCTCCTGCCCTAGTTTTAAATTATTGCGTTGCTCAATATACGCAAAACGCGTTTTCGGATCATAATCAAGAACTAAGCCGATAAAATCGTGTGTCTGTTCATGGGAATTAGAGTCATAAATTTGTCCCGGTCCGGTAGTATCAATATAAAAGCCGGTACTGTATTTGCGGTGCGAAATTGCGTGAAGTTCGTCAATCCAGTTTTGCTCGATCTGAAAGGAGTCTGGCTGTTTTAAATAAGCATCGATGGCTTGGCGGTAAACTTTGGTGACCGTTGCCACATAATGGATGCTCTTCATACGGCCTTCGATTTTAAGACTATTGATTCCTGTCGACAGCAGTGCCGGTAAATGCTCCAGCATGCACAAATCTTTAGAGTTAAGGATGTACGTGCCGTGTTCATCCTCTTCAATCGGAAAAGCCTGCCCCGGGCGTTTCTCTTCAACCAGTTGATATTTCCAGCGACAAGGTTGCGCGCATTCGCCGCGGTTTGCATCACGATCCGTTAGATAGTTGCTTAGTAAGCAGCGACCGGAATAGGACATGCACATCGCGCCATGCACGAAGGCTTCCATTTCTAGCGATACCTGCGTGCGAATCTGGCTAATTTCCGTTAAGTTGAGTTCCCTTGCCAGCACGACGCGTTTAGCGCCTTGTTCCTGCCAAAATTGGGCCGTACGCCAGTTCGTCGTATTGGCTTGCGTACTGATGTGTAGCGGTAGTTTGGGAAATGAGGTTCTGGCCAGCTGAAAGATGCCGGGGTCGGCCACAATCACGCCGTCTACCGCAATTTGCGTGAGAAAATCAAGGTACTCAGGCAGCTTGACCAAATCATCATTGTGCGGGAAAACATTGACGGTGACATACGTTTTCTTTCCTTGCTTGTGTGCAAAAGAGACTCCCTCTGCCATTTCATCCCAACTAAAATTGTCACTAAACGCGCGCAGTCCAAAAGACTTTGCACCTAGGAATACTGCATCCGCACCGTAAGCTAAAGCAACTTTCAGTTTATCGAGACTGCCTGCAGGCGCCAATAATTCTGGTTTATGCATCGTTATAACTCCTTAGTATAATCTGATATTGCCAAGTGATCGGCTTCAGTAATGATTTTTGTTGAAAAACGTGGATCAGTAGAGACAAATTCGATATACTGGCGCAGCCTTGCAACCAGTGTTTTATAACGCGGCAAACATGGCACAGCGCCGCCAACCATGCCGCGAAAGGCTACATTATCCGCGACAATCGTCGCATTTTGCGTAAGTTTATCTGCTAACAGTTGTTGCAGTTGGCGAAGATATTGCCCTTTCGGACCGTCTAAGAAAACAAAGTCATATGGTCCGGACAACGTGCCGATCAGCGCGGTGGCGTCGCCCTGTATGATTTCTATCCGTTCTGTTTGTTTCGCTCGGGCAATGAAATCTTTTGCAATGGTAATTCGTTTCGGGTCGATTTCAATCGTGGTTATTTTGCCATCGACAGCACAATGCTGCGCAATCAGCAGAGCCGAATAGCCGATTGCGCAGCCTATTTCAAGAATTTGCCGTGGTTTTTTTTCTCTAACTAGTGCCGCCAAATAATCGGCGCTAGCGGATGCTAAGATTGGAACTTGATGCATTGCAGCCCATTGGCGCATTTCTACTTCTAGCGAGTGCATCAGTTTGCCCTCTCAATCGCGGCTAAATGTTCCTCATACGTTTTGCTGAATTGGTGTGATCCATTAGAGCTGGCGACAAAATAAAGGTACTCGGTCGGAGTCGCATCAACGACCGCTTGTAAGGCTGCAATCCCTGGATTGGCAATTGGACCGGGTGGGAGTCCATCATGCAGGTAAGTATTATAAGGTGAATTGATTTCCGTATCCTGAATCGACAACTCTGCCTTCGGCGTACCGAGGATATATTGGATCGTAGCACAAGATTGCAATGGCATATTCTGACGTAGTCGATTGATGAATACGCCAGCAATAATGGGGCGTTCAGCACCGAGACGTGCTTCGCGTTCGACCAGAGAAGCAAGAATCGTTAATTGATAGACGTTGATGCCTTTTTCAGCCGCTTTGCGCCGCATTTCCGGCGTTACCTTTTTATCAAACTGTCCGACCAGCATTTTAAGGATTTGCTGTTCAGTCATGCCGCTGCTGATACTGTAAGTGTCCGGAAAAACAAAACCTTCGGCATGATAAAGCAGATTCGGATTTGTCGTTGTCATATAGTCGTATGGTGCATAAGACTTTGCCAGTTGTTTGAATACAGCGGCACTGCCTAAATTCTGATCTTCCAATAATTGTGCAATCTGATTGATTGTATAGCCTTCCGGTATCGTAATCCTACGTGCGATTGTCTGACCGCTAGTCAGCGTATCGATAATATCAAAGGTCGTCATTTGTGTCGTCAATTCATAGTCGCCGGCCTTTATGCTGTCTGCCTTCATTTCTATTTTAGCCAACAGTAGAAACATAAACTCGCTGCTGATCAACTCTTTTTGTTTGAGTTGTGTTGCTACTTCATGGCTGGACATTCCAGGCTTGACTTGAAATACATAGCGGTGTGAATCCTGACCACGTAGCAGGTGAATCAGAATACCTCCGGCAAAGAACGCTAACGCGCAACAAAGAAGGATGATGAGTACGGAAGGTTTCTTAAAATCAATTTTCGAAAAATTAATTTTCATAGCATAAAGCTCCTTTTAACCGACAATGAACTTATTATACCTAAAAACAGCTGAAAAAAACACAAAAAAATGAAGCCCTTAGGCTTCATCATCTTCTACCGCTTCTTCATATGCGTTCAAAACCGCATCGAATTCTTCGTCGGTCGGATCCACATACACTTCTTCGCCGCTTTCGTCTATATCGATCCTAGCAACGAAAACATCGGTATCATCACCATCGCAGCAATCGCAGCTCTCATCTTCGCATTCATCATCATTGTGGAGGGGAATTAAAATGGCAAACTTTTTTCCATCGACAGGAATGATCATTTCCTCGCGATAGTAGAATTCATTTCCGTCTTCGTCCGTCACAATGACAACTAATTCGTCTTCAATTTCTTCAAGACTGTCTTTTTCAAACTCAGCCATATTTCCACCTCATTTTTGAAATTTCTCTGTAATTGTATCCTACTCATTTCACGCTGTCAATAACTTCGTCGACATCCATCCATATATCCTTGTAAAATTAAGACAGCAGCAAGTTTATCGATAACTTGCTTGCGCTTATCCCGTCGCACATCGGCCTCAATCAGCATGCGTGATGCGGCTACGGTTGTAAGCCTTTCATCCCAGAATGTCAGTTTCACTAAGGGAAAGGTTTCTTTCAGCACCTCGCTCAACGCCTGGACTTTTTCACCGGAAGCACCGATAGAACCGTCCATGTTCTTCGGTAAGCCGATGACCAATTCCTTAGCGTCATATTGTTCAATTAGTATACGCAATCGATCGAGATCTTTTGCCAGGCTTGTCCTGCGAATCACTTCGACGCCCTGCGCCGTGATTCCCAGGCCGTCACTTACTGCAATACCGATCGTTTTATCACCGACGTCAAGTCCTATCATTCTTTCGATGATATCCACCCTCCTCTAGGCCGCCAATAAAAGTTACCTCTGTCGATTGGGCGCAGCCGCTTATTCGACAGAGGTACTCAAAAGAGCAACCTGGCTTATTTATCTTTCAGATAGGAACGCACCAATTCTTCTAAGAGTTCATCGCGTTCCAGTTTGCGGATTAGCCCGCGTGCATTGTTAAAGCTGGTAATATAGGTCGGATCGCCAGACAGCAAATAGCCTACGATCTGATTGATAGGGTTGTAGCCCTTCGTTTTAAGCGCTTCATAGACCGTGTGGATGACGGTTGCGGCGTTGTTTTCTTCGTTTTCAACCCGGAACATCATCGTGTCTTGCGTTACGTTCGGCACGAGCACTCCTCCTTTCGACGACTTTGCACTTTACATCTGTCTGCCTATATAGTTCGCGATGCTTACGTCGTTTTCCTTTAGAAATACGTAAGAGTTGGAGATATTAAAAAAACATCGGAGCAAGGAAAGCATCCTTACCCCGCTCCGATATAGGTGTTTAGTTACGCAGGCAGGTTTCAAGAGTTGCCCAAGCCGCCGCAAGGCTGGCTGAAATTTGCGAGGGGTCCTTACCGCCAGCTTGCGCCATTTCCGGCTTGCCGCCGCCGCCGCCGCCGGCAGTTTTAGCAGCTTCCTTGATTACTTTGCCGGCATGTGCGCCTTTTGCTATTGCAGACGGCGTAGCCATCGCAACAAAGTTCACCTTATCGTCAATCACTGCCGCCAATAACAGGAATCCTTCCCCCATCTTGGCCTTCAACAAATCCGCAATATCGCGCAAGTGATTGGCATCGGTAGCCGCAACCTGGCCAAGCACGATCGAGAGGTTTTGCAGCGTCCGACCGCTTTGCAGCAATTCATCTACTTCACCTTTGGCCAGCTTTTGTTCGAGCTGTTTGATTTGTTGTTCCAGTTCACGATTTTTTTCAAACAGTGCGCTAATTTTGGCGTTCAATTCACTCGGACGCGTTTTCAATAACTGCGCCGCCTGTTCCAACAAATCTTCCTGTTCTTGCATGTATTGCAGCGTGCCGAATCCGGTAAACGCTTCAATTCGGCGCAAGCCCGAGCCGACGCTCGATTCGGCGACAATTTTAAAGGTACCGATTTCCGCAGTGTTTTTTACATGCGTACCGCCGCACAATTCTTTGCTGGCATCACCAATAAGCACAACACGCACTGCTTCACCGTACTTTTCGCCAAATAAGGCCATCGCGCCCATTTCTTTCGCCGCACTTTGCGTTGTTTCCAAGATTTCGGTCGCCGTCGCAGTCAAAATTTCAGCATTGACCGCATTTTCAATCGCCCGCAGTTCTTCCGCTGTAATCGCGGAAAAATGAGAGAAGTCGAAGCGAAGCCGTTCCGGTCCAACCAGCGAACCCGCTTGATTTACATGGTTGCCAAGTACCTTCTTCAATGCAGCATGCAGCAGATGTGTTGCGGTGTGATTGCGCGCAGTTGCCGTTTTGCGTGCCAGATCCGGGCACAGCGTCACAGTTTCGCCGAGCTTCACGCTGCCCTCTTCGACTTTTGCTATATGATAGCTGCTGCCATCCGGTAATTTCTTTGTTTGAATTACATCCATACGGCCCATTTCAGCAATCAACTGACCGATATCGCCAACCTGCCCGCCGCCTTCGGCGTAAAAACTGGTTTTATCGAGAACAAGCGCTATTTCATCACCGTCACTCGCCGTATTGCACAATGCGCCGTCCTTCCACATCGCTAAAATGCTGCTGCACGTCGCCGCCTCATCATAGCTGCATTCACTGAGTGCAACCGAGCTGAGATCCGGAATCGCAACCTGGATTTCGGCTTCGCCGCGTGCGGCGCGCGCGCGCTCGCGCTGTTCGCGCATCGCAGCATCAAAGCCTTCTTTATCCATCGCCAGTTGCTGTTCTTCGAGAATTTCCAACGTCAATTCCCATGGAAAACCGAATGTATCATACAGCTTGAATGCGGTCTTGCCTTCAAGGACGATTTTATCTGCTGCCTTCAGTTCATCAATTTCACGGTTTAAAAGTTCAAGACCTTGGGCTAGCGTCGCCTGGAATCTCTCTTCTTCCTGACGGATGACCTGTTGAATATACGAACGTTTTTCGGCCAGTTCCGGAAAGACTTCGGCAAAAATCTTCAGCACAACATCCAGAGTATCGGCTAGGAAAATATCGCTGATGCCCAGCAGGCGTCCATGACGAACGGCCCGGCGTAAAATACGGCGCAATACATAGCCGCGTCCTTCATTGGACGGCAGAATGCCGTCGCCAATCATAACCACCATGCTGCGCGCATGGTCGGCGATTACTTTCAGTGAAACGTCTGTCTTCGGATTGACAGCGTACTGTAACGAGCTGACTTGGCAAATATGCTCAATGATAGGGAAAAGCAAATCCGTCTCAAAATTGGATGGTTTATTTTGCAGTACCGATGCAATCCGCTCCAGGCCTGCTCCTGTATCAATGTTCTTCTTGACCAGCGGTGTATAATTGCCTTCTTCATCGCGATCATACTGTGTAAAGACCAGATTCCAAATCTCCAGATAACGATCACAATCGCATCCGACCGCACAATCTGGGCTGCCGCAGCCGCGTTCCTCACCGAGGTCATAATACAGCTCAGAACAGGGACCGCAAGGACCGGGGCCAATTTCCCAAAAGTTGTCGGCCATTCGAATGATGCGCTCCGCCGGAATACCGACTTCTTTGTGCCAAATATCAAATGCCTCATCGTCTTCGGTATGGATTGTAATCCACAACCGTTCCGGCGACATTTCCAGTTCTTTCGTCAAAAACTCCCAGCCCCAAAAAATCGCTTCGCGTTTGAAATAGTCGCCAAAGGAAAAATTGCCGAGCATTTCAAAGAAAGTATGGTGGCGAGCAGTACGGCCAACATTTTCGATATCACCGGTGCGCACGCATTTTTGGCAAGTGCTGATCCGCGTTTTCGGCGGATTCACTTTGCCGGTAAAAAAAGCTTTAAACGGTGCCATGCCAGCGCCAATCAACAACAGTGTCGGATCGTTTTCCGGCACCAACGGATAACTAGGCAGAACCAAATGTTCTTTGCCGGCAAAAAAATCGAGAAACTTTTTGCGCAGCTCATTTCCTGTCAATGTAAGCAACCTCATCAACCTCCAAATAGTCAGGCATTATCTATAAAATTATACATTATTGATTGTTTCACTGTCAATAAAAGCGGCCATGCATCAGTCGATGCATGGCCTTCGCCGTCATTTTATTTCATGTTTTTCAGTCCGGTCGGACAATCGTCCCGCCGCCCAAGACGAAGTCGCCGTCATAAAAGACAACGGCCTGCCCCGGCGTGATTGCCCGCTGTGGTACGTCAAACGCAATTCGCATGCGTCCTCCGTCAAGCGGCGTAAGAAGTGCCGGACTTTCTTGACTATTGTAGCGAATTTTAGCGGCCGCTTTCGTAACTTGAGTAATTGGAGTCCCGGTCCATGTCAAGTCATCGGCAATCAAGGCGCTGCCGAATACATCTTCATTGCCGCCGACAATCACACGATTGGTTTCCGCTTCAAGCCGCACGACGTACAGCGGTCTTCCGGCGGCCAAGCCGAGCCCTTTGCGCTGCCCTACCGTATAAAGCGGCAATCCATGATGACGTCCAAGTCGGTTTCCGTCCACATCAACAATGTCCCCTGGTCTTAAGCTTTGCGGCGCGCGTTCTTGTAAAAACGCCTTATAGTCGTCATCCGGTACAAAGCAAATTTCCTGACTTTCCGGCTTATTCGCTACCGCTAGACCGATTTTCGCCGCCATCTCCCGCGTTTCGATTTTCGTAAAGGTGCCAAGCGGCATCAAAAAGTGACTCAATGTTTGCTGCGTCAGATGATACAGTGCATAAGACTGATCCTTGCGCGGATCAACGCCCTTTTTTAGCGTAAACAGGCCTCTTTCTT
Organism: Negativicutes bacterium; assembly: GCA_963667825.1. Lineage (GTDB taxonomy): Bacteria > Bacillota > Negativicutes > SG130 > SG130 > Azotosporobacter. The sequence continues at coordinate 3,695,692 of OY764022.1, read as the reverse complement.
CGTCGCGTTCAATCCGTGCATAATGACCGGTTGCGACATACTGCGCGCCAAGAGCGATCGCCTTTTGTAGTAGTGCTTCAAATTTAATGAACCGGTTACATGCAATGCAAGGATTCGGAGTTAAGCCGCGTCCGTATTCGGCGACAAAATAGTCGACGACTTTCCGTTCGAATAATTCACGAAAATTGACGACATAGAACGGGATTCCCAATTTATCTGCTACACGACGCGCATCTCCCACCGCAGCCAGTGAACAGCAGCCTTTTTCGTCATCATCATTGCCCTGTTCCCAGATTTGCATCGTGATTCCGATTACGTCATAGCCTTGCTCAAGCAAAAGGGCGGCAGTTAAAGAACTGTCCACCCCACCGCTCATGCCGACAACAACACGTGGCTTGTTGGTCGTCATCATTTATTTTCCCGCTTTGCTCATATAATCTTTAATTGCTTCATGCAGCGCATCGGCAGCCAGATTCGAACAGTGCATCTTGGCCGGCGGGAGACCGCCAAGTGCCTCGGCGACCGCTTGATTAGAGATGGCCAGTGCTTCGGCCAGCGTCTTACCTTTAACCAGTTCGGTCACCATGCTGCTGGTGGCAATCGCCGCACCGCAGCCAAAGGTTTTGAACTTGACGTCTTTAATGACATCGCCCTCAACATCGAGATAAATTCGCATGATATCGCCGCATTTGGCATTACCGACTTCGCCGACGCCGTTGGCATTGGCAATTTCACCAACATTGCGCGGGTTTGTGAAATGATCCATTACTTTATCCGTATACATCGTTATGACCTCCTACAGTCCAATCTTAATGATGGTGGCAACTATTACAAGGATTATTTTCCGCCGGCTTGCTGAACGCGTTCAACGGCGACATCGCGCGCAGGCGTTCAACGATTTCCGGCAACACTTCCAAGCAGTATGCAACGTCGTCGGCGCTGCTATCCTTACCGAGCGACAGCCGCAATGAGCCGTGCGCCACTTCGTGCGTCAGTCCCATTGCCAGCAGCACATGCGACGGATCCAGGGAACCGGATGTGCAGGCGGAGCCGCTCGACGCGGCAATGCCTTTGATATCCAGATTCAAAAGCAACGATTCACCTTCGACATACAATACGCTGAAATTGACGTTGCCCGGCAGACGTAATTCCGGATGACCATTGACTTTGATGTCTGGAATGCGGGTCTTAATTCCTTCAAACAATTGGTTGCGCAATGCCGTCAAGTGAGCAATGCGCTGTTTGAGATTACGATTAGCCAATTCAGCCGCCTGGCCAAGGCCTACGATTGCCGGAACATTTTCCGTGCCCGGACGGATGCCCCGTTCTTGTGCACCGCCATGCTGGACCGCTTCCAGGCGTACGCCTTTACGGACATACAACGCGCCGATTCCTTTCGGACCATATATTTTATGGCCGGACAGACTGAGCAGATCGATGTTCAACTCTTTCACGTCAATCGGGCAATTGCCGACCGCCTGTACCGCATCGGTGTGGAAATAAATCCCTTTTTCGCGCGCCAAAGCGCCAATTTCCTTAATCGGCTGAATCGTGCCGACTTCATTGTTTGCAAACATGACGCTAATCAGCGTCGTTTTGTCAGTAATCGCATTGCGCACCGCCTCCACGCTGACCATTGCATTTTCGTCAACCGGCAGATAAGTGACTTCAAAACCATTTTTTTCTAAATATTCACAGGCGTGCAACACTGCATGGTGCTCGATCGCCGTTGTAATAATGTGATTGCCCTTTTTGCGATTTGCCAATGCGACACCTTTGATCGCCAAATTATCGGATTCGGTTCCACCGCTGGTAAAAAAGACTTCTTTCGCTTCTGCACCAAGCAGTGCCGCCAATTGTTCGCGCGCCGTTTCCACCGCTTTACGACTTTCGCGTCCGAACCAATGGATGCTCGACGCATTGCCGAAATCCTGTTTCAAGTAAGGCAGCATGGTTTCCAATACTTCCGAATCCACTGGAGTGGTTGCCGAATGGTCAAAATATACTCTGCGCATAAATGTAAGACCTACCTTTCAATTCAATGCTTTTCTTCGCGGCATAAGTCAGCTAGAGTGATTGAATCAAGCACAGTGCTGATGCTGTCGCATACTTTTGCCCAAACACCTCTGGTCACGCAAATTCCAGCCCGTTCGCAGCAGTCCTTGTCTTCCGGATTGGGAAGCAGGCAATCTACGAGCGCAATCGGTCCTTCCATGACGCGAATGATATCGCCTACCGAAATATTGGCCGGATCTTTCGTGAGAAGGTAGCCGCCTTGGGCGCCCCGAACGCTTTTGACGTACCCTGCTTTGCGCAACGTGCTCATCAACTGCTCCAGGTAATGCTCAGAAATCATTTGCCGCTGCGCGACGCTTTTTAATGAAACCGGTCCTTGTTCGGAGTGCATCGCTAAATCATACATTGCTGCGACGCCGTACCGGCCTTTGGTTGATATCTTCACCTTCATCTCTCCCGCTGTCGTTAAATCCGACTAAGTCGATAGGAATTGTTATTCATAATATAACAAAAAGAAAAGCATTTGTCAAAAGGTTAGGTCGATTTTTTTCGTTCGCCGATTAGCCGACTGATTTCCTGTTCATAGCCGCAGTCCGATGGCCGGTAATATTCGACGCCTTGCAGTCGGTCTGGCAAATATTGCTGTTCGACATAATGGCCGGGATAATCGTGCGGATAGCGATAAGCAATTCCGTGCCCTAGCTTCGCCGCACCGTTATAATGCGCATCGCGCAAATGAGGAGGCACCTCGCCGCAATCGCGCTGCTTCAGATCATTAAGAGCGGCGCCGATCGCCAGATAGGCTGCGTTGCTTTTTGGCGCAGTCGCCAAATACGACACCGCTTGCCCCAATATGATTCGTCCTTCCGGCAGACCCACCTGCTGAAAAGCCTGGGCCGCAGCAGTCATCACCACCAGTGCGTTAGGATCAGCATTGCCGATATCTTCGGCTGCACTGATTAACAAGCGACGAATAATGAATTGCACATCCTCGCCGGAATGCAACATGCGAGCCAGATAATGAAGCGCCGCCTGCGGATCGGAACCACGAATGCTTTTGATGAATGCCGAAACGACATCATAATGGTTGTCGCCTTTGCGATCGTAGCTGACAATGCCTTCGCCGACAATGCGCCCCAGCAATTCTTTACTGATAGTCCGTGCTTCCCCCTGTTCATTTTCCGCTAGGTACGCCGCCTGTTCCAGCAGATTCAACGCAAAACGCGCATCTCCTTTGGCCAGTTCAGCAATCAATTCCAGCGCCTCCGTTTCGCAGCTCAGCTTTAAATCGCCCAGCCCCTTAGACTCCGCCAAACAGCGCAGCAGCAGCTCTACCAGTTCGGCCGGTGAAACAACGGACAAACGAATCAGCCGCACGCGCGATAGCAGCGGCTGATTAATTGAAAAATAAGGATTTTCGGTTGTCGCACCGATCAATATCAGACGTCCGTCTTCAACGTATGGCAACAATACGTCTTGCTGGCTTTTGCTAAAACGGTGGATTTCGTCAACGAACACTACCGTTCGTGTACCGTAATATTTTAGGCGCTCTTCCGCTTCGCCGGCAATTTTTTTTAATTCGGCAACGCCGGCCGTGACGGCATTCAGTTTTTCGAAGCTTCCCTTAACACTGTTCGCGACAATGCGCGCCAGCGTCGTTTTTCCGGTACCGGGCGGTCCGTGAAAAATCAGCGAACAGACCTGGTTTTTCGCAATCATTTGCTGCAACAGTCGCCCAGACCCGACGACGTCACGCTGTCCAACCACTTCATTCAACGTTGCCGGTCGCATCCGTTCCGCCAACGGCTGATAGCCGGTCGCAACCGGCACCGCACTAAACAGATCCATCGTTTGAATCGCTCCCGTCCTGAAAGTTTCGTACAGACAAAAATACACCCCACCATGCCGTAACGCCTTGTGTTTTGAACCTGCCCCAGGCAGGTGGGTACTCTCTCAGATGCTTAAACGTTCCCTATACTAGGGCACACATGCCACATCCAAAGGGCGAGCTCCCGAAGAAATTGTGTTGGCTCAAAACATGTCGGCGTTCCACGCACACAGCAGGGATATATTTTGTGTTGTGAAAAGCACTATGCAGTTGTCCTGATTCCATACTATCAAATAAACAGAAAATTTGCAATGCTCATTTCAGCGAATTAACGAAGTCTTATCGGGCTAAGACTTCTTGGCAATCGCCGCAGCACGGATATGCAGCTCTTTCAACTGGCGGTCGTCAACTTCCGACGGCGCCTGCGTCATCAAATCTGTTGCGCTCTGCGTTTTCGGGAAAGCAATGACGTCGCGAATCGAATTTCGCTTAGCCATCAACATGATTAAGCGGTCAAGGCCGAACGCGATTCCGCCATGCGGCGGCGCACCATATTCGAACGCATCAAGCAGGAAGCCGAATTTGCTCGTCGCTTCTTCCGGCGTAAAGCCCATGGCATCGAAAATTTTCTGCTGCAGATCACGGCTGTAAATCCGAATGCTACCGCCGCCGAGTTCTGTGCCATTCAACACCATGTCATAAGCCTTAGCTTTGATTTGTCCCAGGTCTTCTCCAGCGAGATACTGGATATCTTCATCACGCGGCGAAGTAAACATATGATGCATGGCAACCCAACGTTTGTCTTCCTCATCATATTCAAACATCGGGAAGTCGATGACCCACAAGAAAGCTAACTTATCTGGATCAATCAGATGTAAGCGACGTCCCATTTCAAGGCGCAGCTGCCCGAGCGAATTGGCAACGATGTTCGGCTGATCCGCGACAATCAAGAGTAGATCTCCCGTTTCCACTTGCGCTGCAACAGCAATCTTTTCTTGAATTTCCTCTGACAAAAACTTGGTGATTGGCGACTTTACACCATCTTCATTGTAGCAGATCCAGGCCAACCCCTTTGCGCCATAGGTTGCCACGTAGTCCACTAAGCCGTCTAACTCACGGCGTGGCGCATGGGAATAACCTTTAACGTTGATCGCTTTTACTTGACCGCCCGATGCGAGAACACTTTGGAATACTTTGAATTCGCAGCCTTCGAGCGCGGGTGTTAGATCGATCAATTCCATGCCAAAACGGATGTCCGGTTTATCCGAACCATAGCGATTGATCGCATCTTCATAACTCATCCGAGGAATTTTGCTGTCAATGGTAACGTCCATTGCCTGCTTAAAGAGAAATGCAACCATTTCTTCCATCATTGTAAGGATTTCTTCACGGTCTATAAATGACATTTCAATATCCAGCTGCGTGAATTCCGGCTGACGATCTGCTCGCAAATCTTCATCACGGAAACAGCGAACGATTTGAAAATATTTCTCCATGCCAGCCACCATGAGCAATTGTTTAAACGTTTGCGGCGATTGCGGCAATGCATAAAATTTTCCCGGATTAACGCGGCTGGGAACAAGGTAGTCGCGCGCACCTTCCGGAGTACTTTTAGCTAACATTGGCGTTTCAATTTCTAAAAAGCCGTTGCGATCGAAAAAGTCCCGCATGGCTTTAGTAACCTTGTGACGCAAAATAAAATTCCCTTGCATTTCAGGACGGCGCAAATCAAGATAGCGATATTTCAAGCGAAGTGTTTCGTCAACATCGATATTGTCTTGAATATAAAATGGCGGCGTCTTCGATGCATTCAAAATGCGTAGTTCAACTCCGGACACTTCAATCTGACCGGTCGCCATGTTTTCATTAACAGTCCCCGCTTCACGCTGGCGGACAACGCCTTTGACAGCCAAGACATATTCAGAGCGCACCCCTTCTGCTTTACTAAATGCTTCTGCAGCAACATCCGGTGAGAATACGACCTGTACGATTCCAGAACGGTCACGCAAATCAACGAAGATCAATCCACCGTGATCGCGTCTGCGGGCGGCCCAACCGCACAAGACAACTTCTTTGCCTACTTCTTGCTGCGTCAATTCAACGCAGCAGTGACTTCTTTTCATGCCTGCCATGGTTTCCATTTTATAGTTCCCCCATCTGCTTTAGTATTGTATTTGCAACTTCTGAAACACTTATCAACTCTTGCGTACCGGCGGTCATATCCTTCAACATCACGTTGCCGCTGTTGGCTTCGTCATCACCAATGATCGCGACAAAACGAGCTTGCTGCCGATTTGCTTGTTTTAACTGGGCTTTTATGCTACGGCCCATAAAATCCATATCGGCAGCAATGTTTTGTTTGCGAATCTCAAACAAAAGTTTGAATGCCATAAGTTGTGCCGCTTCACCCAACGGTGCAATAAACACCGTGGATGTCTTGCTAAGTTCCGGCAGTAAATTTTGCTTTTCCAGTGCCAGTAAGACACGTTCAATGCCAATTGCAAAGCCAATTGCAGGTGTTGCAGGACCACCACATTCTTCGATGAGTCCGTCATAGCGGCCGCCGCCGCATACGGCGCTCTGTGCGCCAAGCGGCGCATACTGTATTTCAAATGCGGTCTTTGTATAGTAGTCCAAACCGCGAACCAATCTGGGGTTAAGAGTAAAATCAATACCCGCAACGCCAAGCAGCCGCTGCAATGCCGCAAAATGATCGTCGCATTCGCCGCATAGACAGGCGCTAATTTCCGGCACGCCTAGGGACGCGGCCTGGCAAGCCGGATTCTTGCAATCGAGAATTCGCAGCGGATTACGGTCATAACGAGATTGACAATCACTGCATAAATCATGAAGCTTGCTGGAAAAAAAGGCCTTTAAGGTGTCGCGATATGCCGGGCGGCAGTTAGGGCAACCAACCGAATTCAATTGCAGTTTAAGCTCTGTCAAACCAAGGTCCTGCAAGAAGCAGACTGCCAATGTAATGATTTCTGCGTCGACCGTTGGTTGTTGTGTGCCTATCGCTTCGGCTCCGAATTGATGGAACTGCCTAAATCGTCCGGCTTGCGGTTTGTCATAACGGAACATGGGTCCGACATAAAATAGTTTAACCGGTTGCGTTGCTTGTCCGTACAATTTATTTTCCAGAAAAGAGCGGACAACGGAGGCGGTATTTTCCGGTCGCAAGGTAATGCTTCGCTCTCCCCTGTCTTGAAACGTATACATTTCCTTTTCTACGATATCGGTTGTCTCGCCAATGCCGCGCAAAAACAGTTCCGTGTGTTCAAAAATTGGAGTCCGTATTTCCTGATAAGCAAAGATATCGCATGTCGCACGTATTTTTTTTTCTACATACTGCCATTGGCAACTCGTATCAGGAAGCACATCTTTCGTGCCGCGTGGTCCTTGAGTAAGCATGAATATTCTCCTCTCCTTGTTGGGTAAATAATAAAACAGCGCCTGATGCACTTGTCAGTTGAATCGAAAAACACCCTTGTTTATGTCAAAAGGATATTTGTCATTCATATGGACGAATATCACTATTATATCTTGTTTCACATGATTTCGTCCAATAAGAATTGCTGTCTAGTTGTACATAATCAATAATTGCCGCCCTCTGATCCTTCACCTATTCATGCTTAGTACGACAATCTTGGCAATAGCCATAAAACTTTAAATGGTGGTCAACAATAAGAAAGTCACTCTTTTTTGCAATGGCGCATTCTAATGTTTCCAATAAGTCATCTTCAAATTCCTTAACTGCATGACAGGAAAGACAAATTAAATGATGATGATGATGCATCATATTTGTTGCACTTACTTCATAACGATTGCGTCCGTCGCCAAAATCAATTTTTTGCAGAACATCGAGTTCGCTGAGTATTTCAAGTGTACGGTAAACGGTAGCCAAGCCTATATCCGCAGTTTTTTGTTTGACAATACCATGTACTTCTTCAGCGCTCAGATGCCGATCCCCATGATCAGCAAACGCCTGCAAAATCGTCTGACGCTGCGGCGTAAACTTATATTGTTTTTCCTGAAATTTTTGACGAATAGCAGTCATATCCATTTGCAAAATTCACCTATCTTTCTGTTAACCAAAATTGCTGTAAAAGAACTTTTAACAAGGCCGCGGCTGGAACTGCGATGATCATTCCTATGATGCCAAGCAATTTGCCGCCGATCAAGAGACTAATGATGACTAATACCGGATGCAACTCGATTACATGTCCCATAACATTCGGCACGATGATATGATTTTCAAGTTGATGGATCACAATATAAAAGACAATGACTTTAACTGCTAATGCCGGTGAGACGAGATAAGCCAAGATGATGGCTGGAATTGCACCGATAATCGGACCAATGATGGGAATCATTTCTGTGCAAGTGGCCAATAATCCCAAAACCATTGGGTAATCGACACCTAACAGATACATCCCCGCAAAAACAAGCAGACCAATAATGCTACTGATCCACGCTTGTCCATGTATGTATCCACTGATTACTTTGGCAAATTCCGACAGAACGATTTGTACTTTGGGACGTTTTTCAATCGAATATAAATTAATAAACTTATCCCGTAGCAATCTACCATCGCGCAAAAAATAAAAGGTAAGCACGGGAACGACAATCAACTCAATGATGCGGCTAGCCATGCCCACCAATGTGTTGAGAATATTGCGCGCCGCTTCTGTCGATAAGGACGTAACACTGTCGAGCAGACGATCCAGCATCAAATTGACATTCCAAGGCATACCCCAAGTGTTGTGTTGCAACGCTTCCAGCGTTGTCTGAATTTTTGCTAGTAGAATGGGCACGTTGATCATAAAATTGTCAAATTCGTGTATGAACGGTATCAGTACGAACATTCCAATGCCTGAAAAAACAAGCAGCATACATAGGAATGCCAAGAGTACCGAGCTACCCCTTCCAATGAGCGGAAAAATTTCACACAACCAGTTTACAAAAGGATTTAGAATGAAAGCAATTACAATTGCCAACATGATGGGGATATAAATAGTCGTTAACTGACTGGCAAAGTAGATTCCGATTGCCCCTAAAAACCATTTCCACAAATCCGTATAATTTTTCACCATAAGCAAAGTCCTTCCCCCTTTTTATTGAATAAAAGGGTTCATTGTTCGTTCTTCGCCAATTGTAGTTGCCGGACCATGTCCGGGAAAAACTTGCATCGCGTCGGGAAGTGCCATTAGCTTGTTCTTAATGCTGCGAATAAGCTGCGCATGCGAACCGCCGGGGAAATCCGTGCGCCCGACTGATTGCGCAAATAAAGTATCGCCGCTGAATATGAAATCTTCACCGACCAAACAAATCCCCCCTAGAGTATGTCCCGGCGTATGCACAACCGTGAGCTTGATTTCGCCCACTTCGATCAGGTCGCCGTCGGCAATCAGGCGATCTGCCGGAGTGCCGCTAATTTGCTGACCGATATACAAGGAGAGATTTTTCTGTGCGCTCGTCAGCATCGCAGCATCGGCTTCGTGGATGCATATTGGCGCATTGGTTCGTGCTTTGATCTCATCATTGGCGCCGATATGATCCGCGTGTCCGTGCGTATTCAAAATGTAGGCAACTGTCAGCTTGCGGCGGCCGATTTCGCTCATAATTTCAGCGGCATCGCCGCCAGGATCAATAACTGCCGCCTGCAAAGTTTTTTCACAGTACAAAATATAACAATTCGTGCCCAAAGCGCCGACTTGCATCATAATGGCTTGCATATGATTTCTCCTTACATGTTTTGTTAGAATAAGCGAGAACTATCCAGTAATATTGTGACCGGGCCATGATTCTCAAGACGTATGACCATTTCAGCTTGAAATTTCCCGGTTTTAACAGTCAACCCGCGTTCACGACAAGCTAAAACAAAAAAATCATAGAGAGCCACGGCTTCTTGCGGCGGTGCAGACTGATCGAAGCTAGGACGACGGCCTTTGCGACAATCAGCCAATAGTGTGAATTGCGATATTACGAGCAATTCGCCGCTTTCATCTAAAATAGAGCGATTCATTTTGCCCGCTGCATCGCTAAAAATACGTAGCTGTGTAATTTTATCAGCCAAATAAAGCGCGTCGGCCTCTGTGTCGCCCCTGCATACACCAAGCAGCACCGTCAGCCCCTCTTTGATTTCTGAAATGCATTGGCCTTCTACCCAGACGCTAGATGTGGTGGTGCGTTGAACTACTGCACGCATTGTTTCAAGCTCCTGACATTGGATTTGCTCGATAAACAGTATAAACATCCTTAACGCGACGAATTTTGGTCATGACATTTTCTAAATGACTTAAATCGCCGATTTCTACTGTAATGCTGATGATGGCTTTACTGTCTTTCATCAACTGAGCATTGATTGAATAAATTTTTGTTTTTGTTTCCGATAGGATTGCCATCACATCGGTGACTAGATTCGTTCGATCAAGTGCCGTAATTTCCATTGTTACGCGGTACAAATTATCACCAGCACCGTCCCAGGAAACCTGAATCATACGTTCATACTCTTCCGGATTTACAGCCAGATTGGGACAATCCGCCCGATGCACGGAGACTCCGCGTCCGCGGGTAATATAGCCAACAATGATATCCCCCGGCAGCGGATTACAGCATCGAGCCAAGCGAACCATCAAGCCGGCTTCACCTTCGACCAAAATACCGTTATTCCCTTTGACGCGCGTACCACGCGGTTTCAACTGCGACAAAAGCTGCGACACAGTCGGCTTGTCGGCGGTTTGATGATGATCTTTCTTATAAGACTCAACCAGCTTGGTAAGAACACCGTGCGGAGCAACGCCGCCATAACCAATCGCAGCCAGTAAGTCTTCGTTACTGGCAATATTGAACTTTTTCGCAACTTCCATTAATCGGTCGCTCTTAAGGAGTTCCTTTAGGTCATAACCGAGCTTCTTACTTTCTCTTTCAAGACCTTCGCGTCCTTTGAGTATATTTTCATCGCGTTTTTCTTTTTTGAACCATTGACGAATCTTATTGCGCGTGTCGGAAGAACCAGCTATATTGAGCCAATCTCGACTGGGACCATTGCCGTGTTTTGTCGTGATAATTTCGACGATGTCGCCATTAGTTAGCTTATGTTCAAGCGGAACCATCTTACCGTTAATTCTCGCCCCGATGCAACGGTGGCCGACGTCGGTATGGATTCGATAAGCAAAATCGATCGGAACAGATCCTGCTGGCAAATCAACTACATCGCCGCGTGGCGTAAAGACGAACACTTCATCCGCAAAGACATCCAGTTTGACTGTTTCCATGAATTCACGCGGATCACGCAAATCCTGTTGCCATTCTAAAAGTTGACGCAGCCAAGACAATTTTTGGTCAAAATCTTTGCTGCCTCCCTTACCGCCTTCTTTGTAGCGCCAATGCGCCGCGATGCCGCACTCGGCAATGCGATGCATTTCTGCAGTACGGATTTGGATTTCGAGCGGTTGACCTTCGACGCCAATTACAGTGGTATGCAAGGATTGATAAAGATTTGACTTCGGCATGGCAATATAATCTTTAAACCGAAGCGGCAGAGGTTTCCACAATGTATGAACCATCCCCAGCGCGCCATAACAGTCCTTCACACTTTCAACCATAATGCGAATTGCAGACAAATCATAAATTTCACTGAGATCTTTATTCCCTTTGATCATCTTTTTGTAAATACTATAAAAATGTTTTGGTCGGCCTTGAATCTCAGCTTGAATTCCGACTTCTGCCAGTCGTTCTGAAAGTATCCGAACTGCTTCGGTAATCATTTGCTCTCGCTCACGGCGTTTTTGCTTGACCTTTTCGACCAATTCATAATATTTTTCCGGTTCAAGATAGCGAAATGCTAAATCTTCCAGCTCCCATTTTACCGTCGACATTCCAAGACGATGTGCAAGCGGCGCAAATATCTCAAGCGTTTCACTGGCGATACGTCGTTGTTTATGTTCTGGAACATGTTTTAACGTGCGCATATTGTGCAGACGATCAGCCAATTTAATTAAAACAACGCGGATATCCTTGGCCATGGCCAAAAACATTTTGCGATAATTTTCCAATTGCTGTTCTTCTTTTGATTTGTACTCGATACGATTTAATTTTGTAACCCCATCGACTAACATAGCAATTTCTTTGCCGAATATTTTTTCTAAGTCGTCAAGGCTAACCACGGTATCTTCTACCACGTCATGCAAGAGTGAAGCACTGATTGTCAATGCGTCAATCTGAAGTTCGGCCAAGATTTTGGCCACACCCAATGGATGAAAAATGTATTCTTCACCAGAAGCCCGAGTTTGTCCGGTGTGAGCAGCGCGGGAATAGGAAAAGGCCTGACGCACCAAATCAATTGGTGCGTCGGGCTGATAAGTTTGAATTTTTTTAACAATATCTTCAATTTTAATGTCTGCGTCAACTTGCATTAAGAACACCCCACAACAACATCCATTGCACCCTCTGTTTAATACTTCAGCAAAGAAAAAATCGGATGATTTTGTAATGCCTTTCGGCCATTTAGATATTCTAACTCAATAAGAAAAGCCAGTCCGACAACGATGCCGCCTAACTGTTCCACCATTGCAACCGTTGCCTTCATTGTACCGCCGGTAGCGAGCAAATCATCGACAATCAAGACTCGCTGCCCTGGTTCAATAGCATCCTTATGAACCTCTAGCGCATCTTTGCCATATTCAAGGCTATATTCATAATGTAACGTTTCTGCCGGTAGTTTGCCCGGTTTACGTACGGGGATGAAACCGGCTTTCAAAGCGTAAGCGACTGGTGTGCCGATGACAAAACCACGCGCTTCCGGGCCAACAACTAGATCAATATTTTTTTCATGAAAAGGTTTAGCCATTTCGTCAATCGCATCATGAAACATCGTGCCGTCTTTCAGTAAGGTTGTGATATCTTTGAAACGGATTCCTTTTTCAGGAAAATCCATAACTACGCGAATTTTGTCTTTAAATTTCATCATAATGTTAAACACTCCACCTTTATATTTTGCTTGATAAGAACACTACAGATATTGTTCTGGTTTTCCCGGATAAATCCTGCCAACCGGCATATAGTATTTATTTACAAAATGGCTAGATTGGTAAATCTGTTTTTACACTCAAAAAAAGAGGCCGGCATACCGGCCTCTTTTCTGAACTAATTAGCCTTGTCTTGCTGCGAGTCGCTTTTTCTCGCTGTATTCACGCCATGTCACCCAGATCGGGCTGGCATTAAAAATAGCAGAGTAAGCGCCACTAACAAAACCGATAATCATTGCCAACGAAAAGTTCTTTGTCGTTTCGCCGCCAAAAAAATGCAACGACAGGCATGCAAACAAGACGGTCAGCAACGTATAAATCGAACGGGTATAAGTTTGCGCAATACTGCGGTTAACGAGATCGGCAAAAGGTTCTGTTTTACGATGCGTTCTCAAATTTTCTCGGATTCGGTCAAAGACTACGATCGCTTCATTCATTGAATAACCGATGATTGTCAGGATTGCCGCAACAAAAGAAGCGTCGAGTTCCTTATGCAGCAGCGAAAAAATTCCCAATACAACCAAAACATCATGCAGAATAGCCAAAATGGCCGAAATGGCAATTTGATGTTCAAATCGGTATGAAATATAGGCAATTAACAACAAACAGACGATTGATAGATTTAAAACGGCCTGTTTCGTCAGCTCTGAACCAATTACGGCGCCGACTTTTTCACTGCGCTGTACATCAAATTTGCCTAATTTCTTTTCCATTCCGGCAAACAGCGTCTGGCTTTCCGCATTGGAAAGCACATGCGTACGAATAAAAACATTTTGCGCCGCTTCCGCATTATCCGTGGCTGCAAGTTGAATCGTACTATTACCCATCTCGTATTCCGTCAAAACGGTTCGAACTTCGGCAACCGTAACCGGACGAGCAAATTTTAAATCAATGATTGTGCCGCCGGTAAAATCGATGCCCAGATTGAACCCTTGCGTAAAAATAGAAATCAAGCCCGGGATAACAATCAGCGCCGAAAGCAAAAACCACCAGTAGCGTTTTCCTATAATATCAAATTTCATTTCAATCTCTCCCCCTACGCGCCAAAGAATTTGCCGTTGTTGGTAATGTTCGAACGCATCAGCAGTTTAAGCAGGAATCGACTAACGGTAATTGCTGTAAACATGCTCAAGATAACGCCGAGTCCTAACGTCAAAGCAAATCCTCTGATTGGGCCCGTTCCTAAAAGGAACAATACAGCCGCAGTAATCATAATTGACACATTGGAGTCAAGGATGGTGTTAAAGGCGCGAGAAAAACCGGCATCGACAGCTGCACGAAGAGTCTTGCCGCTGCGGTATTCTTCTTTAAACCTTTCAAAAATTAGAACATTAGCGTCAACGGCAACTCCCATTGACAAGATGATGCCTGCAATTCCGGGCAACGTCATCGTTGCCTGCAGCATTTTCAAGGTAAGGAGCAGTAACAATACATAGACTAGCAACGCAATGTTTGCAACAATACCGGACATACGGTAAAAGAGCAGCATGAATACGACAATCGCAACAATGCCAATCGTAAAGGCTTTTTCACTCTTTTCTTTTGAATCCTGTCCTAACGTAGGACCTACGGTACGTACTTCCATAACCTCAACTTTAACCGGCAGTGAGCCGGAACGCAACAAAATAGCTAGGTTTTGCGCTTCGTCTAATGTGCGGCTACCGGTGATTACGGCTTTTCCGCCGGTGATCGGCTCATTTACGACCGGACTAGTCAGAATTTTTTTGTCCAGCAAAATGCTGATATGTTTGCCGACATTTTTCAACGTTAAATCGGCAAATTTCTTCGTTCCCTCATCAGAAAACTCCAGCGCGACAACATTGCCGCTCTTAGTGGAGTCAATTTGTGCGCGTGCATCCTTTAAATCAGTCCCTGTCAGGACAATGGTGCCTTTTTCATCGGCAAACTCCAACATAGCTGTTTTACCCAACATGTCGATTGCTTTTTCAGGATCTTTGATTCCCGGCAATTCGACAATGATGCGGCGCTCACCTTGGCGTTGAATAATCGGCTCGGTTAGACCTAATTCATTAACGCGCTGTTCAATAATCTTTACAACCCGCGCGACAGCATCTTCGTTAACTTTTGCTTCCGGTGTATCCACCGCTTCGAGGACAACATGCGTTCCACCTTGTAAATCAAGCCCCTGCTTAATGGATAACGCCAGTGGCTGCATATAGTAAGCCGAAATTCCAATAATTACGACAGCCGCCAGAATAAATTTGGATAAGCTATTCCACTTCAAACCTTTCTCCTCCGTTTCGATTGTGCTTATTTAAAAATGATAGGACATGCGTCAATACTTCAGCGGGCGATAATGGATCCGTTTCGATCACCAAGTCGGCATATTGTTTAGCATCGCCTAGCCTAATCTGCTGGGTGCGGAACGTTTCATCCCCCCAAGCTATCTTTCTGCGCTGACGTATCGTAGCCAATGACGCGCTGAGAAAGACGACCAGGTCAGGATTCCTTTTGCGCCACAAGCGTGGAATGCAAGAATGTTCTTGTGTAATGTGATAAGCAGAAAAACCAATCTCATTCAATGCTTTGACTAACGTTGACTTGCCTGAAGCACATACACCAACAACGACTATATTCATAACATATTCCCGCGCTCCTTTAACAAGGCAATGAAAATACCATGCGCCGTACCGATAGATCTTGTCGCTCTTTTGGGCAAATCCCAACGACAACGACCGTCATATCATCACCTGGCATATTCTGATCGAGTAACAATGCTTGGTCAAGAATAGCTTGCGCTAACGCATCCACATCTTCCGCTTTCGTTTTTTCAATCAGCTTCAAGAGCTGCGTTTGCGTGATTGCATTGCCGCGCCGCCGCCCGGAATGTTGTATCCCATCGGTATAAGTGACTGCGATGAGCCCTTCTTCGAGCGGCAATTGGACAGTTAACGGCTTCATTCTTTTGTGCACGCCAATAGAGGCAACCTCTTCATCGTATACGTCAATGCCGTGATCCTGTTTTATGATAACCGGACAATTGGAATTCCGGCAAAACACTAACGTTTGCGAATCCAAATCAACACTCATCAATGTTAAGGTTGCCGAAACTTTCCCATCTTTGAACATATACAGATAATCATGCACTGTCCTAGCTACCGCGCCGTCACGTACGCCTTCGGCAATCAGAACCGCCGCCTTGGCAACGACCATGCGGCTAGCCAGTTGCGCGCTTCGCCCACTCCCTTGTCCGTCCGCCAAGATCACCGATACGCCCCCTTGCGGTCGCTCGGTCACTTCCACACTGTCGCCGCTGACAGCTACGGCGTATTTATTGGTTTTAGCTATGCCAATTTTAATTTCCATCTTGCACAACAACCTTAAAAAATTCTTCTTCCGTCAAGACATAATGAAGCCGCTGATCGTGCTCCTCCACCGGCAATGCCAGTAGCAATTGTCGCTGCCAACAAACGCCTACAAATACAGCAGTCGCAGGAAAGTTTGGCAGAAAGCGGTCGTAGTAGCCGCCACCCATGCCGAGACGATATCCTTTTCTATCCAGCGCCAAACAGGGTACTATGACCAGATCAATTTCAGCTACTGAAACCGGTTTACGATCAGCGGAAAAAATCTGTCGAATTCCAAAACGGCCTTGCTCAAGGGGCATCGTTGGCTGCCAGTTTACAGCTGTCATCAGACCATCCCCTGGCAATATTTGCGGTACAGATACCTGTTTTTCCCATGCAAAAGCCGCTTGCATTAGCACATCAAGACTCGGTTCGGAATCCATTGCCAGATACAGCAGCAGGCTCTTAGCCTGTGTAAAGAGTGGCCAAGAGACAAGCTGCTGGCTGATTTTCTCACTGCCCTTTTCTTTCTCCATACCAGTCATCGCTTTTCGTTCCAAAAGCAAACGTCGACGCAACTGTGATTTTTCATCAAGCGACAAATTATTTTTCATCAGCGTTTTGCAGACCATGAATGGCGCTGCGCAGCACTTCGATTTCGACCCTCTCAGCAATCTTTAGCGTAATGGTTTTCGGCGTGATTACGTTGATTGTGCCGAAAATTCCTCCTGTAGTGATGACACGATCCCCTTTTTTTAGACTGGCCAGCATTTCATTGCGTTGCTGTTGCTGTTTCTTTTGCGGTCTCCAAAGCAAAAAATAAAAGACCAATGCCATTAGGATGATCGGACCGTACCCTGCCAATACCTGTATGTTTTCCGGTGACATCAAATTTTCCATATCTATTCACCTCCCCATGCTAAAATAAAACTCCAATTTATAATATATTCCACACACTCTACATAAATCCTTTATCTTTCGGGCTATAGCCTGCTAAAAATTCTTCGCGGAACGTTACGAAGCGATTTTCCATGATTGACTGTCGCATATCACGCATAAATGAAATCAGAAAATGCAGGTTATGAATCGTTGCCAGACGGAGTCCGAAAATTTCATCCGCTTTAAACAGGTGGCGCAGATACGCACGTGTATAATTGCGACAGGTATAGCAATCGCAATTTTCCTCAATCGGACGAAAATCCCGTTCATAGGCCGCATTGCGTACGACCAAACGACCCTGCCGCGTCATGACTGTACCGTTTCTTGCCACGCGGGTCGGAAACACGCAGTCAAACATATCGACGCCGTGCATTACGCCTTCAACCAGACAGTCCGGCGTGCCTACGCCCATCAGATAGCGTGGTTTACTGGCTGGCAATTGATGTACCGTATGCTCAAGAATTTCATACATCAAAGGTTTCGGCTCGCCAACGCTCAGACCGCCGACCGCATATCCAGGAAAATCCAATGAAACAAGATCACGCACGCTCATATCCCGTAGATCCTTATACATGCCTCCTTGAATGATGCCGAATACGCCTTGGTCTGCAGTACGTGTATTAGCAATTTTACAACGTTCTGCCCAGCGCGTTGTCCGTTCGGTCGACTGCTTTGCATATTGGTGGTCAGCTGGATAAGGGACGCATTCATCGAATGCCATCGCTATATCAGAACCCAATGCCATCTGAATTTCCATCGCTATTTCCGGCGACAAAAACTGTTTGGAACCGTCAATATGCGAACGAAAAGCCACACCCTCTTCGCTGATTTTTCTAAGCGGTCCCAGACTGAATACTTGAAAGCCGCCGCTGTCGGTCAAAATAGCACGGTCCCAGTTCATAAAAGAATGTAGCCCACCGGCTTCTTTGATCAGGTTGTGTCCCGGACGCAAAAACAAATGATAGGTATTGCTCAAAATAATGCCGGCTCCCATGGTTTTAAGCTCTTCCGGCGCTACCGTCTTCACTGTGGCCTGCGTTCCAACCGGCATGAAAATCGGAGTCTCAAACGTGCCATGCGGCGTGTGGATTTTACCGGCGCGCGCACCGGTAATTGAACATTGTTTTTCTAACTCATAGCGTATTGCAGCCATTGATTCACTTCCTTTTTCTTTTACAAAATAAGCATGGCGTCGCCAAAACTGAAAAAGCGGTATTCACTTTGAATCGCTTTTTCATATGCTCGCATGATTTTTTCTTTTCCGGCAAATGCGCTGATTAACAGCAAAAGAGTTGATTTCGGCAGATGGAAATTGGTAATCATTCCTTCCACGACGCGAAACTGATAGCCTGGATAAATAAAAATATCGGTCCAGCCGGAGCCGGCAACAATCCTGCCACTCGCTCCCGCCGTTTCTAGCGTGCGAATCGCCGTCGTGCCGACCGCAATCACCCTCCCGCCGTTTGCCTTGGCCCGTGCAATTGCGTCAACCGTTTCCTGCGAAATCGAGTAAAATTCGCTATGCATCGTATGCTCTAGCACATTTTCCACTTCAACCGGGCGAAATGTCCCCAACCCGACATGTAGCGTCACGAATGCGCGTTGCACGCCTTTTTCATCGATACGCCGCAATAACTCCGACGTAAAATGCAGTCCGGCAGTCGGAGCGGCCGCAGCGCCACTATGCTTGGCATAAACAGTTTGATAGCGATTTTTATCCTCTAAGCGTTCATGAATATACGGCGGCAGCGGCATATGACCGATGCGTTCGATGATTTCTTCAAAAATCCCCTCATAGCAAAAACGAATGATCCGTCCACCAAATTCAGTATGAGCTATGATTTCGCCCTGAAGTTCATCGCTAAATGAAACAACAGCGCCATGACGCAGTTTTTTTCCCGGCTTAGCCAGGCATTCCCAATCGTTTCCATTCAAGCGTTTCAGCAGCAAAATTTCAATTTTTGCTCCGGTATCCTGTTTTATGCCGTACAAGCGCGCCGGGAGAACTTTGGTATCATTGAATACCAAAATATCGCTTGGCCGCAAATGGTCAATCATTTGATAAAAACGTTGATGCAAAAATTCGTCATCGCTTCGTTGTACGCATAATAATTTCGAGTGATCGCGTGGTTCGCATGGCAGCTGCGCGATCAGTCTTTCCGGCAGATAATAGTCAAACTCCGATAATTTCATGGCTAATTGCAGAACCTTTCTTCCCTTAATATGTTTTTCGTATTTCAATTCCCGAATAGTAATGTCGCAATATCTTTTGATAATATTTGCTGTCGCCTAAAGGCGCTTTTTCAGCCATCGCTTTGGCTCCCCACTGCGACATTCCCAGACCGTGTCCCCAGCCGTAGCCATTGAACCGCACCATCTGCTCTGCTCCCGGCGTCAAACGATGCAGCGCTCCCGCTTTAGGCTCAGCGTCCGATTTTCCATTGCCGCGAGTCTCTATTATTGTAATGTCAAACAGCGTGCTATTCAAGCCCAGAATGCTGCGCAGCTGATTACCGCTGATTTCTTTGCGACCGCTCTCACTGATCAAAGTCAATGCTTTTACGCGGCCCGACGGTGCCCGATCCGCCGAGGTACGGTTCGGGAGCGGACGCTTGTCCGGCAACGCCGATAATTCAATGCCACTCAAACGTCCGATCGAATAGCCTGCTTTCTTGAGCTTCCCTTCCAGCACGCTGCTGGAAACTTGTTTATCCCAGCTGTAATATGGCGATTCTTGGTCAAAATCAAGCACGCCTTTAATGTAGGGAGAATTGCCGCCCCAAACATTGTCGCTGCTTTCCGTATAGCCGCCGGAGCTGCTGTGAAAATACGCGGCAATCGGCCGGCCATTATACAGCATCACTTCTCCCCGAGTCGCATCTACCGCGGCATTGCCGCTTGCGGATTCGGCATTACGGCCTCCATATACCTGACAATCAGTGCCTGAACAAACATCATAACCATCTTTACCATGCTTGTTCAGGCTGTAGAGCGCATACGTCCGTGCGGCAACAGCCTGTGCCTTAACCGCTTCACGCGCCCAATCAGGCGATATTTCGCGCGCTATGATTCCATACAAATATTGCTCCATCGGCAGAACATTGACGACAGTCAATGAAGTGCGTCCGCCTTTCTTTGGCAGGAGTTCGATCTCACCTCGGTAGCGCTGACGGTTCAGCGCAATCATCGATTCTGTATTGCTACGTAGGCGTAAGCCTGTCGTTTCAATCGCTTTGCCGTTCAAAAGCAGGCGGCCTTTCGGATCAAACGCAACCGCTAGCGCTTGGTTAGCAGCGGACAATTTCAAAACCGTTTTGCCAGTGAATTGATCCAACACTTCCAACGGCCCTTCTGACGTAAATGTCAGGTTGTTCTGACCTGCAGCCAGACCGACCCGAATCATTTGTTCGGCCGCAGCGGCCGGCGTTACAAAAAGAAAAGTAACGCATAGCATCGCCAGGTAAAACATTCGCAAAGAGCGGCGTAAAGTCAGTCGCATACGTTTCAGCCCCTTTTCAGCGTCGATTTATAACAAATAGAATGATGCTGAGAATCACGCTGGCAATAATGCAGCTCGTCAGCGGAAAATAAAACGAACCGTTTTCGCGTTGCAGCAAAATATCGCCCGGCAGTCGCCCAAACGGCATCCATTTGCCGCCGAACTGTAAAAACAGTCCGAAAATCAGGCTAACCAAGCCGATGACGATCAGCGTCTTTCCCGGCGACTCAAACATGAGCCAACAGTCGACCAGGCCCTTTGTAATAACGATCCTGCTCGCTGAAAATGCAACCGCAGTAAGGCTGGCGGTACAATTCCATTTCTCGGCTCCGCTCGACGCCGCGCTTCCAGCCTTCGCGATAATCATGATATAAAAAAGCAACGCCGGTTTCCGCCGCCACTTCCTCGGCGATTTCACGTATCAATTCATGCTGTTGATACGGACTGACCAGTAGCGACGTCGAAAATGCATCATAACCGCCGTTCTTTGCCTGCTGGGCCACATTGCGCAAGCGAATCCGGTAGCAAAGGACGCAGCGTTTCGGCATTTTCATATCATCTTTGACCAGCGTGATAAATTCTTCCAACCCATATGCATCATCTAACGTAAGCGAAAGTTCAACGGACTTGGCCCACTGCACAGCCGTTTCAAAACGTCGGGCAAATTCCTTGAACGGATGGATATTAGGATTATAAAATACGCCTGTCACTTCATGTCCGGCGCTGCGCAACCATTCCAGTGGGTAAATTGCGCAAGGGCCGCAGCAAACATGCAGCAATACTTTCATTGCGTTCGTCCTCCTTATAAATAGCCGCCCTGTTCGTCCATCGGATACGGTATACTTAAATGATCATAGGCGGCTGGCGATGCAATCCGGCCTCGCGGCGTCCGTTGCAAAAATCCGAGTTGAATCAGAAAAGGTTCATATACGTCTTCAATCGTTTCCGCTTCTTCACTGATCGCTGCCGCCAGCGTGTCCAAACCGACCGGTCCGCCGCGGAATTTTACAATGATCGTTTCAAGCAAGATTCGGTCGCTGCGATCAAGACCACAGTGATCCACCTCCAGCATTGCCAACGCTTTATCGGCCAGTTCCGCCGTAATAATACCGCTGCCTTTAATCTGCACATAGTCTCGTACCCGCTTCAACAAACGATTGGCAACGCGCGGCGTACCGCGCGAACGACGTGCGATTTCAAGCGCACCGTGCTCTTCAATCGCAATGCCGAGAATTTGTGCCGCACGGTTGACGATATGCACCAGAGGTTCTGTTTGGTAGTACTCCAGACGGCAAATTACGCCGAACCGATCGCGAAGCGGCGATGCCAGCGAACCGGCGCGCGTGGTCGCACCAACCAGAGTAAAGGGCGGTAAGTCAAGACGTATCGCCCGTGCACTGGGTCCCTTGCCAATCATAATATCCAACGCATAATCTTCCATCGCCGAATATAATATTTCTTCCACATTGCGCGACAAGCGATGGATTTCGTCAATAAACAGCACGTCTTTTTCTCCAAGACTTGTCAATATGGCAGCCAGATCGCCGGCCCGCTCGATCGCCGGCCCCGATGTAATTCGTAAATTCGCTCCGAGTTCACCAGCAATAATTCCAGCCAACGTTGTTTTGCCGAGCCCCGGCGGCCCATACAACAAAACATGATCCAACGCCTCTTCTCGCGACAGTGCCGCTTGAATGAAAATAGACAAATTATTTTTCGCTTGATCTTGCCCAATATATTCCTGCAGGCGTTTCGGCCGCAAACTATATTCCCAGCTATCGGCATCCTGTTCATCTGCATGTATGATTCGTTCGTCCGTCATCATTTATTCACCTCTTGCTTAGTTCGCGCAAACTCACCTTGATCAGTTCTTCTACACGCAACGATTTCGCATCCAGTTTACGTAATACCGGAATGATTTCCGACTGTACATAGCCAAGAGCAAGGAGCGCCTTTGTCACCTCGCCTTTGACATCGGCAGCGTCTTCTCCGGTTGGCAAAAGATCAACGAACACTTCGTCTGTTGCGTCGTTTTCCGGTAGCGACACCTTGTCAAACAGTTCGACGATCAGGCGTTCGGCTGTTTTTTTACCTACGCCAGGTAGTTTTGTCAACCAAGCAATGTTCTTTTGGCTGATTGCCATGCTGATCCCTTTAGGTTCAGAGGCAGACAAGATGCCCATTGCGCCTTTAGGCCCGATGCCGTTGATACTGGTCAATAGATGAAACATATCATATTCATCTTGCGAACAAAAACCGAACAGTATCATGGCGTCTTCCCTAACTTGCAGATAAGTGAGCAATTCTAATTCCGTACCAACATGAATCGTCCGGCGCGTAAACTCAGAAATGAATACCCGATACCCTATTCCATTTACATCAATGAAACAGGCGTCCAAAAACAAATGAGACACCCGTCCGCGTAAATATGCAATCATCAGTTTCCTCCCGCTGGTACAATATTACGGAGCTAGTAACACCATCAAACGAATATTATTCGCCACCGCTGCAAGTTATCCTTTCGAACAGAAAAATAGAGGGGGATTGTCCCCTCTATTTTATCGAATTACTCTTCATCCGGAAAATCAAAATTTGAAGACACTTCCTGTACATCATCATGATCTTCCAGTGCATCGAGCATTCGGATCATCTTCTGGCCGTCCTCTTCTGAGAGCGCCACGGTAGTATCCGGCAGCATCGCAATTCGCGCCATGTTAACTTCCAAATTGTTTTCCTCAAACACCATTTGCACTTTTTCAAAGGCTTCCGGTGAACAAATAATCTCGTATTCGCCATCTTCGGTTTTAAAATCATCGGCTCCTGCTTCAATCGCCAACAACATCAATTCATCTTCGGCCATCTTCCCATCTGCCGGAACTAAAAAGATGCCTTGTTTTTTAAACATCCAGCCGACGCAACCGGTTTCGCCTAAATTTCCGCCATATTTAGAAAAGAGATGACGAACATCTGCCGCGGTACGATTGCGGTTATCCGTTAAGACTTCGACCATAACGGCAACACCGCCCGGTCCATAGCCCTCATAAGTAAGCTCTTCATAAGTTGCGCTATCACCGGCTCCGCTGCCGCGTTGAATCGCACGTTGAATATTGTCTTTAGGCACATTGTTTTCTTTCGCTTTTTGCAAGACGAGTTTCAGCCGCATGTTACCAGCCGGATCCGCACCGCCCATTTTTACCGCTACTGTGATTTCGCGACCTATTTTGGTCGTAATCCTTGCCCGCAACGCATCGACGCGCCCTTTGCGATGTTTAATATTCGCCCACTTAGAATGTCCAGACATTACGCTACGTTCCCCTTTCCATAGACAGCTGCATTGTATAACGATTTACTAGGTATTTTATCATATTCTACGCAGGTTCGCCAGGCAATACGCCTGCGTTATTTATGTTTAAGTACCTCGTGCCGTTGAACCGCTTTTTCGTTCTCAGGTGCGGTGTCTGCCAGAGCGTTTTGCACGGCAAAATTTTCAACCATTTTCCCGCTGACTCGACTGTCAGCCAGTACGCCCGGTCCGCCGACACAGCCACCGGCACAAGCCATACCTTCCATAAAATTGGCGTCTCTCTTTCCTTCGCCGATTTCTTTCAGCATTTTATAACACTCTTCAAGTCCCTCGGCACGAACAGCTTTTAATTTATCTAATTGTTCTTTTTCCTCCAACACTTTTACCACTGCGCCGGAAACGCCGCCAGCTCTTGCAAATAAGATTCCTGTCTGTGAACCTTCGGATTGCGTTTGTTCTTCAGCAAAAGCGGCTAAATTGATGTTAGCCAGCATGGTTGCCAGTTCTTCAAAGGTTAAGACATAATCGATGTACGCCTTGTTTTTGCGTGCTTCTGCTTTTTTGGCTATGCAGGGGCCGATAAATACGACGACAGCATCTCGATGCTGTTCCTTGATCATTTGCCCCATTACGACCATCGGCGACGGAGTCGTCGAAACATTAGCGCGACTCTCCGGCAGATGCTTGCCAACCATATCAACAAACGCTGGGCAACAAGAGGTCGTCAGATAGGATTGGTGTTCCGGTACCGTATGCAAGAACTCCTCTGCTTCCGCTAAGGTCACCACGTCTGCCCCCAGAGCGACTTCGCTCACATCAGTAAACCCAATGCTCTTCAGCGCAGCAAATACTTGAAATGGTTTAATCTTAATGCCTAATTGACTGATAAAGGCCGGCGCCAGCATGGCATATACCGGACGTTCGCTTTTGATGGCCTGAATGACTTGAACGAGATAGGATTGTTCGTTGATTGCGCCAAAAGGACACGCTGCCTTACAGCCGCCGCATTGAACGCACTTATCGTAATCGATGGCAGCCCGCCGTTCCTTGTCGGATTTGATCGCCCCCAGCTCACAAGCACGTTCGCAAGGACGACTGATTTCAACAATTGCACCATATAAGCACGATTTCTTGCAGAGACCGCATTCAATACAGCGGCTTTTATCAATATAGGCCTGATTTTGCACAACGGTAATTGCGTTTTTCGGACAGCTGGCAATGCAATTGTGCGCCACGCAATTACGGCAGGCATTCGTCACCAAGAATTTATCGATCGGACATTGATCACATGCTTCCGGCATAATATTAACGATCGGCATATCGGCGATCGTTCCCTTCAATGCGGCTTCCGCCGCTTCCGCAATGGTAACATCGAGCGGCTGCGCCAGCCCCAGTTTGATTCTATCTTTTAACACCGCGCGTTCTTTATGCACACAACAACGATAACGCGGTCCATCCGATGTAACGATGGTATCAGCAATTTCAGAAATATTTTGGGAGAGTGAACCTTCCCAAGTTAGTCGGGCAAGTTCCAGCAAAACTTTC
The DNA here is from genome assembly GCA_963667825.1 of Negativicutes bacterium. Lineage (GTDB taxonomy): Bacteria > Bacillota > Negativicutes > SG130 > SG130 > Azotosporobacter. The sequence continues at coordinate 3,670,221 of OY764022.1, read as the reverse complement.
CGACGAATTTTAATAACCTCAGTCATTTGCAACATTACTACTTCCTCCACCCATGTAATTAAAACCTTTTACAACTATAACAAATAAAAATGTTTTTGTATACAAAATACGTTTTTATAACCATTCTACTGTAATTTGTTTTCCATACTGTTGTAAACAGGATTCTAATTTCCCTAAAACCTGACCTTTGATATTAATCGGCATAGGAAACGCCGGATTTTGATGCGCCGAATTGATGGCGCCGCCGGCAAGAATCGTTATGCGATCGGCATTGAGTAATTCTTGTGCTAATCTTGTTGCACCGTCGAGATCTGTGCCGATTTTTTTCCCGCTTAACAGTTTTTCCGTCGCCGCATTTAACGTCAAAATCCCTTCTGTCACCAGATCGATGCCTTCCAATACTGCGGTCGGCGGAATGTCACGATTATGACAGGTATAATCGACGATCAGCGGCTTTTGCAATACACGACTTACGATATTTGCCGTAGTTCCCCCCGCAATGACTTTACTACCATCAAAACTAAGAAAGCGTTTTACAATTCGTTCATCATACTGAGCGTCACTCGGCGGGCCGGTAAGGAGCATCAGTTGTTTAGGGCGCCGAACCTTAAGTGCCACCACCGTTGAATCATCGCCCGGTTGTCCCGCATAGAAACCTTCCGCACAGGTTATGATTCGGTTACAAATCGTCTCCGTCGTAATATCCGGACGCCATTCCTCTTCCAGTTGGTGAGCGACGCCAGCCTCGCCCCAACCTAATTTCAAAATCGCACCAATCCCCGCATGAATGACTCCATCGGTAACCGCAATCAACATGTCATCTTCACGCAGCTGCAGGCTGGCTTGACGAAATAACTTGCCGGAAATTTCCTTCTCTAAAATCGGCAGCGCCACCATGCGGCCTTTTCGCAACAAAAAAACCGGCGGGGAATCAAACTCCACCAGTGTTGTCCATCCATCCGCTGCAATTTTAATGATTTGCAACGTAGAATAGGCAATTTTTCGTTCACGGCAAACCGGCAATGTTTCCGCAATCGTATCAACGACATCGCTCAGCGGAATACCGCGTTTGAGCATTGAAGACGCAATTTTGGTCGTGAGCGTCGAAAGAATATTCGCTTTAACGCCACTGCCCAAACCATCCGAGAGGGCAATAATCGTATGCTTTTCGTTACGAATAATTTCCACCTTATCGCCACATAGTTCTTCCCCATGCTTAGACAATTGAGCTACACTAATCTCAGCATGTAACGCGGGCTTCATATATCCTCCTTACCGCGCAGCAGCCAAGTCAATTCTAGCAGTGCCGCCTTCGTTTCCGCGGTTGTTTCTCCAAGCAAGCCGGCTATTTCCTGTGCTACTTTCATCTGCCGATTGATAATTTCAGTTGCCTTTTCCATCGTTTCAAACTTCATCCGTTCCCATTCACGGTCACGCTTTTCTTGTTCTGTAACGTCGGCAAATACGACCAGTACAAAACCATGTTCTTTTAATGGCACCACGGTCTGTTCTGCAACCAAACCATATTCCGTATATTCTACGCGTTTACCGATAATACGTTGTTCTAATTGGATGGCTTTGACGATATCCGTACAGTCAAATACGCGCAGTAAGGAATCACCCTTTTCAAACATATTTCCAGCAAACATTCGATATGCGGTAGGGTTAGCCTCTTGAACCAGCATGGATTCGTCTACGACAATAATTGCATTCGGCGAATTTTCGACCACCATATTTGCTAATGATTCTGCCTTTGAGCGCATATACGGGACGCACATATCCGTTTCCGCTAAGCCTTGAAAGACGGCGATCGCTTTTTCACGACAGGAATTATAACCGCAGGCACCGCAATTTTTTTGATCTTCTAACGCATTTTTTCCGCACCGCTGCAAAATAGCCTTGATTTCCGATTCTTTTGGCATTGGGCTATCAAGTGCAGCCGCAGTATGCGTGCGAGAAAATTTTTCAGCGGATAAATTCATTTTGGAGTTCGAATAGCCGGTCTGCTCTCTGCCTGCAATAAATTCATTCACTTTGCCTTTCTTTATTGGCCAACATTGTTTGTTGCTATTGACCGGCCCGCCGACGCAGCCCCCATTACAGGCAAGCATTTCAATAAATGCAGGTTCAATTTCACCATTAGACATACTACTTAAAACAGCCATGACGTTTTCAATCCCGTCAACAGCGATAAACTGGCTGTCATCACGATAACCCATGGTCTGCAAAATACCTCCCGGAAGCGGAAAGGTACGGGCGGAACTCTTATCGTGCTCTAATCGTATTGATTGTTTTATTGGGTTAGGCGCAATTTGAAGCATCCATTCTTTTAAACGCTCAAAAGTAATTACAGCATCAACCGCACCTGGAATACTTTGTGCTTCATCAATTTTGCCGATACAGGGCCCCGCGAAGACAATAAAAATATCCTCCCCTAGTTGCTCTCGCAGTAGTTTCGCGTGCGCAATCATCGGCGATACGACGGGAGCAAGTGAACTAACAAGTTCCGGGTAATAATTGCAAATTAACTTTACGACAATGGGGCAACAAGCAGAAATAACCGGACGAGTCCTCTTTTCGACCATATTGCGATACGATTGCGCAACAATGTCAGCACCGACTGCCGTTTCAAACACATCAGAAAAACCAAGTTGCAGCAATTCTTTCTTAAAGTCTGTAAAATCAACAAAATCAAAGTTAGCTGCAAATGATGGTGCTAAACTTATAACTACCTTCTTGCCGGCAGACATTGCCTGGTGAATTTTCTTGCGCTCATCCAACACAGTTTTTGCTTTTTGCGGGCATTCGACAACGCAACGACCGCATAAGATGCAGCGTTCATCGATAACCCTAGCCTGCCCGCCGTTTATGCCTATTGCCTTTACCGGGCAGGAGCGTACGCATCGATGGCAATCACGACAATTAACTTTTTGTGTTTTTATGATTTGCATGCGTTTTCTCCCAAAATCTTTTCGCAAAAAATACCGTACACTTTTTCTCTACTAACATGAGTGATAACCTCACCATTAATTTTGATTACAACGCCTTCAGTGCAATGACTATTACAAAAAGCGCCTTCTAAATCGATTTTTCTTTTTAAATTATACTTCTCAAACAATCCCTGGAAAGCTTCCAGAACCGCATACGAACCTTTTAGGTGGCAGGCACTGCCAAAACATATTGCCAAACGAACCATAGTTTCCTCCATAAGTGAAAAAAAGTACATAATGAACTTTCTTCTATTTTACCTCAGACTGTGAAGTCTAGCAATATAAAAGAAAAATCCGCAGCTGTTTGTCCAGCAACGGATTTCTTTAAAATGGCTCCCCGGGTAGGACTCGAACCTACGACCGATCGGTTAACAGCCGATTGCTCTACCAACTGAGCTACCGAGGAATAAAACTGGCAACTCCCTATCCTCCCAGGCCGCTTCCAGCCAAGTACTTTCGGCGTATGTGGGCTTAACTACTGTGTTCGGTATGGGAACAGGTGGAACCCCACAGCCATCATCACCAGATGCGAATTGTCCTAAAGCATTCATCTACTGCGTTGCTGCTGTGCTCCTTCGCTCGACGTAATTCTCATTACGCCTTCGCTTTGGTGCTCGCTGCGCCTTGTATCTAAATACTTTATGCCAATTACCATTGCTCAGGTAAACATTTCTACAAGAGAATATATTCCCTGAAAACTTTATAGAAGAAAGATTTGCAAACAAGTGGTTTCATAACTTGCACTCGAGTGAGTGCGAGCTTGCATTAAGTCAAGCCCTCGGCCTATTAGTACCAGTCAGCTCCATTCATTACTGAACTTCCACACCTGGCCTATCAACCTTGTGATCTACAAGGGGCCTTACCAGACTACTCTGTGAGAAACCTCATCTTAAGGCTGGTTTCACGCTTAGATGCTTTCAGCGTTTATCCTTTCCCGACGTAGCTACCCAGCTGTACCCCTGGCGGGATAACTGGTACACCATTGGTCAGTCCACTCCGGTCCTCTCGTACTAGGAGCAGTTCCCTTCAAGTTTCTTACGCCCGCGATGGATAGGGACCGAACTGTCTCACGACGTTCTGAACCCAGCTCACGTACCACTTTAATGGGCGAACAGCCCAACCCTTGGGACCTGCTACAGCCCCAGGATGTGATGAGCCGACATCGAGGTGCCAAACCTCCCCGTCGATATGGACTCTTGGGAGAGATTAGCCTGTTATCCCCAGGGTAGCTTTTATCCGTTGAGCGATGGCCCTTCCACGCGGTACCACCGGATCACTAAGCCCGACTTTCGTCCCTGCTCGACCTGTACGTCTCGCAGTCAAGCTCCCTTCTGCCTTTACACTCTTCGAACGATTTCCAACCGTTCTGAGGGAACCTTTGGGCGCCTCCGTTACACTTTCGGAGGCGACCGCCCCAGTCAAACTGCCCACCTGACACTGTCCTGAGTGTCGTTACTACTTCAGTTAGAACTCCAGTAAGAGAAGGGTGGTATCCCAACGTCGACTCCATACATACTAGCGTACATATCTCTCAGTCTCCCACCTATCCTGTACATCCCTTACCAAAATCCAATGTCAGGCTACAGTAAAGCTCCATGGGGTCTTTCTGTCCAGTCGCGGGTAACCTGCATCTTCACAGGTATTTCAATTTCACCGGGTCCCTCGTTGAGACAGTGCCCAAGTCGTTACACCTTTCGTGCGGGTCGGAACTTACCCGACAAGGAATTTCGCTACCTTAGGACCGTTATAGTTACGGCCGCCGTTCACCGGGGCTTCGGTCGAGGGCTTCGGATTGCTCCTAACTCCCTTCCTTAACCTTCCGGCACTGGGCAGGTGTCAGCACCTATACGTCAGCTTTCGCTTTAGCAGGCACCTGTGTTTGTGGTAAACAGTCGCTTGGGCCTCTTTTCTGCGACCCCCATGTGCTTCGTCCGTTTCAAGACTACACTCACAGGGGCTCTCCTTATCCCGAAGTTACGGAGACATTTTGCCGAGTTCCTTAACGAGGGTTCTCCCGCGCACCTTAGGATTCTCTCCCCGCCTACCTGTGTCGGTTTACGGTACGGGCACCCATCATCTCGCTAGAAGCTTTTCTCGACAGTGTGGAATCCGTGAGTTCGTCGTTATTGCTAACAACTACCCATCACTCCTCAGGCTTTTCGCAGCGCGGATTTACCTACGCTACACCCTACAAGCTTAGACGCGAATTTCCATCCTCGCGATCACGTATC
>OY764022.1:3530000-3660000 GCA_963667825.1 Negativicutes bacterium | reverse complement strand
GTCTATCGCACTGACGGAAATGGTTTAAGTCAACCACAAGGAGCCTTGGTTGCAATCGATCCACACAGCGGTCATATCAAGGCAATGGTCGGCGGACGTGGAAACGACCAATTCAATCGTGCCGTATTAGCGGAGAGACAGCCGGGTTCAGCATTTAAACCGTTCGTTTATTTAGCTGCCATTGAAAGCGGTCTTAACGCCTCGACGATTATCGAAGATACCCCTATTTCTTTTGGCGGATGGTCACCAAGTAACTATGACGGAAAATTACACGGCAAAGTGACGATGCGTAGCGCCTTAGAGCATTCCCTTAATATCCCAACTGTGAAACTAGCACAACAAGTCGGTCCTGATAAACCGCTCTACTATGCACAACAAATGGGTATTTCTACGCTTGTTCTTAACGGAACCACGAACGACCGTAACTTAGCTATGTCACTAGGCGGCTTGACGCGCGGCGTTACGCCGCTTGAAATTGCTAGCGCTTATGGCGTGTTAGCTAACAACGGCGTTCGCGTCGAACCATTAGCCGTATTAAAGGTCGTTGATCGAAACGGAAAAATTTTAGAACAGAATACGCCTAAAGAACGCGCCGTAATCAATGAAAAAAGCGCCTACATCTTGACGGATATACTGCGCGGCGTCATCTTGCGCGGCACAGGAACGGGGGCTAACATTGGCCGTCCAGCCGCTGGCAAGACCGGCACTACTGATGATTATAAGGATGCTTGGTTTGTAGGGTATACACCCGATTTAGTAGCCTCTGTCTGGCTTGGCTTTGACAATGAAAAATATTTAAACGGAGTGACGGGCGGCACCTTGCCGGCGACAGCCTGGCGAACATTTATGACTAAAGCGATTGCCGGTGTACCAGCACGAGACTTTCCAAGACCATCCGGCGTTGTGACTTCACCTATTTCTGCTGCAGACGGCCTGCAAGTAGTCGATCCAAAAGAAAAAGATGCATTAGGCGAAGTTCCTGTTGAAGGAACACAACCAACAAAACCAAGTTCGCCAGATGGAAAAAAGACAAAACCAAATGCTGATGCTGATAAGTCGGGTAATTCGAACGGCAGCAAATCAAATGACTTGCTGCCACCACCGCCCAACACCGGCAAAAAGCCTTGATAATCAGGACCACCCGTCTAACGGGTGGTTCAGACCGTAGACAAAATGCACTTTACGCAAAGCGTAAGGTGCATTTTTCAATTTCGGATATCCAATTTTCACCGCAAAAACGCAGTTTTTCGAAAAAACGTTGAAAAACAGGCGGCAACATACCCTTGCGTTTCTTCCAGATCGCCAGCTTTTTCAAATTCATGCATGCAAAAGTAAGCGTCACCTGCATTTTCACTTTCTGCAGGCCACGCAGTTGCGTATAGCGCATTGCATGCTTTTCTTTTGCATCCGCGAAGACGCGCTCGATGGTTTGCGAGCGCAATTTGTAAATATCGCGATACATTGGCATGTGCCGATACTCTTCAGCAAGTTCTAGATAGGATTCCCATACATGACGTTGAACTTGCTTTTGATGCGCTTTGCTCTGCGTGCATTGCTGTAAATGCGGACACACTTTGCATTGTTTGGCATCGCTTTTATATTCCTGGTATCCTTCACGATTCGTCGTACTGTAGCCAAGCGCCTGGTTGCCAGGGCAAATCATGCATTCATAATATTCGTCATACACATATTCATATTTTTTGAAAAAGCCTTCTTTGGTCATGGGACGCTTGTAGGGAACGACCGGAATTCGACCACTATCGATGATTTGTTTCATGATCCAAGGCGTTTTATACCCCGCATCGACGGCAACGGATTCGGTTTCAGGAAAGCGGCTGACGATTTGTTGGTACAGTTCATCGAACGAACGACTGTCGTTGACATTGCCGGGTGTGACTTCATAACCCAATATGAAGTTATGCCGGTCGCAAGCTGTGTTGGTTACGTAGGCAAAGCATTTTTCATGCTCACCTTTATGAAACAAGCCGCTTTCCGGATCCGTCGTACTTTGCGTGATGGTTTTACCTTGCGGTTGATTTTCATCGTCGTCTTTATCTTTTAGCGGTTTCTTGCCATGGTTTTCGCGATCGGCTTGAATTTCCGCATGCAGTTCATCCTGATATTGCTTGGCCGGAATCGGCACAAACACTTTTGCGCTTTTCTTTTTGTTGGCTCGTGCTTTGATATGGGTTCCGTCAATGAATACGGAACTTGCATCAATGAAACCGCAGTTTACTGCTTCGTAAAGGATGCGCATGAAGATCCGCTCAAACACATCGGTTCCTTCAAAACGCCGGGTATAATTCTTGCCGAAGGTTGAAAAGTGGGGGACTTTTTCGGTAAGGCCGTAGCCGATAAACCAACGATACGCCATGTTTACTTCGATTTCTTTCATGGTTTGACGCATGCTGCGAATGCCGAACAGGTATTGAATCAGTACGATCTTAAACAGACTCACTGGATCAATTCCTGGTTTGCCTCGTTCGGAGTCGCTATATAAACCGTCGACTTCGTCATAAATGAAACGAAAATCGATGGCGCGTTCGATGTCTCGTAATATATGCTCTTTCGGTACTAAATCTTCTAAGCAGAAAAATTCAATTTGGCTTTGCTGGCTTCGATCTTTTTTCTCGTACATAAAAATCACTCCCTTTAATGATTTTATCATATCATTAAAGGGAGTGGGGTTTTGTCTACAGTCTGGACCACCCGTCTAACGGGTGGTTTGCTTTAGCCCTATAAGGGCATAATACTGGCTGAGTCTCAAGACTCGCTGAATGGTCTGCCAACCGCATAACCTTTTCAGTCTACCCCTAAAGGGGTCTTATTTCGACTTTTTTGCTGGCTCACCCGTGAACGGGTCAACTAGCTCTTTCAAGGTAAGTTGCTCGGCAATTACATCGTCTTTCAACTGATTTTTTATATACTCTTCAATTGCTTTTTTATTTCGTCCCACTGTATCTACATAGTATCCTTTACACCAAAATTGTCGATTGCCATATCGATATTTCAAATTTGCATGCCTATCGAATATCATTAGTGAACTCTTTCCTTTTAGATATCCCACAAAACTTGATACGCTTATTTTCGGGGGTATGCTCACCAGCATATGAACATGATCTGGGCAAGCGCTTGCTTCTATAATTTCAACGCCTTTATGATCGCAAAGCTTTCTCAATATAACTCCGATATCACTTTTTATTTTCCCATATATGATTTGTCTTCTGTACTTCGGTGCAAAAACTATATGATATTTGCATTTCCATTTTGTGTGTGCTAAACTGCTGTTATCCATTTTGGATACTCCTCCTTTGTTAGTTTATGCGGTCGGCAAACCTGCATTTATTCTAGCAAAGGAGGCTTTTCTTTTCTACTTATAGCTATAAGCTTTCCGGAACCACACGCCTAGCGCGTGGTTTTCTTTATACAACAACAAAAGAACGGCAGCCACAATTTAGTGGTTGCCGTTCTTTTTTCATTTTAACCAAGCAACAGTTGCTCCGTCGCCGCCTTCATTTAATTCAGCCAGTTGAAATTTTTCGACATAAGCGTTAGCCGCCAGGTATTCTCTGACTCCTTTGCGCAAGGCTCCGGTCCCTTTGCCATGAATGATTAAAAGATCGCGATTTCCAGACAGGATTGCATCATCAATGTGCTTATCCAGACGTTCAATCGCTTCTTCTACCAATAACCCTCTCAGATCAAGCTGTCGATTGGTGCTCTTTATTTGCATAGGTTCAACCATACTATTTTTACGTCTATCGGATTTGTTTTTACTCGGACCACTCTGTTTTTCCGCTTTATGGCGGCATTGAGTTCGCGGCATGGTAAGACGCATTTGTCCAACCTGCACAACAATACCGCCTGTTTCAACCGCTAAAACAATTCCAGTCTGTCCAAGACTCGGAATTACGATCTCTTCATTGACAAGAAAAGGACTATCGTCTGCATCATCAAATTCTTCTGTCGCTGTTTCCAAAATAAACGGATCTAATTCACGCAATCCCTTGCGAACGCCTGCAATCACCGCATCCCGTTTATGGCGCTCTTTTTCATTAAATTGATCTTTAAGCTGTTTAATTAAATCCGCCGATTCCACCTTAGTTCTACGCACCAATTCTTCGGCTTCCTCTTTGGCTTTTCGAATGATTTTTTCCTGTTTTTCGCGAATCCGCTCTTTTTCACGCCGCAGCAAACGATGATTCTCCGCCATTTCCCGGTGCAGCTCTTCCGCCTGCGCCATTTCTTCCCGGTATACCCTTTTTTCTTTTTCCAGTTCAGCAAGCAAGTTTTGCAAATTACGATGCTCTTTCGCCAGCAGAATGCTGGCGCGGTCAACAATATAAGCAGGTAAACCAAGGCGCTTACTGATCGCAAATGCATTGCTGCTGCCCGGAACGCCGACCAAGACGCGATATGTTGGCGACAACGTTTCCATATCAAATTCGACACTGGCATTTTGCACGCCTTTTGTCATATAAGCGAACGCTTTCAATTCGCTATAATGCGTCGTTGCAAGAGCGCGGCAGTTTAATGCAAGCAAGTGTTCTAAAATAGAAGTCGCCAGTGCCGCCCCTTCTTCCGGATCCGTCCCCGCCCCTAATTCGTCAAGCAGCACGAGGTCGTCTTCATTAATATCACCTAAAATTCCGACTATGTTTTTCATATGGGCAGAAAAAGTACTCAGGCTCTGTTCAATACTTTGTTCGTCGCCAATATCTGCAAATACCGCACGAAACACGCCGATTGAGCTGCCAAAATCAGCTGGAATAAAGAGGCCTGCCTGCGTCATCAAAACAAATAAGCCCAGTGTTTTAAGACAAACGGTTTTCCCCCCTGTATTCGGACCGGTTATAACCATAATGGAAGCATCGCCTCCAAGCTCCAAATCAATTGGTACAACCTTATCGGCGGGAATCAACGGATGACGCCCTTGTTTAATAGAAATCAGTTTATCGTTGTTAACATCGGGCCGTTGTGCTTTCATTTCCAAAGCCAACTGCGCTTTCGCAAAATTAAGGTCGATGTGTGCTAATATCTTGCCGTTATGTCCCAAATTATCGGCCTCAACTGCAACTGCAGCCGAAAGCATCAATAGAATTCGTTCAATTTCATGTTTTTCTGCCGCCAACATTTGCTTGAGATCATTATTAATTTGCACGACAGGCATCGGCTCGATAAATACCGTCGCGCCGCTGGCAGACTGGTCGTGTACAATGCCCGGAAAAACGTGGCGATATTCTTGTTTGATCGGTATAACATAGCGATCGCCGCGCATCGAGATGATATTATCCTGAAAGTATTTTTGAAAATTGCTATTGTGTAAAACCTGATCTAGTTTTGTTTTAATTTCTTCCTGCAGGCGCTTAACGTTGCGTCTGATTCGTAATAATTCAACGCTGGCGTCATCACGTACCTTGCCATGATCATCGATTGATGTTTCAATTTTATTTTCTAACTGACGCATACTGCATAATTCTTCCGCCAGTGCCGTCAAAATCGGCGTATCGACTTGTTTTTTTTCAACAAAAAAAGTTCGTACCCGCCTTGCCCCTTGCGCGGTCGAAAGAATTTGCGTCAATTCATGTGCTTCAAGTACGCCGCCGACATCGGCCCGCTTTACTGCTTGGCGTATATCCCATATCCCTCTGAGTCCAAATCCTGGCGACGCCATAAGCACGCTTAGCGCTTCTTGTGTTTGCATCAGCCAGTCCGAAACCTCGCCAATTTCAATGCTGGGCTGAAGATTCTCCGCTAATTCCCGTCCCATACGCGTGCTGCTTTTTTCTGCCAACCGTTGCAGAATCTTATCATACTCCAAAACGCGCAGCACTGTTTCATTCATTGCTCCCCTTGTCATAAAACACCTCTAAAATAATGCCCACGCGTAATTGTGTTGTTTCCTCCATTTTCAACAATAGAGTTTCCCACGCCTCGCTGCGCCGCTGTCACATATCTTCTCACGATTTCTTTAAGTTTCAGTTCTTTATATCGCCCGTCAATCCGTATCCAGTCAACGCCTAATTCGCTGAAACGTTCCACGTGTTCGAACATGTCAAGCGTTTTGCCGTTTAAGATATGCATGCGGCAATATTGATCGCGCACAAGCGGAAAATGTTCTTCTTTACGATCTTCCAGATAGTATATTTCATCACCGCAATTCTTACAGCCGCCGAATGCGCCTTTCATACAATACTCTGACGTCATCAGCTCCAAATTCCCATGTACGACGCATTCTGTTTCTAACGCTGCCGGAAGATTTCGTGTAATTTCGCCAATTTGGTTAAAAGTGAGTTCAGGCGATAAGCAGATGCCAGCACAATTTTGACGCGATAAAAAAAGGCCGCTCTGTGAATTATAGATATTCAATGAGTAATCGGCATAATAAGGAATATCACGTTGCTGACGCATAATTTCAAGCGCGCCTAGGTTTCCGAGCAGAACACCATCTACTTTATATTCTTTTGCAAAGTCTAATTCGCGCAAAAAAGAATCCCAATTCTTTGCTGCAATGATCTTTGGGGTTGCAATGATCAGTTGACATTTGTGCGTCTTGCAGTAGGCGGCAGCCTCACGATATTCTTCTTTCGTTAAAAAACGATGCGAAAAGTTTTCTCCTCCGAAAATAATTCGCCCCGCACCTTCATCAACAGCGAGCGTGAGATCTGCCAAATCAGAAACATGGATCGAAATACGCGGCGCCTTTATCTCGCGCATTCCTTTGCCCGCAGCGCTACTAAGTTTTTTTTCATTCAGCTTCGCTGCACGAGAAAAGTGACGAAGGCGCGCCTCTTCAAGCTGCATTACCGCACGTCGTCTAAGTTCATTTAACTCGCTGACCGGCACCATTACATTTTCTTGAATGTCTGCTTGCATAGAATCCAGCGCAAACATCGTATTGCCAAGACGATTTATTTGTTGTTCAACGATTTCTTTACTAATTGCACGCTTAATCGCCTTTTCCGTAATAAAATCAGTACATGCTTTCCCAATATTTCCGTCTTTGTCGCTCAATTCAAGTATTGCCGGTTTACCTTCTTCAATCATAACCTTTGCAGAAATGAAAACGCGTTTCTGATTCTTTTCCTTTTCAAAATATTCTCTTGCATGCTGCATCAAACGTTGATCAAACACCTTAAATACGCGATCATTCATTCGTACTGGTTGAGGCACCGCCAATTCAATTTCCTCTTGCGCCTCAGCCTCTTCGCGACCGCACCCGTTACAGATAAATTCATCTAGCGTCAAGCTGACCCTTCCGCCAACACTTACCCAAATATCAATAATATCACCTTTAACAACAGCTTCGTCGAGCTTAATCTTGACTCTTTTTGCTGCATGATCGTAGCCCGAAATGCGGCCAATCTTTATTCCGCGATTATTGGGTCTTTGATGACTCATAAAATCAGAAGTTGGTTTTATGCCCATTAAATAATCGCTCGTAAAATCCCGATTGAAAATTTGCGCCAAATTCATCTCGATTTTGCGACAGGCGGCCTCATCTTTAACAATTTTAGGATTGGCCATTACTTTGCGATACGATTCCACTACAACAGCCACATACTCCGGCTTTTTCATCCGTCCTTCAATCTTAAACGAAGCGACCCCCGCTTGTTCCATTTCCGGGAGCAAGCGTAGTGAATTCAAATCCTTGGGGCTTAGTAAATAATTACCTGCCGCACCATTTTCCAACAGATCATTTCCCTGTTTGTCTTGCAGCTTATACGGCAAACGGCACGGTTGCGCACAACGCCCTCGGTTGCCGCTTCGTCCGCCAATCATACTACTCATTAGGCATTGTCCCGAATAGGATATACAAAGTGCACCATGGATGAATACTTCAATTTCAGTATCTGTCGCATGACAGATTGCTTCAATATCCGCCAAAGCCATCTCTCTTGACACCACTACGCGCTTAAATCCCTGCTGCGCTAAAAATTGAACGCCCGCTTGATTATGCACGGTCATCTGTGTACTCGCATGCAGATGTAAGTCGGGAAAACGTTCTTTTACTAACGCCGCCAGTCCCAAGTCCTGTATGATTAGCGCATCGACACAGATTTCATTAAGATAATCAATATATTTAAGCGCTGCTGAAAATTCCCGTTCATCAAGCAGTGTATTCACAGCCACATATATCCGAACGTTATGCAAATGAGCATAACGAACCGCCTTCGCCAATTCTTCGTCATCAAAATTTGCCGCGTAGGCTCTGGCGCCAAACATTTTACCTGCCAAATATATCGCATCGGCTCCTGCTTCAACAGCTGCGCGAAGTGCATCAAAACTGCCTGCCGGAGCTAATAATTCCGCCATTTAAATCACCTTTTCCTTCTTTTGCTTTTTAAGCATACAATTAATTCATTCCTACATTATATAGTAGCTATTCTAAGAACACAAATTTAAAACACGCTTCTACGCAAAATATAGAAGCGTGTTTATCTATTCACGATTGACCTTCTTCTTTGACCATTTTCAGCAGTTGTTTGTAGTCGTTTTCCAATTGAGCGTATTCTTCCGCTAAGTTAAGTGCCGCCAATACGGCCACTTTGACCGGAGACAACCGTACATTCTGTCGCGATACTCGTTTCATCTGCGTATCCACCAGCGCAGCCACTTTCATGACCTGATCAATTTCACCATCACTCTTTAACGCATATAATTCGCCGAATATTTCTACGGTTATCTTATTTTTTTTACGTTCTTTTTCCCCGCTTACGTCTTTTTGCATATTCGCGCCACCCGATTTCTATCTGTTTTATAAGATACAATTCGACTCGCAACAGGTAACTCCTTCCCTAAAAAATAAAAAGAGGAGCGAACTCCTCTTTTTATCAATACGTTACGCCGCCCGGTTGTCTTTGTTCAATGCGCTATTTTTATATCCATATACGAAGTAGACTATAAAACCGATAGCACTCCAGACTGCAAAACGAATCCAGGTATCCAGCGGCAGATTATACATCAGGTAGCCGCAACTGAGAACCGCCAGCGGTGCTACGACATTGACCATCGGACATCTAAAGGGTCGAACGAGATCCGGTTGCTTCGCGCGCAGCACTGCAACGCCAATGGCAGCGACAACGAAGGCGAACAGCGTGCCGATATTAGTCAGTTCGGCAATAATTCCTATCGGCAGGAATCCGGCGATCAGCGCAACGGCAATACCGGCGATAATCGTGATAATATAAGGAGTTCCGTAGGTCGGATGAACTTTGCAAATACCGGCTGGAATCAAACCATCACGCGACATTGCGAAGAAAATACGACTTTGACCATACATAAGCACCAACAATACCGTAGTAATACCGCAAATTGCGCCAGTACCAACCATGGCCGAACCAAAGTTATAACCAATTGCACGCAATGCGTAAGCGACCGGCTCCGTATTGTTTAATTCACTGTAAGGAACCACGCCGGTAAGAACTGCTGCAACTGCGATGTAAAGCACAGTACAGACCAAGAGTGAGCCAATAATGCCAATCGGCAGATCGCGATTCGGATTACGACATTCTTCCGAAGCCGTTGCAACCGCATCAAATCCGATGTAAGCAAAAAATACAATCGAGGCTCCCGCCGCAACGCCGGAGAAACCGAACGGCATCAACGGGCTCCAGTTAGCGGGATTTACCTTCGGACCGGCCAGCGCCAGGAAGATAAAGACAGCCGCTAATTTAATAAATACTAAGATACGGTTTAAACTAGCCGTTTCTTTCGTACCGCGGACCAAGAGGAAGGTCAAAAACAGACAAATTCCAATAGCGGGTAGGTTCGCAATGCCGCCGTCAGCCGGCACTGCTGTCCACGCCAGCGGCAGTGTGACGCCTGCCGATTTCAGAAGGCCGCCTACATAACCAGCCCATCCGGCTGCAACCGCTGCCGATCCAACCGAATATTCGAGAACCAAATTCCAACCTACTATCCAGGCAACAATCTCGCCTAGTGTTGCGTAAGTGTATGTGTATGCACTGCCCGCAATCGGAACCGCTGAAGCCAACTCAGCATACGCTAAGGCAGCAAAGGCGCAAGTGAGACCAGACATGACGAAAGAAATCATAATACCGGGTCCGGCATATTTGGCTGCAGCAATACCAGTTAAAACAAAAATACCAGTACCGATAATGCAACCGATGCCTAACATGACTAAATCGAGGGCTCCAAGGGATTTTTTGAGACTCTTCTTCTCTGCACCTTCTAACATGGATTCGATACTTTTAGTCCGTAAATAGCTCATTCAAATACCCACCTCTCTCCTTTTTATAGTCGCAGTATCTCTTTGCAGGATAAACGCCTCATGATAAAAAGCAGGCCTGTCCAGTTTGGACAGGCCTGCACAAAAACCACGTGCATGTATCCTTGCCTCCCCTGTTAACAGAATAGCATAATAAACTACTCTGGTAAAGAGTTTTTTGTGCTTTAAGCAAGGACAAACCAAGGTTATTTTCGTAACTCGGCTCCGAATTTCTCCTGTAGGTGGACTAAGATGTTTTCATAGTGACCTTCGATGTCACTTTCCGACAAAGTCTTGCTCGGATCGCGGAAAATTATCGAAATTGCTAAACTTTTCAGCCTATTGTCGATTTGCTCACCGGTATAGACATCAAACAATCGCACTTCCGTCAATAACGGGCCGCCTGCCTTTTGAATCAGCGCCAAAATCCCCTGTACTTCTATATCGCGCCTTACAACGATGGCCAGGTCTCGCTGAATAGCCGGAAATTTAGGCAATGCTTGGTAAACGATTTTTTCCGTCAGCAGCGTGATTACTCTATCCAAATCAATGTCGAATAGGTACACGCGTTTATCAATGTCAAACCGTTCACAAACAAGCGGATGAGCTTCACCAACCCAAGCCACTTCTTCGCCGCCAACAATGAAGACTGCACTACGCCCTGGATGATAGGTCGGGCAGGCAGTAGACGCGACAGTAAAATTCAATCCAACAGACTGCAACAGTTTTTCTACAATGCCTTTTGCATCATAAAAATCGACATTTTCATCATTTAAACACCACGCCACCGGATTGCGTCGACCGATAAGCAGTCCGCTGAGGCGCCAAGGTTCGCTCGGCAATTCATTCATCGGCAGACTTTGGGGAAGATAGACCGCACCCACTTCATACAATTTTAAGTCATCATTGCGGCGCGACAGATTCTTCACTGCGGTTTCCAAAAGATTCGCAAGCAATGTCGTACGCATGATTGGAAAATCTTCCGTTATCGGATTCAACAAGGGAACGGCTTGGCGCTGCCCGTCATTTTCCGCTAAATTCAGTTTATCAAACACGCTCGGATGAGAAAAACTGAAACTGATCGTTTCATCCATCCCAGCTGCTGTAAGACACTGTTTAAGTCGGCTAATTACACTCTGACGCACGCTTTCACTGCCTCGAACCATTTCTCCGCGCGGCGCCTTAGCTTCAATCCGATCGAAACCGTATATCCGCGCCAGCTCTTCATATAAATCGACAGCCAGCGTAACATCGCCGCGCCATGCGGGAACAATCACGCTAATTTTATCGGCTGCGGCAGAAACAATTTCAAAGCCCAGACGTTTTAGAATATCCGCCATTTCTTGTTCACTCATTGTCGTACCGAGATATCGGTTTGCCTTTTGAGGAATCAAATCCAATTGACGCTGCAACGTAAATTCAGGATATTCTTCTACAATGCCTTCCATCACTTGAGCGGCCGCCACTTTTTCTAATAACTGCGCAGCCCGGTCTAATGCTCGGGTCAAATTTGCAACATCAACGCCTTTTTCAAAACGCGAAGAGGCTTCTGAACGCAAGGCAAGCGCACGCGCCGTACGTCTAACGCTGGTTCCGTCGAACGCTGCCGCTTCAAGCAGTATCGTGCTGGTTGAAGCAGTCACTTCGCTAGCCAAGCCACCCATTACGCCAGCAATCCCTACCGCTTGCACAGCATCGGCAATGACCAGCATATCGCTTGTCAATTCACGTTTCACCTCATCTAGCGTCGTAAGTTTTTCGCCTTGGTGCGCTTTGCGCACGATCAATTTATGTTTTGCAATCATATTTTGATCGTAGGCATGTAATGGTTGACCCAGTTCAAGCATTACATAATTAGTGACGTCAACTACATTGTTAATCGAACGCATACCTGATTTATGCAGTCGATCACGTAGCCATTGCGGCGAATCGCCAACTTTTATATTTTGCAGTACACGTATCGCAAAGCGGCTGCAAAGCTTTTTTTCCGCAATTTCAATTGAAACCTGCGATTTGCTGGAAGTCGCTTCGTTTTCCCTTACATTGAGAATTGTCGCTTTCAGGCTTGTGTTATTCAAAGCGGCAATTTCTCGAGCGATTCCCTTAATACTGAAGCAATCCGCCCGATTCGCAGTAAGCTCAAATTCAAGAATCGCATCATCCCAGCCCATTGCAGTCCGAACATCCACGCCAATAGCAGTCTCTTGCGGCAACAATAATATGCCATCCGGTATTTCGATTGACACGAGATCCTTGTTCAAGCGCAATTCATCTCCGGAGCACAGCATGCCAAAGGATTGCACGCCGCGCAATTCCGTCGGAGCAATTGTCACTCCGTTAGGAAGTTCCGCCCCTTCCGTTGCGACCGGTACTACATGACCAACGCGGACATTGGCAGCTCCCGTTACAATGGTTAGCGTTTCTGCCCTACCGACATCCACTGTACAAATTGAGAGTTTGTCTGCATTAGGATGTTTTTTCATTTCGATGATGCGACCGGTTATCACATTATTGACAGACTGCGCCGGATAATGGATCGTCGCTACCGGAACGCCGGCCATCGTAAGTTGATGCGCCAATTCATCCGGAGTCTGATCAAATTCAACATATTCCTTCAACCAACTGATGGGTGCTTGCATTTTAAAACTCCTTTCTACTAACGAAATTGATGTAAGAAGCGAATGTCATTTTCATAAAACAGACGCAAATCATCAATTCCATATTTCAACATAGCAATTCGCTCAATTCCCATACCGAATGCAAAACCAGTTACCTTTTCAGGATCAAAGCCGCCCATCTCAAGAACTTTCGGATGTACCATTCCCGAACCCAATATTTCAAGCCAGCCGGTATTCGAACAAACGCGACACCCGTTGCCGCCGCACATTACGCAAGAAATATCGACCTCTGCACTAGGTTCCGTAAAAGGAAAATAACTCGGCCTGAAGCGGACGCCAACGTCTTTGCCGAACACCTCATGAATAAACGTTTCCAAGGTTCCTTTTAAATCAGCAAAGCTGATATTTTCATCAACAACAAGGCCTTCGACCTGATGAAACATCGGTGAATGCGTTGCATCATAGTCACAGCGGTACACTTTGCCCGGTGCAATGATACGAAGCGGAGAATTAGGCTCGGCGGCTTTCATTGTACGCACTTGAACCGGAGAGGTATGCGTGCGCAACAAAAGGTTGGAGGTTACATAGAAAGAGTCCTGCATATCTCGCGCTGGATGATCCGGCGGCAAATTGAGCGCTTCAAAATTGTAATAATCTTCTTCGATTTCAGGCCCTTCAGCAATTGCAAAGCCCATATTTTTAAAGATGCCTTTTACCAAATCAAGCGTCAATGTCAGCGGATGGACATGCCCTAGTTCAATCGTTCGGCCCGGCAATGTAATGTCAATTTTCTCTGTCGCTAGTTTCGCTTCTAACTCCGCTTTGCTAAGCTGTGCACCTTTCTTTTCCATCAATTCTTCCAGGTTATTGCGTACCTCATTGACAACCTGACCGATTTTTGGACGCTCTTCCGCGGACAGTTTGCCCATCCCTTTCATTACCGTGGTCAGTTGTCCCTTTTTCCCTAGATATTTTATACGGGTTTCATTCAAAGCCGCTACCGTCGCAGCACTTTCAATTTCCTGCTGCGCTTCTTGTTGCAACAAGATCAGCTCTTGTTCCATACTCTCTTCACTTCCTTTTTTTAATTACACCTTGCATCCATTGTTGCCATCAGCATTTTGCATAAAAATAAAAAAACTCCTGCCCTACAAGGGGCGGGAGTTTTTCCCACGGTACCACCCTAAAACGATACTCTCTTACTCCTTAACGCGGAAAACGTCTTATCTACGCAGCCTAGGCCTTCAACAAGATGCTCCAGAGGGAATTTCTGCTTAAAGATTTGAAGAGGCTCTCAATCAACGGCACTCTCTCCCTGTACAAACGGCTTACCGCATACTCGCTCTTTCATCACAGACACCTGTTAAGTTACAAGCAATAAGTTCACTAATGCAAAATAAGTTTCCGATAGCCAATATAAGCAGTAATCGATCCCGTAGCTTCAAAGATTCTCCACCAAATTTCCGGGGTCAACATCAGGGATCACACCCTTTCTCTGCAAGATAAGGCAAGGTTATCGAGGAAATTATAGCATATCAGGTTGCAGATTACAAGCAATCTGACTCTGCTTCTGGCGTAACACCTCATACAAAATCACAGCGGCGGCTGCCGCAACATTAAGCGATTCCACTTCATGATATAAAGGGATTTTAATCTTGTCGTGACTAACTTTAATTAGCTCTGCATGAACTCCGTTTCCTTCATTGCCGAAAATGATTGCATTACGGCCCATATAATTCAATTTTTCATAAGAAGTCGCGCCTTCCAAGCAGGTTGCAATGAGGCGGATTCGATTTTCACGACAATAGGCACTCAGCTCTTCACGCGCTACATTTTCTACTACTGGTATCTTAAATAATGCCCCCATCGCTGCACGAACCGCTTTATCAGAAAAAGGATCTGCACAGCCGGAAGTCAGGACAACAGCGCTGCAGTTCGCCGCCGCTGCAGTCCTGATGATAGCGCCTACGTTCCCCGGATCTTGGATTTCATCTAAGACGGCGATGCAACCAAGTTGCTCAGTATTCCAATCCGTCATCTTCGTTGCACGCTTGGGTATAAGCGCTAAAATCCCCTGCGCACTTTCCGTCAAGCTTATTTTTTGATAAACAGCATCACTGACCAATAAACCACGTGCGCCTTTTTCTTCCAATGTCGAAATCAAAGCCACGCCACGCGGCTGAAGAAGCAGCTTTTCAGAATACACGAAGCAATGCAGCGGCCATTCTGCAGCAGCCTCTTCTACGAGGCGTATTCCTTCTGCAATAAACAGACCAAGCTTGTCTCGCTGTTTTTTCGCATGTAGTGCAGCAACCAGCTTTACCGTCGTATTTTGCAGACTGGTTATCACTTGATTCACACCATCTCCTCCAATTTTTCAATGCCGTTTCGACTGCCAACCACCACAATGATATCCTCCGCACCAAATTGTTCTGTTGGCAAAGGCGATACAATCAATTCATCGCCGCGTTTTATTGCAACCACGTTTATTTCATATTTAGCCCGCAAATCTGTTTCCATGAGCGTCTTACCATGTAATTTATTCGGTGCGGAAACTTCTACGATGCTAAGTTCCGGAGACAATTCAATATAATCAAGAACGCTATTGGACACCAAATTATGCGCCACGCGCTTTCCCATATCGCGTTCCGGATAAACAACCCTGTCAACGCCTATCTTTTGCAGTAATTTTCCGTGCAGTGAATTACTTGCTTTGGCTACGACATAGGGGACCCCCATTTCCTTAACTTGTAGGGCTGTTAAAATATTCGCTTGTACATTCTCACCAATGGCTACGATAACCACATCAAAATTTCGTATACCCAATGCAATCAAGGATTCCTCATCAGTGGTATCCGCCTGAATGACATGCGTAACTTGATCGCTAAATTCCTGAATTCTATTCTCGTCATTATCAACCGCCAAGACTTCATAGCCCATTTCATACAAAGTCGTCGCAACGCTAGTTCCAAAGCGTCCTAACCCGATGACGGCATACTGTTTATTCTTTTTTTTCATATTGTTTCTCTCCCCTATCCGATACTTACTTTTCCTTCCGGATATTGAATTTTCGTACGCGAACTCTTCATCGCAAGTGCCAACGCCAACGTCACCGGTCCGACTCTTCCTGCAAACATTGTTACAATCAATAAGAATTTGGCATACGGCGATAGGTTTTGCGTAATGCCAGTCGTCAAACCCACCGTGCCAAAAGCCGAAACGACCTCAAACAGCAGTTTTAAAAACGAAACTTTTTCCGTAATGCTCAGCAGCATTGTCACAAGCATGACTAACGTAGCTGATATAAAATAGATAGCAAACGCTTTATAAACTAAAGTCGATGAGATTTTTCGCTCGAACAATTCCACGTCACGCCGTCCGCGCATCATATCCCAAATTGCAGCAATCATAATACCCATCGTTGTCGTCTTAATTCCTCCGCCTGTAGATGCCGGTGACGCGCCGATAAACATCAGAATCACCATGAAGAACAGGGTCACGTCTTGTAGTGCACCAATATCAAGTGTATTGTATCCTGCAGTCCTCGTTGTTACAGCCTGAAAATAGCTGCCCAATAACTTTGCCCCACCTGATAGGGGACCTAGTGTTGCCGGGTTTGCATATTCAAGCAAAAAAATAATCAACGTTGAAACGACAAGCAATCCAGACGTAACCACCAGTACCAGCTTAGTATGTAAGGAAAACTCTTTCCATTTTCTAAAGCTCCAAACTTCAAAAATCACCGCAAAACCAATGCCGCCAAGAATAATCAAAGATGTCACCACCAAATTGACCGTTATATCATCCACATACTGAGTTAAACTTCTAAAGTCTCCAAACAAATCAAAGCCAGCATTGCAAAAAGAGGACACGGCATGCCAATAGCCAAAATAAACACCCGTTGCACCCAGATCCTGATACCAGCGAATCGCCAAAATCGTTCCGCCGATAAATTCAATCAACAATGTGTTTATAATGATCTTCTTTGTGAGTCTAACAACGCCGGACATTGTAAGCTGATTTAACGATTCTTGAATCAGCAAACGTTCTTTCAATTGAATCTTGCGCCGCATTATAAGAGCCATCAACGTTGCCATCGTCATAATTCCCAGGCCGCCGATTTGAATAAGGCTAATGATAACCATTTGTCCAAAGGTAGAAAAATAAGTTCCAGTATCAACTACAACCAAGCCCGTTACACACACGGCTGATGTTGCCGTAAAGAGCGCATCAATAAATGATAAGTTCGCGTCTCCGTTTATAGACACCGGCAGCATCAAAAGCAGCGCTCCGATTATTATTACCGCGGCAAAACCGATAACCAGTATTTGATACGGCGTCAACTTCCATTGCGACAAATCCGCAAGGTCAATAACTTTTCGATTAGCATCGACTGACAATACGATCACCTCAATTATTTATTATACATAATAAATAAAGAAAGCGAAAGTGCTTGCGCTTCCGCCAAGCTCCTTTCGCTTTCTTTCATCATTCTCAGATCGCTTTTGAAATACAGTCAAAATGCAGCATATACTTGCGAACCGATTCTTTGACGCCTTTTTTCACTACGGTCATCAGATGAATATAGTTTGCTTTCGGATGCCTGGCCAGTTCGTCACGCAGTTTATCTCCCGCTACCATCGAAGTATCCGTTGGAATATTGATTTTTGAAATACCAACTTGAATCGACCCCAGGTAATCTTCTCGTGAAAGACGCGCTCCACCATGCATCACAAGAGGAATTTCAACTTTTCCAGTCAGCGCGCGCACCCGTTCAAAGTTCAACCCATTATCTTGGCGCATCGCGGAATTGTGGCTTCCTACCGCAACCGCTAAGGCATCAATCCGGCTCCGTTCAGCAAACATAGCCGCCTGCTCCGCATCGATGCACTGCTGCGCTTCTATTTCACAGTTTTCCGGATAACAACCAATATAGCCCAATTCCCCTTCTACTGAAACTCCGAGGGAATGGGCTATACGAGAAACTTCTTTCGTCCGTTTGATATTTTCATCCAAAGGCAGCGCCGATCCGTCAAACATAACCGAAGTATAGCCCCAACGAATCGCTTTCATGATTCCTTCATATGTGTGGCCATGATCCAAATGAAGCGCGATCGGAACATTTGATTTTTGCGAGGCTTTCACCATTGCCGCACTTAATGTTTCAACATCGACAAATTTGAAAAAGCGTTCCGTAATTCCCAGCACCAAAGGGGTTTTAAGTTCTTCTGCCACTTCCACCACGGCACCAAGTGTCTCTAAGTTAAAAACATTGAAACCACCCACAGCATATCTCCGCTTTTGCGCGTCTTGAAGCAACTCTTTCATTGTTACCAAAGACATGACACATAACCTCCTTTGTCTTATTTGGAACTCTACCCTCAACTTCGCTAAACATTCTGAAAAACCTGCCAATTCAAAAGAATAAAAAATAGAGTTAACACAAGTTAATTTGCGCTAACTCTATTTCTTATCTGTGATTATTTCAGTTGTTCCTTAGCAGCAGCAACCAATTGACCAAATACATTCATATCAGTAACTGCCAGGTCAGCCAACATTTTACGGTTGACTTCGATGCCGGCTTTTTTCAGACCGTTCATCAGTTGGCTGTAGGAAATGCCATTCATGCGAGCTGCCGCATTAATACGAGCAATCCACAATTTACGGAATTCGCCTTTTTTAGCACGACGATCGCGGCGTGCATAGTACAGCGCCTTCATTACAGTTTCGTTGGCTTTTTTAAACAGCTTGCTCTTAGAACCACGATAGCCCTTAGCAAGTTTTAAAATCTTCTTATGACGTCTATGTGCAGTAACGCCTTTTTTCACTCTTGGCACGGTGAACTACCTCCTCAAACTACCTTAAATATATTTTCGAATCTAAATGACGACCTTATTTATGCATAAGGAAGCATTTTAGTTACTCTTTCATGGTCAGACTTGCTAACCAATCCAGCTTTGCGCAGGTTGCGCTTACGGGCAGGAGATTTTTTCTCCAGAATGTGTTTCTTAAAGGCTTTAGAACGTTTGAATTCACCGCTACCGGTAACTTTGAAACGTTTAGCAGCTGCTCTGCGTGTTTTCATTTTAGGCATTAGATGATCCCCTTTCTAATTATGCACCTTAGGTGACAATATCATAATCATGTTCTTACCCTCTAGCTTGGCCTCACGTTCAACAATAACCATATCCATGCCCTTCAGTTGAGCCGCCATACGGTCGAGCACCTTCTTGCCTAACTCAGGATGAGAAACTTCACGCCCCCGGAACATGACAGTCAGTTTGACTTTATCGCCATCTTCAAGAAAGCGAACCGCATTCTTAAACTTAACTTCATAGTCATGATCTTCAATATTGGGACGAACTTTTACTTCTTTAACAACGACAGTGCGTTGTTTTTTCTTGACCTCTTTGTCCCTCTTTTGCTGCTCATACTTGAACTTTCCATAATCCATAATACGGCAGACCGGCGGTTTTGCAGTAGGTGCAACTTCTACCAAGTCCATGTTCTGCTCCATCGCTAAGCGTAGAGCTTCCTTCAGCGGCATGACGCCCAATTGTTCGTTGGTACTGCTGTTAACCCGAACTTCTTTAGCGCGGATTTCCTCGTTAAGCTTCAAGCTGTCTTTGCTAATTGCCCTTCACCTCCAATATCTTTTACGACAAAATAAAAGTGCGGATGGAAAGTCCACCCGCACCAAAGAATATCAACTCTTTGAATGACCACATCGACAAATCTGCCATGCGGTGAGAAGCGGATGGCTTCTACTTTGCATAAGTAATTATACTAGCTCCCACTTGACAAGTCAAGCGATTTTCAAATCTTTTTCTCCGCAACATCGGTCTTTAATTGACGCATAAACGCTTCGACCGTCGTCGCGCCCAAGTCGCCTTCACCACGTTTGCGTACCGCAACTTGACCCGATTCCATTTCCTTGTCGCCAACGACAAGCACATACGGAATCTTAGCCATTTGCGCTTCCCTGATTTTATAGCCGATTTTTTCATTGCGGCTGTCCACTTCCACACGAACGAACTGCTCCTTTATGCTGGCCGCTAGCTTTTCGGCATACTCGGCTTGACGCGCAGTGATCGGCAGAATTTTGACCTGGACCGGAGCCAACCAGACCGGGAAAGCTCCTGCATAGTGCTCGATCAGGATGCCAATGAAGCGTTCGATGCTTCCGTACACGACGCGATGGATCATAACCGGTCGATGCTTAAGACCGTCTTCGCCGACATAAGTGAGGTCGAATTTTTCCGGCATCTGCATGTCGAGTTGAATCGTGCCGCACTGCCAAGTACGACCGATTGAATCCTTCAGATGAAAGTCAATTTTCGGACCATAGAACGCGCCGTCTCCCTCATTGATCCGGTACGGCATTTCAATCTCATCCATCGCTTCTTTCAACGCATTGGTCGTTAAATCCCAAATTTCCTGCGCACCCATCGCTTTTTCCGGTTTCGTGCTCAGTTCCGCATGATAGGAGAGACCGAATACGCTATATACTTCCTTAAATAGGCCGATTGTCCGTTGGATTTCCGCCTTGATCTGTGACGGCAGAAGGAAAATATGTGCATCATCCTGCGTAAAGCTGCGTACTCGCATCAGACCATGCAACGCACCGGAAATCTCATGCCGATGCACGAGTCCAAGTTCTGCCGTTCTGAGCGGAAAATCGCGATAGCTATGGTGCTGGCTACGATATACAAGAATGCCCCCAGGGCAATTCATCGGTTTTACCGCATACCCTTCGTCATCAATTGACGTGAAATACATGTTTTCACGATAATGATCCCAATGTCCCGATTGCTGCCACAATTTTTGATGCAAAATAATCGGCGTCTTAATCTCCTGATAGTCATATTTGAAATGAATCGTACGCCAGAACGCTTCCAGCTCATTGCGAACCACCATGCCTTTCGGATGAAAGAACGGGAATCCCGGCCCCTCTTCCTGGATGCTAAAAAGATCCAACTCACGACCAAGCTTCCGATGATCGCGCTTAGCCGCCTCTTCCAGCATCAGTAAGTAAGCATCGAGTTCTGCTTTCTTTTCAAACGAAGTCCCGTAAACGCGTTGCAGCATTTTCCGTTTTTCATCGCCGCGCCAATATGCTCCTGCCAAACTCTGCAATTGAATAGCCTTGATTTTACCGGTCGACGGCAAATGAGGACCCGCACACAAATCCAGAAATTCCCCTTGACGGTACAGCGTAATCACAGCGTCTTCCGGCAAATCCTGAATGATCTCAACTTTGTAAATTTCCCCCTGCGCCGCAAACATGTCGAGCGCCTCTTGGCGGCTGACTTGACTGCGCACAAGCGGCAGATCTTCTTTAACGATTTTCTCCATCTCTTTTTGGATTTTCGCTAAATCTTCCGGCTTAAACGGTTCTGGAACGTCAATGTCATAATAGTAACCATTGGCAATCGCAGGCCCGATAGCAAATTTCGCTTCTGGGAAAAGACGCTTTACCGCTTGAGCAAGAACGTGCGACGATGTATGTCGAAATGCATGCCGCCCTTCTTCATCTTCAAACGTGTAGAAAGCTACCGAAACATCCTCCGTCAGCGCATCGCTCAAATCCTTAATTTCACCATTTATCCCCGCAGCCAAAACAGCTTTTCCCAAGCTACGGCTGATGCTTGATGCCAATTCCGCTAATGTTGTGCCGGACAAAACCTCACGCACACTACCATCTTTCAACGTTACTTTCACACTGTCTGCCATAATCAACTCGCCCCTTTCAGTTAATAAAAATTAAAAACACTCCCATCCCTCGAAAGGGACGGAAGTGTATTCCGCGGTTCCACCCTAGTTGAGCTGATATTTCAGCTCCCCTCAGTCGGCACAAGATAACGGTCGGCAAAACCGGCAAGTCCTACGCAAAGATGCCTGGCATCTCCTTCAGGTCGCAGCTCCAAGGGGGTAACAAAAAGCGATCGCTGCGCAAAATGCTTTCAGCCTAGGCATTTCTCTCTGCTGCGTGATCTTTCTTCCGTCAATTCCTCATCATCACCTAGTATTATCTACTTGTTTCTAATAATATATCACGATTGTCAACAAAGTCAATCATCTTACGCCGATATTTCGCTGCTGCAGCTTAATTTCATTTAACCACGCATCTCTGCCGCCAACGACAAACTTCAGACTCCGACCGCGTATCGTTTTCAGCACAATCGCATTGGGAATTACCCACAAAGAAGTCGCTGGGGCGATTGCTTCAATGTGTTCAAACGGCACTTCCTCCAGATATTTATTCGTGATCTCGAGCAGATAGCCAACAAATACAATCCGTTCATTTGTCAAATATATTGCGCCATTGAAGGAATCCCCTTCCGTAGTCATACTCGCCAAACTTTTGCGCAATATTCGTTCACTGTCTTCCAGCGGAAATTGATACATCAAATTCTCGTCCCTTCGTATTAACAGTTCCGAAAGTGGGTGTCTTTCAATGATAACGCAACGGTAAAAACATGTTGTACAAAACCTTCACCTGCATTATATCATTCTATTTTGTCCAGCAAAATAATTTCTCTGTATTTTTTCCCCGTTCGCTCAGAATGTTAAGCAGCGGGAGTGATACTGCCAATAAATTCGCCCTCCTTACTTGTTCTTATAAATGAATGCCAACGCATCACTCAGTTTCGGAAAACGAAAGCTAAACCCATTCTTCTGTGCCCGAACCGGTAAAACACGTTGCCCTTTCAGCAACACATCTTCAGCTAGTTCTCCAAAAACCAGACTCAGAATCCACTCAGGCAGACGCGTCCAGCTTTTTCGCCCTAGAGCCAGGCCAATCATTTCACTCATTTCAGCCATGCGCACCGGTTCTGGCGCACATGCGTTGTATACGCCGTGCCAAGACTCATTTTCAAGGGCCGTTAGCACCATCGCCACCAAATCATCACGGTGAATCCACGAAACCCATTGCCGTCCCGAACCGATATAGCCGCCGACATGATAGCGAAACGGCTGTTCCATTCGCGCCAAAAAACCGCCATCCGAAGCCAAAATATGACCAAAGCGCAAAATAACGACACGCACGCCAACTTCTTCCGCCTCTCGAGCAACGCCTTCCCATTTTCGGCAAACCTCCGCTAAAAAATCACGGCTATATGAATCACTCTCGTCAAACGTCTTCTCTAAATCCGCACCATAATAGCCGATTGCCGATGCATTGATTAGCCACTTCGGTTGTCGACCATACTCATCATGTGCCCGCCGCATCAAACGCACCATTGTCTGTGTCGTCTCAACACGACTAGCTGCAATCGCAGCTTTTTTGCTTATCGTCCATCGACCTGAAGCAATATTTTCCCCGGCCAGATTGATCACGCCATCCAGGTTCGAAAGAAACAGCTCATCCAAACTTCCCCAATTCACACAACTTTCCCGTCGGCTGCCGCAACGGCGAGATAGTATGACCACTTCATGCTTTTTCTCCATCAGCTGCGCAGCTAAAGCTTTGCCTATAAACCCACTGCCACCAGCGATTAATATTTTCACCGCACTCGCCTCCTCAGGAATCATTGTAATTTCTCTCCGGATCAGCCGCACTCTTACGACATCTCTTCTTTTTTGCAATCATTTTTCCTGCATAATAAATAAAGAGGGATTCCTCTGCAGGACTTTTACCTCTCATGGTGAAAAATCAAAGTAAAAGACATTTTCAGGAGGTATCAGTCATGCAGCAAGCGTTAGCAATTCTCGAATTTGCCCTGTCCATGGAAAAATCCGGCGAAATTTTTTTTCGCGATGCGGCAAGAAAAGTGAGCCACGCCGATGCCAAAGCCATGTTTACTGAACTTGCCAACTGGGAAACGATGCACCAAAACTATATCGCGGAACAAATCCAAAGCCTCAAAGAACAAGGTTCCTGGAAAAAACCGGCCCTTTCCAATGAGGCATTCACTCAGAACGTAACTTCTTATGAAATCTTTTACCGCCATGAATCTGGCGAGGGAGCAGAGCCAACCTTACCGCTCAGCGAGCGCAGCAGCGATTTGGCAGCCTTACGCATGGCGTTGGTCATCGAAGGAGATTTGCACAATTTCTATAAAAAAGCAATCACCACGATTCAGGATCCTGAAGGAAAAAAAGCCCTTCAACTACTGTCAGAATGGGAGTCTGAGCATCAAACGCTCATCCAGGCACAGTACGAATCGCTCCAACATTTTTTTTGGTCTCAGATGGGCTTTTCTCCGTTTTGAAACGAAAGGCTGTTGCAAACTTAATTGTTTGCGACAGCCTTTCGTTTTTACTTCTCATTTGCTTTTACAGCCTTATAGCGATCCCAAGTTTCAGCAACCTTTTTCCGATAGGCTTCAAGCCGTTTTGCCATAACTTTTTCCCCTTTACGTTCCGCATCGATTGACAGGTCGTATAAGGTGTTAGAAAGAGAATATACCATCCCTGTTAATAATTCCTGCAGCGGCGGAGAGTTCTCCGTTTCCGTCTCTGCGCAGCTTTGCTGTTCTCCTGCTATTTTTCGGATTGCGCGTAGCGCACCGGCAAGTTTTGCTTCCGGGAGTCCTTCTATTAACTGAATCAGTTTTTGTTTTTCATCCATAATATAATCTCCTTGTCCGTCAAATAATAAATCATTGTTACATTTTATCATGACGGAAATGATTCTTCCCATCTTTTTTTGCATACGCCATTACTTCATCAAGCGCATCAAGCACTTCTTCGATTGACGACGGCGCTACGCCGAACGTAATTGCACCAAACGAAAAGCCAATGGGCCAATAATTCTTTCGAGCCTCTTTTACCAATAGCTGTTTCATTTTTTGAATAACATATTCGCTTGCCTCATTATCCGTTTCCGGCAGCAATACAGCAAACTCATCCGCACCGATTCTTCCAATGCAATCACCAAATCTCAAATGATCACGTACCGTCGTAGCAACCATTCGCAGCACCTTGTCGCCTTCTGCCTGACCGCCCGCTTCATTCACTTCATGAAAATTATTGATATCAAAAATGACCACCGTCAAAGAGCGTTGATATCGCCTGCTCCGTTCCATTTCTTCCGACAGTTTCTGCAAAAAGCAGCGCCGCGTCAAAACCTCTGTAATCTCATCGGTCTGGCGCGATATCTTCCCTCGTTCAACCGAGAGACGCAGCTCTCGAACGCAATACCAAATCGCCGCAATCGAAATGGTTTCAAGTGCGCGATTTACCCATGCAATCCAGTCGCCGCCGATCCCCCAATAAACGATCCAACCAACAACGAGTAAGAGGGCAAATTCCGCTTGTTTTTGCGATCCATACCAACTGACGCAAGCTATCGGAAACGCCAATAACAAGAGCACGTTCAAACGTTGCTCAAACTTGATGTCAAAGGCAACGGCTACAATCGTCAATATACAATTCACTGTCACCAGTAACGGCCCAGCAGTGATCCGCCGCATACTACGCGCCCCCTTACTAATTAGCCCGCAGTACGGTAATCATCCCACCGTCAGCATGCTTGGCCTCCTGGCAGTACACCATCCAATCACCTTTCGCTTTCATGACAAAAGCCACATCTATATAGGTCGCAGGCGGAATCGCAACCGTATCCTTCCAACCGACGGGTTCCTTAACACGGGCATTTTCGCCCACGATTAAAAAATGTGTTCCCTGTATGTGGATCACATGTGTAGCCGTCGCATCGGTATTCCAAAGGCGCAGGCGCACCACTTGGCCTACATTGATTTTATTCAGGTCGGTATCAGGAAATGATTTCCCATTGACGTTCCATTGACGCATTCCTTCCCCTAGACCTTCGGCAAACGTCAGTGTATAATCATTTTTCTCACTAAGATTCTTCAGCCAATCCGGCATTGATTCTGGAACATAGGCATAAGCCGCAGAGGTATTGCCGCCTTTTTCATAAAGAATGGGAACAATAGTCCGATCGTTCAACTGCAACTCATAACGTTCGCCGGCTTTCCCATCCATTTTGATTTCAGCGTCAATTCGTTCGCCTGGCCACAATTCAAATCCGCTTGTTTCATAAGGTTTAAACACGCCATATCCATCCATGTGCGTGATGCGAAACAAATGCCCCGTCATTTTTATTGAAAGTGAGCCCTCCGTCATTGCATTAATAAAGCGAACCTTCTGTACATCTCCCGTCTTTACCATCAAAGGCGTGACGCCATTCGCAGCTTGTCCATTAATCAGCAACCCAAGGCCATTGGGATTGCGGCTGCTGCTCGGCATAACGCCATAATGCTTGCCAACAATAAAAGTATGGTCTCCTTGGTAATTGTCATCTTCTGCTCGTTTTACAATAAAAGCTCCATAGAGTCCCATTTCTATTTGCTGCGCCATCGGATTTTTAAAACTATGGTACCAGTAGGTACCTGCTTCTTCCGGGGTGAGTTCGAAAGAAAAACCTTCCCCTGAGCTGATATTTTTCATCATGCCATCCTGATTGTTGGGAACAGACAGGCCATGCCAATGAATATTACTATGTCCTGTAAGACCATTCACGCCACGAATCGTTATGCTTTCGCCCACCTTGCAAACAATGGTCGGTCCTGGCAATGTGTTGCCGTATAACCAGAAGATGCGCGAACCGTTGCCAAGATCCTTTTCTACATTGCTCATATCCAAATTGGCAATTGGTTCCGCAAATCCCGCCCCACATATTCCAAGCCAGCAGACAAGAATGGCTGCCGCCTTTTTCATAGCCACACCTCCCATTTGTCTTTCGATCTTTATCGCTTACAAATTCGGACGCATATTCCGCCTGCTCGCTACATGAACGAAACCGATCTGAGAAACCTTCTTCAACTAAAGGTCTCTGATATGACTGAAATCATTCATATATTCAATCGTCTTTTCACCCCATTTATTGCAGCTTAAGAGCGACATTGAGCCTGGCGCTGCCGTCAGGGAAATCGGTAGTTTTTTATGCTCGTCAAGCCGATATGCAAGCCACCAGATCACGACATTGATTAGCGTTCCACGATGTGCAACAATTACCATACGATTATTTTGACAATTTTCAATTTCGTCAAGAAATTCTTCAACCCGGCGGTTAAACTCGCGCCAGGTTTCACTCCCCGGATAATGTCGCCAATCAAGCAGGTCATGATCGGTGGTCTGATTAGCAATCCGATGCGCCTCTTTTTCTGTCAAACCGGCCGCTTTGCCATTATTCATTTCTCGCAGTGCAATCGTTGAAATCGCTTTCACTTTGCATCGATCGGCAATAGCATCCGCAGTCTCTTTCGCCCTATGCAAATCACTTGTGTAGAGTGAAAAAGGCTCACCACTCCACAAAGCAGCAATTCTTGAAGCAACAGCTTCCGCCTGCCTCTTGCCGCGTTCCGTGAGATGGGTATCCGTCCAACCGCCGGTCAATCCATTGACATGATGATCCGCCTCACAATGACGCACCAATAATATCGTTGCCATCATAGCACTTCCTTCCTCACGCGCCTGGCGCAAATGCACTGCATATCCGATTCAAACTATATGATTCATAGATGATACTACCCATTACTTTCGCTTAAAATCAGAATTTCACCTCTTTTTATTCTTACAGACTCGTTCTTTCCCTAAGAAAAAGATTGACTTTTTAGTTTACCGTAATATAATTAATCTTACTAAGGGGTTATAGCTCAGTTGGTTAGAGCGCTTCGTTGACATCGAAGAGGTCTGCGGTTCGAGTCCGCCTAACCCCACCATCTTCCAGATAGACGCCGCATGCTAGGACAGTCATGTTGCGTTTTTATTTTTTTCATTTGCAGGAACAAGCATAACTCGATAAAAGGAAGCTCTTTTAATTTTTTCAAAAAGGCATTGACTTTTTTTGTTTACCGTAATATAATTAATCTCGTTCAAGGGGTTATAGCTCAGTTGGTTAGAGCGCTTCGTTGACATCGAAGAGGTCTGCGGTTCGAGTCCGCCTAACCCCACCATCTTATAAAGCAAGCGCTACGCGGCTTTCTTGGCTACGTAGCGCTTTTTCTTTTACAGATCCTGTTTCTGATAAAAAATGCGCAATGGAATTTCAATTCCATTGCGCATTTTTAGTTTTTATCTTCTTATCTCAATCCAAAATATTTACGGTAATTCGTTGTCGCCCAAATTGAATCGCTTCTTCATGACTATCAAAGGCCAGATCAATTTTATTGCCCCGAATCGCTCCACCAGTATCGTCCGCAATCGCATAGCCGTAACCAGGAATATACAATCTTGTCCCCAGTGGAATAACGTTAGGATCAACCGCTACTAAACCTTTGCGCAGCAAGTTACCGCGGCAAGTATAATCCGAATTCCCCGCATCAAAGCGCGAATACGCTGAAGCACTCATAATCAAAGAGCGGCTGAATCGGCTCGTTGAAATACCCGAGGCCTCGCTCCGTTTCATCGTTGCCAATGTTTCTTTGCCGACAACGCCATCCGGAATCAGATTATGGACCGTTTGAAAATCCCGTACCGCTTGCAGCGTGCCGTTGCCAAAAATGCCATCAATATCTCCAACATAAAATCCCATTTCCGATAAAAGACGCTGAACAATTTTGACTTCTTCTCCCCGCATCCCCAGCCGAACAGTACCGTCATCCACAACTGTCGGTTGCGTTTGCACCGTTGATGTTTTCCCAGCAGTTGTCGCCTTTACTTGTGCAGCGGAAGGAGCCGCATCAGCCGAAGTCGAAACCGTTAGCACCAAACATGCAGCAAGCATACTGAGATAGGCGTTTTTTTTCAATAGAAATACACCTCTCTTTCTTTATCGCCTCCGGAGTTAGCTGACGGGTTCGGGCTAAAGAGAAGTAGTAGAAATTTGCCCTTTCGCAGTGCGAATTCACCCCAATTATTGGTTCCCCCGTACCTTATCATAGGATTCGGCGTATTCAATATTTTACTATATATTTTTTCACAAGTCAAAAATCAGCATGGTTACTATCTCTCAAACAATTATTTCGCCAAGCTCAGCAACGTTTCCGTCATCACTTCAACAGCATTTTCAACTTCTGAAGAATCCACCAGTTGTTCATTAATGCTTCCTCTAACGGGCAAAACCAATAAGCCCGCACTACAAATCCGCGCCATATGCATCGCATTTTTCCCCGAAGCATTTTCAATCCGTTTGCATCTAATTCCTTTGGCCTGGCATAAATCCTCTATCAATTCAATAATTGTTTCGGATAATCGCACCGCCCGATCTGCCGACAACATTTCAATGCACGCCGTCGTCTCTTCTTCCTCGGCGATCGTACTAATTGCATCTTTGACCTCCTGCAAACATTCAATAACGCTTTCGCCATTTCGCCCGCATATTTCCGCCCACATTTCAACCTGTCCCGGAACCACATTGATTGCACCGGGAGAAACCTTCAACTGCCCGATGGTTGCAATAATGCCTTCTCCCGAATGTTCTTGTGCAATTTCCTGCACGGCGAGAATCATCTTTGCCGACGTTACCAACGCATCTTGACGTTCCTCTACCGGCGTTACACCAGTATGAGCCGCCAAACCCTCTACCACAATTTTAAATCGAATCGGTGCTACGCCTTCTTCAACCATCCCTAATGACATGCCAACCTTTTCAAGAATACCGCCCTGTTCTATATTCACTTCTAAAAACGCTTTAATTTCACCTTTACTTCGTGTTGCGTTCGAAATATCCGCCCACGTTAATTCAAGTTCTTCAAATGCATTTTTCAGATTTGCGCCTGTCTCATCTTTTAATTTCTGCCAGTTTCCGGGATCTGCAAGTCCAACCATCGCTTTACAGCCAATTGCCTCGAGACCAAACCGGCTAGGCTCTTCGCCGGAAAATACGATCAGTTCTAGCGGATGACGCAACTCATCGCGCTTAGCAGCAGCCTTAACTGCGGCAAGCGAACACAGTACCCCTAACACCCCATCCAGTCTGCCCCCCTCAGGAACGGTGTCCAAGTGCGAACCGGTCGCAACTACCGCCGCATCACTATCGCGTCCTTCCAATTTGCCAATCAAATTTCCCGCTGCATCCACACGCGTCTGCATGCCAATTTCTTGCATGAGTGATTCAATATGAAGACGAGCCGCTTTCTCTTCGGGCGAAAAAGCAAGTCGGCTGATTCCGTTGTTGCCTACACTAAATTCGGCTAACTTTTTCAATTCACGTTCAATCCAAAGCCATTCTCCAGCCATCTCCATCACCCTCTCTTATCAGTTTGCAAAAAGGCAAAACACTCTCTGTTGTTTTGCCTTTTAACTCAACCGAAGATTGCCGCTTTCACAGATTCAAAGCCGATCCGCTCAATCATCATTCCCATTCGTTCATTTGTCTTAGCATTTTCCTTATAATAAGCAACAACCTTATCTACAATTGCTATAACTTCTTCCTGAGGCACAGCATCCATCAGACGATCTGCAAGTCGTGGTTTCACGCCGGCATTGCCGCCGATAAAAATGCTATAGCCCTTTGGCGTTCCCATCAGTCCAAGATCTTTGATCGCATTTTCACTGCAGGAATTCATACAGCCGGATACGCCAATTTTAAATTTCGACGGCAGAGCCATCCCATGATACCGTTCATCAAGAGCTAACCCCAATGTTACGGCATCTTGCTGCGCCCGTTTGCAAAAATGAGTTGCCGGACAAATTTTAACGCTTCGTACACATAAACCAATCGCACTTCCCTTGTCCATATCTAGTTCTGCCCACGCTGCATCAATTTGCTCTTCTTCGATACCCACAATGGCAATTCTTTGCGCACTAGTGACTTTTAACGCTTTCGCATTATACTTATCAGCAACATCAGCAATTTTTCTCAACATATTGGAATCTAAGATGATACCGCCCGGGATATGCGGCGCAATAGCAAATGTTTTTTTGTCCCGCTGCAATATAGCCCCTTTTTCTAATAAATCCTTTTTCATTTCCATAACAAAACCTCCATCTCTCATCCTCTAAAACTACAACGAAAATAATTGTATCAAATTGTTTTCATTTCGTCAATAATTGTTATCTATTAATTATCGCTTTACATCGTGAGGAAAGATAGTATAACGACCACCAAAATGGCTCCTGCAACACAGCCGCCAATCAGCATCGCCGTACGATTGACTTTATCCACTTCACTTCTCTGTATCGCCCTTTTTCCAATTGCTTTTGCCATCGGATCGTTCCTCCTTTTCTTTCAGACTTCTATGCCTAGTTTAATTTACCATTTCCTCTAAAAGATCCTGCAACAACTAAAAACAAAACTATTATTTCATTTATCTATTTCGCTTAGTAAAAAAGCAAATAGGAAAAACCGCCTCAATCGATATAACTCTTTTGAGACGGTTTTTTCGTTATGCCCAACCTTTAATAATTTCACGCAGTTTAACCACATGCGTTTGTTCTTCTTCTTTGAGCTTGCTGAAAATTTTCTTAGCCTTTTCAAACTTAGACTGACGCGCAAGCTCATCATAAAACAAAATAGAATCTTTTTCCGCCTGCAACGCCAGTTTGAGCACCTCTTCCAACGAGTCCATTTTAGCAACAGCAGTCGCAGCAGCATCACTCGTGGGAAAAACATGGCCTTCGGCTAAAACCGTCAAGTATCGTGAAGATTCCTGATCAAACAGATACTCCGTATCCTGTGAACCTTCTTGCGCCTTTATTTGTTCATACATAGACTTAAACGCTTCATAATGAGCAACTTCCTCATGTTTTAAAAACAAGAACAAATCCTTATGTTCTGGCTTTTGCGCATGCTCATACGCTTTTTGATAAAAAGCCATGCCGCGTGCCTCAATTTCCATTGCAATCCGCAACCCCTCTACATCACTGAACAGTTTTTCTCTCATAATATCGCCTGCCCTTCCATATGATTTTATTTATACATCTTTCGACGCGAATCTCCAAATTCCTTTAAAGATTAATAAATAACAATTATCATTTACATTTTTTATTTCTTATGCTACGATAATTTATATAATATATACCTAGGAGGTAGAGTTTAATCATGAATAAACGCAGTGGAATTGTAAAATTCGCCGGTCATCCCGTTACCCTTGTTGGTAATGAAGTTAAAACAGGTACCCCCGCACCAAGTTTTATTGCTTTGAATACAGATTTAACTCCGTTCACTTTAGAAAGCACAGCCGGACATATCCGTATCATCAGTGTCGTTCCATCTATCGACACTTCCGTATGCGATATGCAAACACGCTGGTTCAATGAAGAAGCGACAAAATTGCCAAACGTGAAAATCATTTCTATCAGCGTTGATCTTCCTTTCGCTTTAAAAAAATATTGCGCCACACAAGGCATTGAAAACGTGCATACGGTTTCCGACCATAAAGATCTTAACTTCGGCCTAAATTATGGTTTTGTAATTGAGGAATTCCGCCTGCTCACCCGTGGCATTGTCGTCATCGATGCCGCCGGCATCGTCCGTCATGTTGAATATGTGCCGAACGTTGGCGATCAGCCGAATTACGAATCAGCTCTGCAAACAGTTAAAGCTGCTCTTAAATAGAAAAAACAGAAGAAGCCTGCCAAGCATTTCGTTGCTTGGCAGGCTTCTTCTGTTTTTTAAATCAAGTTACGTTTGTATTCTTGGTAGGCAATGATCAGCTGTCCCATTTTTTCTGTCATAAGGACTTGCAATTCCGAGGCTTTCTCATAGTCGCAGCTAGTAATCGCATCTTTAATCTGCGTAAAAATCGATTTTTGCGCACCACTGTCTTTAGCAAGTTCACTACGCAAAGATTGAACAGCCTTCCAGCTGGCTGCATCCACTTCATTGCCAGAATCAGCTAAGCTGCAAGCTTTGCAGCTTCTTACCACTTCAAGATTATCCGGGATAATACGAGTCAGAATTTCTGTTTTCCAGCGAACCAGTGCGCCTGCAACAAAAGCGTCAATAATAGCACTGCTGAATGCCTTGCTAGCCGTAATCGCAGCTACTTTTTCCGGATATTGAGAAATTCCTTGCATGTTTTCCCAAACAGTAGCAGGTGGTTTGCCAAACAAACGCGCCCGTTCCTCATCACTGTAATCATCAAAAACGTCATGTTCACTACGATATGCACGATTTTTGTCCAGATAAAATCCGGTCTCGCCGGCTTCCTTCGACAATTCAGCAAGCAACCCGTTCGTGTCCTTGCCCGATTCGACAGCCGCTTTTACGCCATCCAATACGGTCAGATAAATCGCCGCCAATGCAATGTATGTATTGGTGAACGGATTCGGCGAGCGCATTTCAAAACGCGTCGCGCGCGGATTGTTGATGTCGCGAACCAGACCGGCCAAAATTGTACGGTTACGCGAGGGGACTTCCGGAGTGTGTCCAAGCGACGTAACGATGCAAACAGGCGCTTCAAAACCTGGTTTTAGACGATTCAACGAATCATTGGTCGAAGAAATGAACGGATTGACTACTTCGTAGTGCTTCAGAACGCCCATAATTGCGCCATAGCCAACTGCACTCAAGAAATCCTTTTTCATGTCTTCCGGCGAAAACAAGTTAACGACTTTGCCGGATTTTAATTTCGCCGCCAGACCGATGTGCGTATGTTCGCCGTTGCCGGCAACGCCGATGATCGGTTTTGCTTTAAAATTGACCTCCAACCCGTTTGCACGGAAAACTTCTTTTACGACAATTCGGGCTTGCAATTCATTGTCGGCCGTTTGCAAACCGGTCGAGAATTTCCAGTCGATTTCGAGCTGTTCCATAACGTGACTCAGTCGACCGCCTTCATCAATTTGCGCTTTTACGCCGCCGACTTCCTTATGCCCCATTTCCGGCTCCAAGCCGTACTTTTCAAGCATAATGACGGCTTGTTCCATCGCCGTCCGAACTTCGCCGCGCGTGCGCTGCCAATATTGTTCCTGCATGACTTGCGATGCTGACAATTCGCCGACTTCCGCCCGGTTTGCCGGAGTTTTAACCCAAAATTCCAGTTCTGTTGCAGAAGTGAAAATGATATCTTCAATTTCACTTCCGTCAATATGGCTAAGTCCGGCGACTTTTGGATTCCGTTTAAACAGCGCAAGCAATTCTTCCTTCGCATACGCCAGACTGTCCGCCAGAACTGCACGCGAGTCAACACGCACGCCATTGTGAACCAAGAAACACGGGATACGCAGCGTACCGACCGGTTTTCCTAATTCTTCATCATAATGATCATGATTATAATCCACAAACCAGTTGACGTCCATATCAGCTAACATATCCACTTTTGCATTGTTCAACGTTGCGATTCCCGTCAGAACAACGGAAGATCCATCCGTTTGCACTGCACCGCCATTGACGAAGGAATTCATGTCCTCAAGGAACAACGACATTGGGATTTTTTCATCGGTATCATTCCCTGCCAGATCAATGCCGACTAAAGAAACAAACTTAATTTCAGGATGGTTTTTCAGCAGCTCAATTAATTCTTCTTTTTGATATTTCCCTGCCGGAACCAAATACAACAAATCACTCATTAGATACCCCTCCAAATTTAATTTTTATAATAAAATTAAAGACAACCCCGAAAAAACATAGAACTCCCTTTGCAATCAACACATTTGCTGATACAAGGGAGTCGCCTTTGACTCTGTATATTTATTACTATGCTACGTATTATAACTTTAATAAGCACATTTGTCTAGGTGTTTTTTTCTGTAATCGTGTATACATGTGACACTTGTTAATTCCTTTATCCTAACAGCTACCACCAGCAATAAAATACTCCTTTCACAAGAGACACTGTCCATTTGTTCGGCGTGAAAAAGATATTACGTATGCAATATACTTATATACAATAGTTAAATATGCAGATTCGCCCGATTTTTCAGACACTACTCTTTTTTATTCCACACTCAATTGTGCTAGAATATTGAGTGAGTAGTTTGAAACTACTCACTATTCTAACAAAGGAGTGTGTTCTATGAAAAAACGCTATGTCACAATTCTTGCCCTCGTTTGTCTCTTGCTTCTCAGCATGCAGGTGGGGTTTGCTGCAGAAGCTCCGGGAAAGCTGCCAAATGTTAAAATTTTGGCAACCGGCGGTACAATTGCAGGTTCCGGAGCCAGCAGTACGACTACCGTCGGCTACACTGCAGCAGTTTTCCCAGTCGATGCATTGATCAACGGCGTTCCCGAGTTAAAGCAAGTTGCCAATGTCAGCGGTGAGCAAATTTCGCAAATCGCCAGCGAAAATATGACGAACCAAGTTTGGCTCAAATTGGCCAAACGCGTCAATGAATTGCTTGCTTCTGATGATGTAGATGGGGTTGTCATTACACACGGTACCGATACGATCGAAGAAACGGCCTATTTCTTAAATCTTGTTGTAAAAAGCAACAAACCGGTTGTCGTAGTCGGCGCGATGCGTCCGCCTACCGCAATGAGCGCTGACGGCGCGATGAACCTGTACAATTCCGTAATCCTAGCCGGCAGCAAAGAGGCCCGCGGCAAAGGCGTAATGGTTTGCATGAATGATGCAATCAACGGCGCACGCGAAGTAACGAAGACCAACACTGCGCTACTTGATACCTTCCGCGCACCGGAACTTGGCTATCTTGGTTACATGCAGGCCGGCAAAGCGCATTTCTATAAAGAAAGCACGCGCAAACACACCACTAAATCCGAATTCGACGTGCGCAACCTGACGGATCTGCCGCAAGTTGACATCGTATATGAACATGCCAATGTCAGCCGTGTTGCAGTTGACGCCTTTGTCGCCGCTGGCGCAAAAGGCATTATCTGCGCTGGCGTCGGCGACGGCAGCCTGGCAAACCCGGTCAAAGACGCATTAGTTGATGCTCAAAAACAAGGCATTGCGATTGTTAGAAGCTCGCGCACCGGCAACGGCATTGTTGCGCGCAACGGCGAAGCAAATGATGACGCATTGCATTTCTCGGCTTCCGATACACTAAACCCACAAAAAGCTCGTATCTTACTGATGCTGGCTTTAACTAAAACCAATGATCCGGCAGAAATCCAACGGATTTTCTGGCAATACTAGTCTCTAATAGAAAACAAGAGGTGTCTCGGATAGGCTTTCCGCCTTTTGAGACACCTCTTGTTTTTTTCTTGTTATAAACCGAATAACGGGAAGCAATATTATTTTAAGCTAAAACAGCCCGATATCAATTAGTTTTTCAAAGCGGTCTGCTGCATCACGGATCGCTGTTTCATTGCCCATGACGCAAAGATAATCTTCCGCCATGGCCGCTTGAATGAGCTCGGCTAATTTCCGTATATCCTCCGGTGTCGTCGCAAGGATTTCATTGCGCTCTCGCTGGCGTTCTTCGTCGTTAATGTTTCTCCAATACCAATTTTCAACCTGTTCACCTTTTTGTTGGGCAGTCAGCGGCATGTCCATTTGGCTCATCGTACCAATTATGTATTTCAGCATATCGCGCTCACTGAGCAAAAACGTCTTCAGGTATTGAGCCGTGCGATCATATACATCCAACGTTTCCAGTAAATTAGGGTCACGATATGAGCCAAAGATCATATTCCCATTTCTATTGAAGCGAACAAACGCACCATAAGCGCCGCCTTGCACCCTAATCTTTGTCCAAAAATAATCATACCGAAGTATCGTTTCCAATACCTTCATGCTGCCGGTGTACCGGTATCCTAAATCACGATAATTTGCCGCTTTGACGACATATTGAACTTGCGCCGGCATCAGAAGACCTTCATTACGAGTCGCTTTATCGCTGTTCATTTTTGCATCCGGCACTGACTTCTCAGCCCTGTTCGGCAGCGCGGCTATGAATTCATTAAACGCCGCTGCAAGTAGCGGGCCTTTATTCTCTTCCAAAGTAATTCCCAGCGTCAAGTTTTCCCGAGTAATCACACCTCGGGAAATCCGCTTCAAGCCTTCAACAACGGCTTGCTTTTCCTGGCCCCATTTTTTTTCAATTTGGCAAAGGAAATGATAAAAATCAAGCGCACCGCCTTCACTAAATTGAGCCGCAGCTGAAAAATAAGACAACACGCGATTACTTACCAACTGTTGACCGCGTCGAAACAAATTCGTCTGCCAGTCCGCCTTTAACTCACGAACAATTTCATACAAACGTTCTTCTTTCTCAAATAAACTTTCTAACAATATTTCTTGGAGCAAGGCCGTAACGTCGCTTATTTTCTCCGCTAAAACCTTCGTCCTGACCACCATCTTCCCTTGAAAAATCCTGTGGTTAGAGTGATTCGTGTAGACTTTGATTCCGTAATCAATTCCTCCACAGCACAAATCCACTCGACTAACCAGCTCTTCATAGCTACTTTTGCACGTATCAATTTTGCCAAGACATTCTGCCAGTAAATAAACGAATGAAACATCCTGTTTATTAAGCTGACTCAAATCAAAATAAAGGTTGCAATATGCGATCCCTCTCGTATCGCAATATGTCTGCACAACAGTACTATTACTCCACGCTTCAACCCGGTTATCATATCGATCGATTTCTTTTTTTATGTCACCTATCGCCAATAAAGGAATCGCTTCCAACGCTTCTGGCGAATCGGGCTTTTCTTGTTCGCTACGCAGCTTTTCCGAATCGTTCATCAATACTGCGACCTCTTCTTGCGCAAGTAGCAATTTATGTGCTGAAAGCTGTGCTCGTTCTTGCGCAGCCTCCGCATCAAGCAATCCCGGCTCCGGTGACAACACCACGGTAACCCGATGCTGGTTGGCAAGAAAATACGTCTCAATCAAACGTTCAAAGTAGCCACTCACCACTTCACGTTTAATCTTTTCTAGCGACTGCATATATCTAAGATGCAAGAGCGGATTCGCGTCATAGAGCCAACTATCCATACAGCGGATATTGTAAATTAATCCTTTGGGGTAACTGCCAAAATTTGCTTCACGCAAAGAAAATTCGAGTCGATGCAGCGCCGCTTGTTTTAGCATTAGATCAATGCCGTTCTCACTCAGACGCTTCAGTTCATGTAAAACCACGGTACGGAATTTTTCGCAGTCATCTTTTTCCGCACCACTGACAATAAAACTGAACACCGGCTGCAGTAAACTCTTCGCATAGGCACCGCTGACTTCTTTGCCGATTCCTGCCGCAATAAGAGCCTTTTTAATCGGCGCAGCCGGGCTATCCAGCAATATATAGTTTAACAATTGCATGCCTAGCGTCAACTCAGCGTCAAAGCCTTCGCCAACAACAAAACTCATGTTAAAATATGTTTTACCCGCTGCATTTTCACTTGACGGTATCGGATATCCCGCTTGGCGAATTTGTTCCGTTTCAGCAACTTGTTTTGGAATACTCGATTGAATTGGGCTCACTTCAAAATGCTGCAAATATTCTGCATTAATGAACGCCAATGTCTCTTCGATATCCATATCGCCATATAGATACAGATAAGCATTCGCCGGCTGATAAAATTTCTTGTGAAAACGCAGAAAATCTTCGTAACTTAATTCAGGAATACTTTTTGGATCCCCACCCGATTCAAACCCATACGTAGTATCCGGAAACAACGCTTCCATCACACTTTGTTCCAATCTTGTATCCGGCGATGAAAAGACGCCTTTCATCTCATTATAAACTACGCCTTTATAATTCAAGTCATCATCCGTAGCATCCAATTCATAATGCCAGCCTTCTTGCTTAAAGA
Organism: Negativicutes bacterium; assembly: GCA_963667825.1. Taxonomy (GTDB): domain Bacteria; phylum Bacillota; class Negativicutes; order SG130; family SG130; genus Azotosporobacter. The sequence goes on along the minus strand of OY764022.1, from coordinate 3,621,581 downwards.
TATCCGGCCGATCATAAATTTGCGGAAAAAACACCGCATCCAAATATACATCCATTAAATTACGAAAATCTTTCTCATTGCGGCTTGCTACCGGGTACATCGTTTTGTCAGGAAAAGTCATCGCATTTAGAAATGTGTTCATTGAACCTTTCACCAGTTCAACAAACGGTTCTTTCAGTTTAAACTTACGTGAGCCACATAATACGCTGTGCTCTAAAATATGAGCCACTCCCGTATTATCCGTTGGCGGTGTGCGAAAGGTTATTGAAAAGACCTTGTTATCATCTCCGGTTTCCACATATAATAAATGTGCACCAGTTTTTTCATGTTCTAACATATAGCAGCGAGCCGTCAGTTCCTCAACTAATTCGCAACTACGCACCTTGAACCCGTGATACACCTTCTCACATTCTAGCATGCTTATTCCTCCTATCGATAATCGCCCTTGTTTATATTCGTCCATTTGTAAAACCAATCCTTGTCTAATTCTATCTAAAAAGGAGTTATTATTATGTTCGATTTTTCAGCACTCATTAACCTGGCTTCTTTTGCCGGCGGTATTCTACTTGGCATCACACTGATCGGAGCTGCATTCTTTTCATATAAAGCCAACACGAATCTGCAGCGTGCCATTTTAATGCTCCTATCCGGAATTATCTTCCTGCTTATTGCAATTCGCGACTTCTCTCCGCCATTCCTACCAAGATTACTCCCTTAATGAAACGGCTTACTATATTTGCAAAACAAACGACCGTCTGCTGCTGTGAGCAAACGGTCGTTTTCTATTTAAACAATACCGCTCCAACGGCTTTCTTCCATTTTCCATAAGGCTTCATAAGCTTAGAAAAATCCAAAAACGCAATCATACTACCATTCAAACCAGCCACAATTTGATGGACTTTATTTTTATCATCATTTTCATATAAAACCTTCTCTACCGCCATAATATCTTGAATCATGTCTTCCTTCATTATTTCCGCAATCGTTAAATTACGAATGCTTTCTATCAATTCCAAAGCGGCCTCATGTATATCCTCCATAGAAGAACCCCCTTAAAATTTTCATGAAAATGAATACTAAAAATCTCCTGACTAGTCAGGAGATAAAATGAACAGTGGTGCGAGCGGCCGGAATCGAACCGGCACGGGTATCACTACCCGACGGATTTTAAGTCCGTTGCGTCTGCCAGTTCCGCCACGCTCGCATTGCAGATAGGCTATTCGCCTAGGCATTCTATATTAAATACATAAATCTAAATTTGGAGGCGACACCCAGATTTGAACTGGGGAATAGAGGTTTTGCAGACCTCTGCCTTACCACTTGGCTATGTCGCCTCGAATATGGAGCGGAAAAGGAGATTCGAACTCCCGACCCTCGCCTTGGCAAGGCGATGCTCTACCGCTGAGCTATTTCCGCAAATGATGGTGCCACAGGGCGGAATCGAACCGTCGACACGAGGATTTTCAGTCCTCTGCTCTACCGACTGAGCTACCGTGGCAAAATGGCGACCCTGAACGGATTTGAACCGTCGATCTCCGCCGTGACAGGGCGGCATGTTAGACCGCTACACCACAGGGCCGTTAACCAATCACATTGACTATTATAGGTCATCACGCAATGTATTGTCAACACTTTTTTGTTACCATAATAATTTATCTTTGTAACAAAATTTCCAGCTTGATCATACCGCATCCAAATCCAGTACTTTCTTCACTATCGAGGCGACCTTTTCCGGATCAAACGGTTTAACAATAAAATCGGCCGCTCCCGCTCTCAGGGCATCCGTGATAATGGCCTTTTGCCCTAAAGCAGTAACCATAACAATCCGCGCTACCGGGTTTAATTCATGAATCCGCCTCACTGCCTCTATGCCATCCATTTTAGGCATCGTTATGTCCATCGTCACTAATTCAGGTTGCAATTTTTCGTATTGAGCGACAGCTTCCATTCCATCGCCAGCTTCTCCGACGATTTCATGTCCCTGTTCAATCAGTACTTTTTTCAACATCATTCTCATAAAAGCAGAATCATCGCAGACTAAGATTTTAGCCATTTTTCACCTCTCCTCTACACAGCTGTCCCACTGTCAATTTTTCCCCGCATATACTGCAACACCTCTTCTAACTGCTGCTTTATTATCCGGTCGAGTTCTTTTGTTGTTGTCGCATCAAATAAAGTTGTCATTTCCGGCAAGCGATGAATTCTAATTTCGGCAAAAAAATCATCACGAAACATATTATAATATATCACCAAATTACTTTCATTCGAAAAGTCACTATAATCCAACACCATATAGGATCCATTGATCACTTTAACTGGACGACAGGGCTCAACAAACAATGAGAAACCGCGGCTCTTCGCGGGTAACTCAAGTTCTCGCCCCCACTGCAGTATTTCCTTTTTAATAACGATGGAATCCAATAACGCTTCCTCAAAATTACTCATTTGCGCCATACTCTCTTGCATTCGTTCTTTCAAAAGCTGTTCAAATCTAGGCAGCTGCTCTGTACAAAAGTCAATGTCGCAGAATTCGGTTAAACCGATTTTACGCCTGATACTGTATTCTTTTGTATTTTTATCATACATTGCAGAAAAACCCAGTCGCTTTTTATCATCCTGGTAACTGAACAACTGAGTTCGTCCTGCATTTTCTTGTTCTTGTAAGTCCAAAGAAAAGCCAAGTACCGTTGTCGGCAATTCTTTTAAAAAAGGCCACTTCTGCGTTTCGGTCTGTTCGCTCATTGTATCCTCCTTCCATCCAATTTATATAATTCGCTAGTTCAATAGGAAAACCTGCTGCCCATAAACAAGAAAAGCCACAGAGAAACTCTGTGACGCATAAGCCCATGATTGAGTATATCACTCGGGCGAATCTATGTCCAATTCGATTTTCCACTTCACAAACATTCCATTACGTTCCCTCGTTAGGTGGAAACCTCATGGAAAATAAAAGCAATGACTATTTTTTAAAAATCCAGGCACAGACATAACGTTGCAACAAGACTGACATAGCCAGAACCAACAGCCCTTTGACTGTCGTTTCACCGCTTTTTTCCATCATAAATGATAGACCTACCAGCATTGCAAAAACAACATTGCCCAATTGCCATAAACCAGTAAGCAGTTTTTCGTTCCAACGATTCATCCTCTTATCCATTGCGCCACCTGCATTTAATATATTTACCGTTTTCAATCGCTACAGACAAAAAGGGATCTCTCTTTTGAGAAATCCCTTGAAATTCTGGCAGGGGCAGAAGGACTTGAACCCTCAACCAACGGTTTTGGAGACCGCTACTCTACCAATTGAGCTATACCCCTAAATGGAGCGGAAAAGGAGATTCGAACTCCCGACCCTCGCCTTGGCAAGGCGATGCTCTACCGCTGAGCTATTTCCGCAAATGGCGACCCTGAACGGATTTGAACCGTCGATCTCCGCCGTGACAGGGCGGCATGTTAGACCGCTACACCACAGGGCCACTTGCTACGTTATCTATATTACCATAAGTAAAATAACCTGACAAGATGATTTTTCATCTTTTATGTAAATTTATCGCTGTTTTATCTATTTAATGTTGCGACTGCCTCTTTTAGTCATCGGCTCTCCAACTCTACACATCGGACATTCTTCTGCCGAATAGGCCTCAATCGTCAGGTTCAACAAGGATTCCAACGGAGCCTCAAACGCAGCCTTGCCGCCGCTACGATTCACCAGTACACCAATGCCGACGATTTCGCCGCCCTGCGCTTTGACAACTTCGATGACCTCATCGACTGAGCCTCCGGTAGTGATGATATCTTCGACAACCAAAACTCGTTCTCCCGGTTCGATGCAAAAGCCTCGACGCAACGTCATCTTCCCCTCGACTCGTTCAGTAAAGATCGCCCTTGTACCGAGCGCTTTGCCTACTTCATGCGCAAGCAGAATACCGCCTGTCACCGGACCGATCACGACACCGACATTAGCGGTTGTAAATCGTTCGGCTAATGCAACACAAAGACACTCGGTATATTTCGGCTGTTGCAACACCTGAAATTTTTCGACGTACATCGCACTATGCAAACCGGACGTCAAAAGAAAATGTCCCTCCATGATCGCGCCCGTTTCAATGAACATTTTTTTCACTTCCGCCTCGTTCATAGCTCACTCTCCTTCATTTGACGTAAAATATCTTCCGCCGCTTTTTGCGGATCAAGTGCGGCTGTAATCGGCCGCCCGACAACCAAGTAATCGGCTCCGGCCTCAATCGCTTCTCTAGGCGTCAAAATTCGTGCCTGATCGTCCGTCGCACTGCCAGCCGGACGAATTCCCGGCGTTACGATCGCAAACGAATCGCCGCAAGTCTCACGAATTAATGCCGCTTCTTGCGATGATGCGACAACGCCGTCCAGTCCGGCCGCCTGCGCCATTTTCGCCAATGCGCTGACCTGCTGCGCGATTTCACGCGCACAACCAAGCAATTTCCACTCCGTTGAGTCTACGCTGGTCAGCACAGTCACCGCAATCAGTTTCGGACACGGCACTTTGCGCAATAATGCTTCTTCACGCAATGCATCCGCCGCCGCTTTCATCATTTTCTCGCCGCCGGATGCATGCAAATTGAGCATTGTCGCACCAAGACCGACGAGCGGTCGCAGTGCCTGCGCTACAGTATTCGGAATATCGTGCAGTTTCAAATCAAGAAAGACTTCTTTTCCCTGTTGCCGCAGATAGCGGACGATGTCCGGCCCCTGGCTGTAAAAGAGTTCCATGCCCACTTTATAATAGCCGACCAGCTCGCCCAATTCGGTGACCAGCGCTTCCACCCGCGCGCGCTCCGTCGTATCGAGCGCCACAATCAACCGTTGATCCGCCATCCGATTCGCCTCCTTGTTCATTCGTTCTTTCGCCATAACTTCTTACAATCTTCCATCAGGCAGATATTTATCTGCCTCTTCCACCCTTTGTGTTAAAACGTCTTTTTAAACAATCAGCTTGCCGACCAAATCGTCGACTTGGTTTAGCCCACGCTCTTCAAGATAGTCGCCGATTCCGGCAGCAATATCGAGCGCCGCGCACGGATTGACGAAGTTAGCCGTACCGATTGCTACTGCACTCGCGCCAGCCAGCAGAAATTCGACCGCATCTTCGGCGGTCATGATGCCGCCCATCCCTATAATCGGAATCTTGACGGCAGACGCCGTTTGCCAGACCATCCGCAGCGCAACCGGTTTTATCGCGGGGCCGGACAAACCGCCGACGACATTACCGAGGCGCGGCCGCCAGCTACGCACGTCAATCGCCATCCCCAGCAGCGTGTTGATCAGCGACAGCGCATCGGCGCCGGCCACTTCGACGCGCTTGGCAATCTGCGTCACATCGGTCACGTTTGGCGACAGCTTGACGATCACCGGTTTCGACGTGCGTTTTTTCACTGCTGCGACGACGCCGGCCGCCATTTCCGGATCGGTACCGAACGCAATGCCGCCCTGCTTGACGTTGGGGCACGAAATGTTCAGTTCCAGCGCCGCAATCGGCGCATGATCCAGTCGCGCCGCCAATTCGCCGTACTCCTCGGACGTGTTGCCGGAAATATTTACGATCACCGGCACGCCACTGCCGGATAGTTTTGGCAAAATCGTCTCGATTAACTGATCGACGCCCGGATTTTCCAGGCCGATCGAATTAAGCATGCCGGCCGACGTTTCTGCGATCCGACGCCCTCCGTTGCCGGCGCGCGGCGCGAGCGTCGTTCCTTTGACGACCAACGCACCAAGCGCGTTTAGATTGACGTAGTCTTCATATTCCAGCCCGAAGCCGAACGTGCCGGATGCGACCATCACCGGATTTTTCATCCGAATTCCGGCCACTGTCACCGCTAGCCGTTCGTTCTGTTCGCTTTGCGTATAGTCGCCCTGTTTCATCCGAACACCTCCTCGGCGTCAAAGACTGGTCCATCTAGACAAATTTTCGCACGACCGCCGTTCTTCGTCGCACAACTGCAGGCAAGACACGCTCCGACGCCGCAGGCCATATATTCTTCCAGCGATACCTGACAATCAATCCCGTATTCTTTGGCCAACGCGGCGACTTTTTCCATCATCGGCCGCGGACCACAAGTGTAGAGGGCATCATAACCGCCGGCTGCCAATAACTGCGGCAGCAAATCGACCACAGTCCCCTTCCGGCCGGCCGAACCGTCGTCAGTTGTCAGATGCGCATTTTGGCAGCTGAAAGCAAACGCTTCCGTCCAAAACAATTCTTCTTTACCGCGACCACCCAGCAAAATCTCAGTTGGACGCGGGCAAAGCGCCTTGGCCAATGCCACCAGCGGCGCAAGTCCCATGCCGCCGCCGACCAGCAGCGGCTTTTCGCCGCGCAACGCAAAGCCGTTGCCGAGCGGCCCCATGCAATCGATCCAGTCGTCAGTTTTCAGTTGCGCCAGAAGCGCCGTGCCTTTACCAACGATCTTATACAACAGCGTCAATCGTCCCGCCGTCCGATCAATGTCCGAAATGCTGATTGGACGTCTGAGCAGCGGATCTGAGCCGATTTCGCGGCAACGCAGATGCAGAAACTGGCCGGGAACGGCCAATTCCGCCAACTCTTTCGCCTCGATGATCAGCCGTTTGATTCCAGTCGCCAGATATTCATTGGCAATGATTCTACCATGCAGCAGCCGTTTAGGCAAGCGCGTCCCCTCCTCCGACATAATCTTGCAGCGCCAATACGTAGACTAAACGGCGTTCGCGCATGAATTGCAACACCTTCAGCACTGCCTTTGCCGTATCCATTGACGTCAAGCAGGGGATGCCGTGTTCAACCGTCGCGCGGCGAATCTTAAAGCCGTCGCGTTCCGGTTCCTTGCCTTGAGTCAGCGTGTTGACGACCATGTTTATTTTTCCGGTCTTGATCATTTGAATGATGTCCGGTTTCAGTTCATGCACCTTATGAACCACATTTACTTCCAAGTCCAGGCTGTTTAGATAGGCCGCGGTGCCGCTCGTCGCAATCAAATGGTAGCCCAGTTCGGCAAAGCCTTTGGCCAGCAGGCCGGCTTCACCCTTGTCCTTGTCGGCAACAGTGAACAGAATGTTGCCGCGTTCCGGCACATTCATTCCGGCTGCAACAATCGCTTTATACAGCGCTCGCGCATAATGATAGTCCGATCCCATCACTTCGCCGGTCGACTTCATTTCCGGTCCGAGCGAAATGTCCACTTGCTGCATCTTGGCAAACGAGAACACCGGCGCTTTGACTGCAACATAAGGCTTGGCCGGCAATAACCCTTCGCCGTAGCCCATGTCGGCAATCTTCACACCCATCGCGGCGCGCGTCGCCAAGTTGACCATAGGAATATTCGTAACCTTGCTAAGGAACGGAATCGTACGGCTCGAACGCGGATTTACTTCGATCACATAGATCGCGCCATCGACCACGACGTATTGGATATTGATCAGTCCTTTGACCGTCAATCCTTTGGCCAATTTCTTCGTGCAGTCGACGATTTTATCCAACACTTCCTGCGCCAGCGTTTGCGGCGGATATACCGCAATGCTGTCGCCGGAATGGACTCCAGCCCTTTCGACATGTTCCATAATGCCGGGAATCAACACCGTCTCGCCGTCGGAAATCGCATCGACTTCCACTTCTTTACCCTGCATATAACGATCGACCAGCACCGGATACTCCGGCGACGCCTTGACCGCATAGCGCATATAGTTACGCAGATCCGCCTCACCGTACACGATTTCCATTGCCCGGCCGCCAAGCACATAAGAGGGGCGAACGACGACCGGGTAGCCGATGGCGGCTGCAGCTTCAACCGCCCCTTGCTCATCGACGACCGTTGTGCCGCGCGGTCGCGCGATGCCCAATTTTTCCAACAGCTCTTCAAATTTTTCGCGATTTTCCGCACGATCAATATCGGCGACGCTAGTACCAAGAATCGGAATTCCGGCGCGTGACAACGGCCCGGCCAGATTGATCGCGGTTTGTCCGCCAAACTGTACGATCACGCCTTCCGGCTGTTCCTTGTCAATGATGTTCATTACGTCTTCCGGCGTTAAGGGTTCGAAGTACAACCGGTCGGCCGTATCGAAATCCGTACTGACCGTCTCCGGATTATTGTTGACGATGATCGTTTCGAAGCCGAGTTCTTTGAGCGCCCAGACCGAATGAACCGAGCAATAGTCAAACTCGACGCCCTGACCGATCCGAATCGGACCGGAGCCAAGCACCAGCACTTTCTTGCGCGTCGATGGAGCTACTTCGTCTTCTTGTGCATATGTCGAATAGTAATACGGCGTCGCCGCTTCAAATTCGGCAGCGCAGGTGTCGACAATCTTGTAGACCGGCGTCAAGCCGAGTCGTTTGCGCAGCATGCGAATTTCGTCTTCGCTTTTGTCGACCAAACGAGCAATCGTACGGTCGGCGAACCCTTTTTTCTTCGCCGCTTCCAACAACTCAGGCAGACAGCCGCGCATCGTCAGTTCCGCTTCCAACAGCACGATCGAGTTGATTTTGTGCAGGAAGAACGGATCGATCCCAGTCACCGCATGGATTTCCATCACTTCAATGCCGCGCCGCAGCGCTTCGGCTACGACGAACAGCCGTTCGTCATCAGTTTCCTTGAGGAGCGTGCGAATTTCATCGACGTTTTGCTCCGCCAACGCCGGCAGTTCGATATGGTTGAGACCGATTTCCAAAGAACGAATCGCCTTGAGCAGCGATGCTTCAATGCTGCGGTCAATCGCCATCACTTCGCCGGTCGCTTTCATTTGCGTACCTAGCTCGCGGTCAGCAAAATTGAATTTGTCAAACGGCCAGCGCGGAAATTTCGTTACGACATAGTCCAGCGCCGGTTCAAATGAGGCCATTGTTTTGCCGGTGATTGCATTTGGTATTTCGTCGAGATGGTAGCCGATCGCAACCTTCGTCGCTACCTTTGCGATCGGATAGCCGGTCGCTTTCGAGGCTAGCGCGCTGGAGCGACTAACGCGCGGGTTCACCTCGATTACAATGTAGCGTTCGCTCTTCGGATCAAGCGCGTATTGCGCGTTGCAGCCGCCTTCGATGCCGAGTTCACGGATGATTGTCAGCGACGCACTGCGTAGCATTTGGTATTCGCGGTCGGTCAGGGTCTGAGACGGCGCCACGACAATGCTGTCTCCTGTATGCACGCCAACCGGATCAATATTTTCCATATTGCAGACGACGATGCAGTTGTCCGCCGCATCGCGCATCACTTCATATTCGATTTCCTTCCACCCTGCAACGCTGCGTTCGATCAGGACCTGACCGATCATGCTGTGTTTGAGGCCGCGCGTAACGATTTCGGCCAGTTCCTTTTCTGTTTGTGCAATGCCGCCGCCTGTGCCCCCCATCGTATAGGCCGGACGTACAATTAGAGGAAAGCCGATTTCGCCGGCAAATTGTAGCGCGCTCGCTACATCTTCGACAATCGTACTTTCCGGGATCGGCTGACCGATTTTCTCCATCGTTTCTTTGAACAATTCGCGGTCTTCCGCTTTTTTGATCGCTTCCAACGATGTGCCAAGCAGCTCGACGCCAAATTTCTTCAAAATTCCTTCTTCATGCAGCTTGACCGCCAGGTTCAAACCGGCTTGCCCGCCCAATGTCGCCAGCAATCCGTCCGGACGCTCTTTTGCAATGACCGCTTCGAGAAAATCCACCGTCAATGGTTCAATATATACGCGGTCGGCAATGTTCGCATCGGTCATAATCGTCGCCGGATTGCTGTTGACGAGAACAACTTCGATTCCCTCTTCCTTCAGAGCACGGCAAGCCTGCGTGCCGGCGTAGTCGAATTCGGCCGCCTGTCCGATGATAATCGGCCCGGAGCCAATCACCAATACTTTTTTCAGATATTGCTTTTTGGGCATAATGCGACCTCCTTAGCCAACAGTTCCATAAATTGTTCAAACAGATACACATTGTCATCCGGTCCCGGTGCAGCTTCGGGATGGTACTGCACCGAAAACACCGGCAGCAGTTGATGCTTCATTCCTTCGACGCTGCCGTCGTTCACCGCACGATGCGTTACGACCAACCCTTTGTCGGTCAACGATTCTTCACGCACCGCATAGCCGTGATTTTGCGAAGTGATGTGTACGCGGCCGCTAGCCAAATTTTTCACCGGGTGATTCGAACCACGATGGCCGAATTTCATCTTGTAGGTGTCCGCACCGAACGCCAGCGCTAATAACTGATGGCCGAGGCAAATCCCGAACATCGGCCAGCGACCTATCATTGCGCGGATCGTTTCAATCGCAAACGGCACCGCTTTCGGATCGCCAGGGCCGTTTGACAAGAAAACGCCGTCCGGCTGCAGCGAGCGAATTTCCTGATAGCTGGTATCAGCCGGCACCACCGTTAAACGGCAGCCATGTTCGGCCAGCGAACGCAATATATTTTTCTTGATTCCGAAATCCATTACCACAACATGCGGTCTGTCATTCGCAATTTCATACCGCTCCGGCGTCGTCACCTCGTTAACGACATCGGTCGACAGTGTTTGCTGCCAACGTTTGGCGATTTCGGCCTCCTCAAGATCTGCCTCTACGATGATTCCACGCATCGCGCCGGTTGAGCGAATTTTCCGAGTCACCGCCCGTGTATCGACGCCATGCAGACAAGGAATTTTATTTTTCAACAGATAATCGCCGAGCGTACCTTCCATCGTCCAATTACTTGGCTTAGCGCATAATTCACCGATTACGAATCCCTTTACAAACGGCTGACGCGACTGTTGAACCCCTTCCGCGACGCCGTAATTTCCCACTAGCGGATACGTCAGCGTCACAATTTGCCCGCAATAGGACGGATCCGTTAAAATTTCCTGGTATCCGGTCATCCCGGTATTGAACACGACTTCGCCGATCGCCTCTGCCGATCCGAGCAACTCGCCATGAAACACACTGCCGTCTTCTAAGATCAATTTTCCTTTCATACCGTCACCTCGCCATCCTTCATCACAATCCGTCCGTCGACGATTGTCATCACCGCCTTGCCGCGCAAACTCCATCCTTTAAACGGTGAATGCTGGCCGCGTGTATAAAATTTTTCCGGTTCAACCGTCCAGACCGTATCCGGTTCAACGACTGTCAAGTCTGCTGCCGCACCGGCAATAATTCTTCCGCCCTCGATTCCAAGCACCCGTGCCGGGTTGACCGACATCCAGCGTACAATCTCTTCCAGGCTGAAACCGCGCTTGTGATGCAATTCCTCGAGCACTACGCCCAGCGACGTTTCGAGACCGGTAAAGCCGCTCGGCGCCGTCTTGAACTCGACGTCTTTTTCTTCGAATGCATGCGGCGCATGATCGCAGGCAATCACTTCAATCGTACCGTCTTTCAGTCCGGCAAGCAGAGCTTCCTGATGGTCGCTCGACCGCAGCGGCGGATTCACCTTGAATGCCGTATCGAAACGCTCGATTTCGCTGTCGGTCAGCGTCAAGTGATGCGGCGTCACTTCCGCAGTAACCGCTACGCCGCGCTGTTTTGCGCTGCGCACCTGGTCCACGGCGCCCTTTGAACTAATATGCGCAATATGCACCGGCGCGCCGACGAATTCGGCCAACAATACGTCGCGGGCGACCGCAATATCTTCGGCAACGGCTGGACGCCCCTTCATTCCCAGCTTGGCCGATACCGCACCTTCATGCATGATGCCTTCTTCGACCAGCGATTCCTCTTCGGCATGTGAAATGATCACTTTGTCAAACATGCTGGTATATTCGAGCGCCGTACGCATCAACTTTGCGTTACCGACGCAATGACCATCATCGGAAATCGCCACCGCGCCGGATGCAACCATATCGCCGATTTCCGCCAGCTCCTGACCACACTGACCTTTACTCAATGCACCGATTACGCCAACCTTAGCCGCGCCGCATTCCGCCGCCCGGCTCAAAATTCCCTCGACCAAAATCGATTGATCGACAACCGGCTTCGTATTCGGCATGCAGGCAACGTAAGTAAAACCGCCGGCTACTGCTGCGCGCGTTCCTGTATAGATGTCTTCTTTCGCTTCCAGTCCCGGATCGCGCAAATGAACATGCATATCGATCAAACCGGGCATCACCGTTTTTCCGTTAAGGTCGATCACCGTTGCCGCATCGTCCTGCAGCTTGTTGCCAATCGCTGCAATTTTTCCGTCTTCAATTAATATATCGCCGCAACCTGAGAATTCCCCAGCCGGATTAATGATCATTCCGTTCTTAAGCAAGTGTTTCAACTTGTTTCCCCCCCATCAGTACCAAGAATAACAGCGCCATCCGTACCGCCAGACCGTTTTTGACCTGTTCTTGAATCAGCGAGCGTTCGCCATACGCCACATCCGGCGCAATTTCTAAGCCTCGGTTCATCGGTCCCGGATGCATTACAATCGCATCTTCTTTCGCCAACTCCAGCCGTTTTTGATTGATTCCGAACAGCCGCGCATACTCACGCGCCGACGGAAACAACCCTTTTTGCTGCCGCTCGCGCTGAATGCGCAGCACGTTCACGACATCCGCGCCGTCAAGCGCATCTTCAATCCTTTTGTGCACTTGCGCGCCGCATGCTTCAAGTTCCTGCGGCAGCAGCGTACGTGGTCCGAACAGATGAACCTCAGCGCCCATTTTCGTCAAGCCCCAGATGTTCGAACGAGCCACGCGGCTATGCCGGATATCGCCGATGATTGCGACTTTCAAACCGCGCAATGCGTGTTTCTGCTCACGAATCGTAAACATATCCAGCAATCCTTGCGTCGGGTGTGCATGGGCGCCATCGCCGGCATTGATGATTGACGCTTTAGAAATTCCCGCCGCAAACTGCGCCGCGCCTTCCGCCTCATGGCGCATTACAATCGCATCGACGCCCATTGCTTCGACCGTATAGAGCGTGTCGCGCAAACTCTCTCCTTTAACCAGACTGCTGGCGCTCGTCGTGATATTCACCACATCGGCGCCGAGATATTTTCCTGCCAATTCAAACGAGGTACGCGTACGCGTGCTCGGTTCAAAAAACAGGTTCACGACTGATTTACCGCGCAACGTCGGCACTTTCTTGATATCGCGGTCAATGATCGTTTTCATTTCCTTTGCCGTATCCAACACTAATTCGATTTCAGCCTGCGTCATTGTCTCCAATCCAAGAATATCTCTGCCGCGCAGCGACACGTTACCTTTTGCCATGTCAACCCCTCCTAAAATATGAATAACTCTCTACGAGCAGGCAAGGCGTTATTGCATAAACATCCTTGCCGACTTTTCTGAATCACCTTATAAAAATTAACGTGAAGGGTTTTTCATGCCAACCTGTCGCTATAAGCCGTTTCTTTTTTTGTTTATTTATGCACAAACGACTTATATATATACTATCAGGTTCGCGCCGACCTTGTCAATCAAGAGCGCAGCGGCATAAAAAAATACCTCCTTGGCGCGTGCGGCACAAGAAGGCATAAAAAATTCCCTTGCAGTATGTCTCCTTTCCGGCCTCACAGGACCAGTTTAAAGGCGCTATTCAGTTTCCTTGAATAGTATGCTATCACGCACCATCAACTTTGTCAACGGTATTTTTCCTTAGTTGTCTCGTCATCACGATAACACGAAAGCATTTGTCTTTTCATTAAACACAAACAGCTATGGTTCGGCAACCAGGTAGATCCCGCCTGGCTGCTGAACCCTTCAGTACTCTTACGACACTTTTATGAATTGGTTGTGATCAATTTTGTACAGGCCGTCGCTGAATGAAAATTGATTTACTTTATCACCGGCAGTCCAATTGCTGATCGTCAATTCATTGACGGTCGGCAATCCGCGTTGTTGATAGTCGATAACAAGATCATTTCCTTTTTTCAATAGCGAAAACTCGTCAGTATTGAACGCTTGATTAAAATGCACTGTATCGCCGACATCGCTCGCCGCGATCACATCATGTCCAAAATTGTTTTCAAATTCGAACGCATCCTGCCCTTTGCCGCCGAACAGCAAATCATTTCCGCTGCCGCTCGTCAGTACGCTGTCATCCGCCGCGCCAATTAAAATACTGCCTTTATAAGCGCCGCTCGCGTCTGCTGCAACCGTTCTGCCGGCCCGCACATGATATAATTCATCATCTTGGTACAACCGACCATTGGTGAATTTAAAATCGAGTTGATTATCGTTTGCTGCAAAAGTATCCATCGCATTTTTAAACGTAACCGTCGCCGTTTTGTCGCCTTTGTTGTCGGTCATCACAATGTCCGTGCCGTATTGCGACCACTGCATATCGGCAAAGCGAATCTCATCGACAAAATTGAATGTTAAACAGCCCGTCTTAGCCATTGCGCCTTCGATGCTCACGACGTCGTTGCCGAAATTTTTGAAATTTCGTTCCCATTTAATTTGCGTGTTGCCGCTTGCTCCGGCTTTGACCGCAATCGTGTCATTGCCGCTGCCGCCGCGAATGATGTCGTTACCGGACGCCCAAACAAACGTATTGTTGCCGGTACCGCCAAACAACAGCGAATCGCCGCTGCCGCCGACAATCACGTTATTGCCGCTGCCGGCATAAATTATATCGTGTCCGCCGCCGCCGTAAATCAGACTATTGCCGCTGCCGCCGTAAATGTAGTTGTCGCCTTTACCGGCATAAATTGTCTGGTTTCCGGCGCCATTGACAATTTGATCACCATTGTCGCTGCCGAACACGATGTGATTGCCGTCGCGCGTAAACACGGCGGCGTTTTGCTTACCATGCACTGCATTCTTCACGTTGATTACGCTGTCGCTGTCGTCGCCAAACAGCTTTACTTCGGCAATCGTCAAATCCGATCCCGTCCACACCTTCTTCGGCGGCCCGTAATCACGGAGCACCGCAGTGCCGAGGCCGATATCGCCGGCAAAATCTTTCAGACCAACCGCAGTGCCGGACCATAGCGCATCGGATTGATCCGGTTCATGACGGTCAAAGCGCGTCGCGCTGATGTCATGCAATCCGTCCATGATCCCGAGCGGATCATGCGGCAGCGTCGACGGTGTCGTAATGTTCTGGTCATTGGCCGGCTTCAGTGCAAGATATTCAAGGTCCTGTAAATCTTCGCGCGCAGTCAGAAAATGCGGCGCAATGATGTCGACGCCGACATGGCCGTCCTTGCTCGGATCCACGTTGTAGTTGACATGCCCGACCGGATCGAGGTCGGTAATCAGATTCACCACATTACTGAAATCTTCCGATTTGAAGCCGGCTACAAGCGATTTTGCCTCATTGGCGCGTTGCAACAGCGTTCCAGCATGTAGTTTGTACGTTCCGCCGGTCGGCAAATGAATCGTTTCGCCAGCCAACAGCTGCTGCTCCGCATATATTTCCAACTGCCGCAACATGCCGGGACCGGCCTCCGCAACCGTCGGCAACGCTTTGCCGGTATCGATGAAGTACATGCCGGACAAAAGCTGTGCCAGTCCGCCGCCAAGAGAATGGCCAGCCACCGACAAGCCGTAGCCCTGCGCAACGAATTTGTTTTCCACATCGGCAACGATTTTTTTAAATTCCTCGTATCCTTCGCGCATTTGCGGCGGAATCACGCCAAGGCCGATTTCCAGATCCGTCAAGCCGTCTTTGCTCAGCCACAGCGGACTTAATTTGCTATTCGGCTGCGTTCCCTCCAGCGTAATAGCAACTTGCTTGTTCGTATCGTCGATATAGGTGCGACTGTTGTAGCCATGGCTCGTTTCGACGTCATTGTACAGCTTCCATTTGTCAGTGATTTGCGTGTTCGTCACCATTTTCGCTTTGTAAATCAACCAGGACAGATCACCGAGCGACGCTTCGCTGTGGTAATGAACGTCGGCAATCACCTTATTCGGTTCCGCATTAATGCTGCCAGGCAGAGTCTCGACAACCGGCGCGCTGCCATGGCCGGGCAGCGCATTGAAAATATTGACCGCGACATCGGCTGCAAGCGTTCCGACGCCTTCGACAAAACTGACCTCATCGCGAAGCGGATGCGGTCCACCCTGGCCGAAAACGGCATGCCCGGCATCTTCCACCGCATCCTTGATCACTTTAACCGGCCCTTGCCGCACAACCCGGGAAACCTGGCCCCCAACCACGTCGCCCAAATCTTCGGCCACCCCTTTCACATCGCTTTTAAAATCTGTAAACAAGCGATCCGCCAAACTTTTAATAATCATCCCGCACTCTCCTCTCTTTTTTGCAACCCAACCCCTACGCGTTATTCGTTCCCCTTTCACTCCTTGTCATTTTCTATTTTGAACGCGGCGCCGCGTACAAAACAACATCATTCAGCAACAGAACAACCTTAAAAATGGGCGCAAAAAAAACAGGTCCTTGTCGGCGTCGTCGCTGGACGCGCCGCCCGAATGAACCTGCGCACACTTCTTGTTCTCTTGCACTTGTATATGTATGCAATTGAGAGTATAAATGGACTGACCGAACAGTCTTTCGCGATTAAAAAGCAACGGGCGCTTGCGCCCCGTCTAAATTCGCGAACAATTCCGAGTTATTTGTTTATTTTGATTTTACATCTTGATTATAAAGAATTTCCCTGAAACTGGCAAGTATTATTTTCATAACATTTTACGCTGCCGTCTTTTATACGTCACTCATAGAATCCCGCACACGCCAAAACGCTGCTGCAACCGGTCCGTTCCGGTTGCAGCAGCGTTGAAATTTACGCAAATTGCTGCATATGCAATTCATAATAGTAGCCGCGCATCTCCAAAAGTTCTTCATGCGTTCCCGTTTCAACCAGCCGCCCGCGTTCCATTACGAAGATCGTGTCGCAATCGCGCACCGTTGCCAGACGATGCGCAATCATGATCAGCGTGCGACCGGCAGCAATCTGATTCAAATTATCCATGATGATTTTTTCCGATTCGCAATCCAGCGCGCTGGTCGCTTCATCAAAAATCAATATTTTCGGATCAGTAAGAATCGCCCGCGCAATCGCCACCCGTTGCCGTTGTCCGCCGGACAGCGCCGTGCCGCGTTCGCCGACCAGCGCAGCATACTGCTCCGGCATTTCGGAAATAAATCCGTGCGCGCCGCTGATGAAAGCGGCGCGCATCACTTCGCCATCGGACGCGCTGATTCGCGCCGCTGCAATGTTCTCTCGCACCGTACCGTTGAATAGGAAATTTTCCTGCAGCACTACGCCGATCTGGCGACGTAGCCACGCCGGTTCGACTTGCGCCAAATCGACGCCGTCAATCATCACACGACCGGAATCCGGCACATACAACCGCTGAATTAGTTTTGTCAGCGTACTTTTGCCGGAGCCGGAACGTCCGACAATGCCGATCCGGCTGCCGGCTTTGATTCTAAGGCTTAGCTTAGCCAATACCTCCGGCAGATCGCTGCGGTAGCGAAAAACGACACGGTCAAACACTATCTCGCCGGAGACCGCCGGCAGCGTCGTCCGGTTCGGATTAAAAGAAGGTTCCGCACCTTCATTCATAATGTCGCCCAACCGATCAATCGACACCTGTGTTTGCTGAAAGTTCTGCCACAGGTTAACAAGCCGAAGAATCGGCGCAACAACCTGTCCTGCCAGCATTTGAAATGCAACCAATTCACCGACGCTGAGCTTGTCCTGCATCACCTGCAGCGCACCTAGCCAAAGAATGGCCAACGTAAACACCTGCTGAATCAATGCGCCGATATTGCCGGCAACATTAGCCAAATTGGCGGTAGAAAACGCACTCTTGATATATCTCGCCAACAGTCGTTCCCACTTTTGGATAAACTGATTTTCGATCGCCAGCGATTTAACAGTTTGAATGCCGGTCACCGCTTCAATCATAAAACTTTGACTGTCGGTGGCGGCGCTGAATTTTTCATTGAGTCGCGTCCGATAGATCGGTGTAACGACCAGGTTCAGCAACACATACGCCGGCAAAATCACCAGCGCCACCAACCCAAGGTAGCTGCTGTAAGTAAACATCACCACAATGTAAATCAATGCAAATACCGCATCCAACACGACCGTCAGCGCGGTGCCGGTGATGAACTGACGGATGTTCTCCAGCTCGCGCACGCGCGCCACAATGTCGCCAACCTGCCACTGTTCAAAGTATTTCATCGGCAGCGCCGTAATGTGGCGAAATAATTTCGTGCTCAAAATCACGTCAATCCGGTTCGTCGTATGCGTGAACGAATAACTGCGCAGCGCCTGAATCCATGTTTGAAACAACGATACGAACACCATGCCGCAAACCAGCACATCGAGCGTCGGCGCACTGCGATGCACCAGCACCTTATCAATGATAATCTGCGTAAACATCGGACTGACCAAACCAAAAAGTTGCAATACCAGAGATAAAAACAACACCTGAAACATTTGCCGTCGGTAGCGCCAAACGATCGGCAAAAACCAGCGAATTCCGAACAAGTGCTTCTTCTCTTCTTCGGTCCAGCGCCGCGTGAACAATATCACCGTGCCGTTCCAGGCGCCGGCTAAATTCGCTGCCGGCAGAAAAAACGGCGTCGGCCGGTACGGATCGAACAGCACGAGCGAACCGTCTTCTTCGCGCCGCAACACCACTACATAATTGCCGTTTTTCAACTGTGCGACAAGCGGCAACGGCAGCCGCTCGAACTGGCGCTGATCCGTCTGCACCGGCTTCGACTTCAAGCCGATCTCTTTGGCCGCCCGAGCCATTCCCAGTGCATCCATTCCGCCCGCTACAACATAGGCACGTTTGAGCTGCTGCTCATCAGCCGGAATGCCATAGTATTTTGCAACAACGACCAGGCAGCTAAGAGCAGTATCGATCAATTTTTCTTGTTTTATCTTTTCATCTGCCAATTTTATCGCTCCCGTAGCGCTTCGCTCTTATACTGCCGGAACGGATCGAGGAAGAACTCAATCACGCGCTTCTGCCTGATTTTAATTTCACCACTCGCTGTCATCCCCGACGTCAGTGCCACTTCTTTGCCATTCACTTCAACCCACGCCTGTTTCAACTTCAGCAGCACGCGATACACGCGCCCTTTGTCCTTGTCTTCGGTCGCATCAGGGCTGATGTCCGTCACTTCAGCATCTAACGTGCCGAATTTTTGAAAGCTGAACGTCTCTATTTTCACTTCCGCCGTTTGGCCGATTTGCACAAAACCGATATCCTTGTTCGCAACCCAAGCCTCGACCAACAGTTCGGCATCTTCCGGCACGATGTCCATCAACGGCTGCGCTGGCGTCACGATCCCGCCGACCGTATGCAGCGCCAACTGGCTGACACGACCGTCCATCGGCGCAATCACGCGAGTCAGGCGATCCTTGCTTTGTGCTTTTTTCAATTCTTCGCTGTATGATTGAAATTGCTTTTGATCATCAACCAATTTTGTCGTAACATCACGCATTCGCTCCGCTTGCGTCAGTCGAATCGCTTCTTGACTTTGCGCAATCGCCCATTGCAAACGGCTGATTTCCGAAGCCTGCGCACTGATGTCTTGTTGTAATTCCAGCCGTTTCGCTTGATGATCAAACAGCGTAAACGTAGCCACCGCATTTTCATTGACCAGACTCTCAATGCGCCGTTCCTTTTCCTGTGCAATCGCGAATAAACCGACCTGCTTATCCTGTATAGCCAATGCAGAGCGCAGCGCCGCTTCGCTTTGCGCAAGACCGGCCTGCGCCGCCATCATCTTTGTCCGGTACTCGGACAGCCGACTTCCATATAAGCTTTGCTGATAGTCCAGATCTTTCGCTTCAATCCCCTGATATTTTTGCATCTCCGGTACAAACGGCAAACTGTCTCGCTCAGCCAACAAGCGATCGATTTCCAATTGCAGATAGGCACTTTCTTTCTTCAGACGTTCCAAATCGGCCGCAGTAACCGTCGTATCGAATTCCAGCAGCAGTTCGCCAGCAGAAACGCGTTGACCTTCTTTGACGTAAATCTTCTTTATAATTCCTTTGTCCTCCGCTTGCAGCGTCTTGACATGACCGACCGGCATTACTTTGCCCGGCGCAATCGCCACTTCGTCTACTTTACCAACAATCGACCAAATCAAGGTAAAGACAACCACCGTAAATAACGTCCATAGCACAATCCTACCCACCGGCGACGGAGGCGTTTCGACAACTTCCAATGCCGCCGGCAGGAATTCCGTCTCTTCTTTCCCCCAGTCCGGTCCTTCCGGCAGGAAAAACTGGCAGAATTTTTGTTTCCACGTTTTAAACATTTCCTCAGCCCTCCTGCTGCTGCTGCAAACGATAATAAATACCTTGCTTAGCCACTAATTCGTCATGTGTGCCTTGCTCTGCAATTTCACCTTTTTCGACGACAAAAATCCGGTCGCATTTGCGAACCGTCGACAGCCGATGCGCGATCATTATCAACGTGCGTCCTTTTGCCACATTCTCCATATTGTCGAGAATGATCCTCTCCGAATGGTAATCAAGTGCACTGGTCGCTTCATCAAATATGATGATTCGCGGATTATTGAGCAGTGCACGCGCAATCGCAATTCGCTGTTGCTGACCGCCGGACAGAGAGGAACCACGTTCACCGACCATCGTATCATAGCCTTCCGCCAGTTCCAGAATGAATTCATGCGCCCCGGCCAATCTAGCCACCTGAATAACCTCTTCAATGGAAGCGCTCGGTCGCGCCAACGCAATGTTTTCACGCACACTGCCGTTAAACAGGAAATTTTCCTGCAGCACCACGCCAATCTGTCGCCGCAGCCACAGCGGATCAATTTCCGTCATGTCGATTCCGTCGAGCCGGATTGTTCCGGCTTCTGACAAATACAGGCGCTGCATCAGCTTGGTGATCGTACTCTTGCCGGATCCGGAACGCCCGACAATACCTATCTTCATTCCTGCTTCAATCGCCAGCGTCGTTTCGCTCAGTACCAGTGGCGCGTCTGGACTGTAGCGAAACGATACTCCTTCAAACGTAATCGTACCATTCAGTTGCGCCGGAATATCGCCTTTGCGCTGGAACATTTCCGGCGCCGTATTCAAAATGTCGCCGAGCCGCTCGACCGACAGTGCAGTCTGCTGAAACAGCTGCCACATCCCACTCAGCCGTGAGATCGGCGCACCGACCTGGCCAGCCAGCATTTGAAATGCGACTAACTGACCGATTGTCATCTGTCCGTCCATAACTTTATGTCCGCCCCAAAACAAAATCGCAAAGCTAACGATGCTCTGAATCGCCGTTCCCGCGCTGTTCAGCCCAATACCAAGCGTCGCATTATTGAACGATGTTCGAATATATTTTGCCACAAGCATTTCCCAGCGGTAGTTGAATTGCGGTTCCAGAGCCAACGCTTTCACCGTTTGCATACCCGTTACCGTCTCCACAAGAAACGCATTGTTTTCCGCTCCAGCTGCCCAGGACTTTTCCAAACGTTCCCGGTACAGCGGCGTCGCATAGACATTTTGCGCAATATACAGCGGCACAGCCAGCAGCGCCAAAAGGGTCATACCCGGACTGTAAAACCACATAATCAAGACAAAAACAAGCGAAAAAAACGCATCAAGAACGCCGGTCAATACCGAGCTGGTCAAAAATTCGCGAATTCCATTTAGTGCCGCCACCCTCGTCAGCGTGTCGCCGACGCGCCGTAATTCGAAATAACGCAGCGGTAATGCAGTCAAATGCCTGAATAAACGCGCACCTAAAATCATATCAATCTTATTCGTGGTGTGTGAGGATAGATACGTACGTAAGATGTCCATTGCACACTGAAATACTGCTGCAATCAAGAATACAATCCCGAGTACGTCAAGCGTCGAAATGCCTTTTTGCCCCAAAACCTTGTCAATGATAACTTGGGTAAATAATGGAGTTGCTAAAGCAAAAATCTGGAGAAAAAAAGATGCTAAGATAATTTCAACAAAGATTTTTTTATAACGCACCAAGACGGGCCAAAACCATTCCAGATTAAAACGTCGGCCTAGTTCCTTGAGCGAAAATGGTTTTTGCAGCGTAATAACAAGTCCACTACAGTTTTGTATAAACTCAAAAATAGGCATAGCCTGTCCACGTTTTTCTTTTGGATCAAAAACCATAATGGTTTTTCCGTCATTACGGCCAATCACAAAATAATGTTGATCCTTCATTTCAGCAATCGCAGGCACCGAGATTTTCTGCAATGTTTCATCATTCGTCAGCGTATAACGTTTTGTTTTTAACTTTAATCTTTCAGCAGTTGAAATAATTCTAGTGGCAAGTGCTTCTCCCTTACTCGATTTAAGCCATTCTACCAGCTGTTCATCGGTTATGCCAATGCCCAATGTTTTGGCAATAACACCCAATGATGCTGCTGCCGCATGCAAGTGTTCACTTTGCTTCTCCGTATCCGTTGGCTCCATTTATACACCTCAAGCTTATCGTAATAAAATTGTAAAACACGTACACCGATACCCAATAATTATAGTATATATTTTTTCTGAAGCAATATTATTAAAGTTTATTCGTTTATTGACTAAAACTATTATTGCGAAAATTTTGCAAAATTCGATTATTCATACTCTTGTAACCATCAATATAACCTTGGAAGTAAAAAAAGCTTGCAAATTAGCTTGCAAGCTTTTAAGTGATTTTTGGTGCGGTTGGTGGGATTTGAACCCACACGGGTCTCCCCGCCACCCCCTCAAGATGGTGCGTCTGCCGTTCCGCCACAACCGCATTGGGGTAAGTAACTATGAAATTAAGTGGTGCGGTCGAGTGGATTTGAACCACCACGAGGTTGCCCCCACTAGCTCCTGAGGCTAGCGCGTCTGCCGTTCCGCCACGACCGCATGTTTTTCGCCTTTCAGCGACATATATATATTACCATATATATTATGTAATCGTCAATGCTTTTTTATTTTATTTCATTTCTATTTCCCAAGCGTTCCAAAATCGACCGCCCTTCCACGGCAGCGGACGATAATTTTGTACCGATTCTTTCGCTACATCGAGCGCCGCGCGAAAATAGAGCGGCACGATCGGCACATCGTCAATCATACATTCTTGTATTCGGCCATAGTACTGTTTTCTGGTTTGATAATCAAATATTTGACGCCCCAGCAGCGTCAATTGATCGACCTCTTGATTACGCCAACCAGCGTAATTTCGACCACCATAGCCATTCTTGCTTGCCGGAATTTGCGAACTGTTCCAAAGATCGTAATTGTCCGGTTCTTCGTTGGTTACAAGTGCAAACAAAGCCAGTTCAAAGCGGCGCATCGGCAGGCGTTCGTTAAAGAACAATTGTTCGTCAACTGTTTGGACTTCTACTTGCATGCCGGTTTCACGCAATTGGCTCGCGAGATAAAAAGCGACTTGCTCGCGCAACTTATTGCCGCTTGGCACTTGAATTGAAAAGGCAAGTTTTTTGCCGCTTTTCTCCCAAACGCCATTCGGTCCTTGCGTCCAGCCGCTCTGCGCCAGCAGCTCTTTCGCCGCCGAAATATCGCGCGTGCCGGCTTTAAGATCTGTGCGCAGCGCCCAGGATCCAATCGGTTGATCCCCGGTCGCTACATGAGCGACACCTTTCAAGACTTGACTGACGATACCAGGACGGTCAATGCTCTTATCAATCGCCAACCTGACATTTGCATCCTGAAATTGCGGCAAGTCCAAGTTGATAGCTAGTTCTTCCAATATTCCAGTCGGCACCAACACGCTTTTACTGCCTACGACAGCACGGCCCTGGTCAGCTGACGCGAACGGCAAATTCACTGCGATGTCCACTTCGCCAACTTTCAGTTGATTTAATAAAATATCGTTATCTGTGACAAATTTGTAATTAATTTTGTTCAGACGCGGTTTTCCGCGATAATACGAGCTATTGGCTTCCAGTTCGATTTGTTCTGCCAGTTGCCAATTAACAAACTTGAAAGGCCCTGTACCAATTGGCGCACGGTTTAAAGGACTCTTTGACCAGTCCGCTTCTTTTTCCCATAAATGTTTTGGCATAAGAAAAGGAAACAAGCTCAAATATCCCGGGTACGGATCTTTGAAACGTACAATAACCGTTGTCGGATTTGGAGTGTCAATGCCGCTGATCTGCTCATATCCGTCACGCGAAATTTTCAGTTTTTTACTCATGATCATTTGCCAGGTAAACTTTACATCATCAGCTGTAAATGCAACGCCATCATGCCAAGCAACTCCAGGACGCAAATGATAAGTCAGCACTCTGCCGTCTTGACTGATGCCTCCATTTTGACTGCTCGGTACATCGAGAGCAAGATCCGCTTGCCAGCTTCCTTTATCATCACAAAAAAGCAACCCGCTATAAATTAATCGGTCAACTTCGTACGCTGCTTCATTCTCCGCCAACAGGGGATTAAGCAGATTCGGTTCTTGCAGACTGGCAATCGTAAGCCTCCCGTTGGCCGCTTGCGGCTTACTGTTCGGTGTCGTTATTTCGATATTCGGCTTGCCGCATCCGGCTATTGTTAATGCCAATAGTGCAACGGCCATGATTTTTTTTATCATTTACTCACTTTCCCTCTGCATAAAGCTGATGATAGCGCTGTTTACTGCTCAGCACCCGTTCCGCATAGCGACGCGTTTCCGGATAAGGTATTTGATTGATATCAGTAAACTGCATCGTCCAACCATATTGCAACATCCAGTTTTTCACATTGCCGCGACCGCCGTTATAGGCGGCTAACACTAATACTTCATTGTTGTCGAACTCTTTCTGTAGCGAAGCAATATACCAAACCCCCATCTTGATATTACTGTCGGGGTCATTCAATTCGCTAACCTGAAAGCCGTCTTTTTTCTGTTGCCCTGCAATCCATATCGCCGTTTCCGGCATTAACTGCATCAAACCAATTGCACCGCGGTTAGATCTGGCTTGCGCAGAAAATTTACTTTCATTTTTTATTACTGCGGCGATCAAACAGGGGTCAACGCCATATTCTGTGGCATAGCGTTCTATAGAATTTTTATACGGCAGCGGATAGATAAAGCTCCGCTGAAACCAGTCGCATTTATATGTAAAGCACAGCAAAACTGCTGCTATCAACAGCCCACCGATTATTTTCGCCTTCAAATCCATATCAACTCCACTTGTTACCTTTTCACTCAGACCACTATTATAGCAGAAGCCGAGTAGATAGTATTGCTATTTGTTTTCTTGTTTTCGCCAAATCACCGCTATTGTCAATGACTACATCGGCAACCTTCCGTTTTTCTTCTATGCTCTTTTGTGCATGGATCCGCGCCAAAGCCTGCGCTTCGCTAAAGTGATTGCGCGCCTGCAGACGTTCCAGTTGAATCTGCTGCGAAGCATACACCAGCCAAATTTCATCCACCTTTTCTTGCCAATTGCATTCAATCAAAAGAGGAATATCGAGTATTACCTGTTTAACGCCCTGCGCAGCATAATGCTCGGCCGTATCGTTCATGACAGCCCAAATACGAGGGTGCGTTATCGCCTCCAATTTTGCACGCGC
The DNA here is from genome assembly GCA_963667825.1 of Negativicutes bacterium. Lineage (GTDB taxonomy): Bacteria > Bacillota > Negativicutes > SG130 > SG130 > Azotosporobacter. The sequence continues at coordinate 3,596,188 of OY764022.1, read as the reverse complement.
GGTAGGATCAGAGAAGATAAAATCGCCTAAACGCCGCCGATCAATACGTCCATCCGGTGTCAAAATCTCCAGCCCAAGCCAAGAAACAATTTCCTGCCAGGCCGTTTGACCCGGTTCCATAATGCGATGTGCAATGTCATCCGCATCAATAACGACAATGCCGTATTCGCGCAATATGCCCGCTACGGTGCTCTTGCCGCTGGCGATTCCGCCAGTAAGTCCGATCTTAATCATCGAAGAAGCTCCTTTTCCGGCTGACAGCAACGACAAAAATGAGTTCCCCGCCCAGCCACCACGCTACGGCTAATTGAAGTTCCGCAATTTTCACAAGGCTCCCCGGCACGACCATACACTTTTAAAAAGAGTTGGTTGCGGCCTTTTTTACCTTCGCCATCCACATAGTCACGAAATGTTGTCCCGCGATTTTCAATCGCAGCCGCAATAATCTCGTTGATTGCGACAAACAAGCGTTCCCGCTCTGTTTCATTCACATCATTTGCGATTCGACAAGGATGTAAGCGCGCTTGATAGAGCGCTTCATCGACATAAATATTGCCTAGTCCTGCAATCTTTCTCTGATCCAATAAAAATCCTTTGAGCTTACCGCGACTTTTTCGCATGGTTTCCGTCAGATAAGCTAATGTAAACGTTTCACTTAGCGGTTCCGGCCCCAAGTTTTTCAGATAGGGGATCTGCTTTATTTCAGACAGTTTAACTAAGTGCAAGGTACCAAACGTCCGAACATCTTCATACACCAACTCTTCCAGATTATCCAAGCGGAATAGAATGCGAACAAACTTTTCTTTCGCCCCTGCTTCGCGTCTCACATATAAACGCCCTGTCATACGCAAATGTATTGCGAGAACCCGCTCGCCTGACAAAACAAGGAGTAGTCCTTTGCCTAGACGGCGCACTTCAAGAATCGTCTGTCTTTCTAAGCCGTCACAAAAAGCAGCCGCACCGGAAGTCTTAATCAGGCGCGGCAGTCTGACTTCGACTTTTGTAATGTTTTTCCCAATTAATTTCGTTTCCAGACTACGGCGCACCGTTTCCACTTCCGGCATTTCCGGCATATCTCCACCTCTATGTTCTTGTTTTATTTAGCAGCTGCCCAATCCTTACCGCTGCTGACCTGTACTATAAGCGGAATGCGAAACCTCACGCACGTTTCCATTGTTTCCTTAACCAAGGCTTCTACTTGATGTTTTTCTTCCGGCACGACTTCGAACACCAGTTCATCATGCACCTGTAAAAGCATTCGACTCTGAAGCCCCGCCGCCTTAATACGTTTTTGCACTTCGATCATGGCTTTTTTTATAATGTCCGCTGCCGTTCCTTGTATAGGCGTATTCATCGCCATGCGCTCTGCAAAAGAACGCAGGTTGAAATTCGAACTGTTGATCTCCGGCAGATAACGCTTGCGGCCAAAAGCAGTTGCCACATAGCCATCGCGTTTTGCAGCTTGAATCAATTCATCTACGTACTCTTTTACGCCTTTATATTTGGCAAAGTAGTTTTCAATGTACAAAGCGGCTTCTTTGCGCATTACGCCAATATCACGCGACAATCCATAATCGCTAATGCCATAAACAATGCCAAAATTAACTGCTTTGGCGCGTGAACGCATTTCACTTGTTACTTCAAGTAACGGGACTTCAAAAACTTCTGCAGCTGTTCGCGCATGAATATCTTGTCCCTTTAAAAAAGCATCCTGCATATTCTGATCATCCGACATTTCCGCTAAAACTCTAAGTTCAATTTGCGAATAATCGGCCGCCATCAACAGAGTAAAATCGCCCTGCGGTATAAACATTTGCCGAATGCGTCGACCTATTTCTGTACGAATCGGTATATTTTGCAGATTCGGTTCCGAACTGCTGAGCCGTCCGGTAGCTGTCGCACACTGATTGAACGTCGTATGCACTCTTTTTGTTCTCGAGTCGACAAGCGACAGCAGGCCATCCAAATAAGTGGACTTCAATTTTGCGAGCACCCGATATTCCAGAAGGTGTTCCACCATCGGATGCTTATCACGCAAGCCTTCCAGCACTTCGGCATCCGTCGAGTACCCTGTCTTTGTCTTTTTCCCCACCGGCAACTGCAATTTCTCAAATAAAATTTGTCCAAGTTGTTTCGGTGAATGCACGTTAAATTCTTCACCCGCCAGCGAATAGATTTGCTGCTGTAGCTCATCCAAACGCAATGACAGTTCTTGCGTCATCCTCTTAATTGCTTCCGAATCAACGCCAATGCCGCAGCATTCCATTTCCGCCAAAACTTGACTAAGAGGCAATTCTACTTCCGCGTGTAGCGTCGCCATTCCATTTGTCTTCAGTTCTGCCTGCAAAAGCGGATATAGTGTTTTACACACATGCCCTTTTTGTATTGCCGATAATTCACCTTCGTCGCTACCTGAGAGATACTTACGCCGCAGCGTCGCCAAATCATATTTTCCGTCAGATGGATTCAAGAGATAAGCCGCCAGCATGATGTCAAAGCACACACCTTCTAATGCAACCTTCTCTAATATAGAGGCCGAATAGAACATCTTCGCATCATGTACCACCTTGCTAATCGTCACATCGGACAGACAACGCAACAATTCCGGCCACGCCTTATCCTCAGGCGTGATGCAGCTCAGCAAATCTTCCGCCACGACAACCAGCTTCGCAAACTTCAGCTCCGGTATTTTTCTCGTATAGGCAGCAACCAAATACATCTCTTTTGATGCTCGGGCTTTAGTAAGAACCTCCGCCGCGTCCGCCTCATGCAGCAAGATTTCTTCGGACACCGGCGCCGCAGTTGTCGCTTGAAAAGCAATTAACTGCAAGGCTTCCATGCGCTGTTCCATCTTTTTAAAATCCAGTTTTTTGAACAACTGACGCAGTGCATTCAGTTTCTTTTCATCTGTTAGGCTTACGCCGCCGTTTCTTGGTAAATCAACCGGCACTTCACAATGAATCGTTGCCAACTGTTTTGAAAGTCTGGCAAGTTCACTCTCTTCGCGCAATGTGGCTTGCGTCTTCTTTCCCGATATCTTATCTATATTAGCGAGTACATTTTCCACACTGCCAAAGGCTTGGATCATTTTAAGCGCCGTCTTTTCTCCTATGCCAGATACCCCGGGTATATTATCGGAAGAGTCGCCCATTAATCCCTTTACATCAATGTGTTGCAGCGGACTGACGCCATATTCTGCGGCGAAACGAACCGTGTCATACTCCTGTAAATCCGACAAGCCTTTTTTCGTTAATAGCACGCTGATGTTTGCATCAATCAATTGCAGTGCATCACGATCGCCCGTCACGATATAAACTTGATCCGACTTTGCGGCCGCCTGCTTAGCCCAAGTGCCAATGATGTCATCCGCCTCATAGCCATCCAATTCAACATTGGGAATACCAAGAGTTGAAAGCAATTCTTTCATTAAAGAAAACTGTTCCGACAATTCACCCGGCGTTTTTTGCCGATGCGCTTTATACTCTCGATACAACCCGGTTCGAAATGTTATTCGACTTTTGTCAAAAGCAACTGCGACAATATCCGGTTTTCGCTCCGCTAATAAACCGAGCAACATTGTGGTAAAACCATAAACAGCGTTAGTATGGATACCGCCCGGCGCAGTCAGCAACGGCAATGCGTAAAAAGCACGATGCATTAAACTGCTGCCGTCGATAATATAAAAAGTCCTGCCCATTTTTCACCCTCCCGCGTTAAACAAATTATAAAGGGGCTTTTTTAAACGAAGCAAATATTGCATGCAATTGAAAATATGCAGGCTCATAAAAAGAAACAACTCTCACCACTGATCACTCCCGGCAAGAGTTGTTATTCGTTAGCAGCTTTATGAATTTAATATTAATGGATACGCCGTGCACTGTCAATACAGACGGGCTTCGCAATCACTTCACCTATTATTGGATGCTCCTTCCCCGAAGCCTTCTCGCCCCTCCTGTGACCGTTCCTGTAATTGGCAGATAAATCAGCACATCCGTCCCTTTGCGCTCACCCGGGCCAATCTGGACAATGCCATGATGTTCTTGAACGATCCGTTCTACAAACGCCAATCCTAATCCCGCGTGGTGATCCTTTGTACCGTAAAACGGCTCAAACACTCTTTCCATCACATCTTTTGGAATACCCACGCCTGTATCGGCGATGTTTACGACAATCATATTTTTTTCCGCATCAAGCCACGACTTAACGGTTAACACGCCTTCGGCCGTCATCGCTTCTAAAGCATTCTGCATGATATTAATAAAAACCTGTTTTAATGCGTTAGCATCACCGTACAATTCCGGCAACCCATTTGCCAGGTTTTTATTGTAATTTACATTTTCACCGCCCAAGCCGCGAAACACCAACAGTGCAGCCTCATCAAGCAAGCCGTTAATCGTAACACCCGTTTTTTTCGACATTGGCGAATTAGCCATAAACAATAATTCACGCACCACCGTATTGATATGAACAGCTTCGTTAATCGCCCGTTTGAGCAAATAACTACTTTCACTGCTTCCGTTTTCTCTCACGCGCGCAAGAATCAATCGCATGTAGCTTTCCACTTCACCAATCGAAGAACTTTTAATATCAAACAGCTGTTTAGCCAATTCACCTAAGCTATGCAGCATGTGCACCGTTTGCAACTGCTTGATTCCGGCATACGTCGAAGATACATCATTAAGAATAACCACCATGCCGGATGGTCGTCCCTCGCCAGCTAACAGCAGTCGATCGATTTCCAAACATACGTTCCGCCCTTTGATGCGGATATTAAGGCTGTTGATTTCTTCCTGGTTCGTCATATCAAAGACACGCAGAAACTTATCGCCATACCCTTGAAATACGATGTCAGCACGTTGTCCAATGACAATTTCTTTTTCCAGAGCACAAATTTGGCTCGCCGCCTGATTAAAATTCAAAATCCGTCCGTCGGCGTCCAACTGGATCATTCCGCTCCGCCCTTGTTCTAAATGCGCTGTGTATTCCAATGGATTTTTCAACTGCAATAAGCGACTTTCCACCAATGAAGAAATGTACATGGATGGTCACTCCTCTACTGCTAAGCATTTCTATTCGTTCAGCAATTCTCTTTGTATAAACTTACTTCGAACTATCGCACTCTTTATCCTCCATTTGTGAAAAAATACTTTTCGCTAAAAACTGACAGAAGCGCCAGCGCCTTATACCCGCTAGTATAAAGGTAAAATATTCCATTTGTTCATTTTTCTCTTTTCTTTTTTATTATCCTCGCAGCAGTATTTTCTTCTCTGCTTCACAATAAAGAACACTTCCATCGACAACCCAGAAAAACTTTTTAAAAGATAACATAAAAAGTATAAAAAATCATTGACACGCCCCCTAAGTAGCTGTTATTATTACATATGTAAGTTGCAACATTGCTTACGCCGAAGTGGCGGAATTGGCAGACGCACTTGACTCAAAATCAAGCGTGGTAGCCCCACGTGCCGGTTCGAGTCCGGCCTTCGGCACCATCTCTACTGCAAAAGCCTTTCTTGTTTAATTACAAGAAAGGCTTTTTTACTTACCATTCAAAAAGTCATCTCCCTCTTCCAGATGCAAAGGAAGACATTCTCTCCATGTCGAATCCACTTGTAAAATGACGAACTAATAGATGAATTGTAATTTTATATGCACCCGCCCCTTCACTGACGTTTGAAATTGCCCCGAAATACTTTGCAAACAGAAAGGCTGGGTTCTGAAATGATTTCAGGATATCTAATATGAAACGACTTTCTTTTCTTGATCACCCCATCCCGCATCATATCATCTATCACCCTCGCCGCCGTTACGTTTCGTTCATCATGCGCGCTGACGGTTGTGTGGAAATCCGTTCACCGGTTGGTGCAAAAACTGAAAAATTGCAACAATTGTTAGCAAATTTTCAGGATCATTTGCCCGCCCCGCCTGTCGCCGAAAAAGCGCCCGACAACGCCATTTACTATCGCGGCCTACTGTATGATATAATCCTAAAAATTCTTCCCGCATGCAAAAAAGCATTTTTCCAGTTGCAAGACGATGGCACCATTCATTTGCTTGTCCCGGATCAAAATAACGCCGCAAGCCACTTGGAAGAATGTCTAATCCGCGAATCCATTGCATTGTTTCGCGAGCGCACGGCCCACTTTTGTCCGTTATTATCCGTATCCGTTCGAAACATCTCAATCCGCGATCTAAAAACACGTTGGGGCAGTTGCTCACCCCACTCAGCCTCAATCCGTTATAACTGGCGTCTAATCATGGCGCCGCCTGAAGTCCTTGATTATATTGTGATACACGAACTTGCACATCTACGCGTTCCGAATCACTCGCAAGCCTTTTGGCAAGTCGTCGTTCAACACGATCCTGATTTTCGCCAGCATCGCAAGTGGCTTCGTCTCCATGGCAACCAATTGTTTCTGCCGCTAAATCTTTCTTCAAAAGTAAAAACACCTCCTGAATCGTCATCTTGACATTTTCAGGAGGTGTCTTCGTCATATATCACGCAGACGTTGCACCAAGTACAATCCAAGCATTGCTCCAATTAGTGCAGTAGCCACTTGCGGCCACCCCATCAAAAACAGCATTGCGCTTGCAAGTTGCGCCGGTAAATGAACCTGCAACAGCAACCAGTAAAAAAAACTATACAAAAAAACTCCTTTACCGGCGGCAGCCGCTAACAGGCGCAAACTCACCGGAAATTTCCGCCCTCCCTGCAACAAAAAAAGATAAATTAAATTGCCCGCCGCCACCGGCAAGATAAAAATAGGCAGCGGCAACATTTGTTGAAAGTAAGCCGATAAAGGAACGATAACGCCAATCAGACTCGCCGATCCAAGACCGACTTTTTCAAGTGCAACCAACAAACAGGCATTAATCAAACTGCCGATCAAAAAAGTCGTAGCAAACGGCGGCAGTGGAATCAAAAGACGCAAAGACTGAATCGCCAATGTCAATGCCAAAAGAAGTGCCGCTCTAGTTAAGCAACGTTGTTTACTCTTCATGCAGCTACTCCTTCGAATCACTTATGCCATTTATGGCGACGCGGAAAAGATCGCTGTCCACCGCCGCCGCTTCGCTCCTTGCCTCTGCGCCAAAACATCCAAAACAACACCGCCAGCATGATCATTTGCCCAAGCAAGGCGTTCAATACTCCCACATCCGTTAAGATCGAAATCAGCGTAAAACCGCTGAGTAACAGCATCGTCTTTCGGATGTCGATATAAGGGTTGTCCTTCAGCATGTAGTAGGCGATTGCCAGAACCGCTAAATCAATGAACACCCATATCCAAACGTCATAAAAAAGATATTTCACCAGGCTGCTGCCAACCATCAGAATCAATAATTTTATCCAAGTCTGTTCCATATTTTCGCCCCCCGCATGTGCAAGTTCATGCACTTTTCTATTTCTTCGGGCATTCCTCATCAATTAAATATTGATATTGCTCTTGTAACGCACGCGTCACCGAGCCGACTGCTCCATTGCCAATCCGTTTTCCGGAAATCTCCACAATCGGCATGATTTCCGTATTCGTACCACAGACAAAGGCTTCATCAACGCTCTCCACAAACTCTGTCGTAAATGCCTTTTCCAATACCGGTACCGCCAAAGTCGGCGCCAGACGTTCTTTGACGATGGAACGCGTGATTCCGCTTAAAATCAGATTACTCGCCGGATACGTCCACAAAACGCCATCTTTGCAGACAAAAAAATTCGTGCTGGTTCCTTCCGTGACCTTTCCGTCGCGAATCATGATGCCTTCAAAGACATTCGCTTCCTTCGCCTTTTGCTTGCCTAGAATATTGCCAAGCAGGTTTAGCGATTTAATATCACAGCGTAGCCAACGTTCATCAGGCAGCCAAATTGCCGTCGCCCCCTCTTGCACCAACTGCGACGGCAACGGCTTCGAGGGGCGGATCGACATCGTCAGACGCGGCACTACCTGATCCGGAAAGCCATGCATCCGAGGTGCGACACCACGGGTAATTTGCAGATAAATATACCCTTCTTCTATTTCGCTTTCTGCAATCAGGCGTTCATGAAATTCCGCCAGTTCCTCCGCCGTATAAATCGCCGGTATCCGTAGCTCGCGAAGAGAACGAAAGAGTCGTTCTAAATGCGGCACCAACGCAAAACAGCGGCCGCGATATACTTTTACTACTTCGTATACGCCGTCACCGAATTGATGCCCCCTATCCTCCATCGCTACAATAGGTTCCATAAGATCAACAATTCGGCCATCAACTAATCCAAACTCTCGCATGTTCATTCCTCCATATTCTCCGCTTGTCAGGCGTATTTTTAATAACTTCCGCCAAGTGATTATTTTGCTTCATAGAACTTCTGGGCATTTTGCTGATTTCCATCTATAATGAGAAGTGTTTCTTGCTCAAGTCGTCTGCCTCTTTAAATCTACACTCCTTTATTATAACAAACTCACAAAGCAAAACGAAAGGAATTGTTGATTATATTATGTCTAACTCTGGAAAACTAACTGCATTAGAAAGCATTCGCGGCGTTGCCATGCTCGGAGTCTTAGGTATCCACACGGGTTCTTACGTACTAGGCACGCCATCGCCTAACCCGCATATTATTGCATTGCTTGAAGTCCTCTCCCGCTTCAGCGTGCCCATCTTTTTTTTCGTATCCGCCTTCGGCCTGTTCTTGTCTAAACGCGATAATCCGTCGTTTTCTTATTGGAGCCATCTGTGTCGTCGCGGGCAAAGCGTTCTTATTCCCTATCTGACTTGGAGCCTTATATATATGATCCACTATACCTACGTTTATCAGGATTCTCACATCTGGGAATCACCGACTGTATATGATATGTTTTTCTTCGGCCTATCCTCCTACCATCTCTATTTTCTTTTGATCTTACTTGCATTTTATCTGTTAATGCCCTTATGGCGTATCTGCGTCCCCTTTTTAAGCAGGCATTGGAAGTGGGCAATGCCGCTCTTGCTTTGCGCACAAATCGGTTTTGACTATTATTCCAGTTATCAGTTGTCCATTCCTTATTCCGAGAATTGGTTGGATCGCTTGATCTATTTTCGCATCAACTATCTGCCGTTTCATTATGTATTCATTTTTTTACTCGGCGGTCTTTGCGCCTCACGCTTTTCAGATTTTCTCCCCATGCTTCGACAATATCGCTTTGCTATTCGCTTAAGCTATGCCGTTTCAATCATCCTGCTGCTCACGCATTATTATTATCTACTCTTTTACAAAAATTATTTAATCGTTGAAGCTGTCGACACTGTGCATCAGCTCAGTCCTCTCGGCATTATTTACACCATGACCTCCTGTCTTTTTTTATTCAGCGAATTTTCCCACGCCAATCGCCTGTTTACCCTTTTGAACCGTTTATTATCAAACGGAGGTAAGCATTCTTATTTCATCTATTTATTCCACCCCTTTGCTATGTTTTACCTTTGGAAATTCTGGGAAGAACATCAGCTGCCGCTGACCGACTGCTTTGCACCATTTTTTTATCTTAGCGTATTAGTAACCAGCTTCATTATCGCTTATCTAATTGAAAAAACCGGCAGTCACCTGCCGGTCATTAACTTCTTATTGCTGGGGAAGACTTCGCACGGTAAGAAGCTTTAATGCCAAAAGAGTATAATAAGTCGGGCGTCAGCGCCAGTTCTTCCAGCCAAGTTTCGCCTTCGCTGTAACGCTTCGCTCGACGTTTGTTTTCCAGCCAGCGAAGCGCCACTAACTGACAAAACGCCTGTATGCTTTTACGTCGTTGCGGTCCTGAAGCATCTTCGTCCCAAATAAGATGCATTTGCTTCAAAAAATCGAGCGGCGTTTTTTGCATGTCGTTACGCGCCAACAAGGAAATATACGCTTCCATTTCTTGCAAAACATAGATAATCACATTATGCCGCAATTCATTTTCCTGTACGCCTGTACGCATTTGCGCGCGTAAACATTTGCGCGCAAACTCGAGCACCGGCAGCCACAGTTGCATCGCCCGCGCAGTACCATGGCGCATTGCGGCAAACACTGCCAGTCTTTTCACTTCACGCACTAAACTTCTCCAAAGCAGGACATCACTCTGAGCAGCAACACTTTTTGTCAGCGCCGCTATAATAAGCTGATCAATCTGCGAATGCGGATTAAAACATGCCGTAGCAGCCGTCGCTATAGCATCTTGCAACCACTCCCTGCTTTTAGCCTCGATTATCAGATTCTCACTTTGCCAAAATTCCTCCAGCACTAGACAAAGCAATCGAGCCGCATCCAATTGATTTTGTCGGGCCGTTCTGTGCAACCAAAATAAAACAACCTGCATCCAGCTTTCACGAATACTCATTTCGTTCTGCGTCAACAGAATCATCCGTTCCTGCATATCGCGAACAAGCGCTTGGAATAACTCCATATTCTTACGTCGCAAACACATCGTACCAATGACGCGGATAGCCCTCAACAACGCCACGCTTCCCTCTTTTGCAGGCTGAGAAGTCAATCGATCCATTACTCGCTGCAATTCTACAAGTACTTTATCCGCGAGAAACGGTTGTCGATAGCGCAATGCCAATACGCCAATCAAACCCAGCTGATCCGCCGCCTGTCCCAGCTCTTCCAACGGGGCCCGCCGAACTAGCGGCGTAAAAGCTTCGACAGTAATCACGCCAATCGCTCGCATGTCTTCACGTTGCAAAACACGAACAAATATACCCGCTAAACGAGAAAACTCGTATAACGAATAAACCCCTTCGCCATAGGCCTGCTTTAAAAGTTCCAACAATCGGTATGCTCCCGCTTCGTCTCCCGCTTCGATACTTGCCAGTAGCCACTTATGAAGTTTTTTTAATAAACGACGTGCTTCCAGTTGATCCGCTGTTTTTCTTCCGCCCCATTCGTCAATCCGGCATCCCAAGCGACGATAACGCCGTTGCCACGCATTGGCCTTCCAACGCCAAAGGGCTAGAACTAAGAGTCCCAGCCCTCCCCCGATACTCCAACATTCACTGGCTTCCAATTTTATAGCCTCCATTTTATCGGGCGTTAATTTCTCCGTGGTAAATAATACCTCGAGCAGCATCAACGGTGACCAGCATGCCGTCGGTCAAGCGTTCCGTTACGCCGTCGACGCCAACAATGACCGGAAACCCAAGACTGATTCCGACTACGGCAGCATGCGATGTCAAACCTCCTTCGGCTGCAATAATCGCTGATGCCTTTGCCGCATAGGGAGCTGAATCTTCGTCTACGCTGTCAATTGCCAGTACATCACCATGCTTGAATTTTTTTTCTAAATCCTTGAATGAATGAACCACACAAACCTTGCCCGTTACGGCCTTTTGCCCAATCCCCATGCCGCGCAAAAGAATATTTCCAACGATATGCACCCGAATCATATTCGTTGTCCCTGACATTCCCACAGGAACGCCTGCGGTAATGACGACCAAGTCGCCTTCTTTGACCAAGCCGGCTTGCAATGAACGAGTCACGGCAAAGCCAACCATTTCATCCGAATTTTTAGAACTAACGCCTAAAACCGGCTGCACGCCCCAAAACAACATCATCCGGCGCAAAGCTCTTTCATTCGGCGTAACTGCGACGATATGCGCTTGCGGACGATACTTTGATATCATGCGCGCCGTATAACCATGTTCCGTTGCGGTAATGACTGCCGCAGCATTCAGTTCATGTGCAATTTGCACCGTAGCATGGCTGATTGCTTCTGTTGTCGTTCGTTGTACGCCTACACCGCGCGACATCAGCATGTCCTTGTACAGCAGCGCTTCTTCCGTGCGGGCTGCTATTACAGCCATCATCTTCACGGCTTCGACCGGATATTGCCCGGATGCCGTTTCACCGCTTAGCATGATGCAATCCGTTCCATCCATAATTGCGTTTGCAACATCACTCGCTTCCGCACGCGTTGGCCGTGGGTTCTGCATCATCGACTCCAGCATTTGCGTCGCCGTAATAACCGGTTTGCCCGCTTTATTACATCTCTCAATCAATTTCTTTTGTACAAGCGGAACTTCCTCTGTTGGAATCTCGACTCCCAAGTCGCCACGCGCAACCATTACGCCGTCAGCCACTTTAAGAATCTCTTCTATATTCTTTACACCCTCGGCATTTTCAATTTTAGCAATAATCATCATTTCCGCATTTGCATCTTCCAACACCTTGCGAATGGAAAGAATATCAGCCGCCCGTTGAACAAAAGACGCTGCAATGAAATCCATATCCTGACTCACGCCAAATAAAATATCCGCCTTATCCTGTTCTGACAAGAACGGCATCTTTAAACTGGCCCCGGGTGCAGCGACTCTCTTGCGATCGCTGATTTCACCGCTATTTTCGACTCTTGTAAAAATTTCGTCCCCTTGAATGTTTTCAATATAAAGCGACACCAAGCCGTCCGCCAGCAATAAACGTTGTCCGACCGCAACTTCCTTCGGAAGGCCCGTATAGTTAACCGATGCCAAAGAAGCCGTCCCCATGACTTCTTTGCTTGTAATAACAAACTGATTCCCCTGTTCCAATATAACCTTGCCATCCACAAACTTGCCCAGACGCATTTCCGGTCCTTTAGTATCAAGGAGTAGTGCCACCGGTTTTCCGACGCGCTGACTGACCTCGCGGACAAGGGCTATATTTTTCGTGTGAGTCTCATGGGAGCCATGGGAAAAATTCAACCGACAAACGTTCATTCCTGCTTCCAGCATAGCATCCAGCACACCCGGTTTTTCCGTACTTGGCCCTACTGTGCATATGATTTTCGTTTTTTTGTTTCCCATTTGTTTTCCCCCTCAATAATGATATCGGGTTCTCAACGTACAGGTAGGTTATCTTATGGCATGCTGGCATATGATGGCATGTGCCTCATCCGCTTCCGATTCCAAAACCAGAATCTCATAAATTCCGTCACCGGTAGCCGCCGAAACACTTGCCGGCCTCATATTTGCCAGAATTCCCTCCTCGCACAAAACATTTTTGATTCGCTCGCCCTGTGCTCTATTTGTTGCAATATATATAACTGTCCACATATAAGCCTCCCGATGTCACACATTATATTTATTCATGCTTCCCTAGTTCGCACATTCTTTATTTAGTGCATTTTCTCCACCTGGCAACGTATTCCTGCTATAAAACTTCAGTTTCCAAAAAATCAGCGGCATTTTCGTTCCAGGCCGCATTAATCCGTATGTTAAATCAGCGTAAGAGCGCCTGCGCCAAGCAACGCTTCTACTTCGCGGATCGCAACTTCGGTCGGTTTCAGCCAAAAGCGGCTGTCCGCTTTAATGATTTTCCGACTCCCCAGCAAATGCAAATAAACTACCGTTTCACCGACATGGCTCTGCAAAATATTCTTTAATCGGTTCATTGTTTCCGGAGCCTCATGCTCCGCTTTAATCTTAATTCTAATCTCACTTCCTGAATTGGTCAGTTCACGAATTTCGTCCGCTAAGACTTTACACCCTTCATCGTTAGCATTCACTTTTCCCTTAACCTGAATCACCGCATCAGGCGTCAAAAAATGATTGCAACGTTCAAATATTCGTGGAAAAACAACCACTTCAACCGGCCCAGTAAAATCTTCCAGCGTAAGAAAACACATCATGCTGCCATTTTTCGTAGATATCCGTTTAGCCGTCACAACAATGCCCGCTAACTTGACTTCACGGCCGTCCCAATCCTCTTCACTGACCAGTTCGCCAATCGATTTGCACGCCGACAATTGCTCGCGATAAGCATCCAGGGGATGTCCCGTCACATAAAATCCTGTCATTTCTTTTTCCCAAAGCAAAAGTTGCTGTTGCGGACTTTCTTCAATATCCGGCAAGTCCACCTCCGATATCTCTTTCAACGTTTCTTCACCGAACAAACCGATCTGTCCGCTCTGCCGTTCACGATGTTGCCCCGCCGCAACATCGACAGCCCGTTCCATAATCGCCAGCAGTTGTGAACGTTTCGCACCAATCGAATCAAATGCGCCGCATTTAATTAAACTTTCCATGACTCGTTTATTGACTTGACGCATGTCGACCCGACTGCAAAAATCAACCAGTGAAGTGAATTTCCCATCTGCAAGACGCGCCGTTACCAAAGTCTCGATTGCGCCATCGCCAACGTTTTTTACAGCAGCCAGGCCGAAACGGATAACGTCGTTATCAACGGTAAAACTGCGCCGACTTGCATTGACGTCTGGCGGCAGAACAGCAATCCCCATCCGACGGCATTCATTAATATACCAGCCCACCTTATCATTGTCGCCCATGACGCTCGACATCAATGCTGCCATGAACTCCTGCGGATAGTGTGCTTTTAAATATGCCGTCTGATACGCAACTAACGCATACGCCGCACTATGCGATTTATTAAAACCATAATCTGCAAAATGCGCCATCAGGTCAAAGATTTCTTTCGCCGTATCGCCGTCGATTCCTTTCGCCGCAGCGCCGTTGATGAAGGTCGCGCGCTGCGCGTCCAGAACATCGTGTTTCTTCTTTCCCATCGCACGTCGCAGAAGATCCGCCTGCCCAAGCGAAAAACCCGCCATAACGGATGCAATCTGCATAACCTGCTCCTGATACAAAATAACGCCGAAGGTATCCTTTAAAATCGGTTCCAAAACCGGATGAATATATGTCACTGTTTTTCGCCCATGCCGGCCATTAATAAAATCAGAAACCATGCCGCTGCCAAGCGGTCCCGGTCGATACAAAGCCACCAGCGGAATCAGGTCGGCAAACCGCTCCGGCTGAAGTTCCTTGACAAGATTCGTCATACCCGACGATTCCAACTGAAAAACGCCCGCAGTTTCCCCTTTGGTCAACATTGCGCAGGCGGCCTCATCTTCCATCGGAATCGCCTCTAAGTCGATTTCAATGTGGCGGTTCTGGCGCACTAATTCGATGGCATCACCAATAACCGTCAAGGTGCGTAACCCCAGAAGATCCATCTTCAACAGACCAATCTCTTCGACCCTATCCTTATCATATTGTGTTGTTTGAAAGCCTTCCGCCGAATTCTGCAACGGCACATAATGCGTCAGCGGTTCCTTCGAAATCACTACGCCAGCGGCATGCGTCGAAGCATGACGCGGCAGGCCTTCCATCGCCATTGCAAAATCAATTAAACGTTTGACCGCCTCTTCATTTTGATAAGCCTGCCGCAATTCATTATTGTTTTCCAACGCTTTTTTCAGCGTTATCCCTAGTTCATTGGGAATCATTTTTGCAATCCGATCCACTTCGCCATAGGATAGATTAAGCGCTCGGCCCACATCGCGAATTGCCGCCTTCGCAGCCATCGTACCAAATGTGATGATTTGCGCAACGCGATCTTCACCATAACGTTCGACTACATACTCAATGACCTTTGCACGTCGTTCATAGCAAAAGTCAATATCAATATCCGGCATCGTTACCCGTTCCGGATTCAAAAACCTTTCAAACAGCAATCCATATTTCAAAGGATCAATGTCCGTGATACGAAGCAAATATGCCACAATACTGCCGGCCGCCGACCCTCTGCCCGGCCCGACCGGTATTTTCTGTTTGCGGGCAAAATTGATAAAATCCCAGACAATAAGAAAATATCCGGAATAGCCCATTCGATAAATAACATCCAATTCAAAGCGAAGCCGTTCCCTGATTTCTGGGCTGTCTGCCGCAAAACGCTTTTCAATCGCTTCTGTACATAGATGCGCCAGATATTCATCCGCAGTAAAAGACTCCGGAACAGGAAACTCCGGCAAGTACAAATGCCCAAACTCAATTTCGACCTGGCAGCGCTCAGCAATTCGCACTGTGTTATCCAACGCTTCAGGAACAGTTTGAAAAAGCTGTTGCATTTCAGCCCGGCTTTTCAGATAAAATTCGCTGCTGGAAAAACGCATTCTAGCGGGGTCATCAACGGTTTTCCCCATTTGAATGCATAACAAAACATCATGGCTCTCACTGTCGCTTTTTTTTACATAATGAAGATCATTTGTCGCAACAAGGCCAATATTCAACTTCTTGCTCATTTCGATTAAGATCCGGTTCACTTGACGCTGTTCGGGTATCCCATGATCTTGCAGTTCTAAATAAAAGTTATCTTGACCAAAAATATCTCTATACTCCGATGCGAGTTTTTCCGCACCTGGAACATCGCCTTTTAATATCAATGCCGGAACTTCGCCGGCAATGCAGGCGCTCAAACAGATCAAGCCGCTGCTGTACTTTCTTAATAACTCACGGTCAACGCGTGGTTTATAATAAAAACCTTCTTTATTCGCGCGTGAAATCAGTTCCAATAAATTACGATAGCCCATTTGATTTTCCGCCAACAGCACTAAATGATAGTAGGCATCGCCTTCCACCATGCTTCGTTCTGTGCGCGAACGCGGCGCGACATAAACCTCACAGCCAATAATTGGCTTGATGCCATGCTTACGCGCTTGCTTGTAGAAATCAATCACGCCATACATAGAACCATGATCGGTGATCGCCAATGCCGGCATAGCAAGTTCCTTGGCTCGTGCCAGCAAATCACTGATCCGACTCGCTCCGTCTAAAAGGCTATATTCTGTATGCACGTGCAAATGCACAAACTGTTCTTGTTGCTGACAATTCGACATGAATCTATGTTTCACTCGCCTTTCACTTTAACCGTACTGGCTTTAAACAAATCATATTCTCTTAGTATACTACAGCGTCACTCTCTTCGCTTCAAGTTTTTCTTTACGCCCCTCGCATTATTCGGCAAAACCTTGTATAATTTAACAACGTAAAACAACTTGCAAACCAGGATTTTCCGCAGTGAATATCCTAACCTCTGTTGCAGTAAAAGGAGTGTTTATTTTGCATCGAATCGGCATTTTGCAGTTGACTCAATATTTAGATGAAGCTGTACAAGGTTTTAAAACCGGTCTCTCCGAAAAAAATATCGCCGCCGAATTTTTCTATTACAATGCGGACGGCAATGAACAGGAATTGCCCGCCCTCGCACGAAAGCTCAAAGAGTCCGCGGTAGAAATGATTTTTGCTTGCAGCACGCCTGCCGCATTAGCCGCCATTCAACACGCGCCTCAGATACCGGTTGTCTTCACACCTGTATTCGACCCTGTAGGTGCAGGTCTCGCAAACAGCCTAACACAGCCCGGCGGCTGGGCGACTGGCGTAGCCGGTCGCGTAGCCGCCGCCGAAAAGATAAACTTTATTCGTCGCCTCTTGCCTGACGCCCGTTCCATCGGCTGTTTGTATCATCGCCATGACGCCAATGCACTTCTTGAAGTTGCTGGCTTTCGCGCATTAGAACTCCCGTTCTCCTGGCAGGAAATTCCGTTTGAAAATCCAGCCGACCTCTCTTTACTGCCGGATTTGCTGCCAGAAAACATCGATGCGCTTTTTCTGCCGATTGGCCGGGCCGCTGAAGATAATTTTGCCAGTATTGTATATTACACCGATAGCGTCAACTTGCCGGTCATTGCTTCGCACCCCCCTAATGTTGCAGCCGGTGCGCTTGCCGCTTTAACCGCAAATCACTTTCGCCTCGGGATTACCTGTGCAGAAAAAGCCGCCGCCGTACTAAGCGGTACAGCAATCGGCTCAATTTCGATTTCACAGGTCGAAAACCCCGACATTATTTTAAACCGTTTCAGTGCGACGAACTTAGGCATTAACCTTCCCGCCGCTTTACTAACGCAAGCAAAAGAAATTATAGACTAGTTGGAGATGATGATATCATGATTTTAAACCGTCAATCCGTTGAACTTTTAGCGCCAGTCGGCAGTCAGGAAGTCCTTGTCGCCGCAGTCGAAGCCGGGGCTGATGCCGTCTATCTTGGCGGAAAGCGTTTTAATATGCGCCTTCACCGTTCCGATGCCAATTTTGACGACGCCGGTCTAGCAAAAGCGATCGCCTACGCGCATGCACACGATGTTCGCCTCTATATTACAGTAAACAATCTGATTAATGAAAGCGAACTGCCTTTATTAAAAGAATATTTACAACTACTGAATGAACTACAGCCGGATGCATTGATCGTGCAAGATCTTTCCGTCCTCGCTTTGGCCAAGGAAATTGGTCTTACCGTTCCCCTTCATGCTTCCGTCATGATGAATACACACAACGAACACGCCGTTCGCACCCTTCAGGAAAACGGCATCACACGTGTCGTCACGAATCGTGAAATGTCTTTAGCGCAATTGGCGCTTTTAAAGGAACGCACCGGCATTGAAATTGAGTACTTTATCCATGGCGACATGTGCATCGCACATAGCGGTCAATGCCTCCATTCAGGAATTGTTTTTGGGCAAAGTTCCAACCGGGGACGTTGTCTGAAGACCTGCCGCTGGCCCTATGAACTTGTCGACGCTAAAACTGGAGCTGTATTAGGCGAGCAAGATCCTGGCCCATATAAGCTGGCTCTCAAAGATATGTGCATGTATCGCCACCTGCCTGAATTGATCCAATCCGGCGTATGTTCCTTTAAAATTGAAGGCCGCATGCGCACCGCTGATTTTGTCAAACGCATCGTTTCCGTATATCGCCGGGCAATCGATCGCTACCTTGCAGATCCAACTGGTTATTATTACGATCCAACGGACTGGCAGGATCTATTTGAAAATCGCAACCGTGATTTTTCCACCTGTTATGCCATCTCCGCGCCTGGAGCTGAAGCCATCGGCTATAGCGGCCAACGCGAACCACGTTTCTTCAGTCAAGCCGTTCGTGAACCTGGCCTTCCTGCAGCGACGCCTACTTTACCGGTCGTTTCAAGCAACAAAAACAACCCCGAGCTAAGCGTGCGCGTCAGTGATTTGGCATCCTTGACCGCAGCCTGTCAAAACGGAGCCAACGTCATTTATATCGGAGGCGACAGTTTTAAACCGCACAATCCTTGGTCTCTCAAAGAGATAGGCAAGGCCATTGAAACGGCGTCGCAGTATCATGCGAAGGTCATCGTCATGACACCGCGAATCACGATGGAGCGCGAATGCAGCGAATTGGAGCCCTTCCTGACCGAGTTGGCTGTCCTGCGCCCTGCCGGGGTTATGGTAAGCAATCTGGGCGCACTTCGTTTGGCTAAGCAATTCGCTGACCTGCCAGTCTACACCGATTATTCCTTTAACGTCTTTAACTCGGCAACAATTGATTGGTTATCCAGTCTTCGCGTCGCCCAGTCCACCCTTTCGTTGGAAGCTACGCAAGAACAGATTTTTGCCGTAGCAAAAAACAGCACCCTGCCGCTCGAATTGATTGTCCACGGCCCACTCGAAACGATGGTCATGGATCATTGCGTTCCTAACGCGGTTCTCGGTCTTTCAGCCACGGCGGGAAATGATGCTATTTTGAATACAACTTCCTTTGCACTGCTTGATACTGCTGGGCAAAAGCACCCGTTGGTCATTGATCAGTATGGGCGTAATCATATCTTGCTCGCTAAAGATCTGTGCCTGTTCCCATTGCTCTCCAATTTTACCGCACTGCGCAGTTTACGCCTTGAGTGCCAGCATTATACCGTCGATACGGTCGCCGCGGTCACCGCGCTGTATCGTCAGGAGTTAGACGGCATCGCTGCCCCGACTGCAACGGCTGCTGAAGATTCGGCGCAGCGCCTGGAACAACTGATATCCGTCAGTCCTTCAGAGCTTGGCATCGGCGTTATGCGCTACCGCACTTCCCGATAATCATAAGAAAGGCGATGAAAACATGACCACTTCCTATCTGGGGCCTGCCGAAATTATCCGCAAGAAAAAAGAATATATGATTCCTTGCACCTATCATTTTTATTCCTCACCAATGCAATTGGTGCGCGGTGAAATGCAATATCTATTCGACCAGACAGGCAAGCGCTATCTCGACTGCTTTGCCGGCGTCTCCGTAATGAACTGTGGACATTGTAACCCGGTTATCAGTAAAGCAATTTGCGACCAGGCAAACACATTGCAGCATACCTGTACCATTTATCTTACCGAACCTATCGTCAACTTAGCAGAACGTCTCGCACATATTACGCCCGGCAGTTTGCAAAAATCCTTCTTTTGCGCCAGCGGCAGTGAAGCGAACGAAGGCGCTGCGTTACTGGCTACTCTCTATACCGGAAAATCAGAATTCATTACGCTACGCCAAGGCCTGCATGGTCGAACCAAGTTGGGGATGAGCCTGACCGGGCTCAGTTTTTGGCGTACCGATCCCGCTCCGGTCGGAGGGATTTCCATGGCGCCAAATCCTTACTGCTATCGCTGCCCTTGCCACAAAAAATATCCGGAATGCGATTTTGCCTGCGTTCATGAAGTAGAGGCAGTTATAAAGACAGCAACTTCCGGCCAGGTAGCGGCCATGTTTACTGAACCGATTCAAGGCAATGGCGGCATCATTACGCCTCCGCAAGGTTACTTTAAGCGCCTCAAGGAAGTCCTCGATCATTATGGAATTCTCTTGATCATGGATGAGGTGCAAACGGGATTTGGGCGGACAGGCCACTTGTTTGCCAGTGAATACTATACCATCGAGCCTGATATTATGACGCTAGCTAAGGCGCTCGGCAATGGAGCACCCGTTGGCGCATTTATCGCACGACCCGAAATCGCCGATGTATACACGCGCCCCGGCGCATCTACGCTTGGCGGCAATCCAGTCACCGCCAGTGCAGCTTTGGCGACGTTGCAATACATCGATGATAACAAGCTTGTCGAACGCGCCGCCAAACTTGGCGCCAAGCTACGTCAAGGACTGCTCGAACTGCAAGCAAAACATTCCCTGATCGGCGATGTCCGTGGTCTTGGCCTAATGCTCGGAGCGGAATTGGTGTTATCTGACGGCAGTCCCGCCAGTGTCCAAGCAGATCTAATTTTAGAAGAATTAAAAGATCGCGGCGTCTTAATCGGGAAAAACGGCCCCGACCGCAACGTTCTTGCTTTCCAACCGCCGCTCATCATCACAGAAGAAGATATCGACACCTTATTAAACCATCTCTCAGACGTATTAGCGAAAGTCAATTGACACGCGATTTATTAAAGCAAAAACCCCCACGTTTAACGTGGGGGTTTACCTGTATCGCCTAGCGAATCGCCTTAGTATAAGCAGGCACAGAATATGCGAATAACTCTTTATTTATATCTACCTGATCCGGTGTATACACGAGTATCGTATCGGATACTCGCTGCACATTTCCGTTCGTCACATAACAAACACCATTAAGGAAGTCAATAATCGAACGTTGAACCGCTGGCTCTACGCATTCAAAATTAATGACTAAGGCGGCTTTCGCTTTCAACTGATCCGCATACAACTGCACATCATCATAACGCTGTGGCGTGGCTACTAAAACCCTAAGCACAGACTGATCCTGAGTATGAACCTTCAAATGAGTCGCTTTCTTTGCGCGCAAAGCAGCTAATTCATTCGCCTCCGGCTCTTCTCTTGTTTCATGCTCCGGCACTTCGTCCATCGGCATTAAAAAGTTAGTTAACTTATCAATCAATCCGACTGCCACGTCTTTCGCCCTCCAAAGTCATAAAATGACTACTTTTGGTATGCATTCGCCAAGCATTTCATTTTTCCTGCAAAAGCGCCAAAAATTCTTCATCACTACGCGTTTTTACGTTCACGACCACGTTGATGCTTATCCAGCGTAGCTTTGCGCAAACGGATGCTTTGCGGCGTTACTTCGACAAGCTCATCCTTATTGATGTATTCGAGAGCCTGTTCCAGTGACAGCAAGCGCGGAGCAACCAGGCGCAACGCCTCGTCGGTGCCGCTTGTACGCATGTTGGATACCTGCTTTTTCTTGCACGGATTCACATCCATGTCGATATCGCGCGTGCTTTCGCCAACAATCATCCCTTGGTATACCGGTTGAACCGGCGAAACAAACATAATGCCGCGATCCTGCAGGCCGTAAATGCCGTACGCGCAGGTTTCACCTTGTTCCGACGCCACCAATACGCCGCGCGTACGGCCTTGGATTGCACCCTTGAACGGTGCATAACCATGGAAAACATGGTTCATGATACCCGTTCCTTTAGTATTCGTCAGGAATTCCGAACGGAAACCGATTAAGCCGCGCGCCGGAATGATAAACTCCATGCGCAAATATCCTGCCAGCTCAATCATATTGATCAATTCAGCTTTACGCACACCCAGCGCTTCCATGACCGCGCCCATAAACTCCTGCGGCACGTCGATTGTCAGATGCTCGAGCGGTTCATTACGCTCGCCGTCGATCATCTTATAAACAACCTCCGGTTTGCCGACTTGGAATTCAAAGCCCTCACGACGCATTGTTTCAATCAGAATTGACAGGTGCAACTCACCACGGCCTGAAACCTCAAATGCATCGGCACTGTCAGTCTCAGAAACACGCAAACTGACGTTCGTTTCCACTTCTTTGAAGAGACGGTTGCGCAAATGGCGCGACGTAACAAAGTCGCCTTCCGTACCGGCAAACGGACTCGTGTTAACACTGAAAACCATTGACAACGTCGGCTCATCGATATGAATCGACGGCAGAGCTTCCGGTTGCAGCGGATCGGCAATGGTATCGCCGATGCTGACATCCGCCAAGCCGGTCAGGGCAATGATGTCGCCTGCCTTAGCCGATTCAGTCTCTACGCGTTTCAAACCTTCATAGGTATAAAGACGACCAAGTTTCCCCTTCGCCTGAACTTCGCCTTTAATCGTAACGACTTGTTGTCCCGCATTGATTGTGCCGCGCATAATACGTCCTAGGGCTACGCGGCCAACATAATCGTCATATTCAAGCGTAGTAACCATCATTTGCAAAGCTCCGTCCTCGTCGCATTCCGGCGCCGGAATTTCTTCCAGCAACACTTTGAAGATCGGCTCTAAGTTGACTGCTTCATCCTTCATATCCATTTTTGCAACGCCAGCACGAGCAGCCGCATAAATAACAGGGAACTCGAGTTGCTCGTCGTCCGCTCCCAGCTCAATAAACAGCTCTAACACTTCGTCAACAACTTCGATAGCCCGTTCATCCGGACGGTCGATCTTATTGACAACAACAACAACCTTCAATTTCTGTTCGAGAGCCTTACGCAAAACGTATTTTGTCTGCGGCATTGGACCTTCAAAAGCGTCTACCAGCAACAGCGCACCGTCTACCATGTTCAAAACTCGTTCCACTTCGCCGCCGAAGTCAGCATGTCCCGGGGTGTCAACGATATTGATCTTAACGCCTTCATGCATGATTGCAGTATTTTTTGCCAAAATCGTGATGCCGCGTTCACGTTCCAGGTCGTTTGAGTCCATAACCCGTTCCGTCAATTGTTCATTAGCTCTAAAAACATTACTCTGGCGAAGCATGGCATCCACCAATGTAGTTTTACCATGGTCAACGTGAGCAATAATTGCTATATTTCTTAGGTCCTGACGTTTCATCCTTCATCCTCCAAGCCAAATTAAAGAAAGGATGCTTCTCGGCATCCTCTCCGTCTATGCATAAAGCTACTATAGTATAAGGCACTCGCCCTGTCAATAGCTAGTATCAAACTGCGTTCAAAGTTTTTCGCATATAACTCTGCAATTTTTCCAGCCGCCGTAGAATTTCCGGCATCTTTTGTTTGTCAGAAGCAACCGCTTGCTCTAATTGGCGGCGGTATTGCTGATACTCCCGTTCCACCGTTTCAAGATATTCTTGCAATTGGCGCTGTGCAGGATCAAGAACGACGATGCCGCTTTCTTCAATTTCCCAGTTTCGCCCTGCAATATGGGCCGCATCAGAAAAATGAGGAATATAAGTCTGCATGCCCAGTTTTTCTTTAAGCAATAGCGCAAACGGCTCCGCCATATCCACTTCACCATGCACTAAAAAGACGCAAGCCGGTTTGCCTTTAAAATGCCCTAACCACTCGAGCAATTGTTCCTGATCAGCATGAGCAGAAAAACCATCAAGGTTATGCACCTCCGCTTTCACGCTGATCTCCTCACCTAACAACTTAACTTTTTTCGCGCCTTCAATCAGTCGACGCCCCAAGCTGCCTTGCGCCTGGTAACCGACAAACAACACACTCGATTCCGGACGCCACAAATTATGTTTTAAATGGTGCAGAATCCGCCCGGCATCTGCCATGCCGCTAGCAGAAATGATGATTGCGGATTCGTTGAGATCATTCAGCGCCTTCGATTCATCCGAAGTCTTGGTAAAGCGTAATTTAGGCAAATACAACGGACTTTCCTGGTCTTCACGCATCATGCCGAGTGCCTCAGCATCATAATCTTGAATATTATGCATGAAGATATCTGTCGCCGATATTGCCAAAGGACTATCGATCACAACAGGTAAATCTGGAATCTTACCTGCTTTGAGAAGCTTGTGCAGATAATATAAAATCGTTTGGGTACGTCCCACTGCAAAAGACGGGATAATAATATTTCCGCCCCGCGCCGCTGTCTCTTTGATAATTTCCCCCAGCGCTTCTTCCTTGTCATAATGGCTATGACGGCGATTGCCGTATGTCGATTCGACAATGACGTAATCCGCTTCCGTCAATACGGTCGGATTTTTGATCAAAGGCTGATTGGACTGTCCTAAATCTCCGGAAAAAACCAGTTTCGTACTCTTGCCATCTTCTGTCACGCTAACCTCTAGCAAGGACGAACCTAAGATATGTCCGGCATCAAAGAACTTCACACTGACCTTATCCGACAGTACAACCTCCGTTGCGTAGGCGACCGAAGAAAACTGCTGCAAACAAAGGTACGCATCGTCAATTGTGTATAACGGCTCCATTGGCACCCGCCCCGCCCGAACGCCTTTACGATTAAAAATTTCTGCATCAAATTCTTGAATATGAGCGCTGTCCGGCAAAAGAATGCTGCACAACTCGGCGGTAACCTTTGTCGCATAAATAGGCCCCTTAAAGCCTGAATTGCACAATTTAGGCAACAATCCACTATGATCAATATGCGCATGCGTTAACAACACGCAATCCAATTCGCCCGGGTTAAAGACAAAATCGCGTTGATTCAAAGCAACAACGGCTTTCGATCCCTGAAACATGCCGCAATCGATCAAGATTTTTTGACTGCCCACTTCCAACAGGTAGGAAGATCCCGTGACCATTCTGGCGGCTCCTAAAAATGTTAACTGCATAATGTTTCTCCTTTATCCATAAGATAAACGACTGCATGCGTTACTCTTTCGATACCAATTCGCCAAAACGCGCTAAATTCCTTCAATTCCGACTATTTCATCTTCCAGCAATTCTTACTTTCACATCACCTAAGTTTATCGATTACGTTATTCCACTTATTTCTCATTATGACATAAAACAGGAATCCCATTTGGATTCCTGTTCGTATCCGCTTTATTCATCTCCGATAATGCGCACTTCCGGATGCAGCATTACGCCAGCATGTTCAAAAACACGGTGCTGTACCTCTCTAATTAATGCCTGCACATCAGCCGCCGTCGCACCGCCGGCATTCACGACAAAACCGGCATGTTTCGTCGACACTTCCGCTCCGCCGTAACGAAGCCCCTTGAGGCCAGCCGCTTCAATCAAGGTACCCGCAAAATGACCTTCCGGACGTTTGAACGTGCTTCCTGCGCTCGGCATTTCAAGAGGTTGTTTACTCTCTCTTTTTTCAGTAAATTCCCCCATCTGCGCCAAAATCATTTCTTCCTGGCCATCCGCCAACGCTAATTCCACTTCGCAGACGATCGCATGACTTTCTTGAAAAACACTATGCCGGTAAGAAAATTCCAATTCCGCTCTCGACAGCCTCTGAATTTCACCAGCTACTGTAACAGCGGTTACACTTTCGACCACTGCACTAATTTCTCCATTGTATGCGCCTGCATTCATAAACACGGCACCGCCAACGCTACCGGGAATACCGACCGAAAATTCCATACCGGTCATTTTTTCTTGCGCAGCAAAGCGAGCCAAATCCCCAAGGCCGGTGCCAGCTCCAGCAATCAGAATATTTCCCTGGCGTCGTATTTGAGCCATTTCATCGCCAAATTTCAAGACCAGTCCGCGAATTCCTTTATCGCGCACTAAAATATTCGAGCCATTCCCAAGAACTGTGATTTTCATCGCATAGGCGGCCGCAATGCGCACCAAAGCCGCCACTTCTTCTACCGAAATCGGGAAAGCCAACACTTCTGCCGGACCGCCGATTTTAAACGTGGTATACTCTGCTAGCGGCGCTTCATATGCAATGCGCTCACTTGCGATAACTGCTTCAAAGTCATTTTTCATCTTATTTTTTATCAAAAAAATCCATTCCTTCGGCAACCGAATCGCCTAAAATTTTATACACATCCGCAACAACCCGCTGCAACGTCATATATGCTTGCATAAAGGATGCCGCCTTACTATTTAATAAAATGAGCTGATACATTTGTTGAATTTTTTCCGCTTTTTCTTTATCTTCAGGCTTTCCAGCCATCATCTCATATTCCAATTCCATATGCTTTGAGATAAAATTCTTTACCATCTCTTTTGCCTTCGAATCTGATTCGATCTCGTCTTTAGCCGCTTGAAAGGTTTTGAACTCCTGCGAATCCTTGATTGCTTTTACTAATTCATGCGTCTTGTCATAAATGTTCATTTTATAGCCCTCCATATAGATACTGCGCATCATCATGCTCTTTTATCGCTTTACTAAAGATCACTCTTTAACATCCGGAAAAGCCGGTCTGCCGCAACGCTTCATAAAGAACGATCGCCACCGAATTTGACAAATTCAAAGATCGAGCGCCCTTTCGCATTGGAATTGTGATGCACCGCTCACTGTTTTCTGCAAGCAACGTCTCCGGCAAGCCAGCCGTTTCTTTCCCAAACACCAAAACATCATCCGCTTTATAGGCAATCTGACTATAGGAACGAGTCGTTTTCGTCGTACCGTAATAAAAGGTATGCCCCGCCAATTCCGCCTCTACAGAAGCAAAATTTTCATGACAAACGACATCGACTAAATGCCAGTAATCCAGTCCAGCTCTCTTAAGATACCTGTCTTCCAAAGAAAATCCCAGCGGCTTAACCAAATGCAGCCGACTTGCTGTAGCAGCGCAAAGGCGTGCAATATTTCCCGTATTGCCTGGATTTCGGGCTCCACTAACACGATATGCATGGCACTCTCCTCATCTCTTACTTACACTACTCTATACTATACAAAAATGTCCTCGCCTTGGCAAATCGATATTTAATGACAAAACAAAAACAGATCTCTTTCATACTTGAAAGGATCTGTTTTTTATCCCTTGATTAACCGTGGATCAATTGCGGCAGACATTTCACACAAACCCAAGTGCTGTCACCCTTCGTCTTCACTGGCAACAAGGGTTGTATCATTTCCGAATTACCGCACCAATGGCAACTCATGATATGTGGCGCAAGCCCCTCTTTTGCAAGCGAAGCTTTGTGCTCTTTAACTGCCTCTTCATCAAAATTTTCCGTTTCACGCTCTTCGAGCGTAAGTGCGCCAGTCGGACATACGCCAAGGCAAAAACCTGCACCATCACATAACTCTTCCCGCAACACCTTCGCTTTTCCATTCTCAAGCGTGATTGCGCCTTCGGCACACGGTGAAACGCATTGGCCACAGCCATTGCAAAGCACTTCATCAATCTTAACAATCTTGCGTTTTATTTTCATGCTTCTTCCTCATCTCTTTTTTTCTTACTTTAACAGATCTGTTATATGCAATCTATGATGTATGTCACATGCAACAAACGGGCTCGCACCGTTTGTTATCAATGCAAGCCCGTTCTTCTCATTTCGCGCAAATAAGCATCATCGCCATATCCGTTTTCGCCTTTTTATCCGCGCCATTCCCAAACAACTGGAATATCGTTTCAAAAAATTCTGTTGGCCGTTCAGCAATCAGATGTTTGCGGTTAATTACGCAGCGCGATAATTCTTCATATACCTCATCCGCTCCTGCATGATCCAGTTTATTCTCTAACAGCCCCTCAGTATAGGTGACGACAAAATCACCCGCCGCAATCGGCAATTGATGCAGTTCATATTCTTCGTCTTCAATCATACCTATACTGTGGCTGCTTTCTTGCAAAATATGGGCCATATCTTTCTCTGCTTGATAAAATACCGGATACGACTGTCCTGCATTTGAATACCACAATGTATTATCTTTGATGAGACCGACAAATGCAGTCAGACAATAATTACTCTTCGTTAAATTGCAAAAGACATTATTGATATGACGCAATACATCATTCGGATATTGAAACTGCTGTACACAATGTTGAAATTCCACTTTCAGCATAGAAGACAGCATGGCTGCGGCCACGCCATAGCCTGAAACGTCCGCCATGATAAACCAAAGATTCTCGCCGGATTCAACACAATCATAGAAATCCCCCCCCACCTCATGGCAGGGAATAAATTTTCCGTACATGTCCGCAACCGTAAAACTTTGCCTTTCTTTCAACAGCGACTGCTGAAACACATTCGCAAGCAGCATTTCAAGACTCATTTTTTCGTTCAGCGCTTGAATGGTCTTTTGCTGTTCATACAATTGAATGGCATTTTTAACCTTCATCGGCAGAATTACATTCATCTGCTTCGGTTTCAACGGCTTTGTAAAATAATCATACGCGCCGAGCGCCAACGCTTCACTAATACTGTCAATTTCGTCCATAGCCGAATATACAATAACAGGAATGTCCTTTAAACGATGATCCTGGCGCATCTCCCTCAGGACATCAAAGCCATTTTTTTCCGGCATCATTAAATCAAGAATCACCAAACTTATTTCTTCGCTCTCCATCACTTCCAGAGCCTGAACGCCATTTACAGCATCAGTAAAAACGACATCTTCCATATCTTTTAACGCTGCTTTCAGTACAGTACGATTAAAAGCCACATCATCGACTACCAATATAGTGTAAGCCATGCGAACACCCCAATTTCTTAAATTTATCGTATTCTATTTTATTTATTTTCACTGCTTATATCATACTACATTGCCAGGTTATTTTCCTCTTTATTTAACATCATTTTCCGTTTTGTTCCACAAATACGTCGTCTTCGTATCCAGTTCCCGCACAATATTTCTTGCATTTGCATTTCATTTTCCGTAATATTAAACCACCAACGTAAACTATAATTATTTTTAAGTTAACGAGAGGTGTTCGCTTTGCAGATCGTATATTTACAAGGCTGGTCCTTTAGTTCCAACATTTGGCCGGATTACTGCCACACGCCAAATGCTCATTTTCCACTTCAGCACCCTTGGCCTGACAGCGCCGCCTTCGATGAATTCCTACGCTCTCTTGCATCGCACAAGCAAAAAACAGTGCTGGTCGGTTGGTCCCTCGGCGGCATGCTGGCACTGGAAGCAGCGTTTCGTCACCCCAATAACGTAGCCGGTCTCATCTTGGTCGGAACCACGCCTCGTTTTCTAACTGCACCAGATTTCCCTCACGGCCAATCACCGAGCGCACTGCGCCAGCTCAAACGCCAGGTATTGCGCACCCCATCTACTGCCATAGCCAGCTTTCGTAGGCAAATCGGTTTAGACGATTTTTCTATGTTAGCCGCTGAACCATCACCGCTCGAACTTGAATCACACCTCTTGGGGCTTGATTATTTGGCCTCAACGGATCTTCGCCCTCTCTTAGGACAACTCGAGATTTCCTGTCACATCATCCATGGCATGCAGGATCAAATTTGTCCCTATGAAGCCGCTGCTTATCTTGCCGCACAACTGCCCGCCGCGACGCTTCACCCATTCCCTGCATCCAGTCATGCACCTTTTTTAAACGAGGAAAATAATTTTCAAGTCTTGCTCGAATCCATTTTTCGGCAATTTGAAGGGAGTAATCGTCATGTTGGATAAAGAAAAAATTTCACATAATTTCAGCCGTGCTGCGACAACTTACGAAGAAAATGCCATCGTACAAAAAAAAATGGCCCAGCTACTTCTTCAGCAAACGCAAAATCTTAGCCGCTCTTTTACTCATATTCTAGAGATCGGCTGCGGCACCGGCTATCTGACCCGTTTATTATCAAAAACCTTCCCTAGCGCTGACATTGTAGCGACTGACATTTCAGAAACCATGCTCGCTCAGGCTTCCAGCCTACAAAGAGAAAAGAATGTTCGTTTCGAAAAACAAGACGGTGAAAACCTTACGCTGAACACTACATTTGACTTAATCATTTCCAATGCTGCTTTTCAGTGGTTCAACAACTACGACGCGGCTTTTTCCGGCTTTTCTCGTCACTTGACGCCCGAAGGAATCCTGTTGTATGCAACTTTCGGCCCGGCAACCTTTTATGAATTGCATACCGCTTTCAATCAGGCCCGCCATAGCCTTAGTCTGCCGCCTAACATTCGTCACGGCCCTCCCTTCGCTTCCTCTGCAACACTGGCAGACTACGCTTCTAATAATGGACTGCTTTGTCATCATAGGGAAGAAACCGAACGTCTTTATTTTCCTTCGGTCCGTTCGTTTCTCTCTTCAATAAAAAAAGTCGGCGCTAATCATACGCCGACCTCAGCTAGTAGCGGCTTTAATCGAAAACTCCTTCCATCGATGATATCGCATTACGAACAACTATTTTGCACCGAAGATGGTTTAATCCCTGCAACGTATCACCTTCTTTTTTGTCAAGTTCAAAAGTCGGCTCAGCCCTCAGTCAACGCCGCTCAGTGCGGATAATTATAGAAAACAAAGCTCCGATATGCTATCATTGTGACAGTGTGCTACTTTCATAACGATATGCTTAAAGGAGCCTCCATGAGGAAATATATATCTATCGTCTTATTCCTATTACTCGCCCTATATGCATTTGAGTTGTCTTCGGGCAGCCGCTTCGGCGCCTATGCTCCCGTCATAGCCGTCGAACGTCTTCAAAACCGACTTTGTTTTTCCTGGTCAAAACCCTCTTATCCGGCCTATTATGAGGTTGAGGTCTTCAGCGGTTCACGTGAACACTGGCAGTTGCTGCCATCTGATGCTACGCGCATCACCCGGTATCGTACACTGTCAAACAATATCCAACTGGACAACTCATTTCCTGAGAGCGCTTTTATCCGCGTCTCCGCGCATAGTTTGCTGCATCACCCACTCGGTGACTATTCGGAACCAGTCGCATTCTCCAGCTTAAGACAGGCAAATCTCAAACCCGCCCCTACTTTGCATTATCCTGCTTCAGCACCGGCGCCTTCAACGGTTATGCTAAACTGGAGCCCCGTTGCCGGCGCGGTTTATTATGAGTTTGAACTTCTTTCTGCTCCGCCGGAAAATCCAAACGGTACGGAACATTCCCTTTTTCAATTGCTTGTTACACGCGATGTTTTTTCAAACGGTCACAGTCTCGATATCTCGCGTTTCTTTCGCGATAAGGTCTATTGGCGTGTTCGCGGTCTGGACTTCAACGGTAATCCGATTGGTGTTTTTTCTGATGCAGAAGAAGTTTATATCGATAATTTGCAGCCATTTTTACTGCGCCCGCTCTCAAATACCGGCTATGCCGCTGCCAATTTGCCTGTGCCGATTTACCCAGTTTATGAATGGATTCCCATACCGGGCGCTACACAATATGAACTCGAATTGACGGACCACCCTCCGGAAAATCCGAACGGCACGTACCCTTCAGAACATCGCATCTGGACTTCCATCGTACAAAGTCGCTATGACTGTTATGATGAAAATCCCCGGATTTCACCCGGAACTTATTATTGGCGCGTCCGTGGTTTAGATGAAAACGGTCATGCCGTCGGCGTTTATTCTGATGCAGAAGCTTACACTGTCGATTTTCAAAACGGTCGTTATGCGGCAACCTTTGGCGACAGCATCACACATGGCGGAGGAGCCGTATCCTACTCTCCCGCCGATATGGAGTACAGTTTTCAAAAATATCTTTCCTTTACCGCTCTTAACTTAGGTAAAAGCGGCGATACCAGCGAGACGATGCTCTATCGCTTCGAGCATGATGTACTGCCCTTTCATCCGCAATTTCTGCTCATCATGGGCGGGACCAACAGCCTGCGCGGTGGTGTTCCCGCAGAGGAGGTCATCCATGATTTAGCAACCATTCGCGACAAATGCATTCGCAATGGCATCCGCCCTATCTTCCTCACTCTCCCTCCGATCAACCCGGACGCAATTGCCCGCGTTTTTCAAGAAGAAACATCACCCGAATGGAAAGAACAGTTTGCACTGGTCAATGCTTTCCTACGTCAACAACGTTATGTCATCGACATTGCACCATTCTTCATGAATGCGGATGGCGATCTACCGCCGCATTTCGCGGTCGATGGCTTACACATGGATTTAGAAGGGAAAAAATTAATGGGGCAATTGATTAACGCTAATTGGTCAAGAGTGACTCGTTAACAAGTTGATCCCGCTTTTGTTTTGCATTGCTGAAGAACTGATGAATTTCGTCTCGATCCTGACGCTGGATGGCATAAATCATGTCGTCCAGCTTTTGTTTTAAAATTTCTAACGAGTCAATAATGGCCTCTCCATTCGTCAAGCAAATATCCGACCACATATCGGCATTTGAAGAAGCAATCCGTGTAGTATCCTTAAAGCCGCCACCCGCCAGTTTAGCGGTTTCCGTCTCGCCATCTTCCAGCAAGTTAACCAATGCTGCTGCCGCTACATGTGGAACATGACTGATGACAGCAGCGCATTTGTCATGTGTAACCGCATCCATGTATACAATATCAGCTCCGAGCACATTCAGTAATTTTTCAATAACCAATAGAGCGTCCTGCTGTCTCGTATATTCCGGCAACAGGATGTATTTTTTACCACGAAAGAGATTTTTATCCCCTGCGCAAAACCCACTGCTTTCCCGCCCCGCCATTGGATGTCCAGCAACATAATCTGCATGATCCGGAAGCAAGCTTCGGATCTGAGCGGCGATTAACTGCTTCGTACTTCCCACATCGCTAATGATTGTTCCAGGCCTAAGATGCGGCACCATCATTGAAACTAAAACCGGTATTTGTAAAACAGGCGTACAAAGAAAGATGATATCCGCCCACGCGGCCGCTTCAACGACTGACGCCGTTCCCCAGTCCAAAATCCGCCTTTTTATTGCCTCAGCTACATCTGCTTCACGTTGATCCACGCCGCACAATTCAATTGAATTGTGGTAAGCGTCACGTAACGCAAGCGCCAGTGATCCTCCAATCAATCCCAATCCAACAACGGCTATCTTTTGGGCGTTCATGCCATCTTCATCCCCATCAAATTTGCAATTCCGGAAATTTCCTTCATCACTAAGGAGAAATTTTCCGGGGTCAAGGATTGTTTTCCGTCTGACAGTGCGATTGCCGGATTCGGATGTACTTCAATCATTAAACCATCTGCTCCACAAGCAACTGCCGCTCTCGACATTGGCCCGACCAATTTCCAGCGTCCGGTCCCATGGCTTGGGTCAACAATGATCGGCAAATGACTAATTTGCTTAACCGCTGCAACAGCGCTTAAATCGAGGGTATTGCGTGTATATTCTTCATAAGTACGAATGCCGCGTTCGCAAAAGACCACATTATAATTTCCTTCACTCATAATGTATTCTGCAGCATTCAACCATTCATTTATCGTCGCTGCCAAGCCGCGTTTCAAAAGTACCGGCTTATTGCTTTTACCGGCTGCCGTTAACAATTTGAAATTTTGCATATTGCGCGCACCGATTTGCAACATATCAGCATATTCGGCAACTACGGGAACCGATTCCACATCTACAACTTCCGTTACCACCTTCAGACCGGTAAGCTCACGAGCCTTCGCCAACATTTCCAACCCTTTCACTTCTAACCCTTGAAATGCGTAAGGCGAAGTGCGCGGTTTGAATGCTCCTCCGCGTAAGAATTGTGCACCAGCTGCTTTTACAACGCGCGCCGACTCTAACAACTGCTCCATGCTTTCCACCGCACACGGCCCCGCCATAACAGCCAAATTACCGCCGCCAATTTTCACTCCGTCAATATCGACGATGCTGTCTTCCTGATGAAAACTCCGACTCACCAATTTATAACTTTCGGTCACAGCTACCGTTTTTTCAACACCTGCCATAGCCTCTATCGGCTGTTCTGCAATCAATCCTTTTTCGCCAATTACTCCGATAATCGTTCGGCTATCTCCAGTAGACAGATGAACCTTAAGTCCAACGGCCTCTAACCGGTCCACTACCTGCTCCATTTCCTGTTTCGTCGCGTTGTCATTCATTACAATAATCATTTTCATACCCTCCATCATCTTTTTGTTTTTTATCTACTTAAATAAAAATAGAAAAAGCCCCCATCCCTACAGGGACGGAGACTTAACCCGCGGTACCACCCTGCTTGCCATAGCAAGCCACTCTTCAAGTACGGGACGCAACTCATACGACCGATACTCTAGCCTTTTATAACGGAGGCATTCCGGCACGGCCTACTGGAATTATCGTTCGGCCTGCAGTTCCCAGGTGTATTTCAACTAGCCTCTTTACCGAGTCGCACCACCCCTCGGCTCTCTGAAAAACAAACTAGTCTACTCTTCCCGTTCATCACCTTTACATATTCGACTATTAATTTATATAAACTATAACACACTGTAAATACAAAAGCAACCCGGAAATGCTTTTTTTGCATTTCCAGGTTGTTTTTTATACGAACCGCTTTGCACCCAAATAACGCGGCTTCCAATATGTTTCGTCGAGTCCGCTGATCATAACGCCTTTGCTTGAAGACGCGTGAAGAAATTTATTGCTTCCCATGTAAATACCGCAATGCGACGCCCCTTTCTCATAGGTGGTAAAGAAAACGACATCCCCCGGCTGCAGCAACGCACGCAAAACCGCTTTGCCATATTTAAACTGCTCGTCCGCTGCCCGAGGCACCTTAACGCCCTGTTCCTGAAAAACTTTCTGAACTAAACCGGAACAGTCAAATCCTTTAGCGGTCGTACCGCCGAATTTATACGGCACACCAATATATTTTCTTGCATTGTCGCTCACCTTTTGCCCTACGCCCGTTGCTTTCGGCGTATTTTGCAACAATTGATACGTCTTGTCGTCCACTATACCGTCTGATTTTAATCCATTCTTACGCTGAAAGGCCTTAACAGCTTTCGTAACCGAAGAGTTGAAACGCCCATCCGTTGCACCTTCATAATAAGCATTGACTTTCAGGCGTTCTTGAATAAGCGCCACTTTTTCTCCCGTATCGCCTTCTTGCACTTTAAAGGTTGCCGCAAATGCGAGCGAAGGCAAGCTTAACAAAATCAATAAAATAAATATGCTTCGTCGGCAATTCACAAGCCTACCTCCCTGTCCTACTGTATGTAAATCAATTTTCGTTATAAACGGCAAAATTCCTGCTCTTTTTCCATCCTTTCCTGCTATACTTATTATATCTTGCTCTAATATGCAAAAAATCGCTTTAAGGGAGGCGTCCAATATGCAACTTCAATTTTTGGGACACTCATGTTTTCTCTTATCTTCAGCAACCCACTCACTCCTCTTTGATCCATTTTTACGCGATAATCCACATCAAGTTGTACAGCCGGAAAATATCAAGTGTCATTATATCTTCGTAAGCCACGGGCATCACGATCATCTCGGCGATGCAATCGAGGTAGCGAAAGACAACAACGCTCAAATCATCGCTACCTTTGAATTAGCAAATCTGTGCGAATCCTCCGGTTGCCGCATCCACCCGATGCACATCGGAGGCAAGCACGTCTTTGATTTCGGTTCCGTCCGCCTCACGCCAGCGTTGCATGGCTCTGGGATTTCAGGCGGGCTTGCCAGCGGCTTCATTGTTACCTTTTTCGGCAAAACGATTTATTTTGCAGGTGACACTGGAATTTTCGGCGATATGGAACTGCTTGGGCGTCTGGAGTCTATCGACTATGCCCTGCTGCCTATTGGCGACAATTTCACCATGGGTCCGACCGATGCGGCCGAAGCAGCTAAAATGCTGAATGCAAAACATGTCATCCCCATGCATTACAACACCTGGCCAGTGATTGCACAAGATCCTGAAGCGTTTAAAAAGGATGTTGAGCTGCGTTTTTCCATTCCTGTCCATATCCTAGCTCCTGGTCAAACCTTATTTCTGGATTAAGCAATTGGAGGTATCCCGCTATGAGAAAGCGTTGTTTTTTTAGTTTATTTTTGCTTTTTACTTTTCTGACTTTGTCGTTTTCGGTTTCAGCTGCCGCTGTATCATCCGGCACTGTTTTTTCTCTTGAAGGCGTCGGAACGACTTGGTTGCCAACCAACTGCAGCGCAACAGCAGCTATTGGCACGGAAGCCATGACGAATATGGAAATACAATATGACCTATCTTCCACCGATGCAGCCGGAATTCATTATGCCCGCTTACTCGTCTACAAAGCACCGCAAGACCTTGGTATGGCCGGAACTTTAATTGATTTGATCGGCTTTAAACCAGAAATCTATCCCCTGCTATCGGAAATGGGAAAGAATCTGATCAGTAAAAAACTTGAGGAAAGCAACTTAAAGTTAATTGAGTGGTTGCCTGCCAGTAAGTCATCAATTCCAAATCATCCGGGCATCCAATTGGCTTTACGCGCAACTTTGCCTGAAAAATTACCATTGCCAATGTTCGCTATTGTCAACCTGGTTCCACGCAATGGCCAAATCACTGCGGTAGCGCTTGTCTGTCCCGACATCGATAAAAATTACTGGCAACCGGTTTATCTGCAAATGCTAAGTTCACTAAAAGAAAATAGTTAATTTCATAAGTTGCATTATGTTATACTTGCTATAGGATCATAATGCGTAAAAGGTGATGGCCATGGATCTGCTAATTTCATTTATTCTTTTACTTGTTTATATTGCTATACGCATCATCTCCTGGCGCGTTGCCGACGCAAATGGCAAATCGCCGCTTTGGATTCGCGATCTACTCGATTTTACGCCCAAGAAGGTCGAAACTCCTGCACAACCATGGATTCCCAGATTGATTATAACCCCGCAAACAAAGAACGATAAACGAAGCTAACTATGAATCATCTTACTAAAGAAAAGGGGCTGTGTCGAAACGATAGTTTCGGCGCAGCCTTTCGTCATGTTTTTCGTTATTATTTTCATGCAAAATTGTCAAAAAGAAAAAAACTGGCGTCTCCTACATGCTGGAGACTGCCAGTTTTCTCATATTATGAGCGATACTATAAAGGCCCCATTCTAGTGAGACTTTGGGAAGGCCTTTCAGCATAAATCGGCGCACGCCAAAGTTGCCTTTGACATCGCCAAAGACACTTTCTGGTTCGATCGGCCGCAAGCTGCGCATCTGCAAACCATAGTCGCTGGTTAAATTCAGTCGCGCTTTTGCTTTCAGTTCATTGCCACGCCGATTGATATAGATCCTTCGATTGGCGGTAGGATCCTCTGCTTTCTTTACACAGCGGTCCCGCTGTGGACAACCACTGCAATCGCGGCTTTCGTAAATGCGAATCAAACTTCGATACCCATTTTTGCTTTTCTGAGTCCGTTCTTGTTGAAAATGTAAAATTCGACCGCAACCACAGACATATTCATCTTTTTCTTCATCATATTGCCAGTTTTGCACTTTCGTCGGGTCAGTTTTCCATTTTTTCGTGGCTTCTTTATGAAAGGTGTTGTATTTGATGTAGTTGCCAAGCCCATTGGATTCTAGATATTCATAATTTTCCTCACTACCGTATCCGGCATCGGCAACTATGTTACGAGGCAACTTCCCGTTCAATCTCTGCTCTAACTCATTCATATGCTTTTTGAAACAACTGGTATCGCCAGCTTCTGAGGCGTTCTCGATAAACTGGACACTCCAGAGTTAGTGAATCACGGTTTATCAGCCTTTTTCATTTTATGCTGCAGATTGAAGTTCAGCAGCCCGCTTTTTGAATGCCGGAATGGTTAAATTGCCAAGTGCTGCGTGCCGACGATTTCTATTGTAAAACGATTCAATATACCAGAATAAATCCCGGCGCAGTTCTTCGATGTTCTTGTATTTCCTACCTCGTATCCGTTCGCTTTTTAGCGTGCTAAAAAACGTTTCGGCACACGCATTATCCCAGCAGTTTCCTTTGCGACTCATACTGCACTGCATTTTATAGGTTTTTAGATTTTCGCGATAGGCATCACTGCAATACTGCGAACCACGATCGGAATGATGAATAAGCCCTGGCGAAGGACGACGTCGCTTTACCGCCGTTTCTAATGCTGCTATGCACAGTTCCGTGCGCATGTGATATTCGACGCTCCAGCCGACGATTTCTTTATCATGAATATCTTTTACGATTGCTAAATACGCCGTGCCTTCTTCGGTAGCAAGATAGGTGATGTCAGTTACCCATACGGTATCTGGCTGATTCACATTGAAATTTTGTTGCAATAAATTTTCTGCTACGGGCAACAAATGCTTTGAATCGGTGGTGCAGACGCGAAAGGCTTTTTTCTTGCGAACGGAGTAAAGCTGGTTGTCTTTTTGTATGCGATACGCGCGATTACGACTGCAATGGGGAATTTCTTCTCGTACATCACCCAACATTTTCGTCAAGCCACACATGCCACGACAGGCATCATGGCTCTTTTTCATCAGATCTAAAATCCGTTGATTTTCGTTGCTGCGTTGGCTTGCAGGCCGACGTAGCCATTCGTAATAACCACTGCGTGATACATCGAAAACATTGCACATCTTGCCAACCGGAAACACGCAGTGGTGTTCTTTAATGAACGAATAAATTACTTCCGGTTGCTCGTCGCAAAGATGGCGGCCGCCTTTTTTAGAATTTCGTTTGTTTGCTCTAGATCGGCGATACGCCGTTTCGATTTTTGTAGTTCGGCTTCCATTTCGGCAAATCTGACCTTATCAGGAATTTGTCGATCTTTTGTTTCGCGAATCCAATTCCGAAGGGTCTGCTCAGAAAGACCAAAATCTTTGGCTGTACCAGCAACACTACCGCTTTCTTCGAGCACTCGTGCAACCACTTGTTTTTTGAATTCCGGACTATATCTTTTTCCAGTATTGTTTGCCATTTTCATCACCTCCACAGGTTTAGAATACTCTAACTTCCCTGTGTCCGGCAAATCGGGTATGCCTCATTCTTGATGTAAACTATAGCCGACAATAAATTGATTTTCCGTGCCGATTTGAACATTATACCCTGGACGCAACTGACCATTTCGCATATGATCTTCCTTCATTCGCATGAAGGTGGCATCGGTATCGGTCTTTGAATAGCTATTTCGTTTCGCCAGCAATTCTTCTTGCATTTCATACTTTTTCATACGCGGCAGATAGTCTTTTTCCAGCCTTTTTTTGGTCTTTTTCAATTGTTTATCAGCAGGCGTTTTCGCCAATTTTTCATCAATCCGTTTTACCGTTTCTTCAATCGCTTTTGAGTCAATTGGTTGATCTTCACCGAGTTCTTCCAGATTCCGTTCACCATACTCGACGTTTTCTTCCTGATTCGCCAATTCAGCATGCTCAATGAGTTCACGGCATTTTTCACGCAGCTTTTCTTTGTAACGCTTGGTGGACTTGCCCCAAACCCAACTGTACGGATTGGCGTTAGCTACAATCTTGGTCCCATCAAGAAAATAGTTTTCTAACTTGATATAGTTTTGTTTGAACAATAAGTCGACGACTTCGGTGAAAACATCGGTAATTACGTCTTTCATCCGTTCGCCGCGGAAGCTGTTGATCGTCTTGAAATCAGGCGTCTGGCCGCCGCATAGCCACATGTACATGATGTTTTCCCGAGCCGCCTTTTCAATGCGGCGGCTTGAATATATTTTATCAGCATAGGCATAAATGATCAGCTTTGTCATCATAACCGGATGAAAACTCGAACGACCGCCGCCTGGGTATTTTGCCAGCATTGGTCCAAGCTTCATTTGATCCACAGCATGATTGATCACTCGGACCATATGGTTGCTGGGAATCAAACTTTCTAAATCGATGGGCAATGATAATTGGCGTTGATTATATTCCTTAAACACGACTTTATTGTGTACCTTTTGCCCTTTGCACGACATCCATTACACCCGCCTTGTGATTTTCTTCGCTTCTTATATTTTACCATTTTCTAGCCCCATAATAAAAATACCCCGCCTAAAACTTTATGTTTTAGACGGGGTACGAGAACTGTGTTTTCACACAGCCCCTTTTCTTTTGCAAAGTCAACGTTTCTCGTTTAGCAGCACTTTGATCATGTTCTGCGCATTGATTCTAAAAGCAAGATCCGGCTGTTCCAAACGACTCTGCGCATCGCGGAACACCTTTTCGTATTCACTTAAAATAAAATCTTCAGCATAGCCTTGTTCAAATAAAGCGAGCACGAACTTTTTTGTTTCGTCAACAGCTATCGTACACTTCTTCCAATAATCAAAAGTATCCGTTTCTTTTACCAAGCCATAGTGCGGTGAAACGATAAACTGATGTTTCACTTTTTTACACTTATCAATCGATGTCAGTGCTTCAGCGCTGCTGGTTATAAACGCGGGATATACGGTTCCTGACTGGCTCATATAACCCGTTGACTCACTGGCAAAGAGAATTTTATCATCCAGCAAAAATGATAATGAACATTGCGTATGTCCTTTTGTTTCAAGCACCCTTACCTTCATCTTACCTAAATTCATCAGGTCTCCTTCTTTAAGGATATCATCTACCTGCATCAATCGATCATCATATTCGATAATCTTATTTACGCCATAAAACGTTGCCGCCTGCTGCCCAAGCTCCTTTATCTTTTTTAAAGCATTTGGCCTTATTAAGATTTGCTCAGCATGCCTTGCGCCAAGCACTCGACATTGGGGCCATTCTTTTTTTAAATAAGGAATCGCTCCCACATGATCATAGTGTGAGTGACTGATAAAAATCAAATCTAAATCGCTTTCTCGCAACTCATTTTTGATGTTGCTAATAAGTTGCGCTTCACAATAGGCCATACCACAATCAAACAACGCGTTCTTATTTTCTCCTCTTATGAGAAAGGCATTGCCGCCTTTACCGCCGGTAACATTTATGATCTTTTCCATTCTTCAACCGCCATTTTCAAAATTTTATCTGCGCATAAAAATCCTCCTGCCTGGTAAGACAAGAGGATTCATTACATTTTTTCCAACGCTTTTGTTGAAGTTGTTAAATCTTAATCGTAACTGCCGTTTCATCGCAATTGGGAAACTTAGGACAATTTATGCACTCTTTCCAAACTTTATGCGGCAATTCTTCTTTCTGAACTTCGTAAAAACCTAATTTTGCAAAAAATCCAGGCTGATACGTCAAAGCAAAAATTTCCGTCACGCCAAGCTCACGTCCTTCTTCAAGCAGTGTTTCCACTATTTTGCGCCCGACGCCTTTCCCTTTATATGCAGGCGCTACCGCCATTGTTCTCACTTCAGCCAAAGCATCCCAAATCAGGTGCAAAGCCCCGACTCCGACAATGTGGCCTTCATCTTCCGCCAGAATAAATTCGCGCAACGATTCATAGAGCACATTGCGTGACCGAGCCAACATGAGCCCCTCCGCAGCATAGTCATTAACCAGTTTGTGGATTTGTTCCACATCACTAAAACGAGCTTTCCTATATTGCATGCCAGCCCCTCCTTCTTTTGCATAACTATACCATTTTGACGGATATTATTCAACGCTTTTACTGGGGCATCTTTCCTTTAGCGGACACACCATACATAACGGCTTGCGCGCCTTGCATACTTTCCGGCCATGCCAAATCAGCCAATGATGCGCTTCGCTCCACTTACCTCGTGGAATCACTCGCATCAACTTATCTTCTACCTCGCGCGGCGTATCGCCAACAGCCAATTTTAATCGGTTGGCCACACGAAATACATGCGTGTCAACGGCAATAGCCGGAATATTAAACAAATGACTCAAAATCACATTGGCCGTCTTCCGACCGACGCCTGGTAATCTGAGCAACGCTTCCATATCTCCCGGCACTTGGCTGGCAAACTCGTCAACAAGCATTTTACAGGTCAATAGAATATTCTTTGCCTTACTGCGAAAGAGACCGCAATCGCGTATCTGCTCTTCAAGACCTTCGGTTTCAAGGGTCAATATTTTTTCCGGCGTATTATACTGAGGAAACATTCGGCCCGTTATCACATTAACCCGCGTATCGGTGCATTGCGCGGACAAAATTACCGCAATCAAGAGTTCAAACGGCGTGTTGTACTGCAATGCCGTCTCCATTCCTCCATAATTCTCTTCCAACAACTGCAACATCGCTTCTTTTATCGCTTTAGTTAGGCGCATAGTCATCCCCTTCCTCTTTACTCGTTCTTCGCTCTCACCCCAGCCTAAATCCTGCCGCAGGTAAAAAAAGATGCTTCAACCACACCCCCTCGGCAGTTGAAGCATCCCTGCAAAAAATCAATTGGTTAAGCTGCGTACCGGTGCCGGAATACGCCCGCCGCGGGCAATAAAATCGGCACAGGAAAAAGAATTTACCGCCATAATGGGACTATGTCCCAGTAAGCCTCCGAATTCAACCCAATCGCCGACTTTTTTTCCTGGGACGGGAATCATGCGAACCGCTGTCGTCTTATTGTTAATCATGCCAATTGCCGCTTCGTCAGCAATAACGCCCGAAATGGTCGCTGCGGAAGTATCGCCAGGCACCGCAATCATATCAAGCCCCACAGAACAAACACAAGTCATCGCTTCTAGTTTTTCTAACGTCAAGCTGCCGCATTCTACCGCGGCAATCATTCCCGCATCTTCGCTTACAGGAATAAAGGCTCCGCTTAGACCTCCTACATGAGACGAAGCCATCAAGCCGCCCTTTTTAACAGCATCATTAAGCAATGCCAGCGCAGCAGTTGTACCCGGTGCGCCGCAACTTTCAAGTCCCATTTCTTCAAGGATATGTGCGACACTGTCGCCAACTGCAGGCGTAGGCGCCAGCGACAAATCGATGATGCCAAAAGGTACCTCCA
Source organism: Negativicutes bacterium (assembly GCA_963667825.1). Taxonomy (GTDB): domain Bacteria; phylum Bacillota; class Negativicutes; order SG130; family SG130; genus Azotosporobacter. The sequence goes on along the minus strand of OY764022.1, from coordinate 3,553,325 downwards.
GGCGGCGCGAAGCTTCCTGCGCCACCAGTTGGCCGACTCGCGTGATTTTAAAGGCGGTCTTTTTTACCATTTCAGCCACCGCACTGAACTCTTGACCGCGCACGCTTTCGAGCGCACGCTTGACAACACCGGGACCACTGACGCCGACATTGATTACGATTTCCGGTTCGCCAACACCATGAAAGGCTCCCGCCATGAACGGATTATCCTGCGGTACATTAGCGAAGACAACTAGTTTTGCACAGCCAATCGCATCACGATCTTTCGTCAACTCAGCCGCTTCTTTTATGATTTCTCCCATTTGACGTATTCCATCCATATTTAAACCCGTTTTAGTCGAACCAATATTAACCGACGAACAGACACGTTCTGTTCTGGCAAGCGCTTCGGGAATCGAGGCAATCAAACGCCGATCGCCATTCGTATAGCCCTTTTCAATCAGAGCGGAAAAGCCGCCAATAAAATTCACGCCAACGGTCTTGGCCGCACGGTCCAAGGCTTCCGCTACCGGGACAAGACTATCTGTTCGGCAACTCTCAGCCGCAATAGCGATCGGGGTTACCGAAATCCGCTTGTTAATAATTGGAATCCCGTACTCCGCTTCAATATCCTCGCCCGTTCGCACCAGATGCTGCGCTGAGCGTGTGATTTTATCATAAATGTTTTTGCAAAACACATCGATATCGGGATGTGCACAGTCACGCAAACTGATGCCCATTGTGATGGTTCGTACATCAAGATTCTGTTCCTCGATCATCCGATTGGTTTCTAGGATATCTTGCATCGTTAACATTGTTTTATCTCCTCCTACACTCGATGCATCAAACGAAAAATATCTTCGTGTTGCACCTTAATATCCAGTCCGATTTCTTCACCGCATTTACGCAGTACCAATTGAAGCTCTTTCAGTGTCGTATTGCTTTGTCCCATATCAGCAATCATTACCATATTAAAATAGCCATCCAAGATATTTTGGTTAATGTTTAAAATATTTGTGTTGCTGTCCGCCAATAATTTGCTGACCATGGCAATGATTCCGACGCGATCCTCTCCGACAATCGTAATTACGACTTTCATATATATCCCCCTCATCTTTTATAGACATTTTTACTTTCAAGGACAACCGTGATTGTTATTATTATACGCGATTCGCAATAAAATCCAAGTACCCTGTAAATATTTTTTTATTTTCAGTTACTTGTCAGTACTTTACAAAGCTTTCATTTGCACGTAAACTACTCATATAATTATTTCCACTTGACGAAAGGATGGCATTGTATGACCCCTGAACAAATTGCTCGGATTAATGAATTGGCACGCAAACAAAAAAACGTTCCTCTGACCGAAGAAGAGTTAAACGAGCAAGCTACATTGCGTCGTGCCTATCTGGCTGCAATAAAAGCAAATATGAAGGCGCAGTTGGATGCGATACAGCCGATGCCGAAACATACTAAAAATTGCACCTGCGGCTGTCACCACAAACATTAATTATCCCTTCTATTGCAATGAGCTGACTGTTATAGTCGGCTTTTTTCGTTTTTACGCCCCTACCTAAAAAAATCTTTTCTGTCCGATAGGAAAAGACCTCCCCGAGCGCAAATACTAGCAAAGAAAACATTTCGTAGAGCGGGGTGCAAAATATGGCGCAAAGTAAAGTAAAACCAAAAATTCTTTATGAAGTTGCAAAAGCGGCTTGGGAAGGGAAACTATTAGAAAGACGTGAAGAAATTTGCAGTTTAGTCTGCCAAGAATTCCCCGACCAGATGAATCGCATCGCGGTCGCTAATCAAATCCGAGTTGCCATGGGTCTTTCACCGCAGGAAAATGGTGATATATTTGGCCCTTATGATGAGGAAGCGTTGATGGGAAATGATTCTGACCCCGTCATCGTTGTAAACCCTAATGCTTGTCGCTGCTGTTCCCCTGAAGAAAGCACCTGCATGGCAAGTTGTCCTCTCGGCGCCATCAAAAAAGACTCTCTAGGACGTGCTACCATTGATGCTTCTCTTTGCCATGGTGAAGGGCACTGCCTCAATTCCTGCGCATTCGAAGCCTTATCAGAAAAAAGTCAATTTGTTCCTCTCATAAAACTACTTAAGGAAAAATCGGTTCCTGTCTATGTTTCTTTGGCCCCTGCTTTTGCCGGACAATTTGGCCCGGACGTTACGGCAGGAAAATTGCGGACAGCCCTTTTGCGTCTTGGTTTTAGCGAAGTTTTAGAGACAGCTTTATATGCGGATCTGATTACAATGAAAGAAGCGTTTGAATTTAATGACCACGTAAAGACAGTGGATGATTTTCTGATTACCAGCTGCTGTTGCCCCGTTTGGATCAAACTAATTGAAAATAAGTTTCCGCAATTAGTAGAGCATATTTCTCCTTCTGTTTCGCCGATGGTCGCATCAGCACGCGTCATTAAATTTTTTAATCCGACAGCCAAAGTCGTTTTCATCGGTCCTTGCGTTGCTAAAAAAAGTGAAGCGACCCTGCCTGATTTAGCCGGTGCGGTTGATTTTGTCTTAACATTTCAAGAACTGTCCAGTATTTTTGCAGCCACCGAAATTGATCCGGCATCGGAAGAAGATGTGGAAAACTCCATTGCCTCCTGGGGGGGCCGCATATATGCTCATACCGGCGGAGTCAGTGCCGCAGTAGAAGAAACCCTAACACGCCTGGTCCCAAAACGCGCACAAAAAATGAACGCCTTGCAAATTGATGGCATTCCCGCTTGTCAGCAGGCATTACAAGAAATTGCGGACGGAAAAATCAACGCCAATTTCATTGAAGGTATGGCTTGTAAAGGGGGGTGTGTCGGCGGACCCGGGCGTATTCTTTCTCCGGAAGCCGGCCGAATAACCGTAACAGACTATGCCAATGAAGCCGTTGTTAAAACGCCTGCGGAAAATCCTCAGGTCTACAGCATCTTAAACCGCCTTGGCTACGGCGATGAGCTGCCGCCCCTTTCCGGCGAAAGCCCTATGGCCACATTACTGGCTCGCAAGCTCAAGCACAATTAGCAACTTTTTCCACCATGTATGCAATATACAAATTTTAAATAGGGTGGCAAAATCCATTTAAATACGGTACAATTATATTTGTCTTGAGATTGTTATATATGTAACACATTCGCAAGATAATTCTGAAAATGGTTTTATCAAACAATAAATTCCATAGTAGGAAAAAGGGGGACAACAAATGTCAAGAAAACCTGTACAAATCATGGAAACAGTCCTGCGTGACGGCCACCAATCCCTTGCTGCAACCCGCATGCGTATCGATGATATGTTGCCTCAGCTGGAAGTACTGGACAACATGGGTTATTTCGCTTTGGAGGCTTGGGGTGGTGCAACCTTCGATAGCTGTCTGCGCTTCTTGAATGAAGATCCCTGGCAACGTTTAAAAACCCTACGTAAACACATTACTAAAACCCCGATCTCCATGCTGCTCAGAGGGCAAAACATTCTCGGTTATAATCATTATGCCGACGATGTTGTCGAAGCCTTTGTTTCTAAAATGGTTGAGCATGGCATCGGCGTCATTCGCGTCTTTGATGCACTGAATGACGTTCGCAATTTGGAAGTCGCTATGAAGGCCGCAAAAAAATCCGGTGCCCATGTCCAAGGTGTCTGCGTATACACCATTAGCCCGTACCACACTGTTGAAAGTTATATTGAGTTAGCTCGTCAACTGGTTGAACGCGGCGCTGATTCCATTTGCATCAAAGATATGTCCGGCTTGCTTCGTCCTTATGTTGCTTACGATCTGGTGAAAGCATTGAAATCAGACCCTAAAGTAGGCGTGCCGATTCAATTGCACACGCATTACACTAGCGGCATGGGCTCAATGACTTATTTGAAAGCCATTGAAGCAGGTGTTGACGTAGTCGACTGTGCACTGTCGCCTTTTGCTTTGGGTACATCGCAACCTTGTACCGAAACCATGATTGCAGCATTAGAAGGCACGCAATATGATACTGGTTTGGATCGTTCCAAATTGAAAGATGTTGCCATCCATTTTGGCAAAGTTAAAAAGAGCTTAGCTGATGACTTCAAACTTAAGACTTATTTTGATGTTGACGCCAACGTCCTCGACTTCCAAATTCCGGGCGGCATGCTCTCCAACCTCTACAATCAGCTTAAAGAACAAGGCATGGAAGATAAATATCAAGATCTGTTGGAAGAAATGCCTCGTGTCCGCGCCGATCTTGGCTATCCTCCGCTGGTTACTCCTACCAGCCAAATTGTCGGTTCCATGGCTACGTTCAACGTTATGTTGGGCGAACGCTACAAAATGGTACCGCGTGAAGTCAGAGACCTGGCACGCGGTAAATACGGCAAAACTCCAAAACCTGTGGCTGAAGAAGTCCGGGAAAAAATCATCGGCAACGCGGAAATCATCGATTACCGCCCTGCTGACGATATTAAACCGCAAATGGATCTGCTCCGTGCAGAGTTGGGCGAAAAAGGATATGCCAATGCTTCCATCGAGGACGTGCTGTCTTATGCACTGTTCCCTGAAGTTGCTTTGAAATTCTTCTCTACCAATCGTTAATTGACAAAAAAGGGGCTGTGTCGAAACGATAGTTTCGGCGCAGCCTTTCGTCATGTTTTTCGTTATTATTTTCATGCAAAATTGTCAAAAAGAAAAAAACTGGCGTCTCCTACATGCTGGAGACTGCCAGTTTTCTCATATTATGAGCGATACTATAAAGGCCCCATTCTAGTGAGACTTTGGGAAGGCCTTTCAGCATAAATCGGCGCACGCCAAAGTTGCCTTTGACATCGCCAAAGACACTTTCTGGTTCGATCGGCCGCAAGCTGCGCATCTGCAAACCATAGTCGCTGGTTAAATTCAGTCGCGCTTTTGCTTTCAGTTCATTGCCACGCCGATTGATATAGATCCTTCGATTGGCGGTAGGATCCTCTGCTTTCTTTACACAGCGGTCCCGCTGTGGACAACCACTGCAATCGCGGCTTTCGTAAATGCGAATCAAACTTCGATACCCATTTTTGCTTTTCTGAGTCCGTTCTTGTTGAAAATGTAAAATTCGACCGCAACCACAGACATATTCATCTTTTTCTTCATCATATTGCCAGTTTTGCACTTTCGTCGGGTCAGTTTTCCATTTTTTCGTGGCTTCTTTATGAAAGGTGTTGTATTTGATGTAGTTGCCAAGCCCATTGCCTTCTAGATATTCATAATTTTCCTCACTACCGTATCCGGCATCGGCAACTATGTTACGAGGCAACTTCCCGTTCAAGCTCTGCTCTAACTCATTCATATGCTTTTTGAAACAACTGGTATCGCCAGCTTCTTGATGTAAACTATAGCCGACAATAAATTGATTTTCCGTGCCGATTTGAACATTATACCCTGGACGCAACTGACCATTTCGCATATGATCTTCCTTCATTCGCATGAAGGTGGCATCGGTATCGGTCTTTGAATAGCTATTTCGTTTCGCCAGCAATTCTTCTTGCATTTCATACTTTTTCATACGCGGCAGATAGTCTTTTTCCAGCCTTTTTTTGGTCTTTTTCAATTGTTTATCAGCAGGCGTTTTCGCCAATTTTTCATCAATCCGTTTTACCGTTTCTTCAATCGCTTTTGAGTCAATTGGTTGATCTTCACCGAGTTCTTCCAGATTCCGTTCACCATACTCGACGTTTTCTTCCTGATTCGCCAATTCAGCATGCTCAATGAGTTCACGGCATTTTTCATGCAGCTTTTCTTTGTAACGCTTGGTGGACTTGCCCCAAACCCAACTGTACGGATTGGCGTTAGCTACAATCTTGGTCCCATCAAGAAAATAGTTTTCTAACTTGATATAGTTTTGTTTGAACAATAAGTCGACGACTTCGGTGAAAACATCGGTAATTACGTCTTTCATCCGTTCGCCGCGGAAGCTGTTGATCGTCTTGAAATCAGGCGTCTGGCCGCCGCATAGCCACATGTACATGATGTTTTCCCGAGCCGCCTTTTCAATGCGGCGGCTTGAATATATTTTATCAGCATAGGCATAAATGATCAGCTTTGTCATCATAACCGGATGAAAACTCGAACGACCGCCGCCTGGGTATTTTGCCAGCATTGGTCCAAGCTTCATTTGATCCACAGCATGATTGATCACTCGGACCATATGGTTGCTGGGAATCAAACTTTCTAAATCGATGGGCAATGATAATTGGCGTTGATTATATTCCTTAAACACGACTTTATTGTGTACCTTTTGCCCTTTGCACGACATCCATTACACCCGCCTTGTGATTTTCTTCGCTTCTTATATTTTACCATTTTCTAGCCCCATAATAAAAATACCCCGCCTAAAACTTTATGTTTTAGACGGGGTACGAGAACTGTGTTTTCACACAGCCCCTTTTTTTCATTCTCTTTTATTTGTAAAAACAAGATTGACCTATAAATTCACGCAGAATTGAGTTGGGAGGCACATCTTCATCTGGGATTGAACGAAAGTAATTCAAGAAATTAAGCAACCGTCGCGCCTCAGAATACTCTTCCTTATCTGAAGTAACATCCGCCAACAGCGGTTCCGCATATTTCTTCAAAATTCCCAGCTCATAGATTAACGCCGAATTAAACATGATATCCGCTTCTTCCTGATAAGGAAAAATATTTTTCTCTTCCCCTCTTCTGACCGATGCCCACATTGCAAGTGTCGTGATCGCATCATGTCCGCGAAACTCACTGTCTCTCACAATACGACGAATCAAGCGCGTATCTGTCGTCGGAATTCGGTTGTGACTATCAATCGACAATTGCGTCAACGCACTAATGTAGATCTTGATTTTTTGTTCACGCGGCACAACTTGCGTCAGACGTTCATTCAAGCCATGAATCCCTTCAATAATTAGCGGTTGTCCTTTTTCAATTTGAATCATATGTCCATTAAATTCACGTTTTCCTGTTTTAAAATTATAAAAAGGCACTTCCACCGCTTCACCTTTTAAAATCCGCCCTAAATGTTCATTAAACAGCTTTAAATCAATTGCCTCAATCGCTTCAAAGTCAGGTGTCCCATTTTCATCAACTGGCGTACTATCGCGATTCACAAAATAATCATCCAGTGAGATCGGCACCGGCCTAACCCCATTTACTCTGAGTTGGATATTGAGCCGCTGTGCAAACGTAGTTTTGCCTGAAGAAGAAGGGCCCGCCACTAAAATCACACGCGCTTCATTGCTGTGTTGCGCAACAAAATCCGCAATTTGGGCAATCTTTTTTTCATGCAACGCTTCGGCTACGCGGATGATGTCTGCTATTTCTTTGCGCTCAACATATTCGTTTAGCGTTGCCACATAATCACACTGCAAAATGCTGCCCCACCGCTCCGCTTCCAGAAAGATGTCCGCCAGTTTCCGTTGTTCGGAAAAGGTGGGGAGTTTCTCCGGTTCGCCGGCTTGAGGAAAACGCAAAATGAAACCTGGCTCATAGTATCGCAAGGAAAATACCGGCGTATAGGATGTGTTTGGCGCCATCATTCCATAAAAATAACCATACACATCACCACAATAATACACTCGAATCCGCTCACGCTTCATTTGCTTCAAATGACGCGCTTTTTCCGCCTGTCCTGCTTCAGCAAAAAGACGCGTTCCTTCCGCGATCGGAACACTTTTCAGTAGAATCGGTCTCTTTTCTTCAATCACGTTGCGCATTTCAGCTTCAAGTCTCGAAATATCATCCTGAGTAATTTTTCTTCCGATATGCAACTCACAATACAACCCTTTACTCAGTGAGTGTTCTACCGTCACTTCGCCCTTTGGAAACAATGTCTTTGCCGCTATAATCAAGACAAAGGTCAAACTGCGTTGATAAACCTTATTCCCCAAATCTGTCTTCAAGTCAAAAAATTCAACAAGACAATCTGTTTCAAGTTTAAACTGTAAATCCTTGATATCATTATTTACTTTAGCCGCAACAATCGGCGTTTCATACCGCGCCTGTCGTTCCGCACTAACCTGCAAAAGGCTTACGCCATTTGGGTATTGTTTTGTCTCGCCATTTTTAAACTGCACGTTAATCATTTTGCTCATGCAACAGCTCTCCCTGCTTTTATTTAAAGTATCTTCTTATTAATTAGTCTTTGGTCGAGAAAAATCCTCTACAAATGCAAAAAAGCGGCATCCGCCGCTTTTTTCTTAATTTACAAAACATCATTTTAACTTAAAATATTAACTAAAAATGGAATGAATGATTTTGTATGCAATTGCGCTCACCACAGCCGTAGATGGAATGGTCAATACCCAAGCCATCAACATTTGCTGAGCAACACCCCAGCGTACCGCATGAATCCGTTTTGCCGTTCCCACGCCCATGATCGAGCCGGATACGACATGCGTCGTGCTGACCGGCAAATGCATCAATGTCGCGCCAAAAACGACGACTGAAGAATTCAAGTCTGCAGCAAAACCGCTACTCGGTTCCAGTTTGAAAATCTTGCTGCCCATCGTATGAATGATCTTCCAGCCACCGGCAGCCGTACCTAAGCCCATAGCCGTCGCAGCTGCAATTTTGACCCAAAGCGGCACTTCCAGCACGCTGATATAACCACTGCTTAAAAGCGCTAACGTGATAATACCCATCGCTTTCTGCGCATCATTGGAACCATGTGCAAAAGCCATCATAGCCGCTGAAATAATTTGCATCCGCTTAAAACGCGAATTCACTCGCGTCGGCATCGAATCCCTAAATAGCCAAAAAATCAGTGTCATAATTGCAAAACCAACGGCCATTGCTACCAATGGAGAGAGAATCAACGATGCAACAATTTTAAAAATACCATCAAAATTCAAAGCATCTGCGCCTCGCGAAACCAGGACCGCGCCGACTACGCCGCCAACAAGCGCATGTGATGAACTACTCGGAATTCCCAGCCACCAAGTAAGCAAGTTCCAGGCGATGGCACCAATCATGGCCGCCATAATGGTTTCCTGCGTCACCATTTGCGCTGACTTTACCAAGTCGCCGCCAATCGTTTTGGCTACGCCAGTACTGTACATGGCACCGACAAAATTCAGGCCTGCGGCCATCCAGACAGCCACCCTAGGCGTCAAAGCTCGCGTTGATACGGATGTCGCTATGGCATTCGCCGTATCATGAAATCCATTTACATAATCAAAGGCCAGCGCTAAGACAACTACTCCTATTATCAACATATCAGGCATATTTCATTACCACGCCCCGCAGCAAATCTGCTACATTTTCACAATGATCAAGCGCTTCTTCCAGACGTTCTAGAACTTCTTTCCATTTGATGATACGGATCGGATCTGGACATGTTTCGAACAACATTGCCACCTCTTGGCGATATACACGATCCCCTTCGCTTTCCAGTGCGCAAACTTTCTTCACATGTTCTAAGATGTTTTGTTGTTGCCCTTTTATGTTTTTCAACAACTGGAACGCGGCCATCAGTTCACTCGTACTTTCAACTAAAATACGCGCCAATTCACCGGCGCCCGGAGTCGGTTCCCCTGTTTTGTAAAGAACCATTCGTTCAACGGCGCCTTGCAACATATCCACAATATCGTCGAGCATCGTCGCAATCGAATAAATGTCTTCACGGTCTAACGGGGTTAAGAAGGTTTGGTTCAAACGATCGATAATTGCATCATTGATGTCATCGGCTTTGTGCTCAATATCGGATATCTGCCGCAAATCATCCGCTGCCGCAGACGGTTTTTCCACAATATTTTTTAGCAGGCAAGCCCCTTCATGAACAACTTGGCAACTGTCAACAAACAGTTTAAAAAACTGGTCTTCCTTAGGCTTAAAACCGAACATTATCCATCCTCCGTTTTTGTAGTGATGAAATACTGCACCACAAATAACTATATCACTAACAAGTCACAAACACAATCCAATCCAATCCAAGCGAACAAAGTTGAAATTTTGCAACAATATTAACTTTGTTTCGTTTTTTAAGAAAGCAAGCCAACCGATTCATATACGCCTGTATGAAAAGAGAGAGTGCGGAAATCCGCACCCTCTCTCCTTGCTGCAATTATTTCATCGCGGCAGCAATTTTACCGGCCATTCCTGTTATCTTTTTCGCCGTGACGGCACAAACGGCAATTCGTACGCCCTTTTCAAGCGGTACCGCAAAGACATTATCCTTATGCAAATTTTCGCAGACCCTTACTGGATCTGCAGCTGGAATGGAGAGAAAAAAGCCTGCTACATAAGGCAACATTTTTAAATCGGCGGCTTTGGCTTCCGACGTGAAAATATTTGCCCTGGTACGAATCTGTTGGTAAAACACGCTACGCTCCGTTTCCACTTGTGACAGCAACGCCTTGTCGTTGTAGATTGTCGCCAGCGTATTCATCGCTCCATTATTGATATTGGACCACGTTGCCCGGCTGGTAAACTTATTAATCGCGGTAAATTCTTCCATCGCCTGTTTGTTTGAAGAAACGCCAATCATCGCACCCGTCCGCTGCCCATACAACGTATAGCCCTTTGACATGCTAAACGCTAAGATCGGCATAATATTGCTCGGCAAGCCTTGCAGTTTGCGCATAAAAGTTCGACAAGCTTCCTTTTCTCCGGCATATTCAATATATGCAATGTCAATTAAAGGAACAATTTTTTTTGCCGGATCTTTTGCGGCATCCTTGAACACGCCAATGACTTGTTCCCATTCGTTATCTGTCAGGCTGTAACCGGTCGGGTTATGGGCCGGCGTGTTGATAATGACGACCAAATTATTCTGCTTTGTCAGAATTTCGGTGACTTTTTCTGAAAAAGCCTTGATGTTGAACTTCAAATTTTCATCAAACAGTGAATATGTGCCTAATTTCCGCATCGACTCCCGGCAAAAAATGCTGTACGGGTCCCAATGCCAGTCGGATGTTAAAACGGTATCGCCAATCTCAGAATAATTCCAAATCGTGTGATGAATAGCCCCCGAACCACCCGCAGTCGCAACCGCTTCGATATACGCTTCCGGACGTTGCTGACTGAAAGTCAAGTCAATCACAGCCTTCAGATAGTCCGGCACACCGGCAATCGGAGCATAGGCAATCAATTTCGTCAACGGCAGATTCTTCATCACTTGCCCTACGGTCGGAATACATGCCAATTGCTCCTCTTCATCCATAAAGGCGCCGATTGTAGCATTGACGACGTTTTCTTTTCCATGAATGGCTGTTGCGGCTACCGCTGCCGCATTTGCGCCAAAGATTGTGTCTGTGGCAACCTTGCCTTGAGAATGTGTTGCTGCCATTCCATTAGTCATGATCATTTCCTCCTGCGATTTTGATGTATTTATATAATGTGAAACCAGTATGGCATCCTCCCTACCGGATGTCGCATACTGGTTTCGCTACTATCAAACACCTTAACCGACACCTAGCAATAGATTATCGATAACTTGATAAAATCCTGCCTTTGAAGAAATTGTATACTGAGTACTTTTTATCAAGGGTACATCTTATGCAACATGCGTGGAAACGGAATCGTTTCGCGTATGTGATCGAGGCCGCAAATCCAAGCTACCGTACGCTCTAATCCCAAACCAAAGCCCGAATGAGGTACCGAGCCATAACGGCGTAAATCCAAGTACCAGGCAAAGGCTTCTTCTGGCAGACCATGCTCTTTAACGCGCTGTTCTAAGAGCGCCAAATCATCAATACGCTGTCCACCGCCGATAATTTCACCATACCCTTCCGGCGCCAGCAAATCGGCGCCCAAGACAACCTCTGCGTTTTCCGGATCCGGTTTCATATAAAAAGCCTTGATTGCCGTCGGATAACGATGAACGAATACCGGTGCATCAAAATGGCTGGAGATAATCGTTTCATGCGGCGCGCCAAAATCATCGCCCCAGGTAAACTCTTCGCCCGCTTGTTTTAACAACTCCACCGCTTCGGTGTAACTGATACGAGGAAACGGTTTTTGAATTCGTTTTAGTCGTTCCACATCACGTTCTAAAATCGCCAATTCTTTCGGACACCGCTCTAACACACGTTGAATCGCATAGTGAACCATGTCTTCTTGCAGTTTCATATTCTCTTCCATATCAAGATACGCCATCTCGGCTTCAATCATCCAAAACTCCAATAAATGGCGACGCGTTTTAGACTTTTCGGCACGAAAAGTCGGACCAAAACAATAAATTCGTCCCAGTGCCATCGCATTCGCTTCATTGTAAAGTTGACCACTCTGCGACAAATACGCCTTTTCTCCATGATAATCAAGTTCAAAGAGATTTGTCGTTCCCTCACAGGCCGCAGGCGTAATAATCGGCGCATCGGCAAGGACAAAGTCATTTTGATAGAAGAATTCACGCAGCGCATGTTCGACTTCGGATCGAATTCTCAATACCGCCATTTGGCGCGGCGAGCGAATCCAAAGGTGACGGCGCTCCATGAGAAAATCCACGCCATGTTCTTTGTGACTGATCGGGTAGTCTTGCGCCGGTGTAACAACTTCAAAATTTTGTACCAGCATCTCATAACCACCAACAGCACGTGGTTCTTCTTTTACAACGCCGGTAATCTTCAGCGATGTTTCTTGCGTCATGTTTTTCGCAAGCGAAAAAACATCTTCACCAAGATCATTTTTTGCTACTATACATTGCATGAGACCACTGCCGTCTCTGACAATTAAAAAAGCAATTTTACCCGAAGAACGCATGTTATAGAGCCACCCCTGAACCGTCACTTCCTGACCTATGTGGTCGTGCAAATTCTTAATCAAACTAATCGTCAAACCCACTCACTCCCGTCATGATATTGGTTCCTACAAACAGGTTATTCCGTCTCAAATGTAAAATTCCTGCTTTGGTTTCCCCAAAAGAACAAAAAGAAGTAATGTGTTTGTAACAGAGAAGGCCGCTGGATCTGTCTTATTCTTCTCTTTTAAAGAAGCGATCATGAATCGCATTTACAGCCGTCTTCACTTGTTCCGCTTGAATCAGGCAGGAAATGCTAATTTCCGAAGTGCTGATAACTTCAATATTAATGCCGGCTTTGCCAAGTGCACCAAACATTTCAGCCGCAATTCCCGGGTGTCCTAGCATCCCGGCGCCAACAACAGAAACTTTGGCTACGCTGTCATCGACTTGTACCCCGCCAGCCTTCATCTGCCTGCCAATTTCTTCGCTAATCGCTTTTGCTTTCGGCAAGTCCGATTTTGCCACTGTAAACAACATATCAATAATGTTCTTTTCTTCATTCCGAACACTTTGTACGATCATATCAACATCGACATTCGCCTTTGATAGTTCCGAAAAAATAGAATAAGCAATACCCGGTTGATCCGGAACGCCTAATACCGCAATTTTAGCAACATTGCTATCGTGCGCTACACCGCGAACGACTGATTCTTTTTCTTCCACGTCACATACCTCCTTGATTATGGTCCCATCATTTTGCGAAAATGTAGAGCGAACATGAATCGGCACACCATAGTGCATCCCCATCTCTACTGAACGAGGTTGCATCACTACCGCCCCCAAGCGAGCTAACTCCAACATTTCATTATACGTGATTTCCTGCATTTTTTTCGCGCTTGCTACAACGCGCGGATCCGCCGAATACACACCGTCAACATCCGTAAATATTTCGCAGACGTCAGCTTGAAGGCCTCCCGCCAAAGCTACTGCTGAGGTATCAGAGCCCCCCCGTCCCAACGTCACAATGTCGCCGCTCTCATTCAAACCTTGAAAACCGGCAACAACGACAACTTTTCCTAACGCAAGCTCTTTTGCCACCCGTTCTGGCTTTACATTTAAAATGCGGCCTTTGGTATAAGAATGGTTTGCCTCTATGCCGGCTTGTGCTCCTGTTAATGCAACCGAAGGCTGACCAAGTTTTTGAAAAGCCATCGCCAACAACGAAATCGTAATTTGTTCCCCTGTAGATAAAAGCATATCCATCTCGCGCGGAAAGGCATATGGATCAGAATTCAGCTCTTTTGCCATCGCAATCAAATCATCCGTCGTATCGCCCATTGCCGACACAACGACAACCATCTTATCTTCGGCTTTCTTTTCTCTTAAAACGCGTTCCGCTACAGCCATAATTTTTTCCGTAGTTGCAACAGAACTGCCACCAAATTTTTTTACAATCAGCGCCATACTTCTCCCCCTATCTATGCAAAAGCAAAACATATTATATTTATATTCTCTTTAAGAGAACATTCTCCTCCTTGCAGGGGACAGGAATATTACAAAAAAGAACACCTCTGTTAGAGATGTTCTTTTTTGTAATATTTTCAATTGTACTCTTACGTTTTATTCAACGACGGTTATCGTTTTTGAACTTTCCCATAAACCATGAATATTACAGTAGGAGGCAGCCAACAACGTACCTGATGTCGTTAGTTTAAGTGCCGTTTGCGCGCTCGCTTCACTAAATACCGGTCCTTTATTCGGTCCGTCTACCGCTTCACCGTGCGCATTAAATTCAACGTTAGCTACATCATAGACAAACTTACTATTGTCCGGTTTAAAATAGAGACGAATCCAACGAATATGGTGTTCTGTAGTATGCGGATGCGCAATTTCCTTGCCAACGCAAATTCCTACATGAAATACTTCGCCTGCTTTCACTTGTTCGGGCGCCTCTATGACTGGTGCATGTTTCTCAGCTTTCCAGTCAGCTGTTTGCATCACTTCTGAAAATTTCATAATATACATACTCCTTATCAATTGTATTAGCAAGGCACAATATGATCTTGCTGTTATACTATATTTGACCTTATTATGAAAAACCCTTCTTTGATTGCAAATTTTTAATAATAATAATAATAAATTACGTCATCTTTTTATTTAAACAGTTTTATTTTAAGTGCACGGACAAACTGTTGCTCCATGTCGCCCCATTCTTCCGGCTTCGTTTCTGGAATGGGAATAAAATCGAGAGACGTGTCATTGGAAAAATCCGCTTGCAACCGTTGCAAGGCAATTAAAGGCGTCGTTCCAAGGCGTGCTACCGCTTCAAACGTTTCTCGCTCCAGCCGCATTGCAATCAGGCACTCGTTATTTGCATTTTCCTTTGACATGCCTGACAAATACAAGGTTTGAAAACTCGGTATATTGGCAAAGACAAAACAAGCAACCTGCATAAGAATCGCCGCACAAAGTTCAACATATTGTTTGTTTATTGCACGCATTTCTTTATCCGTATAAATCGGTCGGCCGGATGGTTGCAACTCTGAGGTTTGTTTCGGAATAATGGTTTTAGGCGGAAACCAAACCTGCATGCTCGGCATATTCTTGCAAAGTTCAACATCTACCGTTAACGGAAACGGAAAATTAATCGTAATCATTTGCGCATCCAATTTAGCAAAGACAGCTGAAATTTCACCATCCACCAGTTTTTGAATGACTTGAATCCGATCTTCTTCCGCCACATCATGATTGGTTCGTTGTTCATCAATCAATCGTTGCTCCGCGCCTTCTCGACGCGCAATTTCAATTTTCGCTCCCTCAATCGCTTCACGAATCGCATTTTGCCGCTGCGATATCGTCCAATAAGTCCAACCAACAATTGCAAATACGGCAATTCCAGCCGTCCATAAAATCACAGGATTGTTGAAGATAATCAGGCAAAAAAGCGCTGTCATTGCCAGCGCGGCACGCGTCACCAGCGGAGTATAGTATTTATTCTCTACTGCAATGCGCGCTTCTGGAATCAGCGAGGAAAAATCAGTTCTAGGCGGCTCAATCCAGGGTTCCTTTTCTAATAAAGGAGCATAATCGATAGGTTCGTATTCGAAATCAGAAACACTTTGCAATTTAGCTTCTACCGCTTTCGAATGCTCATGTTCCTGTCTCCAGCGTTCAATTTGATCTACATGGCGAAAGTATAACTCATCTACATACACTTGCGTATTTTTTTCACGTGGTTCACGTCCACGTTCTGTGCTTTTTTTTGTCATTCAGGAATCCATCCTTTCCTCTGCATAGAAGTTACAACATATATCATAGCTATCTATATTCTACTCAACTTTGCACGGAATTCCCAGTACAATATTTAATTATAAATATAGACAGTCTTTTAATTTTGTGCTATATTGTGTTAAGGAATTTTACCTTTAACTTAGTCCAGAGAGGCTAAAAAGGTGCACAATAAAGCGTTTAAATTACGCTGAGCAGTTTTGTGTAACCGTTAGCTCTCAATATGAGCTGACGGTTTTTTATTTTGCACCGTCACAAAATAAGGAGGCATTTATTTTATGAACACACGTATTATCCAAGTCGAGGACCGACTTCCTCTTCTGCAGACCGTCCCACTTAGCTTACAACATTTATTTGCCATGTTCGGCGCAACCGTATTGGTTCCCATTCTGTTCAAAGTCAATCCTGCCACGATTTTACTTTTTAACGGCATCGGCACTTTACTCTATCTCTTTATCTGCAAAGGAAAAATCCCTGCTTATCTGGGTTCTAGTTTTGCTTTCCTTTCTCCCGTCTTCATCGTGTTGCCGCAATATGGTTATGCAGCAGCGCTCGGCGGCTTCATCATCGTTGGCATCATCTTTTCGCTCGTCGCACTTAGTCTTGGCATCATCGGTACAAAATGGATAGACGTTGTCTTTCCACAGGCCGCTATGGGTGCGATTGTCGCAGTCATCGGACTTGAGCTAGCCCCTGTTGCCGCCGACATGGCTGGGCTGACGGCAAAATCAGTGGATTTTAATGTAATCAGTGTCTCCCTTTTCACGCTGGCAGTCACCATCCTGGGTTCGATTCTATTTCGCGGTTTTATGGCCATCATTCCTATTTTGATCGGCGTTTTATCTGGCTATCTGCTTGCATTACTGCTTGGGCTCGTCAATCTCGATCAAATCGCTTCCGCCCCCTGGATTGCGTTGCCGACACTTTACACGCCGGAATTTAATTGGTCTGCAATTGCAATCATTGCTCCGGCAGCATTAGTCGTCATCGCCGAACACATCGGTCATCTCGTTGTAACGGGCAATATTGTCGGTCGTGATTTGATGAAATCACCAGGACTTCATCGTTCACTGCTCGGCAACGGTCTTTCCACCATTTTGTCCGGTTGTTTCGGCTCAACGCCCAATACGACCTATGGAGAAAATATTGGCGTAATGGCCATCACCAAAGTGTATAGTACCTGGGTGATCGGCGGCGCTGCCGTATTTGCAATCATTCTCTCTTTTATCGGAAAGCTGGCCGCCGCAATTCAAAGCATACCTGTCCCCGTCATGGGCGGCGTTTCCCTTCTGCTGTTTGGCGTCATTGCGGCATCCGGTATTCGAATGCTGGTCGATTCCAAGGTTGACTACAGCCAACCGCGCAACCTGATTTTAACCGCGGTTGTCTTGATCCTTGGCGTCAGCGGAGCTAGCCTAAGTATCGGCACAGTCGCACTAAAAGGCATGTCCCTTGCAACCGTTGTTTCCATTTTACTCGGGGTTTCATTCAAGATTTTTGATGTTCTTGGCTTAAGCAATCTTTCAACTGGCACTACCGAAGAAAAAGCAAGCTAATCTCTTTTACAGTAAAAAGGAAGGCAAGGATAACTCCTTGTCTTCCTTTTTTTGCGTCTCATTTTTATTAACGATAATTGACGAATTGTAATTCAACGCCAAAGTCTTTCTGACGCAGCTCCGCAATGACCTGTTGCAGATCATCCTTGTCCTTTGCGCTAACGCGAACCTGGTCTTCCATGATTTGCGCCTGTACTTTTATCTTCATTCCTTTGATCGCGGCAATTACTTTTTTAGCCGCTTCCTTATCAATGCCTTTTTTAATCTTGATCACTTGTTTCACCGAACCGAGTGATCCGGAGTCCACCTTGCCATAATCCAAATTCTTTAAAGATATGCCGCGTTTGACTAATTTATTTTGCAATATGTCCACTATGTTTTTTAGTTTCATATCATCATCCGCAACAATTTTTATTTCATTGTTTTCCAAATTAAGCGATGACTTACTGCCGCGAAAATCAAAACGTTGACCAATTTCTTTCGTACTTTGATTTACGGCATTATCGACTTCCTGCATCTCCACTTCTGATACGACATCAAACGAACAGTCCTTCGCCATGCATATTCCTCCTGTGTTTTCCTGCTTAGCGCTTCGCTTCGCTGCTTCTCTTACAGCAAGCAGCAACTCTTAGCTGCTAAACTGACTTCTAACCGATTTAAATTAATTCGCACTGATTTCATATTTTCCTGCCAAATAGAGCGAAATAATATATAATTTAGCAATAGAATCCATAATTTTTACATTGA
Organism: Negativicutes bacterium; assembly: GCA_963667825.1. Classification (GTDB taxonomy): domain Bacteria; phylum Bacillota; class Negativicutes; order SG130; family SG130; genus Azotosporobacter. The sequence goes on along the minus strand of OY764022.1, from coordinate 3,535,094 downwards.
GAGGTCCCTATGCACATCTTTTCGATACCGATTGACTCACCCGCTTCATTATCAATTAAAGAGTATCTGCGCCGCAAAATCGGTCTTTCCTTGTCCTCCTGGCGAAAATTGAAAGCTGAAGGTGAAATTTTAGTTAATCAAATGCCCGTTTCTCCTTCTTCCCTTCTTCCACCAGGATCTGAACTTACGATCCGTTGGTTTGGTGAAAGAAGCCAGTTAAAGCCAGCTGAGCTGCCGCTCTCCATTGTATTTGAAGATGACGCATTGCTTGTCATCGACAAGCCGGCTGGAATATTAGTCCATCCCAGTAGCTTAAGCGATGAACTGACGATTGCCAATGCTGTGGTGCATTACTTTCAGACCCAGAACCAGTATTGGCATTTTCACCCTGTTCACCGTTTAGACCGTAATACTTCGGGCCTGTTAATCATTGCTAAAACCCCCCATGTTCAACATCTACTTTCACAAAATGATTTTTCTCTGCAACGAAAATACTTGGCGCTAGTGGAAGGTCATCCAACACCGCCTGAAGGACAGATTGATCTACCAATCGCACGTCACCCTGACAGCATCATCTTACGCCAAATCTCCGCAACCGGACAGTCTGCCTGTACTCGTTACCGCACGCTTCAAACAGGCCCGTCCCACTCATGCTTGGAAATAGAACTTCTAACCGGCCGAACGCATCAAATTCGCGTCCACATGTCTGCCATAGGCAACCCGTTACTCGGTGATGATTTATATGGAGGCTCGACAAAATTTCTTGCCCGTCAGGCGCTTCATTCCGCTTATCTTTCTTTTCCCCATCCTTTTAGCAAAAAAATACTCTCGTTCCATACTCCATGGCCGCAAGACATTGCTCAAATAGCAGCCGACTTGCTCTGTTAGATTTTTACAACAACCCTCTTCACTGTAAAAATCACGTTCCATAATGCATTATTCTATAGTATAATGTAAGTATTATTTATAACTAAGGGGGAGATTCTTTTGCCATTAGTAACTTCAAAAGAGATGTTTAAGAGAGCCTATGAAGGACAATATGCCATCGGAGCTTTCAATGTTAACAACATGGAAATTATCCAAGGCATTGTTGACGCTGCTAAAGAAGAAAAAGCACCTTTGATCCTTCAGGTTTCCGCTGGCGCACGTAAATATGCCAAGCATATCTATTTAATGAAATTAGTCGAAGCAGCCGTTGAAGATTCTGGTTTGCCTATCTGCTTGCATCTTGACCACGGCGATGATTTCGAAATTTGTAAATCCTGCATAGATGGAGGCTTTACCTCCGTCATGATTGACGGCTCCAAGCATCCGTTCGAGGAAAATATCGAATTAACCCGCCGCGTCGTAGAATATGCTCATGAGCGTGGTGTAACCGTAGAGGCCGAATTAGGCCGTCTGGCCGGCGTAGAAGATGCCGTAAAGGTTAACACTAAAGATGCCACTTACACCGATCCTGACGAGGCTGTAGAGTTTGTCGAGCGTACTGGTTGCGACTCCCTGGCGATTGCGATTGGCACCAGCCATGGCGCTTTCAAATTTAAGGGAGAACCCAGCTTAGACTTCGCCCGCCTCGAAAAGATCTCAAAAATGCTGCCTAATTACCCGTTGGTACTGCATGGCGCATCTACCGTGTTGCCTGAATTCGTTGCAAAATGTAATGAATTCGGCGGTCAATTAGCCGGCGCTCAAGGGGTTCCTGAAAGCATGTTATTGCAAGCCGGAAAATTCGGCGTCTGCAAAATCAATATTGATACCGACCTGCGCCTGGCGATGACGGCATCAATTCGCGAACATTTCGTGAAGAACCCTGGTGACTTCGACCCGCGCCAATATCTGAAGCCAGCCCGTGCAGCCATTCAAGGTATGGTTCAGCACAAAATCAAAAACGTATTAAACTGCAGCGGCCGTCTCTAAGAGACAGCCTAAGCCCTCTTCGATATGGAGAGGGCTTTTCTCTTTTCTTTTTCGCCCTTTCTGTCTTTGTAGTTCAAAGCATGCCACGACAGAAAAAGACCGTCTGCACATTCATGCAGACGGTCTTTTAAACTGGCGACTCCCTATCCTCCCAGGCCGCTTCCAACCAAGTACTTTCGGCGTATGTGGGCTTAACTACTGTGTTCGGTATGGGAACAGGTGGAACCCCACAGCCATCATCACCAGATGCGAATTGTCCTAAAGCATTCATCTACTGCGTTGCTGCTGTGCTCCTTCGCTCGACGTAATTCTCATTACGCCTTCGCTTTGGTGCTCGCTGCGCCTTGTATCTAAATACTTTATGCCAATTACCATTGCTCAGGTAAACATTTCTACAAGAGAATATATTCCCTGAAAACTTTATAGAAGAAAGATTTGCAAACAAGTGGTTTCATAACTTGCACTCGAGTGAGTGCGAGCTTGCATTAAGTCAAGCCCTCGGCCTATTAGTACCAGTCAGCTCCATTCATTACTGAACTTCCACACCTGGCCTATCAACCTTGTGATCTACAAGGGGCCTTACCAGACTACTCTGTGAGAAACCTCATCTTAAGGCTGGTTTCACGCTTAGATGCTTTCAGCGTTTATCCTTTCCCGACGTAGCTACCCAGCTGTACCCCTGGCGGGATAACTGGTACACCATTGGTCAGTCCACTCCGGTCCTCTCGTACTAGGAGCAGTTCCCTTCAAGTTTCTTACGCCCGCGATGGATAGGGACCGAACTGTCTCACGACGTTCTGAACCCAGCTCACGTACCACTTTAATGGGCGAACAGCCCAACCCTTGGGACCTGCTACAGCCCCAGGATGTGATGAGCCGACATCGAGGTGCCAAACCTCCCCGTCGATATGGACTCTTGGGAGAGATTAGCCTGTTATCCCCAGGGTAGCTTTTATCCGTTGAGCGATGGCCCTTCCACGCGGTACCACCGGATCACTAAGCCCGACTTTCGTCCCTGCTCGACCTGTACGTCTCGCAGTCAAGCTCCCTTCTGCCTTTACACTCTTCGAACGATTTCCAACCGTTCTGAGGGAACCTTTGGGCGCCTCCGTTACACTTTCGGAGGCGACCGCCCCAGTCAAACTGCCCACCTGACACTGTCCTGAGTGTCGTTACTACTTCAGTTAGAACTCCAGTAAGAGAAGGGTGGTATCCCAACGTCGACTCCATACATACTAGCGTACATATCTCTCAGTCTCCCACCTATCCTGTACATCCCTTACCAAAATCCAATGTCAGGCTACAGTAAAGCTCCATGGGGTCTTTCTGTCCAGTCGCGGGTAACCTGCATCTTCACAGGTATTTCAATTTCACCGGGTCCCTCGTTGAGACAGTGCCCAAGTCGTTACACCTTTCGTGCGGGTCGGAACTTACCCGACAAGGAATTTCGCTACCTTAGGACCGTTATAGTTACGGCCGCCGTTCACCGGGGCTTCGGTCGAGGGCTTCGGATTGCTCCTAACTCCCTTCCTTAACCTTCCGGCACTGGGCAGGTGTCAGCACCTATACGTCAGCTTTCGCTTTAGCAGGCACCTGTGTTTGTGGTAAACAGTCGCTTGGGCCTCTTTTCTGCGACCCCCATGTGCTTCGTCCGTTTCAAGACTACACTCACAGGGGCTCTCCTTATCCCGAAGTTACGGAGACATTTTGCCGAGTTCCTTAACGAGGGTTCTCCCGCGCACCTTAGGATTCTCTCCCCGCCTACCTGTGTCGGTTTACGGTACGGGCACCCATCATCTCGCTAGAAGCTTTTCTCGACAGTGTGGAATCCGTGAGTTCGTCGTTATTGCTAACAACTACCCATCACTCCTCAGGCTTTTCGCAGCGCGGATTTACCTACGCTACACCCTACAAGCTTAGACGCGAATTTCCATCCTCGCGATCACGTATCCTTCTGTGTCACTCCATCACTCAAACGACTTTGGGTGGTACTGGAATTTTAACCAGTTGTCCATCGCCTACGCTTTTCCGCCTCGGCTTAGGTCCCGACTTACCCTGAGACGACGATCGTTGCTCAGGAACCCTTAGGCTTTCGGTGGGAAGGATTCTCACCTTCCTTTTCGCTACTCATACCGGCATTCTCACTTCCTAGCAGTCCACAACTCCTTACGGTATTGCTTCTGCCCGCTAGGAACGCTCCCCTACCACGTGTACCCAAAGGTACACATCCATAGCTTCGGTTTCGTACTTTAGCCCCGGACATCTTCGGCGCAGAACCTCTCGACCAGTGAGCTATTACGCACTCTTTAAATGGTGGCTGCTTCTAAGCCAACATCCTGGTTGTTTGTGAAGTTCCACATCCTTCGCCACTTAGTACGACATTGGGGACCTTAGCTGATGGTCTGGGCTGTTTCCCTCTTGACTACGGGTCTTATCACTCGCAGTCTGACTCCCAAGATACCAGTATAGCCATTCGCAGTTTGACAGAATTCGGTAACCTAGATGGCCCCTAGTCCTATCAGAGCTCTACCGTCTATACTTACTTCTTGAGGCTAGCCCTAAAGCTATTTCGGGGAGAACCAGCTATCTCCGCGTTCGATTGGCATTTCACCCCTATCCACAACTCATCCCAAAGCTTTTCAACGCTCACGGGTTCGGTCCTCCACGCAATTTTACCTGCGCTTCAACCTGGCCATGGATAGATCACTGCGGTTTCGGGTCTACAAAAACTAACTTTCGCCCTATTCAGACTCGCTTTCGCTTCGGCTCCGTATTTTCTACTTAACCTCGCTAGTTCCTGTAACTCGCCGGTTCATTCTTCAATAGGCACGCCGTCACCCTGATATATATACGGGCTTCGACTGCTTGTAGGCACACGGTTTCAGGTTCTATTTCACTCCCCTCCCGGGGTTCTTTTCACCTTTCCCTCACGGTACTATGCGCTATCGGTCGCCAAGAGTATTTTGCCTTGGAGGGTGGTCCCCCCTGCTTCCCACAAGGTTTCACGTGTCTCGTGGTACTCTGGATCCTGATCATCGAATGCAGCCTTTCGCCTACGAGGCTATTACTCGCTATGGCTTACCTTTCCAGGTAATTCAGCTAGACCATTTTCGAATTGTATCAGTCCACAACCCCGGCCAAGCAAGCTTGATCGGTTTGGGCAAATCCCCGTTCGCT
>OY764022.1:3052500-3527500 GCA_963667825.1 Negativicutes bacterium | reverse complement strand
CCATTAATTTTCTTATTAATTGTAAAGGTTATAATTTTTCTCCTTTTCTTTCATCCCTCGAACACTTTCTAAACGTAATGCTTCATATTGCCATTCATTCAAGAAACTCATTGCTTTTGTCTTATTTTTAAGATTACCTTTTAGCACAGAACAGGATAGCAACTTTGTTATTCACATACTTTTCCCCATGTGAATAACCGCCATCACTAACCCATATCGCTTGCGATGGCGGTTTTCTTCTCTCCATTTATCCCTTTTCCAACAACGCCACACATTCCACGTGAAAAGTCTGCGGAAACATATCGATCGGCTGGATTTTTACAGTTTTGTAACCTTGTTCGGCAAGGATTGTGAGATCACGTGCCAACGATGCCGGATTGCAAGAAACGTAGATAATGCGCTCAGGCTGCAGCTTGGCAAATAGCTCCAACACCGGCTGCGCACAACCTGCTCGCGGCGGGTCGACAACGATCACGTCGGGGCGTACGCCGCTTTTGACCAATTGGGGCAGCGTCTCGACGACGTCGCCGACTTCGAACTGTGCATTGGTCACGCCATTTTCCTTCGCGTTGTTGTTCGCGTCGCGGATCGCGGCGTCGATGATTTCAAAACCGTAGACCTTCGCCGCTTTCTGCGCGAGGAACAGCGAAATTGTACCGGTGCCGCAATAGGCGTCGATCACCGTCTCGTTACCGCTCAAATTCGCATAGTCGAGCGCCGTCTGGTACAGCCGCAATGCCTGCTTCGTGTTGACCTGAAAGAACGAATGCGGCGACACCGCAAACGTCAGCGAGCCGAGCGATTCGTTCAGCGTTCCGTTGCCCCACAGCGTCTTGTTCTTCGGCCCGAGCACGACATTCGTGCGCCGGTCATTGATGTTCTGCACGATGCCGACCAGCTCCGGCGCGGCAGCGCGCAGCCGCTTCACCAGTTCCTGCAGTTCGGGCAGCGGTTCGCCGCTCGTCACGATGACCGCCAGCGCTTCGCCGGTCGAGTCACCGCTGCGGCCCATCACATGGCGCAACACGCCGCGGCCGGTTTCTTCATTGTAGACCGAAACCCCGAAGCGGTCGGCATAGTCCTTCACTGCCTGCGCAATCCGGTCGTTGACCGGCTGCTGAATCCGGCAGCTGTCGATGTCGATCACGTGGTGGCTGGCCGCCGCATAGCAGCCGCACAGCGTCCGTTTTCCATCGCTGCCGAGCGGAAACTGCATCTTGTTGCGGTAGTTCCATTCGTCGGCTGCGCCGAGCACGTCGAGCACCGGCACGCCGTCGAGCTTGCCGATCCGCGTCGCCGCGGCGACGACCGTGTCGCGCTTAACGACGAGCTGACCTTGATACGTCAAATGCTGCAGCTGGCAGCCGCCGCATTGATAATAGACCGGACAGGGCGGCTTGCGGCGATCCGGCGACTCCGCGACGACTTTTTGCAGCCGACCGGTCGCATAGTTCTTTTTGACCTGCGCGATTCGCGCCACGACCGTCTCGCCCGGCAGCGCATGCGGCACGAATATGGTGAACCTTTCATATTTTCCGACGCCCTCGCCGCTGTGGCCGAGGCCATTGATTTCAATCGTATATTCGCGATCTTTGAGGACCGGAATCGTTTTTTCGCTCATCTTTTACTTCCTTTCACGACTTTCACACAACAACCGAATTCTAATCACTGCATAGAAGAGCTGTCTCTATTGCACCACTTGCGCAATAGAGACAGCTCTTGTTTATGATTCGCTTTTTCCGTTGCTTTCAGAAGCCTTGCCCAAACTTATAAAGTTATCAGTATACTCTTTCAATTGACGATTGACTCGATAATGAATTGAATCTTCCTGATATGTGTCGAGCTGTGCATCATAGAACCCAGCCGGTACATCCGTTAGTATTTCAATTCCCTCATCGATTGTTCTGACTGCATAAATATGGAATCGGCCTTCCTTAACTGCCGCGACCACTTCATCATTAACAGCTAACTCATCGACATTCTGATGCGGAATCATCACACCCTGCTCCCCCGTCAGACCATGCAGTTTACAAATATTGAAAAAGCCTTCTACTTTTTCCGTCACGCCGCCAATCGGCTGAATCTCGCCTTTTTGGTTGATCGACCCCGTCACTGCAATAAATTGCTTAATCGGCACATCTGCCAAGCTCGAAAGGATCGCATATAATTCGGTACTAGAGGCGCTGTCTCCATCAACACCGTCATACATCTGTTCGAAAGTGAGACTGGCAGTCAGCGTCAATGGCTGCTTTTGCGCATATTTCTTTCCAAGATACCCGCTTAAAATCAATATTCCTTTACTATGACTTGTCCCGCTCATCTTAGTTTCGCGTTCAATATTTACAACGCCTGCGCGCCCCATATACGTATTGGCCGTTATTCGCGACGGTTTGCCAAACATGTATTCACCCACCGCCAATACAGCCAGGCCGTTGACTTGGCCAGTCACTCTCCCTGTAGTATCCACGAGAATTTTACCATCGGCAAACATTTCATGCAAGTGTTCTTCATATTTGTTTGAGCGATATTTTTTTTCTTCAAAGGCCTGTACAACATGACGCGCGCTGACCACAGCGCTTTCTTCCATCGTTGCCCAGACATTGGCTTCGCAGAGCACTTTAACGATTTCATTGAAACGTGTCGTCAACTTTCGTTGACTACCAGCCATACGACAGGAATATTCCACGGTTTTTGCAACCGCACTACGGTCGAATTCTTTTAACCCCTTGTTCTTCACGGTAGCACCGACAAAGCCAGCCATCTTCTGCACATTTTCCGGCGTGTTTTCCATATGCGTCTCAAAATCGGCATGAATCTTAAATAATTTACGAAAATCTTCATCGTAATTATACATTAGATAATAAAGTTGCGGATTGCCAATCAGGATTATTTTCACATCGATAGGAATCGGCTGCGGTTTCAAAGAGGCCATCGCCACCATGCCATATTGTTCGCTCAAATTCTCCACGAACAATTTGCGTGTTTTCAGCACACGTTTAAGAGCTTCCCATGCGCCGATATTCGAAAGCACGTCTTTGGCATTCAAAATCAGGTAACCGCCGTTAGCTTTGTGGATAGCCCCAGCCTTAATCATCGTGAAATCGGTACTCACCATGCCCATCCGTGTTTCGTATTCCACCCGACCAACCAAGTTATAATAAGTCGGATTCGATTCAACAACAACTGGAGCACCCGCTAACTCCCGATTGTCGACCAACAGATTTACCTTGTATTTTTCTTTTAAGTTGTCATGACCACTTTTTTTAAACATCGCAAGTGGATTGGCTTGATCTTCTTCCGTCGCCGGTGTCTTAAAATCATTGATGTTTTTGACGACGTCTTCTTTGACAGCCTCTAAGTATTCCACTACTGGCAAATAATCCTGATATTTTTCCTTTATTTCCTCAATCAGATTACCTGCAGCAAACAAGCCTACTTTTGCATCAAGTTTACGGATTTCCTCACGCAGCTCTCTTTCCAGTTCCTGCATTTTACGCACGACTTCCATCGCTTTTTCATGCACGACTAACATATTGTCTTCGATTTTATCGCGCTCTTCTTTTTCGAGGGCTTGAAAGTCTTCCGGCGTAAGTCCCTTGCCCTCAACCATCGGCACACCAATGAAGCCTGTAGTTGACCATTGCGGCATAATGCCAAACTCGGTAGCTGTTGCGTTAAACGTTTCTATAATCATCGCCCGTCGCTCTTGAAAGGTTTTAACGATATTGTTTTTCGCATGATCATAGTCATCACTGCTGAAAATCTTCGCAACATCAGTCTTTATATCGTCAATCAGCTCTTCCATATCCTGCGCAAAAAGATGACCGGAACCGACTGGAAGCAGCAACGCTAACGGCTGCCCATGATTTTTGAAGTTATTGACATAACACCAGTCACCAGGTGCTTTCTCTTTAGTCGCGATTCGATTGACTGCCGCTTTAGCATAGGTCATCTTTCCAGTTCCGACCAAACCTGAAATGAAGATATTATAACCTTGGTTCTTCGTAAACAAACCAAATTCGACGGCTTTCACTGCACGTTTCTGACCGATCATCACATTAAGCGGCGCTACTGTTTCTGTAGTTTCAAATTCAAACTGACTTTCATCACAATGAAAACAAAGTTTTTCGACTGGCAGTTCAGGATAGTTGGTCATGACCTCACTCCCCTATACCCAATTTACAAAGCACACTCAATCCGTTCTTCTGTTATTTTATTCCTTCTACTTTGTTGATAAAATTCCTTTATCCCCTAATAAAAAAGCTGTCTTAAGCAAGCTAGTTTACCTGCATTAAGACAGCTCTTCATCTATCCCAGTCTCTCGACTAGCAATTTGTTAACCATTTCCGGATTTGCTCGTCCTTTGGTTTGCTTCATAATTTGACCTACCAGAAATCCGATCGCTTTTTGCTTGCCGGCTTTGTAGTCTTCGACCGATTGCGGGTTCGCCGCAATCACCGCATCGACGATCACGACGATTTCCGAGACGTCGCTGATTTGCACCAGACCTTTTTCTTTTACGATCATTTCCGGATCTTTGCCGCTCGCCCACATTTCTTCAAATACGGTCTTCGCAATTTTTCCGGAAATTGTACCTTTGTCGATCAATTGTAGCATGTGCGCGAGCGCAAGCGGCTTGACCGGACAATCGGCAACCGAAACGTTTTCGTTGTTCAGATGCTTCGACACTTCGCCCATCAGCCAATTGGCGGCGGTTTTTGCATCCGCGCCTTCGGCGACGACCGCGTCGAAATAGTCGGCCATCGCACGGCTGGCGGTGATCACGCCGGCGTCGTATTCAGACAGGCCGCACTGTTCGCTCAGGCGTTTTTGCCGCGCGTCCGGCAGTTCCGGCAGCGAGTCGCGCACGCTGTCGACGAATTCTTTCGCAACCATGATCGGCACCAGATCCGGTTCCGGGAAGAAACGGTAATCGTGCGCCTGCTCTTTGCTGCGCATCGACACGGTAATGCCGCGCGCTTCGTCCCACGAACGAGTTTCTTGGATGACCTTGCCGCCGTCGTCAAGCAGCTCGGCCTGCCGCAGTTCTTCGTATTCCAGACCGCGCTGCACCGAACGGAACGAGTTCACGTTCTTCAACTCGGCTTTTGTGCCGAATTCGCTCGCGCCGACCGGGCGCAGCGAAATGTTGGCGTCGCAGCGCAGGCTGCCTTCTTCCATTTTGCAGTCCGATACGTCAATGTATTCGAGAATTGATTTCAGTTTTTCCAGATAGGCCTTCGCCTCTTCCGGCGAGCGCAGATCGGGCTCGGACACGATTTCGAGTAGCGGCACGCCGGTCCGGTTGTAGTCGACCAACGCATAATCGGAATCGGTAATGCTGTTGCCGGCGTGCACCAGCTTGCCGGCATCCTCTTCCATATGAATCCGCGTAATGCCGATCCGTTTCTTCACGCCGTTCACTTCAATGTCGAGATGGCCTTTCAATGCGATCGGCAGGTCTTGTTGCGACGTTTGAAAGTTTTTCGGCAGATCCGGGTAGTAGTAGTTTTTGCGATCGAACTTGCTGAACGGCAGAATTTCGCAGTTCAACGCCAATCCGGCGCGCACCGCGTATTCGATGACCTTTTCATTGACGACCGGCAGTACGCCCGGCAGACCGAGGCAGACCGGGCAAACGTTGGTGTTTTGCTCCGAGCCGAACTGCGTGCTGCAGCCGCAGAATATTTTCGAATGGGTTTTCAGTTCCGTATGAACTTCCAAGCCGATGACTGTTTCGTAAGCCATTATTTCCCCTCCCCAAGCGGCGCGCGACGTGCGGCAAAATCATGTTCCTGTTCGTAGGCATAGGCGGCGCGCAGGATCGTTTCTTCGCCCAGCGGCTTGCCGATGATTTGCATGCCAACCGGCATTCCGCCTGCGAAACCGCACGGCAGCGAGATAGCCGGTACACCGGCCAGATTGACCGGAATCGTGCAAACGTCCTGCAGGTACATCGCCAGCGGATCACTGCTCTTTTCGCCCAGCTTGAACGCCGTCGTCGGCGCAGTCGGCGTAACCAGCACGTCGACATCGGCAAACGCCCGATCGAAATCGCGCTTAACCAGGCTGCGCACCTTCAGCGCGCGCAGATAGTACGCATCGTAGTAACCGGAGCTCAGCGCGTAGGTGCCGAGCATGATCCGGCGTTTGACTTCGTCGCCGAACGCTTCGCTGCGCGTCGTCTTGTACATGCTGACGATATCGTTGCCTTCGCCGCGATAGCCGTAGCTGACGCCGTCATAGCGGGCCAGGTTAGAGCTGGCTTCGGCCGGCGCAATCATGTAATAGGCCGACAGCGCATACTGCGTATGCGGCATCGAGACTTCCTTATATTCGGCGCCCAGCGCAACCAATTGATCGATCGCCTGATAGATCGCCTTTTCGACGTCAGCGTCCATGCCGCTGACGAAGTATTCTTTCGGCAGACCGATTTTCAGGCCTTTGATGTCGCGCGTCAGCGCTTTAGTGTAATCGGGGCAGTCCGCCGCAATCGACGTCGAGTCTTTCGCATCGTAGCCGCAGATTGCATTCATCACCAGCGCGCTGTCGGTAACGGTGCGCGTGATCGGACCGATTTGATCGAGCGACGACGCATAGGCCACCAGACCGTAGCGCGACACACGGCCGTATGTCGGTTTCAAGCCGACGGTGCCGCAATACGCGGCCGGCTGGCGGATCGATCCGCCAGTATCCGAGCCGAGCGCCCAGACTGCTTCGCCGGCGGCAACCGCCGCAGCCGAGCCGCCGCTCGAACCGCCCGGAACCGCAGCCAGATCCCAAGGGTTATGCGTCGGATGATAGCCGGAATTCTCGGTCGAACCGCCCATCGCAAATTCGTCCATGTTGGCCTTGCCGACCATTACCGCATCCTGTGCGGCCAGTTTTTCGATAACGGTCGCATCATACGGCGGAACGAACTTGTCGAGTATTTTCGACGCGCAGGATGTGCGCGTTCCTTTGGTACAAATGTTGTCTTTGATTGCGCCGGGAATGCCGGCCAACGGCGAAATCGCATCGCCACGTTTGATCTTCGCATCGACCGCACGTGCCTGTTCCAGCGCGATTTCCGGCGTCAGCGTCAGATAGGCTTTGACCGACGCTTCGACCGCGTCAATGCGTTTGAGCACATCCTTCGTCAATTCTTCGGCTGAAATTTGTTTATTGCTGAGCGCTGCATGCAACGCTTCGATTGTTTGCTGATGCAAATCCATATTCTGACCTCCTTACCCTTCGATGATCTTCGGAACTTTGAAATAGCCGTCTTCCTGCTCCGGCGCGTTGCTGAGCGCCAGTTCGCGCGATAGCGACGGTTTGCATTCGTCTTTGCGCATTACGTTTTTCAACGGCAGCACATGCGCCGTCGGTTCGACGCCTTCGACGTCGACTTGGTTCAAGACCTGCGCATATTCCAAAATGGCGTCCATCTGGCCGGTAAAGCGGTCCAGTTCGGCGTCGGAAAACTCCAGCCGCGAAAGCAGCGCCACATTTTCAACATCCTGTCGTGTAATCTTCACAATCTCACCATCCATTCATAAAATGCATATGTCCTCTATTATATCATAAATCTTAATCATTCTCATCGTTTGATAAGAAACGTAGTAACCGTCAGTCCGTCCTTTTTATTCTTCAGCCAGCAGTTTGCGCAGATCGTCTTCGCTCAGCACCGGAATGCCGAGATCGTTGGCTTTGTCCAGCTTGCTGCCGGCTTCCGCACCGGCTACGACATACGTCGTCTTGCGACTGACCGAGCCGGTCACTTTACCGCCGGCCTGTTCAATCAATGCGGCCGCTTCGCTGCGCGACAGCGTCGGCAGCGTGCCGGTCAATACGACAACTGCACCGGCCAACGCCTGACTGCCTGATTCAGCCGCCTGCGCCCTCTCCTGCTCCAGCTTGACGCCAGCGGCGGCCAACGCTTCAATATGCCGTCGGTTCTCGTCCTGCTGAAAAAACGCCAACAGGCTGTCGGCCATTTTATCGCCGATTTCGTCAATCGCCAATAATTCTTCGCGCGTCGCAGTCAGCAGCCGTTCCATCGAACCGAGCGCCTTTGCAATGCTGGCCGCCGCTTTCGCGCCGATATGCCGGATACCGAGACCGAACAAGACGCGCGCCAGTCCGGCCTGTTTGCTCGCTTCAATCGCCGCCAGTAAATTCGTCGCCGATTTTTCACCGAACCGTTCCAGCGCTGCCACATCTTCCAGCTTCAAACGATACAGGTCGGCCGCCTGTCCAATCAGTCCGCCTGCGAGCAACGACTGGATCACCGCGGGACCGAGGCCGTCAATATTCAACGCATTGCGCGAGACAAAATGCGTCAGCCCTTCGCGCAGCAGCGCCGGACAACAGCGGTTCATACAGCGGCAGGCCGCCTCGCCCGCTTGCCGTTCGACCGCGCTGCCGCACTCTGGACAATTTTCCGGCATCGCAAACGGCGTTTCATCCCCCCTACGTTTTTCGATCAACACCTGCACGACTTCCGGAATGATTTCACCAGCCTTATGAATGATCACGCGATCGCCAATCCGGATGTCCTTATCTCGAATATAGTCTTCGTTATGCAGCGTGGCGCGACTGACGGTGCTGCCGGCAAGCCGGACCGGAGTCAGCGCCGCCGTCGGCGTCAGTACGCCGGTCCGGCCGACGCCGATCAGAATGTCTTCGACAGTCGTTTCGGCCTGCTCGGCCGGAAACTTGTAGGCGATCGCCCAGCGCGGATCTTTCGCCGTATAGCCGAGCTCGTCCTGCAGCGCCAGTGAATCGACTTTGATCACGAGTCCGTCGATTTCGTAAGGCAGCTCATGACGCCGTGCCTGCCACTGTTCGCACCAGGCGATGACCGCGTCAATGTCCGGCAGCACGCGATGTTGATCGTTGACTTTAAAACCGAGCTGCGCCAGCAATTTATAAATTTCCGACTGCGTGACGGCAGCTACGCCGTCGCGCACGCCGATGCCGTGAACAAAGAGGTCCAGCGTGCGTTCAGCGGTGATTTTCGAATCAAGCTGACGCAGCGATCCTGCCGCCGCATTGCGCGGATTGGCAAACAGCGCTTCTTCCGCTTCGCTGCGCTCTTCATTAAGGCGTTCAAACGCCGCTTTCGGCATATATACTTCGCCGCGCACTTCAAGGCGCGGCGGCACATTGTTGCCATGCAGCAGCAACGGAATCGAGCGGATGGTCCGCAGATTCGTCGTCACTTCCTCACCGACAAATCCGTCGCCGCGCGTCGCCCCCCAGGCCAGCTGTCCGTTTTCATACAGCAAATTAATCGCCAATCCGTCAATTTTCAATTCGACCAGATATTCGACCGCGCTGCGGCCGAGAGCGCCGAGCACCCGCTGATCGAATGCACGCAATTCTTCTTCGTTGAATGCGTTTCCCAAACTGCGCAACGGCGTAAGATGCGTCGCTTTTTCAAAGCCGACCGCCAGTCCGCCGCCGACGCGCTGCGTCGGCGAATCAAGCGTGATGAGTTCGGGGTGCGCCGCCTCGATCTCCTGCAGCCGCCGCAGCGCGCCGTCGTATTCGGCGTCGCTGACTTCCGGCTGGTCGAGCACGTAATAGCGGTGACTGTGATAATGCAGCCAGCGCCGCAATTCGTCGATGTCTTTTTTCACGGTCATTGCGTTCCTGCCTCCTCCTTACACCTTTTGCAGCGGAGCAAACTTAGCCAGCAAATGTTTGATCCCCTGGCCGGGGAATGCAATGCTCAGTTCCTGATTTTCGCCACTGCCGCGCAAGCCGACAATCGTACCAACACCCCATTTTGCATGCTGCACCTTATCGGCCATGCTCCAATTCGTCGCAGCCGCGGCCTTGCTTGGCATAGTGACGCCCGGCCGCAGCGTCGGCGCCGCCGAATGTTGCGTCGGCCCGCTGCGCTGTGGCGCAACGACAGTCGGCGCATTGCGAAATGCCGTTCCGACCATGCCCGTTCCCGGCCGTGCGCCGATCGGTTGTCCAGCTCGTGGCGGCACAACGCGCATGCCGATCCGTTCGAGCATCGCCGGCGGAATTTCCTCAAGAAAACGCGACGCGGGATACATCACGGTTCGTCCGAACACATTACGCGAACGCGCATAGCTCAAGAAAAGCTTGCGCCGCGCACGTGTGATTCCGACATAGCAAATCCGGCGTTCTTCTTCAATTTCTTCTGGATTCATCAATGTCCGAGAATGAGGGAAGAGGCCTTCCTCCATTCCAGCCAGAAATACTACGGGAAATTCAAGGCCTTTTGCCGAATGCAGCGTCATCATCGTCACTCGACTTTCGCCGAGTTCCGCCTGATCAATATCCGAAACCAGTGCAACCTGGCTCAAAAAGTTTTCCAGTGTCTCTTCCATTTCACCCAGTGCAAAATCCTTGGCCACACTGACAAATTCCTTCAAGTTTTCAATACGCGCCGCATCTTGCGGATCATCGCTACGTTCCAATTCGTCCCAATAACCCGATTGCTTAATCACCCGATCGACCAGATCCACAACAGGAATATCGCTCATGACGCTAATCCACTGAAAGATCAGTTCCGCTAAACTCTCGAGCGGCTTACGCACGCGCGCCGTCAATCCTTCCACCATATCCGGATTACTGATTACATCGAATAAGGACATTTCATTCGCCGCAGCATACGCCAACAGTTTCGCCACAGTCGTATCGCCAATGCCGCGTCGCGGCACATTCAAAATACGTTGCAGACTCAAATTATCATTCGGATTAAATACCACACGCAAATATCCAAGAATGTCTTTTACCTCTTTACGGTCATAGAACTTTAAGCCGCCGACCATGGTATACGGAATGCCGCATTTCATGAAACTTTCTTCAAGAACGCGCGATTGTGCATTCGTACGATACAGAACGGCCAGTTCACCATATTGTACATTGAACACGGTGTTCAATCGCATGATGTTTTCCGCAATATGGCGGGCCTCCTGCCGTTCATCATCGGCCACAAAGAGACCGATCGGCTCGCCAGCCGGGTTATCGGTCCACAGCTGTTTCGGGCGACGCGAGGTATTGTTTTCAATCACCGCATTGGCTGCATCGAGAATCATTTGTGTGGAACGATAATTCTGTTCCAGTTTAATGACCTTCGCATTGGGATAGTCCTGCTCAAAATCAAGAATATTACGGATATCCGCCCCACGCCACGCATAAATGCTTTGATCTGCATCGCCGACGACGCAAAGGTTACCATGCTTGCCCGCCAACAATTTAGCCAGCAAATATTGCGCCCGGTTGGTATCTTGGTATTCGTCGACCAACACATAGCGGAATTTCTCCTGGTATTTTTCCCTCACAATAGGATCGCTTTGCAAAAGTTGTACTGCCAGCAGCAGTAAATCATCAAAATCCAACGCATTATTATTGCGAAGCTTTCGCTGATATAGCGCATAAACTTCAGCAATCTTTTGCGCATGAAAATAAGACGCTGAACGTGCAAACTCTTCCGCACTCTGCAGCATATTTTTAGCATTCGAAATTGCCGAAAGAATGCTGTTTGGCGGAAACTGCTTATCGTCAAGGTTTAGTTCTTTCAAGCATGATTTGATTACCGCCTGCATGTCACCCGTGTCGTAAATAACAAAGTTCCGTTTATAGCCCGGCAGGTTCTCAATTTCCATGCGCAACAAGCGTGCGCAAAAGGAGTGAAACGTTCCTAACCAGATATCCCGTGCAGCCGCACCAACCATTGTGGTTACCCGCTCTTTCATCTCGGCAGCCGCTTTATTGGTAAATGTGATCGCTAATATATTGTATGGCGCAATCCTTTTCTCCAAAAGGTGCGCGATGCGGCATGTCAAAACCTTCGTTTTGCCAGAACCGGCTCCGGCCATAATCAGTAAAGGGCCGTCCAATTCGCGAACCGCTTCCGCTTGCGCTGGGTTAAGTCCTTGAAAAACATCCTGTCCCATAAATAGCTTCTCCTTCAATGCCTGGTTTCTTTCACAAACAGATATATTTCGCGTTTTTTCTTCGTTTTCCTGTTTGCATCGGCTTATAATTTGCAGAAAAAAGAAGGTTGCAGGCGCAACCCTCTTCTTTCTACTCTTCTAAAGGAATGTCGGTCTTTAGCATATCAATTTTGTTCGTTTCCAACAACTCGACCGCTTTCGCCATGTCCGTACGCTTCAACTTCGCAGCTAAGCCTTCGCAACTACCGCTTAGATGGCGCGGAATCGGTATCAGTTCGACTTCGATCCCACCACTTTGCAGCAACCGTTTGGCTCGAAACGCATGATACACCGAGGCAAAGGTAATCACAGACTTGCTCATATGATTCACGCCCTCTTTCTCTTACGCTTTGCGAATCGTCACTTGCCAGGCATTTCCAATTTCCAGAGTCGTCGTCTGGCAGCCTTGGCTGCGGGCGAATTTCAAGATGTTTTCACGCGGCGTTACTTCATCGACGACTACTTTCACTTCGTTTTTATATGCCAAAACTTCCTTCGTCCGAAGCAATGGAATGGGACAGCTCAAGCCGCGTAAGTCTAAGACTTCATTCATCCGTCATACCCCCTCTTTTATCGCCGTTACTTTTTCTCGGCACAAAATTCCGATGCCGCTTGTCAATACAACTCCGGTAACTACTGCAAGCTGTCCGTTAACACTTACGCCTGCCGCGGATCCAGCTAAATTGAGTCCGTGTGCAATGCCTGCGCCAGCCAGCATTCCCAATACGCATGCTAACGCATCAACATTACCTTCGCCAGCCATAATTAATTGACGCAAAGGACAACCTCCGGCCAAGGTCGCAGACAGCCCAACCAAGAAGAGGCCCATAAAATTCCAAACATGCATCGTATGCGCCAGCGGCTGCGCTTCAAAACCAAGCTTTAAAAAACCGAAATAGGCATTCGCAACCAATGCTGCAACAAACATGAAACCATAAACCTTAAGTAGATCCGTATCCTTAACCAACAAATAATCCCGCAGCCCGCCGCTTAAGCACATGCGCACGCGCTGCGCCATCACGCCTGCAAGCAAAGCGATCAAAAAACTCGCCGCTAAAGGAGCATGCATCGAACCGGGGCCTTTTGCGCTAAAATTCAAAAATGATGCATTCAGGGCAACAGCGCCAAGTAAAAAGACGGCCAGCATAACCGGCAAATACCCTGCCAGCGCTGCCGTATTCTCAATGTTTCGCGCCCGCCCCAGATTGTAACCGTTCTTAAGAAAGTAAATTCCCAGCCAAATTCCTCCGGCAAATCCGGCCAGTGCCGTAATCCCGTTGAGATCTCCGCCCGCCAAACGCAAAATCGCTCGCAATGGGCAGCCCAGGAAGGCCAACGCGCCTAACATCATCATCATGCCTAAAAAGAAGCGCACGCCGGGATTAGAACCGCCTCGCGGATTGAATTCTCCCTGTACGCGTGAAACGGCAAATGCGCCGATCACCCAGCCAAGAATTTCTGGTCTTGCATATTGCAGCAGCGGCACTTGATGAATACCGAGTGCGCCGGCAATATCGCGCAGTTGGCAGGCAGCGCAAAAACCATAGTTCCCTGGATTCCCCAGTTTGACCAATAATACCGCACCCAAACCAAACACAATTCCTGTTGCGACGAGCAAACTCCATTGCATTCTCATTTCACCTCATAAATATTTTTTATTCATCATACCAAGATATATTCTATTACATTCCAGCAGTTATTGCCAAGAGGGAATTCGCTTTATACACAGAATTAATCATAACGAGGTGAATCAATATGTCATACTTTCATTCTTTATCCGTCTTTGTCGCTGTTGCGGAAGAAAAAAGCTTTTCCGCTGCAGCTAAAAAACTGAATCTTACCCAGCCGACCGTCTCTTTTCACATTGACAATTTAGAAAAAAAACTTGGCTGTCCACTGTTCATTCGGACAGTGAAAGGCGTCAGCCTGACCGTTTACGGAAATGTTTTGTATGAAAGCGCACAAAAACTCGAGGTAATCGCCAGCACAGCCGAAAATCACATTCGTTCTATGGCTGCAGGATCTTCCGGCCATATTTCAATCGGATCGAGTACGATTCCCGGCGAATACATCTTGCCGCTTAGAATCAGTTCCTTTCTCGAACAGCATCCCGGCATTCGCATTTCGTTGCACGTCGACAACACCGATAACATTCTTGCAGCTTACGAGCAGGGACGCTATTCTTTGGTGATCGTCGGCGCACGCCCTAAAGACTCTATCGTCAGCACCCCGCTTTGGCAAGATGAATTGGTCTTGGCGGCCCATCCCAATTTGGTTGCCAAACTGCCTTCCTCACCCAGTCTCGAGGATATTTGCAGTTTGCCCTTTCTGCTTCGCGAATCAAGCTCCGGCACACAACAAGCCGCCCGTTCGGTAATGGATGAACTCGGCATCAACACAGACTCTTTGCACATCCCATTTCAAACCAACGGAACTGAGGCCTATAAGACGGCCTTAGTGCAACAATGCGGCATCGGCTTCATTTCCAATCTGGCCATACAAAAAGAATTGGCAGACGGGCGCTTGCTCGCGCTCCCTCTGCCAATTGCCCAGCCGCGCCGGACTTTTTATGGTATTTACGACGCGACACGCGCGCCATCTTGCCTTGAGTTATTCTGGCAATTTCTTAATCATCAAATTTAAAGTCGTACCGCTTCTGCCAGCGGCGGTACCACTTGCTTCTTACGCGACATTACGCCAGGCAGATAACAATCGCCGCCTTCGCAACTCACGCCAAACGCTTTAACCAACAACTCCGTAGGCTGACCGACATGAATCAAATGCGTACCTTCTTCCAAAATATTGGTGATTAATAGCAACGCCATATCATAGCCTTCTTTCGCGCAAACTCTTTGCATGGCTTCTTGCAATTCTTCTTTCATTTCCAACACTTCGCTGGCATCCATAACGGAAAGTTGCGCAATGACCATCCGATAGTTGCCGATTTGAAATTCTTTGGCATCGTTGCCAACAATATCGGCCGCCGACATCCCCTTAACGCTGGCGCCAGCTTTTAAAAGCTGCATCCCATATTCTTTTATATTCAGTCCGGCAATATCCGCCAGTTTTTCCGCCGTCTCTCGATCTTTCGCAGTACAGGTCGGCGACTTAAAGAGCACCGTGTCCGATATGATCGCGGAAAGCAATACGCCTGCAATCTGCGGCGGAATGTGTATGCCCCGATGCCAATGCATGTTAGAAACAATCGTTGCCGTACAACCTACTGGTTCATGCCGAATAAAAATAGGGTCGCTTGTCTGTAAACCGCCCAATCGATGGTGATCAATGATCTCTACGATTTGGGCGTCTTCTATGCCCTCGACCGCTTGCGATCGTTCGTTATGATCAACCAAAATAATTTTAGTCCGTTCCTGGATAATCAATTTGTCGCGGATAATCGCGCCGATCATCTTGCCATTCTCTACAACAGGATACACTCTGAAATTCGTATCGGCCATAGTTGTCCGTACATCGCTCAACAAATCGGTCGATTTAAACGTAGTCACTTTATTTTTCATAACCAACGAAACCGGTATGCTTTGATTCACATAACGTGCGCAAGTATAGGTATCATGTTCTGCACGTATAATCACCGTGCCTTGTTTTCGCGCGGCGACTAACACTTCTTCAGTCACTAACGCGCCCCCGGTAATGATCATGCACGCGACTTTACATTGCAAACAGGCCATTTGAGCATTCGGTCGGTCGCTTACTAATGTCACATCACCTGGTTTAACAAACTTTTCGATTGTTTCATTGCTGCCAGCGGCAATACGCAGACGTCCAGTTATCTTATGATGCAAATTTTCCGCGCCAGCTAATAATATTCCATCGAGCACCCGCAAAAGCCCCGAAAAATCGACCCCCGATTGGCTCAAATCCTGCATTTCAATTTCTTCAAAATAACGTTTAGCCAAATCCCCTACTGATACTACGCCAACAACGCCTTTTCGCTCATCAACCACCGGCACTGACTTCACGCTATAACGGTGCATCAGGCTTCCTAATTCACGCAACGTGTCGTCCGGTTTAATCGTAATGACATCCTCTGTCATTACTTCTTTCACACGCGGATATAAATCCTGGATTAACTCAGGTTTTTCCAAGCCAAAATACTCCAGGACGAATTTTGTCTCTGCGTTAATTTTCCCTGCTCTTGCCGGTATAGCATGTTCACCCATTTCTTTTTTAAGATGGGCATAACCGATTGCCGAACATATGGAATCCGTGTCTGGGTTGCGATGTCCAATAACATAAATAGGGTTCATCTGTTCCTTCATTGTCATTCCTCCGCCTGCAGCATTTCTACTTCTCAACTGATATTTATGAACAGTTTATTATTTTACTTGATTTCAGCCTTTTTGAATAGATGCTTTCGAGTATTTTCATACTCCTTCATTTCATATAAAACGCCGAATGCTTCCGCATTCGGCGTTTTATGACTTAATCCGACAAATTTAACATTCGCTTTGCAATTTAAGCTGAGCGATCCCGTCGACCAATATGCCCTGCGGATTTTTGATCGCCCGTTGCGACTCGACCCGGTAGACGCATTTTCCATTGAATCGTTCCTCATCTTTTATCGCGACATCGGCCGCAATAATCACCAGGTCAGCCGCGGCAACGTCTTTTGCCGCCAGTTTGTTTTCAATGCCAATCGCGCCCTGGGTCTCGACTTTGATCATATGCCCCAAGCCTTCGGCAGCTTTCTTGATCGCCGCGGCAGCCATATACGTATGGGCAATTCCAGTCGGACATGCGGTAACCGCTATAATATTCATTTTTGCACAACCTTTCACTTTTTTCAGGCGCTCGCCTGCCAGTTCCCGTCAGCCTGCTCGACAACCGTTTTTTTTAGCAGATTCACCAACACCGCAGTCACGATGATGCCCGCCAACACTGCAACAATGAACATCAGCGGATTGTCGACAACCGGCAATACGATCGGTCCGCCATGTGGCGCATGATCGCCGACATTACCCAGCGCCGCGATTGCGGCTCCGACTGATGATCCGACGACAATCGAAGGGATAACCCGCAGCGGATCGCCGGCGGCAAACGGAATCGCTCCTTCGGTAATTCCGATCATTCCCATCGCAAGCGCCCCATAACCGGCTTCGCGTTCCATTTCACTGTATTTTTTCGGCGCCAGTAGCGTTGCCAGTCCCATGCCGAGCGGCGGTACGCAGATTGCGACCGCTACCGGTCCCATGATCGTATAGACGCCTTCACCGATCATCGCCGCGCCGAATAAGAATGCCACCTTATTGATCGGCCCGCCCATGTCAAACGCGATCATCGCGCCCATCACGATTGCCAGTCCGACAGCGCTGCCTTGACTCATCGCCTTTAACCCATTGGTCATCGTTTCCATTAATCCGGCAATCGGCGTACCGATAACATAAATCATAAGACCACCAACAACGAGAGACGTCAAGAGAGGGATTACGAAAATAGGCATGATCGGCCGCAAATTGATCGGCACCGGCCAACTCTTGATCCAACGCGCCGTATAGCCAGCCAAGAATCCGGCGACGATGCCGCCTAGAAAGCCGGTTTTCAAGCTGGCGGCCAATACCCCACCAACCAAACCAGGCGCAATGCCGGGACGGTCCGCAATCCCATAAGCAATGAAGCCGGCCAATACCGGAACCATCATGCTAAAGGCCGCCACGCCAATATCAAGCATGTTTTTGTAGATCGGATTCGTCACCACAGCCCCTTTGCCCGCTTCGACTCCACTCAACGCGATCGCGGCCGCAATCAGTACGCCGCCAATGACGACAATGGGAATCATATAGGAAACTCCCGTCATCAGGTACTGCCTCATTTGTTTAAGTTCATCCTTCATCTTTCTACTCCTCCTCAACCGTTTGTAATTTTTTCATAATCTCCTCCGCCGTCTTTGCTGCCCTTAACTCTTCCACAAACCCCTCCTCCATCAAACAAACTGACAGCTTAGACAATATTCTCAAATGAACATTATCCACATTGTCTTCCGGCACGCCGAGCATAAATATCATATGCACAGGTTTTCCGTCATGCGCGCCCCATTCAATACCGTGTTTCGAGCGACCAAAAATAATCGTCGCCTGTTTTACCGCTGCGGATTTGCCGTGCGGTATCGCGATCCCATTGCCTATCCCTGTGGAAAAACTTTGTTCCCGCTTCAGCACATCCATTTCATAACAGGAGGCCGAGGTCACTCGTCCGGCCTGCCAGGCAACTTCCGCCAACTGAGCAATTGCAGTTTCCTTATTGACTGCATCCAGTTCCAAGACCATCAATTCCTTATTTATCAGCATCGCAATTCCTCCGGTCTTTTCTTTATCTTTTCCTTTTGTCAGTTCGGTAATTACCGCCTCTAAGCGCTGCATATCAGCTCGCGTCAACAGCGGGCTGATATGTACAACCGGCTTTGCCGGCGTCAGCATCTCCAATGGTATCGTTGTGATGATCAGTTCGGCCTCCATTTGATCTTCGCGTTCCAACTCGCTCAGTGAAATCACGCGGCTAATCTCGAGTTCCCTAAAGTAGCGATTCAACCGAGCCGCCAACATTTGCGACGTTCCAATGCCGCTGCCGCATACGACAACTACGCGAATCAACCGTTTGTTTCGTTCGACCGCCGCCCCGATATGGAGCGCAATATAACCGATTTCTTCATCCCCGATCCGTTTGCCGAGATGCTTGTCAAAAACCCGGCTGGCCATCCAGGCGACGCCGTACATATCGGGGTACGTTTCTTTGATTTCTTCCAAAATCGGATTCTTCAGGCTCATGCCGTAGCGCACCCGGTTGATTGTCGGCCGCAGATGCAGCACCAAGCCATTGAGCAATTGCCGATCCTCTTCGAGCGCAATGCCCAGCACGCCCTGCGCAATCAGGATGATTTCCTTGGCCATCGCAACAGCCAGACTGTCTTCGGCTTCCAGCTCAAGCGCCACAATATCAGTCTGATTTTGCAGCCGCTTCGCACCGACGATATGCAGTAGGATATAGCCGACTTCAGAATCAGGCACCCTAACTGAAAAAACAGTTTCAATCCCGTCGGCAATCTGCTTGGCAACCGGATATTCCGGCTTTTGCCGCAACGATTCCAGCAGTGATTCCGGCATGTTGATATCCTTATTCTGGCGCAGGCGCTGAATTGCAATCGCAATATGAATGATCAGTCCTGTATAGGCCTCATCAGAAAAGCTAATCCCCGTTGTTTCTTCGGCCTGACATACGATCCGCTCCAGTTTTCCATAATCCAATTCCACCAACGACTTCAGCTTCAGTAGCGTCTTATGGTCGACGCGGCCAAGATTTTCCTGCTCCAGGATTTTTCGCAATTCACCGCTTTCTTTCAGTTCCGCCAGCAATCCGGCAACGGCATGACGCCAGTTTTCCTCGCCGCCTTCGATTTGCACGCCATAATTAGGCCGGCTCAATAACAGCAGCGAATAATGGTTCAGCCATTTTTCTACGGCAGTCATGTCCTTGTGGATCGTTACCCGACTGACAAACAATTCATCCGCCAATTCCTGCATTGTCATCTGTTTTCCATTGAGCAGCAGGCGCTTGATGATGTACGACTGCCGTCCCTGCGGCGAGTCCGGCGCCAATGATCGAGGCAGATGGCGCAGCCGCTCGACCAGCGTCAGTTTATCGGCCGTTGTGCCGGCTACGAATACGCCGCGCCCCGGTTTCTTTTCCAGCTGCAACCCATGCTTCGCCATCAATTGCGTCACCGCAGACAGATCGTTGCGGATTGTCTTGTTCGATACTTGCAGTCGTTCGGCAATCGTATCTATTTTCAGCGGACCGGCTGCAGCCAGCAACATCCGTGAAATATCCCCCATACGCTTTTCCACCATCCGCCTCCTCAATTGTGGTAATCACTTTACTTTTTATTGATCGTATTTTTCTGACAGCTTCATTTTACTCATTAGCTACAGCTTGTTCAAGTAACTCTTTCTGCCGTATTACTGCGGCAATTCAATACTATTATTAAACAGGTTGACGAAACAGCCGTTATCTTGGAAAATAAGGCTATGCCCATCATGCAATAGCCAACCGGTTTAGAAAGGAATCCTCATATGAAAAACCAACCACAACGACTCATTCTGCCGCAGGCTTATTTCAGCCGCCTGTGCCGGGCAATCATTGAATTTGACATGATCCAAGCTGATGATCGAATCCTGATCGGTTTTTCCGGCGGCAAGGACAGTACTTTTCTCTTATATGCGCTGGCTTGCCTGCGCCAATATGCAAAGAAGCCTTTTACACTGGCTGCATTTACGATGGACCCGATGTTCACGAGCGATTTTGACACCGCTTCGCTACGGGCTTTCTGCCAAACTCTCGACATCCCTTTCTATACCGACAAGGTCGATATCGCGGGCATCATTGCCGCGCAAGACGGTAAAGACCCCTGTTTCAGCTGTTCCTTTTTCCGGCGCGGCGCGATCAACCGCTTTGCCACAGAAAACGGCTATAACAAAGTTGCCTATGCGCATCACCACGATGACGCCGTTGAAACCTTCTTCATGGGCCTCTTACATTCCGGCCAGCTGAAAACCTTCAGCCCCGTCACACACCTGAGCCGTTCCGGCCTGTCGGTGATCCGGCCGCTAATTTATTTCCGCGAACATGAACTGAAAAGTGCGACATCGATTCACGGCTTCAAGCCGATTCCCAGCCCCTGTCCGCTCGACGGACATACCAAGCGTCAGGATATCAAAGAACTTATTGATAAAATGGGTCAGGAATCACCCGCCCTCTACTCGCATCTATCCGCCGCAATGCGTCAAAAGGAAAGCATGCAGCTCTGGCCCGAAGAGTTGTCACGCGATGCATTAAAGCAAAAACATATCGATTTTTGGCGAAAATAAAAATGGATCAGCAATTAATTGCTGATCCATTTTCTCTTTCCGTCCTTTTGCTCTTACTCTTGACGACTTCGGACCAATTGGTAGAGCAATGGTGATATCACAGTAATACAAACTAAGACAATACCTAAATAAAATTGCGGTGAGAATAAATCGGTCAATGAACATCCCAGCACATTGTAGGCCAACGCGCCCGGCAACATGCCGATTGCCGTTGCAATCACATAATGACGAAAGCCAACCGACGTCACGCCAGCCAGGCAACTAACCGGATCATAGGGAAATATCGGCACAACGCGCAAAAATAACATTCCCTTGAAACCTTGCATGGCAATCTTATTTTCAACCGCTTTAAAATACCATTTTTCACCCAGATAACGTCGCACCGCTTGACGGCCAAACTTACGCGACAGAAAAAAACACAAACACGCTCCGCCTACACCGCCGATAATCACATAAACGGTACCCCAAATCGGGCCAAACGCTAAACCGCCTGCCAGAGTCAGAATGAGCGCCGGAAAAAGTAGTAACGGTCGGATGGTATAGAGAATAATATATAGCACCGGACCCCACCAACCTAAGGATACAATCAACTCTTTGATGGCCTCCGGTGTTAAACGGCTAATTCCGAAAGTATGAAGCAAAAGCAACCCGGCTATCAACGGAAGTAATAAAGGACTGACTTGTTTCAGCTTACTCATAAGAGTATCCATGCAAATATTAATCCTCATTCTGTCATATATTTAACAATTAAAACTGTACACGAGATTCATTATACTTCTGCAGAAAAGCCTTGTAAAGAAAAATAAACGAGAGGGCAACGCCCTCTCGTTTCGCATCCATCCCTACGACCTCTCAACTACTGAAACAGAAACCAACTATCCACTTCCTATTCGCAATACCTTTGTGAGGGGGGAATGGGTCATACCTTAGACAATCCGAACATCACACTACCTTAACTCTACCAGCTAACCGTTGGGGACAAAGGGCTATGTTACCTTTGCGACCTAACACCTTGGTTGTGTAAGGATGGTGCTTACTTAGATAATAGCATGGATTTTTCATAAACGCAATAGTTATTAGAAAATTCTTTTATTTCAGCAAGGCGGATGCAAAAACCAACTGAACACCGCTAGAATCAAATTCAGAAAGCATCTCTTTCAGCGCTCTGGCCGTGTTCATTCTAGCATGTCCAATGACAATCAAATTCCCCTGTCGCAACGCCATTCCCTGAGCCGTTCTTAACTGACGCTTGACGGCCGCAACATCATCTTCATTATCTAAAAACAATTCATTTTCACCACTATTAACGCCAGCTTGTCTTGCTGCTTCAAGCGCCACTG
This sequence comes from Negativicutes bacterium, assembly GCA_963667825.1. Lineage (GTDB taxonomy): Bacteria > Bacillota > Negativicutes > SG130 > SG130 > Azotosporobacter. The sequence continues at coordinate 3,505,321 of OY764022.1, read as the reverse complement.
ACTGCCCTGTCGTTCGACTGTCAATAAAAAACAGACCTTGTTGGCGCAGCAGATTCATCACGACATTCATTGTTCTACGATCTGACGTCGCTTTTGATCCTTGATGATTGTTAACGCCTATAATCCCAGGTACAGCCCGAATCAATCGTTGCGCGGCATCACGAATTTCAGCATCGCTTTGCCCAGGGCCAATGTACAATTGCTCCGACGATCCCCCATGAAGCGGTTCCATCGGTAAATGCAGGATAACTTGTTGACCTGCTGCTTTACCGCGATTGGCGGCCTCATGACTGAATGGATGGTTAGGCAGCACAGCCATCGTCACCGGGCGTCCCATTCCAGTAAATGCTCCTATTGGTTCGCCCGCATAACCAAAATCATCAATTACCACCGCAAGGCGGGCCTTCACCTTACCGTTAATCGGCGGCAAAGGAGCATTTGCGCTCTTGTTGCTTTGGGCGGCTTGGTTCGCCGCTTGGCTTACCTGCACTTCTGCCTTACTGCCTGGAGCCGGCAACAAATAGAGCCGATCGCTTACGATACTAATTTCCTCTCCACCTAAACTTTCACGAAAGCCGATGTCAATCCGCATCACATTTTGCCCGTTATAGGTATCTGCCTGCGTCGAAAACAGTTCGCCTCCGACGTTTGCCATACGCTCTTTAACTTTTGCTACGATGCCATCAACGGTCATCTCTCCACTTAGCGGCAGAAGGAGTTGACGGCTATGCCAACGAATCTTTCCGCCGCTTGCGCGCGGAACTTCTTTTTCTTGCTCTTGCATTTCCTTTGTTTTCAATTCTATTTTGTTCAGTAGCTTATCAACCCGTCCATGCAACAAAGTCGTCTGCGATCGATAATCCACACTGCCATCGGCCATTGGTTTTCCTTGCGGTAATTTCTCTGTCTTCTCACCCTTTATATCGCTGCCAAGCCAGCAACCTGCAACAATCACAAGTACTGCAGCCAATAGCATCCAGAGACGGCTCTTATTCTTCTTGCTTTGTACTGTTTTTGTCTGTCTCACTTGTTTCGCCATGCTCAATCCCTTTCATTATCAGCAAAGAGAAAGCCTCCAGCCTCTTATAAGGCGAAGGCTTTTCCTTTCTCTTCAATCCCAAAACTCGCCGAAAATTCTCCATTTTGTTGCTACGGGCGGTTCAAAATCCCCCACTAAATTAAAACCGGCTTTTTCCAGTTTTTCCTTTAATTCAATATTGATATCAAAGTCTTCGCGATAATTTAAATCCAGTACAAACTGTTTCAATCCAAATTTTATCCGCCCTTCACTCACCCATTGCCAAGTCGGTTCAAACGGATACCAGACAACATTCGTCGGCATTACAGGCGTCTGATTTTTTACCTGACTCGTTTTTATCACCATAACCTGTTCCTTGGGCAAAGCCTTTGGGCTAACTTGTGCAGGGATTTCAGGCGCTGCAACGGAAGCTTTTAACTTATAAATATCGAGCAACGTTTTTGCTTTGATTTCTTCCTTTTCCTCAACAATAAGCAACCCCATATCCAATTGCATTAAATAATCAAGTCCCCAGCCTTGCATATGCTTTATATTGATTGTCTTCGCACCAAGGTGCATTAGCATTGAAATCACTTCTGACAGCTTGTGTTCAAATACCGTACGGTGAAACGCCGCTACCGGCATATAATGATTCACCAGTGCTGGATGCCCTAAATAGATAACATTATCCCTCGGATGTCCCGGCGGTAACGATAGCTGTTCCACCTGACTTTTTCCCACTAAGCGAATATTAACCCCAGCGCGCTTAACCATGAAAAACGCTTGCATCAAATTCATAATCCGCATTGTGCGATCCACGTCTAAATGCTTGATTTGCAACTTGAAATAATCAAGATAGCCCTCCAAGCTTAACGAATACTTACGCATTTCCGCAATGGTTGCTTCCGTTTTTTCCTGAGCAGCTACCACGTCATCATTGACAAATAAAATAATCTGCCGGTCGCTATATGGTTTTGTTAATAAATTGGGTTTTTGCAGCATATTGATCCCTCCACCGGCAAGTTATGTTTTCTCCATGATGATTGCCTGTATTTATTTCATCGTTGTTTCTTAACCAATTATTAAATTTTCCCTCGCATTCTGTCAACAAAATTAAATTCACCACTTTTGTTGACTCGAAAAAGCCTTATATTTTTCCGACCGCAGCAGCATAGATGATAAATTCTTCTTTTCCATCCAGCAACATTTCTTTATTTAGTCTGTCATCATCAAAGGTCGCCAATGCACAAACACCGTAATCGATTACCTGCGCCGCCAAATATAAGTTTTGGCAAGCGTGTCCAGCGTCGAGATGCAGATAACGGTAGCCGCGTTCGCCGTAGCGCCAAGTCATTCGATACGCAACTGCTGACCATAAAAAACAGACGGCACTTTTTCCGATGAATTGTTGCCCCATGCATGCCTCGACCAGCCGTTCTTTAACGCCTGCATCCACTAAAACAGGCGTCAATTTATGCTCAATCGCCAAAAAACGATAGAGTCCCGGCTCCACGCCCTCCACATTATTAATCAGAAGGTATGTTTCAAGAGCATGACGCGAACCTGCCGATGGTACCGTTCGCTTCGTTGCTTTATCGCCCAGCACCATCTTAATTCCCTGGCTGCACCAAAGCAAAAAAGATAATTCCAAAAGCGGCATCGGTTGCGTTGAGTAATCCCTAACGCTGGCTCTTAGCTCGATTAACGCCAAAAAATCGACCGGCTTCATTTGCGGAAAATGTTCCGGCATCGGCAAGTCAATTTTAATGCATTCAGGCTCATAGATTTTCTGCAGCGGCGGTTGCGCCAACTCCCTCACCTGGTCTGGCGGTTCCATTGCCTCATATTTTGTTTCATCCATAAAACGTCGTCCACTCATCAATTGTTCCCCCGTTCTTGCTCACTATTACAATTAGAGGTATTCACGATTCTCCTTCGATACTCCTGCCCAGACAAATAAAATCAAAACCATGCACCAATGATTACATGGCTGCAACAGAACAATAAGCGTGATAATGAAAAGAAGGCCGCTCAAAGCGACCTTCTTTTCATTATCACGCTTGCATAACTTGTTCGTAAAAACGCGTTTGCAATTGACTAAATTCGTCCTGATCTTGTTCCGCTAATTCAAGCCACAAGGCGCTGAATTCACATGTTCCCGGCACATAACTGAGACAACGGCCATAAGGATGATCGATACTATGCAGCCAATCAACAAAACCACGGGCCAGATCTGTACTGAACTGATACAAACCATATACAATGCCGGTGCCTGCCTGTAAGGAGACTTGCTTTTCCATAAGACACCACCTTTCGCCTATTGCAAAATTTGGTGTAAGCTTATCACAAAAGCATGTTTTTTGTCAAATTTTGCGCAGCATTACCCTTTGCGCCGTCCGGCTAGCTCCGCTAGCAGCTCGGTTGGCGTTACGCCGTGGTAAGCCAGCAAGACCAGATTATGATACCAAAGGTCTGCCATTTCATATAAAAGCTCTTTCGCATCATTATTCTTTGAAGCAATGATCGTTTCAGCGGCTTCTTCACCGACTTTTTTCAAAATTTTATCCTGTCCTTTTTCAAAAAGGTACGTCGTATAGGATCCTTCCTTCGGATTCTTTTGCCGATCGCATATGACCTGAAACACGTCCTGCAAGACGCTGGCCGCACCGCCATACATATCGACAGGATCCGCCAGCCTTTCTTCCGCTTTATTCCCCTCAAGCAAACGGCTGAAACAGCTGCGTGTTCCTTCGTGACAGGCGGGGCCCGTCTGCACGACAGTGACTAACAACGTGTCCGCATCACAATCATAGGCCATCCGTTTTACGCGTTGCACATTTCCGGACGTTTCGCCCTTTTGCCATAAACGGTTGCGTTTACGACTGTAAAACCAAGTAACACCGGTTTCACAGGTCTTCCGCACGGCCTCAGCATTCATATATGCCAGCATAAGAACTTGGCCGTTTTCTTCATCCTGGATAATTGCCGGCAATAGTCCGGCAGCATCATAAGTAAGGCTTATTTCGTCAATCATAACCGCACCTCCACGCCACGTCCGCGCAAATATTCCTTTACCTGTTTCACTGTAAATTGTCCATAATGAAAGACTGATGCCGCTAACACGGCATCCGCTTTTCCGGCTGTCAGCACTTCGTAAAAATCCTCCATTTTTCCCGCGCCGCCCGATGCGATCACCGGCACGCCAACCCGCTCGGAAACTGCACTCGTCAAAGGAATGTCATAACCGTCTTTCGTCCCATCTCGATCCATGCTGGTAAGAAGAATTTCGCCCGCGCCAAGTCGTACGCCTTCTTGCACCCACTCAATCACATCGAGTCCGGTTGCATTCCGCCCGCCATTGATGTAGACTTCCCATCTCCCAGGCGTTGTTTGTCTGGCATCGACTGCCAAAACGATGCATTGACGACCGAATCGTTTCGCCCCTTCAGCAATCAACTCCGGCTGCTTCACGGCCGCCGTGTTTAGCGAAACTTTATCGGCTCCCGACTGAAGCATCTTTCGAATGTCATCATCGCTACGAATTCCGCCGCCTACCGTAAACGGAATAAAAACCTGCGCTGCCGTGTCCTTCACTACATCGACCATCGTTCGCCGTTGATCCGACGAAGCTGTAATATCAAGAAAAATTAATTCATCCGCCAGTTCTTCATCATAACGCGCGGCCAACTCAACGGGATCTCCCGCATCTTTAAGTCCGACAAAATTGGTTCCTTTCACCACACGGCCATCCTTTACATCCAAGCAAGGGATAATGCGCTTTGTATACATAACTTCACTCCCCTTCAGCCAGCGCAATGGCCTGGCGCAAACTAAGCGTCCCGGTATAAATCGCCTTGCCGACAATCACGCCTTCCACGCCGTTTTTTTCCGCTTCTTTCACTGCTGCAATGTCTTCGATGCCGCGCACGCCGCCTGATGCGATAACCGGAATCCCTGCCTTTTGCGCCAGTGCCGCTGTACTCCCTATATTCACGCCAGCCAATGTACCGTCACGTCCAATATCCGTATAAATAATGCGCGCCACGCCAACATCAGCCATGCGGCAGGCTAGTTCATCGGCTTGAATATCGCCGGATTTCCCCCAGCCCTCAACAGCAACGATGCCGTCACGTGCATCAATGCCGACAACAATTCGCTCATTATATTTCCGGCATAAAGTCGCCACCAGCTCAGGCTGGCGTACGGCGACCGAACCGACAATAACCCTGGCAACGCCCAGCTCCAAAAGCTGCTCGACATCTTGCTCCGTGCGGATACCGCCGCCGAGTTGCACCGGTATCGAGACCCGCAATAAAATATCGGCAAGTGCAGTCTTATTAACGGGACAGCCAGCCACTGCGCCGTCGAGGTCCACAACATGCAAATAACGCCCGCCCTCGCTCTGCCACTTTTCAGCCATAGCTGCCGGGTCATCGCCAAAAATGGTTTCTCGGGCAAAATCGCCTTCCGTTAGACGAACGCACTTTCCATTTCGAATATCAATTGCCGGATAAATGATCACCAGATCCCCCTCCTGCCGTCCGCGCAACAAAGTTGCGCAATATCATCAAACCAACCCGCCCTGATTTTTCAGGATGGAACTGTACCGCTTGAATATTCTTTCGACCCACGGCAGCAGTCACTTCAGAACCATAATCAGCCCATGCAGTGATCAGCTCACGTTGCTCGGGAACTGCATGATAACTGTGTACAAAATAAACATGATTATCTGGCGTCAAAGAGTTGAACAAATATGACGCGCTCGCATAATGCAGCGAATTCCAGCCCATATGAGGCACTTTCAAATTCGTCGCCTCAATCTTGCGCACCATGCCCTGAAACACGCCAAGACCCGCCACTCCTGGATCTTCCTCGCTTCCTTCAAACAAAAGCTGTAGACCAAGGCAGATGCCAAGAAAGGGAGTTCCTCTTCGGCAGACCTCTTGAATCGTCTCCACCAATCGCGCCTTTTGCAGGTTAGCCATGCAATCGCCAAACGCTCCCACGCCGGGCAAGATAACGCCTGAAGCACTTTTTATCAGTTCCGGTTCACTCGTTACAATCACTTCAGCGCCTAAGCTAAGCAACGCCTTTTCCACACTATAGAGATTTCCCATCCCATAGTCAATGACAGCAATCATATCACAGCACTCCTTTCGTTGACATGACGCCGTTGATGGCTGGATCGATCCGCACCGCTTCACGCAACGCCCGACCAAACGCTTTGAAAATGGCTTCTACCATATGGTGCGCATTCTTGCCGCTTTGCAAGCGGATATGCAAAGTTAAGCCGGCCTGCATCGCCAGTGCCCGAAAAAATTCCTCCACCATTTCCAAGTCGAACTCTCCCAAACGTATCTGCGGCAATGCGGCGTCAAAAACCAGAAAGGCTCGGCCACTAATATCGAGAGAAACCATCGCCAACGCTTCATCCATCGGCACCCAAGCCGTTCCATAACGCGTGATTCCCGCCTTATCGCCTAACGCGACTGCTAAGGCCTGGCCAAGCGCGATACCGCAGTCTTCCACCGTATGATGACAGTCCACTTGCAAATCGCCAACCACGCGCACGGTAAGGTCAAGTAGTCCATGCCGAGCAAACAGTTGCAGCATATGATCGAAAAAGCCAATCCCCGTATCGATTTCACCTTGTCCATTGCCATCAAGCGCAATAGAGATTGCGATTTGCGTTTCACTTGTACTGCGGCAGATTTCGCCGCGCCGCGCCGTCATGACTGATCACCCGGCATTTGCCGCATTGCCGTCAAAAATGCGTCGTTTTCAATCGGCGTTCCCACCGTGACTCTCAGGCAACGCTCCAACACACCCTTACCCATGGCTCGAACAGCAATTTGCGACGCTGCCAAATGTTCCTGACAGATTTTATGCGCAGCAACTTTCAAGAGGAGAAAATTCGTTTGCGACGGATATACCTCTATGCCCGACATACTTTTCAGTGCATCCGATATGCGTTTTCGTTCGACAACAATCTGCCGGATTGTCGCTTCAAACTGATCGCGCATCAACCAGACCGTCTCTGCAGCAATTTGCGTGATTGCATTGACATGATAAGGCATCAGAACTTTTTTCAGCAACCGCACCACTTCTGGATGCCCCAGCAAATATCCCGCACGTGTAGCTGCAAGACCATAAGCTTTCGAAAATGTTCTCGTTATAATCAGATTTTTATATTCTCCCAGCAACTTTACGGAACTTTTCCCGTAAAACTCATAATAAGCTTCATCGACAACAACCGGGCAGGAAACCTGCGTCAAAATATATTCGATATCGGCCTGGTCAATCACTGCACCGGTCGGATTATTAGGGTTGCAAAGCAAAAGAAGTTTGGCATCTGCCTGGCGCACCGCAGCAATAACAGCCTCTTTGTCAAACACTTCACCTATCGCCAACGGAATCGTCAGCGCCACACTGCCTGTGACCTGCGCATAAATTTCATACATGGAAAAGGACGGCGTGGGAAACGCAATGCCGCGTCCCGGACCGCCAAAGAGGTGACAAAGCGCCAGCAACAGTTCGCTTGATCCATTACCGATCGCTACTTGCTGCCAGGTCAATCCAAGCCCTTCAGCCAACGCTACGCGCAAGTCACGGCCTTCTATATCCGGATAACGATTGAATACCAAATAATCCATACGCTCTAAAATGCGCTCCCGAACCAAAGGCGGAAGATTAGCCGGACTTTCATTAGCATCCAGCTTGACATCCCAATTGTTCTCATCCACACTATAAGGCTTCAGTTTTTCTAGATTCGGGCAATAATCAAACATCTCTTCCACTCCTCACTCTGACTGCATTGGCATGCGCAATCAGACCTTCCGCTTCCGCAAGTCGAATAATATCCTCACTGACTTCCGCCAGCGCCTCTTGCGTATAAGCAATAATACTGGTTTTTTTCATGAAAGTTTCCACATTAAGAACTGAATAGAAACGAGCCGTTCCGCCCGTAGGCAGAACATGATTCGGCCCAGCCCAATAATCACCGAGCGGTTCCGGAGAGTATGGTCCGAGAAACACCGCTCCAGCATTTTTAACGGCGCTCAACCGGCTCCACGGATCCGCAACCAAGATTTCCAAATGTTCCGGCGCCGCCAAGTTCGACAGCTCCATCGCTTGTTCAAGAGTATCAACCACCAACACCAAACCATTGTTCTCCAGTGACTGACGGGCCATTTCTTTACGGGGCAGTAACTCTACCTGGCGTTCTAGCTCCACTAAAACAGCTTCGGCCAAACTCTGACTATCCGTTATCAGTATGCTGCCAGCCAATACATCATGTTCCGCCTGACTTAATAAATCTGCAGCCACATAGCACGGGTCTGCACTACCATCGGCCACGATTAATATTTCACTCGGACCCGCAAGCATATCAATATCACAATGTCCATACACCGCTTTTTTCGCCAGCGTCACAAATAAATTACCGGGACCGGTTATTTTATCCACGCGCGGCACAGTTTCCGTCCCAAAGGCAAGTGCCGCAATGGCCTGCGCACCGCCCATCTTAAAAATTCGCTCTACGCCGGACTCCTTTGCGGCAATCAATACGTAATCGTTGATCTTCCCCCCCGGTCCGGGCGGCACCGCCATAATGACTTCCTCCACCCCGGCAACCATTGCCGGTACTGCATTCATGATGACCGAAGATGGATAAGAAGCCGTCCCGCCAGGGACATAAATGCCGACACGGCCAATCGGACTCACCTTTTGTCCGAGCATCGCTCCTTTTTCTCGCTCTGTCAACCAACTCTTCGGGCGCTGTTCTTCATGAAAGCGTTTCACATTGGCAATCGCTTTACGCAAAGAAGCGATTACCGCAGGATCTGCTTTTTCATAGGCGGCCTTAACTTCATCCTCACTGACCAGCCACTCCGACATCGTAAACGTTATTCCGTCGATACGTTCAGTAAACGACAGCAACGCCGCATCACCGCCGTTTCTAACTTCGTTCACAATTCGTTCTACCGCTTGAACCGCTGTTAATGGTTCGCCAAAAAGCGCCTGCAATTTTTCCTGCGCCTTTTTTCCCAGACGAAGCTCATCAAATGCCGGCTTTTTCAACAGCGCTTCGAGTTGCATTTGCTTAAGTTCACATGTCTTATATAACTTCACGCTTCACCAACCCCTTCACACAAAGCCTTCACCGCGCCGACCAAAGCATGGATCCGTTCAAATTTCATTTTAAAGCTCACGCGATTTGCTACTAAGCGGGCCGTAGCCGTATGAATCTGCGCAATTTCCGTCAAATGATTTTCTTTTAGCGTGCGGCCGGTTTCTACGATATCTACAATTAGTTCTGCTAGACCGACCATCGGCGCAAGTTCTATCGAACCATTTAACCGAATAATTTCCATCTGTATTCCGTGGGAATGAAAAAAAGCTTCAGCAATTTTCGGATACTTGGTCGCCACACGCATATGCGCATAATCGCTCAACTTAGGTTGTCGCATTGCTTCAGGAACGGCTACCATTAAACGGCATAAGCCGAGTTTAAGATCGGCTAATTCATAAACGTCGCGTTCTTCTTCCAAGAGTACATCTTTACCTATGATGCCGATATCGGCAGCGCCATATTCAACATAAGTTGGTAAATCCGCCGTTTTCGTGATGATAAAGCGCAGTTTTGCTTCCTCATTCGTAATAATCAATTTACGCGAGCTTTCTGAAACACTGTCCGCACGGTAACCAGCTTTAGCCAGCAAGTCGACCGACGGTTTAAACAGTTTGCCTTTCGGCAACGCAATCGTCAGGTATTCCATATCGACAGAAGTCATTTTAAATCCCCATCCTTTAGTTGTTTAAAGCAATAACATGTTAATATACTATCATTTGCTTTTCGCCTTGTCAATTACCGCAGGTAGGAAAAACCGAAGCGACGTAGAATTCATTCTCTATATAGCAATCTATAAAGGGGAGATGCCAATAATGGCTGCACTGACAATACTCATTTTAAATAAACTGTCCGCCCGTCACCGGGAAGTGCTCGAACGCACCGCGCCCGACTGCCGCATCCTAAGCTGCGAATGGGAAGACGTCGCAAAATATCTGCCTGAAGCCGATATCCTTGTCGGCTGGGGCTGGATGGATATCCACCCCCTACTTAAAAACGGACACCAATTGAAATGGATCCACGCACTCAGCGCCGGGGTCGAAAACCTCCTGGCTCCCGTACAGGAAGATCGCACTCTTTTACTGACCAACTCAAAGGGAATTCACGGCATTCCCGTTTCAGAACACGTGCTGTCGCTGATGCTCGCCTTCACACGCGGTCTCAATATTTTCATCCGCAATCAGGAACAACGCCTTTGGCAGCGTTCTCCAGTAGATGAACTACACGACAAAACCATCGCCATTGTAGGTTTAGGCAGCATCGGTCGCGAACTTGCAAAAAAAGCAAAATGTTTTAGCATGCACGTGATTGCGACCAAACAGACGCCGACGCGTGAACTTTTTGTCGATCGCCTGTATCCGCCGGAGCAGCTTGACGAAATGCTCGCCGAAGCCGATTTCGTTGTTGCGTCACTGCCTCTGTTGCCGGAAACAAGTCGTCTCTTCTCTCTGGAACGCTTTCAAAAAATGAAGTCATCGGCTTATTTTATTAATATTTCCCGCGGCTCCATCGTCAATGAAAATGATCTTATAACGGCATTACAGGAAAAGGTGATCAAAGGGGCCGCACTTGACGTTTTTGAGGAAGAACCGCTTTCTGAAACTTCACCGCTTTGGGAAATGTCTAATGTTATCATTACGCCGCATTTAGCCGCCTTATCGCCGAACTATATGGAACGGGCTATTAAGCTCTTTGGTGAGAACTTGGAGCGTTATCTCGACGGAAAAGAACTCGTCAATCTTATCGACAGTAAGAAAGGTTATTAATTCAAGCTGTCCGCTTGACGCAACAAGACAAGCTCCGGTGGTTCATCTTTCACCGGAGCTTTGTGATGCCTGGAAACAATTTCGATTACATCGCTACCCGTACCGATCTGCTGCAAAAATGCAGCGCTGCGTTCGGGATGATGAAAATAAATATAAACGGCATGCCTTAGATTATCTACTTTTCCGCCACGCCCTTCTTTTGCCCAACGTTTAGCGGTTTGGGGCATCATTGTATGCAATAAGACGGTTATAATTTTATCCCATGTGCTGACGTCGCCATTCTGCCGCCCCACATCATGCAACAGGGCGCAGCGAATCAAAAGCGGGACATCGAGATTGTCCTTCGCAGCTGCCAGGCGAATCGCCGTATAGGCAACATTGAGTACATGTCTTTGGTCCGGAAGACTCATCCCCAAAAAGAGATGCTGCTCGGCTTCAAGCAAATTTTCCTGCACAAAGATCCGTTCTTCCGGCATTATGCTTGCATTTAAAGCCGACCAGACCTGCTTTACCCTATTCAGCATTGATATACACCAACCTGCGACGCCCCTTTTCTTGTTGCGTCCATTTTGCATCATCTTTCAACTGAGGGCGCATCGCAACTTCCACCTGATTGCCAGCCTGTCGAAGTTGCATCGCTTTATTTAAGGCGTCTGCCAAGCAATCCGGCGCCCACGCAAGATAGATATCATCTTGCGTGTTTAAAACATTTGTTCCCTGTTTTTCCAATGCCAACATGATTCTTTCGACTCCAAGGGCAAAACCTGTCGCAGGGCAATCGGTGCCAAACGCTTCGAGCATTCTGTCATAACGTCCACCGCCGCACACTGGAAAGCCAAGGCCCGGAGTATATCCTTCAAACACCATGCCCGTATAATAATCAAGATCCCTTGTAAGACCGAGATCAAAATTCACATAGTCTGCCACATCATAATGAGTCAGCAGCTCATAAATTTCCCGCAAATTTTCTAACGCCTGCCGACAGATCGGATTAGACGTTAATTTGCCCGCTTTTGACAAAACTTCCGTGCCGCCATGCAGGAGAGGCAACTCCAACAACGCTTTTTTTTCATTTGAAGACAGTGCGGATTCGTTCAGACAAAGTTCGAGATCAACTAAGTTGCGTCCGACAACCGCCTGCTTAAGACGTTTTGCCAAGATGTCCGACGAAGCAATCGGATCCATAAGCCCATTAATAAAATCCACCTGACCCAAACTAAATTGAAATTTTTTCAAACCGGCCGAACGCAAACTTTCCACTGCCAGCGCAATAACTTCAGCATCTGCAGTACTGTCAGACACGCCAAGCACTTCGATTCCACCTTGATAGAATTCACACTGTCTCCCGGTCTGCGCCTCTTCTTGGCGAAACACGTTCGTCAAGTAAAATAATTTCAACGGCGGCTCCGCCTCTTTAAGGCGCGTAGCAGCAACCCTGGCAATCGGCGTCGTCATGTCATGTCGTAGCGCAACCAAGCGATTGTGCTGATCAAAAAACTTGAAGACCTGTCCTTGCGACTGCCCTCCATTGCCGACTTCCAGCGTTTCTAAATACTCGAATGTCGGCGTCACCACTTCATCATAACCCCATTGCGCAAACAGTCTCGCTAAATCGGCTTCCACTCTCCGTTTTTCGACAGCCTCTCTAGGCAAAAAATCTTTCGTCCCGTAGGGAATTCTAGGCACAAAATCGAGTTGTGTCGCTGCTTTCAATCTATGTTCCTCACTTTCAATCTTTATTTTATGCTTGCGGAAGTTTTGCAATTCGCTCTAAAATCAGCTTATAGCCGTCAGCGCCATAATTCAAGCAGCGCTTAACCCGACTGATCGTGGCTGTGCTGGCGCCAGTGCTCTCCACAATATCTTCATAGGTATGTTTCTCCTGCAGCATTTTTGCGACCTCTAAGCGTTGCGCCAATGCTTTCAGTTCGCTGATTGTTGATATGTCTTCAAAAAACTGATAGCATTCTTCGCGACTCTCCAACTGTAAAATAGCATCAAACAAGCGGTCTGTACTCTTATCCTGCAACTTAGGATTAACGGTCATAGTCAGCCCTCCACACTCTTTATCGCTTTACCTCGTTAAATTATACCATGAACTTTTTTCCCTGTAAAATTAAACTTATCTGTTGACATGCTAGACCGCCCATGCTAGTATGTGTAAACAAGCTCACAATTTCATATTCCACTTCATCTAGAGCAGCGGAGGGATTGGCCCGATGAACCTGCGGCAACCATCACAATTTGTGAACGGTGCCAATTCCTACAGGCAAATGGCCTGGCAGATGAAGCGTCAAGGTTGTTTTTCCTGCCGCTTCACTTTGTGAAGCGGCTTTTATTTTTTTACGAGAGGATGTTTTTTTTGATAACTGTAAGCAATGTATCCAAAACTTATCATGAAGGGTCTGCAACAATCACAGCCCTGCAAGACATTCAACTGCAGGTTCAGCCCGGAGAAATCTTCGGCATTATCGGACAAAGCGGCGCCGGAAAATCCACGCTGTTACGTTGCCTTAATCTGCTGGAACGCCCTGATCACGGCAGCGTAAACATCGACGGCACCGAACTGACGACCTTATCCGCGGGCGAATTGCGCCAGGCACGAAAGCAAATCGGCATGATCTTTCAGCATTTCAACTTACTTTCCTCGCGTACGGTTGAGGAAAACATTGCCTTCCCTCTTGAGGTCAGCGGTTGGGCCCCAGCTGAAATTCGCCGTGAAGTCGATCGTCTCTTGCCGCTTGTCGGTCTGGAAGAACGCCGCACACATTATCCGGCGCAGTTAAGCGGCGGACAAAAACAGCGCGTTGGCATCGCAAGAGCTTTAGCCACGTCACCCAAAGTACTCCTCTGCGACGAAGCGACTTCCGCCCTCGATCCCGAAACAACCCATTCCATTTTAGGATTATTAAAAGAAATCAACCAGTCACTGGGTCTTACCATTGTCTTGATTACGCATGAAATGTCCGTCGTAAAAGAAATTTGCCATCGCGTTGCAGTGATGAACGAGGGTCGAATCGTAGAATCAGAGAGCGTCTTGTCAATTTTTTCCGCGCCAAAACATCCCGTCACACAGCGCTTTGTAAAATCCGTCACCTCTTTGGATTTACCCGATTTTTTAACCCACCTTCCCCTGTCCGATACTGCAAGCCCGGACAGTAGCCTGCTCGTCCGCTTGACCTTCATCGGCGACAATGCCAAGCAACCTGTTTTATCTCGTCTTATTCGGCGTCTAGATCTTGATGCCACGATTTTACAGGGAACCTTGGATTCTTTGCAAGGAACGCCTTTCGGCCATTTACTGGTTGAATTGCGTGCTTCAGAAAGCACCCTAGAATTTGCCGTTTCGGAACTGGAAAACCATCAAGTAAAAGTGGAGGTGATCGGCTATGTCGCCAGAAATTATCGAGCTGCTATCTAAATCTCTTTGGGAAACAACCGTTATGGTCAGCGTATCCACGTTGATTTCCACTCTAGTCGGCTTGCCGCTAGGCATCCTTCTTACGATCACAGGCAAAGGACATCTTCTGGAAACACGTTCGTTGAATCGAATCTTAGGTGCGGTCATTAACGCCGGACGCTCCGTCCCGTTCATTATTTTATTGGTCGCCATCATTCCTTTCACCAGGCTCATTACCGGAACTTCAATCGGCACGATGGCCGCCATCGTACCGCTCAGCATTGCAGCTATTCCGTTCGTCGCCCGCGTCGTCGAAACAGCGCTGAAGGAAGTAGACAACGGCATCATCGAAGCCGCTTTGTCGATGGGAGCATCGCCTTGGCAGCTAATTTACAAAGTCCTGTTGCCGGAATCATGGCCAGGCATCATTGCCGGACTCACACTCGCCATTATCAGTTTGATCGGTTACTCTGCGATGGCCGGAGCCATTGGCGGCGGCGGTCTTGGCGATTTAGCCATTCGTTATGGATATCAACGCTTTCGCGCTGACATCATGCTCGCAACTGTCGTTATCTTACTCATTCAAGTCCAATTGGTTCAGTCTTGCGGCGATTGGTTCGCACACAAGTTGAATAAAAAATAATCTAAATTCTGGGAGGAATCATCATTATGAAAAAAAATCTTTTCTTATCACTCACCTTACTCGTTTTGTTGTTCGCCTTCGCCGGCTGCAGCCAACAACAAAACGCTGCACCAGCCTCTAAACCGACAGTCTTAAAAGTAGGCGCAACCGCAGTACCGCATGCCGAAATTCTTGCCGCCATTAAACCTGATCTGGCAAAAGAAGGAATCGATCTGCAAATTGTAGAAATGACTGACTATGTTCGCCCTAACTTGGCTGTGGCCGACAAAGAACTCGACGCCAATTTCTTCCAACACATTCCTTACCTCGAAAAGTTCTCCAGCGAACGTAAATTGGCACTGTCCTACACCGCCAAAGTTCATATTGAACCGATGGGCATTTACTCCCGCAGCGTAAAAGACCTGAGCCAGCTTTCTTCCGGCAGCAAAATTGCAATACCGAATGATCCGACCAACGGCGGACGTGCTCTGGCACTTTTGGCTAAAGCAGGCATCCTGACGCTGAAAGAAGGCGTTGGCGTACACGCTACCGTGCAAGATATCACGGCCAACCCTAAACAAGTTAAAATTGTTGAGTTAGAAGCGCCTCAGCTTCCTCGTTCGCTCGATGACGTGGCATTAGCCGTTATCAATACCAACTATGCGCTCGAAGCCAAATTGGTACCAACGAAGGATGCCTTGCTCTTGGAGCAAAAGGATTCTCCTTACGCCAACATTCTGACCGTTCGCACCGGCGACGACAAACGGCCTGAAATCCAAAAGTTGACGGCTGCCCTAACTTCCGATAAAGTTAGAAAATTCATTGAAGAAAAATACCAAGGCGCCGTCGTTCCGGCCTTTTAATTGTAAAATCCACAGGAGGTATCCATTTTGAACCCGACATTGCGTTTTTTACGACTTATGCTTTTACTAACAAGCTTGGCCGCCTTACTCTCTTGGCATACGCAGACGATTCTCGATAATCTGCCTAAGGCGATACGACTCGGAGTAAGTTCTGGCGCGGAAGCGGAAATAGCTTATAAGATTAAAGAACTCGCACTGCAGGAAGATTTGGATATTGACGTTCGCGTTTACGGCGATTATCTGAAACTCAATGAGGCGTTGGCACGAGGCGAACTCGATGCCAACGCCTTTCAACCTGCGTATTATCTTGAAGCTGTCAATCGGGATCTCGGTTATAATTTGCAGCCGTTTTCAGAAACCATCTTTTCACCGCTGGGCATCTACCGCAAACAAAAAGACGCGGAGCCTGCATCATTTTCACCAGCGCCGCAGAGCACCGTGCTCATTTCGCAGGAAGCCAAGCAACAAAGTCGCAGTCTTGCGTTGCTCTCATCAGCCGGTCTAATCACTCTATCCAGTCAGCCGAACGGAATTCTGGCAATCCCTGCCGACATTGCTGCAAATCCATTAGGACTGCGTATCATTGCACAATCCGATGAAAATTTATTGCTTGCTCAGCCTGAAGCGGATTATCTCATCCTAACTCCAGCACAGGCTAAGAAGCATTCCTGGCAGCCCTTGCCGGACGCCTTGCTCTTAGAAAAACCAAACGCAAACTTCGCTCATGTCTTGGCAACCCGTACGCCCCCTCCTTCGACTGCCGCGCTACAACGACTGGCGTCCTTTTATGCCAGACCGGAGTTGCACGCTTTTATGGCGGAGCGTTATAAGGGAAGCTGGCTGCCAATGAAATAAAAGAAGGTCTAAGGACGACTTCACATCTTCCTTAGACCTTCTTTTATTTCATCTTTATCGGCTTACCATTTTTAAAGTAGACAGCCTGCAACCCTACTGCATCAGCCAGTGCCAATGCATCCCCCAATCCACGACCGACATCTTCCGGGCGGTGCGAATCGGAGCCAATGGTCGCCATTTTGCCGCCCAATTCGGCAAATCGCCGATAAACAGGCAGCAGACTGTGCACGGTTTCGAAATTAAGACGTCGCGTATTAATTTCCATTGCCACTTCACACTCGACGGCTTTTTTCAAGACCGGATCGATCCATTCACGCATCGCCGCATATTCAATCTCTTTATTTTCATAAGGAGCATAACGGCAAATATAATCAATATGACCTAGGGTATGAACACCGCGATATCGTTCAATGCATTCGACCATACTCGCAAAGTAACGTCCGTACGTTTCAGTTTTGCCGCGTTCTTGATAAAAAGACGGCTGGTAAATATCCTGTTCATCCACAAAATGAACGGAACCAATCACAAAATCAAATGGATATGCATCAATAATCGTTTGCGCCGGCTGATGCTGCGCTGGCATCATGCCGATTTCAATACCCAGCAACATACTCTCACTGCGTTTTGCTTCATATTGGGAAAAATACTCTTGCACGTCAAATACAAATGCATTTTCTTCCGGATAGCCGATATCCATATGTTCCGTAACAATAATTCCAATGCCTTTTTTCTTCGCTGCATTCACAGCCTCGTCTAGCGTCATACGCGAATCGGTAGAAAACGTGGTGTGAAGGTGCGTATCAAACAACATAGGGCTTCATCCTCTCTTGACGTCCGCCTTATCCGATAAGGAGACGAGTTGTCTCTATAGCGATTGCTAAACTGTTTTCTTTATTCTTTCGCCACGCCGTGTAAAAAAACATCGGCAATTGTCTTTGCCGATTCTTCAATCGAATCAACCATTCCGCCGAAAACAATCGAGACAATTGCACTAAACAAGCCGTACGCGGCCCGATGCATATCACAGGGTCTCAAAACATTTTTGTCGCGGCCCTCCTGCAAGACTTCTTCAATCATGCCAATCGATTGATGAAACCATGCCTGATATTTATTTCGTTCTTCCACAGTAAAATCAGAATAGCCTTCGACGTCAAAGCCTCTTACTTCATGCATCATCACGCGCCATAAATCGCCATTTTGTTCATAGAATTCGAGAAATAAACGAATCAGCGCTTCTACCTTTTGCAGCGGCTCCACTTCAGATTTAACTAAACGTTGCAGGTCTATTTCAAACGGCGTGCTTTTTTCCTGAATCAACGTATAGAAAAGTTGTTCTTTATTGACAAAATAATTATAGACGGTTCCTTTCCCTGTATCAGCCAGCGCAATAATTTCATCTACCGTAGCACGATGATATCCTTTGCGAGAAAAAATCACATAGGCTGCATCAAGTATCTGTTGGCGTTTATTCGGTATCTCTTGTTGATGCTTCTGTTTCATAACCATGGACTCCCCTCTTTCTAAAACACGTTTCCCTTTTCAAACCGGCCCATACGGCAAAGTTCCTATTCTTTTACATGCTATCCTAACATTACTGCATTCCACATCTATTATAGCAATAAATTGCACATAAAAGTAATTTTACCGCAAACAATGTTTCTTGCAAAGACAATGTAGAAGTTCGTTTCAACACACCTGTTTGAAAAAATAAGAGGATATTTTGCCACGGCAAAATATCCTCTTATGCTTTATGGACAAAAAACCTGAATTGCAGCCGGTATTGTCGTTATCTTCAGGGGTAAATCCGGCCCACGCTCACCGTCAAGATCACTTTCCACCGTTTCCTGACAAGTAATTTGTAATTCTTTGGCCTGCAAATAAATTAAATGCTTACTGCTATGATGACTTCCTTTTAAGAAGTGTAAGAACAGCGTCATCAATTCCGGTAGACTACAACGCCTAACCGCTATCATATCTAACAATCCGTCATCAATTTTAGCATGCGGCGCTAACGATGGAAAACCAGCTACAGTGCTGCTGTTCGTCACGAGAAACAACAATACATCTTCTTCACTGCTCATTCCATCTGCTGTAATGCGAAGCGGCAAGGAGCGAAAATTAGGCAGTTCACCCAACCCCTTTAAATAGTACGCCATCTTACCCAATGTGTTTTTCAAGCCTATGTCCGCGCTATGCGCTACCGAGGAAAGGAGTCCTGCACTCGCCACATTGAAAAAATAGCGATCATTAACCTTTCCTACATCCACCAGCCTAGTTTTTCCCGCAATAACAACGCTAACCCACGCTTCAATCGAACGTCCTAACTGCAAGTAAACCGCAAAATCGTTCGATGTACCGCTCGGCAATATACCAAGCGGTACGTTCATTTTGTTGGCGACAACCAGATTCACAATCTCATGTACGGTGCCGTCACCGCCCGACACTACGATGCCGTCTATCGCGAGTTCTTGCGCCAACTCAACGATTCGCTGGTTTTGATTTCTCTCTTGTATCCGATATGGAATAGCCAAACAACCTGCACTCTGAAAACGGTCAATCACCTGATCTAATCGATACTTGAAACGCCCGTCACCCGACAGCGGATTATAAGCCAGAATAAATCGTTTCACCTTAAAGCCTCCTTCCTCAAGCACGCCCATACGCTTATATACATTAAAAAAAGCAAAGGATTACCCTTTGCTATGCGATCCCTGAAGAAAACATCGGAAAAACAACCCGCAATACCGTGTCTCTTACTATGTTCAAACCCTGCCTAAGCAGGTGGGCGTCATAAGCCTCGGTCTTGCCTTCCCCTTTACAGGGGGCATGACAGCGCTAAGGCATCCAACTCCCGAAATGTGCAAGTCGGTTGAACATAAATAAGTGTCACGCACACCGCAGGCACACTATCTTTCCGACAGATTTTATGATAACATAACCCTAATAAAAACACAAGTCGTTTTCCCCTACGCCAGCGTCTGTGCTACAATAAACGTAGCGCAGGAAACAGCTATTTTACGAGGAGGTCTTGTATGGATTTTTCACTATCTATCGGACTAACAGCCGAAAAAAAGGAACTTGTCACAACCGATAACACGGCAATTGCCTATGGAAGCGGCGGTCTTTCCGTTTACGCAACACCGGCAATGATCGGTCTCATGGAAGGAGCTGCGCTTTCTGCCGTCGATCCGCTATTGCCGTCCGGTTTTGCGACTGTCGGCACTCGGGTAGAAATTAATCATTTGGCTGCGACTCCGGTTGGCATGAGCATCAGAGCAAATGCGGAATTAGTTGCAGTCGAGGGACGCAAACTGATTTTCAACGTAACCGCCTTTGATGAAAAAGAAAAAATTGGCGAAGGGCGGCATGAACGTTTCATCATTGATTGCGCAAAATTCAGCGCAAAAACCGCGCAAAAGATTTCGTGTTAGTAATAAAATAGAGGCTGTGAAATAACGCCCTGACAAATAAAAAGAGGTCCGTTGGCTCGGAAGAGCTGACGGACCTCTTTTTGTGGTAAAATTTTACGTACCAAATGAAAAACATTACCACTAATCATTCTAAAGCGAAACAGGCATTTTTGCCACTATTCATTTCGGATTTTCTGGATATTTGTGATCCTGTGCTGGTTTTCGACCGATTCATGGAGGGAATTGACTTGGAGAAGTACCTGCGGAATGTTCCGGAGCACGTTACCGGACGCATCAGATACAACCCGACCAGCATGGTGAAAACAGTCTTATTCGGATTTATGACCAATGGATATATTTCACTCCGTGAGCTCGAAGATAGCTGCAAGGTCAATCTTCGTTTCATGTATCTCATGGAGCATCAAACGCCATCCTATCGAACCTTTGGATATTTCATCGAAAATGTATTGAAGTCATCCATAGAGGAGTTATTCAAGGATATCAATAAAGCTATCTTTGCTGAGGAGCATGTGGATCTGAGTCATTTGTATATCGATGGCTCAAAGTTCGAGGCAAATG
Source organism: Negativicutes bacterium (assembly GCA_963667825.1). Lineage (GTDB taxonomy): Bacteria > Bacillota > Negativicutes > SG130 > SG130 > Azotosporobacter. The sequence continues at coordinate 3,484,680 of OY764022.1, read as the reverse complement.
CCAATAAATACAGCTGGGTTTGGAAGAAAGCGACCGAAAAATCCAGATACAGACTTTTTGAAAAGATTACCCTGCTGCTCAATGAAATCAACAACGAACTTGCTGGCTTTGGTATCCGCATTGAAACGAATACGGAATATGTTCCGGATTATTTGGATGAAATCACGGAACGCTATGCAAAAATCATGGGCATTGACTACTCCACATTCGTATATGGCAAAGGGCATCATAAGACGCCGCAGCAACGCCACTATGAGCGGCTGCGAGAATATACGGCAAAGCTCCGGGAGTATGTCGAAAAGATTGCTCTTTGTGGTCCAGCTCGGAACAGTTATTCAAAGACGGACCATTCTGCGACTTTCATGCGGATCAAGACGGATTATATGGGCAACGACCAGCTGCTGCCGGCTTATAATGTGCAGTTTGGGATTGCCGATGAGTATATTGCCGTAGCCGACGTAAATCAGTACCGTTCCGACATGGACTGTTTCGTTCCTTTCCTAGAGAAATTCCATGAAACTTATGGATTTTATCCCCAATACCCTGTCGCTGATGCAGGCTATGGCTCTTACAACAACTACATCTATTGCGAGCAGCATAGGATGAAAAAGTATATGAAGTTTACCCTGTTCAAAAAGGAAACGACGGACAAAAAGTATCGAGATAATCCGTTCCGGGCCGTAAACTTCAAGATAGACGAAGAAGGAACTCTCCGCTGCCCTGCAGGAAAAGCCTTTCATTTTCAATACCGTCGGAATGTAAAAGGCAACCAATACGGACGGCAGGAAGAAATCTACCAGTGCGAAGATTGCACAGAGTGTCCATATGCCGCTCAATGTAAGAAAACAGATAAAAACCGGACAATCCAGCTCAATCATGAACTGACATCCATGCATCAAGAAGTCGTGGAAAACTTAGAGAGCATCCATGGAGCGCTGCTGCGGATGAATCGCTCCATTCAATCTGAAGGTACCTTCGGCATCCTGAAAAACAACCGTTGGTATAAACGAATCGTACGAAAAGGCATGGGACAGGTTCGGTTAGAGATTTTCCTGGTTTCTATCGGTTACAACCTATATAAATATCACAATAAAACATTGCGAATCAAAAAAGCCGCATAAGCTGAAAAGTTGCAGTTCTTATGGGGAAAGGGGGCGTATACTCTTTTTTCGGATTTATCTTGTGAAAAACTCAAAATGGACACAAAAAGGAGCTGTGGACAAAATGATTCCTCATTTTTTCACAGCCCCTTTCTTTTCCTAAAGACAGACACGTTTCCCCCATGACGCAGTGAAAAATTATCGCTTCAACGAAACTGATAATAGTAACGCGCCTCCGTCATGTGGGATTAATGGGTGACGCTCCAAGCGCACTGCCTTTTCCAGTTCAAAGCCGCAACTCCGATATACCGAGCGCGCCGACGCATTATCTGCCATAACCATTAAGCTTACTTTAGGCAAACCAGAGGCCTCGGCTTCTCGCATTACCTGTTGGATAAGCGCTGCGCCAATGCCGCGCTGACGCCATGCAGGCCAGACATAGAGAGAATCCAGAAACAGGCTGTTTTCGACCCGCGAAGAGAAAAATTCCGCTATCTGTTGATAATTCTCTTCCCCCAACGCTTCCTTCATTTCACTGCCTAAGCCAAATAATGCAGCCGGATAACAATAGACAATTCCAGCAATCGCTCCATTGACCTGCGCTATCACGGCATGACGATAGGAACTCGCTGGTTGATCGGTTTGCAATTCCTGCGCCAACCATTCCTCTTTAGAACGGTATGACGTAGGCATCGCTTGAGCCAGAAAATCCATAATCCCGCCGGATGCAAGACAAATGCCTTGTGCAATTCTTAAACATTCCTCGGGCCGCCCGGCACGATATTGAATGGTTTCCATTTGCCAAGCCCCCTTCCTTTTCTTTTTCTTCATTATAATAATTTTTCACTCATGAAACAAGAACAACCGGACGTGATAATCACGCCCGGTTGTTCTCTTAGAGCAGTTTATTGCTCGCTGAGTTTTTTGTAATTGCCTAAACGTTCCTTGGCATCCTGTTCGGTTTTCGCAAACAGTGCCGGCGCCGTTTCCGGATATTGTTTCTTGAGCGATGCATAACGCACTTCACTCATCAAGAAATCCTGGAAGCTAGTGCTAGGCTCTTTTGAATCAAGGCTGAACGGATTCTTGCCTTGTTCTTTGAGATCCGGGTGGAAACGATACAGCGACCAGTATCCGGCTTGTACCGCTTTTTTCGCTTGCGCTTGGCTACACCCCATGCCTTCGCGGATACCATGGTTGATACAAGGAGCGTACGCGATGATCAAGGACGGACCCGGATATGCTTCCGCTTCGGCGATTGCCTTAAGCGTTTGGTTCATATCGGCGCCCATGGCAATCTGCGCTACATAGACATAACCGTAGCTCATAGCCATCATGCCGAGATCCTTTTTCTTCGTATGCTTACCACTAGCGGCAAATTTAGCGATTGCTGCGGTCGGAGTCGCTTTCGACGATTGACCGCCCGTGTTCGAATATACTTCGGTATCGAAAACAAAGATGTTTACATCTTCGCCGCTGGCCAGAACGTGGTCTAAACCGCCGTAGCCGATGTCGTACGCCCAGCCGTCGCCGCCAAAGATCCAGATCGAACGCTTCACGATATAATCGCGACGCTCATAAATCTTATTGAGCAACGGTTGTTCGCCCTTCTCTGCAGCCAACAATTCCGTCAGGAGTTCTGCACGTTCACGCGCTTTATCTCCATTATTGATATTAGCCAACCAATCTTCCATAGCTGCCTTCAGCTCTGCACTGATTGACAGTTCGAGCGCTGCTTTGACGTCGGAAGCAAGCGCGTCGCGCATTGCTTTCGTGCCCAGATGCATTCCCATGCCGAATTCGGCGTTGTCTTCAAACAGCGAGTTGGCCCAAGCCGGTCCATGACCTTTATGGTTTGTGGTATAAGGAACCGAAGGCGCACTGCCGCCCCAGATCGAGGAGCAACCGGTAGCGTTTGCAATCATCATACGATCGCCAAACAGCTGCGTTACCAGTTTTGCATACGGAGTTTCGCCGCAACCTGCGCAAGCGCCGGAGAACTCGAGCAGCGGTTGTTCGAACTGACTGCCTTTGACCGTCGTTTTGCTCATCGGATTTGCTTTCGGCGTAATCTGACCGGCATAATCCCACAGCGCGCTTTGGCTCATTTGGCTGTCAATCGGTTTCATAACCAATGCTTTTTCTTTAGCCGGGCAAACTTGTGCACAGTTGCCGCAACCGGTGCAATCCAGCGGAGAAATAGCCAGACGGAACTGGAGATCTTTCGCGCCGACAGCTGCTTTGGCAGTAAAGCCTTCCGGTGCATTTTTCATTTCTTCCTCATTGATCAGCAGCGGACGAATGACCGCGTGCGGACAAACATAGGCGCACTGGTTGCATTGAATGCACTTATCCAGTTGCCATTCCGGAACATTCACAGCGATGCCGCGTTTTTCGTAGGCAGCCGTTCCCATCGGGAATGTGCCGTCTTCCATACCGATAAATGCGCTGACCGGTAGGCTATCGCCTTCTTGACGATTCATCGGCACAAGAATGTTTTCGATGAACGCCGGAACTTCTTTTACGTTAGTGCTGCTGCAAGCGCAAGCAAAACGCGCTTGGTCGTCTACGTTATCGACAGCGGTTTTCCAGCTTTCCGGGACCGCGACTTTCACGATGGCATTGGCGCCTTGATCGATTGCCGCTTGGTTCATGTCGATAACTTTTTGGCCTTTTTTACCGTACGAAGCCACAACAGCATCTTTCAGATGTTTCAGCGCTTCTTCAACCGGAATGATATTCGCAATCTTGAAGAAAGCAGCTTGCATGATCATATTGATCCGGCCGCCAAGACCGATTTCTTGAGCAATTTTCACTGCGTTCAGCGTATACAGGTTTATGTTGTTTTTCGCCAGATAACGTTTCATCGAACCCGGCAGTCTTTCATCAAGCTCTTCCGCCGACCAGATGCAGTTCAGCAGGAAGCTGCCGCCCGGCTTCAGTCCAGCCAACACATCATACTTGTCAACATACGATTGGTTGTGACAAGCAATGAAGTCAGCGCGATTAATCAGGTACGTCGATTTGATCGGATTCGGTCCGAAGCGCAGATGCGAAACGGTGATGCCGCCCGATTTTTTCGAGTCATAAGCAAAATAACCTTGTGCATACATGCTGGTCTTATCGCCAATGATCTTGATTGCGCTCTTGTTTGCGCCGACCGTGCCGTCAGAACCCAAGCCCCAAAATTTGCAGGCTTTTACGCCTTCCGGAGCCGTATCGATTTCTTCGCCGAGCGGCAACGATTTATTCGTTACGTCGTCAACGATGCCAATCGTAAAGCCATCTTTCGGCTTATCCGCTTTCAAATTGTCATATACGGAAACGATATGCGACGGAACCACGTCTTTAGAGCCTAAGCCATAACGACCTCCGACAATAACCGGTTGCCACTCAGTGCCGTAGAATGCGGCTTTTACATCCAAGAACAACGGCTCACCTAAGCAGCCTGGTTCTTTCGTACGATCGAGAACGGCAATTTTCTTAACCGTCTTCGGAATGTACTTGAAGAAATGAGCCAGCGAGAACGGACGATACAGGTGAACGTTGAGCAGACCAACTTTTTCGCCTTTTGCCGTCAGATGATCGATCGTTTCTTCGATTGCATCACAAGCTGAACCCATCGCAATGATCATGCGATCGGCATCTTTAGCGCCATAGTAGTTGAACAGATGGTATTCGCGGCCAGTCAGCTTGCTGATTTCGCCCATGTACTGCTCGACGATTTCCGGCAACGCTTCATAATACTTGTTGGATATTTCGCGTTCCTGGAAATAAATGTCCGGGTTTTGAGCCGTGCCGCGCAGAACCGGGTGATCCGGATTTAATGCATTGCGACGGAAGGATTCCAAAGCATCTTTATCAAGCAGTTTTTCCAGGTCATCGTAGTTGAGCAGTTCGATTTTTTGTACTTCATGCGAAGTACGGAAACCGTCGAAGAAATTGATGAACGGCACTTTGCCTTTAATGCTGGCCAAATGTGCAACAGCGCTGAGGTCCATAACTTCCTGAACGCTGCTTTCTGCAAGCAGTGCGCAGCCAGTTTGACGAGCTGCCATAACGTCTTGATGATCGCCAAAAATATTGAGTGAATTGGCCGCCAATGCGCGGGCACTAACATGGAATACGCACGGCAGCAATTCACCGGCAATTTTATACATGTTAGGAATCATCAACAATAAGCCTTGCGAAGCAGTGTACGTAGTTGTCAATGCACCCGCTTGCAGCGATCCGTGGACCGCACCGGCAGCACCGGCTTCCGATTGCATTTCCATAACCTTTACGGTCTGACCAAAAATATTTTTCTTCCCTTGCGCAGCCCATTCGTCAACGGATTCTGCCATCGGGGATGACGGGGTAATGGGATAGATGGCCGTTACATCGGTAAAGGCATACGATACGTATGCTGCGGCTGTGTTGCCATCCATAGTCTTCATTTTTTTCATTTTGCAAATCCCTTCCTTATCTCTTAATTTGCATCCTGGAATCAGATCATACGACCTTGATTCCCCAAGTTATGATTAAAGGCGTGCGCCTGAAATCCTATGTTTGTATACAAAGTGCTCTACATGATTATACCACATTTTTTTAGTTTTAATAGAGCATTTCCGTATCACAAAAGACTTTTTTCGACAAAATATTACCTGATTATTTCGATATATTCTACTACGTTCAAAAAGTAACCATTGCCGAAGAAAACAAAAAACCCAGTCGGAAAAACCTTACGATTTTCCGCCGAGTCTCTATAATGCACGCAAACAAGCGTAACATTTTGATTGCAGATAGAAGTATATCATTTATCACCAAACGACGCAAGGATCTTTTTACACACTTCCTTGACGTCATTCAGTGACATTGCAACATCGTTCAGTCCCGCTATTCGTTTGTTTTCTCTGGCGGACAAATATATAGATTTTTCAGACCATTCAAACCAAATTCGCCGTCATAGCGCTTAAGAAACGGACCTTCTTTCTCAATGCGTTCGGTCAAAGGCATTTTTAACGCCTCTTCTTTCCCGTACTCTGTTAAGAAATCTCGCCGCGCTAGCCGTTCCACCAATTCCTCCCAAAAGGTTGCATTTTCGAAAGCCGCCATTTGCTGCGCCGCACTGCTCCGTTCCATAAAATTACGGTTTAGTACATACGTCTGCGCGCTCTCTTTATAATCAACCAACTCTTCCAAGCCAACCGTTTCCGCTTCTGCCAGTATTTTCTGCATCAACTCACGATAGTGTGCACTCTCTACTGCCGCTTCTTCCTGGTGTGCATGCAAAACCCAATCCGTCATATACAAAATATCCAGCAATGTTTGGTACTCTTTTTTAGTAAAATGAATCTTCATTCCCTGCTCCTTACTTAGCCATATTCAACTCGTCTACAGTTAGATTAGATCATTCTCTTCATATTTCCTGCCAAACAAATCATTTTCTCAAAATCAGACGCAAAATTAATAACTGATCAAGGCAGCCATTAACAATCCGGTCGCCAGACTAATTCGCGAAGATAAAATGCCGATCGATGTATTGCCGCGCGGAATTTCCTCAAGCACTTTAAACGGCATCAGCAAGGCAAATAAATAAAATACCAAAACCTGAAAAATCATCCCAATGACGCCCCAGGTCAGTAGATCCCAGACACTTACCGCATGATAAATCGCGGAGGCCAAAACAACCGCCATGCCTAACAGTTTGCCGCCTAAATCATATGCCACCGCTTGCGCAGCGCCAGATATACCTGCTTCAGGCGCATTACCGCCGAGCTTCAAGAGGGAGTATTCATCATATGGCGTCGTCGCACGAAAGACGATCATCCCAACTGCCAAAAGCGGCAATGAAACACCGAGATAGATTAGAAAATTCCCCATACTTGGCCAATATGCCACCATATTTCATCATCCTTTCCTTATGCCTATTTTACTTTCGCAAACAAATCGGTTGGTAGTATGCCATATCATCTGTGATCCGCCCGCCAACCCTGGCAAGAATTGCACTGGCAGCTCCGCCGAGAATAAACCCGCCCCACAGCAAGCAGCCGTCAAAATAGCCCTGCTCTGTTTGAACCCGACAACGTTCTAGTTCCACCCGTTTCTGATAAATTTTGCTTTGCGCATCATATTGATCGTCTTGCGAACCAGCCTCGCACTGCCCCTGTGCATTATAAAGGCGTACGCCTTGTCCTTCACGCCCTAATAGCGGCTTTTCGACATACGCCGCACGAGCGTGAAAACGGTTTTCAAAATAAGTCGGCAGCATATACCTTTCAATCGTCGCCGCTTCAGCCTTATCATAATAAGCGCCGGATTCAAACGCAGCCCAGATCAGCGCCTGCAGCGCTTTCGTTTGACCAAGCAAGGCCGTCGCCGGATTCACCAAGCGAACTTTTCCCTGCGCCGCCAATCGAAGCAACGTCGCACCAACCCTTTCGCCGTCTTCGCTGCAATCAAGGCTTAGCAGCTCCAGCGGGTGCATCCGAAAGAGCACATCCACCTTTCGCAAATCATCCGCTGCAGCGACAAAGACGCCCCTATCTGAAACCATAAGCTCATGCAACGAAAAAAAAGCCGCCGGCCAGCCCGATTGTCTCATCAGATAACGCGTATTGCCTGCATCTTCCTCATGCCAGCCTAATGCACTAAAGACTTCAACTGCGTCTTCCTCAATCTGCTCCGCTGTTCGCCAGCGAGCAAATCCATCGCGGATCCGGTCCGCCATGCCTGCATTCGGATCTTTTTTTTGCCAATAACTGCACACCAAGCCATTCACATGAAAGGCTTCCACAATTCCACTTGGCGTATCCGCATTAAATTCGAGCATTTTCAAACCGTCCGTAGTCTGCGCAAAATCAAAACGTCCCAACAGCGTCGTTTTTTCCCACTTTGAAATTCGTCGTACCGCGCCGAGCGCAGCTTTCGGAATGCCTATCGCAAATAAAAGTTCATCATCGGCAACTTGTAAAACCCGCACCGTTTTATCGATAATCGAGCCTAACTCTTCGACCGCCGTCCTTATCTCTTCACACTGTTTTTCTTCCAGCGCAAGACAATGCGGCAATGCATATTCTTGACCATACATCCGATCCCAATTAAAAACACCCGTTTCACGCAACGGCTGGTAAATCGCCTCTCGATGTGCAGCATAATTCATCCTGCGGCACCGCTGCTAGAACTGCCGATTCCACTTTTCGCACCTTGCGAAATATGATTGACATCGCCGCTTGGTGCCGCGTTGTTACTGCCAAAACTCCGCACTGATGAACCATAATAATGATTACGCCTCGTTCCATCCTGCTGCATAGGTTCATTGTCATAATCGCAATAGCCATCCTGATCTTCATCGACATGGACATGACTGCTGGCATTCGGCGAACAGCCGTTCGACAAAAGAGCCGCAGCCATAAAAAGCCCCAGGATACGACGTGCTTTCGACCGTTCACTCTCCTGGTTATTCCGCCGCATCTTTTTCCTCCTCATCGACCGCTTCTACATAGCGAATATAACAACCACGGTCTTCATCCAATTCAACCGCCTGAACCAGCCATTCTTCCCCCAAAAACTGCATATAATCGCAAAGCAAATGCAGCAACAACTCCGAGTCGCCAACTACTTTTGCACGTTCAATCAACTCCGCCCCGATCTTCGCCGTCGGCCAATGCCGCATCTCCAGGTAAACGTCTTGTTCTGGCACTTTGGGCCACTTCTCTTTTTGCAGCGCTTGCGCCGGACGAAGATAGATCACATAACACATAACTTCTTGCGCCGCCGAAGTTTTCTCATAAGCAGTCCCCATTTTAACAAAACGGCTGCACGCCATGCGCAATTCGACTTCTCGCTGCGATATATCGTTATAATAATAAAGCAACGGATATTCTTGGGACGCATCCAATAAACGATATTCCAACCGCACTGCTTACTCGCCTCCGCCGCTTACAATTTAATGAATTCGCCACGCTTTGCTCGCTCCGGCAGAATCGAGGAACCCGGGCCACGCTGCGTCACTTCTTCCTGGGTTATATTGAGTTCGTCGGCAATTAACTTCCTGACCCTAGAGCCGCAAAAAGCCCCTTGGCATTTCCCTTGCCCCGCGCGGGTTCGCCGCTTGATTGCATCGATCGACTTCACGGCGATGCCGCGATGCAGCGCATCAATAATCTCGGCTTCCGTCACTTGCTCACAACGGCAAATAATATGTTCATTCGGATCTGTCGCATTAATATCCCCTTTAAATGCAGCATCCTTTTTTCGAATAATCGCCTTGCGCAATGGGTTGAAATTCGCTTTATTGGCGAGAGCCAGTCCCGCATGCACCAAAATCCCCTTGACCATAACGGCAATCGCCGGCGAAGAAGTCAATCCAGGCGAATCAATGCCAATCAGATTAATAAAGCCGGGTACACGACTCTCTTCAATAACCCAATCCTTACAGTTTGAAATCGGACGGTTTCCGGCAAATGAAGTAATCGCTTTTTTCATGTCAAAATCCGGTACGGAAAGACGCGCCGTCTGCACGATATGTTCCAACGTCTTTGCATCCGTCCCAACATCTTCTTTGTCGTCGATTTCTTCGGCATTAGGTCCGACAAGCAGATTGCCGTGATATGTTGTTGTTACAAGAATCCCTTTGCCTAATTCGGTCGGCACTTGAAAAATAACAGATTGAGCCAGATAACTCTGCTCTTTTTCCAGCAAAACATATTGACCGCGCCGCGGTGTAATTTTATAGTCGTCAATCCCTAGCATCGCTGAAACTCTGTCGCTATAGACTCCAGCCGAATTAATAACATAGCGTGCTGCTACCGTTTCATCATTAGCTGTCGTTACTTTAAATCCCTCATTTGTCTTTTCAATTGCGGTTACTTCGCTATTCAAGCGCAATTCAACGCCGTTTTCCACCGCGTTTTCCGCAAGTGCAATCACAAATTCATACGGCGATGTAACGCCCGCATTCTTACAATGCAACGCCGCTTTAACGTCTTTGCTCAAATACGGTTCCATTTCACGCGCCCGATTACCATCAATGATAGACAGCCCGCCCACTCCGTTCTTTTCGCCCTTCGCTTCAATTTTGTGCAGCTTCTCCACATCTTCGTCGCGAAAAGCAAGAACCATCGATCCGGTTTCACGATAGCCAAAATGCAGTTCTTCTTCCAACTGACGATACATCCGATTACCCTTCACACAAAGCTCTGCTTTCAGTGTGCCCGGTTCGTCCGAATAACCGCCGTGAACAATGCCGCTATTGGCTTTCGAACAACCACAACTTACATCATCGCAACGTTCCAGAACACAAACCTTCAATTCATATTTAGCCAGTTCACGTGCAATATTCATCCCGACAACACCTGCACCGACAATACACACATCGTACAAACTCATATTATTCCTCCTTAAACACTCATTGTCTATATTGTAACATTCTTTATCGACATTTTGAAACACAACCTGATTTTGTTTTGCTTGCAAATATAAGATTATTCGGAAAAAAGGGTTTCTATTCAAGGCAGCGAATAAGTAACTAAATTTATGTCTTGAAAGGCGGTTGATTTTATTGGTGTTCTCCCCCCGAACATTCTTTTTCCCCCTCATAATTACCCTTGTTTTGTTTCTCTTTTCCCCTTATTCCGAGGCCGCTGCCGATACTAGCGGCGCAGCCGGACAGCTTCCTAGCGATCGAACTTTGATTTTGATCAAGAAATCCACACAGACGCTGTCCGTCATTCAAAACGGCAAACCGATTCACAGCTACCCTTGCTCTTTCGGCGTAAATCCAAACGGCGACAAAGAGCAGCTTGGCGACAACAAAACCCCTGAAGGCCATTTTTACGTGACCGATAAATCGACGCTAGATAACCACCCTTATCTAGGGAAAAAATGGCTCGGCATCAGTTACCCCGATATCGCCCATGCTGAAACAGGCTTAAAACAAGCTTTGATCGACATGTACCAGTATCAATCGATCCTGCGCGCCAACGAACGAGGTTCTATGCCGCCCCAAAACACTGCACTTGGCGGTTGGATCGGCATCCACGGCGGCCGAGATGAACTTACCAAAACCGGCGTCAATTGGACGGAAGGCTGTATTGCACTCTTAGAGAAAGATTTGGATGAATTATATTCTCTGATCGATACCGGTACTGAAATTATCATTACGCGATAAAAAAACAGGCGATTACGCCTGTTTTTTTATCGTCTTATTTTCGCGTCGCAACTTTGGTCACGTAAATGGACTGAAACTCGACTTTCGCCGGCAGCTTCACATCTTTAAGCATTGCATACCGTTCGGCATAGGATTGAAACATTTCCACTAACTTCCCTTGCGACGTTGTATTTTTTTCATATACATCCGGCAGAACCTTTAAGTATAAACCATCCGTCCTCTCTTCAAGCAACATAGTTCGATATTCGACCGTCACCGGCGTCCCAACACTGACAATTTCAAACAACTCTTGCGCATCTGCATCATACATGCGGATGCAGCCACCGGATACCGGATAGTCTAAGCTCCACGGTTTATTGGTTCCGTGAATGCCATAAGAAGGCTTGAATTCCATCCAACGCGAGCCTAACGGATTGTCGCTGCCGGGCGGCACCGGAGTTTTATCGGCAAAACCGGAGCCTGGATACCATACCGGGTTTCTCTCTTTGAAAAAAACGTGGTACGCGCCTATAGGCGTCTGCTCATACGGAGTGCCCACCGCAATGGTGTAACGTTTTACCGGCTGGCCATTCGACAGCAAATAAAGAGCGTATTCAGGCACATTGATACTTAACGAAACTTCTGCAAAAGCTACTGAAGTGAAAGCCAGCAACGCCAAAATCAGAGGCAATAGCGTACGCATGGTAATCATCTCTCTTTCTTACCGCTTATGCATCGAGCCTTGTCATTATTTTACCATTTTCATCCACCTTTTTCTACTCTAAAACATGAATACATGGAGTCGACAAAAGGATTATGCCTTATGTTAGCGAAATCATCAGTAAAATAGAGTAATCGGAGGCGAGTAAAATGAACTGTCTTGGGCGTGTCACCCTCTGCATTGCCATAACCGCATCACTCTCATGCTTATTCTTATTCTCATCCGCTTACGCGAATCACCGAAGTGATAACGGTTTGGCAGGCAACATCAAATTTGTCCGTGAAGAACTCCCCTCTCCTGCTCCTGCGTTTCCGACCATGACCAGGGAAACGGTTTACGGCGTCAGCGGTCAAGTCCTTCGCATTTCTTCTTTTGTCGCCAATACTTCCTACAGTGATAAATCTTATTCCTATGACGAAGCCGGTCGTTTAATATTGGTCAGCCGACAGTCCGGCAACCGCTGGCTTCCGGAAACCGCCTACCAATATTCCGCTGACCAATTGATGCTCACCCTTTGTTATGGTCCGGACGGAAAACTCTTGGAAACGAAAAGAGCGCCAGCGAGTGATTGCCAGACCGCCCCTGTCTGCAAGATTGAACGCAAAGGAGACATCGTCTATCACTACCGCGCCAATGACGCTACGGCTCAACCCAGTTTAAGTTCTAGTTATGAATACGCGAACGATACCTTGTTTCGCAAAACACTCTACCACCCTAACGGCGTTATCGCGGCAGCTATCATTTTTGATCGACAGCAAAACCCGATCACCCTTTATCAATATGACTTGCAAGGCAATCTGCTCACACTTGAACAAACTCATTATCGCGTCGATGAAAAAGGAAATTGGATAGAAAAGACTACGAATCGCTTCCAAAACGGTCAATGGCAGGAGCCCATCGCTGTAAAGCGAACGCTATCATACTACTAATCAAGAGGCTGTCTCAACGGGACAGCCTCTTTCCTTTACCCGATGCGCAGGCAGCGCATCGACATTGACGCATTTTGAAATCCTTCATGAAAAAATGTCACTTTGTCATCGCTTTCAGTAAGCGCCGCCGCATATAAGAGCGGTAGATAATGCTCATCGGTCGGTACTGCCAGCCTGGCCTGCGGCAAATCGCGTTCATATTCGATCAAACGAACATATTCTCCGCTCGTCAGACACTCTTTTACCGCCGCATCAAACTCTTTTGCCCATTCATACGGCGCGGCATCTAAATTATAAAAATCCGCCACCCGCAAGTTATGCACGATATTACCACTGCCGATGACCAATATCCCCTGCTCGCGCAGTGGCGCCAAGCCTTTCGCAAATTCATAATGCTGCGCTGCAGTAAACCCATAGTCTAGACTCAGCTCCATTACAGGTATGTCTGCAGCCGGATACATATGACGCAGCACCGCATACGAAGCGTGATCCAAACCGCGCGTCGGATGGGGAAAAATTGTTTTTCCGCTCGGCCACTCCGCTCCTTCCAGTAAATGCGAGAAAGCACCCGGACAGGGATACGTTACTTGATATAGTTCTTCAGGAAAACCAGTAAAGTCATAAATAAGCTGTGGGCTTTCGGAAGCCGTTAGCCACGTTCCTTTCGTTTGCCAATGCGCCGATACGACAAGGATTCCGGAAGGTCGAGGCAAACCCCTCGCCACGCGCACCAGGCTTTGCGTATAAGAATTGTCTGCTACCATGTTCATAGGCGATCCGTGTCCGACAAACAAAACCGGCATTCTTTCCATCAAAGCACCCTCCTTTTATGAAACAAATATGTAGTAAGCTACAACACCAACCATCGCAACTGCCGCCAATAATTTAGCGAAGACGCCAACAAACTGGCCCTTCGCTACCCCCAGCGCCACTTCCTGCGCACGTGTCCAATCCTGATTTTTGCTGTACTCTGCAACAGCGGCGGCAGCGTATGCGCCGAGTACCGCCCCGGCAACTGATCCGATAAGAGGTAACATTCCGGTTCCCCATATACCGCCGATAAATGCGCCAAGCATCGCTGCCGGTATCGTCCGTTTTGCAGCCTTATGGCGTTTTGCTCCAATGAGACCAGCAAGAAATTCAAGCAACTCGCCTACAACAAAAATCACGACAATAATGACCAATGCCGAATATTCTAAATGGCTGAAGCCATCATACCAACCATATCCGAGTGCAATCAGTAAAATCAACCAATTTCCGGCAAAACCGATTGCCGTAAGAAAAATGCCGCCTATCAGTACGAGCATCAACAGCAACTTCAAAACCATAAACCCAATCACTCCAGCCTATATACTTTTTTAGTTGACTTCGCCTCCTAGCGCCGCAAATCCTCTTTACTATCCCTTGACGATTTGTCAGAATTATTCGTGTTATTTCTTCAGACTCGTGTTACACTAGAAACAAGAAGATCCTTACTGACGGGAGGGGTGTATGTTATGTTCAAGCGAATTCTCATCCCCATCGACGGTTCAGAAGCGGCTTGGCACGCGTTGGCTCAAGCTCGCGCCTTAGGCGAGAAATTTGACAGCGCCATCACCATCATACATGTCATTGAACCTCACTACGCATTGCCGGCGGTAGCCATTAGCGGCGAGGCTCCTTTCATCACGGTCAGCATCGAAGAAATTGAAACCACCGGTTACAAACTAATCGAAATGGCTCGCCAACGCATGCACGGCTACGAACCCTTAGAAACCACTCTTGAATTTGGTCACCCGGCACAACGGATTATCGATCTGGCTAAAGAAGAAGAATACGACTTGATCGTCATGGGTTCACGCGGTTTAAGTTCAATCGCCGGTTTTTTCCAAGGCAGCACCAGCGCTACCGTCGCCCATTACTCGACGATTCCGGTCATGCTGGTCAAATAGCTTTTCAATAAAACAAGACGCAAGTTGATGCATCTTCCGGTGCTGCAACTTGCGTCTTGTTTTATTGTTGTAAGCGATTTAATGCCTTGCGTCCGATATCACGCCTAAAATGCATTCCGGCAAAAGACACTTCAATAACCGCCTGATAGGCTTTACGGATTGCCGCTTGGATATCCTGCGCTACTGCTGTAACGCCAAGAACCCTTCCGCCATCCGTCATCAGCTGGCCGTCTTGCTGTCGCGTGCCTGAATGAAAGACGATGCCCTCTTTCTGCTTAGCGCCTTCAATGCCGCTGATAATCATCCCGCTTTCATACGGCCCCGGGTAGCCCCAAGAGGCCATAACGACGCACACGGCCGCACCGTCTTTCCATGCGACATCCGCTTCGCTCAACTTGCCCTGACTGCAAGCAAGCAATATTTCAGCTAAATCGCTATCCAACAACGGCAATACGACTTGCGTTTCCGGATCGCCAAATCTGGCGTTAAACTCGATGACTTTCGGGCCTTCTTCTGTCAGTATCAGACCGGCATACAGACACCCTTTATATAGACAACCTTCTTGAGCCATTGCCCGGACCACCGGCAGTAACACTTCTTGCTTCACCTGCTCCGCCAGATCAGGCGTCAATACCGGCGCAGGGGCATACGCGCCCATCCCGCCCGTATTGGGTCCCTGATCTTCGTCAAAAATCCGTTTATGATCCTGCGCCGCTACCATCGGCACAACCGTCTCGCCATCGACGAATGCCAGCAGCGAGACTTCTTCGCCAACCAGGCACTCCTCAATCACCACGCGTTCACCCGCTAAGCCAAAAGAGTGCCCCGTCAGCATTGCATCAACCGCCTGACAGGCAATTTCCGTCGTCGCTGCCACGACAACGCCCTTTCCTGCAGCCAAACCGTCCGCCTTGACAACAATCGGCGCACCTTGCTTTCGAATATACGCCTTAGCGGCTTCGGCATCTTGAAACGTCGCGTAAGCAGCCGTCGGTATGCCATATTTTTTCATAATTGTTTTCGCAAAATCTTTCGAGCTTTCCAAACGCGCAGCCGCTTGATTCGGACCGAAGACCGCAATTTCCGCCTTGTTGAATGCGTCAACGATGCCGTTGGCCAATGGCGCTTCCGGTCCAACTACGACAAGATCGATCGCACGTTCCTGCGCCAAACGGACCATCGCCGCATTATCGCTCGTATCTCCGCTTACACAGATCGCCAAATCATGCATTCCTGGGTTTCCCGGTACGCAATATATTTTTTCCACCTTAGGGCTCTGCGCCAATTTCCAAAGCAGCGCATGTTCTCTCCCGCCGCCGCCAATAATCATAATACGCACGCAAGAAACCTCCTTCTTAATGTTTAAAATGTCTCATCCCGGTAAAAATCATAGCAATACCGTGCTCATCAGCAGCTTGGATCGATTCGTCATCACGCATCGAGCCGCCCGGTTGAATGATCGCTTTAATTCCAGCAGCCGCCGCGGCATCAATGCTGTCACGAAACGGGAAAAATGCATCCGAAGCCAAGACCGCTCCAGAAGCTTTTTCGCCCGCCTGCGCCAACGCAATGCCAACCGACCCAACCCGGTTCATTTGACCGGCGCCAACGCCAAGCGTCGCACCGTCTTTCGCTACAACGATCGCATTCGACTTCACATGTTTTACCACATTCCAAGCCAGCGTCAATTCCGCCCATTCACGTTCAGACGGCTCTCGTTTAGTAACAACACGCATCGCCTCACGCGGCGCAATCTGCAAATCACGTTCCTGCAGCAAAACGCCACCGGATACGCTTTTGAGTTCCTGATCCGTTCGATCCGTATCACTAAAATCAGCCGCCAATAAACGTACATTTGCTTTTTTCATTAAGACTTCCAATGCTTCCGCTTCAAAGCCCGGCGCAATGACGGCTTCGACAAAAAGACTGCTCATTTTTTCCGCTGCCGCTTTGTCGACGATGCGGTTTAGCCCGATAATGCCGCCATACGCCGAAACAGGATCCGCATCGAGCGCTAACTGGTAAGCATCCGCAATTGTATTGGCTTGCGCCGTTCCGCAAGGATTGGTATGTTTAATGATTGTGACTGCCGGAGCAGAAAAATCGCGTACGATTTGATAGGCCGCCTCGACATCAACAATATTGTTGTACGATAATTCTTTGCCATGCAACTGCTTCGCCCCAGCCACGCCCCAAACAGGAGCAAGGCGATTGCGATAAAAAGCCGCCGCCTGATGCGGATTTTCTCCATAACGCAAGCTTTGCGCTTTTTCATATACGACATGTAAGGTCTCTGGCAACTCAGTCTCACCCGCAGCCGCGCGCAAATACTGGCTGATGCACGCATCATATTCCGCAGTATGGCTGTAAGCCTCTCTGGCCAGCATCATGCGAAACGACGCTTCTGATTCACCTTTGTCCGCCAGTTGTTCAAGTAAATCGACATAACGCTCTGGATTGACGACAACCGTCACATCGCGGAAGTTTTTTGCTGCGGCGCGGATCATTGCCGGACCGCCAATATCAATGTTCTCGACCGCTTCTTCAAGACTGACGCCAGGCTTGGCTATCGTCTGACGGAACGGGTAGAGGTTTACCACGACTAGATCAATACCGCGAATTCCATGTTCTTCCAGCGCCGCAAGATGCGCAGGATTATCGCGTACCGCCAAGATTCCTCCATGAATATACGGGTTCAGCGTTTTTACGCGACCATCTAATATTTCGGGGAATCCAGTTACCTCGGTAACATATACGGCGGGAATTCCCGCTGCCGCAAGCGCCTTATACGTTCCGCCGGTAGAAATAATTTCTATGCCAAGCGCATGTAGTTTTGTCGCAAACTCAACGATACCCGTTTTGTCCGATACACTGATCAACGCACGTTTCATCTTCATTGCTGTTTTTCGTTCCTTTCCCTTACTACTTTTACTTTGCGTCCTTCAATTTTTAGACACCCTGATACATATAGCTGGATGGCCTGCGGGTAAAGACGATGCTCCTCAACTAAAATGCGCTGCGCCAGAGTTTCTTCCGTATCTTCCTCTTCGACCGGAACGACAGCCTGCAATATAATCGGCCCAGTATCCATCCCTTCATCGACAAAATGGACCGTACACCCCGATACTTTCGCCCCATACTCAATGGCTTGAGCCTGCGCATGCAATCCAGGAAAAGCCGGCAAAAGAGCCGGATGGATATTCAAGATTCTGCTTCTGAATCCGCTAATAAAACGCGGGCTTAAAATACGCATAAACCCCGCCAACACAACCAAAGAGGCCTCATGCTGCAATAAGCATTGCGCCAAAGCGTCCTCAAACGCATCCCGCCCTTTATATTCACTGCGCGCAATGCAAACAGCGGGTATTCCAGCCGCACGGGCTTTTTCCAGCGCAGCCGCCTTCGGATGATCACTGATGACGACCGCGAGCTTCGCATTCAAGGTCCCGGCCGTAATTGCCGCCATGATGGACTGCAAATTGCTGCCGCGGCCGGAAACCAAAATTCCGAGGCGAGCGTTATTCGACACCGAATTCGCCACCCTTCAAGCAAACCGCGCCACTGTCCGTCACCCGGCCGATCAGATAGCATTTCTCGCCTTGTGCCGCAAGCGCATCGTTGATGCGCTGCGCCTCTTCCGCTTTAACGACCAGGATCATACCGATCCCCATATTAAATGTCCGGTACATTTCATCCCAGGCAATATTGCCCCACTCTTGCAAGAGATCGAAGATGGGCTGGCGCGGCCAAGCTGTGATGTCAACTTCGACGCCGCAGCCTTTTGGCAGAACACGCGGAATATTGTCATAAAAACCACCGCCGGTAACATGAACCATCCCTTTAATTTCAAACTCTTCGATAAGCGGCAAACAAACTTTAGGATATAACCGGGTCGGAGTCAAAAGTTCCTCACCCAGCGCTTTACCTAGCTTAGGCACGACCTCATCCATTCCGATATGCTTATGCTCGAAGCAAACTTTGCGCACAAGAGAATAGCCGTTAGAATGCAAGCCGCTCGACGGCAGGCCAAGCAGCACATCGCCGGGAGAAATGGCAGCGCCGGTAATCAGGCGGTCCCGTTCGACAATGCCCACAGCAAAACCGCCAATGTCATATTCGCCTTTTTTGTAAAAACCGGCCATTTCAGCCGTCTCACCGCCAATCAGCGCACAGCCGGATTCTTTGCAGGCCGCCGCAATGCCGCCGACAATATCCGCAACCTGCTCCGGCTGCAGTTTGCCAACCGCAAGATAGTCAAGAAAGAATAACGGCTCTGCACCTTGAACCAGAATATCATTGACGCACATCGCCACCGCGTCCTGACCGATTGTATCGTGGCGCTTTGCCATAAACGCAATGCACAATTTCGTTCCTACGCCATCAGTGCCGGAAACCAGAACCGGTTGGCGATATTTGGCCCAGTCAAGCGCAAACAGTCCTCCGAATCCGCCAAGATCGCCTAAGACTTCTTTACGGTATGTGGATTTTACATGCTTTTTTATCATTTCAACCGAGCGATTCCCCGCATCGATATCCACGCCTGCATCGCGATAGGTTAATGACGTCATGATGCTCCTCCATTACTGTCTTTTCGTTCAAAGATGAATTTGTTGCTGGCACAAGCTTCATTTTCGCACGGCGTGCTCGCCGGATAATCACCGTTAAAACAAGCATAACACATGTCATCGTATTTCACATTTTTAACCGCCTGATACAAACCATCCAGTGATAAATAATGCAGGGAATCGGCGCCGATCATTTGCCGAATTTCTTCCACCGATTTTGTCGCCGCAATCAGATCGCGGCGCACCGAAGTATCGATGCCGTAGTAACAAGGATGTGCAATCGGCGGCGAACTCACGCACATATGTACCTCTTTTGCACCTGCTTCTTTAAGCATGCGCACGATTTTTCCGCTTGTCGTTCCGCGCACAATTGAATCATCGACCATGATTACATTCTTGCCCTCAACGACAGCTTTCACCGCATTCAGCTTGATTTTGACGCTAAGATCACGTTTCTTCTGCTCCGGTTGGATAAAGGTCCGACCGATATAGCGATTTTTCATTAAGCCTTCGCTAAACGGAATTTTCGATTCACGGCTAAAACCAAGTGCCGCGGTCGTGCCCGAATCCGGCACGGAAATCACAATATCCGCTTCATATTTGCTCTCACGCGCCAATTGGCGTCCCATTTCAAAGCGTGCTTGCTGAACGCTTTGCCCGTCGATCACGCTGTCCGGTCGGGCAAAATATATGTACTCGAATACACACAGCGCACGACGCTTCGCTTCGGCAAAACGATGTGAACTCAGTCCGTTTTCATCGATGACGACCATTTCTCCCGGCTCAACATCGCGAACAAATTCAGCGCCTACCGTATCGAGTGCGCATGACTCCGATGCGATAACCCAGCCTGCATTGAGTTTGCCGATGCATAACGGGCGAAATCCATGCGGGTCGCGAACGCCGATCAGTTTCGTTTCTGTCATAACAACGAGGCAGTACGCCCCTTCGACCTCACGCAAACTATCGACGACTTTTTCTTCTAATGACGCTTTTCGCGAACGTGCAATTAAATTAACGATAACTTCACTGTCAATCGAGGTTTGGAATACGCTTCCTTCCTCTTCCATCCGGCGGCGAAGTTCCTTGGCATTGGTCAGGTTGCCGTTGTGCGCCAAACTGATATGTCCGCCCGAATAGCGTACCATCAGCGGTTGCGTATTCATCAGCAAGCTCGAACCGGTCGTCGAATAACGAACATGGCCAATCGAAATATACTGTCCATCCATATGCGGCAATTGGTGGCGAAATACTTCGCCGACCAAGCCCATGCCCCGGTAAACATCCATCCATGCGCCGTCCGATATGGCAATTCCAGCACTTTCCTGTCCCCGGTGCTGCAGCGCATATAAACCCCAATAGCTATTTAGTGCGACATCATCTTCATGCGAATAGATGCCAAATACGCCGCATTCTTCGCGGAACTTATCCGTTTCCATTATGCACGCTCTCCCGTCAAGCGATAAAGCACTTCCTTGTATGCGTCCTCCACCTTTCCGAGGTCGCGGCGAAAGCGATCTTTATCCATTTTTTCTTTCGTAACGCTATCCCAGAAGCGACAAGTATCAGGGGATATTTCGTCTCCTAGGATTACCTTTCCTTCATACACTCCAAATTCAAGTTTGAAATCAATCAGTTCCAAATTTTTCCCTTTTAGATAATCCGACAAAATACCATTGATTGCCAGCGCATAGTCTTCCATCGTCTTAACTTGGTCTTCTGTCGCCAATTTCATTGCCTTGATGTGATATTGATTGATCAGCGGATCACCCAATTCATCATTCTTATAGTACATTTCAACGATTGTTTCTGCCATCTTGGTTCCCTCTGCCAAGCCCAGACGTTTTGCCAGACTGCCTGCGGCAATATTTCTCACGACAACTTCAACCGGCAGAATCGTCAAGGCTTTAACGAGCATTTCACGGTCGCTGACGCGGCGGATGAAATGATGCGGGATGCCTTTTTCACCAAGCAGTTCAAAAAAGAAGCTGGCAATTTTATTGTTAAGCACACCTTTGCTAGCAATGGTTCCTTTCTTTTCACCATTGAACGCAGTGGCATCGTCCTTAAAATAAACCATCACTTCATTCGCTTTTTCCGTAGTAAAAATTTTTTTCGCTTTTCCCTCATATAACATTTTGCTTTCCATTTTCTCTGCCTCCTAATTATAATTTAGCGGATAATCGCTGCTCTTTTTCTTCTACTTCTTTGGCCATTGCTGCTCTCATATCCGCCAAGGCTTTTACCAACTGCGGGTGAGCGGTCGCAAGAATTTGCAACGCAAAAATCGCTGCATTCTTCGCGCCATTGATCGCCATCGTCGCAACCGGAATGCCTGACGGCATTTGCACGATGCTCAAGAGTGCGTCCATGCCCTGCAATGCCGTTGCGTTGACCGGAACTCCAATAACCGGCAATGTCGTATACGCTGCAATCACGCCCGGCAGATGCGCAGCCGCACCAGCGGCTGCAATAATGACCTCGACGCCGCGCGCACGCGCACCCGCTGCAAACGCGTGCGCCTTCTCGGGCGTTCGATGGGCTGACGCTACGACAACTTCACATTCCACTTCATATCGCTTTAGAAGTTGCACTGCACTCTCTAGGATCGGCCAATCAGAGTCACTTCCCATGATTATTGCCACTTTCATAGCTTCCACCTGCCTTTGTTAGTGTGAAACCCAGACATCTTTTTTATGATGTCTGGGTTTTATTTTCACTTTGTCCGGCTATTCAGCCAAGAAAACCAACCGTACAATGACCAATGCCGCCAGAATATATACGACCCAATGTACTTCTTTCGATCGTCCGGTGAGGACTTTAAGCAGCGGGTACAAGACAAGACCAAACGAGATACCATTTGCAATACTGTACGTGAACGGCATCATGACGATTGTCAAAAAAGCCGGCAGCGCTTCGGTAAAATCGCTAAAATCAATATTGCGCACGCCTTCCATCATCAAAGCACCGACAATAATCAGTGCAGGCGCAGTTGCCGCATCCGGAATCAGACCAACAAGCGGCGTAAAAAAGAGAGCCACCAAAAACAGAAGGCCGCAGACGACGGCCGTAAGTCCGGTGCGTCCGCCAGCTCCGACGCCAGCCGCACTTTCAACAAAAGCCGTAATCGTACTGGTGCCAAGCATTGCACCCAAGCTCACGCCAGTGGCATCAACCGTCATCGCTTTACCAAGATTAGGAATATTGCCGTCTTTATCCATTAAACCTGCGCGACTGGTCGTACCGACCAAGGTGCCCATCGTGTCAAACAATTCAACAAAGGTAAACGTGAAAATAATGGTCATCAAGCCCATGTTAATCGCACCCATAATATCAAGCGCAAAGAACGCATTGCGGCTGAAGTCAGGTATTGCTACCGGAGTAAAACCAGCAGGAACATTAACGACTCCCATTGCAATACCAACCAGCGTCGTCGTCAAAATACCAATCAGCATGGAACCGCGTACATTGCGCACCATTAAAACAGCCATAAGCAATAAGCCAAACACCGCCAGCAAGACGCCCTTGTCCACAAATTTTCCCATTTCAATAATCGTTTCAAAATACAGCGGCGTGCCATTGCCATGGCCAGCCACGATTTTTTCTAGCGTCGGCGGAATCAACGATAAACGAATGCTCATCAGGCCGGATAGTTTAAGGCCTATGATCGTGATGAACAAGCCAATCCCCACCGTAATCGCATGCTTTAACGAGTGCGGCATGCCTTCTACCAGCAACTGCCGTATCTTGGTTACCGTTAAAAGAATAAAAATAATGCCGGAAATAAAAACCGCCCCCAAGGCAACCTGCCAGGAAACGCCCATGCCAATAACTACGGTAAACGCATAAAACGCATTCAGTCCCATCCCGGGCGCTAAAGCAATCGGATAGTTTACAAACAAGCCCATCGCCATCGTTACCAGCGCAGAACCAAGCGCGGTCGCCAGCAGCACTGCATTTTTATCCATGCCTGCCGCACCAAGAATGCTCGGATTTACGAACAAAATATATGCCATCGTCATAAAGGTTGTAATGCCCGCCATAACTTCTGTTTGCACATCGGTCTTTCGAACACTGAGTTGAAATAATTTTTCTAACATAAAGCCACTCCTTTGGTTTTCTTATATTTAAACTTTTATTGTTCTATTTATCTTCCTCTTCTTTACGGTCACAATCACCTCCAAAATAAAAAAATCCGAACGGAAAGGTTTTGCTGCAACATAAATTGAGCGAAACCTCCCCGTCCGGGTTTTTATCCCATCGGTGTAGCATCAAAAGACGCCTGCGCCACTCGGTCTCAGCCGGCACATCGCCGCGGAACCCTAGGCACACTTTCACCCGTAGTCAGACAATTTACGGTTGTCCGGTAGAAACGCTTGAGCCATATCCTCAAAATTATACGAGCATATTCAGTTGTCTTGGCACGTATTTATTTTATCAGCCAAGCAAACAACTGTCAATTACGAACTGAACTTTATTTCTTTTTTTTCTTTAATCGTTCGGCTTTTAGGCGTTTTTTCTTCTTACAAGGCTAAAATCTCCAAGCCATACGTTATTTTATCTTTTTCTTTTGACGAAACCTTGAAATGAGAAGCACCAAACAAGTCGGATAAAATATTAATCATGACAATCAAGCCGCCAAAACGCGCATTGGAAAGCAGATAGTTTTGTACCGTCCCCTCTTGAATCCGGATATCGCAATCCACTTTGAGCATTTGCGTCGTCTGATAGTCAAAGCGCGACAAGCGGCACTCCACAGTGTGCTGCGTTCCGAGCAGCAGCATTTGCTGCAACAAGAGTTGCACCGCAAAAACAGCGCGCTGCGACAGCCCTTTTAGCTCGAGTTCCGGCGCCTGGCAGGTCACGTTTAAATTCGAAGCTTTAGGCGATAAACGTTCGCCAAACTCCTGCTCTAATAATTTTAGCGTTGCATCATAAGTCGTTGTCGGGACAATATCTAAATATCCCATCATGCATTTTTGCAGCGCAAGCAATCGCTCTCGTTCAAGCGCCGGATTTCCGCCTTCCAATACTTGGGCGAAGACCATTTGATCGAGGCGACGAATTACATCAATGTCCTGCCTAAACGCGCCCATCTTTTCTTCCATCACTTTCAAGACTTTTTGATAAGCCTGATTGCGTTGTTCCAACGCCAGCTCCAGCGCAGCTCGCTCCTTTTTTAAATTATAGTATTCCAGCGACTTTCGCACCGCCATCAGCAAATCCTCATCCATTTTCCACGGTTTGGTGATGAATTTATGGATATCGCCCTCATTTACCGTGGCCAGCACCTGTGCGATTTGCGTATAACCGGATAAGACTAATTTGATGATATCCGGATAGTTTTCTTTCACTTTTTTCAATAAGGTCAGTCCATCCATGCCCGGCATCCGCATATCGGTGACCATAACGCTCACTTCATGTTTGGCCAGTTGTTCTAATGCTTCCTGGCCGCTGCAAGCAAAGACTGCGTCATACTCCTCATCAATAACAGCCCGGCGGATTGAGCTTAATATATTCACCTCATCATCAACGAACAATACTATATTCTTTGCCATCTCCACCCCTCCTATCCGTCTTTTAACTGTTTCAGCAAAATTTCGCAGTCTTCCTTGGCAATGCCAAGCACCGCAAAAACTCCTTCCTCCAATTTAGCCTTCGAAGATGGCCGCACTTTTTTCCAGGAATAATAGTTCGCCAGATGCGTCAAACATACCAATTCTCGATGGACGAGCGGCGCGTTCAGGGGATCATGCGAAAACAAAGCCGCTTCAACAATCGGATACGGCAGTTGCCACCAATTTAACAAATATGCGCCCAGTTCTTGATGCGACACGCCAAACGCTTCACGCTCCAACTCTTCCAGACTCGGCATGCCTAACTGTTCCGACTGCAACATCACTTCGGCAAAACGCGCACCGAACTGTTTGGCAAGCAGCACCTTGCCAATATCATGCAGCAATCCCGCGCTTGCGCGATCGTCAGGCATCTTCTTATGCAGCAATTCCTCGGACATCGTAAGCAACAGCCTGTTGGCTATACTGGAATGACGCCATAGAATCTCGCGAATCGAAGTCTGCACTTTTCCTCCATTTTTTTCATCAAAGATGCTGCTTGCCATCACAATGTTTTTTACGATGGAAAGTCCGAGAAAAGAAACCGCCTGTTGCGCCGAACCTGTTTTCACGCTGCAAAACGCCGAGTTTGCCAATTGCAGCACTTTCGCCGCAATTGCCTGGTCTCGATTAATCAGGCCGGCAATTTGTTTAATATCGGCTTCTTCTTCAAGCATTGTGCACAATTGACGATAAATCCCCGGCAAAGTAGGCAGGTTGTCCATGCTCTCAATCCGGTCCAACAAACGGCGCTCACGCAATAAGCCTTGCAGCTTAAAAATATGATCGACAATTTGCAGCAGCATCTCATTGTCCCATGGCTTCAGCAAATACATTTTAGAAGAGCCGTCCAACAGCGAGCGGAATAATTCCTGCTCTTGCGCATAACCACTTAGGATTAGGCGCATCGTGTCCGGATACTTTTCCTTTACTTTTAGCAAAAGTTGGTGGCCGCTCATGCTCGGCATCCGCATATCGCTCACCACGAGATCAACCTCATGCTGTTCAAGAAATTCCAATGCTTCCTTGCCGCTTTCCGCCAAATTAATTTCATAATCGCGTTCGCGAAAAAGGCGATATAACGAACGCAATATCGCCTGCTCATCATCGACAAACAAGATTCGTCGCATCATGCACCTCACCCCCTCAGGCAGCTTTGCGCTAATCCCGAAAACGAACTTTGATTTGCAAAAAATCGTCCAACCTCTCTAGCAAACAGTCAACCACAGTTGGATCAAAATGTGCGCCTCGTTGCTCGCGAAAATACTCCACAATTTCCTCTATCGTCCAGGCTTTTTTATAAATCCGTTCACAACCCAGCGCATCAAAGACATCGGCCACGGCTGTAATTCGCGCCGACAGTTGAATTTCTTTGCCAGCCAGTCCGTGCGGATAGCCTGACCCATCATATTTTTCGTGGTGTTCCAGCGCGATTACGCTTGCCAATTTAAAAAGCGGCAGTTCCGAGCCTTTCAGCATTTCATAGCCAATCATCGCATGATTTTTCATTAATTCGAACTCTGTAGGAATTAATTTTTCCGGTTTTGCCAAAACAGCATCCGGAATGCCTATTTTCCCGATGTCATGCATTGGGGCCGCAAAGCGGTACAGTTCGCTTTCTTCGTGCGATACCCCCATGCAACGTGCCAATAACGCGGCATACTCTCCAACCCGACGCACATGATAACCGGTTTCGCGCGAGCGTGTCTCCGCCACTTCCATCAATCGCATAAAGATGTCACGCTGCGTATCATCCATTTCCGTATGCAAATTCAAATTGTCAAAGGCCGCCGAAACATTCAGGCAAAAGACTTCCAGCAACCGACGGTCAACCTCGCTTACTTTTTTTTGGCACTCCAGATAGATAACATAGGCTGACATGTCCTGACTTTGCCAATACAGTACGACATATTCCTCCATAAAAAGGCTGTCTTCTTTCTGCATCGCACTTTGAATGCGTTCGGTGACATAGGAGGGAACATCGCTGCCTAACGTGCGGCAAATCATATGTTCAAAATTCCCCGTCGCCGCTAAAATGATAAACGGATTGCCTTTTTGTGAAGCCGCGGCAAAACCGGTTGTTTTTAGATATAAACTGCTTTTTCCTAAATACAGCATTGAAGTCAGTTGAGTCAATACGCCACGGGCAAAATTCTGCATCGACTGTAGCCGAAAAATTTCCGGCGAAGCTTGTACGATTTGTTCCAAACCTTTTTTATTTTGTTCAATGATTTGCAAATCACGATAGGAACGAAGTGCACCGATTGTCGCAGTCTGTAATTTTTGCGCCGTCAATTCCGTCTTCTCTCGATAATCATTAATGTCATAATCTATAATTACGCTCGATTCCGGCGCTTTGCCCGGTTGGCCCGTGCGCAAAATGATACGAACCATTTTATTGTTTAATTCATTTCTAATATGACGAACCAATTGCAGACCCGCTTCGTCATCTTCCATGACAACATCAAGCAGCAACATGGCTATATCGCAATGCTGCGCTAAAAAATCTTTTGCTTCGCTTGCCGAGTACGCACTATGAAAAGACAAGCGTCTGCCTTCAAATTTCATGCCTTCCAAGACTAGCTTCGTAACATTATGCACATCTTCTTCGTCATCTACGATGAGAATCTGCCATGTCTCTTCTTTATTACTTACCCCCGCTGGCATCACTTCTTTTTCATCTGCAAAAACCAACAAATCTTGATTCTGCATGATCAGCCCTCCCAACGGCAGTTCGCCTTGAACCGTCCGAACCTATTTACCAAAATGATTCGTTTTTCATTTGCAAAACCCTTTTTACACGCCTGCATTTTATCATTCAATCACGCTTACCTTGTCCGGTTCGTCATAAAAAGAAAACAATAATTCAATTTGTTGCTGTGTGATTCGACGTAAGGACAATACCGGCAGCCTGTCTCGTGCAAAAAAAGCTGCGGCCTTCGTTTCCAAACCTCCGCTGAGTTGCCCCCTTAGCCATTCACAGCGAATGAAAATTTTATAAATATGATACGGCGCCGGGGGATGGGCGTGTTTTTTCATGTCAAGCACTGCCAATAATCGACCAGGCTTTACCGTCAACCCAGCCTCTTCCGCTACTTCCTTTATCACATTTTCAACCGGAGAATATCCGACATCAGCCCAACCGCCCGGCAGTGACCAACAGTCATCCGATTCTTCCTGCACCAATAAGAGTTTTCCTTCATGAAAAATAACGCCGCGAACATCTACCTTCGGCGTCTGATAGCCGCTTTCGTTCGCAAACAGTTGCATAACCTTATCCATATCCGTTTCCGTATAGTGCGCCATCATTTCAGCACTGATTTCTCTTATTTCGGCAAACCGCTCCAGCTCGAACTTGTTTTTCGAATAGTTCAGCCCTGCCTGCGCCAGTGCCTGTAATCGCTCGGCAAAATCAATCCATTTTTGCGTCACGCCGATTCCCCCTTTTCAAGATACTTCGCTCTTTTCGTCAACTTTACCTCCAGAACACAGTGAATATTTAGAATTTTCTATTGTCGTGGGGCGCTGACATTTATTCTGAAGAGGGCATTTTCACTTATTCTCCCTGGCTTTGCCAGGGATGCCCGCCACTCCATGGTGCCCGCCTCTTTTAGCAAGCAGAACATTCCAGTATTTACGCAGGTTGAGGATAAAAAAAGACCCTGCAAGAAAGCTTGTTCAAAGCTTCTGCAAGGTCTTTTTGTCTATGTCGGCAGGCTAACGCACTTTGCCCTTTTCAGAATAAATGGCAGTGCCCCACGACATCTATTGTCGTGGGGCGCTGACATTTATTCTGCAAAGGGCATTTTCACTTATTCTCCCTGGCTTTGCCAGGGATGCCCGCCACTCCATGGTGCCCGCCTCTTTTAGCAAGCAGAACATTTCAGTATTTACGCAGGTTGAGGATAAAAAAAGACCCTGCAGAGAAGCTTCGTTAAAAGCTTCTGCAAGGTCTTTTTGTCTATGTCGGCAGGCTAACGCACTTTGCCCTTTTCAGAATAAACGGCAGTGCCCCACGACATAGTATCCTCGACCTTGTTGCAATTATTATAGTTACTAACACATTAAATTGCAAGAGATAAAGAGAATAGCCGACTATCGCCCCGCCATAACCCCCGTGCTTTCCTTGAAATCATGTTGGCTTCACGCAGTTCCTCGTTTTCTCACTCTAACCGTTTAAAGCCGTCTTCAGGACTTTCTTCTGCCTTGAGTCCTTTCAGAAGCGCACCCTGTTTGATTCATTCAGCACGTTGCCAAGCTTATAAGCTTTTCATAGATACACCTAACCGTTCGTTTGCTTTACTGACGCCGATTTCTGTAGCCAATTTAAGAAGTCCAAGAATATCATTTTATTTAACCATTACATTCCTTAAATTTTTCAAGTGATTCAAATGAACAGTTTTTCCAAAAAATTGAACATCCTCCATAACAAGACACAAAATATTTACATGATAAACAACTACCTGAAGGTAATTTACTTAAGCGATCCATAGTATTTTTATATAGTTTTTCTTCAATAATTTTCTCAAATTCCTTGTACGTCGAAAAATCTTGTCCAAACTGTCCCATTTTATTCTCAAGGTGCATACTACATGGTAACAAATTCATTTTTTCATCAAATGTAATGCCATTCCTTTTAAAAATCTGACATGGTGATGCTAATCTTCCTTCTAATAAAGATAACTGTTGCTCTGTATAAACACACAACGGGAAACTATATTCAACCCACCACTCTCCTTTGGTTATCAAATTCAATCGGTCAATTTGTGAAACAAATGCCTCAATTAAAATTAGAGGATTATGATCTTCTAAATAGTCCAAATCGCTTGCACTAGATTTTTCATTATCTAACACAAATGTAAATGAAAATTGTCTTGCACCACTATCATAAGCTTTTTCTATTGCTTCACAAAAAGTATAAACATTATCATGCGTCAATACCATAGAACAAGTAAATTCTATTGGTAAAACCGACAAATTATGTATTGCTTTTAATTGTTGCGAAAAACAATCTCTCCCTACTACTCCATAACAGTCTTCTCCATCTTTCCCCTTGAATGATATGTCAATATAATCCAATCCACTATCTATTAAATCTTTGCAAAAATTAAAATCTGCTAATCGCACCCCATTTGTTGCTATTGTAGCAAGCATATCATTTTCTCTGCTTTTAATATATTTTATAACATCTGTAATTCCAGGATATAAAGTAGGCTCTCCACCAGTCAAAACGACAAATTTAACTTCTGCCTCATTACAAAAATCAACTATTTTTTTTATATCTTCATATTCAATTGTCTCATTTTCTAAATAACCTGTTTCTTTTGCATAACAAAAACTACATCGCAAATTACAATTACGTGTTATCGTTATAATACATTGATTAATTTTAGTTACACTCACCATAGTTCTCCTTTAAAATCTATATATCACTCAACCATTCTTCAGTTTACTTTTTATGTTTTTGGCATTCTCTAACGCAAATCCATTAACCATATCATCAAAAATCATCATTAAACTTCTAAGTACATCAACAAGCTCTATATACTGGATGTCATCACACATCGCAAAAAACAACAAGAGAATTCATTCTTTTGCCGTTTTATACGTAACAATCTTTTGAAGCTGAGACAATGTACGACTTGCCTTGAAAACCATAGCTTTGCTTTAACTATTATATGCCTTATCGGCTTTGAATTCAGATATTATGTGCCTTTTAGGTTTGTCCACTAGACGTTATATTAGGTTTTTGTAGGATTTTCCAAACTTTTCAAGGTAGGAAAGTTGAGTATATCAAGATTATATAAAGATGATTCTCTATTCTTAAATACTTGCTCAGGAAAACCTTGTGCAACTATCTTTCCGCCCTCGTTTCCACCATTAATTCCAAAGTCTATAACATAATCTGCAAGCTTTGAAATAAATTCAATGTTATGTTCAACAATTATAATAGTTTCATTATTTTCTTGCAATGAAACTATTATACTTTCTAGTTTAGAAATATCGGCATCATTCAATCCAGATGTTGGTTCATCAAGAATATATAAACTACGTCCTGCCAGACAATTTCCCAATGCTTTCGCCAATTTTATTCGTTGCGCCTCACCACCAGATAAATTCATTGACATTTGTCCAAGTTTCAAATATCCCAATCCCAATTTTATCATGCTAGTTAGTACTGAAAAAATTTTTTTGGATGTAGAAAACATTTCTATAATGTCAGAGATAGGGATATCTAGAACTTCTTGAATTGATTTTTCATTATACTTTACTGATAAAATTGTTTCATTGAATCTTCTACCTTCACATTCAGTGAGGCATACCCGATTTGCCGGACACAGGGAAGTTAGAGTATTCTAAACCTGTGGAGGTGATGAAAATGGCAAACAATACTGGAAAAAGATATAGTCCGGAATTCAAAAAACAAGTGGTTGCACGAGTGCTCGAAGAAAGCGGTAGTGTTGCTGGTACAGCCAAAGATTTTGGTCTTTCTGAGCAGACCCTTCGGAATTGGATTCGCGAAACAAAAGATCGACAAATTCCTGATAAGGTCAGATTTGCCGAAATGGAAGCCGAACTACAAAAATCGAAACGGCGTATCGCCGATCTAGAGCAAACAAACGAAATTCTAAAAAAGGCGGCCGCCATCTTTGCGACGAGCAACCGGAAGTAATTTATTCGTTCATTAAAGAACACCACTGCGTGTTTCCGGTTGGCAAGATGTGCAATGTTTTCGATGTATCACGCAGTGGTTATTACGAATGGCTACGTCGGCCTGCAAGCCAACGCAGCAACGAAAATCAACGGATTTTAGATCTGATGAAAAAGAGCCATGATGCCTGTCGTGGCATGTGTGGCTTGACGAAAATGTTGGGTGATGTACGAGAAGAAATTCCCCATTGCAGTCGTAATCGCGCGTATCGCATACAAAAAGACAACCAGCTTTACTCCGTTCGCAA
This sequence comes from Negativicutes bacterium, assembly GCA_963667825.1. Classification (GTDB taxonomy): domain Bacteria; phylum Bacillota; class Negativicutes; order SG130; family SG130; genus Azotosporobacter. The sequence continues at coordinate 3,452,731 of OY764022.1, read as the reverse complement.
GAAAAAAGCCTTTCGCGTCTGCACCACCGATTCAAAGCATTTGTTGCCCGTAGCAGAAAATTTATTGCAACAAAATTTCAATGTGAATCAGCCAGATACCGTATGGGTAACTGACATCACCTATCTTGCTACCGAAGAAGGCACGGCGTATTTAGCAATCGTAAAAGATATTCATGATAAAGAAATCGTCGGCTGGAGCGTCGAATATCACATGCGCACGGAACTGTGCATAGCAGCATTAGAAACGGCGGTAAAGCGACGTCGTCCTTCGCCAGGGCTTATTCATCATTCCGATCGTGGTTCGCAGTATTGCAGTGATGCCTATCGCGAAAATCTAAAAACCTATAAAATGCAGTGCAGTATGAGTCGCAAAGGAAACTGCTGGGATAATGCGTGTGCCGAAACGTTTTTTAGCACGCTAAAAAGCGAACGGATACGAGGTAGGAAATACAAGAACATCGAAGAACTGCGCCGGGATTTATTCTGGTATATTGAATCGTTTTACAATAGAAATCGTCGGCACGCAGCACTTGGCAATTTAACCATTCCGGCATTCAAAAAGCGGGCTGCTGAACTTCAATCTGCAGCATAAAATGAAAAAGGCTGATAAACCGTGATTCACTAACTCTGGAGTGTCCAGTTTATCGAGAACGCCTCACCTTATTCTTGTAACTAGGATCTTTTTTAAATATGTCTATTTGTTCTGATATATTCTCCAACTGACATTCGATTGCGTTCGCTGGCCAGTTTTCCGGTTTATCAGTCACTTCGCTAATTTTAAAATCCATTTTCCCCTCCGCAATTATTCAAATCTTTCGATTCCTGACTTTCAAGAACATATAACTATCATAAACCCAAAAACACCAACGGTATATATTCTATTTTTCAATTTACACTAATATCTACTATGCTTCAACAATTCACAATATATTCAATGCGCTTACCGCACCTACACAATCATTGAATAATTCACAGCAAGTGTAGTATCTGCTCAGCAAACTCACTATCTGCGTATTCGGAAATATATGGCAGACAAGCTTCAAAATCTCTACAGCGCATATTCGTTAAATCCCTTACTTTACGCCATGTCAAAGTGACACCACTATCTTCTATCTGATGTGCAGCCCAAACTACTTCCCTAGCCCAATATTGCTCTTGTGATTCCGTATGCCGCGCTATCTCCGCAAGGCATTTGGGCAGATGCAAAGATATTTTCTTACTGGAAAGATGCAATATTTTCTCAATAGTAAAGGTAGTAACTTTTTTAGGTCGGGTTGTTCCTTCACCCTGCAACCGCCTTATAGCTTCTTTTACAAATGGTAGTGTCTCTTCATCAATCTGATCCCAATTTTGCGGCTTCGCGCCGCTCTTAAGTGACGTTTTCGTTGGCTTATGATAAATTCCATACCTCTGTTCACCGATAGCCTTAACAGTCGCATATGGAGCACCGAGTGCTTTCGCAATAGCTGGATACTTCAAGCCCCGTTCATGAAGTCTGAAGACCTCTTCATCAAAAAGCTGTTGTTGTGTGTTCTCCGGCAGTTTCATATATACCAGTTCTTCAACGGCAATACCGAGAAACATAGCCATGAGACAGATTTCATAGAAGTTAACTCTATCATTCGTCAACACCTTCTGCATCTGCCATAACTCCGCAAACCAATTTTGAGATAAATCACTATAATACTCTGTAAAATCTGCATGAAAGAGTCTAATATTACGCTGCTCTCCACGTACAGACCGATATCGGGTATTAGCCATTTTGGAATGAAGAAAATCACCAACCCTAACACATGAGTCCATATCAACATCAGCCTGAAAAACCTCTGCCATATAAACAGCTACGCGGATTTCAATTTCATTATCCGCAAATACACCAAAATCCGATTGCGGTATCATTTCCTCCGCTGTCTTTAAAGATGGTGTAGCTTTACCACTGATCATCACACTACTATCCATCAAATAACATCGATGAACTGGGCAAACATAAATCCCTATTAGCTGATGAATCCTATGCCAATACGCTTCTCCATATTGTTCTCTATCATTAGCTGCACAAACCGGACAGTAGCGCAAACAGCGAACTTTGCCATTCTTGCTTTGAGGTATCGGCAAGAGATTATAGTAATTTCCCTTCATAGATACCAATGATTGAAATGCTTTTTGTCTGCGTTCTATCGTTAAAAACCGCCCATAGCAAGGAAACATGGTATGCTTTTCAATGACCTCTTCCATGGATATATTCCTTGTTATGGCCTGTACTGCTGCAGGAGTGTAACTATTGATAAAATCCATATCTGGACGTACAGTCTTTGATGCAAACAGTTCTTCGGCAGCAAATGTATAGGCCATGTAGCCTGATTTCGTGTAGTATCGTGCCAACCGGCTATAAAGTAGCTCATCTGGATATGCGGTAGGGAAATAAGTTATCATACCGTTACCTCCACAACAGGCATATTGGACTTTAAAAGCTGCACAATATCTATATTTTCATTCTTTGCCTGGGCAACCAAATCAGCAATACTAATATGATCATTTAAGATTTTATTCTCACTCACTCTTCCTGTATGGACAAGCGCTTTTTTCTTTATTTTAGAGGTCTGCTTGCCTTGCGAACTAGACGGTTGAATATGCCCATGAAGTAGAGATAAGCGCTGCTTATAAGCTGCATTTAATGATTCCAGATTCAAAATTTCTTCGCCATTCAAAATAGCGATTTCTTGTGAATCATGAATTAAAGCTACCACAACCGATATAATTCCTGCGCTATGCTCATACAGCCATTCAATAATTCCATCCGTAATTTCCGTTCGTTGCTTCACGTACTGATATCTGAATAGAACCTTGCAAAACTCTTGAAAATATTTGTCATAGCTCATAGATGTATACTGCAATCCAACTGAACGGCGCGCAAGCTGCATCGCCGATTCAAAGAACTTGATGCTTTCAGGAGTTCCGACCATGCAAATACTAATTCCGCTGTTATTAATGAGCTGAGTTAACGATCCAATCAGGCTTTTACCGTTTTTACTGTTGGCTACGTTCTGAATCTCATCCACTACCAACATACCGATATGATTCAATGCAACCTGGCTGACAGAGCCAATGAGCATATCTGTTGTAGCTCTTGCTCTTAAAGCATTTTGATAATATTTACTATCTAAAACTTCATCAACCTTACGCAGAACCTCCAGCAACAACCCTTTTACGGACGAGTCAAAGGGGCATTGCACAATCACACATGGCACAACATTGGTATAGGGATTATCAGCTTCAATCACTCTATTATCTGTAATCAAATTAATAGCCTTGCTGATAGCAGAACTCTTACCTATTCCAGACGTACCGATAATAGTGAAGCTATCCGATCCGCCCATAATACCGCTATATTCCTGTTGCATGATCGCCCTGTAGTTCTGGTTCTGTTGCTGTACCGCAAGTTTCGTTCCCTTCTTCTGCATAGAGCGTAAAAGAGCTAAATACAGTTTACTGTAAATTTCCAGCGACATTTGCGAAGGAATATACACACTGTATAAGTTCGATAACGCCATAAGCCTTACGCAAGCATCAGCACCACAGATTTCAGGATCGTATCTTGGCAAGACTTTCAATGCGTTCATCAACGAATCCCCTGATTTCATTTGAGGCAAAACACTGGTAATGTCTGAAAGATTTGTCATAGCTCGACTCCTTTCATATAGTTCTTATGGAGTTTACGCTGTTCGCGCTTGCGATTATCTTGGATATTCTTAATGCTTACATCAGTACTGCTCCTAGAGCTACCAACGATTGCTTCAATATGCCGCGCAAGATTAATCTGAGCTTGTAGATTATCCTGATTAGCCCCTTTTCTAATATCTCTTTGAGCAGTCTTTAAATTCTGTACATCCGTCAAATCTTTGCCCTTAAATCTGGATTCAATAATGGTAAACTTGGCATATATTCCATTTTCCAACACCCATACAAATGTAACATCCTCTGGATTATAGGCAACTGTAGCCTCTCCACCTTTAAGATACTGCTCTGTATAACCATCACAGTGATAACGCATTTTATTGACTTTCAAGCCGAACCTGCTGAACTTACCAGTAGTTCTAGGCAAAAGGGTAAGCATAAGATCTCTAGCACCTACTTCAATTAAATTGGTTCCCATTTGGGATTTACCCCAGTTCCAAATACAACTTGCATATGGTTTCACATTCTCGGCAATCATGGCTTCGGTATAGGGAAAGTTTTCAATAATTCGTTGGGAATTATAATAAATAATGCAATGAATGATAATTTTTTCAAAATCCGTCATGGTCATGCAGGCATCTTTTCTGTAATCATGCGCTCCACGTTCTTGATAATCAGGCTCAATCACACCTTTGCCCTTAAGGTGCTTTTTATATGTTGCCTGAATCACATCAAAGAACTTTTCCACCATGCCTTTCAGCTCCGGTCTATATGATGGGAGATTAATTACTTTAACGCCCAGCTCTGCAATTTGCTCAAAGTTTTCAGATTTGTATTCACTCCCCATATCCGTAACTAGTGTGACTGGAAGTTTATCACACGACCAATCTTCTGCCTTTATAGAAACACCAAACTGCTCACACCAAGCAGCTTTATCCGTTATAATGTTCAACATCAGTCCTCTGAGGCTATAAACTCCACCCGCCCACGATAAGGTATACCCGCAACATAAACCGCTGTAAGCGTCAATACAGGCCGTTAGAATGGGTCTGCCCACGATGTTTCCCGCATCGTTGATAAGATAAATATCACATACCGTAGAATCCAGCATTCCTACCCCAATAGCAGAAGCAAAAGATTGTACACCATCTCCAATAAGAGGTCTGCTGTTTCTCTGGTAATTCTTTAATCCATCTCTAGAGATAAAAAAGTTCTGCAGTTTTTTTGTTTTACGATAAAAATAACGAAATTGATAGAAAGACGGATATTTATTTTCCAGAATACCCATACTGTCACAATATTTTTCTTTCAACATCATGGTATATGCAGTCATAAGAGATTGCTTTTTCGTAGTATAGAAGAATTTGTTCAAAGCCCATCGTATGTTCTTTTCATCCTGTGTTAGTTCTGTATCATCATCAAAACGCGTCTTGGGGGCAAAAACCGTTATATTCATATAGGCTAGATACAGACATAAATAACTCCTAATTGTTTGCTTTGAGATACTGTTTTCTATAGCTGTTGAACCAATAACTTTAGAGCGCATTCTATCATCTGCTATAAATGAAAGAATCGGTGCAATCAACGTGTAACGGTCATACATGGTTTTTCTCTGATAAGCATCCAAAGTATCGATTGTAGTGACTGCACGATTTGTTGCCTCGTTCAGTACTTCATCAGTACAGCCAGCGAAGGAATCCAAAACCGAAGATTCCACCCATACTGGCATAGTCCTTTTGATGCAATCGATAATGAGAATTTTACCAAGCTGAATCTCTAAAACCCTGATAATGTTTTTACCGTCCTTCAGCAAATCATGCTTCTTCATCAATGACTAACCCCCAATCGGTAACCCCATGCCTTAACCAATATTCCCTTGAAGCATCCAGCAGCTTGATCGTAAGCGGCTTCATCAAAAACTTACGGAATACACATTCACGCACCATCAAATCATTGTCAGACTTGACGCAGACAAAATCCGATGTGTATTCGCTAATGTCCCGCCCATCAAGCGGGACATTGCACCTGATTTCTTTAACTTCATCACTTGCTTGCAGAGTATCTGCATAGGCATACTGAATGGAATCATACGTCCGGCATACCTCACTGCACTTTGCAATGACACGTTTCTCACAACGGCCTTTAAAATTTTTCTTCCTCACCTTGCAAAACCTCCTCTTATGGAACGCTCTGCTGCTTAACCCCATTTTCCCAAAAACGCTTCCCAAAAATAAAATTGGGGAGTTTTTAGTGGAATTGGCGATTCAGTTTTTTGGAAACAGGACAGCATGAATATACTCTTTCGCCCCGTGTTACGGGCATTTCAAGTCAATACTCATGAAAACTACAGCAATATGCTTTTTCCCAAAAAGCATAAAAGAAAATATCACCATGTCGTGGGGCGCTGACATTTATTCTGCAAAGGGCATTTTCACTTATTCTCCCTGGCTTTGCCAGGGATGCCCGCCACTCCATGGTGCCCGCCTCTTTTAGCAAGCAGAACATTTCAGTATTTACGCAGGTTGAGGATAAAAAAAGACCCTGCAGAGAAGCTTCGTTAAAAGCTTCTGCAAGGTCTTTTTGTCTATGTCGGCAGGCTAAGCCACTTTGCCCTTTTCAGAATAAATGGCAGTGCCCCACGACATCTATTTTATTCCCACTCAATCGTAGAAGGCGGTTTCGACGTAATATCATATACGATCCGATTCACGCCTTTTACTTCATTTACAATGCGACGCGAAATAGAGTCCAGTACTTCATAAGGCATACGAACCCAGTCCGCCGTCATACCATCATCGCTAGATACAATCCGCAAGCCCACCGTATAAGCGTAGGTCCGCTCATCGCCCATGACGCCAACGCTCTTGATATCCGGCAAAACAGCAAACGCCTGCCATACTTTACGGTACAGACCCGCCTTTTTGATTTCTTCCTGTACAATGACATCTGCATCACGCAAGATTTCAAGACGTTCTTCGGTAATTTCGCCAATAATGCGAATTGCAAGACCCGGTCCGGGGAACGGCTGACGCCAGACGATTTCTTCCGGCAAGCCCAGTTCTTTTGCCAACGCACGCACTTCATCTTTGAACAGATCGCGCAGCGGTTCAACCAAGGCGAATTTCATGTCTTCCGGCAAGCCGCCCACATTATGATGGCTCTTAATCACAGCGGCCGTTTCCGTGCCGCTTTCGATTACATCCGGATACAACGTTCCTTGCACCAGAAAATCAATCTGTCCAAGTTTCTCCGCTTCTGATTCAAAGACCCGAATAAATTCATCACCGATTAATTTACGTTTTTGTTCCGGCTCGGTCACACCGCTCAAACGCGTCATGAAACGTTCGGTAACATTCGCATAGATTAAGTTCAGCTTCACTTCATCGCGGAACGTCTTGACAACTTGTTCCGATTCGCCTTTACGCATGAAACCATGATTAACATATACGCAAGTCAATTGATCGCCAACCGCGCGATGCACTAAAACCGCCGCAACCGAAGAGTCAATGCCTCCGCTGAGTGCACATAATACTTTTTTATCGCCGACCTGCTTGCGGATCGCCGCGACTGCCTGATCAACAAACGAGCCCATATCCCAATCGCCGCGACATTTGCAAATGCCGAACAGGAAATTTTTCAGCATGTCCATGCCAGCCGGCGTATGCACGACTTCCGGATGAAACTGTACGCCGTAGATGTTGCGCGCCGTATTGGCCATCGCTGCAACCGGAGTGCTGTCCGTATGAGCATTTACAGCAAAACCGGACGGAGCCGTTTCGATATAATCGCCATGGCTCATCCAAACCGGCGTTTCACCGCTGATCCCGGCCAGTACGTCGGTGCTGTTGTCAATGATCAACTTGGTGTTCCCGTATTCTCTCGACTCGGCCCGGGCAACAACGCCGCCCAACAGGTTGGCCGTCAACTGCATACCGTAGCAGATTCCCAGTACCGGGATGCCAAGTTCAAAGACAGCCGGATCGCATTTCGGCGCCTTTTCAGCATAAACGCTGGACGGACCGCCGGAAAAGACGATCGCTTTCGGGTTCATAGCCTTTATTTTTTCGATGGACGTGCTGAAGGAGACGATTTCACAATATACACGACATTCCCGAATGCGTCGAGCAATCAGTTGGCTATATTGTCCGCCAAAGTCCATTACCAGCACCAATTCGTGGTGTTTGTTTTCCATAGCTGAACATTCCCTCCTCGCTTATTAGTTCACAATGATATCATACCTTGTTACGGATTGTAAATCCCCTTCAGCAGGGTTTCTTTGCGCAAGCCGGCACACTCGCAGGCACGTTCCTCTTTCATATTGCGTATCGTATCGATGATAATTCGACTAATCATCGGCGCATCGTTATAAAAAATGTCCTTTAAATCTTCGTGCGACCAGTCTTTAACCAAACCTTCTCCATAATTGACGACAAAATACAGACCCGCAATGCAGGCGCCAATTTCACGCGCCAGATAGACTTCCGGACAAAGGCTTTGCCCTATAATATCAGCGTGACCTTTCAACATCGCCACTTCCGCCGGGCTTTCAAAATGCCGCCCGTCGGTGACGGCATAAGTACCGCGCCGAAAAACGCGTCCAGAAAAATGATTGGCCGTCCGCGTCAGTAGTTCTTCTCGCAGTTCAGCGCACAGAGGATCCCGCATCACGAGCAGATAGCGCCCCTCCAATTCGACATCCTTGCGCACCGACAGATCCAGATAGTCATCCGGGATCATAAAGTCACGGATATCAAGCAAATGGTTGGCCGTTCCAACTCCGCCTTCCGTCAAAATCCGCTTTACGCCCGCTTCGCGGAACACCCAGAAAATTTGACGCGAAGCATCCGCGCGGCTTGTCCCCTGGCGCCAGCCATGCATCTTGCAGGTCAGAACATTGCGACCATCGATGCTAAACAAACGAAAAGAGGGACTCTTGCCATAGGGAGTTTCAAACTGCAATCCATCTTCAAGAATTGACACGCCCGAATCATTTGCCCCTAACGGAAAATCGCTCGATAAAGTGCCTGAACCGCCAACGACGGCAAATTGAGCCTGTGGAATCATAAACGTTCCTCCTCAACAATCAAAACTTTTTATAATGCGATATTCCGTATCACGCTGAGCCGGTATTTTTCCAGCGCTCTGAATCAGCGACACCATATGATCTATCGACATTTGATAAGCCGTACCGGCTGCCCGAACGACATTTTCTTCCAGCATAATACTGCCCAGGTCATTGGCGCCAAATGCCAACGTCAGTTGTCCAATTTGCTGCCCCTGCGTTACCCACGACCCTTGGATATGTTTGATGTTATCCATATACAAACGGCTGAGCGACAGCGTCCGCAGATATTCCCAGCTCGAAATCTTTTCGCCGCCCATTTCCGTATTCCCCGGCTGGTACGACCACGTGATGAAAGCCCTAAATCCACCGGTTTTATCCTGCAATTCTCGGATTTTTCGAAAATGCTCCACTCTGTGCTCCGCCGTTTCTCCCATGCCAATCACCATTGTCGCAGTCGTTTCCAGGCCAACCGCATGTGCTGTTTCCATAACTTTTAGCCACTGATCCGCACTGATCTTTTTCGGGCTGACTCTCTGCCGTACTTCATCCACCAAAATTTCCGCCCCACCTCCCGGCAAGGAGTCAAGGCCCGCCGTTTTCAATGCTTGCAGCACTTCTTTCAACCCGAGTCCTGATTGGTTCACCATATGAAGCACTTCAGCCGGGGAAAAGGAATGAATCGTGATTGGAAAATTCGTCTTGATATAAGTCAGCAAATCAAGATAATAATTGAAATCCAGTCCTGGATGCAAGCCGCCTTGCAGCATGACCTGCGTCCCTCCGGCTGCAATCGTCTCCTGCAACTTTTCTTTCAATACCTGCCGCGGCAAAACATAAGCGTCTGCCTGTCCTTCGCGTCGGTAAAACGCGCAAAAGCGGCATTCGCTTGTGCAGATATTCGTATAATTAATATTGCGATCCACCACGAAAGTCACTTGGCGCTCGGGATGCAATTCCCGTCTCATTTGATCCGCCAAAAGACCAAGTTCGAGGAGATCGCCTTTTTTAAATTGTTCTAATGCTTGTTCATCCGACATTCTCTTCATATCTTTCACACCTGTGCAAATTCAATTTTTGGTACTTGCTCAATCAAATTCAACTCGTTTGCCATTTGGTAATACGTCAGCAACGCCGCTTGATGCTGCTCCGTCAACTGGTAGTTCAGCAGTCCGATATATTCAACGATTTGTTCTACGGAAAAATCTTTCTGCCCTTGCAAAGACAGCGCAGCCACCCGCAAGTTCTGCAAACCGTAAGCAAATCCGTCATGAATGCGCTTTGCAATTTGTTGTATCATCTCCGGTTGCGCCAATGCGAAATCACGATTAACGACCCAGACCGCATACACCATCATCAAACCAGTCAGCTTTTTCCACTCAGCGCCAATATCATAATAATAAAGCTCCGCCGAGCGGTGATAATAAGCATGCAGTGCATCATCGCCAATCAACAGTACCGCCTCCGCAGTATCGAGCACACCTGCCGCAAGACCTTGCGCGCTGATAAAATAATCCGGCGTCGCCCGATACGTCTGGTGTAAAATGATCTTCAACAGACAATGCGACGTAGCCGATTTGGCTGTCAGCGCGATTCGATTTTGGCAAAGCTCTTCAATGGGACGCTTCGCCACTAACAGGATACTTTTTAACGCCCCTGCCGCGCTGATTGAGACATCCGGCAGCAACAACAAATTTTCACTGTTGCGTGCGTAAATGATTGAGGATACCGGACTCGCCTCGAGCCGTTTTTCAACGACCGCCTGATTCAATTCGGCCGGAGTCGCCCGTACAATTTCAAGCCCATCCGCATAAGCGTCGCAATTCCAGGCATGGCTAAGCGGCAGACAGTTGATAAAATCAATGTGCCCCACTCTTGGTCTCTGTATCATTTTTCCACCACTCCAGCCTCGCCCCCGACTGGCTGATAAAAGGTGTCGCGTTCTACCGGCTGATAACCAGTCTCTTGAATCAGCGCTACCAGCTCCGTTTTTCCGATTCCAGAACCGGTCTTAGCGCCGGCCGCATGAATGATCCGTTCTTCCTGCACAGTCCCGTCCAGATCATCCACGCCAAAAGCCAATGACAATTGAGCTAACGGCAATGTCAGCATCATCCAAAAAGCCTTGATATGGTCAAAATTATCGAGCACCAGACGGGCAAGCGCAATCATTTTCATGTCTTCCCAGGCGCTAACGCGTTTTAAATGGGACAGCGCCGTATTTTCCGGATGAAAAGGAAACGAGACAAACGCTTGGAACCCCCCTGTACGATCCTGAATTTCACGTAAGGCAATCAAATGGCGGATACGCTGCTCTATCGTTTCCACATGCCCATACAGCATCGTCGCATTCGTCGGCAAACCTAAACTGTGCGCCGTTTCCATCACTTCAATCCATTCCTGACTGGTTGCCTTATGTGGACAGATAATTTTCCGGATTTCATCATCGAGAATTTCCGCGCCACCGCCGGGCAACGAATCGAGGCCGGCATATTTAAGCCTCGCCAGGACTTCACGAATCGTCAGGCCTGAAATAGAGGAAAAATGCACAATTTCAACCGGAGTAAACGCTTTGAGGTGTACTCCCGGCATACGCCGTTTAATCTGACGAATCACTTCTTCATAAAAGGAAAAAGGCTTCTCCGGGTGCAAGGAACTTACCATATGCATTTCCGTAAGCCCTGTTACATTGAGCATCGTTTCCGTCAACAACTCGTCGACATCCTCAATATCCATCGCATATGCCGCTTCGTCATTTTTTCCGCAGGCAAACGCACAAAGCGGGCAACCCGCCGCACAAATATTACTCAAATTAAGATGACGATTCACATTGTAAAAAACCCGATTGCCTGATTTTCGCTCTTTAGCCATGCGCGCCGCTTCGGCAACTTCCAACAAATCCTCATGGTGGTACAACGCCAGCGCATCTTCAAACGAGAGTCGTTTCCCGTTTCTCGCTTTATCCATTACTGATTCTGTGTTTTTCATAACCTTCATCGCACTCCATTTAACATTAAAAATCCGTGTTTTTGCAACTTCATTCCCTGCAAAAAAACATGTTCGCGTCGTTAACAAAAAACATCTACAATGCAATCTTTAAGATTTCGCCGCCTATTGGCAAAACCCTTTCCTCAATGCAAAAAAGTCGCAATCAAGCGATTGCAACTTTTAATTGCACTTTCAAACCGATTCTTTTTTTACCGACTCACTCCACTGCAAAAACGGTTGCCGTTCGACAAGTTTGCGAAGCAGCCAATTGGAGATGCTATAAGCAACACGCAGCGTCAGTACAAGACAGCCTGCGGTAATCCAACCGCTCCACGAACTGCGTCTGATTTCGCCTGGAATTACAATCCCGGCGACAACCACTACGATTACCGATGCCACCAGAAACGGAACCCCCGTTTGCAGCAGGGCAAAACCGATTCGATTATAGCAAAAGGCCGTAAACACTCGGCGGCGTTCCTTCAATTGATCCAGTATCCATTCCGCGAGGTCCTGCCCCCAAGACTCCTTGCCGCTCAAGCGCAACAAGCCTCCCGCCGGCATAAAATTATGCAGTTCCAACAGCAGCATTCTCCCCTCCGCAAAGGTAGCTGCAATCACTAAGCTAGCGAATGGTTGTTCAAGACGATCACAAGCCGCTTGCAAATCAGGAAATCCCTCCACTTCCCGCCCGTCCTTCAACACCTCTTTGCCGCAACCAACGGCAAAACTAATCGTTTCCGCGCCTTCTTGCACAAGGCGCTGTTGCAAAAGTTCCAGACAATCACGATCCAAAGCGCACGCGCTTACTTTTTTTTCATAAACAAACTCGGTCTCTCCCATTTTCTACTCCTCTCATACTCCTCCGTTCCTTCACCTGAAACTATATTCGCGGCGCAAAGAAAAACCCCTGCTACGCCTGCCGTTTTTTGTCGCTTTTTGCGTTTGATTTTTTCACTTTACTGCCACTACAAAAGAAGAGACCTTGCAAAAGTCTTTAAACTCTTACAAGATCTCTTCAAGCACTTTCGAAGCGCTGTTTTTCACTTTCCAGTGAAGAAAAGGGGGATGACTACATCATACCGCCCATACCGCCCATACCGCCCATGCCGCCCATGCCGGCCGGAGCTGCCGCTTCTTTTTCTTGTTTATCGGCAACCAGCGTTTCGGTGGTCAGGACCATGGCCGCAATACTGGCTGCATTTTGCAGCGCAGAACGCGTAACCTTAGCCGGATCCACGATGCCGGCAGCGATCATGTCAACATACTCTTCCGTTAAAGCATTAAAGCCGATGCCTTTGGCGGATTTTTTAACGTATTCAACGACAACAGCGCCTTCCAGTCCGGCGTTGTTGGCAATCTGACGTACCGGTTCTTCGATCGCGCGCCGCACGATTTCAACGCCGGTTCTTTCGTCGCCTTCGGCGACAATATTGTCGAGTGCCGATTGCACGGAAATGAACGTAGTACCGCCGCCTGCTACGATGCCTTCTTCAACAGCTGCGCGAGTCGCATTCAGAGCATCTTCGATGCGGTATTTCTTTTCTTTCAGTTCGACTTCGGTCGCTGCACCGACTTGAATTACCGCTACGCCGCCAGCCAATTTAGCCAGACGTTCTTGCAGTTTTTCTTTATCAAAATCGGAAGTACTTTCTTCGATTTGTGCTTTGATCTGACCAACACGCGCTTTAATCAAAGCAACATCGCCCGCGCCGTCAACAACCGTAGTTTCTTCTTTAGAAACACGAATTTGACGCGCGCGTCCCAGATCAACCAGTTCAACACTGTCCAATTTTCGGCCAACCTCTTCCGTGATGACCGTACCGCCGGTCAGAGCGGCAATGTCTTCGAGCATCGCTTTACGGCGATCGCCGAAACCAGGCGCCTTGACAGCTACGGCTTTGAACGTGCCGCGCAGTTTATTGACAACCAGCGTAGCCAGTGCTTCGCCTTCGATATCTTCTGCGATGATCAGGAGTTCGCGGCCTTGTTGAACCACTTTTTCCAACGTTGGCAGCAAATCGGCAATTGCGCCGATTTTACGGTCGGTAATCAGGATATAAGGATCATTGAGAACCGCTTCCATCTTATCGGTATCGGTGATCATGTATGGAGAAATGTAGCCGCGGTCAAATTGCATGCCTTCCACGACTTCCAGATTAGTACCCATGCCTTTGGATTCTTCGACGGTAATAACGCCGTCTTTGCCGACTTTTTCCATTGCTTCGGCAATCAGGTTGCCGATTTCAGCATCGGCTGCCGAGATCGAAGCAACTTGCGCAATCGCATCTTTGGTTTCTACTTTTTTCGACGATTTTTTAATCTCTTCCACCAGCGAGATAACTGCTTTTTCGATGCCCTTTTTGATGATCATCGGATTAGCGCCCGCAGCTACGTTGCGCATGCCTTCGCGAATCATCGCTTGTGCCAGCAGCGTTGCGGTCGTGGTGCCGTCACCGGCAACGTCGTTAGTTTTGGTAGCAACTTCTTTTACCAGTTGAGCGCCCATGTTTTCAAACGGATCTTCCAAATCGATATCGCGAGCGATCGTCACGCCGTCATTGGTTACCGACGGAGCTCCGAATTTTTTATCTAATACGACATTGCGGCCCTTAGGTCCCAATGTTACTTTTACAGCGTTAGCCAAGGCATTTACGCCTCTTTCGAGCGCGCGGCGCGCGTCTTCATTAAACAGAATTTGCTTTGCCATTTATAAAACCCTCCTAAAAATTATCCGTTTCCGTTCTATTACTCCACAATAGCCAAGATATCGCGTTCGCTGACAATGAGATATTCCTGTCCGTCAAATTTGACTTCGGTACCTGCATATTTGGAGAAAATGATTTTGTCGCCAGTTTTTACATCAAGCGCTACCCGTTGACCATTTTCCAATACTTTGCCAGCGCCAACAGCGATGACTTCGCCCTCTTGCGGCTTTTCCTTAGCAGTATCCGGCAACAAAATACCACTCTTCGTGGTAGTCTCGCCCTCCAACACTTTGATGACAACACGGTCGCCTAACGGCTTAATCATTGAAAGTACCTCCCTTTACGATATGGTTTCAATTTGGATTGTTAGCACTCTCCGGTCAAGAGTGCTAACCACATTTCTTATGATATATAATTCATCGCTAAAAAGCAAGACCTCCAATAAAAAAATCCGGCCATTTTTGCCTTTTCAGACAATGCACCGGATTTCATCCGCCTTTTTAGCGCTTGTTGCGTTTTGTTGCAGCCGCCACAATCGACTGTGCCACTTCTTTAATCGAAAGTCGTTTTGCCATGCTGTATTGCTGCATCTTGCGATACGCTTCGCTTTCATTAAGCCCATGCGCATCCATAAGAATTCCCTTGGCACGATCGAGCAGTTTTCGCGTTTCAAGCGTGCCTTTTATATTTTCCAATTCCTGCTCTAATTCATTGAATTCGCGAAAGCGAGAAATTGCAATTTCAATCGCCGGAAATAAATTCACTTCTTTAACCGGTTTTACCAAATACGCCAGAACACCGGATTCTTTTGCCTTGTCAACAATTTCCTTCTGACTGAATGCCGTCAGCAATAAGACCGGTGCAATTTTTTCTTGTGAAATGATCGTCGCTGCCGCAATGCCGTCCATTTCAGGCATTTTGATATCCATAATGACCAGATCAGGTTGATGACGTCTGGCCAGTTCAACTGCTTTAGCGCCATCCGTCGCTTCGGCGACCACCGAATGCCCTGCTTCTTCTAAGATTTCCCGCAAATCCATGCGAATAATCGATTCATTATCAGCAATAACAATACGCAGTTTTTCCATCATTATGCCCCTTCCTCTGTGCTGCGGGAAATCGTTATGCACGCACTGGTTCCGTTTTGGTTAAAAAACTCAAATTTTCCGCCCAAATCACTTTCAACTAAGGTACGAACAATTTGCAGGCCAAGACTATTGCTGTTTTTTAGCGTGAAATCGTCGGGCAGACCGATTCCATCATCATAAATGCGAATGCAATATTGTTCCGGCTGTGCCACCACGTCAACACCGATTGTGCCTTCGTGGCGACCAGGAAAAGCATGTTCAATCGAATTTTGGATCAATTCATTGATCACCAGCGCCAAATTGCTGGCCTGCTCCGATGGCAGAATGACCGTTTCGCCATTGAACACCGTATGCAGCGTAAAGCCGGGTTCCAGCATATTTTGCATGACCAAATCCAAAATATTCTTAGCCACTTCCATTACGTCAATCACCTCAGCATCCTGCTGCGATAAAAATTCATGCACCACCGATATGCTCAAAATACGGTTCACACTTTCACGAAGAGCCGCCTTCACCTCTGGAGAATGGGTTCGCCGAGCCTGCAAACGCAAAAGACTGGCAATTGTTTGTAGGTTATTCTTCACCCGATGATGGATTTCCTGTATGACCGCTGACTTTATCAGCAATTCCCGTTCTTTTTTTTTCAACTCCGTGCGATCCGTTACAATCAAAATTGCCCGTCGCACATCATTTTCGCGCAAAATAGGAATAGCTCGTTGCGTAATAACGAGCGGGCCAACTGCCAATTCCGCCTCATAGACTTCACGATTATTAACTGCTTTCTGCAGTAATCGCATATGAAGCTGCCGTTCGTAGATTCGTCGGCCCACTACATTGCCCACACCAAGCACCTTGTATAAACTGTCGGCTGCAGAATTAGCAAAAATGACTTTCCCTTCCGCACTGACCAAGATGACGCCGTCACTGGCAGTGAGAGAACGGTACAAAGTAGAGCTGGCGGCTATGCCTACTGCCGCCAACAGCCAATATGCCGTTTCAATTAACAACTCGTGACCTTCGGCGCGCGCTTCATCAAGCGTCGTCTCAAAACTGACGACTGCTATCATCGTCCCCGCGGCATCACGAAGCGGATACGTCTGCATTTTCATCAGCATGCCGAGCGCCCATTCGCGTTGCCCACTGATCGGTTGGCCGCTGCTCATCGTACGCCAAACCAACGGTTCTTCGCTGCCATGTACCACAACAGTACCCGCCAGATTCGACCGGTGTTGGACAAACGTTGTGTGCGGACGAACCTGTGCAGCCACAACGAGCGTCCCGGCTTCAGCTCCCTTTATATAAACCGTAACCTGGGAATGAGCCAAATCACTGACTAACTCCGAGGCCGCTGCCACGCGATCCAGCACCGCAATCTGAGCCGGCGCCAATAACATTTGCCGCCGACAAATTTCTCCCGCCGTTTCCACTCGCTCACGCTCCTTTTTGCCTCACACAAGAACTATCCTTTATGTTGGCTTTTGTCACTCCACCGAATTTGCATCGATTAGTTTTAAAGAAGGCACCGCATTTAAATCCAATTCGGCAACCAAGCCCTCTTGGTACTGATAATGTGCCCGACTGGCGATCATCGCCGCATTATCTGTACACAAAACAGGTTCCGGATAAAACAATGCATAACCGCGTTCCTGGCACGCCTCAGCTAATGCCTTTTTTAGCGCCGAATTTGCGGCTACGCCGCCAGCCAATACCAGTTTCTTGCTTTGACAGATTTCACAGGCCTGCATCGCTTTTGTAACTAGGACATCAACCACCGCCGATTGAAAACTGGCTGCTACATCAGCTGCCACAATGGTTTCACCTTTTTGCGTTGCACTGTTCAGATAATTGAGCACTGCCGACTTTAAGCCGCTAAAGCTGAAATTCATGCTGTTTTTTTGCGCCAATGCTCTTGGAAAAGCAATCGCCTGTCCATTCCCCTCTTTTGCTAAACGGTCAATATGCGGACCGCCAGGGTACGGCAGTTTCAAAACACGCGCTACCTTGTCGAACGCTTCTCCTGCCGCATCATCGACCGTTTGCCCAAGCAGAGAAAAAGAATTGTAATCTTTTACATGAACAAGCGACGTATGCCCGCCAGACACGACAAGCGCCGCAAACGGCGGTTCGAGTTCAGGATGACTTATAAAGTTGGCGAAAATATGCCCCTCCAGATGATTGACGGCAATCAGCGGTTTATCGCTGGCATAGGCCAAGGTCTTCGCCGCTGCAACGCCAACCAGCAACGCGCCTACCAATCCCGGACCGTACGTTACGCCAACCACGTCAATATCAGCCAGTGTTACGCCCGCTTCCTGCAAGGCCTCGTCAATCACCGGCAGTACATTTTCAATATGCTTGCGTGACGCAATTTCGGGCACAACGCCGCCATATTTTTGATGTAATGGAATTTGTGATGAAATCACATTGGCAAGGACCTGCCTGCCATTGAGCAGCACGGCTGCCGATGTTTCATCGCAACTGGTTTCTATCGCCAATGTAAGACAGCGTTTTTTTGTCTGCACGCAATTTACCTCCTATTTATTGTATTGCCTCACGGCAAGTCTTCGCACCACATAATGAGTGCATCTTCCTGGTTATCCGTATAGTATCTGCGGCGAAATCCGGCTGGCTTAAAGCCAAGCTTGCCATACAGCTCCTGGGCAACCCGGTTGGAAACACGGGTCTCGAGCGTCATCGCCGTTGCACCGCGCGCCTTGACCTTGGCAATCAATTCACGCATTAAGCGCTCGCCTAAGCCACGCCCGCGCCACTCGGTTATGATACCGACATTCGTCACATGCGCTTCATCAACGATAACCCAAGCACCCGCATAGCCAATAATTTTACTGCCGTCCAAGGCAACAATGTAGAGGGCCAGTTCATTATTCATTTCCCCTACAAACGCATCTCTTGACCAAGGAACCGAAAAGGTAGCTTGCTCCACTGCCAGAACGCCATCCACATCTGCCAGGTTCATCCGGCGAAATACAACGTTTGTGTTCACGTTGCTATACCATGCCTTTTTTCCCAGAGGACTTCAGCCTCTGAGCGGCGGATATAAAGCGGCTCTAACGCCATCGTGTCCGAAATCAACCCTTGCTGCAACATCACTTCTCCCAGCAAAGCTACACTGGAAGCACGCGATATCACGATATGTCCCGGAGCAAGACATACTCCATCGCCTTTCCTTGCCAAAATTTCGTCCCGGTGCAAGACAGCGGCCTCACCGAGCACCATAACCGGACGTTTTTCTTGCGCTAACTGCGCAAGAATATCGTCCAGCGCGGCAACGCCTGCCGCCCGTTCTTCGCGCAGGCCATTTGCATCCCAGCTAAACGCGGCATAATACACATTGCCTTTTTGCGCATCGAGTAATGGAACAATTAGCGCTCCGGGAGCCGCCGCACCATATGCAAGAGATTCCAGCGTGGAGACGCCGATAAGCGGGATCTTCAATGCATAGGCAAGCGCCTTTGCGGTCGCCAGACCGATACGCAAACCGGTAAACGATCCTGGACCAATACTGACCGCCACCGCGCGCAATTCTTTTTTATCAATCCCCGCCATATTAAGCAATTCTTTTATATGCGGCAAAAGCAATTCTGAATGCGTTTTGCCGATTTGCAAGGTCAATTCCGCAATCACGTTCCCCTGCGCAGCCAAGGCGACGCCTGAAACCATGGTTGCTGTATCTAACGCAAGTATGGGCACGATTTCTTCAACTCCTCACTGATCACTTCATATTCAATTCCTTGCGGTAAGAATCGCCAATTACGCAGATTTTCTCCCGCTATGCTGATTTCAATCCATAAGTATTGTTCCGGCATCGCCGCCCTAAATTCATCCGGCCATTCAATCAGGCAAATGCCGTCACTGTTCACATATTCTTCAAAGCCAATATCCACAAGTTGTTCAACCATTGCCAGGCGGTATAAGTCAAAATGATAAATCACCTGATGCCCCTGATAAACATTGACCAGCGTGAAAGTCGGACTCGTCACCTCTTCCTCCACCCCGAGCGCCGCAGCCAAAGCCTTGATAAACAAGGTTTTTCCGGCGCCGAGATCTCCGGCCAGGCAGATGACCGCCCCAGCTGGTAAATACTGCGCTAACAACGCTGCCAGTTGTCGCGTTTCCTCCGGCGATTTCGTGCTACATTGCCACATCATGATCTCCTTTTTCATTCTGAATAAAATGATTATAGCCTTTCGCCTCAAGACGCAATAAAGCCCCGTTTTCTTCCAGAAGAAATACGCCAGGCTCCCCTTTTTCCACAACGCCAATCACAGTCACGTCCACCTGCGCGCTTACAGCTGCCAGCGCTTCAGGCGGCAGCGTCGCCAACAGTTTATAGTCTTCCCCACCATAAAGAGCATACTCAAGCGAATCTTTTCCCAGATGAATTGCAGCTTCACGCAATTCCGTCGAGACAGGAATCCGTTCTGCATCGATCCGCAGGCAAACCTGACTGGCATTGGCGATTTCGTTCGCTTCACTGGCTAGGCCGTCACTGATATCATTCATGCTGGTCGCCGTATGCGCTGCAAGAACCCGCCCCTCTTTAATATGCGGACGCGGCGTGAGATGACTCGTCACCAACGGCCACGCAAATTTAAACTCTTCCCAGCCGCCTCGTTGCAGCAGTTCCAGACCGGCTGACGAATCCCCCAGATTTCCTGTGACGACAATCAAGTCGCCTGCGCTGGCGCCGCTGCGTCGCTGTAAATAAGCCGGTTCCACTTCACCAAGAACAACTACGTTTATCACAATGCCATTCGGACTCGAAACGGTATCACCGCCCACAATATTAACCACATGCTGACGGCAAATCTCTTTTATTCCTTGATACACTCCGTCTACAAATTCAATCGTCACATCGCTCGGCAGCGCCAAAGATATCAACACCTGACGTGGAATTCCGCCCATGGCAGCTATATCGCTCAAATTCACGGCAATCGCTTTGTAACCGAGTTGCCATGGACTGATTGTCGACAAATCAAAATGTACACTCTCGACCAGCATATCCGTCGTTAACAGTTGAAAGTGCTTTGGCGTGGCTAGCACGACAGCCGCATCGTCACCAATTCCCGCCACAACGGTAGCCGCTTCCACAATTGCATCTTCACGAATTCGCTCAATCAGACCGAACTCGCCAATTTGCCTAATATCCATTTCTTCACCGCCTATTTGGAAAATCACCGCATGCAAGAATAATTTTGGCGGCAAACAAGTCGCCGCCTCTCAAAGTCGCTTAATTAATGCTTCGTCGCGCCGTACCGGCTCACTCAAATCCAGATGGCCTGTAATCGTATCGATGTTCTTTCCTTCCACCAGAAAACGTACACTCGTGATGTTCGGGAATTCGGTTAATGTATTAACCACCGCACCAACAAACAGACGTTCATATGCGGAACCGCCCGGCGCTTTCTTCAGCAGGCTATCCGAGAAATCAAGGTATGCCGTATGTTCTTTTACCCATATTCGCTTCAGCTTCACATCCGCAGTCGCTACGGCGAGCAACTGAGCGCTCTTCGGGCCCGCCAGCAGATGTTCGATTGCGACTTGGGCCGGATTATCGGTCTTTGGCACAAAAATGATTTCCGGTGCAACATGATTGGCATCTTTTGCCGCAAAATAAACCGTCAATTTCTGCTTGCCCGCATCGCTTTCAAGACTGCCGGCAACAAGCGGCGGCGTACTTTCTTTCTGTGTCGTAGCAGCACCGCTACATCCGGCAGCCAACAATAAAATTATCGCCAGTATGCCTAAGACGCCATAACGCAGCAAGTTTTTCATCGCACACCGCCTCCTTTTTGCGCCGCCTGATTAAAAAAGACACCCAAACCTTCTACGATGCCCTCCGCCATTTTTTGTTGAAAAGACGCTGTCTTTAACATCTTTTCTTCTTCCGGATTAGAAATAAACGCTAATTCCGTCAACACGGCCGGCATCAACGCATGCTGCACCACATAAAAGCGCGCCGAATTGACACCGCGGTCATCAACACTGCCGGCTTTCAACATTCCTGCTTGCACGGTTCGCGCCAGCATCAGGTCATAAGCGCTCTTTGGATAATAGTAGCTCGAGGTGCCTCCGACACTCCGGTCCTGAAAAGAATTGATGTGAATACTGACAAACACATCTGACTTTGCTCTATTCGCAATATTGGTTCTCGCCTGAAGTTCATCCACTGCACTGGCGTTAGGACCGAACACATCCCGATCATTCTGACGCGTCATAACGACGCGCGCGCCGGATTTTTCCAGCAATCCCTTCACTCGCAACGCAACGGCTAACGTCAGTTCTTTTTCCTTCGTGCCGCGTTGCCCAATTGAACCTGGGTCACTGCCTCCATGACCCGGATCAAGAGCGATCACTTTGTTTTTCAGCCCTGCAGTAAATCGATAATTTTGTTTCGGTTTCGCTTTATTGATGTCAACTACGACACGGAAAGGTTTGTCATTTTTCAAATCCGGCTGCAAAGTAAAGACCCGATAGTCTTTAGCCTCAATGGCTTCCGCCAAATCGACTTCCAGGCGCAGCGTATTCTCATCGAGACGCTTAGCGTAAACTTGTTCGGCAACATCGCCCTTTAACGCAGTCTTTGCCTCGATATTCGCGCTTGCCGCGCCAGTGATGTCGATTACCAGTTGCAGGCCGTTCTTATTTTCTAATCGTCCTACCGCTTTCACCGGTCCGCTGGAATCGACCACCAATCTTAGTTTTGCGCCGCCTGTCGTCACATCATTTTTTATATAGGAAGAACGTAAATTCGTTAATTCCGGCTTGGCATTCTTCTTGAATGAATTAGTCGAGTCAGCAACAGCTGCTGCAGCGACTCCATTCGCCCAAAGCAAAAGGAAGAAACAAATACTGCTTATCAGCATGCGAGCCACTGCAACACCTCCTTCAGCTTTTCTTATTTCCCTTTAATCGCCGTTAACAGAACTTCCGGCAAAACGGCCAACAGATCGCCTGCCGTCATTCCCTGTGCCCCTTGCAGCGCAGCTTTCTCAGCCGCCACGCCATGAAGATGCGTCCCTGCAATAGCCGCTTGATGACTCGAT
This sequence comes from Negativicutes bacterium, assembly GCA_963667825.1. Taxonomy (GTDB): domain Bacteria; phylum Bacillota; class Negativicutes; order SG130; family SG130; genus Azotosporobacter. The sequence continues at coordinate 3,430,146 of OY764022.1, read as the reverse complement.
AACCCTTGCCCGATAAAGCCCGCAATTACGCCTGTCAAAACATCGCCCATACCGCCGCTCGCCATTCCCTCCGTCCCCGAAAGATTGACTTGAATTTCACCATCCGGAAAGGCAATCACCGTTCTGGCTCCCTTCAAAACAACAATTGACGCCCATTCTTCCGCAAAGCGACGAGCAATTGCGATGCGGTTTGCATTAATATCTTCCGTAGCTAAACCTGTCATACGAGACATTTCTCCTGGATGAGGCGTCAACACGGGGATCACTTTCGTCTGCACCCTTTTTTTCTCCGGTAGGGTAAAGGCCCGAAGAGCATCCGCATCAACAATGATTGGACAGGCGGCTGTTTCCAGCAACACTCGAATTACATCTATAGTTTCTTCATGAGCGCTCAGGCCTGGACCGATTGCCAGCACATCGGCTTTTTCCAGCAGCTCCGATAAACGAGTCAGCGCCTCTACGCCTATGTATCCCTTTCCTTCATCCTCTAAGGGCTGAACCATAACCTCCGTCACTTTTGCAGCGATAATCGGGTATATTGCACGCGGAACAGCCAATGTTACCAGCCCCGCACCAGAACGAAGCGCTCCTTGAGCAGCCAGAACAGCCGCTCCCGTATAGCCCTCTGCTCCAGCAACAACCAAGACATGACCGCATTGCCCTTTATGCGCATCTGCTTTCCGTTTGGGCAGCATGCTCTGCACCCTTTCCGGCAAGACAAGTTCCTGACGTATTTCTTGATTGGTCAACAACGGTAAGGGAATACCGATATCGGCCACACTTATGCCGCCGCTGTGCTGCGCACCAGGAAACAAGAACAAGCCTGGCTTGGGCAACCCCAGCGTAACGGTATGGACTGCCGACACGGCCACCGTCGAGACCTGCCCGTTATCAGCCCGTACACCCGACGGAATATCCACTGCTATGATCGATTTTCCGCCTTTATTCATTAATTGAATCAGTTGGGCCAAATCGCCTTCCACTTTGCCAACGAAACCAATCCCCACTAACGCATCGACCAAACAGTCAGAAAAGGCAATCGCCAGTTTCGCTTTATCCCAGTCGCGTTCTCCTTTAAGATCCATGACATCGAGTTCCATTTTTTCTAAAACCGCTAAATTAGCCGCAGCTTCCGCTTTCATTTCTTGACGATTTCCCCAAAGGAACACCTTCACCTTGACGCCTTGATTATGCAAATGACGTGCAACAACAAAACCATCTCCGCCATTATTTCCTTTGCCGCAAAAGACACAAACTTTTTTTTGTTCCAGCGCGCCTAATAATTGTTCAATCTGGCGCATCACTTCCACTCCGGCATTCTCCATCAACGCGAGGCCTGCTACGCCATAGTCTTCCATTGTGCGACGATCAATTTCCTTCATTTCCGAAGTCGTTGCTATTTTCATACCATTATTTCCCCCACACCACCGCCTGCGCAGTCGCATATTCCCGGCAATGCGACAACGACAGATATATTTTTTGCACACCGATCTCATTCGCAATTTTTTCAAACGCGCCCGTCAATAATACAACCGGTTTGCCTTTAGCATCCGGCATGATTTCTATTTCCAGCAATTTACCGCCGCTAAGCCCGGTTCCCAGCGCCTTCATTATTGCTTCCTTCCCAGCAAATCGGGCCGCATAAGAGGCAGAAGCCTGTTTCCCCCGTCCATCACAATACACTCTCTCCTTCGGACTAAACACACGTTCCAAGAAGGCTGGATTTTGAATCGCCTTTTTAATTCGGTCAATTTCAATCACATCGGTCCCAATCCCAAGAATCAATCCTGCCACCTCCGTAAAACCATACCTGTATTCTATCAGGATTAACGGGCTTTTGCCAGTAAATATAGAGAAAAGCGGCCTTGCTGGCGCAAGGTCGCTTATTCCTGACTAACGATAATTCCTCATGATCAGGACTTCTACCCGTCGGTTTTTTTGCCGTCCATCCTCTGTATCGTTTGGTGCAATCGGACGATATTCCGCATAGCCGATAGCGCTAAAACGCTCCGGCTTCAAATCTTCTTGCGAAAGAATTTGCTTCATAAAGTTGATCGATCGCTTCGAACTCAACTCCCAGTTAGAAGGGAACTCACGCGTATTGATCGGCACATTATCCGTATGTCCAGATACGACGACCTTTTGCGGAATAACGAGCAGCATCTTAGCCACCTGCGCCGTCAAACGCTGAGAATCCGGCAGCAGTTCCGCACTGCCTGAGTTAAACAACGCCGAGTCTTTAATCCGAATCATCAGACCATCCTCGGTCATTACCGTGTTTAAATCACCGGCTAATTTATTTTCTTGGATATAGCGGTCAACCGCTTTTTTAGCTTCCAACAATTGAATTGTTTCCTGCAACTGCTGTTGCTGCCTGTTTTCTTCGGATGACATTTGCGGATTTCCAGATTGAGCTTCATCCACCATGGCTTGGTTCTTGTCAAAGACAGACGGGCTACCGCTAAAAGCCTGATTCAGCGCATAAGCCATATGATCGAATTTTTTCTGATCTACTTCCGCCGATGCGAACAACACGATGAACAATGCCAACAGCAATGTGAGCAAATCCGCATAAGGTATCAGCCAAGTTTCATCAATATGATCTTCATGATGAGCCTCGCGATGTTTTTTCCGGCTCATATCTTATTCCCCCGCCTTCGCCTGTTTAAGCAGATCGCGTTCCTTCTGCGCAATAAACACCATGAGTTTGGCTTCAATTGCAGTCGGCGAATCGCCTGCCTGAAGGGACAGAACCCCTTCCACCATCATCTTACGTACTTCCGCTTCCTTTTTCGAGAGCATTTTTAATTTGTTGGCAAAAGGATGCCAAAGGACATAACCAGTAAAAATCCCCATCAAGGTTGCAACAAATGCCGCTGCAATCGCAACACCGAGCTTGTCAATATCCGCCAGATTGCCCAGTGCGGCAATCAGTCCGACAACCGCTCCCAATACCCCCAGCGTCGGCGCATACATCCCCGCCTGACTAAAAATAGCGGCGCCGTCGCGATGTCGGTCTTCCATGCCATGCACTTCGGCCTCCAACACATCACCGACAAAATCAGGATCCAAGCCGTCAATTACCATGTTCAGTCCCGTGCGTAAAAACTGATCCGGAATATCTTCGACCCGGCTTTCCAGCGCCAAAATACCTTCTCTGCGTGCAGTTTGCGACAATTCAACAAACAGCTTCAATAATTCCACTTTCGATATCAGTACCTGTTTTTTGAAAATTTTCCGAAATAAAGCCCCTGCCCCTTTAATGTTTTCCATCGGGAAGGCATTAAAAACACAAGCCAACGTTCCTACCAAGATAATTATGATAGCTGCAGGGTTAAGCAATGCCGATGGGCCAACCCCTTTTAATGCCATTCCAATCCCTAGACCAAGCGTTCCCAACAGCAAACCAATAATCGTTGATAATTCCAAAATCGCTCCCCCTAACCAGGTAATCGTTTACCCAACTAAAATTGTATCACCACGGCGGTCGATATGTCCAGTCAACGCAAGCGTTGCTCTGTATATTCCCTTTCACAGCGCCATACGGCTCCGGTCACATCTTCCTGTTCTCCTAATTCATCTTTTCCCGCGATTTTCCTGCCAACAATATCGTCATTAATGAATTTAAATATTTTAAAAACGTTTTTTCAGCGTCTTGTATTTTCTGCCAATTCATTTTCACAAGGATTATTTTAGAACTTATGACGCCTCACCTTATTTTTCACTTTCGATCTTTCAGCATAAAAACAACAGGCGCCATCGTTAGACGGCGCCTGTTCGCTCTGTAAAGCTTATTCTGCAACGCGTTTTTTCAATTCTTTATCCAAGTATAATACGGCGCCGCTTCGTTCGCCGACCATTCTTAGTTTTTCAAGAATTTCCGTTGCATTACCTTCTTCTTCAACTTGTTCTTCGATGAACCACTGGAGAAAAATCTGAGCAGCATAATCTTTTTCACTAACCGCAGTCTCATATAGTTTATTGATCAAACTCGTTACGTGTTGCTCATGCTCTAGCACTTGCTCAAAGACTTGTAACGGAGTGCCGAATTCGGTCGGCGGAGCCTGAATCGCCTTGAGGCTAACCTTACCACCGCGTTCCAGTACATATTGATGAAGTTTCATCGCATGTCCCGTTTCTTCCTGATATTGAACGCGCAGCCAATTGGCAAACCCCTTAAGGTTTTTTTCCTCGCTGTCTGCAGCCATTGCCAAATAAAGATATGCTGAATACAGTTCTTCCTGTACTTGATTATTAATTGCCTCTTGCATTTTTACACTAATCATCGCTACACTACCCCTCTCTTTTCGTAACTGACTTTCATTATCCGTCAGTACTTTGTCTTGGTCTTATGATAGCACAGCTGCTAGCAAACCGCAATTTATTTTTTAAAATTATTTATTAATAATAGTTATCCCAAAGCTTCAACGCATTGACAATTTCAGGAAAATCAAGCTATACTGTAAATAAATAACAAAGGAAAGGGTGAGGGCTATGCCTATTTCGTTTGAGGAAAAAAATGAATTTGCGTTCAAAGTCGCACTCAAATTTGCCGAAAAGGAAAACTTGTTGCCCTTAAGTGAGTTATGGCGTTTACATGCCAATCTTTCAACCCGCGACTTACAAACCGCAAGCGACATTCTAAGCCCGGTCGTCAAAAAAAGCCAAAACAATGCCACAATTGTTTATCATGATCTGGAAGCTGCGCTTTGTAATGCCGGTTTTTCAGCCAAAGCCGTCCGTTATGTTATTGCGATACTCTATTCTGACAACGACATCAAATTTGCCGATCTTATCGACAAACTCGTCTTGCCGGATGAATTGAGCGAAATGTTGGAGCACCTGCGCAAATCGCCAAATCTCGGTGCTACCGATTACTAGCGTCCCTTAAACAAAAAGCTGCGTCGAAATTCGATTTCGACGCAGCTTTTTGTTAGTCCAACCCCGTCATACGAAATTTTTGGCGTTCCATATTACAGATCTCGATCAAATGACAAATTTCCGCCGCTGTGACTTCAATAAAGAATTGTTTTTCCGCCATCGTCAATGCCGCTTTTATCGTTTGATATTCGGATTGATGTTCCTCTTTAAACAGTTCTACCTCCGGATAACTGATCGTTGCGTTGGTTAAAATACGTTCAACCATACAGCCGCAATGCACCATCATACGCACCATGCCTGATGAGCTAAAGCGAAATTCCATCCCTTCTTCGACAAGTTTCAGACATTCCGCCAGCGTTTCCACCACCTTGCGAGGATTAACGAACGTAAGAAACTCATCCAACATATCGCCGACCACAGCATGCAGCATTTCCCAATCCATGTTTTCGGCCTTCACTTCTAGCGATGCATCGCTTGCGCCCGTTAAAATAAGTTTCCGCAGCGCATTGCCGGTTCCATCTTGCAGCAGCGTCTCTAATGAGATATGCGGCTTTTCAGCTATTTCCGGATCAACGCTGCCCACGCTGGCAATAATATCATAAGATTGCTGCAATTGCCCTAAACGTGTTTGGAGAATATCACGGCTCCCCGCCTCAATTGGAATTACCCGTATCGTAGCGACCTGCCATTGCTGCAATAATTTTTCCAGCATTTTTTTTATTCTGGCGGCGGCACCCTGTCCCGTGAAACAGGTTGTCACCAGCGCCCGATCTTTTTTCCCTGCCACTCCCTCTGCGACGTGCGGAATCGTTTGCAGCATACTCCGTACATCCCATGCAGCACGATAAACACTGTTTAAATCATATTGCGGCAAAATGGCTTTATGCAGTACATGCAGCACCATTAATGTCGTTACCATCTCAACGCCTCTGACGACAACGCCGCTTTCCCTCGCCAGTTTTTCCGCCAGCCCGGATAACGACCCCATATCAACCAGCAGGATAACACCTTTGCCTTCATCCGCCTCTTGCACCAGGCAGCTTGCCATTGCCTTCACTTGGCCTACATCTGTCTCGAGCGGCATATCAATCGCTTTCGCATGTTTGACGCCAAGTAGTCGATTTGCAAAGTCAACCATGCTGCTTGCCGTTGAATCGCCATGCGCAATGACAACTACGCCTACCTTACGCTCCTGGTTTCCCTGGCGTTGATCAAAAGTCGCCAGCATCAGTGCAATGAAACTAATCTCCGCCTCCGGCATAACCACACTCATACCTGCACCGATCATTTGCGCCATTTCAGCGGCCACTTCGTAAGCCTTGGGATATTGTTGACGAATGCTTTCTGCGCGCGGATTCATAATTGGCAAATTACTGCGTAAACGTTCTACCGTCGCCGCCGTATGCACAGCCAATGCATAATACAGTTGACGGCTGATTGGCATTCCGCTCGTCTGCACGCGATTGCAAGCTGCATCAAATACCGTCAGAAAATCCTCCGCCAGCATGCTCCGTAACCGATCCGATGAAAGATCCGTATCTTGCGGACTGAGTCGTTTGAAATAATTATCGACTTCCATTTCCACGCATTGCACGATTTCTTCTGCATCAATCCCCTGATTTCTTAGAAAGCGCATTCGCTCAGCAATCGTATGATAAAACCCTTCCGGCAATCGTCGATTGCTTTCGCCTTGGGCAGCCTGACCATCGGGTCTGATCTGCAACGTTCCGCCTAATTGACACAAAACGCGATTTGTCTCCATCCGCTTTGTCTGATCATACGCAATGGCTTGTTTGATCTTAAGCGGCAACGCTTCATAACCGATGCCGACTTCTGCACTGCCTTCTTCACGATACAAAAATGCTTTCGCACAAACCAGCTGAAGATCATTGCGCAATTGGCCAACGTTTCCAGGACAACGGTATAAAAGCAGCGCCCAGAGCGCTTCTTGACTTACGGCGACGCCGCCTTGAATATGCACGGCCTCGCGCGCAAGTAAGTAACGAATCAGTTCCAGCCTTTCTTCCAGCGGACGTTCCGCCAATTGAGGCAATTGTATGACGACTGGAATTCGCCGCAAAAACGTTTTGAGTAAGGCCGAATCCGGATTTTCTGTTGTCGCCGCGACAACTCTCACTTTTGCCCGCCGAATTGTTCCGGCTTCGCCAAGTCGCCTAAATTCGCCGCGGTCGAGCAGATAGAAGAGCATTTCCTGCCCCTCCGGCGGCAGACGGTGTACTTCATCGAGAAAGAGCATGCCGCAATCGGCTTGTTCCACCAGACCGATTTTTTCCCGCTCTGCGCCAGTAAAAGCTCCTTTTGTATGACCGAATAATTGCGACAATAATAATTGCGGATTCGCCGCATAGTCTGCACAATTGAAAATCACCAATTCTTGCCCCGACTTCACTTTCTCCTGATAAGCCGCAAACTGAAACATCTTTTCGGCAAACAACGTTTTCCCCACGCCTGTAGCTCCGACCAGCAGCGTGTCCAAGCCCTTCGGCGGATACAGTATCGCCGCTTTAGCCTGTTCAATTGCAGGTTTCAGGCTCCCCTGATGCCCAATCAGTTCCGTAAAAGAATCTTGCACTGTCGTTCGCTCAGTCTTTTTAGCGCTTGATTCCGGCAACGTTTTTTCAAAAAGTTCTTTATGGTGACGCATCACCTGAGGCAAGGCGCCTTTTCGTTCCGGGAACAGTTCTTCCAACCAATTCAACGGCAGATAATACGCCGCACGGCTGACGATTTTAACAACAGAACCCTCACGATGCAGCGTATTCAAATCACTGCTTGCATTGCTGCGCGAACAAAAGCTCGCTTGCGCTACTTCTTCGGCAGTAAAGCCAACCGGCTGATGTCTTGCAAAACTTTCTTTATTTAATTGCATGCGACACATCTCTTCTAATGCCGCCAAGACTCTCCATTGCCGCTTCATCTGCCGACTCCTCGCTTCAAATTACACTGTTTTTACATTATAACATGTTTCGGCAATGTCTTTTCTTCTCTGTATAACAAAAAGCAGACCGCATAGCGATCCGCCCTTTTGCTTTTGTTTATTGCGCCAGCAGATTTGCCAGGCGAAACAAGGAAGTATCCAATGTTTTTTTATGCGAAATCGCATCTTCCATATCAATCGAGACGACCGCGCCATTTCGCGAACCGAACATCACGCCGGAAATACCGGATAAAAGAGCCATTACGGCGCGCTCTGCCAACGTACTAGCCAAAATACGATCAAATACACTCGGTGATCCGCCGCGTTGAATATGCCCTAGAATAGAAACACGCGTTTCCAGTCCGGTTTCTTCTTCGATTCGCTTGCCCAGTTCAGCCGTATTGCCGACGCCTTCCGCTACAACGATAATGCTGTACTTTTTCCCCGAGGCCCTGGATTGCTTAAGCTTCGCAATTGTATCTTCAATACTGACGGCCATTTCCGGCACGAGTATTTGTTCCGCACCACCGGCCAAACCGGCAGTCATTGCAATCCAGCCCGAGTGACGCCCCATCGCTTCAATCACGATGACCCGCCCGTGCGCCGATGCCGTATCGCGAAGTTTGTTAATCGCATCGACCACAGTATTGACCGTGGTATCAAAGCCAATGGTGTAATCGGTTCCCCAGATATCATTGTCAATCGTTCCCGGCAATCCGACAACAGGAAAGCCTTCTTTCACCAGGAGTGTAGCGCCTGTCAGCGAACCGTCGCCGCCAATGACAACCAAGCCCTCGATGCCTCTGCGTCGCATGTTTTCAAGGCCTTTAGCGCGTCCTTCCGGCGTCCGGAATTCTTCACAACGCGCGGTGCCTAAAATGGTACCGCCGCGTTGAATGATATCGCCAACCGCACGCGAATCAAGCTTTACCATACGGTCTTCCACCATGCCAGAATAGCCGTCATAAATTCCCCATGTTTCGACGCCTTCGTGCATGGCCACTCGTACAAGCGCCCGAATTGCCGCATTCATCCCCGGACTGTCTCCGCCACTGGTCATTACCGCAATTTTTTTCAACACTTCATTGTCCCCCTCTGCCTCATCAGTCTGCGAATCGAATCGAAAAATTCTCCAATGCCGCTTTGATTGCAGACGCTGTAGATAACTTCAACACTTGTTCCGCTAACTCCTTCGCCTCCGCCTGCTGCAGTTGCCGTATGCGATATTTCACCAGCGGAATCGCCCGTGCATTCATTGATAATTCAGTAAGTCCAAGTCCCAAAAGGAGCGGCGTCGAAAGCACATCGCCCGCCATTTCGCCGCACATGCCTACCCACTTGCCATGACGTTTTGCCGCTTTGGCCACCTGACCGATCAGACGGATTACCGGCGGTTGAAAATAGTCACTCAACGTTGCCACATGTTCATTCATGCGATCCGCCGCCATCGTATACTGAACCAAATCATTGGTGCCAATGCTAAAGAAAGCCACTTCCTGCGCAAGTTCATCTGCAAGCATCGCTGCCGCAGGAACTTCAACCATGATGCCGACAGGAACATCGCCGCGATGAACCACGCCTTCAGCCGCCAGCTCTGCCGCCGCTTCTTGCAAAAGAGCCTTCGCCGTTCTCAGTTCTTCAAGCGTTGCAATCATAGGAAACATGATATGCAGATTGCCGTGGACACCCGCGCGGAGCAATGCACGCAATTGCGTCTTGAACACATCGCGATAGACAAGACATAAACGGATAGCGCGAAGTCCTAATGCCGGGTTTTCTTCTTTCAAGCCGCCGATAAACGACAGCTGCTTATCACCGCCGGCATCGAGCGTCCGAATCACAATCTTACCTTTTGGCAGCGCCTCAAGAACCGTTTTATAGGCCTGATACTGTTCCTCTTCGCTCGGCACGGACGTTTTATCCAGGAACAAAAACTCCGTACGGAACAAGCCTACCCCTTCAGCACCGGATGCGACAGCCTTCGTCATATTTTCCGGCGTACCTATATTCGCCGCCAGCTCCACTTCGTATCCATCGGTCGTAACCGAAGGAAGATGCGCTATTTCCGCCAAACGCGCGGCCAATTGTTTCTCCCGTTGCTGACGCAGACGGTATTCGTCAATGACCTCTTGCGCCGGATTTACCAGCACGCTGCCTGCGTGGCCATCGACAATCAGCATATCGCCATCTTTGAGTTCCGCCAGCTGCGCGCCAAGACCGACAACAGCAGGGATTCCTGCCGCACGCGCTAAAATCGAGCTGTGGGATGTCTTGCCGCCAAGTGCGGTCACAAAACCGAACACTTTATCAAGATCCAGCGAAGCCGTATCTGACGGCAGTAAATCTTGCGCCGCCAAAACGCCTTGATAAGCCACGGCATCTTCAATGCCTTGCAGGATACGCAAAAGACGCAGCCCGATATCCTTTATGTCAGCAGCGCGTTCACGCATATAATCATCATTCATCGCACTGAACATGGCTGCAATCGTTTCGACCGTTTCACTGACAGCCGATTCCGCACTGGCCGAAGAGGAATCGATTTTCGCAAAAATCCCTTCCATTAGTGTCGGATCTTCGAGCATCATTTGATGCGCGGCAAACACTTCCGCCTGATGCGCGCCCATTGTTTTTGCCGCTTTTTCTTTTAGCTCCTCCAATGCAAGACGGGCTTTTGCCTGCGCCGCAAGAAAGCGTTCCCGTTCTGCTTCACGCTGTTCCGGCAAAACCGTCGTCGCAAAATCATTACTTATTTCTTTAAGAAAGCAGACATGTCCCAACGCATACCCTGCAGATGCGGCAATTCCTTTCAATTCCATACCGTTTACGCCTCCCCAAACTTGTCATTCACTAATTGGGACAACGCGTCCACTGCCAGCTCCGCATCAGGGCCTTCAACCTTTAAAACAACTTGATCACCACATTGGATGCCTAGCCCCATAATGCTAATGATGCTTTTCGCATTCGCCTGACGATCGGCCTTATGAATCAAAATTTGCGATTTGAATTCAGCGGCTTTCTGCGCCAGCATCGCTGCCGGACGGGCATGAACCCCGGCTTGGTTTTGAATGTTTAGCGTCATTTCTTGCGTCATGATAAATATCCTCACTTTATTTTTATTTTTCTTACGCTTCTCGCTTCGCCAAAACATCTTTCAGTTCAAGCGGCAAGTCACTTGGAATAATTTGAATTTGCATCTGTACGCCAAGCTGTTGTAGTTCTGCAAAGGCAGCTTCCTCTTCCTGACCGATCGCTACGGCAGGTGTGAGTTGTCTTTTTCCAACTCCCGCCCCCAAACCGCCTACATTTATCGCTTTTAAATCCACGCCGCACTTTATCAAAGCCAACAGCGTTATCGGCGTTGTCGCCAACAGCATTAGACGCTCCGCGCCATATGCATTCGTCAACAGCGCATCTGCACCTTGTTTTTGCGTCAGTACCGAAACGCGTACGCCCGGCGGTGCAACTGTTTCAAGCAGCATTTTACGAATTGCATCATTTGCCGCCCGGTCATCGACAACGACCATTCTATCAACTGGGCAAACCCTGTGCCAAGCCATCACAACCTGACCATGAATCAATCGGTCATCGATGCGTACCAGTTCAATTGACATCTCTCTGCTCCTTTGCCTTCATTGAAAAACTCACAGCATTAACGCGGCAACTGCAGTCGGCAAATGCCGCCGCACCCGCTTTCAATTGCGACTTGCGCCAGCAAGTCCAATTGGCTGTTTCGCATCGCAAGGACTTCGGTAAGCATGGACAGATTAACGCCGCTGATGATTTCGAGCTGCTCACCTTTGCATGCGAGCCATGCCGAAGCGTTATATGGACTGCCGCCCGCAAGATCGACGAGCACGAGGACGCCTTGCCCTTGTTCTACTTCTTGCACCGCCTGCAACAGTTCCTCCTGCAAACGTGCCGGCGCTGCGCCGGTCTCAAAGCAAAGTACTGCAACCGCCGACTGCTTGCCAAGAAGACCTTCCGCAGTTTCCAGCAGCGCCTTGGCCAAAACGCCATGACTTGCGATTACAACACCGATCATGCCTTTACCTCCCTCTCGACGTACTACTTCGAATATTGTTGCAATTTCCATGCCAACAATTGTCTTGCAATTTTCAGACTTATACTGCAAAGACGAAGGACCTTTTGTATTTTTTTCCCTTTCACTGTCTTGATTCTGTTTCCATCGCAAAAGACACAATAAAGCGACTGTTCTCATAAATCAAAACAGTCGCTTCCTTTGTCTTAAGACAGCAACGTAGCCAGACGAAACATCGTCGGATCGATGCCTTTTTTGTAACTGATGGCATCCCCGAGATCTACATTGACGATCAGCCCCGTTTTGTAGCCAAACATGATATTTGAAAGGCCTTGCGACAACGCCAAAACAGCACGTTCTGCAAGCATGCTTGCTAAAATCCGGTCAAATGCCGACGGCGAGCCGCCGCGCTGTATGTGCCCCAACACCGAAACCCTTGTTTCTGCACCGGTTTCCTTCGCAATTTTTTCGCCGATTGCAGCTGCACTTCCCGCACCTTCGGCAACGACAATAATGCTGTATTTCTTGCCGCTGTCACGCGACTGTATCAGTTGCTGACAAATATCGTCCAGATCAATCTTCATTTCCGGAATCAAAATATGTTCAGCTCCGCCGGCCAGCCCGGATGCCAATGCAATCCAACCAGAATTTCTTCCCATAACTTCAAGTAAAATCACGCGCCGATGCGCGGATGCGGTGTCGCGCAGCTTATTGATCGCATCAAGCACCGTATTTACCGCCGTATCAAAGCCGATCGTATAATCGGTGCCCCATATATCATTGTCAATCGTCCCCGGCAATCCGACGACCGCCATGCCCATATCAGCCAACAACTTCGCACCACTGAGCGATCCGTCGCCGCCGATCACAATTACGCCTTCAATACCACGTCGCCTTAAATTATCCAAGGCCTTTTGCCGTCCCTCCGGCGTCTTGAATTCCTCACAACGCGCCGTACCCAAAACGGTTCCGCCGCGCTGTACAATATCGCCGACCGAGCGAGATGTCAGTTTTTCCATCTCATCATTGGTCATTCCGGCATAGCCGTTGTAAATTCCCCAGACTTCCATTCCTTCATGTAGCGCGACGCGGACCGCCGAGCGGATCGCGGCGTTCATTCCCGGACAATCACCGCCGCTGGTCATAATGGCAATACGCTTCAACATGCTCACTATCCCCTTTCACTCATGAATGCAGGGTTTCTCTACGAAAACAGCCTTGTTCTTTCATCTTTTCCCATTATAAACCAGTTCTTACTTGCAAAGATACCTTTATTGTTCATTATGAAAGAATAATTTGTAATAATACATCCCTCTTGCTTCATCATAACCACGTTCCAAATTATCTTCCAACCCCTCGGTCCCTTCGCTCAAACGAATCTCCATTGCAGTGTCTAGCTTTATCTGATTACGATAGCGCCGTTTCGCGTTACGTAAAGCCGGCGCAGAAACGGTAAAACTATCGACGGATGGCGCCCCTTGGTTCATTTGATATAATTCGCGATGTTCTTTGAATTCTTGGATTCGCTCCGGCTCACGGATGACCTCGGCTGCAAATTCATCAATGTTGAAAGTTTCGCTGCGGCCGAAATAACCAATCGCAGAAGACATCATTACCGCCTGATCTTTTCGATCCGCTTTGCCCTGCACGCAGGCCTGTTCTGCAAAATCACGACAGATTTCCAGACAGTTCAACGTATGAAAGTATTCATCGGCTACGGGTTGAATACGCAAGAAACGTTCCTTCCAGTATTGCGCTTCATCATTTTTTGAAATACCGTCAACCGCCATAACGCGAAAACCAGCCATCGAATCCAGATTAAAAATCAGACAGCCTTTATCCAAGCGTTTGATATTGATGCCTTTATGACAATCAAGCGAAAAACGGGCGCCGCGCTCTTCTACCTGCAGATACGTCGCCTTGTGTTCTGTTTTAAAAATGCCAATCGCATCTACCAACTGTCCATCAATCTCGCAATCACTAAAACGGGCGATATAAACTTCACCGCCTTTGATCTGCGGATGATCCGAAACGTCATACAGATAGCGGCAAATATGCTGCGACTGTTGATGAAACGATTCCTCACGGATGAACATATCGCAGATATACATATATATTTCATTTAAATGTAAATCGGCCGGATGATCGAAGCGATGCAATGCGCCGGTCTTAAAAGAACTCAAAAAATATTTGAGCAGCGCTTCCTCCAATTCGGCATCTTCAATTTGGTATGGTTGGTTCGACAAAGTCATCCCCTCGTCTCTAAGTCGATTGCCCACTCGATGAATCGACAAGGCCGCCAACGTTGCCTTTGCTATATTTAACATATTCCAATCTCACCTCATTATCATTGTACCATATCCGCTAGTGCTCTTACAGTTTCTCCGCACCAGCGCACGAATTTACTTTACACTCTCTTGCAACTTATTGCTTTTATGTACAATAAGTGTTACACTTACCACTACTTTATATTTGAGAGGAGTAGCTCTATCATGCGCCAGTTAGCTTTTCTCGGGCCTCACGGCACACACAGCGAAGAATTGGCCCTTTCCGCTTTTCCTGAACGAAAGTTGATCGAATATCCGACGATTGCCGACTGCCTGCAAGCAGTCGCCGATCTCTATATGCCTGCAGCGCTTGTCCCAATTGAAAATTCATTGGAAGGAACCGTCAACATTACACTTGATCTCTTATCCCAAGATCAGCATCTGTTCATCACCAAGGAATTTATCTGGCCGATTCGCCATCATTTATTAACTTATCCCGGCAGCACAGATGCGCCTCACACTATTTTTTCCCATCCCCAGGCTTTGGCCCAATGCCGCCAATACGTCAGAAGTAACTATCCTGATGCGCGTCTCATTCCTGTCGACAGCACCGCCGCCGCGGCACTGACCGTTTCCCAGCGAGGCTTTGGCCACGCCGCGATCGCGGCACGACGTTCCGCCGACTTATATCAACTCGTCGCCAGCGAAAAGCACATTTGCGATTCGGACGACAACCACACTCGCTTCGTTTTAGTGGAACCAACACTGCCCGCTTTGCTGGAAACTCCCGCCAAAACATCCATCGTCTGCCGCATGCAAGGAAATAAGCCTGGCAGCTTATATTTGCTCCTGGAAGTTTTCGCCCGCCATAATATCAATCTTGTTCGTATCGAATCACGTCCGGCACGCACTCGTTTGGGCGAATACAGTTTTTTTCTCGATCTGGAAGGCGGTCTGCTCGACCCTCCGATTGCAAACACGCTTCGCAGCATCCGCGAGCACTGCTCCTACATTTCCATTCTAGGTTGTTATCCGACAGTTTGTTTTTAAAGCATTTCCCAGAAAGAGAAGGATATTGCAGCATCACGATGTTGCAACATCCTTCTCTTTTATATTTGATTACCGCCTAAGTCCGCCAAACGCAAACGCTCGTTTTCGAGCTTTTTGCGCAGCTCCGGCAACTGCTGACGAAACTGTTGCAGCGCTTCCGACATCTTAAAGCCAACCCGCACATCCAAGCGTTCCTCTTCGTAAACACGAAATACCGCCGTGACATCGCCGATATATTTCGTTTCCAGACTAATGCGCAACCACGTCTCATAATCATTTGCCGCACGTCTGCTTTGCTCTTTCTCACGCTGATGATAAATGTGAATATGCGCCGGATAGACTACACCCTCACCCATTTGTAAGCCAGTGGAAAAAGACAATACGCTTTGTTCTGCTTGCCTTTCCCGCATTACAACCTCTGGTTTTTGCACGCTCGCGGCAATTTCTTTCACGGTAGCTGCCGCCTGACGCAAGGTACTCGCACTATGTTCCTGCCACTCTGCCGCACTTGCAATCCGCAGCGCCAATGCCGCCTTTGTCAACTCAGGATTTTGCTGTCTGCGAACGGAATCCGGCAAAAGCACTCCTGACGCATTGCTTTCCGCTTTTTGCTGCAACGCCGTCCAAGCCGAATTATTTTCAACATTTTTCAAATCCAGGCCTACGGTTAAACGCTCTACCTTTCCCTGCAGCAGCGCTGCCACGGCATCTTTTGCAGCCGTTTGCTTGACCATTTTCATCAGTTCAACAACATCATCCGCCGCTTTACCAAACTGTCCGGTAAAACTTTCGAGCAACGCTTTTACGTCCGGCATTAGCACTGTTTTTCCGCCGGCCGCTGTTTCGACAAGGCTTGACTGCTTTACGCCCAGCGCCAAATTCAAGTTGGTTTCCATTTTGGCTAGTTTCTCTTGAATATTTCCTGACTGCAAGCTTTCTGCCAATGCATTCATCACTTTGCCTGGCAATTGCTCCGCCAGCAGCGCCAGTTTTTCTCCGGCAGCGGACAACGGTGCTTTCCCGGACACTTCTTGCGCTGTTTTTCCTAGTTCCCGCAACACTTGTACGGCTGATTTCAGTTCATCCGCCGTCATCTCCATATACGGTTCCGCTGCGGCGATTGCCCGCATTGTCCAAGTCGTCTTAAGTTGCGGCAGATCGTGTTGTCCCGCTACGCTTTTCAGTTCATCCGGCTGCAACACGGTTAGCGCACTTGTCGCCTGCGCAAAATTCTTTGCCTGCTGCGTTTGCAAACCTTCGCCCGCTTTAAAAGCCTCGCTAAGCTTTTGCAGTTGCCCGAGCATCGTGCGATTATCATCCGTTACAACTTTAGCCAGTTGCATCAATTCAATCGCCGCCTGCTTCGGCGTGTTGCCTTGCTCCCCTGGCAAAAGCAGCGTTCCCAAGTTATTCGTACCGCTACCCGGCGTCAACGCTTTAGCCTGAAAAACATTTGCGCCTGTATTTTGCACTTGACCGGACAACTCTTTTGCCGTCGCTACATTTCCGTTACTGCCCGCCTCCGGCAAAAAATCCGCCAAAGTCTGTGACTCAAGCAAGCGGGGCAATCCATCCTTCGCAAGCGGCTGTTCGTTTTGCTGCAATACTGAAAAGCGTTTTGCCAATTCAGCCGACAATTTTTTTCCGGCCTCGCCCGTTTCCAATATGGACACCGCTACTTGCAAAACATCTGCCAGATCATTCAGTACCTCGGCAGTCACTCTCTGCTGTTTGAACACTTCAACTACGCCTTTAGAAACGCTCTCGCGCCCCGCGCCCGTCTCTTGCAGCAATGCGGTGACGGCTTCTTTAATTTCCTGCGGCAAACTCTCGATCAATTCCTGCCGGCCCTGCAGATTTTTGGCAAGCTCCGTAAGTTTTTGCCGCAGCACATCATTTATATCCAAATGAAAATCTTTATCCACGATTGCTTTCTGATTTGCGTCCGTCGTCTCCACTGCACCTTGTGCAGGCTCTGCAACAGCAGCAACTTTTTCGTCCACCGCACTCGCATTTACGCTCGCATTGCTATTTCCCGTTACAACTTTGCTGATTTCCACAGGAATCACCTCCATACTACCTATTTCATCGAAGAAATAATCTCTCACATTAAGAGAAAAGACAGCCGCCATGCGACTGTCTCTTTATTCATTTTCTCTAGACGGTTCCTTCCGATACCAGTAAAAAGCAATAATGCCGCCAACCACTAGCATTAAGAATAGAATAATGAAATGATCCGATGCATTCGTTATCAATTCCAACGCCTTAGGGCCATAATAATAAATCAGTACGCCTTCGAGCAAAAATCGTTTCCCGCGCCCTAAAACTGAAGCAATAAAGAAAACTAACAGGTTAACACGAAAAACACCCGCGCTAATACTGACGAATTTATAAGGAATTGGCGCCATCGCTGCAAAAAAAATGGCCCATCCCCCATATTTTTCAATCCATTCGCGAATCTTCTCCGCCTGCTCGGCCGGAATAAAGCGTTGCACTAAAGGTATGCCAAATCGTCCGCCAGCGCCATAACCGACAAATCCGCCCAGCACAGATCCTGTAGTCGCCACCGCAGAGTAATAAATCGCCTCCTGCGGCATGGCCATCGCCATCGGAATCAACAAAAGATCCGGTAAGATCGGCGAAATAAAAGACTCAATAAAGGATAATACAAACAAGCCTGACACACCATAATTTTGGAAAATCGGAATCCACGCTTCCACTCTTTCACCTCGATACCCTCATAGACTGCTTTGACTATTATAGACTACTTTTCTTTAAAGTGCCAGTTCTATTCCCGCTGCATCAGGCATTTATGATTTCTATAATCACAATATCTTTTTCGCTTTCTAAATCGATAAAATCACCGGCCTGCGTTCTGACGATCGGCCTAGTCGCCATCGGATGATGCAATGCGACCACTTCCGCGAGTCGACCATCACTCAGCTTGACACGATTACCGATCAGATAATCGCGGATATTATTCATAAATGTTGTACAGACATCCGGATCCAATTTGCCAAACATTTCTTCCGTCAAAGTTTTCAACACCTTAAACGGAGTATGACGTTTCCGATAGACGCGATCTGACGTCATTGCATCATACACATCTGCAACCGCAACAATTTTCGCATAGGGATGAAGTTCTGCACCGCATGTTCTATGCGGATAACCGCTGCCATCCATTCGTTCGTGGTGTTGCAATACAGCGCAGGCAACCGGCCAGGCAACGACGACACCGCTTTTTTGCAGCAACTCATAGCCTTTTGTTACATGCTGCTGCATAATTGCCATCTCATTCGAATTAAGTTTGCCCGGTTTCGTCAACAGTTCCAGCGGTATTCTCGATTTTCCCACATCGTGCAGCAAACCCGCCAAAGACAATTGACGGATCGCCTCCTCCTCATAGCCCATCCATTTACCAATTACGCCGCAAAGAAGCGCAACTTTTACGGAATGATGGAACGTATATTCGTCACAAGCATGCAGCTCGTACAAGTTATGAATAATGCCGCGATAGTTCAGCATTGGCAAAATCATGCCCTGCACAAGACGCTCCATTTCATCCATCGACAAACGCTCACACACCCGCATATCCTGAAACGCATCCTTTACCGATTGGACCGTTTCCATGTACACCGACATAAAGCGTTTCTTTTCCGCCGGCTCATTCAGCGATTTCGCCAAAATATCGGGCCATTCCTCCCGCTGTCTTATATCGAGGGAGGCGATCCCTTCTTTTTTAAAGCGCGCCAATAATTCAGTTGTCAACACCGTACCTTCTTCCAGCATTCTCCCGTTACCAGGAAGCAAAACCTCAGTTCCCAGTTCCATGCCAGGAAGGATTTCCTTGAGAAGCACCTTGCGAATCATGTAGCCGTGTCCCACTATGTCCTCCCTAATAAACCGCCTAAACGGTAAATCGTTTCCCCTCCATTATATACACAAAAGGAAGACGATTCTATCGTCTTCCTTTTGTTTTTTTACTTAAAAAATCAAGGCTTCTTTATTTCAATATGCGTCTCGAACATTCGATTCCAAGGAAAGTCTGCCGCAAAGGGTTCCAGCTTCCACTGCGGCATATGAGCTGCGGCAAAAGAAGCCAATTCCGTTGTCGCCCGTTTAGCAAGCAGTGCGCGTAATTCATCCAACTGCACATTGCTATGCCCCGCCGGTTCCAGCACTTTCGCCAACAATTCCTGGCGAACATTTGCCTGATAGGCCCAATCATCAAGTAAACGTACCGTCAGTAAGCGATGTTTCGCTTCCGGCAGCATATGTGACGCAAGCACACCTTGGCCAATCGCATAACCGATCGTGTTGCTGGCGGTGTTCCAACCCGAATAGGCTTCTAAGCCTGTTAACGTATTTTTTTTCGCCAGTTCTTCCATCAGCGCATTATCCGAACCATTGGCAAAAGAAATATCGGCAATGCTGATCTTGTCGCCCCTACGTACGCCATCAGCCACCCGCTCAGCAAAACGAGTTACACTTTGACTTGCAACTTTTACATTATCCGTACGACCAGCCTCTCTCGTCCAACCGTCATACGGAGTATTCACAGCCAGCGTCAAATCGCCTCTGCCTGCATATTGCAACGGCAGACAGCCCGTTGCCCAAAGATGGTTACGGACATTTTCCCCCACCGGCGTATCCTCATAGGACGGCACCGTTTGTTCGCCTACTCCTTCTGCATAAAAAGCGCGTACCGAAGGAATCGTGAACGTCATATCATTAACCGCCCGCGTCAACATCAGCAAGCCCAGTTGATCCGCACCCGGAAAAGTTGCATACTTATTAAGTTTCAGATCTGCGGTTTCTTTTTTCATCCATCTGGCTTCCTGATGCGAACGAGAATGCGGCGAGCAGTCATCGCGCCCCAGAATCATGTACGAAAACACGCCTTGACGCAACAGCGCCGTCGACTGCAGATTGATGCGATAATTTTTTTCGCGGCGTTCCACCCAATCGCGCTGAATTTCTTGCGGAACGCTTTGCCGCAGCGAATTCAGCCAGTTTTGCTCCTCCGCCGTCAGTTTTTCACTTTCAGCCTTATCCGTTAAAGCATGCAAGGCAAAAATATCCGGTCCATACTGTTCATAATAGGGCGGTTCAACACCGCCGCTCGATGCATGCGGACTGCGCATAATCGTACTAAACAAATAGATCCTCAATGCCGGATAACGTTCTATCAATTTTTGATAATTACCAAGTCGCTCACTCAGTTGCACGTCGCTCCATTGATGCGTCCGCGAGGCCACTAAACCGCCGTAAATAACAGCATCCTGCGAGACCACCAGCGCATCCGCAGCAGGCGCTTCCTGCCAAATCCACCGCCACAGCTGCTGCGGGTCCGCATTGCGTCCCCGGCTCGCCAGCAGCGAAAGCGGAGGCATAACGACGTCCATGCCCGCCGCTTTCAAAGTATCGGCAGGATACTCACAACTGACCGGACGATCATCAAACGGAACATACAAGATTCGCTGCGCACTCGCTACTCCCGTCAAGCTCAGTATAAACAAGGTCATCAGAAAAACCGTCAGCCAACTTTTACTCTGTTTCATTATTAACCCTCCTCAAACGTTCTTTTTCATCGCGGAATATTTCTACCATGCCAGGTTGCTTATGCACCGCCACCAAATAACGATAACGAAACGACGAATCGATTTGATCATCCTGCGGCCCTTCATTGGCAATGACAAAGGGAACCCCCAGTTCTTTCATCCGCACTTCATTCGAATTGAAAACGCCAAACCACAGTTTGAGCGGCTGTGGGCGCGAAGCAAGAAGCGCCGCCTCTTGACGATAGGACGCCGTAGCATAATAATTCCCCAGCCCATACGCAGCGCCGACCAAGAAAACATTGACCGCCATGGCCGCAAGCACCAAGCCGCCGCCCAACCGCTGCCAACGACTGCCGGTTTGAAATGCAGCCCAGGCAATTACGGCAGGCATCAGCCAGATTTGTGGTGCATAACGTGCCCACCACGCTTCCGGATTAATCAACACCGTCAGCAAAATCGCAAGCGTCATAAAAAGCGCCGCCTTGCTCTTCTTCCTCTGGCGAACTAATCCAGGCAACAGCAGCACCGTCAGCAAGGCGATCCCGCTGAACCAAGGACCAAAACCGCCTAATCGGACATCCGCACCATAAACGAACGGCGCCAACTCGGCCGGTCGAAGTGCAAATGGCCATTTCAGGATCGGAGCGAGATTATCGAAGCCATTGCTCGATTCGACGAGATTTGCCATCACCAGTTTACTCAACATATTTAACTGCGCAAAACCAGTGGGGAAATTGAGCGTCATAATGTCCATATTATTCGCACCGGCGCCATAGAGAGGATAGAAGGGGTGTCCATAATAAAACAAATTTGTCATATATGGATTCCAGCCAATGAGCACTGCCCCCAGCACGCCGCCCGCCAAAGCGGTAAGAACGAAATGACGAATCGCATAGCGCCGCTGTCCGAACCACAAAGCCGCCAGCAAGAGAACCGACCAGAGCACTGCATACACAATGCCGGTGAATTTCACATTGGCAGCCAGTGCGATTGCCGAAACAATGCCAATCTCCTGGCGTCGGTCTCCCTTTAAATATAACGTTGCTGCAGCCGCCAAGCAAAGCAATAAACTTGCCAGCTGACCATCAATATAAAAACTAAGGCTTTGATATATTGCCACCGGGTTAAGCGCAACCAACGCTGCGATTACCCAGGCCGTCAGATAGCGACTGCCCATTTGACGCAATGCCGATACGCTGTATAAAAGCGCGGCTGCAATCAACATCAAATGTGCCGCCTTGCCGGCCTCCAGGCGCCCCGTCGCGCCGTAAAACGCTGCACCATAAATCCATGAGCCTCGTGCATAATGGTCCAACAAGATCGCCGAATGCGACATGTTCCGTTCCAAATATTGATGCCAAGGATTCCAGCCATTCGCCAGTTGTCGTATCGCTTCTTGGTGGTATACTTCGCCATCATAGGAAACATCATAAAACAGATTGGCGATAATGAGCGCAGCGCCAATGATGCAGAGACAAAAAAGAACGGCTTGAAAAAAATCAAAAAGGCGCGGTCTCAAACGCAGAAAAACCGCCAGAAATGTCAGCGGCAATGCGACCCAGGCGGCCCAACCGCCAATCGATCCGCCAACCAAAAACGCCGCAGAGCCTACACAGAGAATGGCCGCCAGATAAGCCAATATTAACTGGGCTGTCAGCAAAATCATAGCCAGACACCCCCGGCAAACCATGCCACCAGCAGGCCAAGTAAGAGTCCTCCTAATACTTCGAACGGCTTATGCCCCTGTCGTTCCCGCAACGGCAACGCAGCAGCCGGGCGCAACACATGCGTGTTCAGTGCGGCGGCTTGCCGTCCTACCGCGCGACGCAATCCCATGGCATCAATCACGACCACGAGCAACAGCGCCAGCGCCATGACCGCAGCCGACGAATTGACGCCGTCTTTAAAAATCACAAAAAAAACAGCACTGCTGACTACTGTGGTATGGGTACTTGGAAAACCGCCATTTCCGATCAGCGCAAAGGCGTCACGACCAAAACGTAAAAAATTAACAAGAAACTTCATACAGCCGGCAACCAGCCAAGCCAAAATAGGAATTAAGACGTAGGGAATCATGAATGCCTCCTTATGATTTAGCCACGAGTGTGATACCCGCTAGGATTAATGCAACACCACTGATTCGCAACCAAGTGATCGATTCATGAAACAAAAAATAGGATGCGAAGAGAACCAACACATAGCCAATGCTGATCAGCGGATAAGCAAAACTAAGTTCCAGACGACGCAACGCCAGAATGTACAATATCGTACTGGCCCCATAGAGAGCGACGCCGAGAACCAGCGGCCATTTCAACTTGTCGAGCAGCGTTGTCCCTGGCTGATTAGCCATTTCCATCGCACCATACTTAAAGGCAATTTGTCCCAGTGTGCCGAGCGTGACCGATGCCAGCATAAACCATAATTCTTTTATCATTTTGAATACCAACCTACCTTACTTGTTTTATTCAAACCAGTACAATACCGTCAGCACGCTGGCCGCAAAGACCGTAACAGCGGATAAAATATGCACATCTTCCAATAACACCTTTTCCGGTCGTCCGCCGAGCCCCTGCATATGAATCAAATAAAGATAGCGAAAAATCCCATACATCACGATAGGAATCGTCCACATCAATTGAATCGTATGACCGGAAGTGAACGTGAACAGCGAATAGCTCATGATTGTCGCCGTCGTCACAATGCTGTTGAGTTGATTTAAAAGTTCCGGTGAATATTGCTCCAAAACTCTGCGATGCTGTCCGCACCCATCACTCAAGAGATACAGTTCATGGCGTCGTTTGCTGATGGCTAAAAACAGCGCCAACAACATCGTACACAAAAGGAACCATGGCGTGAAAGCGACGCCGATCACTAATCCCCCGCCGATCGCCCGCAGCACAAAGCCGACTGCAATCAGCATAATGTCGAGAATAACGACATGCTTAAGCCATAAGGAGTAGGCGACATTCACAATAAAATATGCGCCGAGCAAAGCCGCAAACCAAGGTTCGAGATGCCAGCCGGCATACAGAGAAGCCGCCGCAAGCAATAAGCCGAAGATCAACCCCGCCTGCGGCTGCAAGCGTCCGGATGCCATTGGCCTACGACATTTTTCCGGATGCGCCGCATCCGCTTCACGATCCAAATAATCATTTAAAATATACACGCAGCCCGATACGAGACAAAACAGCGCAAATCCGGCGATGGAGCGCCACAGCATCTCCATTGTCGCTGACTTGACCGAAAACAACAGCGCCGCAAAAACCAGCACGTTTTTTGTCCATTGTTTAGGCCGCAGAATTTCCAAGAATACCATTTTGATACCGCCCCATGCTCATAGTATGAAAATTGCACGCTTCCTTTCATTTTGCAAAAAACACCTGTTCTTCAGTATACTAAAAAAATCCAGCATGGGAAAGTGTAAAAATTCCCATTTTTATTAAGCAGCGTGACTCGCATCACATTCTTTGCCGCTCCGCCATGTTAGTCTAAAGACAGCTAATAAGCTTAATGCAAGGAGGCGCAACTCGCATGAACAAAACTTTCATCAAGAACATTCCTTTCAGTCAAGCCTTGTCTCTGGCCGATATGGTCGAATATCAAAGCGGCCGTGTAGTCAGCCTGACTTTGGTACAAAACGACGCATTGACGCTGACATTATTCGCTTTCGCCAAAGGCGAAGGGGTCAGTACGCATTCCGCTCCTGGCGACGCGATGGTCTATCTGCTTGACGGGCAAGCCGAAATCAGTGTAGGCGAACAAAAACTGCTGGCCCAAAGCGGCGAAACCGTTATTATGCCCGCCGATATCCCGCATGGCCTCGAAGCCGTTGAAAATTTCAAAATGCTGCTGATTCTGGTAAAAAAGTAGCATAACGAAAAAAAGTCCCGGCAGGAACGATCCTGCCGGGACTTTTTTTCGTTATGTTTTTTCCACTGCAATAACGCCGTCTTTTAGACGAATGGCCAATTGATCGCCTTCCCTTATATCTCCTTCAAGCAGGCGACGACTGAGCACCGTTTCAACAGCTCGACTAATCAAACGTTTCAACGGCCTGGCGCCGAATAGCGGATCATAGCCGGCAGTTGCAAGATAAGCAGCAACCTCATGCGACCAGGTTAATTGAACACCGACCTGCCTCTCAACACGTTTGGCCAAGCTATGCAATAGCAATTCGCTAATCGCCGTTACTTCTTCTTGGCTCAGCGCTTTAAAAGTCACAATATCATCAATCCTGTTCAAAAATTCCGGCCGGAAGAAATCTTTAAGCATATCGAGAACCGCTTCCTGCGTCATCTCTCCGGCTTGACGCAAAATCTCACTCGACCCCAGATTGGACGTCATAATAATTACCGTGTTTTTGAAATCGACCGTACGCCCTTTACTGTCCGTGAGACGTCCATCGTCGAGAATTTGCAGCAAGACATGGAAAACATCGGGATGCGCCTTCTCCACTTCATCAAGCAAGAGTACTGCATAAGGTTTGCGACGCACGGCTTCCGTCAGCTGTCCCCCTTCATCGTGCCCGATGTAGCCCGGAGGTGCACCGATCAATCTGGCCACCGCATGTTTTTCCATATACTCACTCATATCCAAGCGAATCAAACTGCGTTCATCATCAAACAATGCTTCGGCCAACGCTTTTGCCAATTCCGTCTTACCGACGCCGGTCGGACCTAGAAAGATAAACGAGCCAATCGGACGGTTAGGATCCTTGATGCCGGCACGCGCGCGCAAAACCGCTTCACAGATCGCCTGCACCGCTTCTTCTTGACCGACGACGCGCTGATGCAAAATCTCCGGCAGACGAAGCAACTTATCACGTTCACCCGCCAGCATTCGTTGAATCGGAATACCCGTCCAGCGGCTAACAACCTTGGCAATATCTTCTTCGCCGACTTCTTCTTTTAACAAAGCCTGTTCCGTACGTGCTCCCTCTTCCGCTTTCAAGCTTCTTTCCAATTCCGGCAACCGTCCATATTTGAGTTCGGCGAGGCGATTCAGGTCATACAGGCGCTCCGCCTGCTCCATTTCAGTCTTGACCTGCTCGAACTCTTTTTGTAACGAGCGCAGACGCAAAATGCCCTGCTTTTCAGATTCCCATTTGCCGCGCAAGGTTTCGACCTGTCCACGCAAGCTGGCTAACTCAGTCTGCAATTCCGTCAACTTTCCTTGGTTGCCTGCATCATCTTCCTGTTTTAGCGCCTGTTCCTCGATTTCGAGTTGCAGCACGCGGCGCTGTAATTCGTCGAGTTCGCTCGGCAGCGAGTCAATTTCGGTTCGCAGGCGCGCCGCCGCTTCATCGACCAAGTCGATCGCCTTATCCGGTAAAAACCGATCGGCAATATAACGGTCCGACAACACTGCGGCAGCAACAAGCGCCGCATCTTTGATTCGAACGCCATGATGAACTTCATAGCGCTCTTTCAATCCTCTCAGAATCGATATGGTAGCCTCAACATCCGGCTGCCCAACCATGATCGGTTGAAAGCGTCTCTCCAACGCAGCGTCCTTTTCAATATGCTTACGATACTCCGCCAACGTTGTCGCGCCAATGCAGCGCAGCTCGCCACGCGCCAACATCGGTTTCAAAATATTGCCCGCATCCATTGCCCCCTCCGCCGCACCCGCGCCGACCACAGTATGCAGTTCATCGATAAAGAGTAAGACTTGCCCCGCCGATTGACTGACTTCAGACAAGACCGATTTCAATCGTTCCTCAAATTCGCCGCGATATTTTGCCCCCGCCAGCAAACCGCTTAAATCAAGCGAAAAGAGAATTTTATCCCGTAGCGAATCCGGCACATCTCCGGCAACAATGCGTCGGGCCAGCCCCTCGACTATGGCCGTCTTGCCGACGCCGGGTTCGCCGATCAAAACCGGATTATTCTTGGTACGCCGCGAAAGGATTTCCATTACGCGTCGGATTTCCTCTTCTCTGCCGATCACCGGATCCAGTTTGCCTTCACGCGCTGCAGCGGTAAGATCGCGCGCATATTTTTGCAGCGCTTTTCTCTCGCCAGCTCCGCCATCTTGACTGCGCAACTCATTCAGCGCTTTTAACAGTTCTTTTTTTTGCAAACCTTTCACGCGGCATAACGCAACTACATCGCTATCGCCATCTTCTACTGTCGCTAAGAGTAAATCTTCCACTTCGACAAGCGCATTTCCCTCTGCTGCGCTTCTTTCCGCTAAGCCCATCACACGCAGCAATGAAGGCGTATAGTAGAGCCTGCTTTCCTGCCCGCGTACCGACGGTTGTTTACCGAGCAGTTCACTTATTCCGCTTTGTAAGGCAGCGGCGTCGCCGCCCGCCCTCTTTATGAGTTCTTGAAGACGCCCCTCACTTGGCTGTAACAGCCCCCAAAGCAGATGGCGCGTGCTGACCTCCTGGTGATAACGCAGCGCCGCCGCTTGCTGCGCCGCCTGTATTGCCGCCAATGCTTCCGGTTCGTATTTTTCGTGATCCATCAATATCGCCTCCGCTCATCCGCTTTAAAATATATTGTAAATTCATATTATCAAGTTATAGTCAAAAAGTCAAACTGTCAAATATGTTCTTTGACTTTTATTTCTACTTTTATTTTACTATACTGTAATTATGCCTTAAAAGAGCTACTATTTGCGAAAGGATGGCAACGGGATGCGCATCTGGGAAATTGATTTTTTACGCGGCCTCGCCGTACTCTTGATGATCCTCTTTCATTTCATTGTCGATCTGCATGATTTTTTCTCTGTTTCGCTGGATTATCAAGGCGGCTTTTTCTTTCTAATCGGCAAGCTGTCTGCCTGCCTCTTTATTTTCATCGCGGGAATCAGCACTCGTTTCAGTCGCAATCCGTTTCGTCATGGTTTGCGCGTCTTATTCTGGGGCTTCACAATAACAGGGGTGACTTACCTTTATGAACCGACAACCTACATCCGTTTCGGCATTTTGCACTTACTCGGCAGCAGCTTGCTTTTCGCCTCCTTTTTACGTCGCTATCAAGCCTGGCAGCAAAGTATACTTGGAGTTTTCATCTTATTGATCGGAAACTTTTGGCCCGGCAACCGTTGGCTGCGCCAAAGCTGGCTGCTGCCGCTCGGCTATCCCCCCGCCAACTTTGCTACACTTGATTATTATCCTCTTTTTCCTTGGTTCGGCCTATTTCTGCTCGGTATGGCAGGAGGAATATGGTTTTATCCTACTCGCCGTTCTCTTTTCGCTCAATCGCCGCCTGACACGCCGCTCCATTTTCTCGGTCGCCACGCACTAGCGGTATATCTGCTGCATCAACCATTCCTGCTTCTCCTTTTAACCTGTCTATTTTCCCTGCGTTAATAAAGAGGGCGGTTTTAAGTAAGCATTGAAAATGCTCGCCTAAAACCGCCCTCTTTATTTTCGCTATTGCAATGCGTTATGCAATTTTGCCAGATTATCGCGCATTACGCTAAGATAATTTTTTCCTTCTTTCATTTCACTTTCCGTCAGACTTTCCAACGGATTCAGCTGCACCGCTTGTGCACCGGTTTCTTTAGCAATCGTTGCAGCTACTTTTGGATTGGCTTGACTTTCAAAGAAAATCACCCGCACCTGATGCGCACGGCAAAAAGCAGCTACCTCACGCAATTTCTCCATCGTCGGTTCCGCCTCTGGCGACAGCCCCATGATCCCGACCTGCGTCAGGCCATATTCTTTCGCCAGATAAGCAAAAGCACTATGCGTCGTTACCAGTTCTTTACGCGCTGTTTTGGCCAGTGTATTGCGATATTCTTCATCCAGCTTCGTCAGTTCCGCATTATATTGTTCTGCCCGTTGTTGATAATAGGTCGCATTAGCCGGATCAACTGCCGCCAGTGCCGCAGCAATCGTTTTTACTTCAAGCTTCGCATTGGCAGGGTCAAGCCACAAGTGCGGGTCTTCCGCAGCAGCACTGCCGTGGTTATGCCCCGCTTCATTTTCATCTTCCTGTTCTTTCGTCAGTCGACTCAAACCGCTGCTCACTTCAACAGCCTTCGTTTCTCCCAAAACATCTTTCGTCAGCAATTTTTCGGTCGGTTCAAGCCCTGCACCATGGTAAAGAAATATTTTTGCCGCTTTCAATTTCGCTAAATCCTTAGCGGTCGGCTCCCAGTCATGGGGCTCCGCTCCCGGCGGCAAGAGCATCTCAACCGAAACTTTATCGCCGCCGACCTGCTTGGCAAACTCGTAAACCGGATAAACTGTCGTCAAAACTTTAATCCCCGGCGCAGCATTTTCCTTCACATCTTTGCTGCCGCAACCGCCAAACATCATCACTAAAAGCAACAAGAGAGCTATGCTCGTAAATTTTTTCATAAAACACCTCGTTATTAAGAATATTATTATTAACTATCATAATATAGAATGCTCTAGAAAAAAGCAACCGTTAAAATAAAAAAGTGCACGATTACTCGCGCACTTTTTTCAGTAGTTGAACGCCCCAGGCAATAAAGATTAAAAGATATGCGAACATGACCAATAGGGAAACATCTGCGACTTCGCCGCCTAATGCCGCGCTACGCAAAGCATAGCTGGCATGCGTCAACGGCAAAATTTCAATTATATAACGAAAGGCAAGCGGCAAATGATCTGTTTTGAAAAACGTACCGCACAGAAAGGACATCGGCAATAATACATAGGTATTAAAATTGGCCATTTCTTCATGCGAGCCCATTTTCATTGCAGCGACAACCGCCAACGAAGCAAAGAGGAGGCAATTCAAGAGAAGTGCGACAAGAAAAAACGAGTTCACTGAAAAATGCGCGCCAAACAAATAGGCCAGTACGATGATCACGCTCGTTGAAATCAAGCCGCGCAATGCGCCGGACAACACTTTTCCCAAAACGAAAGCGGTCGCAGAAATAGGGGCAATCAAATATTCTTCCAGCGTCTTATGGTATAAGCGACTCATATTAAGAGGACTGGATACCGAGTTAAAACTAATGTTCATTGAGTTTAGAGCAATGATTCCAGGTACAATAAAATCAAGATAACTTTCTTGGCCGAACGCCATACTGCGTCCCAGTCCCCAGCCAAAAGCGACCAGATACAAGATCGGCGAAATCATACGCGATAAGATGTAGCGTCCAATGCGACGTTTCAAAACCAGCCAATCGCGCCAGAAAACCGTCCAGACATCCTGTAACATCAGCCCACCACCTTCCGTCCCGTCAATTCGACGAAAACGTCTTCCAGATTAGAACGCCGTACCGTCGTCGTTGTCGTCAGCGTGGCCGCAAACGCGGTTGCTTGCGCCCGTGTCGAAAAAAATTCGCCGTGCAAACCTTCTTCCGTTTCCCGTTCCACTACATAGGCGCCAACCCGGCAGCGTAACTGTTCTGGCGTATCGAGCGCAATCAACTTTCCTTTATCTAAAATAGCAACGCGCTGGCAAAGATGTTCCGCTTCTTCAATATAATGCGTCGTCAAAAGCACCGTCAGACCTTCGCCTTTCAGTTTGCGAATCAGGTCCCACAAGCGACGGCGCACCTGCGGATCGAGGCCAACTGTCGGTTCATCAAGAAACAGTACTTTAGGGCGATGCAGCAGTGCACGCGCAATCATCAAACGTCGTTTCATCCCTCCTGAAAACGTGCTGACCATATCCTCGGCCCGATCTGCCAGTTCCACATAGGCAAGAAGTTCTGCAATCCGTTCTTTCCTCTCTGCAGAAGGCATATGATGCAACCTACCGTGCAGCTCCAAATTCTCACGCGCAGTCAGATCGCCATCAAGATTCAAATGCTGCGGCACAACGCCAATCAGACTCTTTACCTGCTGGTCATCTATGGCCAGCGGACAGTCTTTTATTTGAATCGAGCCTGCCGACGGCTGCGTAAGCATCGTTAGCATTCGGATCGTCGTTGTCTTGCCAGCTCCATTCGGCCCGAGCAAGCCAAAGATCTCGCCATCTGAAATACTAAGGCTCAAGCCGTCTACCGCCGTCCGGTTGCCATACTTTTTGACTAAATTGTTAATTTGAATCATGGACTCACCCCCTACATAAGCCGGTAATCATCACCTGTGTCCTGCCCTCCTGCGTGATTGCCAACTCACTTTCCACACCAAACACATTGCGCAGCAGACCAGGCTCAATTACACTCTGTGGTATGCCCGACAGCGCAATCCGTCCTTCTTTTAGTACAATAATATTTTGCGCATAGTTCACCGCATGATTAATATCATGAATCACCATGCCTACCGTGAGTCCCTGCTCACGGTTCAGCTTTGCCAGCAGTTCCATTATTTCCAGTTGGTGACTGATATCCAAATAAGTCGTCGGTTCGTCCAGCAGCAGCAACTTCGGTTGCTGCGCAAGCGCCATCGCAATCCAGACCCGTTGACGTTCGCCGCCCGACAGCGTATTGACCAAACGCTCCGCCATCGCATGAACTCCAGTTTGCTGCATTGCGTCATTCACAATGCCCGCTTCCCGTTCATCGCCACGGCGCCACCAACGTCGATGCGGATATCGGCCATATTCGACTAAGTCGCGCACCGTCAGATCAGCCGGCGCAAGCGGACTTTGCGGCAAGACCGCCATTTCCTGCGCCAAAACGCTTCGTTTGATCGCACTGATATCGCGTCCTGCAAAATAGATATTGCCTTTCTGCAACGTAACGCTTCTCGACAAAGCACGTAATAACGTACTCTTCCCTGAACCATTTGGTCCAACGATCGCAGTAATCGCGCCTTCCGGCAATTGGACACTTACGCGATGCAATATCTGCAGTTCGCCAAATCGCACTTCGATATTCTCACCATAGAGCAGATTCATCAAGCTTCCCTCCTTAACAAATAGAGGAAAAACGGCGCACCAGCCAACGCCATAATGATTCCGACCGGAATCTCGACCGGCGAAAACAGGGTGCGCGCCGCCAAATCGCTCCAGGTCATCACCGCCGCACCGAGACAAGCCGAAGCCGGCAGCAAATAGCGATAATCCGAGCCGACCAGCAAACGTGCACCGTGCGGTACAATCAGTCCAACAAAGCCCAGCAAACCAACAACGCTGACGGCGCTGGCCGCTAAGAGGGCTGCCAGTGCCGTCAGCCAAAGACGTGACGCTTCCACTCGAATCCCAAGACCACGGGCCATTTCATCGCCAAGGCTTAGCAAGTTAAGGCGCGAAGCCGCTGTCAGCGCTAACAAACACCCCACTAGCGTATAAGGCCAAAGAAGTTCCACATGCGGCCAGCTGCGTGCAGCCAAGCCGCCGACCATCCACATCAGCGCGCCATGAACCCGGTCACTGAAAAACACCAACAGCGAAGAAATCCCCGCATTAAGGAAAGCCGAGACAGCTACGCCGGCCAAAATGATTCGCGTCGGCTTAATGCTCCCCTTCCAGGCGAGCAAATAAATCAAACCCGCTGCCGCCAACGCACCAATGAAAGCGACCGGCGTCACCAGATATTCTTGGTGCGGAAACAGAACCAAAATGATTACGCCCGCCAAACCGGCTCCCGATGAAACGCCGATAATGTGAGGATCTGCCAGCGGGTTTCGCATAACGCCTTGCAGCAAAGCGCCTGCCAGCGAAAGATGAATGCCGACCAAAATTGCGACCAGCGCACGCGGCAATCGTATATTCCAGATAATTTGACTTTGATTGCCTGTCACACCGTGCGAAAAAAGCGCATTGATAATTTCAGAAGGACTAACTACAACTGCCCCTTTGCTCAAACTGGCCACAAAGCCGCCTATGGCTATCACGACGAATAAACCGATCAGCAAAATCCGCCACTTCCGCCGCTCTTTATCGGGCATTTCCATATACCTCCGGATAGACCGCTTTTGCAAGATATTTTACCGCCTCCGGAAATTGCAAACCCGGATTCAATTGAAACAACTCGGATGGTAAAAAGACAATTTTCCCGTCCTTTACAGCCCGCAGTGAAGACCACGCTGGATTATCGCTGACATCCTGACGCATTCGCTTTTCAATATCAGCCGTATTGCTTCCCATCGTCACTACCAAAACCAAATCTGGATCGCTGGCAACTAATTTCTCCAAACTGTATGGCGTCATATCACCGCCGGTTTCGATCGGCGATGAATCAGCGGCAACATTGCGCAGTTTCAACAGCGATGCAATATTTCCGGCAACGCTGTTCTCAAGTTCTACTGTAACACTCTTGGCCGTCGCATGTAAAATCACGATTTTTTTGCCTTGTTCCGGCAATTTCCCCTGCACAGCTTTAAGCTGTTCTTCCATCGCACCAACCACAGCTGCAGCCTGCGCTTCATTTCCGGCAATCCGGCCGAGCAGCGCAATCTGCCGTTTCAAATCATCATAGGTTTTAATCTTCAGCAGCAAAACCTGAACATGGCTCCCCTCAAACAAGGGGATCAGCTTTTCATGAATTCCCTGAAAACCAATGACAAGATCCGGTTTCAAGCCGAGTATCTGTTCCGTATTTACATTGTAGACATAACCGATTTCCGGCAGATTTTCCGCACCGGAAATCGGCGGCGCATTCCGAGAATTCGGCTTACCAACCGCTTGGCCGCCGGCAGCATACAACGTCTCTAGCAAAGAGGTTGATAAAACCACAATGC
The DNA here is from genome assembly GCA_963667825.1 of Negativicutes bacterium. Lineage (GTDB taxonomy): Bacteria > Bacillota > Negativicutes > SG130 > SG130 > Azotosporobacter. The sequence continues at coordinate 3,396,848 of OY764022.1, read as the reverse complement.
GTTGCGGCTTTTGCTTCAGCTCAACCTGTCGCCCGCTGTCATCCGCGATGACAGCAAACGCATTCTTATTTTCCGCCTGCTTCGCACCACCGCAGCCAGCTAACGCAACGACCACGAATAAAGCGAAGAACAATGTTGTTTTTTTCACCCATACACTCATTTCACATTTTTCTCCCATCCGTTTGAAATGGCAAAGGCCGGATATAATATCCGGCAACAAATGCAAGTCACTTATTCATTCGGCCTCGGCCAACGCATCACGCGCGTGCTGTATATAAAGGTTCCGAATCGCCAATCTTTCGCCCAAGCCGGTTTTCTCAAATTCAACCTCGAAGCCTGCCGCACGCAACTGATTGAGCCAAGACTCCGGTTGCTCTCCGAGCATGTCCTTCAGCACATGGTCGCCGCAGACCAGCAGCAACGGCAACAGCTTCACCTTACAAACGCGTCGCTGCAACAAAAGATCGATCGCATCGGCCAGGTTGGGATGGCAATGCTCTTCCAATGCGCCAACGACCACTCGTTCGCTGCTCTTATCAAATTCTTGCTGCAGCCTCTCATATGCCGGATTTTCACGTTTCGGCGAACCATGCCCCATCAAGAGCAATGTCTGTCCTTGCTCTAAGTTATCGATCTGCTCTTGCAGCGCAGCTACGAGAGCCTCATAATCTTCCGGTCTTCCTAATAGCGGTCGACCGATTCGCAATGCCGCAAACATCCCACGGCAGCGGTCGACAACCGCAATCACCTTATCTGAAAATTCCTGTCCTACAGTAACATGCGTCACCTGAACTAAAACCTCTTGATAACCCTCTTGCTGCAATCGTTCTAACACTTCTTCCAGGCTCGGCACCTCAATTCCTTCTGCCGCAAGACGCCGTCTGACAAATTGCGATGTAAACGCACGGTAATGATCATATTGAGGAAAAGAGTGACGCATGTCGCGTTCAATACTTTCAATGCAGGATTTCCGCACAGAAGCGAGCGCAGTGCCAAAACTGACTACGACGATCGCTTTTGCCTGCCGTATCATGCACCTCACCTCCTTCCGTCAATTATCACTTAACCCAGCGGATGTTTTTTAGCCAAAATTGTCGACAGATAGTTGACTGATGTTTCATCCACTTCGTTCAAATCATAACTAATAACCTCATCAGGCAAACCGCATTTGCTGACCATAACTGCGTTATCGCTGAAACCGTACTTTTCTAGGCCCTCTCTGATCTGCTTAAAATTTTTGTACACCTTCATTAGTACGACATTATCGGCAGTTTCCAAGATTTTGTCGAGTTCCTGTTCTTGCATCGTAGCCGGCACGATGCACATGACGTCATTCCCTTCCGCCAACGGTAAACCCAAGCGACTTCCCATCGCGCAAAAAGCCGGCACGCCGGGAATCGTTTCGATTGCAAAGCCGCAGTCCTTTAACAAACGATATACATACATATACGTGCTAAAAAACATCGGGTCGCCCAACGTCAGAAACACGACTTTCTTACCCGCCTGCAATTGCTCGAGAATCGCATTCTTATTATCTTCCCAAGCCAACGCCAATCGTTCGCTATCGTTGATCATCGGAAAGACAAGTTTTAACACTTCTACATCTTTTTTTAGATAGGGACGTGCGATCGATAAGGCCGTACTATCCTCTTTTTTCTCCGTTTTCGGTGCAATAATCACATCTGCCTCTTTAATAACTTCGACCGCTTTTAGCGTCAATAACTGCGGATCTCCGGGGCCAACGCCCACACCATAAAATATACCGGCCATATTTGCCACCAATCCTTTCTTTCGTTTGCAAATGAAAAATCCCAACACAAACGTGTTGGGAAATCGTACACAAACTGCCTGTACGAAATCCCCTCCCTATCGCTCGTAGGTAATAACGGTGATTGTCGTATAGGCAGTTCTCCTGGCTTTGGCTCATCGTTTCCCCAGCCCTTCCCAAAACCAAACAGCTTCAGTGGTACAACCTGGGTTCACTCCCCATTACAGTGGCGGGACCGCGCCGGAATCACACCGGTCTTCCCTATTAAGCCCCGTAGGGCACCTACACCTTATGCACTTATTTGTTATTGTACGTCATCACAGCGTCCTTGTAAAGGCATGCCCAAGCGTTTCTCAGCCAAACCTTCCGCCGCTTTACCAGATACACACTTTTTCACCATTTTTGCACAATATCCTTGCTTGACAATTTCATCGCAAACACATATGGCGCTCATTCTCGAACGTCGTTCCCCTTAAAAGGGGCTGTGAAATAACGCCCTGACAAATAAAAAGAGGTCTGTTGGCTCGGAAGAGCTGACGGACCTCTTTTGGTGGTAAAATTTTACGTACCAAATGAAAAACATTACCACTAATCATTCTAAAGCGAAACAGGCATTTTTGCCACTATTCATTTCGGATTTTCTGGATATTTGTGATCCTGTGCTGGTTTTCGACCGATTCATGGAGGGAATTGACTTGGAGAAGTACCTGCGGAATGTTCCGGAGCACGTTACCGGACGCATCAGATACAACCCGACCAGCATGGTGAAAACAGTCTTATGAGGCATACCCGATTTGCCGGACACAGGGAAGTTAGAGTATTCTAAACCTGTGGAGGTGATGAAAATGGCAAACAATACTGGAAAAAGATATAGTCCGGAATTCAAAAAACAAGTGGTTGCACGAGTGCTTGAAGAAGGCGGTAGTGTTGCTGGTACAGCCAAAGATTTTGGTCTTTCTGAGCAGACCCTTCGGAACTGGATTCGCGAAACAAAAGATCGACAAATTCCTGATAAGGTCAGATTTGCCGAAATGGAAGCCGAACTACAAAAATCGAAACGGCGTATCGCCGATCTAGAGCAAACAAACGAAATTCTAAAAAAGGCGGCCGCCATCTTTGCGACGAGCAACCGGAAGTAATTTATTCGTTCATTAAAGAACACCACTGCGTGTTTTCGGTTGGCAAGATGTGCAATGTTTTCGATGTATCACGCAGTGGTTATTACGAATGGCTACGTCGGCCTGCAAGCCAACGCAGCAACGAAAATCAACGGATTTTGGATCTGATGAAAAAGAGCCATGATGCCTGTCGTGGCATGTGTGGCTTGACGAAAATGTTGGGTGATGTACGAGAAGAAATTCCCCACTGCAGTCGTAATCGCGCGTATCGCATACAAAAAGACAACCAGCTTTACTCCGTTCGCAAGAAAAAAACCTTTCCGCAAATTGCAACTGCAAGTTGAACACTTCGGTAAAATGGCAGCAAACTCATGCAGCATAAAGGCTGTCGAGAAATGCATCAAAAAGTTCTTCTGGAGTTTGATAGCCGAGTCTTTTACGCGGGCGGCTATTTAGCTCATCTGCAAAACGAAGTACATCGGCCGGGCTGTATTTTTCAATTGAAACACCTTTTGGGATGTACTGTCGTAAAAGCCCGTTGTGTCTTTCGTTTACAGGACGTTCCCACGATGAATACGGGTGGGCGAAATATATTGAAGAACCCCAGTTTTCAACCGTTGAAAACTCTTCGAATTCAGATCCGTTATCAGCCGTAATGCTCTTGAAAACCGAACTGAATCGCTCGCCAAATTCAGCATGCAATTCTTCCATTGCTTCGATTACCGACTCACTGTTTTTTCCAGGAATGCGGATTGCTAAGTAATTATTGGTCACTCGCTCAACAAGCGTCAAAACAACAGCTTCCTTGCCGCTTTTACGGCCGATTACCGTGTCGGCTTCCCAATGTCCGATTTCTACGCGTTCATCCACAATGGCAGGACGTTCATCAATGCTTCGACCTTTTAAACGCTTATGTTCACGGCCTCTTTTACGACTAGATCTACGCTTGAGGAGTTCAGGAACTTCAAAACGAGATAACGGTAAGTTTCCGGCCGCCAGCTCATTATAGAGCGTTTTAGTACACACCATATTGTTTTCAGCGAATCGGCGATGTAAACGTGCATGGCCTACGCAAACGTCCAACGACCACTTTTTCGTACGTACTTGATCGACTACCCATTTAACGAAAGCGGCGCAATGCAAAATACGATGATGTCTTCTGCTTTGCATCCGGTTTGCTTTATATACGGCTAGTCCACGCTTTGCGCTGTACTCTGGAGCACGTCCGCGACTGCTTTTTCGTTTCGGCGTTCCACGGCGCAGTTCATTTAAAACCGTGCTTGCCGAGCAATTGATTTTCGCAGCAATCGATCGGAGTGAGTATCCAAGTTTTCTTAACTGTTGAATCGCTCCGCGTTCTTCTTGACCCAAATGTTGACCGCGTTTGCGTTCTGATTCCACTGTGATATAATCATGGCAGTCCATAGTGATTGCCTCCTCTTTGGTGATGGTTGTGTGAGAACTCCATTCTACCATTTGAGGAAAAAGTCACTATGGACTTTTTTCTAGGTGTTCAACTTCATTTTACAATCGGCCAAAAAAACCTTTCGCGTCTGCACCACCGATTCAAAGCATTTGTTGCCCGTAGCAGAAAATTTATTGCAACAAAATTTCAATGTGAATCAGCCAGATACCGTATGGGTAACTGACATCACCTATCTTGCTACCGAAGAAGGCACGGCGTATTTAGCAATCGTAAAAGATATTCATGATAAAGAAATCGTCGGCTGGAGCGTCGAATATCACATGCGCACGGAACTGTGCATAGCAGCATTAGAAACGGCGGTAAAGCGACGTCGTCCTTCGCCAGGGCTTATTCATCATTCCGATCGTGGTTCGCAGTATTGCAGTGATGCCTATCGCGAAAATCTAAAAACCTATAAAATGCAGTGCAGTATGAGTCGCAAAGGAAACTGCTGGGATAATGCGTGTGCCGAAACGTTTTTTAGCACGCTAAAAAGCGAACGGATACGAGGTAGGAAATACAAGAACATCGAAGAACTGCGCCGGGATTTATTCTGGTATATTGAATCGTTTTACAATAGAAATCGTCGACACGCAGCACTTGGCAATTTAACCATTCCGGCATTCAAAAAGCGGGCTGCTGAACTTCAATCTGCAGCATAAAATGAAAAAGGCTGATAAACCGTGATTCACTAACTCTGGAGTGTCCAGTTTATCGAGAACGCCTCATTATTCGGATTTATGACCAATGGATATATTTCACTCCGTGAGCTCGAAGATAGCTGCAAGGTCAATCTTCGTTTCATGTATCTCATGGAGCATCAAACGCCATCCTATCGAACCTTTGGATATTTCATCGAAAATGTATTGAAGTCATCCATAGAGGAGTTATTCAAGGATATCAATAAAGCTATCTTTGCTGAGGAGCATGTGGATCTGAGTCATTTGTATATCGATGGCTCAAAGTTCGAGGCAAATGCCAATAAATACAGCTGGGTTTGGAAGAAAGCGACCGAAAAATCCAGATACAGACTTTTTGAAAAGATTACCCTGCTGCTCAATGAAATCAACAACGAACTTGCTGGCTTTGGTATCCGCATTGAAACGAATACGGAATATGTTCCGGATTATTTGGATGAAATCACGGAACGCTATGCGAAAATCGTGGGCATTGACTGCTCCACATTCGTATATGGCAAAGGGCATCATAAGACGCCGCAGCAACGCCACTATGAGCGGCTGCGAGAATATACGGCAAAGCTCCGGGAGTATGTCGAAAAGATTGCTCTTTGCGGTCCAGCTCGGAACAGTTATTCAAAGACGGACCATTCTGCGACTTTCATGCGGATCAAGACGGATTATATGGGCAACGACCAGCTGCTGCCGGCTTATAATGTGCAGTTTGGGATTGCCGATGAGTATATTGCCGTAGCCGACGTAAATCAGTACCGTTCCGACATGGACTGTTTCATTCCTTTGCTAGAAAAATTCCATGAAACTTATGGATTTTATCCCCAATACCCTGTCGCTGATGCAGGCTATGGCTCTTACAACAACTACATCTATTGCGAGCAGCATGGGATGAAAAAGTATATGAAGTTTACCATGTTCAAAAAGGAAACGACGGACAAAAAGTATCGAGACAATCCGTTCCGGGCCGTAAACTTCAAGATAGACGAAGAAGGAACTCTCCGCTGCCCTGCAGGAAAAGCCTTTCATTTTCAATACCGTCGGAATGTAAAAGGCAACCAATACGGACGGCAGGAAGAAATCTACCAGTGCGAAGATTGCACAGAGTGTCCATATGCCGCTCAATGTAAGAAAACAGATAAAAACCGGACAATCCAGCTCAATCATGAACTGACATCCATGCATCAAGAAGTCGTGGAAAACTTAGAGAGCATCCATGGAGCGCTGCTGCGGATGAATCGCTCCATTCAATCTGAAGGTACCTTCGGCATCCTGAAAAACAACCGCTGGTATAAACGAATCGTACGAAAAGGCATGGGACAGGTTCGGTTAGAGATTTTCCTGGTTTCTATCGGTTACAACCTATATAAATATCACAATAAAACATTGCGAATCAAAAAAGCCGCATAAGCTGAAAAGTTGCAGTTCTTATGGGGGAAGGGGGCGTATACTCTTTTTTCGGATTTATCTTATGAAAAACTCAAAATGGACACAAAACAGGGGCTGTGACAAAATGATTCCTCATTTTGTCACAGCCCCTTTGCTTGTATAAAGAAAACCACGCGCTAGGCGTGTGGTTCCGGAAAGCTTATAGCTATAAGTAGAAAAGAAAAGCCTCCTTTGCTAGAATAAATGCAGGTTTGCCGACCGCATAAACTAACAAAGGAGGAGTATCCAAAATGGATAACAGCAGTTTAGCACACACAAAATGGAAATGCAAATATCATATAGTTTTTGCACCGAAGTACAGAAGACAAATCATATATGGGAAAATAAAAAGTGATATCGGAGTTATATTGAGAAAGCTTTGCGATCATAAAGGCGTTGAAATTATAGAAGCAAGCGCTTGCCCAGATCATGTTCATATGCTGGTGAGCATACCCCCGAAAATAAGCGTGTCAAGTTTTGTGGGATATCTAAAAGGAAAGAGTTCACTAATGATATTCGATAGGCATGCAAATTTGAAATATCGATATGGCAATCGACAATTTTGGTGTAAAGGATACTATGTAGATACGGTGGGACGAAATAAAAAATCAATTGAAGAGTATATAAAAAATCAGTTAAAAGACGATGTAATTGCCGAGCAACTTACCTTGAAAGAGCTAGTTGACCCGTTCACGGGTGAGCCAGCAAAAAAGTCGAAATAAGACCCCTTTAGGGGTAGACTGAAAAGGTTATGCGGTTGGCAGACCATTCAGCGAGTCTTGAGACTCAGCCAGTATTATGCCCTTATAGGGCTAAAGCAAACCACCCGTTAGACGGGTGGTCCTGATTTTTTTATGCTGTTCTTTTTATCTCGCAGCTTCTAATCCTTTGCGAATTGCAGCTACATTCATCTCGTACATCTCAGGTTTTTTCTTTCCGACAACCACATCCATCGCCTTTTCCACCTTTTCCATCCCAACCAAACTTAAACTAGGCAACAGGGCTCCAAGGCAAACCATATTTGCCAAAGCAGAACGTCCCAGGTCATTCGCTATATCGCTGGCCGGCAATTCGACAATCTTGATGTCTGAACGCCCTTCCCCGACGCTAATGATTGAACTGTTGACGACCATTACGCCGCCCGGTTTAATCCGAGAAACAAACTTATCATACGACGGCTGGTTCAATACGATCGCCGCATCGGCGAATTCGATGACCGGCGAATGGATTTCCTGATCGGCGATGATGACCGAACAGTTTGCCGTACCGCCGCGCATTTCCGGTCCATAAGAAGGAATCCAGCAGACGTCGAGTCCACCCTGCAATCCGGCGTAGGCCATGACTTTGCCGATAAACATGACGCCTTGGCCGCCGAAACCGGAAAGAATGATTTTGTCCATCATGCTTTTGTCACCTCCGCAGGAACTTTCAATTCACCCATCTGATAAATAGGCATCATGTTGTTGCGCAGCCATTCCAGACTCTCGACCGGCGACAGGCCCCAATTCGTCGGGCAGGTCGAAAGAACGCTAACCAAGGCAAAACCTAATCCCTGTTGTTGAACCTGAAACGCCCGTTTGATCGCCAGCTTCGCCGCAGCTATGTTTTTCGGCGAATCAACGGAAACGGCAGCAACATACGCTGCACCTTCAAGCGTCGCAATCGTCTTCGGCAGATCAATAGGCGGACCGGAGAGGGCTTTATCACGTCCATAGGGACTCGTCGTCGTCTTTTGGCCGATTAGCGTGGTCGGCGCCATCTGTCCGCCCGTCATGCCGAATACGGCGTTGTTGACCATGATTGAAGTGATATTTTCGCCGCGCGCTGCGACATGAATTGCATGCGCGGTACCGATCGCCGCAATGTCCCCGTCACCCTGATAAGAAAAGACCAATTTATCCGGCAGCGCGCGTTTGATGCCGGTAGCTACCGCCTGCGCCCGGCCATGCGCCGCACCGACAAAATCGCAACTAAAGAAATCCAGGGAAAAGCCTGCGCAGCCGACAGGCGCAACGCCAACCGTATCGCCAATCACATCGAGTTCCGCCAAAACTTCGCCAATCAATCTGTGAATAATCCCGTGCGTGCAGCCAGGACAATAATGAAACGGCAGTTCAGTTAATCCAGCCGTACGTTTGAATACTTGCTCCATCTTGTTATACCCCCTCTTTCAACGACCATCCGAACGTCTCGGCCGCAAAGTTGAGAATTTCGTTATCGGACGGCAACATGCCGCCCTGACGGCTGCATAAATGAACCGGCATCTTGCATTCAACCGCCAATTTGACGTCTTCAATCATCTGCCCGGCATTCAATTCCACTGTGATAATCCCTTTGACCTGCTCCTTGAATGCAGCCAGACCTTTTTCAGGAAACGGCCAGAGCGTGATCGGACGGACCAAGCCCAGTTTGATGCCCTGACGACGCGCTTCGAGCACGACGCTCTTGGCGATCCGGCCGCAGGTTCCATAACCGACCAGCAAGTATTCGGCATCCGCTGTCTCAAATTCTTCCCAGCGTTGTTCCGTTTCACGCATCGCGTCGAATTTTTTCTGCCAAGCCAGACAATGTTCTTCACCGACTTCATTGGTCAGCGCATAACTGGCGATTTTCCTCTTTTCACGGCCTTTGCAGCCCGTCGTCGCCCAATCCTTGGCCGGCAGTTCGACAGCCTTACGCTCCTTAAGCTCAATCGGCTCCATCATTTGGCCGAGGAAGCCGTCCGCCAGAATTAGCACCGGATTGCGATACTTGTCGGCCAGATCGAATGCTTCCAGCGTGAAGTCATATAATTCCTGCCCTTTGGACGGCGCAAGCACAATCAGACGATAATCGCCATGACCGCCGCCTTTCGTGCATTGAAAATAGTCCGATTGAGCCGGTCCCAAACCTCCAAGTCCCGGACCGGCGCGATTGACGTTCACGACGACAACCGGCAGTTCAGCCGCTGCCAAATAGGACATACCTTCCTGCTTCAAACTGAATCCCGGACTGGACGACGCTGTCATGACGCGAGCTCCGGTAGCCGCAGCGCCATAGCACATGTTAATTGAAGCGACCTCATCTTCGCCTTGCACGACAGTACCGCCCGCCTTGGGCAGATGCTTAGACAGGTACTCGACAACTTCCGTCGACGGCGTGATCGGATAACCGAAAAACAACTTACAGCCCGCCTCGATCGCTGCCTGCGCAATTGCTTCATTGCCTTTTATCAAAACCTTGTTCACAGCCAGATCCCCTTTCCTTATCGCCAAATTTCCAGAGCCAAGTCCGGGCACATCGTCGCACACATCGAACAGCCGATGCACTGCTCCGGCTCGGTGACCGTTACTGCATAATAGCCCTTGCCATTAGCCCGGTCTCCGATGGACAGTATTTTCTTTGGGCAAATCGCCACGCACAAACCACAGCTCTTGCAACGTTCCGCCAATACCTCTACCTTCGCCATATCAGATACCTCCTTTACTGATTTCCTGTATTCATCAGGCAGGCCATCGCGATGGAATTGAGCTTCCCTTCCGGTGTCTCCGCCCTTGATGTCATCACGATCGGATGCGTTGCACCCAGTATAACGCCGGCCATCTTCGCACCGGCAAAATAGATCAGGCTTTTGCCTAAAACATTGCCGGTTTCAATCGTCGGCACTAAGTATAAATCGACCTGACCGCTGATCCGGCTGCTCAGCCCTTTGTGGCCGGCCGCTTCCGGACTGATTGCCACATCAAGAGCAATCGGACCTTCAATGATGCCGTTTGGCAGTTCGCCCAGCGCAGCCATCTCAGCCAGTGCCTGTGCATCGACCGTCGCGATCATCTTCGGATTGACCATTTCATTGGCGGTCAAGAGCGCCACGCGCGGTTCAGCAATCCCCATGCCTTGCAGCGCCAGCATTGCATTAACCAGAATATCTTTCTTTTCCTTAAGCCCCGGAGCAATATTCATGCCGCCGTCGCTGACAAAGAGTAGTTTTTCCTGCCCCGGCACTTCAAAAGCGCCTAAATGACTAAGCAGCCGCCCTGTGCGGAGCCCTTCCTCCTGATTCAGCACTGCACGCAAAAAATCGCTGCTGTTGATCAACCCCTTCATCAACACCTGCGCTTCCCCTCGGCGAACCAAACTCACCGCCTTTAGCGCCGCTTTAGTCGTGTCGCTTTCATGCACAATTGGCGTGTCTTCCGGCAAACCGACCACCTTGAGCAACGGCCTTATTTCCGCCTCGTTGCCAACAAGAACGGCTTTGGCTATTCCCTCTTGCGCCGCCAACTGCAACGCCGCCAAAACTTCGCGGTCCTGAGCGACTGCAACACTGACCGTAACCGCCCTGCCGCCTTTTACCCGCTCGCGCATCTCTTGGTAATTGCGATACATCGCCATCTCTCCTTACTCTCTATTCTTAATATTCTTTTGCGCTTTCTTCGCCTCGCAATACTCTGAGTGCACCAAATGCGAGTGCTTCCAATTCTTCTTCCCCCGGCACAACAACGATCGGCGCGATGAACTTGACGCGGCGCGTGATCTCGGCTACGATTCGTTCTGAATAAGCAATCCCGCCGGTCAGGACAATCCTTTCCACATCGCCTTCCAGCACCGCTGCCATCGCGCCGATCTCTTTGGCAACTTGATACGCTAACGCTGCCAGAACCAACTTCGCTTTTTCATCTCCAGCATCAGCTAACGTAAAGGCTTCACGAACATCTGTCGTACCTAAATAGGCATACATTCCGCCCTTGCTGCCCAGTTTCTCTTTCATTTCCGCAAATGTGAATTGACCGGAATAACAAAGTTTCATCAAATGCGTCGCCGGCAAACCTCCACAACGATCCGGCGAGAACGGCCCCTCTTCTTTCGCATTGTTCACGTCGATCATCCGGCCTCGTTGGTGCGGCGTGACCGACACGCCCGTTCCCAGATGCACCACGATGAAATTCACCTCTTCATACGCTTTGCCCATTTCTTTAGCAACCTTGCGCGCCACCGCCTTCATGTTGAGCGCATGCGATAAGCTTACGCGCGCCAACTCCGGCAGACCGGAAATTCTGGCGACATCCTCCATCTCATCGACTGATACTGGATCGACGATATAAGCAGGCACACCCAGGGAATCCGCCAGTTCTTTCGCCATGATCGCACCAAGGTTTGACGCATGTTCGCCATATTTTGCCGCCTCTAAATCGGCGACCATTTCAGCATTAATCTGATATGTACCGCCGGCCAACGGTTTCAAAAGACCGCCGCGCGCCACGACTGCCGTCAATGCAGTCCGCTCGATCCCTTTTAGTTTCAGTTCGCCGAGAATCAGATCCAATCTGTATTGATGTTGATCTGCAAGATGGGCAAAGCGTCCGATCTCCGCCGCCGAATGTTCCACCGTTTGCTTAAAGCACACTTTTTCGCCATCATATACGGCGAATTTAGTCGATGTCGCTCCTGGATTAATTACTAAAATCATACGCACGCCTCCATCTTTCCCGCTATACGGAACGACGTTCCGATTTACATCGATAAATATTCGACTTGCAACATTCATCTCCTGCTGCAAATCGCGGAAAATTACAATAAATTATTTGATATTTGTTTCGTAATCCGTTTCAACTCTTCCACCATTTCAAGAAAAGACTCTGACTTCATTCTCGAGGTAGGTCCTGACAAGCTAAGCGCCGCAATAATTTCACTGCCGCGGGCAAAAACTGGCGCCGCAATGCACGTCAAACCCATTTCAAGTTCCTCATCCGAGATGCTGTATCCCTGCTGGCGAATTTTCGCCAGTTCCCCCTTCAACTTTTCCCAGTTTGTAATGGTATGCTGCGTGAACGCCTGCAAGTCGGCCCCTTCAAAACGAGCCAGATAGTCAGATGGACTGAATGCCAGCAAGCATTTCCCACCGGCGGAACAATGGCAGGGTTCGCTAGAGCCGATCGGCGGCGTCAAACTAAGCACCTGCGAACTTTCTACTTTGTCAATGACGATATGCCTTGGCTGCTCTGCCGTACGGTCAAGCACCGATAAATGAACCGCTTCACGATAACTTTGCGCCAACTGTTTTGCATACGGAGCAAGCAAGCCGGCTAGCGGCAGTTTATCCCGCACCATCATGCCAAGAGAATACAAGCGCAAGCCAAGCCAATAGCGTCCGCTTTCCTGGTTTTGCTGCACGAAGCCTTTCGCTTCAAGCGTCGATAAGCTGCGATGCACCGTGCTTTTCTGCATACCAAGCAATGCAGCAATTTGCGTCACGCCCAGCTCTTTCCCTTCTTGCTGAAACAACAACAACAGATCAAGCGCTCGGTCCAGCGAGTGGACTTTTTCTTTTTCGCCAGCCACAATTTCATTCCTTTCTTTTTTCGACGTTGCCCTTCATTCAGGATACCGCGCCGCAAGCCTCCTGTCCAGTTAAAAGGTTAAAGCCAGGCGATAAGACAAAAAGAAACAGGCCTCTGGCGGCCTGTTTCAAAAAGTTCATTTCTTCAGCAGTGACGGCATATCGAGTGCAGCGCCCGGAAAATCGAGCGTCGCAAAATGATCGGCCAACGTTTCTGCACGGCGTATCAATTTTACGCTACGATCCGGCCGAAGCAGCAATTCCGCCGAGCGCAGCTTGCCGTTGTAATTGAATCCCATCGCATGCCCATGCGCACCTGCGTCATGAATCACCACAACATCGCCCCGGCTAATTTCCGGCAGTTCCCGGTCCACCGCGAACTTATCATTGTTCTCACATAACGAGCCCGTCACGTCATATACATGATCGCACGGCAAGCCTTCTTTTCCCAGCACGGTGATGTGATGATAAGAGCCGTATAAAGCAGGGCGCATCAAATTGGCCATGCAGGCGTCGAGTCCGACGTAGTTCTTGTAGATTTCTTTTTTATGCAACGCGGTCGCCACCAGATAGCCGTACGGCCCGGTAATCATGCGACCACACTCCATCGTGATTTTAAGCGGCGCCAGACCTTTCGCGACGATCATTTCCTCATAAGCGCATCGTACGCCTTCTCCGACATATTCAAGGTTGACCGCCTCCTGTTCAGGCCGGTACGGCACGCCAATTCCGCCGCCAAAGTCGACCAATTCCATTCGGATGCCGGTTTTTTCATAAATTTCGCCAATCAGGTCAAACATCATCTTAGCCGTTGTAACAAAGCCATCCGGGCTGAGTTCGTTTGAAATCACCATCGTATGCAAGCCGAAACGCGTAGCGCCTTTCGCTTTAGCCATCGGATACGCCTGCAAAATCTGTTCCTTGGTCAGACCATACTTCGCCTCTTCCGGATAACCGATGATGTCATTTCCTCCCGCCATCAAAGGCCCCGGATTATAGCGAAACGAGATCATCTCCGGCATACCGACATGCTCCGTCAAATATTCGATGTGACTGATGTCATCAAGATTGATAACCGCCCCCATATCGACCGCCGCCTGATATTCGTTTGCCGGCGTCGCATTTGACGAAAACATGATTTCTTCGCCGCCAATTCCGGCAGCTTGCGCTAAATATAATTCCGCCAGCGAACTGCAATCCGCGCCAAAGCCTTCCTCTTTAAGCAGCGCCAGAAGATACGGGTTCGGGGTGGCCTTAACAGCAAAATATTCCTTGAACTCCGGCGCCCAGGAAAAAGCCGCCTTGAGACGGCGTGCATTCGCGCGAATCCCTTCTTCGTCATAGATATGAAACGGAGTCGGATAAGTCCGAGTGATTTCTTGCACTTGCGCCAAATTGAATGGTACTTTCTTTTCCGCCATGAGTCATTCCTCCTACAAAGTCCCTTACTTCAACAAGATTGCGTCGCCAAAGAAATGGAGTCACCCTTTATAAAAAAAAGCGGTTCGCGCATTATCTCGCAAACCGCTTTACATCCTTATTTGCAGGACTCAGCGCTGCAAGATAGCACTCCACCCTTACGGGGTGACAGTTCAGTACTTATTCAATACAGAACCAGCAAAAAGCATCGCCTTAACTTTTCACTTCGGCGGCCGCCCCTTTCTCTCTCTTTCATCGCTGGCTGCTCAAGAGAGTTACTATTGGTTGCCGCACCTCTATCTCGGTGGCAATATTCACTTGTCATCTGCTTATCAGTATAATCACAATGAGAGTGGTTGTCAATACGCCTGCTTTTAAGCTTTAGCCCAGCGTCGGTTTGACCAACTTCACCGGATCCATGTATGCATCATAATCAGACGCGTTAACGTAGCCACTAGCCAGCGCCGCCTCGCGCAGCGTAACGCCTTCCTTAGCCGCCCATTTTGCGATTTCTGCGGCCCGATCATAGCCAATCAAGGGCACCAGTCCGGTAATCAGGATCAGCGATTGATTCAAATTATGTGAAATCCGCTCCCGGTTCGGTTCAATTCCGTCCACGCAATGAACCCGGAACGAATCCATTGCATCACTTAAGAGACGAATCGACTGTACCAGATTATAAGCAATTACCGGCATGAAGACATTCAATTGGAAATTCCCTTGGCTGGCGGCAAAACCAACCGTTGCATCATTGCCAAACACTTGGGTTACAACCATCGTCAACGCTTCCGCTTGCGTTGGATTTACTTTGGCCGGCATGATCGAACTTCCCGGCTCATTTTCCGGTATCGTTATTTCACCAATGCTGCAGCGCGGCCCACTGGCCAACCAACGCACGTCGTTGGCAATTTTCATCAAATCGGCAGCCAGCGCTTTCAACATGCCATGCACGACCGCAATCTCATCCTTGCTGCTCAGCGCATGAAACTTGTTCGGTGCACTACGAAATTGCTCGCCCGTCAAACGCGCAATAGCCTGCGCAACCGACACGGAAAAACGCGGATGCGAGTTAATTCCCGTTCCGACCGCGGTTCCGCCCAGCGCCAAATCAAGAATAAAGCCGAAGCCCTGTTCGAGCATCTGCCTGTTTCGTTCCAACATCCTAGACCAGGCGCTTATTTCCTGGCCGAGCGTCAATGGCGTTGCATCCATCAAATGCGTACGACCAATCTTGACGACGTCGGCAAACGCTTCGGCCTTTTGTCGCAATATCGTCTCCAAGGCTTGCATCGCCGGAAACAACTGCACGCGCAGCAGATGAACGCCGACCATGTGCAGCGCCGTAGGAAAAACATCATTTGAGCTTTGCGATTTGTTCACATGATCATTCGGATGAACTTTTTCACCCAACAGTTGGCTGGCCCGGTTTGCCAAGACTTCATTGATGTTCATGTTAAATTGCGTTCCGCTGCCGGTCTGCCAAACCGAAAGCGGAAAATTCCCAGCCAGTTTGCCTTCTGCCAACTCATCGCAGGCCGCAATAATCGCATCGGCAATATTCGCCGGCAATACGCCCAATTCTTTATTCACTTCGGCTGCGGCGCGTTTAATAATGCCCATCACGCCGACTAGTTCTTCCGGCATTTTCTCCGTACCGATCCGAAAATTCTCGAAACTTCGCTGCGTCTGCGCGCCCCACAACTTATCAAGCGGCACTTTCACTTCGCCCATCGAGTCTTTTTCAATGCGATATTTCATTTCGTTTCCTCCTTTCCGCTATTCTTACTCTTTATTTTTGGAAAACGCACACGGAAAATCGTCCCGGATTCAGACGTATCCACTTCAATTGTCGCTTTGTGGCGCACCGCAATGCTGTAACAGACCGACAGTCCCAGGCCGACGCCGTTTTCTTTCGTGGTAAAAAAAGGCGTGCCCAACTGATCCATGATGTTCTGCGGAATTCCCCGCCCCTGGTCGCGAACTTCTAAAACAACGCCTTCTCCCTGTGCAAAGGTACGCAGCAACGTCGACTTGCCCGGTTCCATCGCCTCCATCGCATTACGGAATAAATTAAGGATCAACTGTCTGATCTCTTTTTCGTCTAATAAAAGTTCATCCACATCACCCATCTCTAAGCTGACATTTTTGCCTTCGCGCAGTGCATCGCTTTCCATAAGCGGACGCAAGAGTTGAAGAATATCATTCAAATTACCGCATTTCAAATCGACGGTCTTGTTCTTCGCAAGCGATAAAAATTCTGTAATGATTGCATTTGCGCGATCCAATTCCTCGATCATCAAATCAAAATATTTAACCAGGCTCTGGTAATCTTTTTTGCCCGACAGCCACTGCAAATAACCGCGCACCGTCGTCATCGGATTGCGTACTTCATGACCAATGCTAGCCGCCATTTCTCCGACTAAATTCAAGCGGTCAAAGCGAGCCAATTCTTTTTCCAAGCGTTTTTTGTCACTGATATCAAGAAAATTGATGAGCAAACACTGATTTTCATTGATTACAACGGGAATTGCGGTCTGCAAGATCGGGATTTGCGTGCCGGACACCGTTTTCAATTCACTTTCCGAAACATTGTTCCCTTTATCCGCGCCGGCAATGTTTTCGATAAAGAGACTACTTCGCTGACCAAGCACCTGCTCTCGCTCCGCACCAATGATCCGGCATCCTTCTGCATTCACATCCATAATCCGGCTGTTTCGTTGATTGATGACCAAAATTCCGGCTGACATCGAATCAAAAAGCGTATCCAGATATTGTTCCTTTTCGCGCAACACATCTTCAATTTGCTTGCGTTCATGCAGTTCACTTTCGACTCTGGCATACAGGCGCGCATTGTTGATTGCAACCGATGCCAATGCCGCAAATTTCTCGGTTTCTTCAATCTGCGCCGCAGAAAAGGCTAGTTCCTCGCCAGGAAATGAAAGGAGCAGCAAACCAATGGCTTCGCCTTCACTGCGCAATGAGATTAAAACATTGCTGGAAAGTCGCCGGGCCTGTTCACTCCAAAGCGGCGCATCATCCACAGTAATCACCGTACCCTGACTAGCGACGCGCTGCAATACGCCGTCGTAATCCTCACGATGCAAACGCCGTCCCGCCAGACGCTGGTATACGCCGCACCCCGCCTTTAAGGTCATGGATTGATCGTTTTCCAGCATAGCAACGAAACCATTTTGCGCGCCGATCGCTTCGACCGAATAGCGATTAATCAGCGCCAACAACTCTCCCATCGTGACATTGTTGAGTAAGCCCAATGAAATCTGGTGTAAAAAGTTCAAAAATTGCGCCTGCCGTCGTTGACGCGTCGCCATCATCACCGCACCGGTAATAAAGCCAATGATTAGAATGCTCGCCACGGTCGCACCCAGATAGTAATTTTTCTCCCGCTCACTGACAGCTTTTAAGCTCTCCTCTTTTTCCGTACCCACCGTGATGGTCAACGGATAGCCGCTAACCGCCCGTACACTATAGATCCGTTCCAAGCCATCGACAACACTTGGTGCGATAAAACTACCTTGTTTCGCTTCCTTTATTTTAGCAAACAACGGCGTTTTTGCGATATCCTGCCCCATGTCCATCACTTCTTCCGATTGTCTGGCTCGAATGACGCCATCGTTTCCAATCAGCGCGACGACTGCATTTCGCCCCAAACCAGCCTCCCGGTAAAAATTAGCAAAATACAAGGGGTCAACAGAGGCAATGACCAGTCCGCCGAAAGAACCGTCCGGCTTATCGATGCGCCGCACCAATTGGATCACCCATTTATTGGCAATCCGACTGTACAAAGGCTTGCTGATTGTCAGTCCAAGATCCGCTTGTTGCGCATGTACCTGAAAATATTCGCGATCCGCAACGTTAACCAACCGTTCCATCCGCTGACTCGCATAAATGAGATTGCCCTTTTCATCAGCGATTGACAACAAGTTAGTCAATTCATTGATCACCAGTCCACCCTGTATTCTTTCACTGTTGCCGTTTTTTTCACACTCCCATTTCAATAACAACAAAAGCTGATCAACGCTGCTCAAGGAACGCAACACATGTTCCTCAAATAAACGAGCAACATTGGCATTGTTGCTCATTACATTTTCTTGTTCCGCACGAAATTCATCATTAACTTTTACATACACGGCTATCCAAATGACTGCAATGAGCAAAACACCAAAAACGGCCAGCAATTGGCCGACATTCATCGAACTCTTTTTAGGATGAGTCTTCTTTGCCGCATTCATTTCTTCTCCGCACCTCATATCCATCTTAAATATGCTCAGATAATAACAACATCTTTTAATATGATTCTCCGAAAATTCACAAAACCCTCTTGCTATCCTCTTAAAAAGGGCTGCTGCACACGCAAGCAAAAAAGCTGCCTCACAACAAGTTTAACGCTTGTTCGAGACAGCTTCCTCTACCCTTCAATGGTATACCGTTCGTTGGCAAAATTCGCGTTGCATTTCTTCAAAACCTCTTTCATCGAGTTCATCGATATCGAGCCATGCCGCGCTAAACTCCCGACTATCTGAACCATAGCCCGCCAGTAAATATCCGTATGGATGATCTTTTTCCAAGAGCCACTCAACGAAACGTTGCGCGTCTTTCACCGTCATTTGATATCGACCATAGACGAGACCGATTTCAGCCTTCAAGGAAACCATGACCATCCCCCCCTTTTCTTTTTCGCCTCTCCCCTTCCTTGTTAAATATATCGTCTGAATCGTCGTCGCCATTAATAGATTTGTTACATTTAATTGCAAATTTCTACATTTTATCCTCTATATGTATCATTGTCGTTTCCAGTCTCCGGCGCGAATAACAACCAGTTGCTCCGGTTTCAGATAACGCTGCAATACAGCCGATACTTCTTCTGCACTGATTTCCTGCAAGCGTTTTTCTTGTTCCGCCGTGTCCAAAAACGAACGGCCCGTGTAAAGTTGGTCGAGCATGATCTTTGCCAGGGCCGGCTCCTGAGCCCGTTGCAGACGCAACGATTTCAGCATTCCCACTTTGGCTTCCGCCACTTCAGCAGCGCTGACGCCTTCTGTCGCAATGCGCACAAGTTCTTCCTGCACCACTTGCTCCAATCGCGCGACATTTTGCGGCGCACAAATCGCGTAAAATAAGAAACTGCCGTTATCCGTCAGGCTTCCTCCCTGCACCTGACTTCCAACGCTGTAACTGAGACCTTCCTGCTGTCTAACGCGCAGCGCCAGTCGAGAATTAAGAAAACCTCCGCCTAAAATTTCATTCGCTAACAACAGAACCGGATAATCCGGCGAAGAACGTTTTAATTGCCAGGCCTGTCCGCCAATTAGTACCGCGTTCTCTTTATCCGGCGTCGTAATACTTACCTTCTCCGGCGTAATCGGACGATACCCCTCCAAGACCGCTTTGGGCTTCACTTGACTTGCCCACTCAGCAAATGCATCAGCAAGCAACGTTTTCATTTCCATGGGCGTCACCGCCCCCACCGCGCTGGCTTCCATCACACTCGCGCCATAGAAGCGCTGATGAAACTCAGCCAGCTGCTGCGCCGTAAGGTCCTTTAACGCAGCCATTTCTTCCTCTATAGACATAACGTATCCGACCGCCTGAGGATCCTTTGTTGCACTTCGTTTGCCCAGTGCCTGAAAAGCCAGCGTCTGGGGATCATTGCGACGGCTCTCCAGTTGGCTAAGCCACTGTTCCTTCAGTAAGCCCCACTCTTTTTTGTCCAGCTTCGGCTGGCGCAGCATTTCTCCGACCAAGGCCATCGCACTGCCCATATTTTCCCGCGGCACTTGCAAATCAACCGCTATATAATCTTTGCCGCCTTGTATTTTCAGTTCGGCCTGCCAACGCGCCAGCAAATCGCTTATTTCCGCTTCACTATGTTTTTGCGTGCCGCGCATTAAAAGCTTAGCCAATGCGACATTCTTTTTCCCCTGTCCATACAAACTTCTTTCATCGCCCAAATGCAGTTTGAGGCTGATGCTGACCAGGTCATCTTTCGTCGCCTTCTGCAAGACAGATATCTTTCGCTCCGGCAGCATCGCCTGCGTTTGAACACGCTCTTGGAGTTTTTCGGCAGTCAAATCAAGCGTTTCACCGGCCTTCATTGTCGCGCCTTCTTTCAGGCGTTCCAACTGCGGCATCAAATCGCCAAGCGTTGGTATTTCAACTTTTGCAGCTTGGACTACCGGCTGAAATTCTCCGCTCGTCCGATTATCCGTCACCAGATACAGACCGGCAACTCGCTTAACGTCTTGCGGCGTTACCGCGGCTACTTGATCGCGATAGAGAAAAAACAATCGCCAATCGCCGCTGCCAATGGATTCCGAAAGTTGAATGCCGAATTTTTCCGGCGACCGCATCAGCGCAGTCAACTCGTTCGTTAAGTTTTTTTTTTGCCCGCTCCACTTCCACTTTCGTTGGCGCTGTCTTCGCCAACGCATTAAGCGCCGCCTGCGTTTTCTCACGCAAAAGCAACGGTGTTTTTCCTCCGGTCATGTAAATTTCAAACAATCCCGGATCATGCAGGCGTGAGGCCGATGCGCCAAGCGTCGCGACTAAGCCGGTTTGAACAAGCTCTTTATACAATCGCCCCGACGGCTGATCATCAAGAATTTGCGCCAATACACACAGCGCTGCATTGTCCGGATGCGCTGCGGCCGGTATATGGTAGGCCAGCCCCAACGCCGGGACATCTCCGACTCGCCGCAAAACGACCTGCCTTTCACCATCCTGTGCAGGTTCTAACGTATAGGTCTCTTCACGCGTCCGCTTCGGCGCTTCAATCCCAGAAAAGCTGGCATCAACAAGCGTCAGCGCCCGTTCCGGCTTAAAATTCCCGGTAATAACAAGCACGGCATTATCGGGCTGGTAGTAATACCGGTAAAACGTCTTCAATCTTTCAACCGATACATTTTCCAGATCCGAGCGTGCGCCAATGGTATCCTGCCCATAGTTATGCCATAAATACGCCGTGGAAAAAATTCGTTGCCGCAATACACGCAACGGACGATTTTCCCCCGCCTCCCATTCATTGCGAACCACAGTCATCTCTTTCGCCAAGTCTTCGCCCCGCAGCGCCGAATTAACCATACGATCTGCTTCCAGGTTGAGCGCCCAAGCCAAATGTTCGTCCCCTTCCGGCAGCACCTCATAGTAGTTAGTCCTGTCATACCAGGTAGTTCCGTTCGCCTGGCCGCCATGTTTCGCCAATTCAGCCGGAATATCCGGATGCAGCAATGAGCCCTTGAACATCATGTGTTCGAGCATGTGCGCCATGCCGCGTTCTCCATAACCTTCATGACGTGAGCCAACCAGATAAGTGATGTTAACGGTCGCTACCGGCTTCGATTCATCCGAAAACAAAATGACCTTCAACCCGTTGCCCAATCGATACTCCTGTCCGCCTTCAAATTGACGAACCCATTCTGGAGCAGCGTTCCCAGACGTAGGACAAGCCAAAAAGAAAAGCAATAAAAACGTCATCCCTGCCAAATGCTTCCCTGTCAATTTCATTATGTCATTTCCTTTCTTCTACAACAAATTGCGTCGTTCAGCAAAATGATGCAACCAAATTCGTCCAACCGCCATGCTAGGCACGGCAAACAGCATCCCTATCACGCCAAACAGCGTGCCAAAAAGCAAAATCGCCAACAGGATCACCAGCGGATGAACGCGAATTGCATCGCCGACTACCTTGGGATAAATAAAATTATGATTGACCTTCAGTAAAACAACATAGAAAAGCAGCACTTTTAGTGCCAATTGCGGCGATTCCATCAAGCCCACTAATACGCCAGGCACGGTGGCGATTACAGTTCCAATCACCGGCACAAACTCCGAAACAGCCGAAACCAGCGCCAACACTGCACCATGCGGTAATCCAAACGCCAGGCTGCCAAGAAATACGACGCTGCCGGCAAAAAATGCAATCAGCACCTGTCCACGAATGTAGGCTTTCAAGACTTTTAGACAATCGATCCCCAGCGGTTCCATCGCCGCCACAACCGAAACCGGCAAAAGATTAGCCGTCGCCTGCCAAAGCTTGGCTCCATCTTTCAGCAGATAAAAAGTCAGAATCGGGATTGCAATCATTTCTACCAGACTGGAAAAGGTTTTCAATAAAGGAACCAGGGATTGTTTAACTAAAGAAACAGCAATTCCAGTCGCTTCCTTGAGCATTTCTTTGCCATATTCCGCCATCTCCTTCGGCAACAAGTCCAGCCATTCTTGTTGATCAAAGCGGCTGATACTGCCGGGAAACTCTTTGCCGAAATTACTTAAATCCGGTATGACCGACTGAACGGTTCCTGCCGCAAGCAAAAGCAATACGCCGATAAAAAAAAGAATGGCCAAAGCCGATGCCGTTCCCCGTTTCATAGACCGTTCCTGCCAAGCAACCATTGGCTCTAACAACAAATAGAGAAATAGGGTAATAAACAGCATGACTAAAATCGTCTTGGCAAATAAAAGTAAGATCGTGATGCCACTTAAAAAAGCGAGCAACGCGCCCAATAAAATTTTTCTTCCTTGATTTAAATAATGCAGCGCCTCTTTTTTCTCTTCCAACACATTCACATTCCTTTACTCACTTCTTCTCCTTTATTACCTTTCGACGTTCGCCAAACGACTCCTGTGCCGGCTAAAATCAAGCAGTAAAAAAGGAAGGACCGCATCCAAACTTTCGTCCGACACAGTCCCTGTTAAAACTATTTATTTAATGACTTCCAGTTGGTCGCCAGTTTTGCACATAGCGGCATTTGCTTCATCCGTATCAATATGCATCTCGAGTGCATATTGCTCATGTACGCGAATCAACACGTTATCAAATGTCAGGCCACGTTGGCCGTTGCAACGAACTTTTACGATTTCCTTATCTTTCACGCCAAATTGCGCTGCATCTTTCGGCGTCATATGGATATGGCGGAAAGCGGCAATGACGCCCTCAGTCAAAACCACACTGCCATTCGGGCCGACAAGCGTCATGCCCGGCGACTCTTTGAGATCGCCCGAATCGCGAACCGGCGGCTTCAATCCTAATTTCAAAGAATCCGTCAAGGAAACTTCAACCTGACTTTGCTTGCGTACCGGACCTAAAATACTGACGCCTTTCAGCGTCGTTTTTTCAGTGACCAAATCCACGCGTTCCTGCGCAGCATATTGGCCCGGTTGAGAAAGTTCTTTTTTCACCGTTAATTCATACCCCGCACCGAACAATATATCCAAATGGGCTTGGGACAGATGAACGTGACGAGCCGAAACGCCTACCGGAACTGTGTTGCCTGTTTGTACTGCTTTTTCCATCTTCTCTACGCACTCCTTCGCCAATCTAATTTCTCTAGGCGGCAGCAGCTGGCTACCATGCCGTAGTTTCGAATCTATTGTACGATACCATAAGCGAAATGTATACAGCATCGCTTATTAATAGTGTATTCAGTATTGCCGAAAAACTCACTTAATCGCCCGCTATTCATGGCAACTCGTTCAAAAATGCTCGCCATTTTCATAATAGCAATTTGTTTTTAATGCGACGAAGTACACGTCTACGTTCTGGCACCCTGCGTCACGCAAATGACGCGTCACGCTTTGCGCAGCCCGGTCCTGTGTCTCCTGCCCGCGGTCAAACCAATTCACCTGGACAAGCGGCGTTCCCGCAACGGTTTCACCATCCGAGATAAATTGACTGGAACAACATTCCAGCGTAAAGTAATCGCGCGGACAACCGATAATTTCGGTTAATTCATCCACCAGTCCTTTGCTGGTTTTTGCAACAAGCTCTTGTGTGATTCCACGAAATAATAATTGCGGCATTTTATTTCCCCCTTATTTTCGTTTTCTAAAATTCAAAACCGTCTAAAAATTCCTTCATTTTCATCTCACTTGCAGGATTTTTCCCCGTGAGCACGAACGTATATTCATTATGTGCTCGGGAGGAGAACAAACTATGCTTGAATCATTTCTCTGCGTACTACCTCAAATCCAACGATTATTCGTCAACGATGTGAGCATTATGATTTCGGATCGAGAAAAATTCCTCAAATACCTGCCCAGCAAAAAACAAGATCTTAAAATCGCCCCCGGAACAAGCATAAAGCCAGGCAGCGCGATGTACCAAGCCATCCACGAATCCCGGCGCATCGTTTTGCGCGGCAGCAAAGAATTGTATGGCGAAGCATTTATCGCCGTGGCTTTGCCGCTCGTAAACGACCGCGGCGAAGTGCAAGGCGCAGTCTGCGTCGATACAACCACTGAGCAGCAGGATGAACTGATGGAAATGGCAGACTTGCTTAACAGCCAAATCACTCGTCTCGCACAAGCGACACAGGAAATATCGGCTCAAGCCGAGGAAACCGCTTCCGTCAGCCGCTTATTGACAAACAGCACCGACGACTCACAAGTCCGCATTAAAGAAACGGATCAAGTGCTCGGCTTGATTAAAAGCGTCTCAAGCCAAACAAACCTGCTCGGCTTGAATGCGGCAATTGAAGCCGCCCGCGTTGGCGAATTAGGACGAGGCTTCAGCGTAGTCGCCGAAGAAATCCGTAAACTTGCTACTACCAGCTCTGATTCCATTAAAAAAGTGGAAGACATTATTCATGCCATCCAAACCGACGGCGGCAACACGCATGAACAAATGAAACACATTGACGCGGTCATTATGCAGATTGCAAACGCAGTTACCGAAGTTGCCGGTACGGTACAGGAAATCAACACCGTCGCAGGAAAGCTTAATACCTTCGCCAAACATCTTTCCTCAGGCGAGTAACAGCCTTGCTCATGTAAGAAGATCCCACACGATTAGCGGGATCTTCTTTTTTCGTTGTTTCTTTACTTACCGCTTGGTTCTACAACCAAACGCACCGGCAAATTCGACGCACCGGGCGGACTGAACGTGAACCACACGGGCTGACCGCCTTCATACGTGCCGATAAGTTCACTTTCCTTAACTGTTGAAGTCCCGAAAAACAAACGGTCTGCCGGAGTCGGCACTTGGATCTTGCGTTCTTTATATTTGATGCCCAAGCCTCCAGCATACTCGCCGCCTCGCGGATTCAAATAATAATTCAGCGTATCGCCCGGCCTTGCATCCCATTGCACTTTATAAACCACGCCATAGTTTCCATAATTAACCGTACTGCTTCCGTCCGTTGCGTCTATGCCTCGTTGATACGGATCCAGCTTGTTATCAGCCAATGTAACGGCAACCGGCCAGGGAATCTTCGCATTATATGGTTTGGCTAAGGTAATCAAGCGGTCCTTGCCTTCGAAAGTACCGCGCAAACGGTACTGATCCGCCGGCAGCACTTGTGCCAGATAGGCAAAACGAATCGGATTGGCTTCGGCAGGCATCATTAATACACGGATACGAACCGGCCGGTCTGTCTTAAAATCAAAAATTCCATTCACCAAGGCATTTGTTTCCACGACCATCCGATCAAGACGCGGCGACATCGACAAGCTGCTTCGTCCCGGAACTTCAAACTGATAGATATTGCCGCCTTTTAAATAATCCATTTGCGCCTGCTTACCGACAACCAAAAAATCAAGCCCCGGACCGCCAAGGCCTTGTTGCAAGACTTGCACCTTGGCCGTCTTCATCCCCTGATTTTCAACGATCACTGCAATCCGGCACGGCTTGTCATTCGCATTGACATGATGAAAAAACAAGCGTGCCTCGCCAACTACCGTGTCCTGATATAGTACGCCTTCGCCATAAACCGTTTCCGGACTATCGGATAGAAGCAGCTTTCCGCCGTACGCTTTCATCGTGGCCGGCCATTCGATCGCATCCGCCAACTGAACCGCATTGCTTGCCATCCCTAACGTCGGACAGAGCATCCATAAGACCGCCATTATTCCCACTATTTTTTTCATTGACTCCAGCCCCTTTCTCCTTAATTATAACAGGCAAAGGCGTCCCTGCCAAAACAGGGACGCCGTCGACACTCCTTGATCAAAAACGCGATAAAGCCACATCCACCTGAAGATCACGAAAGCCATCTTCAAAGCCGGCAATAAACGGCAATTTTTCTTCTTCCGGCAACACAAAAATTTGGCGCAGCATTTCCGGCAACACATTCATAACATGCGGCATCGAAAAGGCCCATGCCTTGACGCCGATTAATAAAAAAGAACCGCTACGATGCAAATCATAATGGCAATATTGGTCGATTAGCGCCTTCACCTGCACAAAATCCGGCACACCATCCGCTTGACAGGGTGCATGAAAGCGCACCAACTCTGCCGGCATTCCATAATGCTTTGCCAAGCCACCTTCCAATTTTCCCGTTAACTCTCCGCCTAAATCCTCCAACCAAAAACGCATCTGCGACCAGGCGGCTTCATTTTCAAACACTTCATAGGGCCGTTCATATTTTAACAAAACAAATACACTCCTGCATCCCCAGACATATCGTTGCTCTTTTCAGCGTAACTTCATATGACATTCAAAATTTTCGCTGCCACCATACCGATCATCAACAGTCCTGCCATGATCGCATAGATTTTCCAGTTTGATTCTTTACGCGCTCTTTTTCTTGCTGCTTGAAGCAGCAGCAACGGAATACTGGCCATAACAAGTAACAATATGATCGTTATCATTTATTCTCCTACCCTCCCAAGACGACAATGGTTAGAAACATTCCCCGTCCACCACTTTCTTTCCTGCCGTCTTATAAAAATACATCTTAAAATTTGTCACGCACAGAGTATTTTCTCTTTGCAAAAATCGACTCTCGCAAAGATATTCTTGCTAATAATTGCTTTTAGTATTATTATTCTTATTAAAAGAAATATTTTGGCGAAATAACTAACGAAAGAAGTGTTTGTATGGATAAAAATGATTGGTCAATCCTCCGCCACTTATTGCAGTCCGGTCGGGCAACCTGGGCCGAACTGGCGAACATTGTCGGTCTGACTCCGCCAGCGGTTGCCGAACGGGTACGCAAGCTTGAAGATTCGGGCGTCATCTCCGGATATGCCGCGCTTGGCAATCCACTCTTGCTCGGTTGCAGTGTGGCCGCTTTCATTTCGGTAACGCTCGAACACCCACGCTATCGCAACGACTTTCTCCATTTGACGCAAACACAGTCGCTGGTGATGGAATGCCATCACGTCGCCGGCGAAGCGGATTACATTCTTAAGGTTCGCTGTCGCACAACCGCCGAACTGGAGACCTTCCTCAGCGAGACTTTAAAATCATTGCCGGGCATATCGAGCACGCGGACCACGGTGATCCTTTCTTCCAGCAAAGAAAATCCGCGTCTGCCGTTAGGAGATGATGCATGATGGAATGGATTTGGTTCAAGGGTGTTTTACTAGGCCTCTCGATTGCTATTCCACTCGGACCGATCGGAATCTTATGCATTCGCCGTTCCCTTTCGGGTGGATTCTGGCACGGATTTTACACCGGCGTCGGCACGGCGTCAGCCGATGCGTTATACTGCATAGCCGCCGCTTTTGGTTTCGCAGCGCTACACCGCTTCATCCTACTCAGTCAAGCCTGGCTGCAGGGACTTGGCGGCCTGTTTCTTCTTTATCTGGCCGGACAATTTTTCCGTTCACATACGCCGGATATTGACGGCAAACGAACCGACTCTTCCAATTATTGGCACGCAGCCGCCTCATCGTTTGCCTTAACGCTGACCAACCCGATGACTATTTTATCTTTTGCGGCCCTGTTCGCCAGCGTCGGCATTATCGAAGCAGAAAACCTTTCTGTCACACTCAGTTTCGTGTTTGGCATTTTCACCGGTTCCTTGCTGTGGTGGCTGTTGCTTAGCTCACTCGCCGCCTGGTCTCGTCAACGTTTAACCGTGCGCAGCCTGCAAAATCTGCAATATCTCGCAGCGGTTGTGATCGCCGCCTTTGGTACAGCCGCACTTTGGTCATTCGCGCGGCAAATGTAAGACTCCATTACACGGCGAGAGGGACTGCCTTAGCTAGCGAACGCTATCTAAGACAGCCCCTCTCGTTCTTTTCAGCCTAGTTTTTTAGCGACACGCGGCGCCTGCAATGCAGCAACTTCCGGCACCTTCGTTCCCAGTAACGGCTCCAGGTAACGCCGAAAGGCTTCCGTAACATGGAATTGATCGCGCAATAAAAATTCTTCCGGCATATATTTTGTCTTACCAGCCAGTTCATCAAGCGGCGTCAGGCGATATTCGATCCGATAATTGCCGATGCGATGCAGTGTGATGGAACCATCCGCATCACTATGCACTGCGAATTGCACCGCTTTTTCGCCCGCTTCACGCGCCTCTTGCGCGTCGGTATCCGACACGCAACCTAAAAAGGAACGTTGCAGATAACCGAACGTATCGCCGCGTACACGAGAAATAGCCAGCCGCTTTTTTACCGCCTTAGCCAGCAAATCGCCGAGCGCTCCGGTTCCTGACAAAGTGACATTGCCATGTGCATCGCGTTCGGCATCCTGCATTAATTGCAAAAGAATGGGTTGCCCCGCTTCATCTCGTATCCCTTCGGACACCGCCGCAACGCAATAACCATGCTTTTTATAAGCCGCTTCAACCTGATCCAAAAAGTCTTCCATCTTGAACACATGTTCCGGCAGACAAATCAAGTGCGGGCCATCACCTGCACAGCGCTGTGCTGCCGCAGCCGCAGCCGTTAGAAAACCGGCATGGCGTCCCATGACGACGCCGATATAAACGCCGGGCATCGCCTGCATATCCAGATTCATTCCGGCAAAAGCCTGCGCAACAAAGCGCGCTGCGGAACCAAAGCCCGGCGTATGATCTGTAACCAAGAGGTCATTGTCTATCGTCTTCGGAACATGTATGGCGCGAAACTCATATCCGTCCGCCTGCGCCTGACGACTGAGAATACGAACCGTATCCGATGAATCATTGCCGCCGATATAAAAGAAATAACGGATATCATGCGCTTTCAGTACGCGATAGATTTTCCGGCAATACTCCTCGTCCGGTTTGGCGCGCGTAGAGAACAATGCCGAAGAAGGAGTTGCTGCAACTTCGGCCAGATTATGACTGCTGACTTGGCTCAAATCAACCAATTCTTCGCGGATTAACCCTTCGACCCCATGCAGCGCCCCGTATATGCCGGTGATTTGCGGCCAGCGACGGGCTTCTTCAATGATGCCGACTAAAGTTTGATTAATGACTGCCGTGGGCCCACCGCCCTGAGCAACTAAAGCTCTCCCCATCATCGTGATTCTCATCCTTTCAGCTCATAATTATAGTACAACAAATATTATAATCCTCCCTACTATTAAAAAAAAGCTTTTTTTCTTGCTTCACTATAATTAGCAATCTGATCCTTTCGGCAGGAAAGGAGTGCGAGATGTCGAAATTTTCAATATAGTTCCATTTTATTTTCCAATGTGATAAAGGAGGCTCCGATATGAAAACCGTTTTTTTTAAACGCTGTTCGATTTTCTTGAGCTTCTTCATTTTTTTCTCGCTCTACGCGACCGATAGAGTTTTCATGCAGCCGGCTCCATCGCTTTCCGAAAACTATATCAGCGAAACCATTTCCAGTCGTGAAGGCTTGTCGCAAAATTGGATTACCTGCCTGTTAAAGGACCGTCTCTCCGGACTGATGTGGTTCGGAACGTTAGACGGACTTTATGTTTACGACGCCTACTCCTTTCATATTTATAAATATGATCGCATGGCGCAGACTTCTTTACCGCGTGATGCCATTTTATCATTGCATCAGGATCGAAACGGCACCATCTGGGTTGGAACTTCGGGCGGCTTAGCCCGTTTCAATCGCATCACCGATAATTTCACCGTCTGGCGCCATGATCCTCTCGACCCCTCAAGTCTCAGCAACGATGCCATCAGCGTAATGTATGATGACATGCAGGGAAATCTTTGGTTCGGCAGCCAAGACGGTTTAAATCTCATGCAACCGTCGAGCGATCGTTTCATCCGTTTTCTTCATGCTTCGGACAACTTAAGCACACTTAGCAACAACCGCATTACGACGATCTTTCAAGATCATAGCGGCTTTCTCTGGATCGGCACAGAAGACGGTTTGAATCTTTTTCATCCTGATTCGAGCAGTTTCGAACGTTACACCGCAGAATACAGCCGCCTTTTATATGCAAACGAGAGAAAAAAAGTTTACAGCGCTCTGCCGCAACCGCATATAACTTCGTTGGCGGAAGACCATGCCGGCCGCCTTTGGCTTGGCACAAAGAGAGGCTTACTCGAATATCAACGTGCCGCCAGGCTCTTTGTCCAGTACAATCAAGATTCCGAGCAGTCCGGCAATTCATCATCTGAGATGATTACCGCTTTACTGCCTGCAACCGACGGAAGCCTCCGTCTCGCGACGGAAGGCGGCGGCCTCATTTTCTTCAATCCCAAGGAAGAACGCTTTACAACCATTCAAGAAGCGTCGCAAAACGAAAACCGCTTCAGCAGCAATTATATCGCAGCACTGCTCGAAGATGAACGGCAGATTCTTTGGCTGGCAACCCACGGCAACGGAATCGTGAAAATAAGACAAAACCCCTTTATCTGGTACGGCCGAAGCGCCGCTCCAGCTTTTCAGCTAAGCGACAATCACGTCAGATCCATCCTCACAGCGCCTGACGGCACGCTTTGGATCGGTACGCAAAATGGTCTAAACCATATCGACCAGGCAAAAAAACTGGTCCATTCTCTTTTCCATCAACGGGGCAATCTAAGCAGCCTCCCGCACAGTCAAATCAATGCGTTGGCCCAGGATAACCGCGGCACGCTTTGGATCGGTACGCCGGCAGGCCTTTCCCTTCTCCAAAACGACGGCTCTTTTGCTACCTTGCTGCATGATCCCGCCGTTTATAACACGTTGACGCATAACAATATCAGCACTCTTTATCCCGACCCTTCCGGAAAGTTATGGATCGGCACAAGTGGAGGCGGACTTACTCTTTACGATCCTGTCAGCGGCCTTTTTACGCCTTATCGCTATAACCTTCACGACCCTAACAGCTTAAGCAACAATTATGTCCAATCCATCACATTTGACCGGCGCGGCATTTTATGGGTCGGAACCAGCGACGGACTAAACCGCTTTGATCGGAGCCGTGAAGAGTTTATCCGCTATAAACACGACTACCGCGACCCAAACAGCCTGAGCAACTCAAATATTACCGCCATTCACGAGGACAAGCTTGGTAATCTGTGGATCGCCACCTGGGGCGGCGGCTTAAACCGCTATGACCCGGTTACAGACGCTTTTATCGCCTATCAGCAAAAAGACGGCCTTAGCAGCAATATTTTGTTAGGCTTGCTGGAAGACCGGCAAGGCAATCTTTGGTTAAGCAGCGATCGCGGTTTGACGAAATTCACTCCCGCCAGCAACACATATCACATTTTCACCGCTTCTGACGGCCTGCAAGGCAATGAATTCAACCTGGGAGCTTACAGCCAAAGTCAAAACGGCGATCTTTATTTCGGCGGCCAAAACGGTCTTAACCGGTTCGCCCCCGAAACCATACATGAGAAAAAATTCGCGCCAAAAGTTATCCTGACTCGCTTCAAAGTCTTTGACCGTGAAATTCCGCTGGCATTAAGCAGTACCGAGCCTGTCAAAATCGACCTATCTTACAAAGATAACTATTTTTCCCTCGAATATGCCGCACTCGACTATATGTCGCCGGAAAAGATAAAATACGCTTATCGCCTCGATGGCTTCGACTCTGATTGGGTGGATGCGGGCACGCGCCGTTTTGCCAGTTACACAAATCTCGACGGCGGCAACTACACTTTTCGGGTCAAGGCAACCGACAGCGACGGCATATGGACCGAAGAAGAGTTAAAGCTGCAAATTTTTATCAGTATGCCGCCCTGGAAAAGCGGGTGGGCCTATTGGGGCTATCTGCTTTTTTCCGGCAGCATCATTTTGCTGCTTATGCGCTACAGCAGCCTGCGCAGCGCTCAAAAAGTAGAAGCGCGCTCTTCTGCTGAGATACGAAAACTCTGGCAGGCGATCGAACAGAGCGAGCATGCCATCTTAATCTCCGACATCGCTGGAAAAATCGAATACGTCAACCATAACTTCTGCCAAGTTTCCGGTTATGACTTACTGCAGTTAAAAGGAGAGCAGGCTTCGAAGCTGCAAGATTTGAACCTTCATGGTTCGACAAGTTTTGAAAAGCTATGGCGTCCTTTTTGGTCACTGCTTAATCCGCCGTGTGAACAGCGCTGCGAATTGTTTTTGCAGCGCCAAAACGGTCTCGCCTATTGGGGATTGATCGTCATCTCGCCGATTCGCAATTCGCTCGGACAAATCCTTTCTTTTCTTCTTACAATGGGCGATATAACCGATTTAAAGTCAGCCGAGCAAAAACTGTCTGACACAAACGAAGAACTCTCGCAAACATTGGATGAGCTGCGCAACACGCAAACGGAATTATTACGCCAGGAAAAAATGGCGGCACTTGGCGAATTAGTCGCCGGCGTCGCACATGAGATCAACACGCCGGTCGGCGTTGGCATCACCGCCGTCTCTTTCCTCTCGCAGCAAGCAGACGATTTTGCCCGCTTGTTTCAGACTACGGCGTTGCGCAAGAGCGATGTAGAAAAGTTCATTGAAACTTGCCAGGAAAGCAGCCAAATCATCCATCTGAATCTGGTACGAGCGGCAGAACTGGTAAAAAGCTTCAAGCAGGTGGCGGTTGATCAAACCTCGGAACAGGAACGTGATTTTAATCTTGACGAGTATTTGCATAGCATTCTGCTTAGCCTTCATCCTGCGCTAAAGAAGACGAAGATCACCGTAAGCGTCGATTGTCCGCCCTCTTTGCATTTATATAGTTATCCCGGCGTTTTTTCACAAATCATCACCAATCTAATCAGCAACTCACTACTCCATGCTTATCAGCCAGACGATAACGGCACAATTACGCTTAACGTGACCGCAGATGAAGCTGCGCATCTGCTTACTCTTTCTTATCAAGATGACGGCCGCGGCATGACGAGCGCAGTGCTAAAGCGGATTTTTGATCCGTTTTTCACAACCAAACGAACCAGCGGCACCGGACTCGGCATGCACATTGTCCATAATCTGGTCGTACAAAAACTTCATGGCCGCATCGATGTCTCCAGCCATGAAAATCAAGGTTTCCGCTGTATAATTCAGATTCCTCTTCCGCCGAGCAATGCGCAGTCTCGCTAAAGGACAAAAAACAGGTCGGATGACGTAACCGTCATCGACCTGTTTTTACTAAGGAAGCACAAAACTATAGTGACCGAGCCACGAGCATGCCCGCCCAAGTCGCGCTAAAACCAATCAGACAATTTAAAGACACGTTGGCCAGAACCAGTAAATATTCGGCCTCTTCCAACATTTTTATCGTTTCATAACTGAACGACGAAAAAGTGGTAAGACCGCCGAGAAAGCCGACGGTAATCAGTAATCGCCAAAGCGGATTGATGATAAACCGCTCTGTTGCAAATGTCATAAACAAGCCAATAATAAAACAACCGATTACGTTTACCGCCAATGTTCCATAAGGGAAAAACGGTCCCAGGCGCTGCGCAAGCCACTGCGATGTCAGGTAGCGAGAAACTGAGCCAATTCCGCCTCCAACTGCAATAATCAATAGGTGTTGCCAGTTATTCATCTTTTAATCCTTTCGATGCTCAAACCCGCGCAAGCGGCTGATTGCCATATTTGATGACCTCGATATCATCGATGGTTACCAAGCCCTCTTGCACCACTTCATCCAAATACGGCAGTAATTTCTGTATATATTCCTCGCTGTCGATAATCTCGACCAAAATTGGCAAATCGGATGAAAGATCAATAATCTTAGCCGTATGAATCCGGCTATGCGCACCATATCCCATCAAGCCGCGAAATACGGTCGCACCGGCAATATCAAAGCGCTTCGCCGTTTCCACAATCGCCTGAAAGAGCGGTTTTCCCTGACAGCGATCACTTTCGCCAATATAAATGCGTAACCGCTTCGCTCGGCTGGTAATTTTAGGCATGCCGTTCCTCCTCCGTTTATTTTACTCCTATTATATGTCGCGCCATGACTAGCTGCAAGAGCGTGAGCAAGATCGCTGCTGCTTTTTGTTCATACCAGGAGAAAAGGATCGACGACAACGGCAGTTTATTCACACGAATAGCAACACATTCTTCGGCCCTTTTTATTTGCTAAATAAACGCAGCGTCTTCCTCCTACATCCCTTACGTTTTTCAGCAACAAAAAAACCGCTTAGCGGGCCGCCTCGCCAGTACGCTGCAAGAGCGGCGCAGACGTGCTAAGACATTCTTCTTTCCACCATTCGACAGCATTTTTCTCCACTTTGCGCTGCGAAAAATGAACCACACTGCCATTGCGAATCACAATCACGACCTCTTCCTCGCTGCCAGCTAAATTACGAATATCGGCTACATTCTTTTTCATTTAATACCCCTTTCGGGCAGCAACACTCTTTTCCACAAATAAAAACAGCCCCTTCCGAGGAAAGGGCTGTGATTTTCATCTGCCTTCCTCTCATCTTCCAGAACCTATCGTTCTGCTGGATTTAGCACCACTGCATTGCTGCCGGTTGCCGGGTGTCATCGGGCCAGTCCCTCGACCTCTCTTGATAAGAGCGTTACGCCATATGTAATTATTTTAGATTTTAACATTTTCATTGTAACATTGTC
This sequence comes from Negativicutes bacterium, assembly GCA_963667825.1. Classification (GTDB taxonomy): domain Bacteria; phylum Bacillota; class Negativicutes; order SG130; family SG130; genus Azotosporobacter. The sequence continues at coordinate 3,361,999 of OY764022.1, read as the reverse complement.
AACAACTTTTCCTTTCACAGCGGCATGCGTCGTAAACGCAACGCATTGCTCACAACAGAGAGCGAACTAAACGCCATTGCCGCACCGGCAATCACCGGCGACAACCAGCCTGCAGCCGCAATCGGAATCCCGATTACATTGTAAAGCAGCGCCCAGAAGAGATTTTGCCGGATATTCTTCATCGTAGCGCGGCTTATTTGAATGGTGGCCGCAATGCCCTTCAGGTCGCCGCGCACCAACGTGACATCGCCCGCTTCCATTGCAATATCCGCTCCCGTCCCCATCGCAATGCCGACATCCGCCAGCGCCAACGCCGGCGCATCATTGATCCCGTCACCCGCCATGGCAACGATTTTGCCCTGTTGCTGCAACACCCGCACTTGCTCCGCCTTATCTTCCGGCAATACTTCAGCCATGAGATTTCTGATTCCGACTTGGTCGGCAATGGCTTGGGCCGTACGCCGATTATCGCCGGTTACCATCCAAACTTCAATGCCCAATCGATTCAGTTCGGTCACGGCAGCCTTTGACGTTTCTTTCACCGTATCGGCTACAGCCAAGAGCGCTGCTATTTTTCCGTCAACGGCAGCAAAAATGACAGTCTTCCCCTCTTCTTCCAGCCTTTCCGCGTTGGCTATACAAGATGCAAAATCCACGCCTTGTTCCGCCATCAATTTTCTCGTACCAAGCGCAACGCATTGCCCGGCCTGTTTTGCGACGATGCCGCCGCCCGGCAATGCCCGAAAGTCTTCGACGTCAGAAAGCAGTGCAATCGCGCGTTTTTTCACGCCTTCCACAACTGCTTTCGCCAACGGATGTTCCGACAAACGTTCCACTGCGCCCAAAAGCGCAAGCAACTCGTCTTCCGTCAACTTTTCATTGTACAAAATCACCTCCGTTAATTCCGGTTTGCCGTGTGTAATTGTTCCCGTTTTATCGAGGATAATCGCCGATACACGGTGCGCCTTTTCCAGTTGCTCGCCGCCTTTAAACAAAATACCTGTTTCAGCAGCCCGTCCGGTTCCAACCATAATGGATGTCGGCGTCGCCAGCCCCAGCGCACAAGGACAGGCAATGACCATGACTGCCGTCGCATTCATAACCGCTTGCGTCAACTCTCCCGGACTGAAAATAAAATACCAAAGCAAAAAGGTGACAACTGACGCGGCAACGACAAACGGAACAAAGTAACCGGAGATCACATCCGCCAGGCGTTGAATCGGCGCTTTTGAGCCCTGCGCCGCTTCAACCACGCGGATGATTTGCGCCAGCACCGTATCTTTACCGATTTTTTGCGCTTCCATACGCAAACTGCCATGAAGATTGACGCTTGCGCCGACAAGTTTGTCGCCGACATTTTTTTCCACCGGCAGACTTTCACCGGTCAGCATTGACTCATCAACCGTGGAAAAGCCGCCTATGACCACACCGTCGACCGGGATTTTTTCGCCCGGACGCACAAGCACGACATCGCCAGATCGCACTTGCGAAAGGGGGAGCTCCTGCTCTTGACCATCACGCAAAACAAGAGCTGTTTTCGCCTGCAGTCCCATTAATTTCTTAATCGCTGCAGAAGTTTGTCCCTTGGCTCGCGCTTCCAACATCCGGCCAAGCAGAATCAGCGTAATCAAGAGGGCGGATGTTTCATAATACGCCATGCCCAGTCCGCCTAGCGTATGGTACAGGCTGAAAAAGTAAGCCGCGCTCGTTCCCATCGCCACGAGCACTGCCATATTCGCACCGCCATGCCGCAATGCATTGAAGGCATCACGGTAAAATTGAAATCCGGCGTAAAATTGCACTGGCGTCGCTAAAGCCCATTGAAAATAGGAATGAAAGAAAATTCGCGGCAGATAAGAGGCAAACCCCAACATATCGGCTGCCATTGCCGCGACCAGTGGGAAAGAGAAACAGCCAGCCACCATCAAGTAGCGTTTCTGCCGCCGAATTTCAGCCTGCCGGGCTACGGCGTCTTTGTCGGTCTCATGCTCTGCGGCCCCACTTTCCGCCTCTCTCAATCCCCCAGTAAAACCGGCCTTTCTTATCGCCGTCAATATTTTCTCCGCTTCCATCTCCATGCCGCCTTCGACATTCAGCCTAGCCATCGCATAGTTAACACTCGCCGTCGCAACATCCGCCTGCTTGTTGACAATCTTCTCAATCCTCGCCGCACAAGCGGCGCAGCTCATCCCTTGCAGGTCAAACTCTAACTGCTTTAGGCTGACGCCGTAACCAAGCGCCTCGATTTTTTCACGAATCTGCGCTGCATTTAATAAGAGCGGATCATATTCCAGACTAAGCCGCGCCGTTGCCAAATTCACATTCGCTTGGCTGACGCCCGGCAAGCGAAGTCCCGCTTTTTCTACACGCGCCGAACATTCGCCGCAGGACATTCCTTCTATCCTCAATGTCATTTTTTTCATCATCAGACCTCCCTTATGACAGCACTGCTTCTTACTTTTCTTTTACTATAGCAAAACATTATGAAGATGCGATGAATAATTCCGGTTCCGCTTCCTTCACTGCACAAAAAAATCCTCCGCCGTTTTCATCCGTTGGCAGAGGATTTTATGCTTCGATTGGCGTTTTCCAAGGCTTGCTGCTGCAGTGAAATTTTCCGTCCCCATTCTGACAGCGAGCCAAACATAAATTCATGCACTAAATAATCCGGCTCAACGTAATCGACGATTTTTTTTGCCTGCTCCGTTTCAAAGGGAAGATGCTCATCAATCTGCAGGACATGGCGCATCATCGTTTCCAGATCGTAACTTTGCTCTTCTTCCATCAAAGCCGCTTCACAGGACTGCTCGACATATTGCCCCGACAACGAGCAATGCAAATGAATCCCTTTTATTTTTTGGCGATATTCCCCTAGTTGCTTGAGCGTATTGAGAATAAAATCGACGCCGTCTTCCTGGCGGCTCAACCCCGGATTCGTATTCATCAAATGTCCCGTATCCAACATGATGCCCGTCTTCTCATGCCTGACGCCCTCTAGAAGACGGGCCGTTTGCCGAGCATTACGCAGCGTCAGGCCCGGCCACCAGAGATTCTCGAATAACAATTCCATTTCCGACGGAATATCGGCTGCCAATTCGTTCACGACCTCGATGGCCGCTTCGATAACTTCTTCATTCGAATAGCTGAACTGCCAATGGAACAATTCACCCGGTAAGACATTGCTGACATGAAAGACCAGATATTTCGCTTCCGCTTCTCTTGCCGTTCGAATATCACGGCGAAAATATTCCAGCCATTCCGCGCGATTTGCTCCGCCGTAATACTCGTTAATTTCACGTTGCGAAGAAAACTGGCGTGCCAAACCTTTCTTATCGCCGCGCCAGAAATCAAGCCAATTCGGCCAGAAACGAAGATGCACGCCCTGCACCCACTCTTTTTTGTGTACCTGCGCATCCCATGGATCGCAAAACATCATTTCCAATCCGTCCAAACAATGCTGCTGTAAAAAACACTGCAGTACCTGCGGATCATTGGCAATGACAGCCTGATCCGAGCTATAATTAGACAAATTTGCACATTGCAACATGTTTCTGCCTCATATCCTTTCTTATAACCACGCAAGATGGAAATTGTCAGGAGTTTTTACCAAGAATCAGATTTAAACGGCTGACAAGTTCTTCCGCATTGCCGTCGCCATCGAGCGGGGTCATGACCGCCTGCCGCCCCAGATAAATAGAGCCGTCTTCGCCGAGATATGCGGCATCAGTGACTCCGCTATGAAACGCACTCGCAAGATTCCCCGCAATTAAAAACGCCCGTTCTCCCGCGAGATATTCACCGCTCTTCGTCGGCGTCACCCATTCTTTTCCGTTAACGAGGAGCGTTTTTTCCGCATTAATCACAATATGTCCGTTGCTATACGCCGTCAGGCGCTGTGCAAAATTACGGACCCGGTCCGACATTTTAGGATGATTGTTAGGATTGATTACTCGCACTAACCCCTCTTTGTGCAATTCACCGTACAAGGAACGCATCTTTAACATCAACGCCGCCGAACCGCCGGGATTGTAACCGCTGCGCACCGCATAGTCAAAGCCGAGATTATCGGCTTCCCACTCCTGCTCCATTGTAATCACTTCATTGTTAATATAATTATCGGCAACAGCACCTAAAACATAACTCATATTGTTTTCATTCGCTGTTAAATAAAGATCGACCGCCAATGCCACGCTAATCATTTTCATCGTCCCCTTAACCGGGTGCTTCCCCTCGCCATGCCCCATTTCATGCGCAATCATTGCAGCCAACTCCGCATCATTTGTCTTTTCCAGTGAACCGCGATTGATGCTGATCACATGTCCAAGCGTGCAAAAAGCATTCATATCCTCTTCCGGATTAACGTAGACTGCATAATCCGCTTTTATTCCGCCGGATGCTTTCAAGCGTCCAACAATCGCTTTTACACGCTCTGTTGCAGCTTCATTTTCATATACGCCCGTTTGCTTCTGGCTGCTGCGCAGCATGTCTTTCTGCCCATTTTCGTTGATATTGTTCAATTGATAGTCAATCAATTTGTATGCTACCCCTGCATAGAGGAGTTGTTGGCCGAAGCTGGCCGCCTCCGCTTTCGGCACTGAGCCGGCCAGCGGCAGAAAAGTGAGGCAGAAAAGCAAAACCGCGCTTACGCTTTGTTTCAGCATGGTCATTCCTCCTTATTTAGCAAGCCGAAAGGCCGCCATCCACCGGCCATATCGCGCCGCTGACCCAGGACGCTTCTTCAGAAGCTAAGAACGCGATGACCTTTGCAACCTCCTCCGCACGTCCGATCCGGCCTAGCGGATATACGGCCGCCATATCGCGCCGCGCTGCAGCCTTGTCGTCGCAGCCTGCCAGTTGCGCCTCAACCAGCGGCGTATCGACATCCCCCGGAGCTACGCAATTAACCCTGATTTTATACGGACTGAGTTCGAGCGCTAACGCTTTGCTGAAAGCATTGACCGCTCCCTTTGCCGCGCAATAAGCGCTGCATAATAAATTGCCGCGCGCACCGGCATCGGAAGAAACATTCACAATGCTGCCGCCCTGCTTACGCAAGAGTGGCAATGCCTGTTGCGTAAGCAGGTACATCCCCTTGACATTACCGGCCATGACTCGGTCATACTCCTCTTCGCTCGTATCCTGGAAGAGTTTCTCCAGATACAAGCCGGCCGAGTTAATCAGTATATCGATCCGACCATACATGGCGACGGTTTCCGCTACTGCTTCGGCGCAATCGGCAAGCGACGTCACATCCGCTTGAACATAAGCCGCAGACCAGCCCCGCGCTTTGAGCAAGGCGAGCGCCGTCTCGCCTTTTCCCCGTTCACGGCCGAGCAAAACGACCTTAGCGCCGCCAGCGAGCAGCACTTCAGCCGTCGCCAAGCCGATCCCCGACGTTCCACCGGAAACCAGCGCCACTTTATCCGTAAAATCCAATTTCACAGGAGCTTCCTCCTCATGTTATGCTTGGCAACATTATACCAAGTAGCGCCGGGAAAGACAAACAGGCTGCCGCATCTTACGCGACAGCCTGTTTTCTTCCCATGACTTTTCAGCTTTGCTTTGTCTTTTCTTCCGCGACGGCAACGCCTTCTTGTCCCGTCATGATTTTTTCCGGCAAGCACTGTTGCAGTGCTGCCAGCATTTCTGTGCCTGGTTTAAAGTAAATTCGCCGGTTTTCACTGCCGCCCGGTGTTGCATAGCGATATGCCAATGTCCAGACTTCGCGGTTATCGAGCGCAGAGTGCAGCCGATAACTACGCCGGAATTTCACTAAACCTACCAGTGCCGGTCGGTACGGATATAAGGCAAAAACATCGCTCAAAGGCACCTCTAGCGTCGTACAACGAAACGATTTCTTTTCAAAGCGAAAGCCTGCCTCCGTCAGCGTATAGCAATAACGGCTGCTGGAGCGCGCAACGAGAAATCCGATGACCAGCAACTCTGCCAGCCATTCAAGCGGAATGAAAATGCCCCATAAAAACCACTTGGCAATCGTTGCCGCCAATAGCAATAGCATCGCGCCGATTGATCCGCCGACAATACAGCGATTTTTCAGCGTCGTTTGCGATTCCACCTTACATTCGTTCATGCCTTACCGCCTTTCTGCAGCCTCTGCATAAACGAGCGCATCGGACTACCTCTCTAGTCTACCTCATATTCATCCTCTTCTTCAACTACCGGAAAAGCTTTATGAATCAATTTTGTCACGCCGATAAAAACCAAAATGACGAGAAACATCGTCGGCAGCGCAATCCCCATCATGGTTAACGCTTGTACTGTTGCAGTTCCCATTTTCTTCGCTCCTCTACTTTGCTAATGCCGGAATCAGCGCCAGCACCAGGCCGCCCGCGACAACGGACGCTACCTGCCCGGCCACATTGACGCCGATGGCATGTTGAATGATAAAGTTTGTCGGATCTTCCTTAAGCGCCATCTTGGCAATAACGCGACCCGACATCGGAAATGCGGAAATGCCGCATGCGCCAATCATCGGATTCATCTTGTTTGAAGAAAACAGATTCATCAATTTGGCAAACAGCACGCCGCCTGCCGTATCAAAGACGAAGGCCACTGCACCCAATGCCATGATCATCGCGACTTCGATCGTTAAGAATCGCTCTGCCGACATGGTTCCGCCGATCGTAATGCCGAGCAGCAACGTAACCAGATTGGCCAGTTCGTTTTGCGCTGCATTCGAAAGATTATCGACAACGCCGGACTCCTTCAGGATATTGCCGAACATCAATGAACCGATCAGTGCGACAGAAATCGGCGCCACAATGCCCGCAATCAAAACAATCACGATCGGGAAGAGAAATTTCGCCGTTTGCGACACGGGTTCTTCATCTTCATATCCCATCTTGATCTTACGCTCCGCTTCGGTGGTCAGCATACGGATGACCGGCGGCTGAATGACCGGCACCAACGACATGTAAGAATAAGCAGCTACCGAAAGCGGTCCTAATAATTCCTGTGCAAAACGGCTAGCCACATAAATCGTCGTCGGACCGTCGGCCGCGCCAATGATGCCGATCGATGCGGCATGCTCAAATGAAAAGCCCATGAAAGTCGCCATTACTGCGCAGGAAAAGATCCCCACCTGCGCAGCCGCTGCAAAAAGCATTACGGACGGACGTCGGATCAGCGGCGTAAAATCGCACATCGCTCCGATTGCGATAAAAATCAGGACCGGAAATAATTCATTGGCAATGCCGCCCTGATACAAAACCCAGAGAAACCCTTCTTCGCCGACCACTTTTGAAATCGCCGAAGAGTGCGGGATGTTGGCCAATATCGCACCAAAACCGATCGGCAGCAGCAGTGCCGGTTCATAATCTTTTTTCACTGCCAAATAAATCAGCAAGCTACCGATCAACCACATGACTGCATGTTTCCATGTCAGTCCCAAGAATCCCATGAGCAATTCGTCAAGCCATGGGTATTGCAGAATCAATGCCTCCACTGTATATCCTCCTAGTTATAATGCTATTTCGTTTTTCTTATCCGATGATGGCCAGTTGCTCGCCCGGTTTTACATTTTGCCCGTCGCTTACTTGAATCGATTTGACGGTTCCGTCCACCGGCGATGCGATTTCATTTTGCATTTTCATTGCTTCAAGAATCATTACGACTTCGCCTTTTTTCACTGTGCTGCCGGCTTTTGCCACGATGCGGATCACTTTGCCCGGCAACGGCGCATTCAAGGATGTATCGCCCGCCGCGACCGCAGTCGGTGCGCTAGCGGGTTTTGCCGCTGCCACGGGTGCGGAAACCGTTTGTGCAACCGGTGTTGCGACAACGCTTGCCTTCGGCTGCGCAGTGCTGTTCTTGTTCACTTTTTCAACTTCCACATTATAAGTGACGCCATTTAATGTAATGTTCAATTCAAACGAGCTCATGATTTCATCCTCCGTTTTTTTATTTAGAACGTGCATTCATTTGTTGTTGACGCCCGGCCATTTCCCAGGCGGTACTGACTCTTTTGATGCGAAAAACGATATCTTTTGCATCTTCTTCCAGGATGACGTAAGCCGCTGCTGCAGCCGAAATAATCGCCATAACTTCCGGGCTGATTCCTTCCGCGCCATCAGGTGCACTCTGCTTCTCAATCGCCGTCTCTACAGGCGGACGCTTTTTCTTTTTACTTTGCTTCGTTTTGGGTTTGCCAAACAGAAAATCAAACAATCCCATCTCTTTCACCTCCCCGCCGCTCATTAGACAACCCTCTTACAGCGGGCGACGCACTACATCGATAATACTGCCGTCACGGTATTCGACAACCGCAACAACGTCATCGCTCACTTCGATTTCTTTCGGTTTACCGGTCAAATCGTAGGCCATTTTTTGCATTTCTTCGATGCTCATTACCGGCAGCCAGGTGTTTTTCAGATTTTCCAGCAAATCCGCCCGGCGCGGATTAACAGCGATGCCTCGTTCGGTGATGATGACATCGACCGTTTCGCCCGGCGTAACCACCGTGTTGACTTTATCCAAGACCATCGGCAGGCGACCGCGCAACAGCGGAGCAACGACGATCGACAGATTGGCTCCGGCCGCCGTATCACAATGCCCGCCGGATGCGCCCATGATTTCTCCATTCGAATCGGTGATGACGTTAACGTTAAAGTCCACATCCACCTCTGTCGCGCTAAGGATGACCACGTCAAGGTTATTGACGATCGGTCCGCCGTTATGCGGATTGGCGTAGTAAGAGGCTGACATTTCAAGATGCCGCGGATTATTCTTGATCGATTCAATGGACGGAATATCAAAATCCTGTACATCGAAGAGAACTTCAAACAAGCCTTCCTCCAGCATTTCGATGAACGGTGCGGTTACGCCGCCAACGCCGAAGCTTCCTTTTATCTTTTGCGCAATCATTTTTTCTTTGATGAAACGAGCTGCCGCAAGCGACGCGCCGCCGCTGCCCAGTTGCAGCGAATAACCGTTTTTCAGATATCCCGAGTATTCAATGACGCCAGCCGCAAATTCGGCAATCAGCAGTTCGCGCGGGTTGCGACTGATGCGCAGTGCGCCCGAGGCAATGCCTTTGGGATCGCCAATGCTCGGCAATTCGACGATATAATCGACTTGCGTCTGCGGGATACTGATCGGGAAAATCGGATGCGGCACCAAGTTATCCGTCAGCGCGATAACCGTGTCCGCATATTCGGCATCCACCATCGCATAGCCCATCGAACCGCACGCCGATGGTCCATTCACGCCGTTAATGTTGCCGAACGAGTCACAACATGGCGCACCGATGAACGCCACGTCGATATGCAGTTCGCCGCTCTCAATCGCCCGCGCGCGCCCGCCATGCGAACGGATAATCGTCGGTTTCGCCAGTTTGCCGTATGTAAGAAACTTGCCGAGCTCGCCGCGCGCGCCGCTGGTTTCAATCGCCGAGATAACGCCTTGTTCCAGATAAGGCAGAATGCTTTCATTCACCGTGTTAAGAGAGCTCGGCGCCAATGTGATATTCTTGATCTTCTTCTTCGCAATCGTTTCGACAACTTTATTTAAAATGTAATCGCCATTTCTAAAATGATGATGGAACGAAATCGTCATGCCATCCTTGAGGCCGGAAGCGTCGATCGCATCTTCGATTGATTTTAACACTTTGTTGGACTTTGGAATATTGACGCCCAGCTTCCGCCCCACAGAGCGGCCTTGCGGCTGCAACGCAAATGGTCCTTGATAGGGTTTTATCGTTCCAATCCCTTTAATTTGATCGGGAATAGTTCTGCCGATACTGTTTATCATGTCGCAATCTCCTTCGCGCTATTTTCTGACCGCCGCCGCATAAGCCAAAACACGTTCGGCCCGCGTCACAATCGGGGTATCGATCATTTTTCCGTCGATGGCGATGACGCCGGAATTGCGCGCTAACGCATCCTGGTACGCCGCAATCACTCGCTCTGCATGGGCAATTTCCTTTTCCGTCGGCGCAAAAATTTCCTGCACCATACGAATTTGTTTCGGATTTACGACCGATTTGCCGTCAAAGCCCATTTCCTTGATTCGGATCGTTTCTTCGATGAAGCCTTGCTCATTGTTAATATCGGTATATACACTGTCAATCGCTTGGATGCCGGCGGCCCGAGCCGCCAAAACCAGCTGCCCGCGCGGTACGAAGAGTTCATTGCCGTGCGACGTGCGGCTGGTCTTCAGATCGGCGATGAAATCTTCCCCGCCGATGGCCAGCGCAACCATACGCGAACTGGCGGTAGCGACTTCATACGCATTCATTAAACCTTTCGCCGTTTCAATTGCCGCCATCATTTTGATCGATCCAGGTTCAAAACCATTTTTTTCTTCCGCTTCGCTGATGATCTCATCCACAATCTGAATATCTTTCGCAGTTTCCGCCTTCGGCAAACGAACCAAATCAGGCCGCGCCGGTAATACCACTTTCAAATCATCAAGGCCATACGGCGTCTGGATATGATTGATGCGAATCGCCACTTCACAAGGATACTTCAAACGCTTGATCGCATTATGCACTAAGCGTCTGGCGGAGTCTTTCTCACTGATTGCCACTGAGTCTTCCATATCAAAGATGACCGTGTCCGCTCCGTAAATTCCGGCGTTTTGCAGCATGGCGGGATTGTTTCCCGGCATGAACATCATCGCACGACGCATTGTTAATTTTTCCATCATTTTTCCTCCTTACCGAATCGCCCGCTCAATCGCGGTAGTCATACGCGCTTCAATCGTACAGTCCAGAGCCCCTTTATCGTTGGCATGGACTTTGGCATCTTCAATATTCCACTCCAGCAACGTCTGCCGAATCACTGCTTTGATTTCATCGCCAAACTGCTTAAGCACCGGGCTGATCAGTTCGATTTCGATGCCGCTTCCCGCATTCGCCGGCGACAAGGTGATCATGATGTCGCTCGACTCCAATGTTCCGGCTTGCACCACCTGGTTTATGCTCTTCATCACTTTTCTACCTCCATACATGTAAACGTAACTAAATTGTCAGAGTTATTATACTTCATCAACAATAATAGCAAAAATACAAATCCGCTATAGTAAGCGATAGAAATTATTTATGGCAGATCTACGACAAGGATTTGGCAGACTTATCTCGAATAATTTTAACGAAAGGTCGGCGCTGCTTGCGCTTTATAAGCGCTTGCCGCTAATACGGGAGGAATTTTCAGATGGAAAACCGCGATTGGCTCATTCTACAAGAGCTCTATGCGAAAAAGAACATTACCAAGACCGCGCAAACATTATTTATCTCGCAACCGGCTCTAACGGCAAGACTGCGTCAAATCGAAAAGGAATTCGCCGTGCAGATCGTCCATCGCACCAGCAAAGGCGTCAAATTTACGCCGCAAGGCGAATACCTGGCTAAAACAGCCAGTAAAATGCTCGTCGATCTGCGTACAGTAAAGGAAACGGTCAGCAACATGGGCAGTACCGTATCCGGCACACTGCGCATCGGCGCCTCGAGCTACTTTACTACTTTCATTCTCCCCAGCTTGCTTCGCCACTTTAAAGATCGCTATCCGGCCGTCGAATTCAAGGTCACAACCGCCTGGAGTCGCGAAGTATATCAGCAGGTCTACAACCAGGACGTTCATGTCGGTTTTGCCCGCGCCGACTATGAATGGCAGAACGAAAAACACCTATTGTTTGAAGAAAACGTCTGCGTCGCTTCGCTTACCAAGATTGCCTTAGAGGATTTGCCGAACCTGCCGCGCATTGATTTTAAGACCGACTATGTGGTCAACGCCGCGACCGATACGTGGTGGCGCAACAATTTTTCTCAGCCCCCGCTGATCAGCATGGAAGTCGATCGCCTGGTGACCTGCAAAGAAATGGTAATCAACGGCTTGGGCTACGCGATTATGCCGGACATGATTTTACGCAGCACGCCGGACATTCACAAGATTCTTTTGCATATGCCCGACGGCAAGCCATTGATCCGCAAAACCTGGATGATTCATCAAAAAGATGTCCGGGAAATGAATGTCGTGAAAGCATTTATCGATTTTGTCGAAACTATGGATTTTAAGAATACAATTATGAATTCCATCTGATTTTTAAAACATCCGTCACGGGCTGAACGTGGCGGATGTTTTTTCTCTTCCAAGCGCGCCCTTAAAGCTTTTGCAATTCTTTTGCGCACGAAAGATAAGTATTTTTGATGCCTAGCTATCAATTGTTTAGATTTTACAGACTAATCGATACATATTACACTGTGAGTGCGAATTGAATATTAAAATAATTCCAAACGGGAGGGATAGAAAGCGCAGTAGTCATGCAGAAAAACAAATATTATTGCGAAAGGACTGATTCTTAGTGACGTTCTCATCTATTTTATCTATTTCAGGTTTTTTGATGGTTCTAATCTTTATGTATCTGATCATGTCAAAACGCTTATCCGCCATGGTGGCCCTGATCACAGTGCCCATCATCTTCGGCGCCATACTTGGATTCAGCCCGGCGCTCGGCAAGATGATGATGGACGGCGTAAAACAAGTCGCCCCGACCGGCATTATGATTTGTTTTGCCATTCTATATTTCGGCATCATGATTGATACGGGCATGTTTGATCCGTTGATCAAACGCATCCTAGTCTTTGTCAAAGGCGATCCGGTGCGGATCGCGATCGGTACCGCCGTCTTGGCAGCTCTTGTTTCGCTGGATGGCGACGGCTCGACCACTTACCTCGTTACGACGACGGCAATGCTCGGCGTACATCGCGCCGTCGGCATGAATCCGATGATCCTGCCGGCCGTTACGATTGTTCTGAACAGCGTTATGAACATCATTCCCTGGGGCGGCCCCACCGGCCGTATCTTGGCCGCACTGAAGGTTGAATCACAGGATGTCTTCGTTCCGATGATTCCTGCGATGGCGCTTGCCTGTATCTGGGTTCTCTTTTTGGCATACCGCTGGGGCATGCAGGAGCGTAAACGCCTTGGCATTGTAGACCTCGATCATGCCAAACTGGCAGCAGAAAGCCACGATCCGGAAGTAGAAGCGTTAAAGCGTCCGGACAAATTCTGGATCAATATCACGTTGACCGTTGTCTTATTGGTTTCTCTGGTCATCGAAGTCTTCCCGCTGGCGATTCTCTTCATGATCGGCACTGCGCTCGCACTGCTGATCAACTACCCGAGCTTAAAGCAACAAGGCGAACGCATCGCAGCCAATGGCGCAAACGCGATGCCGGTTGTCGCGCTGATTTTTTCCGCTGGTATTTTTATGGGCATCATGGCCGGCACCAAAATGGCTGACGCGATGGCCAAAAGCATTATAGCCTTAATCCCTGCTTCACTGGGACCACATTTTTCTCTTATTACCGCTGTCCTTAGTCTGCCCGGCACCTTCTTCATGACGAATGACGCCTTCTACTTCGGCGTATTGCCGGTTCTCGCCAAGGCGGCCGCCGCATACGGCATCACGGCGCAAGAAATGGGCCGCGCCGCATTGATCGGTCAAGGTTCCCATCTACTCAGCCCGTTGGTTGCCTCTACTTATCTGCTTGTCGGCTTAAACAAGGTCGAGTTCGGCGATTTGCAAAAATATGCCTTACTGCCGGCAATCGGCGTATCCTTCATCTGGCTCCTGTATTGTCTGGCAACAGGATTGATTCGCTTTTAGTCTCACCATCTTCGGGCCAGAAGACGCAGTGGCAGCATCCGCTGCGTTCACTTGAAAGCCCGTATGGATATACTTTCACAACGTTTCTGTTTTCGAAAAGGCGATTTCCCTTACGTAAGGGAGGTCGCCTTTTTACCAAGAGAGAATCTGGCTTCGGAGGAAATCAAGTATGAAAATCAACTTACGTCTGCGCCTGACCGCATTAATCAGTTTGCTGCTCTTGCTCTCACTCGGTCTGCTCGGCGGCGCCAGCCTCTATTTGTCCAAAGATTATTTGGATCGCAGCATCCATGAAACAATTTCCAGTATTGCCGCCGGCAGTGCCGACCATGTCGCGCAGGAAATCTCTCTGATCGTTGCGCAATTAGAAGGCGTCGCCAGTCAACCGGAAATCAAAAACGGACAAAACATCCCCGCGTTGCTCGCCGCATTATCCAGCGAAAACAAACGTCTTTCACAGTTGACCAATATCAGCTACATCCGACTCGACGGTTCTGCACTACGCTCTAACGGCACAACCTCTGACGTCAGTACCCGCAGTTACTACAAAAAAGTACTGCAAACGCAAAAACCGGTCATCTCCGACATCCTGCAGTCCGGTTCTTCCGGAAAAGCGGCCGTCATCGTTACGGTTCCGGTTATCGTCAACGGCAAATTACAAGCGATGCTCGGCGGCACACTGCCGCTCGATAACATTCTCTCCGCCGTCGATCAGATCCATTATAAAAAAACAGGTCATGGCTACCTGATTGACGATTCCGGTCTTTTGCTGACCCATCCTAAGTCGCCCGAGCTGGTCGGCAAACTGGATTTGACGAAAAAAGACAGCGCACAAAAGGCAGCCTCGGCTTTGCCGCTTTTGGATGATCGTCTCTTGAACCTCTTTAGTCAAACCGCCAGCGACAACAAGCAACATAGCGGCTATTATTCTTTCACTGACGGCGTCCTCTATGACTCCGTTTTCACGCCAATCGAATTACCCGGCGGGCAGAAATGGGTTCTGGCAGTCAGCGTTGCGGAACAGGAGTCGAGCGATGCACTGCACCGGTTGGCTCTGGTTATCCTTTCGCTTACTCTGTTTTGCCTGCTGCTTAGCCTGCTCTTTTCCTACTTGATCAGTTGCCGCATTTCAAAGCCGATCCAATTGTTGCGTCAGGAAGCGTTATTGATTGCCGACGGCAATCTTAGTCAGCGTACATTACATATCGACCGCAATGACGAAATCGGCGATCTGGCCCAAGGAATTTCCGTCATGTCTAACCATCTGCGCGAATTGCTGTCTGGTATTACCAGCGAATCGGGTAAATTGACCGCCGCATCGGATGCACTCAGCAGCGGGGCCGATCAATCCGCACAGGCAACCACGCAGATCGCGGTCATCATAACCGAACTGGCGGAAGGCATTCAAACGCAAGCCAACGCGGTCGCCACCTCAACCGTGACGACGCAGGCCATCGCTTCGGCTATCCAGCACGCTGCGCAAAACACAAGCAAAGTCAATCATATTTCGCAGGAAACGACCACGGCCGCTGAAAACGGCGGGAATGCCGTTGCCGCAGCCAAAGTGCAAATGGGCAACATTGAAAAAACAGTGCAGAATTCCTCACGTGTGATCACCTCACTCGGTACGCGTTCCGAAGAGATCGGCCAAATCATTGACACGATTTCCGGCATCGCCGCACAAACCAATCTCTTGGCGCTTAATGCAGCAATTGAAGCAGCCCGCGCCGGTGAACAAGGACGTGGTTTTGCAGTCGTTGCCGATGAGGTTCGCAAGCTAGCGGAGCAATCACAAGCGGCTGCCAATCAAATCGCTACGCTGATCAGCGAGATTCAGTCCGACACCCAAGAAGCCGTCCAAGTCATCCAGGCCGGCGCCGCCGAGGTAGACGCCGGCGTCCGCGTCGTAGACAGCGCGGGAGAAGCGTTCAGCAACATTGCAGCGCTCATTGCGCAAAGCGTCGACATGATCGCTGAAATAGACGCTGCCATGCGCCAAGTGAGTACGGACAGCAGCAAAATGGTCGTTGCAACGCAGTCCATCAACAGCATCACGCATTCAAACGCCGACCAAACCCAATCCGTATCGGCAGCGGCGCAAGAACAAAGCGCCACTTTGCAGGAAGTCGCGGCATCCTGCCACGCGCTGCGGCAAATGGCCGATAATCTGCAGCGGCGCGTTCAACGCTTTACCATGTAACGCAATGAAACAAAAAAGAGAATCGCAGTTTGCGATTCTCTTTTTTGTTCGGCGGTTCTTTTATCTGTTGTCCGGTGCCGCCACACCATGTTCACCGTTGCCGTTCTTGCCCTCTAGTCGAGGATGCTCTTCGCGTCCCCGTCCGTGCCGTTCTTTTGCGAGCGACACATAAAGCACTTCTCCCTGTAGATTTTTTTGTATAAAGATCCGTTCTCCGGGCTTTATTGCGGCCATGTTTGGCGCCGAACCGGACAAATCAATGGTTTGTGTGCGAAAAAAATCCGCCACCGTGACTTGCGATCCTTCGACCCCTTTGACAATTCCTTGCACGCTAAACATCGCATGCGCTGCAACATTCAATACGCCTACGCAAACTAGAGCGGCGACAATACCTCCGATTTTTCGTTTGTGTTCGGCTAAGCGTGAAATAAATTTTCCAATCATGCCAGACTCCTCCTTCGGTTTGCTTTGACTTAATCATAACCCGAAAAGATTAGTCCCACATTAAATGCAAATTAGATTTGGATTAAAACGCTTCGCCTCACGCTTTGCCGCAACATTTTTTAAATTTCTTCCCACTGCCGCACAGACATGGTTCATTACGGCCCACAGTTTTCCCTGCAAGCACTGGTGTTTTTGCCAACGGCAGCTGCAAGACGTTCTTGTAGGCGAGATCGCGAATCGACAATTCCGCCGGAGTATGTCCCTTCAGGCCCCACTGGCGGGTATTGTTGATAAGGTAGGTCAACAGCGCAACAAAGTCCTGCACAATGCCGTCCGAATCCATTTCCAAGCTCTCTTGCAGCAATTCCACCAGTTCCGTCAGAGAGTAGCCATCATTGAGCGCAATGACGCATTCCTCAACCAAGCCTTCCGCCTCGCCGCGGGTAATGGTGTAGTATTCGCCAATGAATTCGACCAAACGCAGGAACGATTCCGTTTTTTCAACAAAGCCAACCTGACCGGCCAAGAAGAGCTGTCGCGCCGTAAACGCATGCCACGGCAAAGTCGGCCGCAGCTCATGTTCGGCACGGACCCGTTCCGGGTCCGCCAGTAAATGAAAAAAGATCTCCTTATCGCAGGCAATCAGATCATAATAAACGGCTGCATTTTCACGCAATAAGCGATCAAGTTTTATTTCAGCAAAGGCTTTAGCACGCTCTAGGACTTTAAGTTGATCCATAATTTGCGCCAGTGACATGGCGCCGTAATAGTACAGCATCCCATGCACTAACGTCATACATTCGTCATTCGCAGCCGCCTGCTTGGCAATTGCAGTCTGATCGAGGCTGAAAAACGCCTGCACCACTTCGTTCGGCATCAGAAGCTGACGCTCCCCATTCTTCATGCCGGAAAAAAAGAGTCCCCGCTGCCGAAAAAAGGCAACGCAGCCAGAGTCAAAATTGCGGCCGGACATGCTGCCGCCCGACTCGACAAGTTTCTTGACAATTTCATATTGTTCCAGATTCAAACCAGCTAACAACTGAGGCAAGCCAAGAACAACTTCGTCCGCCAACCGCGCCACCAGTTCATTTTTCTTTAACGAGCTTGCGCCTTTCAATTGCAGGCTACGACGCACATCCGCCAGTTCATCCTTCGTCAGACGCGACAAGAAGAAGCGAAGGTCGCTCTCTTTCGCTATATCACAGCCCCAAAGCAGCTGCTCTCTTTTATTCCATGCTTTCTCCTGCAGCTCTGCCAACTTTTCCATTTCTATCGTCATTGTCTTTTCATTTCCTCCATCTTTCCTGTCCAAGCAACTTTGTTTAATTTCAGTATTATTATAAAGCAAACTCGTCATTTCACCAACCCCTGCGAAAAAACTGCGCAACGAACGCTTTAATGTATACTAACTTAAGCGCCGCCCAACCATAGCATCCGCTTTGAAAAATTAAAAAGACAGTTGCCGTTAACCTGCTCTGCAGCGGCAACTGTCTTTTTAATTCACTTTTCAAGCGATTCATCACATTCGCTACTGTCCTGCGCCTGAGCCGAAGAACTGTTGCGCTGCGCTTTTGTATGCGAAAATAGCTTTATCGCATCATCCAGCGTAAGCTTACCATCCTTAATCTGCATCAAGATATGCAACATCTCCAGGTTGGTCGCCGAATTTTCCGCCTGCTTGAGCTTAATTGCCGCTTCGATGGCATCATTCAGTACCGATGGCTCGGGAATTTCCTCCCCCTTATCGAGCGCCTTGCGCAGCCATTCTTCCTTCGCCGCTTTCAGTCTGCTGCGCGCGTCCTTCTCGCTGTCGCCTTGTGCAGTACAACCGGCTAATTCCACTACCGTTGCGGAAAATTCCAATTCGCCACTTTCCTCCACCACTACGCTATATGGTAAACTCATATAATAATCCAAGGATTTCATCTTCGTCACCCCACTTTATTCATTGCACCGTTTCCGCATCGCGTACGCGATGCACTCTCTTTTCCGCTACTATTCGGCATTCAAACTGGAAACCCCTCTCTATGCGAGAATCTTCTCTGCACTCGCTCTTTGCGGCGCAGGAAATTGGCGCTTAATCAGCGAATAACCTAGTATCAGCCATTTTAAGGGAGGTAATTGCCTTGAAGATTCTACAAGTAACCAACGTGGAACGTTTTATGGAAGTCATTGACCAATGTAAAGGAAGCATTGAACTGGTGACTTCCGAAGGAGATCGTTTAAACCTGCGCTCAAAGCTTTGCCAGTATGTCGCGCTTTCAAAAATTTTCAGCGAAGCTAAAATTGAAGACATTGAAATCATCGCCTCTGATCCTGAAGATTTGACGCTGCTCCTGCAATACATGATCCGTGGGTAAGGCTTGAAAAAGAACGATCTGTTCCAGCTGGAACAGATCGTTCTTTGCTTTTTTCTAATATAATTTGAAAATCATCACACCGGTCACATGGTCAACGGGAATCGGCCCCATGAAACGACTGTCACTGCTGTTATTTCGATTGTCGCCCAAGACAAAGACATGGTTTTCCGGCACTTTGATCGCCTGATCATTCGAATATTTCATCGGCTCTTTTATATAGGCTTCCGCCAATGCAACATCATTGCGATATACCTTGCCGCCGCTGAATCGCATCACATCACCGGGACGTCCGACAACCCGTTTGATATAAATATAATCCTGCCGCTGTACCCAGTTGTTCACCGGTTCGATTAAATCATCCTGCAGTTTTCGTTCACGTCTGATCCGACTGTCAAGCACCACAATGGCGTCATAATCCGGCGTCTGTTTTAACGTATGGCTCAGTTTAGAAATAACGATATGTTCGTGGTTCTCTAGCGTCGGCTCCATCGACCGCCCTTCGACAATAATCTGTTGAAACAAGAAGATATTAATAAACAGCGCTGCCGCAACAGCGATCACAATACTATATAGCCATGATTGGATTACTTTCATACCGGTCCTCCCTTTATGCAGACGCTCATTTGCGTCATCCGGCTATGAGCCTGCTATTCATCTTAGCAAAAGCAGTACGTAATTGCAAATAGCAAATTCACAGCATCTCCAACGTACGTTCTAGCCGTTCCTGTTTACTGCGCCGTTTCGCCTTGTACATCGTTCCATCCGCTTCTTTGATAATCTGCCACAAAGTCTTCTCTGCGCCTCTTGCAACAGCCCAGCCGACGGATAGTGACCCTTGAACGCCCTTCACCCCCGGCAGACGCACCGACAAGTTCTTGATTTTGCGGCAGAGTTTTTTCACTTCATCGACACTGCCGTCTGGCCAGAATAAGACAAATTCATCGCCGCCCAAACGCACCCAAGCCCCCGTTTCAGGGCAACATTGGCGCAGCAGTTCGGCCGTGTTGGTCAAATACTGATCCCCGACGATATGACCGTAACTGTCATTGACTTCTTTCAAGCCATCGCAATCGCAAATGATCAATGCCAGATGGCGCTTTTCCAATTCATGTTCCCATTTCTTTATACGTTCTTCCAAATAGCGCCGATTTTTCAATCCGGTCAATGCGTCCTGATAGCTCCAGCGCCTTAGCTCCGCCTCTTTTTTTCGTCCTGCCGCCAGTTCTTTTTTTAGTTTTTCTTCCTGCTCCGCCCTCATTTTTGCCGCCATCGCCAAACCAATCATCTTTTCTAGAGCCGCTAAACGCGTCGCATAAAGACTATCCACAGGCCCAGGATTGACAATGCAAAGCACAGCGTCTAGCACACCGTCTCTTTTAAGCGGCAAAGCCAACATAGCGTCAAGGCTCATTTCAGCTCGCGCTAAGTTCGCACTCCAATTCTTACCTGCCTCAAGCAGAAAAGGTTGCTGAGGCGACTTTAACCAAAGCAGGATTTCCTTTTCTTCTTTCAAGACCTGCTCCACTCCGTAAAGCTCGGGCTCGGCGGCAAGCAGGCATTGTAGTTTGGCGGTCTGCTCTTGTACGCCAAATAAAACTCCACGACTGCCCGGAAATAAGCGACATCCTTCTTCTAAAATAATTCGCCTTATTTCCAGTGCATCCGTGCAGTTTATTAAGCGCTCCGCCAAGCGCCAAATTATTTCTGTATCACAGCCGCCAATCCCAAGCATCCTAAGACATCCCTTCGGATCCGTTATTGCATATTCACTATGATACCACAGGACTACGTTTTAGTGCTATGGTCCCACGTGTTTTTTTCTCTTGCAATAAAAAATCGGCTATTTCAGCAGCGGGACGCCCAGTCTGATCTTAAAGAGATCGCCATCGACAGTCAGCTCGCAACTGCCTTTTTGCAATTCCATAAAACTTTTTACAATAGCCAAACCCAAGCCAGATCCGTCGCCTGTACGCGATTCGTCGCCGCGTGCAAAGCGTTCTACAATTTCAACTTCATTAAAGTTCATCGGATAACTCGCAATATTTTTCACCGTAACGTAGGCAAGGTCTTCACTGCGCCAGACGTCTACATACACACGCGTTCCCGCCAGACTGTACTTGATGGCATTGTTCAATACATTCGACATCACGCGCCATAATTTTGTTCCGTCCGCCATTACCATAATTTTTTCCTCAGGCACGCTCATCACCATCGCAAGCTCCGTCGCGGAAAAACCGTCTTCATATTCGGCGTACGCCTGCGTCAGCAAATCATTTAAACACAACGCCTCAAGCTTCAGCGCGATGGTTCCGCTCTGTGCTTTGGAGATTTCAAACAAATCATCCACCAAGTGCTGCAAGCGAATTGATTTCGATTGTATGATCGCCACATATTTTTGCATCTGCTCTTCGTTAAGCCCCGAACGGGATAATAAGTCCGAATAAGAAATAATTGAGGTAAGAGGCGTTTTTAAATCATGCGACACATTGGTGATCAATTCTACTTTCATATGTTCGGCTTTGACTTCACGTTCCAAAGCGTTTTTTAAGCCGTCCGCCAGATGATTCAGATCATGAATCACTTCATCGATGCCCGGCGAACCGCACGGCCCTATTTCACACTCCATCTGCCCATCTTTAATACGCTTGATTCCCTCAGCCAGAGCTTTGAATCCCTCGAGTCGTTTCAACAATACCTTTGCCGCTGCATAATTGACTGCCAGAAACAAAATGACGCCCGCTATTTCTCCGAGTAAAGCATAGCGCTCACGCAATTGCCAAAACAAAACGCCGCTGCCTGCCAATGCCGTCAAATACAAGCATTGAAAGGCGACTGCTTTTATAAACAGCGCGCCGCCGCCGACAACTTGCCACAGTTCATAAAGCAAGCGATATAACGCGGTATGGCGAAGCAGCGAGCCGCTTCGCAACCGCTTTGCCAGCATCACTGCATACGCGGCGCAAAGCAAATAAGCGACTACAAGCGCCAGCTGCCCGCCTTGTATCATCAAAGGCGCAATGCGACTCTGTTCTTCCAGCGCAATAGAAATGCCTGCACTGCCGCTCAACGTGCCTGCCGCCGCAAAAAGCAACAGCGCCGCATCGAGATACAATCGCTCCCACGGCGCCCAAGACAGTCTTTCGCCGCTTGACGATCTGCCGGCACTGTACATCAGCCATAAGAGGGAGAACGTGATTAAAATCAGACCGCCTGCCGTACGATAAATTCCTGCCGCACCGTTTTTATGCCGCGGTTCGAACAGCGCCGCCTGTCGCTGAAAAACCGTTTCGCTAAAAGCGATATATGCGACCTGTTCTTGATTCAACACCACTTTGCCATGATAAGGCAACGCAAGATAGGCTTCCGGTTCTTTGCTGGACGCTTGGTTATTGTCCATAATCGAATAAAAGAGACCGTCGTAATTGTCGATGAAGCTTTTCGCTTCGTTAAAGAGCTTTATCTTCTTTGCCGCCAACGCATCCTTAGCCGCCGCCTGCTTATTGTCGAAATCCGTCTTGATCATAGCCAGCTTCTCGCTTCGTTCCCATTCGAGGCGCGCTTTATCCTCCTGGCTGTCCATCCGAATCGCAGCCTCAATCTGCGCGTCATACTTGTCTGTGACTCGCTGTATGGCCGCTTTGCGCTCTTGCATCGCAGCGGCCAATTCCTGCTCTACTTCCGTCGCCGAAAGCGCTTGACCGCTGAGAATATAGTCTTCGCCGCGCAGCGTAAGGATTACAGCCAGTCGTTCTCTGACCGCTGCGACTTCCTCCGCCAACATAGCGCTTTGCAAATAATCGGCTTCCAGTCCGCAAGGAAAATCCCGGTATGCACCCATACCGGAATAGACCTGCAATGTCCCGAACAAACCGACTGCAACCGCCAATACTTTGAAAAAAATCGAAAAGCTAATATTTTTCGATTTTGTAGCCAATCCCCCACACCACCTTAAGATATCTAGGTTCTTTCGGGTTAATTTCAATTTTCTCCCGAATTCTTCGAATATGGACGGCTACCGTATTATGTCCATTGATATTCGGCTCATTCCAAACCCGTTCATAAATTTCATCGATCGAAAAGACCCGCCCAAGATTTTGCATCAACATGAGCAGCATTTTGTATTCAATCGGCGTCAGTTTAACTTCTTCACCATCTACGCTGACCGCTTTCAATTCAGTGTCCATCGTCAAAGCGCCCGTCGTGATCGCACCGCTATTCACCGGCGCTGCACCGAACGTCGTGTAGCGCCGCAATTGAGACTTCACTCTGGCAATCAGTTCTAACGGACTGAACGGTTTCGTAATATAGTCATCCGCTCCCATCGTCAAACCGAAAATCTTATCCGTATCTTCACTCTTTGCCGACAAAAGTATGATGGGAATATTTCTCTCTTCTCTTATCTTCAGCATGGCCTGAATGCCATCTAACTTAGGCATCATAATATCCATGACAATAATATGAAATTCTTTCTCCGCCAATAAGCGGATCGCCTCGGCTCCGTCATAGGCGACCGTCACTGCCAAGCCTGCCTGGGCAAGGTAAATCTCAATCGCTCCGACAATTTCCTTGTCATCATCGACAACTAATACCTGGTGTTGTTGCTGTTGCAATCCTATATCCTCCTCTGACTGATTCAGCCTTTTTCCTTATTGTACCACCGTCAGCCAAAACAGTCGAACGGTTACATGGCCTGCGCTGTTTTGCGCTCCTCTTGCTGGAGAAAATATTGATAAACCCGCTCTCTGCCGTATCGCTGATAACTTTCCATGACATACTTCTCATAGGCAACCAGGCGCCTCGCCTGTTCCAACTTATAGCCGTTCTCCAGCGCATATCTTTTAATATAATCCTCATACGTACGTTTCGTAAAAGCCACCCGATCCATCTTAGCCAGCGCTTTTCCAAGCAGCATTTCTTTGATCATCAATATATACCAGCTGCGATTGTACTGCATGAATTCTTCCAAAGAACGACAACCGATTCTCAGTTCAAGTTGTTCCGGCGTCAGCTCCGTCGCATCCAAGCCTGCTATTTCAAGCAATGTAATCCACCGGCTGATCTCACTGCGGCAAATCAAATCCAAATCCGTCTCTGCGATCAAAAACTCCGACAACTTGACGAGCTGTTCAAAAACGATATTGCTTGTTTTCCGATAGCTTTCTTGACGGGAACGGCGCAAGCTTTCCGCATACAGGTATTCACGCAGTTTTTTTACGCTGTCGACGCCTTCCACGCCCGAACGCGCCGCCATTTCATCCGTCAGCAGCGGTACGTACTGTCGTTCAATTTTGATAATCTTAGTCTTGATGATATACCCATCAAACTTTATCACTTGGTTTTCATTCTTTTTCAAGCCGATGAGCTTGTTTTCAAATTGCTGATGAAACATGCCTGCACCGACGAGTAAGACAATGCTTTTTTGATTATACCACTCCAGCATGCTTTCCATTTTAATCGTGACGAGATCGCCCTTTTTTATATAATCATCCACTTCAAGCAATTCGGCATTGCGCTTCGCGGTCGCCAGCAAAGCTTCCTGTATCTGTGCCGCATCGACTTCAACGCGCAAATACTCATCGCTCACATAAATCCGCTTATAGTTGAACATTTCTTTGATTTTCGATTTGAACATAAACATTCACATCCTTATCAACGCTTACGACAGGCTCCGCCGCAAGGCTATTGTATCAGATGATTTTTACAAACTCTTCGTCATATTTATTACAACTTTATGAACTTTTTACAAAACGGGGCCTTTTTTGCACTGCCGCAAAAAAGGCCCCGTTCTTTAACTTAGCTTGCTTGATGCATCTTTTCCTGCACCGCAGACGCTGTTTGCGTACCATTTAGCAACGCATTCAAGAGAATGGCCGTCACACTGCCGGCCGTAATGCCGCTGTGCAGAATCACCTGCGCCCAGCTCGGGAAATGATGATAAAAGTTCGGTACTGCAAGCGTAATCATGCCAATGCCCATACTGACCGCAACGACCATCATATTGTGCGTGCCGTCAAACTGAACCTTGGCGAGCGTTTTCATGCCGCTCGCCGCAACCATGCCAAACATCGCGATTCCCGCGCCGCCTAAGACCGCCACCGGTACAGCGGCAATTACAGCGGCCAATTTGGGCAGCAAGCCAAGCACAACCAAGATCGCACCAGCTGCCGCAACAACAAAGCGGCTCTTCACCCGCGTCAAACCGACCAAACCGACATTTTGCGCAAAAGCCGTATAAGGAAAACTGTTGAGCATACCGCCCAGCATCGTCGAAAAACCGTCCGCACGAAGCGCGCGCGCCAAGTCATTTTGCGTAACCGGTTTGTCAATGATTTCGCCAACGGCAATGCAATCACCGGTCGTCTCCGTCATGACGACCAGCATCACGACGACCATCGCCGCAATCGATGCGAGATCAAACGTCGGCAAGCCGAAGGCGAACGGAGTCGTAACGCCGATCCAGCCTGCCGTTTTAAGTGCGGAAAAATCCACCAACCCAAATGGAATCGCAATGAGCGTACCTGCCGCAAGACCGAGCAGTACGGCAATATTGCTAAGGAAGCCTTTAAAATAGCGGTAAAAAAAGAGTACCAACGCCAATGTCGTCATGGCTAATCCAACCTGCGGCAAACTGGCGAAGTTCGCTGCCGCAGGATTGCCTCCTCCAACCCAGCGTACAGCGACCGGCATCAGTGTAACGCCGATGATTGTGATAATCGTCCCCGTCACTACCGGAGGAAAAAAACGCAATAGACGGCTGAAATAAGGCGCCGCCAGATAGGTGACCGCTCCGGCAACGATGATCGAACCGTAAACACCGTTTAAGCCATGTGCCTTGCCGATAATAATCATCGGCGTAACGGCGGCGAAAGTGACGCCTTGAATAATTGGAATCTGAATGCCCATGTTCCAAAGGCCGAGCGTTTGAATCAGCGTTGCAATGCCGCAGGTGAAAAGATCCGCATTGATCAAATAAATCAACTGCTCCTTGCCGAGTCCCAGGGCATTGGCCAGGATCAGCGGTACGGCGACCGCTCCTGCATACATAGCCAATACATGCTGGAATCCATAAGTAAACAGTTTGCCCAGCGGCAGCTTTTCATCTACCGGATGTACTTTATTTGAACTTTGTTCTGTCATAGCAAAACGCCTCCGCTCTTATTTTTCGTTTCCTTGCTTTTCTGCATCGCCTGCCATACTTTTTCCGGCAAAATCGGCAGCTCCGTTATCCAGACGCCGGTCGCATTATATACCGCATGCGCAATCGCCGGCGGCGGCGTATTGATGACAACTTCGCCCACCGATTTCGCGCCAAATGGCCCGGTCGGTTCATGACTCGCTTCGAACGCGACCTTGATCTCGCCGATATCCTTGCGGCTTGGGATTTTATATTGCATGAAACTATTGGTCTGCATCATGCCGCGCTGATCATATCGCACATCTTCAGTTAGCGCCATGCCAATTCCCTGAACCGTACCGCCTTCTACCTGAATACGCGCCAGATTCGGATTGATCACCGTGCCGCAGTCCACTACGGAGACATATTCAACAACTGCAACCTTCCCCGTTGCCAGATCAACTTCAACTTCTGCAAAACCAGCGATGAACGGCGGCGGTGAAACGGGGCTGCCATGCGTCGCCGTAGCGCTCAACTGCATTTTGCCGCGCCCTGAGACAAGCAGATTCGCCAGCGCGATGAGTTCAATCCTCTTGTCGCCTCGAAGCGTGCGAATTTCTTCGCGTTCCCAGACAAGCTCCGCCGCATCGACAGCCAAGTGCAGCGCAGCCTGCTCCATTATTTTCTGTTTCAGCTCCTGCGCCGCTTTCACAACAGCCATCCCGGTGACATACGTCGTGCTTGAAGCATAAGAACCCGGATCGTACGGCGACACATCGGTATCGGCCGCGTGGACGATAATGCTGTCGAGTTCGGCATCCAACACCTCGGCTGCCATTTGAGCCAATATCGTATCGCTGCCGGTTCCCATATCCGTAGACC
Organism: Negativicutes bacterium; assembly: GCA_963667825.1. Taxonomy (GTDB): domain Bacteria; phylum Bacillota; class Negativicutes; order SG130; family SG130; genus Azotosporobacter. The sequence continues at coordinate 3,335,373 of OY764022.1, read as the reverse complement.
CGATCAGCAGCGTATAGTTTCCGTCATCGTTCCAGCGGATTTCCGCCGCTGCCGTATCGATCCCGGCGATACCAGAGCCCTGCATCGTGACGGCCATACCTACGCCGCGCACTTTTCCAGCGCCGCAGTCATTGCGCGCCGGATATTTTTCCTGCCAGCCGATTAATTCCTTACCAGTAATGATGCAGCGATCCAGCGCCGAACTGTTTATCGTTTTCCCGGTAATGCTGCTCTCGCCTTCACGGATCAAATTCTTAAGGCGCAGCTCTGCCGGATCGGCCTTTAAGAGCACCGCCAATTTATTTATCGCCGATTCCAGGGCGAAGCCGCCCTGTGTTGCGCCATAACCGCGCAAAGCGCCCGCCGGCATCTTATTTGTGTATACGACATTTCCATAGAAGCGAACCGCTTTTGTCTTATTATAAAGCGGCAGTGTTTTATCACCTACAACCGCAAATACGGTCGATGCATGTTCGCCATAAGCGCCGGTGTCCGACAAGCCCTGAATATCAACTGCACGGATATAGCCGTCTCGATCTGCGCCAAGCCGTACTGTCAGTTTCATAGCATGTCGACTGGTCGTGCAACCAAAGGCCTCTTTGCGGTCATACACGATTTTTGCCGCTTTGCCCGTTTTTAACGTCACGATCGCGCAAAACATCTCGACCGCTCCGGTCTGTTTGCCGCCGAAACCGCCGCCGATACGTGGTTTGATCACCCGGATTCGGCTGGCCGGAATTTGCAGCGCTCTGGCTAATTGACGCCGTACATGGAACGGAATCTGCGTCGAACTGACCACCACTAAACGCCCCGTATGGTCGAGATGGCTGAAAGCGCGATACGTCTCCATCATTGCATGCGCCTGAGCCTGCGTGTAGTACGTTTCTTCGACAACTACGTCGCACTCGGCCAATACTGCTTCGACATCGCCGACTTCGGTCTTGTGCGTGGAAACGACATTCTCCATTTGTTTCATGCCAATATCAAAATTGCAATGCAAATCGCTTTCCGGATGGATGATCGAGGCGGCGCCGGCTGCTTTTTCAAAATCGAGCACCGCTTGATACACTTCATAATCAACCTTGATCAGCTTCATCGCCTTGACGGCGGTCTTTTCATCAACAGCCGCGACAATCGCGACCTCATCGCCGACATAGCGGACAATCGGATCGAGAATTAATCGGTCGTACGGCGACGGCTCCGGATAAGACTGCCCTGCCAAGGTAAATCGCACACCCGGAACATCTTTATGCGTAAGCACGCAGGCAACGCCCTCCAGCTTCAAGGCCCTGCTGACGTCAATTTGCTTAATCCGGGCAAACGCATGCGGACTGCGCAATATTTTTACAACGAGCGCATTCGCGTCCGCCAAGTCTTCCGTATAAACCGGTTTGCCGAGCGCCAGCGGCAACGCATCGGTTTTGGGCACACTTTTGCCGACATTACGCATCCTTTGCCACCCCCAGGTAAGTCTTAACCGCCCGGAGTTGTCCCATATAACCTGTACAACGACAAAGATTCCCCGTCAGATAATGAATAATTTCTTCATCGCTCGGCGCGACAAGTTCACGTTTCATCGCCAATACCGTCATGATGAAGCCAGGACTGCAAAAGCCGCATTGTTCGGCGCCCTCAGCAGCCAGAACTTTGGCAAACGCCTCCGCTTCCGCTTCGACGCCTTCCAATGTCGTTACCGCTTTGCCGTCAACGCGAATCGCGAGCACCGCACAGGATAATGTCGGCTGCCCGTCGATCCAAACACTGCACAGGCCGCAGCAAGTCGTATCGCAACCTTTACGCACGCTACAAAACCCATAACGGCGCAGTGCGTCCGCTAAAAATTCCGCTTTGCCGACGCGCAGTGCCATCGGTTTATCGTTAATGATCACTTCAATTTGCATGAGATGACCTCCTCAATCGCACGTTGTACAAGCGTCAGACATACGCTTTGCCTATAGACAGCCGAGCCGCGCATATTAGAGCCGAACGCGAGTTCTTCCGCTGCCGTTTGCGCCGCCCGCAAAATAACAGACGCATCGATAACGCTTGCCGTTTCGAGCAATGCCGCAGCCCGCTTTGCCAGTACAGCACAATGAGGCCTTGCGCCAACGACAATCCGCCAGTTGTGTTCCTCCTGGGCAACCGCAACATTCAAGACTGGAAAATCGCTGGCTGAATTGCGCAGGTCCAAGTATGCCGCGCGTCGCTTCGTCTGACGCAGAAAAACTTTCGTCAAAATATCTTTTTCATACGGACGCGCCAAAAACATTTCTAACGACATGCGCCCGCCGTGATGCAACTCTATGTCTGCATCCAGCGCCAAAAATGCCGTGATCACATCGGAAAAACCATATTTAGAAAATATCGAGGCGCCAACCGTTGCGACATTTCTGAACTGTATGCCGATAATCGAGCCAAGCGCACGCGACAGGATATGATTGCCGCAGAGCGCAAGGCCGCTATGTTTTTCGATATCACGCAATGTCGCCATTGCACCGATTTCAATTTCACTGTTTTCCTCGCGTATATAACGCAGTCCCAAATTTGACAAATCGATGGCCGTCCCGATCCGTTGCGACCCTAAACGCAAAAAAGTACAGCCGCCAAGGACTGCATTGTTGCGTTTATGGATCAACGCCTTGTATGCTTCTTCAACCGTTTCCGGTTGAATCAGATGGAGCACGCTAAACATAAAAAACCTCCGCAGAGCATAGAATAAAGCGAATGGACAATGATTGCTCTCTTCGGATTGTAGCATAGCATTTTAAATTAGATAAATTAATTTTAATAATGCAATCTATAAGATTAAATAATAAAAGGCTGCCTCCACATGACGGCTTACCGTCTAGATGGAGACAACCTTTCTTCTGTTTTATTTCACCAGACTGCCCGCCGCGTAGCGTGCAACAATATTGTCAGGACTTCCTGTGTAAATAAATTGCTGCAACCGTTCCAGTAATGTTTTGCCCACGCGTTCAGCCGGAGAGTCTTCGATAACCAACGCATCAAATTCATAGCCGGGTTCAAAACTGCCGACCTGGCCAAAGAAACGACCGCCGCCTTTGGTCGCCAAATAAAAGACTTCCGGCAATGTCAACGGTTTTTGCGCACTGTCATAGCTCGATTGAATTTTGGACATTTGAATCGCAGATCGCATCGTCTGCAGCATCGATAAGGTGTGCCCTGCGCCAATATCAGTTCCCAGCCCCACTGTCACACCCGCTTCCAACAAGCGACGCGTAGGCATGATGCCGCTGGCGAGATTCAAATTGGAATCCGGGCAATGAACCGCAACCACGCCGCTTTCGCACATTCGCTTCACTGCACTGTCCGTAAGATGAATGCAGTGCGCCATAAGCGTCGGCGTCTGGCCGAACAGCTGATAATTGTCATATACCGCATGGTATTCGCCCTGCGCCGGAAACAATTCCGCGACCAAACGAACTTCCGCCATATTTTCTGATAAGTGCGACTGCACCGGCACTTGATGGCGAAGCGCCATTTTGCCAAGACCCTCCAGCAATTGCGGCGTGCTTGTCACGGCAAAGCGCGGCGTAAGGATGGGTTTGACCAGCGCCTCACCACTCCAGCGGAGGAGGAATTCTTCCGTTTCGCGCAAAGACTGCTGCGTATCTTCTTGCAGCGCTGCGCCGCAATTTGCATCCATGTTCACTTTTCCGACATAGGCGCCGATGCCGTGTCTTTTTAAAACCTCACACAAAATATCACAGCTTGGCGCGTGAATCGTACCGAAAATAACTGCGCGCGTAGTTCCCTGCCTGATTAATTCCGTCACAAAGGCTTCATATATGGCTGCCGCATATGTCGGATCGGCAAAGCGAGCTTCTTCTTTAAATGTGTATTGCTCCAGCCACTCCAACAATTGCAGATCCATTCCCAAGCCGCGTTGGTTGAATTGAGCGCCATGCGTATGAAGATCGACCAAACCGGGAATGATTAAACGCTCGCCAAAATCCTCAACCGGACAGGCTTCATATTCTTGCGGCAACCTATCGACTACGGCCTGTACCCGCCCCTGGCACAGGATCAGATAGTGATCCGGACAAATCGTAAAGGCATCCCTTTCAGCGGCGTATATCAGATTCCCTTTGATTACTTTTACTTGACTCATTGTATCGCCTGCCTTATTCATGATATATCATTTTTTTCGTCATGCCGCCATCGGCGACAATATTTTGTCCGCTGATGAAACCGCTCTCATTAGACAATAAAAATGCCGTCAGCTCCGCAATGTCGTCCGGCATGCCAACGCGTCCCACCGGATGCTGCGCATGATCCTGCGCTGTAAGCGCCACTGTCCCTTCCGAAGTATCGATCCAGCCCGGAGAAACCGCATTTACCCGAATAGCAGGCCCGAGCGAATTGGCCAGCGCATGGGTAAGTCCCAGCACGCCCGCTTTCATCGACGCATAGGCTTCGTTGTTAGCTTCACTCATCAATGCGCGCGTAGAGGCGATATTGACAACAGCTGCAAGCGAAGACTTGCGCAATAGCGGCGCGGCAAACTTTACCGCAGCAAAATACGCACGCAAATTGACCGCGAACATTCTATCGAATTCTTCCAGGCTCAGTTCATCAATACTCTTAAAGGAAACCAACGCCGCATTATTGACAAGCCAGTCCAATCGCCCATATTCGTTTTCCACCCGCGCAAAAAGTTGCTCTATCTCGGTAGCCTCGGCAACATCAGTCGCCTGAAAAACAGCCGCCAACCCCTCATTTCTTAATGCACAGGCTACAGCCTCACCGGCCTCGATATCGATATCTGCAAGAATGACTTGTGCGCCGCACTGCGCCAAGCGGATTGCGATTGCTTTACCGATGCCGCGCGCCGCTCCGGTCACGACGGCAATCGCTTGTCGTTTTTTTGCTTGCATTGCATATCCCCCTGAGAAAATCCGCTATTTTCTTTTTTGCACAAAGAAAAACGGATTGCAGCATTTATTGTCAATCCGTTATCTCTTTTTTTCTCTTTCATTATATCTGTATTTTCACTATTTTTCCACTATTATCTGTCAATGCCCTTACGATAGTAATTGACACCTTACTGACCCCCACGTATAATAGAAAGCAATTGCATAGTATGCAGGGGGAGTAACCTTTACAGTGAAATCGTCAATACGATGCGGCGACGCATCCGGTTTTACTGGCAAGACTTTTGCTGGTCAGACCTTGCTTATATGATTCTTTCATGTAAGTGTGGTCTTTTAATTTATTCGGCGAAAAGGAGCAATCAGCATGTCGGAACGACTTACTTTGCACGAGGTTCTGCGTGACCACGGCGTACCACTGGCCACCTTGAAGGTAACCGCATCGCAGGAAGAGTGCCTGGCTCTTAGGGAACGCCTGATGGCGCTGCGCGATTTGACGCAAGGAAAAAGCCAGGGTTATCTCGAAGTGGCCTGCACGTTCTACATCGATGTTCATGACATCGATCGCTACTTATCCGGCGAACTGCCGACGCTAAATGAAATTTACACCTTTCCTGAAGATGTAAGAGAGTACAAGGAGGAATAACCAAACCATGAAAAAAATGAAGAAAGCCACACTACTTGCTTTTTTAGTCCTGTTTTCCGTTCAATCCATCGCCTTTGCGGCGGTCGGCGGTTCCAAAACCAAGAGTGCAACGCCCCCTCCGCCGCCCAAGAGTTCGAGTTCAAGCACAAACTCCACTTCCTCTAGTACTGCACCTAATTACAAACCATCAACCCCGGCCAGCACATTGGGTGAAAAAGCGCCGGCCGCCAAACCGCCTACACCGCCTGCCTCACAACAGTCAACGAGCGGCGGATTTTTGCGCAGTCTCGGTATGTTCGGCGGCGGCATGCTGATGGGCAGCATGCTTGGCAATATGTTTGGTTTCGGCAATAGCGGCGCAGCCTCCGGCATCTTCGGCTTGCTCTTCAACCTGCTGCTGCTGGGCGGCTTATTTATGGGCGGCCGTTTCTTGTGGAGCAAATATCAGGAAAGCAAACGTAAGAAAGACAACCCGAATCAGTGGCGCTAATACGTAAAATAAAAGAATCTCGTGAACTGCACTGGCAGTCACGGGATTCTTTTATTTTACGCTCACACTGTTTTTTTCCTCTAAAGAATGTTGCCGATTTTCTACCGCACTGCGAAAAAAATCGCCAGACGGTGTACTTTTTAAGTAAATGTCATACTCTTGAAACGCCTGATAAGGATGACCGCTATTTTCCAGCTGCAACGCATAGAGTAAATGCATTAACGAGCCGCGCAATTGCGGCGATAAAGCCAGATACGTCTTCCAGTCGCCAAGCGCCGCTTCGTTTTGCGCGCTATATAAGTGAAGCAACGCGCGGTCTGCATAAAGCCACGCTTGTTGCGGCTGCCGTTCAATCGCTTTGTCCAGATCTTCAAACGCCAGTTTGCGATTTTCTTCGGTCAGCAAGCCGCTCTCTTTCTTCATCGGAAAATGCAGTCGCGATAACGCACGTACGGTATAAATTCTCGCATCGCTCGGGTCAAGCGTCATGGCCTTGTCGAGATCCAGCTTCGCCTGCCCTGGATTGGCTTGCATCAACAAAGTGATTGCCCGCTCGCAGTAAGCGGCCGTCGTAGGATAGGCCGCGATCGATTGCGTATAGTAATCTCCGGCCTGCATAAAATCGCTGAGTATGCCCGCGCCCAGCGCTTTGCCGTAATCACCCATCTCTAGAAGCGGTAATGGTTGTCCCAACAGGACGCCCATTCCATATAGCGCTATTTTTTCTTGCCAGACCTGTCCGCCGCGCAGCAAGCGGTTTTCCATGGCCAACGTCTGACGATAACCGCGTTCTAAGAGCAAATAGGCTTGCGTTTTCTTCATCCGATCTTCTTTGCCGTCCGCCAGTTCCTGCGCATATTTGCTCTGCAAGTCGTGCCACTGCGCCAAGGTCCGCCGTCCATCGAGCAGCGAAGCCAAGGAAAAATACTGCAAATACAGATTTGCTTCCTCCTCTTGCAACGTAACGCGAACTTTTACGCAAACAGACGCCGTCTTGCCTTCGCCCTGTTCGTTTAGAACCGTTAAGGACGACAAAGCCAACGTCGCCGCCTGATATTCCTCTTCACGCAAGGACAGCTCCGGACGTTGCCGCTGCCAATACTGACGCAATTCGCCCGCCAAACGCGGAATTAATTTAGCCCTGGCGGCAAGTGCCGCCCTATCTTTCGCTGAGCTTAGCGACTCTTGCGCATCCACGCCTACACTCGCCTCTTGCACCGCCTCGCTTAAGACCGCAGCCGATACCGTTCCCATAAAGCTGAAACATATCATTGCAATGCCGATCACACTGCATACTCTCTTCTTCATACCATTGCCTCCCTCATTGCCCAAGTGCGTGTCTGGATAAGCTGCTTTGATTCAGCTGCTGCCAGCGCAGCTGTGCCAGACGATAAAAGAAACTGCCTTTTTCTTCGCTGTCCATGCACATCTGGTACTGTTCCGCCGCCTTGCTCGCATATTGTAAGCGTTCCAGGTACAAAGCATAGCTCAGACGTAGCGCTGACTTTTTCCCTTCCGACTCCCTGGCGGAAAAATACTGTTCAAAATCACGAATAGCTGCATCATGCAAATGATTGGCAGCGCGTGCCAAACCGCGTTCCAAATAAATTTGCTTCGCTTGCGGCAGCAAACGCATCGCCCGCGTATAGTCCGCTTCAATGCTCCAATAATACGCCCGCGGATTCATAAAAAGTTTGGCAAACGCGCGCGCTTCATAACAGACAGGATCTTGCGGCGCCTTTTCAACGGCCCGGTCCAGCAGACTGAGAATCTCAGGATTTGTTTTGCCCGGTTCCAATTTTTCTACAGCAGCCAGCAGTAAATGCGGCGCCGTAGGATTCATTTCCGCTGCTTTTTGCGCATTCGCCTGGTAGTTGAAATCACTGGCTAAAGCTTGTTTGAGATATTTGCTAAACACTTTCTCCAACGCCGCCATCCAGCTTGTCTGATTCTGTTCCCCGCTTAGCGCCAGCAGAGCGATTTCGCCGCTCCAGCTTTTCCAGTCCATAGCGATCGCGAGAGTCTTATAGTTTTTCTCTTCCGCAGCGTAGACCGCTCTATCAAAATAAATGGCCGCCAGGTAGTCATTTTCGAGCTGTGCAAGTTCTTCCTGCGGCAAAGCCTTCTTGCCTAATTCCGCCATATAACGCTTGTGCAGGGATTCCAGATCACGCAAATTGTTCAAATCATAATAGAACAGCGTTGCCGCCGTTTCCGGCGCTTCTTTAAGCAGCGCCGTCAATGCAGGCACCGTTTCATCCTTCAGCTGCAAGCGAAGCGACGGCCCTTTCGCCTCCGTTTCCGCCTTCTTTTTTTCTGGAATCCACTGTACTCTCAACTGATTAAAGGCAATGGCCCTTACTTGTTCTTGCGTAAGCAGTTCTTTCACTACGCCCGGCAGCGCTTCGGCAAATTTCTCCGTCGCCGTAGGCAGCGCTGCCAAACGAGCTTCCTGTATTCGCCACTGCCGGTTCAATTCTTCTTTTTCTTTCGTTGCCGAAACAAAATCCGGCAGGGTTTGCTCCGCCTCATACAAAACGGCAGCCTGCGCCGCTCCCGTCGCCAAACACAGCCATACAGCCATGCCGATTAAAACCGCCCGAAATTTCATCCTCTTTCCCCCGCTTCTTTTTTGCTCTCACTTCATCGCATTGTTATATTATCCACCATTTTTGCCTCAACGACCAGAAAAAGAAACTTAAATATCCAAGCCCTTTGAAACGAAATTTGCTCTTATCCCGGCAAGCACTCAAAATCTTTCCGCTTTGCTTTTTTCATCACAAAAAAGAAGCTAACGAAAAATCGTCAGCTTCTTTTTTCTTATTTGCAACGTTGCTTTTCATGGTAAGCGACTATTTTTCGCGCCTGCTTCTGCGAGAAATGCAAATATACGCGCAAGAGTAAAAACAAGGAAAAAAATCCGACCGCGAAGCCCGCTAGCGCCAGATACCATACGCCAAGTAACGCAGGCGCACCGAGGATAAAGCCGAAGAGAAAAGCCAGCTGCCATTGCCACTTTGTCAATTGCGCCGCTTCCAGCTCGCTCAGTTCTCCTTTGGGCGGATCCGCTAGAAAATCAGGCGTCTTTACTTGTTTGAAGAGACTCTGCCAGTTCATTTGCGGATTGATCGTCTGCAACAACCAGCGATAACCAACAAAACCAGCCAGGTAAAATACGATCAGCGGCCACTTATACGTAAGCAACTGCATCGCCGCTAAAAACAGCGTTGTAAAAGACAGGATCTTGATGAAAAACTCCAAACGAAAGCGCAGATATCGAAACAGAACGGACACCTCATTTCAGTTATTACTAAATTATCGACATACTGTACTGTTCCACAAAACAAGAAAAAACCCTCTTCTCCACTTCAGTTACTTGTTATAGGAAGTTCAATTACAAATGTCGTCCCGTCCGGTTCCGTACTGTTAAAATAAAGATTCCCTTTGTGACGATTAACAATGATATCATACGAAAGACTCAAACCAATTCCGGTTCCCTGCCCTACTGGTTTTGTGGTAAAAAACGGCTCAAATATACGCGCCCTTATTTTTTCCGGAATTGCCGGGCCGTTATTACTAATAGAACACCTCACACATTTTTCATCATATTCAGTGGCCACGAAAATCTTCCCGTCTTTTATCTCCGCACTCTTAACCGCCTGCGCCGCATTAACCACTATATTGAGTATCACTTGATTAATCTGTCCGCCCAGCGCAAGTATTGTGGGAACTTCCGCCAACTGCATTTCCACTTTGGCGACATATTTCGTTTCATTACGAGCAATCATCAGCGTAGTCCGCACGCCTTCATTTAAATTATATTCTTCCACTTTTCCATCGCTGTCGACGCGGGAAAAAGCCCGCAAAGCCATGACAATTTCGCTCGCCCGGGCAATTCCTTCTTTCGCATCACGGCAAATTTCCCCAAAGTCCGTCAAGATAAATTCCACACTTTTCGCCTGCTCAAATGCAGCTACTTCACGGCTCATTTTTTGCAGTTCTTCAGCTCCTGATTGTTCACTTAACAGCCGTAGCCTTTTGTATTTTTCAAATGCCTGCGACAACACGCCGACATATTCATCCATGGTTTGAAAATTACTCTTAACGAAACCCATCGGGTTGTTCAATTCATGCGCTACCCCAGCTGCCAGCTGTCCAATCCCAGCCATTTTTTCACTTAACACGATTTGTTCCTGCGCCTGCGTCAAGCGCTTAACATTTTCCGACAGTTCCCAGGTTCGCTCGACCACCTTGCGTTCCAGTTCCTGTTTCGTCTGCCGTAATTCTTCTTCAGCTTTCTTCCGTTCACTGATATCATGCCAGACAAACAGCACGCATTCTTCACCAGCCATTTCAATAACTTCACTGGAAAGAAGCCCTACCCTTCTTTCACCATTTCTTGTACCCCACACTGCTTCCAGATCGTGAATACGCCCGTCTCTCACCAACTTTTTGTAGGCTATCTCTCTTTCTTCATTTGCCAACCAGAGTTTGAAGTCGTTGGAAGAATATCCGATAACGTCTTCTTTCGCATAGCCAAATATTCGCAGAAAAGTCTCGTTCACCTCCAGATAACGAAGATCACTGCGTCGAATAATTCCGATCGCATCGGCGCAATAATCAAAAGCCTTATGAAACTTTTCTTCTGACGTAGCAAGATCATCTGCCATTTTCTTTGCAACATCCGCTTCGTGCTGCAATTGCAAATTCATGTTCTGAATATGCAGCGTTCGCTCTTCGACGATTTTTTCTAAGTTTTCATTTATCTCACGCAATCGGTTTTCAGCCTGTTTTCGTTCGGTAATATCCAAGATAATACCGACCAGCCCCTCCAATTCTTTCTTCTCATTGTAATAAAGCGATTTATAGAAAGCCACATCATGCAATGAACCGTCTGAGTAACGCAGCGCAGCTTCATAGCGTTGCTCGCCTCCGTCGGCAAACAAATCCAAATCCTTCGCATGATAAATTTGCGCCTGCGTAATATCAAACAACTCCGTCACCGTTTTGCCAACCAATTCATCACGTTTTCGTCCCGTATATATTTCAAAAGCCCGGTTGCAACCGCGATAGCGAAAATCGCGATCTTTGTAAAAGATCGGACTTGGAATCGAGTCAATCAACGTCTGCCAAAAACGCAGTTGCTCCTCCAGTATTTTTGCTGATGTCATGCCCTCCCGCCCTTTTCTTTTAAAATTTTGCCTTACCTTGTTTCAGGATACCGCTCTATTGTTTTTTCTCAGCAAGAATTTTTTCGATAAGCTGCACACAGTCAGTTTTCTCTATTTGCAGTTTCGCAAAGACATTCTCTTCCAATGCTGCAACTTGACCATGCCGAAGCGCTTGCCAGGAATAATAATCGGCAATATGGAGCAGGCATACTTCTTCTTGATTTAGAATCGACTCTTGCATTGGTTCATGGTAAAACAAGGCCGCTTCGACAAAGGAATACGGCAAGTTCCACCAGTTCAAAAGATAACCGCCCATCTCCTGATGCGAAAAGCCATACCGCTCTTTTTCCAACTCCGTCAATATCTTTGCATTTTTTTCGGCCTCTTCAACCATTTCAATATACGATGCGCCAAATTGATTGAGCAAGGCAATTTTCCCAATATCATGTATGATTCCCACACTGCTGTAATCATCTCTCAATTTCTTTTTCAGCAATGTCTTTGATAATTCCAGCATGATACGATTCGATAGCACAGCATGATCCCAAAGCGATTGTATAAAGTCCGCCAAAACTTTATCTTTTCCTATATCGCTAAAAACAGAGCAACTTAGAACAACATTTTTTGTTACCGTCAGGCCAAGATAAGCTATCGCCTGCTGCACGGAATTTGTCTGTATGCCATATAGCGCAGAGTTCGCCATCCGCAGCATCCGCAACGCGATCACTTGATCCTGTTCAATCTTTGCTGCAATCTCTTTAACATCCGCCTCTTTGTCCATTAACTGGCACAATTCATGATAGAGCGCCGGCAACGTTGGGAGTTTTTCCAATTTCTCCATCCGCTCTAAGAGCTTTCTGTCTTCCAATGTTTTTTTTAAATGAAAAATTTGTTCCAGCGTTGCGCGCAACTTGTCATTATCCCAAGGTTTGAGCATATACAGTTTTGCCGTCCCGGCCAAAACAGCTTGAAAGGTTTCCTTCTCATCCGAATAACCGCTCAAAATAAGCCGCGTAACATGCGGATAACGTTCTTTCACTTCCTTTAAAAATTCCTGTCCATTCATTACTGGCATACGCATGTCGCTGACCACTAAATCCACAGGATTCCGCTCCAATATTTCAAGCCCTTCCTGTCCGCTGCTCGCCAAGTGAATTTGATACTCACTATCGCGAAAAATGCGAAGCAGCGCCCGTAAAATGGCCTGTTCATCATCAACGAATAGAAAACTGCCCTTCGTCATGCTCTCAACCTCCCTTGAGCTTTTTCCTTTTAGCAACACTCCTTTTTCAAGCTTCACCTCCATCTTTATCCCAAGAGGTTTATTTTCAATCCACTTTCCGCAACATCGCTCACAGATTATTTCACCTTCATAGTTGCACGAAGAATTTCATAGTCGCAATCATTGGCTACGACAAATCCGTTTATCGCGGTATTTTTCATAAATGCAACATAACGCTCATCCTCTGCTGTAACGGCAATAAAAGCCTGCTTCAGTCTCTCAAGCAATTCTTTATCCATATCCGCGCGCGCTGCAATCGCGTCTTTTGGAATCGGCTTACTTTTTTCCAAAATGACGAGTTTCTCCAACGGTACGCCGCGCATTGCCGCATTATCCATCGCCTCCGAATACGTCGCGCCCGCATCAACGACCCCTTCCAGCACTGCGTTAATGACACGCTGATGATTACCCAAGAAGACGACTTCTTTGAAAAATTTTTCCGGCGTCTGCCCTTGTTCAAGCAGCAGACTGGCCGGATACAAATAACCAGACGCCGACTGCGGATCAACGAAACCGAAGCGAGTACCTTGCAAATCGGCCAAAGATTCGAATTCCTGATCCTTGCGTGCAATAATGTAGCCAAAATAAGACGGCTGCTGATTAACGACCGGCGTAACCAGCGGAATGATCTCGCCTTTAAGTTTCGTCAATACATACGCAAGCGGTGAAAACCAGCCGATATCAATCGTTTTATTCAAAAGTCCCTCACCCAGTGCATCATAATCGGCAACGATATTGATCTGCGCCTGCAGTCCGACTTCACGCGCCACTTCCTTTAAAATTGGAACATAGTTTTCCCAAATAAAGCGGGAAGAGAGAAACGGATTGATGCCAAAAATCAGCTGTGAGCTGCCATTGAACGCACCCGACTTCGCCAGATTTTCCTGATAATCGCTTTTTTTCTCAATGCTTTCCGCCAGCTTGACTCGGTTTCTCCCTTCGCGCTTAGCCTGATACAGCGCTTGGTCAGCCGCCGCAATAAATTCTGCGATGCTCGAACGCCGCGTCGGAACAATGGCCGCCACGCCAAAACTTGCGGTGACGACGCTGCTTACACTCGACGCTTCATGCAAAATATCCAGGTTTTCGATATTACGGCGCAGCACTTCCGCTAATGCGGCAGCGCCGACTTGATCGGTATCCGGCAAAACCACGGCAAATTCCTCGCCGCCGAAACGCGCAGCCAAATCGCTTACCCGCCTGCCTGCCTCTTTGATGGCCTGAGCAATCCGCTGCAGACAGGCATCTCCCTCCTGATGCCCATACGTATCGTTGTAATTCTTGAATTGGTCGATATCGAGCATGATCAGAGCCAGCGAACTTTCTTTGCGCTGCGCCCGCCGCCACTCCTTATCCAAAAAAGCGTCAAGATTGCGTCGATTGGCAATGCCAGTCAAGCCATCCAACAGGGAAAGCTCTTTCAGTTCTGTGTTGCGCTGTTCGAGCGCCTCGCGTACTTCCCGCAAAGAATCGAGCATTCTTTTTCGCTCGGTGACGTCTTCCACAATCCCTAGCAAGTAGTTCCCATTACCAATATTTTCGGCAAGCGGAATCAGTCGCGCGTGGATGATTTTATCGCCTTCGTGGCGTGTCGTTATCCGCTCCTGTGCCAACTCCACTGCACGCTTTTCGCGCAGTGCTTCTTTTTCTTTCGCCATAAAAAAATCAGCCTGCGCTTGCGGCAGCAAATCCTGCATCGTCTTGCCGATCACAGCACCGGTGGGACAGCCAAACAAAGCTTCGCCCGCTTTGTTATACAAGATGAATTGCAGCGTCTCCGCATTTTTTACAAACACGGCGCTTGGCATCTGTTCAACGACGCTTTGCAAAAACGCTTCATTTTTCTTTAACGACTTCTCAACCGATTTTCGTATCGAGCACTCTTGCGCCAGCAATATGTTATTGTGTCCGCTAACAGCAATCATCGAAGCGAACATACCTACCAAATTCAATGTTTTTTCCACTTGCGCCTGGCTAAAACGCGGCATTTTCTGATATTCATCAAACAAGACTTTTTCGTCCACGCCGATTTGACGGGCATAGTCGGAAATTCTTTTTGCGTCTTCATGGATTTTGATTTGCCCAACAACCCAGTTGCCAATTCGCCGCCCGTTCACACTAATCGGTGTGCATGCATACAGCAACCCCGCAGCGCGACAATGCTCATACGCATTTTTATCGTGCAGCGACATGCTCCGGCAAATCTCCGCCTGCACTTGCATACAGTTTCGATTGCCAGCCTCGTTGCCGCAAAGTAAACGGCACACCGCGCAATAGTTGCTGCCGCGCGTTAATGCCTCCCCTTTGCTGTTTACGATTAACGAAAAAACACCCATCGCTTCGGCAAACAAGTCCTGTAGTTTTTGCACTTCAGCAAGCGATACCATTTCAAACAGATCATACTCGGGCTTAAAAAGGGCCGCTTCATTTTCATCATTTTTCACGGCACGGCCATATTTTCCGCCAAGAAAACGTTTGATTTGAATATCCATAGCCGCCCTCCTTGAACACCCATTTTATTCCAGTATTCGTTTATCAGCGAGACAATTCCTTCCTTTACCGCATTCTTTTCCTGCAAAATCCATTTTGTTGCGCCGATTTATAATGACAAAAGCCGCTTCAGCCAGATGAAAGCGATCTGGTTGAAACAGCTTTGCTAGCAATTTTCCTTCAGCAAATTGTTTTTTCACTGCAAGCTATTATTTTTTAACGTTACAATAACTCAATGCGCAAATTTTCATGCGCATAAAACTCCATGACCCACGAATCAAAATCATCGTCTTTTATTGTTACAATATAATACAGACTGCGCATCGGTAAGTAAATCTGCAAATAATCCATCGATGCCACCGGAATAATTTGTTGCATGCCCATTTTTTTATTCATCACGATAATTTTTCCAGTTCGCACAACCTGTAAATAGGTTTCAAACCAAATAAACTCATTCCGTTTGATCGTGAATGTGCTTTCCGTATTCTCATGCAGCTCAAATTGTCTGGTTTCGGATAAATAATAGGAACGCGACGTTTTAAATTCTTTGACCAATGCCGGCATTCCATAGCCAGCATGCTGACGAAGCTTATTAATGTTCGCAAAAAAATAATAAGACCCACTCTTCAAGCGTTTGAACACCGCTTTTCCATTTTTATCGGTTGTCACACGCTCTTTTTCCCGGCCGGTACCATCGCTTACTATCGCCGCCAGACTGACGTCACTGATTGGTTCTCCATCCTCGTCTTGCAACGTTACGGTTAATGTCGGCAACACCACTTCTTGCGCAGCATCTGGCGCTTGAGGAATTTCGGCCGCAAAGGCGCGCTGCGTTAACGAACCGTCACAAACAAATAACGCAAAAACAAATATGCCAAACAAGCAAAAGATCCACTTATTTCTTTTTATAATTGTCATCATCTCTCCCCACTTTACGCTTTTCATCCGTCAAAAACCTTCCGGCAAGATGCGTAGCGAAACCGTCAGCACGCCGACTTTATGCGTTAGTTGAGTTGTTTGTTGACTGAATAATTGCTTCAGTAACGGTATGTTCATCAAAATCGGAATGCCGTTGACCGATTTCGTTTCTGTATCGCCGGCAAAAACACCCACCACATAGATATTGGAATCAGCCTTGACATAGCCCATCGAAGTCAGCGTCTTCGTGGAAAATTCCTTCGCTGACGAAGAACCAACCTGGACCGTTCCCGTTATCAACGCCATTTGCATGTAAATATCGAGTCTAATAACGCTTTGTGACGGATTATCGGGGTCGTATTTAACAATCGTCGGTTTTATTTTCACATCGCTGCTGATCGTTTGCGACGTCAATGTTGAATTCCCGTTACTATCGGTGGTTTGCAGCGGCACGATCGTTTGGCTCAGCAGTTCGCCCTGCACGCCATTCGGCGTATAAAGATTGCTGCCCATGATCACGCGGCTTTTAGACAACGACCGCGTCAGTTGCGCATTCACGCCGTAATAGCCGCCAGCAGCTTGCGCCAGTCCGTAAGTAACTGAATCCGTTCTCACCGTAGGGTTAAAGGTTACTACCCGATTTAGCGAGCTTACGCCATATGTGATGTTAGTTGTCAGCGAAGACCAGTCAAGTCCGCTCGTATGGTTATCCGTCATATCCAGCTCTCGCAGATAAGCTGAAATCACCAATCTATAGGGTTTGCCGCCTTCCGCCAGCACACCTTGCAGTTTGGCTCCCGCCACACGCAAGCTTTCCTCATCCGAACCGGAAAGCAATACCATCGACGACGCTCCGATCGGTTGGAGGAGCGTTATCGTCATATTGGAAAACTCCGGCATTTGCTGCAAGTACGGCAGCAAGCCGCCGACAGCCTGCTCATTGCCGTGCACGACAGGCAGCATGACCGTTCCGTTTTCAACCACAATTTCTTCGGGCGATGTCTCCTGTCCTCCGGCCCTTGCAGCAGGCAGATTGAAAAGCAAAAGACATATCACCATAAACAACAGGCTTTTATACCATCTAATACTCATAGCCGGTTTCCTTATCCAACGGCAAAATGCGTACGGCAAGAGTCAATATGGAAGCCATATGCTGCAAACTACGGCTTTCCGTAGCGAAAATGTTTTTCAACAGCGGAATGTTCATCAATATCGGAATACCGCTGTTTGTTTTCGTCCAAGTATCGCTTGCGAACAAACCGCCAATCACTTTTTCATTATTCGCTTTGATATAGTGCGTCGCAGTCAGCGTTTGCGTTGTATATTCCGATGCCGATGACCCACTGCTAAAGATGACCGTATCGGTTGGTATGCTAAGTTGTATCACAAAATCGATCCTTACAATGCTTTCTTCCGGCTTTTCCGCATTGAATTGCACAATCGTCGGCGTTATCGTCAGATCGCTGCTGATCGTTTGCGTATTAAAGGTGACCTGCTTATTACTCCCTGTCAAAGGAACCGGCATTGAATCATCATTTTTAATCTGCACCGTCGCCCCGTTCACAACGGTGACCTCACTGCCGACAACGACCTTTCCCTTTGACAAGGTTTTTGTCAGATTTCCCACCACGTTCGCCGTTGAGCCGCTCGGCATCGCCACCGTATATCCGGTATCCGTTCTCGTGCTTGGATTGTGGCCTACCTTTGTTATTGTTGTCGCATTCGGCGAGGTAAGGCCGACTTGAATTCCGTTGGAAAACCACGACATTCCAACTTCATCGTCATTGCTGATCGATATTTCACGCAAATAAGCCGCTACGACTAAACGATGCGGCTTTCCTGTTTTGCTCATAATGGTTTTCAACTTCTGCACTGCGTAGCGCAAACTTTCATCATCTTGTCCGCTTAGTAAGATTTTTGGCTTTGCTCCGACCGGCGAATATAAAGTCATTTTAATTCCCTGAAAGTTGGGGTCTTGGGCCAGCGAGGCCAAAAGAGCCTGCACCATCGCGTCATTGCCAGGCATAATCGGATAAATAGCCACGCCGTTAACAATGCGATATTCAGCAATTTCAGCCGCCAGAGATTCTGACGGCGTTACCGGAGCATTCACAATATCCGCCTCGCCTTCCGCCAGGCAAGGTACAGCACCATAATTCCAGCACAATATCAGGCTCAAAAAAACGCTCCGCTTCATAACTAATCTCAGTTTTTTCAACAACGCCAGCTTCATAGAACCTCCCGATTTGCCAATAAATTACTTTTTATCGGTTCTTCGTATCCTACTAGAATAATATTCAAGATCACACTCATTGCACGCGTTGTCAGAAGCTTCAGTATTATATTTACAACATTTCCACGTTTTTTCTTAAACCCCTTCTTCCTTGCCGCCGTTTCTTCTTTTATGTCTTGTTCATTACAGCATCAATTAGTAAAAAAGAGGAGAACTATAGCAAAACCTATCTTCTGCCACAATTCTCCTCTTTTATATCAGGCTACTAATTTACATACTTGACCAGAAACGTGATATTGGTTCGATCGCCAGCCACCAAAAATACTTCAAAGGGTTTACCGTTTGAATCGGTGTAACCATTCAAATATACCAGCCCGCGATTGACCACGCCGTTATTCACGAGATAGGAAGCATACTGATTTGTACCGACGTCACGCAGCGACATGGTCACCAGATCTGCATGCGCAACCTCCAATGCATTATAATTGTTGCCCCAATCCACATGCAGATTAAAGGAATGGCTGCCTACGCTCATTGTCAAGTCACAGGCGGCGCCTGAATCACTCAGCGATTTCCACCATTGATTATCGCCTTGAGCAGTACCTGCCGGCCCAGGATTGTCATTATTATCGTCGGAACCGATATAGCCGCTGGGATTTTTACTGGTGCTTCCAACCAAGTCAAATGCATATGCATAGCTCATACTCTGATTATTCGAACGTACCAATGACACATTGTTAACGAGATTAGGGGCTTTGAAGCAACCGGTTGCCGTAGTAATTTTCAACGTCTCTCCCGTCAAATTCACAATGTTCATATGCGGTATCGCCTTTATCATTTCCGTCTTATATCCTAGCGGCCCTGTATTCCAGCCGCGATAAATCAGGACTGCCCCCTTGTTATATTTGTCCGCAGCCGCTCCATTGTACAGATGATTATAGAGACTGTCATCCAGCGAAAGCAGCGCTTGCGCATTAATCGGCATCAAGCATACGAACGCCACCGTCAAGCTGAGTACGATCGCATTGATTCTTTTCATTTTTCTAACCTCCTATATACGCTGTCTTCACGCCGATAATCTTGACCGGAGTTGCCGGGACATTCTTAATCACCGCCGGCGTCGTTGCCGTCGAGGCGGCGGGCTGCGTCGCGCTGCCCGCATAATACATCAGTTGCAGCAGGTTTAAGTTTTGCAAATTCACTGTTCCGCTGTATTGCGACATTCCTGCCGCCAAATTGTAAATCCATCCGTCAAGCACTGCGATCGTGCATTCATTGATGTCATTGTCTCCAGCCGCCTGCACATTTTTAATGTAAATGTTATATGCCGGCGCCGTAAAATAGCG
Organism: Negativicutes bacterium; assembly: GCA_963667825.1. Lineage (GTDB taxonomy): Bacteria > Bacillota > Negativicutes > SG130 > SG130 > Azotosporobacter. The sequence continues at coordinate 3,315,905 of OY764022.1, read as the reverse complement.
AACCGTGTTATCCGCAGCCGTAAGCGTAACCACAAGCTGCTTCGTCGATGCCAACGTATTGATCTGGTTGTTCACCGTCGAATCGCCAAGATAAACGCCCGCGTTGGCTGACGCAAAGAAGGCTGTTGCTTGTGCGTAATTTTTAGTAACTTGATTTGTGAATTTAGAAGTCTGCGTTGTCGTTTGCGCTGTGGTAAGTTTTGTTGCAGAATTCAAGGAAGGCGTCACTGGATTTGTTTTAGAAGCATCTGCAATCGATTTCACCAGATCTACGCCCGAAGAGATAATCTCCTCGACATCTCCGTCTTCACAGGCAATAATGATCCCAGCTGCATCTTTGATGCTGGAAAAGGCAAAATCAAAAACTTTACCCCATAGAATGTTTTTCTTTGACGAATACTCATAGCCTAGTTGAATGTACGCACCATTTAAAATCGAGCTTGGATTGTTCACTGTATTTAAGGTCAAGCGTTGCCCTTGGCTGAAATGCCCAGAATAAGTAGAATAGGAATTGTTTTCGTTTGAAGCAGGTATTAATGGGCAAAGATTAATCATGCCTTCCCAATACGCGTTGCCTTTTGCTATCGCATACGACTTGTTTGCCTTATGCTTTAAAAGAGTATCTAATTTGATCGGCGTCGCTGCAAAGACATTTTGTTGATTATTCAATGCATTGCCGCTTGTCGAAAAGCCAGTGGAATATAGGTTTGCATATTTGTTATTTGCAAAAGTGGGGTCATTCGCAACAGCGATTGACAGTTGCTCACCGGTTAGATTGATGATTCTGGTAAAATACATCCCATCCCGGGGATCCAGCAACACCGATCCTGATCCGGAAGCAGCAACCGCCTGCGTTGCTCCATACTGCATCACCAACAGTAAGGTTAAAACCATCATCAGCCATGTTCTTCTTTTCATTGAAATACCCCTTTCATACTTTAATTCGAGCAAACCGAGCCTATTTGGGGTGATTATAACAAACCACGCATTTTTGACGAAACATTCGGTTATTTAGTCTTGCAATCCCTCCCTTCTCTGTTCTATCAGCATCTAACCTTCGACTTTCAACACCGATTTTCAGAATATTACCTGCTTTACACTATCCCGTTCTACATCGCTCTCATTTTACCTTTTATTACCATCCACGTTTTTCTATTAAGTTTCACTATTTAAAAGCATCATAAAAAGCGAGTAGGCTATGAATCATTTTGCCTACTCGCTTTCTATGTTTTTATCTGCTTTTTTAAAATTGCTTTTCTCTCCATCGCTTTCTTTGCTAAAGCAAAGTCTGCTTTCTTCATCGATTATTCAGCAAAACAAGGCTAAACAGCCAGGTCATTGAAATTGCCAACGGCAAAAGTTGGTTTTCCCGCATCTTGCACCCCTCCTCATTGCATAAAGTTAGTTGCGTTTAATTTTGCCGCCAGACTGCAGCAGGAATTGGGCGTAAACATTTCACCAGACTCTCCAACCGATCGCCGCCAACAAGCATCACTGACATAGTTCCCGCCCCTTTCTTTGCCTTGTCTAAAAAAGAAAGACCCGGCACGGACAGCCTTTGCTGTCCGAAACCCGGCCTTTGGATCTCCAATCGGCAAGTTCCTTTTTTGCTCCATTGCAACCACACTTTAAATTTATTTAATTTCATTTATTTTAGCACACCAAGAGTATTACCACAAGCCATTTGTTTTTTTCTTTCGAAAAGCAAAGTCCGTTACGACATGACGGCCGATGCCGTTAATTTTCCCGGTAATGCAGCCACGGCAATAAGTTTATTCCGACAACAGCGCGACGACTTCCGCCAGAGTTAGTTAATGCGTCTCTTCTACTCTTTCAAGTAAACACAACATCCCCTTCCTCTTTTTCGTCGCACTATTTAAACTCAGATTCCCTCGCCGTCAAGACCGCACGCGCCTGCCCAGCGCCTTTTTTCCGTTTTTTCGATCTGATTGACGCGACCGTTGACGATCTTCACAAGGATTTGTCCATAACGCATGCCGGCCACTTCCCTGTAAATATGTTCACGCACTCGTTCCAAGACTGTCGCCGTTATCTTTTCCGCTTGCACTGTTTTATTCTGCATGGCTTGCACCTGAAATTTTTCCGTACGTTCTAATTGAACCACTTTTCCATCCTGAACAATGATCATCAGCACCCCAAAGCGAATCTGACGAACCGACTCTTCGACAAAATCATTGATAAAGGCAGTTCCGCCATTCATATTGCGCCCCGCCCCTCTGCGCCTGACGCAGCCTGCATCAAATCCGCGATTAAGTCCCGTGGCTCTTCGATTTCGACCGATAAACGAAGCAGGCTGTGCGTGACGCCCTGGAGCTTCCTGACCTCCGGCGGAACATCTGCATGCGTCTGCGCTGCCGGCAGCGTAATTAAGCTTTCGACGCCGCCAAGGCTTTCTGACAAACGCAAGAGTCGAACTCTTTTTAAAATATACGCCGCCACTTCGGACGAAGTCACGCGAAAAGAAATCATTCCGCCGTAACAATCTTCACTGACCACGACATGATCGACTTCGCGATACAGCATCAATACCGCCGTAATCGCCGCCATACCGGAAGAAAACGCAAAGCCGGCATTTCCTTCTTCCAACTCAGCTATGGCTTCTTCTAAAATCTGCCGTGTCGGATTATGGCTGCGTATATAATCATAACCGGTACTCTGCCCTAACTCCGGATGACAAAATGTCGCCGTTTGATAAATGGGCGTACTTACCGCCCCGGTTCTTAGATCGCTACAGGTACCGAGTTGCGCCGCTTTCGAATCAAAATGCATAACCATCATTCCTTTCTTCTTGGCCAATATAAAAAAGACCCCTTTCCGAGGAAAGGAGTCCGCATTGCGAAAACGCCTTTCTCTCATCTGTCAGAGCGCTTTTGCTCTGCTGGAATTAGCACCACTGCATTGCTGCCGGTTGCCGGGTGTCATCGGGCCAGTCCCTCGACCACTCTTGATAAGAGAAGATCCATATTTACTTGTCAGTTATCTTACCATCTCACAAATCATTCTGTCAACTTATTTCAGCACCACACATTACATTTCAGCAAGTAAATCGATTGCAGAGCATCAAGCTGTTATATTTTTTACCGTTTGCCTGCTTATGCTTTCCCCGTTTTTTTCAGCGCTCGTTCAATTCGCTCCAGCGCTTCGTGCAAAATACGACGGGACGTTGCAATATTAAAACGGACAAACCCTTCTCCCTGTCTCCCAAAACTTTGGCCTGAATTCAAACCTACGTTAGCCTCCTGCACCATAAATCGATCCAATTCACAGCTATTGGAGAAGTACTTGTTAAAATCAAGCCAGATCAGATACGTACCTTCCGGTTTCACCATCGCGACTTCCGGCAAACGTTCTTGCAAGAACTGTGCTGCATACTCGGCATTAGCAGCCAAATAGGGCAATAATGCATCGAGCCACTCTCCGCCTTGGCGGTACGCAGCCTCGGTAGCCAATACGCTAAACAAATTATTGCGCCGCAGATGCATGCGCCCGATCCAATTATCCAGTTGCTTGCGTTTTTGCGGGCAAGGCACGACGACATACGAAAGATTCAGTCCCGCCACATTAAACGTCTTGCTTGCCGCCATGAACGTGACAATGTTGTCCGATGCACCGCCTTCAATCGACGCCAACGGAATATGACGCCGTCCCCGGTAAACGATATCACTGTGAATTTCGTCAGCCAATATCGTTACCTGATAACGCCTGGCCAGCGCTTGTATCGCTGTCAATTCTTCCCGGCTCCAGACGCGTCCGATCGGGTTATGCGGACTGCACAGCAGCAGCAACGTATTGTTTGGATTAGCCATTTTTTCTTCCAGATCGGCAAAGTCAATTTCATAACGACCGTTTTGCAAGCGCAACGGATTTTCCACGACCGCACGGCCGTTCTCTTTCACTAGTTCAAAAAACGGCGGATAGACAGGCGGCTGAATAATCACGCCTTCGCCTTCTTTGCTAAACGAATAGACTGCCAGCGTCAATGCCGGAACGACGCCGGGCGTCAGCAACAGCCCTTCGCGCTGAATCTGCCATGCATGACGCCGTCGGTTCCATTCGATAATTGCGTCATATAACGACTCTTCCTGCGTATTATACGCATAAATCGGATGTGCGGCCCGCTCTTGAAGCGCTTCGGCCACTGCCGGCGGCGAAGAAAAATCCATATCGGCAATCCACAGCGGCAGCACCTCTTCGCCAAACACCTCCTGAACGCCATCCCACTTGCGACTACCGGTTCCTCTACGCTCCAATACATTGTCAAAATCAAAAGCCATTTTCATCACCTGTTTCTCCATGTTTTTATCTTTTAGTTTCCACGTCAGATAACCTAATCCTCCATCGCGTTCAAATCCTTTTCATCTCCAACATATAAACAAAAAAGGCTAAGGAACGTCTCTCCTGCAGAGAGCTAAACCTTAGCCTTCAGTTTACTGATCGGCTGGAATGTTATGCCATTTTAGATAATAGACGTATTTTACACTAAAAAACGATGCAATGCAAGAATTAAATCTTCAATCCTGCTTCTCTCTTTGCATTCTGCAGGAAAAGTAGGCGGACAACGCGAAAACGTCTCATAGTGATGCGAAGGGAGATCCTTTATGAACCGTTCAGTGCCAATTCACGTTCTCGCAAAACCATCCGGTGCAGCCTGCAACCTTGACTGTGCCTATTGCTTCTTCCTCTCAAAAGCGCAGCTCTATCCGGACGCTCCGCCTATGATGAGCGATGCCGTATTGGAAGAATACATCCGCCAGTTATGCAGCCGTCAGCAGCAAAACGTAACGCTTTCCTGGCAAGGCGGCGAGCCTACGTTGCCGGGTCTTGCTTTTTATCAGCGCGCGGCTTCTTATGCGGCTAAACACCGCCGCCCCGGTCAGACGATCCAGCACACGTTCCAAACCAACGGCCTCTTGCTGGACGATGCCTGGTGCGCTTTTTTTAAGGAACATCAGTTTCTGGTCGGCCTCAGCATCGACGGACCGCAGGCCATGCATGACGCCTACCGGGTGGACAGAAACGGCGCCGGTTCCTTTAAACAGGTACTGCATGCTTTATCCTTGCTGCGTAAGCATCGAATCGATTTCAATCTGCTTTGCTCGGTTCACGCTGCTAATGTCGATCATCCTGCCGCCGTTTATCATTTTTTGCGCGATGAGTTGCAGGCGCAGTATATTCAATTCATCCCGATCGTAGAACGGGTCAGCGCCGAGAATTCTCCGCCTGCCGCCTCAAGCGTTCTTCACGCCAGACCGCTTTATACGCAAAGCGGCAACCAGGTTACCTATCGTTCCGTCGACGCCGAATGCTACGGACGCTTTCTGATCGCCGTTTATGATGAATGGGTGCGCAACGACGTCGGCTCCGTCTTCGTACAAACGTTTGACGCAGCCCTTGGCAGCTGGCTCGGCCAGCACAATCTGTGCATTTTTTCACCTCGTTGCGGCAACGCCGTTGTCTTAGAGAAAAACGGCGATCTCTATTCCTGTGACCATTACGTTGAACCGGGGCATCGCTTGGGCTCGATTTGCGAAACAGAGATCAGTACACTGGTCAGTTCAAAAAAGCAGCGCCGCTTCGGTTTGCAGAAATCGGACGCTTTGCCGAATTACTGCCGTAAATGCGATGTCTTGTTCGCCTGCCATGGCGAGTGTCCCCGCAATCGCTTTCGCACAACGCCCACAGGCGAAGCAAATCTCAACTATCTTTGCGCAGGCTACAAGGCGTTTTTCCGCCATATCCGCCCGACGATGGATTGCATGGCCGCGCTTTTGCGCCAAAATCGTTACGCCGATGAAATCATGCAACTGCTTGCGGAAAAAACAATGGATATCGCTCCGCTTTAAAAGAAAGACTGCCTCACCGGCCTTCGAAAGCCGCTTGAGACAGTTCTTTTTTATTTCGCCGTCTCGCACGGCGAAATCATATTGACGCATTCGGTAACCAGGCCAAGCTTTGTATACTCCTTCACCTTTATCTCATTCGCCCGCGGCGGGACATAAGGGTCCGGCGTTCCCGGCTTGATTGGCGGTTCCAACGCGAGCGTTTTTAAAAATGCCGTCGAAGCCGCCATCATCGGATGCAAGACCCAGCCATGCGGAAAATCCACCGCGTGTTCTTCGCGCGGATCCCACTCCAGGTTATACAGGTTCGGCACATTGTACGGCGTCCAGGTCGACAAAAATTCATCCTGTTTGAAGAAATGCGCTTTCCATTGCCGCCACTTTATCGCCTGCAGACGCTCATTTTGGAAACACAATACCGTATCGCGTCCCGACTCTTCTGCTTCGCCAAGCAGAAAAGGCCGCATATCCATCCCGTCAATTTGCCGATCATCCGGTACCTTCGCTCCCGCGGCGCAAAGCAGTGTTGTAAAGGTATCGACTGCATGCACCAATTCATTACTGACTTTGCCGGCCGGAATTTTGTTTGGCCAGCGAATAAGACAGGGCGCTCGGTTTGAACCTTCCAGCGAAGTCAGATATCCGCCGCGCCAGGGACCAGAAAAACCGTTCCACTGGCTACCGAGCGGATCAGGATCCATTGCTGGCATCCGATATGTCGTATCCGGTCCGTTGTCTGACGTCCATACTACAATCGTGTCTTCCTCCAGCCCCAACTCATCGAGCGTATCGAGAATCCGGCCGGTAAAATCGTCCATCTGCACCAATAAGTCGGCCATAGCGCCGCGTTTCGTCCGTCCGGCATATTCCGGGTCGGGAATCGTCGGGATATGTACCTGAGTGTATGGTAAATAGAGATAAAAAGGCTTCTCCTCGTCTTTGGCGCGCTTGATAAAATCGATCGCCCACTCGGTAATTTTGCGATCAAATCCGGCGCGAAACTCCGCGTCATAGGTGGCGATCGCTTCGGCTTCGCCGCCGCGTTGTTTCGCATAAATTGATTGATATTCAAGCTTTACCTTTTCCGCCGTATAAGGAGCAGACGTCACTTCTCCATTGGGAAAATAGGACTGCATCGTCCAAAGAACTTCGTCAGCCGTACGCGGACTCCAGACCGCTTCATCAAAGCCAAATTCAACCGGACTGCGATTCTCCACGTCGCTGCCGAGATGCCATTTTCCATACATGCCGGTCCTGTATCCCGCATCCGAAAGAGCCTGCGCAATCGTCACTTCCCAGCGCGTCAGGCCATCGGCGCCGCCCATAAATTGCACAACCTGCGTTCCGGAACGAATCGGGTGGCGTCCTGTCAGCACTGCTGAACGGCTTGGCGTGCATTGCGCTTCTACGTTGAAATTAAGAAGGCGCAATCCCTCTGCCGCAAGTCCGTCAATGCGCGGCGTAGGCGCGCCGCGCAGCACACCGCCGCCGTAACAGCCCAGTTCTCCCCAGCCTAAATTGTCCATGAAAACGAAGATAATGTTGGGCTTTTTTGCTCCCGTATCATTCATATGATCTCCTCCAACGTCATTTATGACTTGTATGAATCCGTTTGCAACAACGGAACGGTCTGATATGGAGCAAATTCTATTTCCAGTTTGCTTTTTTCATCCAAGAACAATACTCCATCACGCAGCTGAAGACCCAAAACATGGCCGCCTTTTTGCTTATCATCCGACAAAAAGTGCAAATGATAGCCGCTGGCATTCGCATTGCCCAGATAGGACGGCAGCCAGAATCCGACCAGCGTTCCCTGCACATTTTTATACTGAAATACGTTTTGCTCCTTTACTGCGTCCGACAAGAGCGGGTATGGCTTCTCATAAGGTCCGACGCTGCGCAGTGTGAGCGCAGCAAACGTTCCCTTAACGACAATCGTATAGAGCAAATCGCTACGACTGCGCAAGTTGTCAATCTGAACTTTTAACGCCGCATAGTCTGCCGCCTCCGCTAGTTTCACACCGTTTCCATTTTTCCGCAGCTGCGTAACCGCATAAAAAGGGCTTTGCGCCGCATCGCCTTCAAGCGTAACCGTGCCGTTTTTAGCCGCCTTATATACTTGCCCGTCCAAAATAATCATTTCGCCATCCAAACCAGCAAATGTTCCAAGCCCCGTATCGCCTTTTTGCTTAATCTGTTTTACGCTGGCCACGCCGCTATAATTCCCGGCCAGCAGCGCTTCGATCGTCGAACCTTGATAAATAGCTGCCGCATCGATTTCTTTTGCACTAACCAGTCCGCCAAAAGAAATGAGCACGATGAATAGCGCCGCTACTAGTATTTTTCTCATTTTCACGTCTCCTTTTCCGGCTTACGCATTTTCTTACCTGCTTCATTTTCTGCTAAAAAAACGGTTCTGTTGCTGCGACAACAAAACCGTTTTTTATTTTATCTTGCACTTTTAATTAGCGCAGTAGCTCCAACGCTTTGCCGGACATCGCTTCACTCAGGGTAAACTGCGCTTCTTTAACGACTTCCTTCGGATTGGTCAGTCGAACCCAGATCAACGGCTCTTGACCGTTACCGCGATGCTGCACAATGAACGACGCATAAGTCCGCATTTCCTTCTGTTCATACCAGACAACCGGATCTTGCGCAAACCGTTTCATATCCGCCAAGGTGAAAACGGATTTTGATCCGATTTGTTCTCTTGCTTTCAAGAGACGCTTGCGTTCATAGAGGGCCAAAAAATTATCTGCGCCCGGCTCAAGTTTCGGATTCAGATCCTGCATCGAGGCTTCTTGGTATTCATTGGCATGAACCATTGCACCGTTCGTCATTTCTTTAACGGCTAAACGTCCGCTTGTTCCAATCTCAATATAAGCAACCTTTTTTTGATCGGCTACGATTAAAAAGCTTGGCTGCGTTTGCCACTCACTTCTTGTCAGCGCCAGTATCACCTCGTCCACCGTGCGATAGTGCCCCAATATCCAGTCGGCATCAAAGCTTTTGGCCAGCGGCGGCACATCTCCCCGCGGCGTGTTCGGAGGCGTCGACAATTCGAGCAGTACCAGCCCCGCTTCATTTATGCCGCCATGATTCGCACTGCCTTCCAGATTGCCGAACAGCACAAAATACGAGAGATCACGATTGCTCCGCATCAGTTTTAACGTGGTAATATCCCCCGGCATCCAGTCGCGGTTCTTCACTACTAGCGTCCCCCCGCCTGCAACGCTGTCGCCGGAAGCCAGCCAGGAAGTGCAGGCCTGAACCGGGAGCGTAGCAGCGGCTAGGATAAAAAACATCATACAGAGAAGAAACGTTCTCTTCTTATTCATTTTACCCCTCCTATTCAACTTTCATTATGCTTCACCGCCGCGTTCTTCCAGTACCGCTTTAGGCGCTTTCGATAAGCGGGTGGTATAAATAACCGCCAAAAGCATCGCCCCGTCATCAATGATTTCCGCTACATACCAAGGCATTTCCGGATGCATTTGCCTGACAAACGCATCGATCAGGCCGATCGTAAAGCTAACGCCCCAAGCAGCGCTGATCTTATAGTTTTTGTGAATAAAACCGGGCGAATCCCAGTACTGCATCGCCACCTTCTGTTTGGCATAGGCAAGCGTAAACGGATTCCCCAGCACGATCGAGGCCCAGGTCAGCGCAGCCAAGGTAGCGCTGGAAAAAAGCCCGAGATGATTCATATACCAGACATTGGTTAAGCCAACGACCAGGATCAGGCTAACGAAGAAAAAAAGGCCGCTCCCCCAGGCAATGATGCCCTTGTCTAGGCCGCGAAGCGCACGATAAGCGCAGATAACGGCCGCCACGACAATCGCGCTCTTGAGCAAAAGCAGTTCATTCTCTACCGGCAACTGCAACAACAGTTTAAACGCAACCCACGGCGAAAAAGCCAGGATCATTGACCAGAAGCTCATACCGATTCCTCCTCTCCGCTAATCGGCGCAGCATTTCCCACTTTTGTATACCGTGCCGTAAACGTAGCTGCCGCGATCAGCGCAGCAGTATCGATCACTTCAAACACCATGCCATGCGCCGGGAAAAAAGTCAATTTCAAAACCGCATCCATGAAGCTGATTAAGAAAGCACTGCCCCATACGCCAGTCAGAATATTGTTTTTCCGGATAAACGCAGGTGCAGTCCATTGTTCCGGCGACACCCTCATTTTTGCATACTCAAGCGTAAACGGCTTTTTCAGGATAATCGACGCCCAGGTAAAAGAAGCAAGCGTGCCATGCGACAATACGCCCAGGTGCTTTACAACCCACATATTGTTCATGATCGGCACCGTCAGCAAAGCAAAGCCGAAGAACAAGAGCCCGCCCCACATCAACGCACCTCTGTGCAGACCGATCCAAGCCTGATAGGCGCAGATAACGGCCGCCACGACGATCCCCAGTTTGACCATTTCGATGGGAGGCAAAAAAGGTAAGCTAATGAGAATTTTAAACGAAACCCACGGCGCAAACGCAATGATCATTGACCAAAAGCCCACGTTCTCGCCCTCCTTTTTCCATTTTAATACATTCCATGTCTACAGGATACCATTTTCTTTTGTAATATACACTAGCCAAAAGTATAGTCTGCAGCTATTTATTCTCTTTCCTGCAAGGCCCTTCTTTACTTTGACTGAATTAAAAAATCCTGCGCAGCCAAAAAAACTACGCAGGATTCGTCTTATTTTTTCCCTTTCGCCTTTTCATAGTCATCATCCAATTCCTCTTGACGAATCAATGCAGCCGGAAAAGGTCCGATCTTCATGCACCGATCCGGACAAATAAAGTCCACCGTATGAATGGCATTCACTTCGATCATCTGGCGATCGCACTTATGACATTTCGCCAGCCAATAATCCGCCATTCCCTCTTCCTTTTCAATGCCAAACGCCCGATAGAACGCGTTCTTAAAAATGGTCGCTTTAAATGGTTTGCTGATAAAAGCATCAATGCCCAGTTCAATCAGCTCGTCCACCATTTCATTGGCATTGCTGCCGCTGCACATGATGACCTTCGCAGCAGACTGCGTGTTCTTCACTTCACGCAATACGGCGATTCCATCGATTCCAGACATCACAATATCCAAAACGAAGAGATCAAATTTCGTTTCCTGCATTTTTTCAAGCGCTTCTTCACCACTGCCCGCCTGCTCGATTTGCTGATTGGCAATACCCAATCCGTGCAGCGTTTTTTGGATCAGGCCGCGCGAAAAACTTGAATCATCGACGACGAGAACGTTCGCCTTCCTATAGTCGCCACTTTTCATCTTCCCTGCCTCCTTTCCCAGCTAGCTTTCGCCTCTATCGGTTCGCATGCCATTGCATTTTTTGCATGCAACGGCATTATGTGTTTCCACTATCTTTTTTGCATCAACTTCAGTTCTGAATCCCAGTCTTGTATGACCGGACGGTCTTTCTTATAGCGGAAATCGCAAATTCCATCGCCCCGTGCAATCGTCTTCGAACGGACAAGCCCGCTGCCGATTGCACGGCTTTTGATAAAATCATTGCTGCAGACATAAGGCGCCAGTTCCGGAGTCCCCAACGCCTGCAAGTATTTCACCACGCCGCACTCCACATAATCAATGCCGTAATCGAACGTATGACCATCGCCTTCAATATAGTGTGCCAGCCAATTTTGCGGATATTTTCGTTCCTGCGTCCATAACGCCCACTGGCGTAAATGTTCTTGTTCCTGCTGCGAAAACAATGTTTCCCCGCTGGCTCGCGCTTTATCTTTCGGCGTTAACGCCCAGGTGTATTCATTTAGTTGATAGATCATTTTGCCGATAAACTCCGCGGTCTTGCCGCGTTCGCGCAACGGTTTATATAATGCCGCATACCAGGCCGCCACCGGAATGAATTCGACATCCCAGTTCTCCGCGCCGCCAACCTCAGGCATTTCCGGCAACAAGTTGACAAAATAACGCTCTGCCTGCGTTATTATCTTTTCCGTTTCCGCTTCGCCAAATTCCAGCTTCATCATTTGGCGCGCCCCGGCTAAGACGCCGCGAAACGCTTCCACTAAATCCTTTTGATGCATCAGATAATAATTATCTTGCGCCGCTTCTGCACGGATACAAGAAAAACCTTTTAGCAAGATACTGCACGACAAACAGGTCATCGCCGTACATTTTATGAACTCGCGCCGATTCATTGCCGCCATTTTCATTTCACTCCTTGCTTTATAATTCTCTCTTATTTTTTCTGCAACTGTGCTGTCAGGCTCCCATGAAACACTGTCGAAAATTGCGCGGACGTCATACCGTACACCTTTGTGAAAGCCGCTTCCGCATCGCCTAGTTCCTTGACGGCTTTAAACCATGCGTAAATCGATTCAACGCCGTAACTTTCCATTAAATGCAAGGCCGCCAGTTCTGCCGTATTGTTAACGACCGCCGAACCGTATTTTCCAACAGCAACGCTCCAGGCTTGCGGCGTTTGCAACTCTGTCAGTTCCGGTACATTCGCCGCTTTGCGCAGAGCATTTAAACACGCCGCCTTATCCTTCTCCAGATTGGAAACGCCGCTTAACTCGACGATTTGCGCTGCAACGCCCGCTGCGCTGCCTGCGTTTAGCCAATTCATTTTAGCCAGTGTCTGCTGCGCTGCGGTTTGCGCCTGAAAACGCTGCACCATCGTAAGCGCCGTAATAAAAAGACGCTGTTTGCGTGTAGCGAGGGTACCGAGTTCCAGTACCGTGGTACTTCCAGCCCAGGACCAAAAACTGTTTTTCGCCTTTTGCCCGGCATCGGCCGGATTCAAACCAAATTCTTTCCCCAAAGCCGCTGCATATGCATTTTTGTCCGCTGTCAGCACAATGCGTTGCGAGGATCGCAAATCCATTCCCCATTTTTCTTTGAAAAACTTACGGCTCAGGTCCGAGCCGTTTTCAATATCGGCTGCCGCATCCGGCAAGACTCCGGTCTGCGCAATGACTTCCACCTGCGCTTCATTATGCGTGGTATTTACGAACCAAGCTTCAAAATCTGATAAAAACTGATTGATTGACACGTTAAACGCCTGTTCAAACGCCTTGTCCCCGTCGTTCAAATTCCCTACCAAACGAAAATATTCGGCTATCGCTTCATATCCTTTGCTGCCCGGTTGCTGTCGCAAGAGATAAAAGACCATTAAATCTGACATTTGATACGGATACTTTTTTTGTTCCACCATCGTCGCCCATTTATCAAGATTCGAATGGAGCAGCTCCGCCGCTGCGGCATGGTTCGGCGCATTGCGCAGCGTGTTGATTCGATCCAGCTTCCATTTTTCCATGCTCTGATAACCGCTTCTTTCGGCGATGCGCGCACCGATTACATCGGCGGTTCCCTCTTTCAACCAGTTCATCGCTTTGCCGTTTTTGCCGTTAGCCAACTGCGCCTGAAGCTGATGGAACAGCTCATGTCCGGCATCCGATGCACGGCCTTGCGCAGAACGCATGATGGTAGAACCTCCATTTAAGGCCACGATCTGAAGGCGATCGCTCGACATTCCTCCGGTCAAAGCGGCTTCGCGCGCCGCCTTATCCGGCTTCATTTTAAATTCCCGCTGCAAAACGGCGGCATAATTTTCACGGTTGGAACAAAGAATCACATTGACATCGCGCGTAAGCTCCAGCTTCATATCTTCCTGCAACACTTGGTTGAACAAAAGTGCGGTCCTTTGCACGTCGGCAAGCATCACCGCATCGACTCCGTTCTCGGACGAAACACGAATCGCGCCGATTGCAATGGCAGGACTGGCCAAAAGAAAAAAAGCCGCCACCGCAAAGCTCAAGATGCTTTTACGCCACACAGACTGTCTCACTCGCACTGCCTCCTTTTTCTTTGCCGTCTTCGCAAGCAAATGAAGGCTCGCCGCAGCTTTACGCTTTACTCTATTCTGTTTGCGAGCAGCAAACTCCTTTCCGCTTCTTGCGCAGCGTTATTTTTCCGGCATAAAAAAGGAAAGCGCGAGCCGCAACAATAGGCACGGCTTGTGCTTTCCAACTACGCGGCAAAAAACTCATCGTCATTAGGCGCGTCTTGCTCTTTAATTTCCTGCTGCCAGCGGCCAGATCATCGTCTTACCTCTTTCTTGCGCTTTTTCCGCCGCTTCCGCCAGAATATCCTTGGTATGTTCGCCTAAGAACGGCGCTGCGCTTGCGATTTCCCCCGGCGTCTTTGACAATTTCACAGGAATTCCCGGCACCTTCATGACGCCGGCGCGTGGATGCTTGAGCTCCACGATCATTTCGCGCGCTTTGATTTGCGGATCGGCCATCATTTTCTCGATGTCGTTGATCGGCGCACATGGCACTTCTACCGCCTCTAAGATATGCAACCACTCTTCTACCGTCTTTTGGACAAACACTCCGTTTAGCAGTGCCATCAACTGTGCTGCATTTTCCGTCCGCAGCCCGTTATTGCTAAAACGCGAATCTTCACGCCATTCATCATGACCAACGACCCGACAAAGTTTATGCCATAGGCGATCATTGCCCGCTCCGACAATCAACTGTCCGTCGGCTGCCGTGAACGCTGCAAAAGGAGTGATTGAAGGATGACGATTGCCAAGCGGTTGCGGACTGCTGCCGGATATCGCATAGCGGGCCACGGCATTTTCGAGCATCGCAACCTGACAGTCAAGCATTGCGACATCGACTTTCTGTCCCTGTTGCGTCCTTTGCCGATGAAAAAGCGCGAGCATCACGCCATACGCAGTAAACATCCCAGCCGCCAAGTCTCCGATCGACGCGCCGACGCGCATCGCTTCGCCGCCCTCTTCTCCGGTGATGCTCATGATGCCCCCCATCGCCTGAACAATAATGTCATACGCCGGCTTATTCCGGTATGGACCGCTGTCGCCAAAACCGGAACAGGCTGCGTAAATGATTTGCGGATTCACTTCCTTCAATGTTTCATAACCAAGACCGAATTTTTCCATCGTACCCGGTCGATAATTTTCGACGACAACATCGGCAGTTTTTACCATCTCTTTAAACACACTCTTGTCTGCTTCCTTTTTCAGGTCAAGAACGATCGAGCGCTTGTTCCGGTTGAGACTCATAAAATATGCACTTTCGCTACCGATAAACGGGCCAAAGCTACGCGAATCGTCTCCTCCGTTCGGCGGCTCTATCTTTACCACATCGGCGCCAAAATCAGCCAGCATCATCGTGCAATACGGTCCTGCCAACACCCTGCTTACGTCTAAAATACGAATTCCTTCCAATGCTTTCATCATAAATCGCTCCTTTTCATTTTGACTTCAAACCAACTGCAGCAACAGGGAAAGCAAGTCTCTCTTATCCTCAATCCCTCATTATGCCTTGACCAGTTCGCTGCCAAAACAAGAAACGTTCCTGTTCCTTTTTCCCATCTGAGAAAACAAAAAAGACAAACGGAAATATCTTTCCATCTGTCTCTCATACGCTCATTTTTCTTTTTTATGCATCGGTTCCTAAGTGCATGATCCCCATTCCAGCCCGTTCATGATTTGTCATCGGGTGGATCGCCGATTCACCGAATAAGGCCACCGCAATCCAATTCGCATCTCTGACGATAGCGATTTTCACGGCTACGCTCGTGCTGCTCGCCATATTTACCATCATCCCCCGCTTCGCTTCTTCAATCGCATGCAAGAGTGCATGATAATTCGTCGGCGATTTGGTGACGAGCCCGCCATTCAACGCTGCGCCGATGATCGCCCGCGTACTTTTAGCCTGAAATTCTTCCT
This sequence comes from Negativicutes bacterium, assembly GCA_963667825.1. GTDB lineage: Bacteria > Bacillota > Negativicutes > SG130 > SG130 > Azotosporobacter. The sequence continues at coordinate 3,300,305 of OY764022.1, read as the reverse complement.
GACCGGAGCCGCCCACTTCCGTCACAACATAGCGGTACTCCATGTCGGCGAGCATCGTCTTGACGTCTTCTTCATCCGCGATCGTCCTCGTTAACGCTAACAGCATTGCCGCCGTCCCCACACTGCGAATACTGGAACGCATTAACGGCTCATTCGTCTGTTTCATAAAACTCAAATCCTCATTCTCTCATTCATCATGTTATCACACATCGAATTTTCCGTCAATTCAGGCCCAGATTGCCACTACAGCGACTCGCAGAATCGAACCGTAACCGCGCCCTTTTCGTTCTGCTGCCAGACAACATAAATATATTGATCATCAAATTGCTCTCCTGGATCGTCGCCCGTCTTCCAGCTAGCCTCGAATTCGTCTTTATCCGTCGCATCAATCAACCAGCCGCTTAGGTTCTGTGCCAGCATTTCACCCAAATCGGCTTCATTCCCCTCACTGTCGTCGAGAAAAAAACACTTACCCTTTTTTGCTGCCGCTTCTATTACAAGCGTAAGAAACCGGTTGAACTTCACTTCTTCATTTGATGCCATCTTTCACGTACCGCCTTCTTCGTATTTTCACACCTTCTATTTTACCATGCCGCTACTGCTCTTCGCTTTCATTTTTTCTAGATTACATTTTATTTATATTAGTCACCTTTTTCATTATCACAGCGCTACAAATCAGCAATTTTTTATTTTAATACTTCAAAACATTGACAAAGCGCAATTAAATATCGTATATTTGCATAAATACAAAATTTTATTTTTGCAACTTTGTAAAGGAGGTTTTATAATTATGTCACTTGATCAATATGATCGGGCTATTTTAAATGCCTTACAAAAAGATTCCTCCATCTCGAATCTTGATCTGTCTAAAGTAATCGGTTTATCCACCTCAGCCTGTCTGGCCAGAACAAAAAACCTGAGAGAAACAGGCGTCATCAAGCAGTTTACCACTGTCATCGATGAAAAGAAAATCGGTTTGGATATGATTGCCTTTATCATGGTCGTACTGTCGCCGCTAAAACGCGATGTCGTTGATTTTTTTCTCGAGCAGATCAACAGCATTCCGCAAGTGCTTGAATGCTACACCATTGCCGGCAGTCGCGATTACTTGTTAAAAGTCGCTACGAAGGACATGCAAAGCTACAAGGACTTCGTCCTCGACTCGTTAATGGTAATTCCGGGCGTCAGCCGAATTGAAGCCAACATTGTGATCAATACCGACAAACGCACGCTTTCCTTGCCAATTGAAGAGTAAGCAGATAAGAGAGGTATGAGAAATGGAAGAGAAACAACTTACCAGAGGCCTTAAAGCGCGTCACATCGAACTGATCGCTTTGGGCGGCACAATCGGCGTAGGTCTATTCATGGGTTCTGCAAGCACCATCAAGTGGACGGGGCCGTCGGTCCTTCTCGCCTATGCACTGGCCGGTATGGTCATGTTCTTCGTGATGCGGATCATGGGCGAAATGCTGTTCCTCGAACCGGTCACCGGTTCCTTCGCCACCTATGCGCATAAATACATTCATCCGTTGGTCGGTTATCTGACCGCCTGGTGTTACTGGTTCCTCTGGGTCACGGTCGGCATGGCCGAGGTCACCGCAATCGGCATTTATTGTAATTATTGGTTTCCGGACGTCGCACAGTGGATTCCTGCACTCGCAGGCGTTGCGATCGTCGCCGCGGCCAACATGGCAGCGGTTAAATACTACGGCGAATTTGAATTCTGGTTTGCACTGATCAAAGTCGCAGCCATCATTACGATGCTGGTCATCGGCGTCGGCATCATTGTATTCGGTTTCGGCAACGGCGGCGTGCCGATGGGCATCGGCAACCTCTTCGCACACGGCGGCTTCTTCCCGGGCGGTCTCGAAGGTTTCCTCTTTGCACTCTGCTTGGTCACGGCAGCCTATCAGGGCGTTGAGCTTGTCGGCATCACGGCCGGCGAAGCCGAAGACCCGAAAAACACGCTGCGTAAAGCGACCAAGAACATCATCTGGCGTATCCTAATCTTCTACATCGGCGCGATCTTCGTAATCCTGTCGATCTATCCCTGGAATCAAATCGGCACCATCGGCAGCCCGTTCGTTATGACCTTTGCTAAGGTCGGCATCGTAGCGGCCGCCGGGATCATCAACTTCGTTGTTTTAACCGCGGCCATGTCCGGCTGCAACAGCGGCATCTACAGCGCGGGCCGCATGCTATACACGCTGGCTGAAAACGGCCAGGCGCCGAAATTCTTCGGCAAAGTATCCGAAAGCGGCGTACCGTCGAACAGCATCATGACCACGATCGGCTGTCTGCTGCTGGGCGTATTCTTCAACTTTATCGCACCGGATTCCAAACTGTTTATTTATATCTACAGCGCCAGCATCCTGCCTGGCATGATCCCCTGGTTTGTTTTGGCGATTGCACAGCTTCGCTTCCGCAAGAAATGGGCGGCGGAAATGAAGGATCATCCGTTCAAATCGCCGTTTTACCCGATCAGCAACTATTTCACGATTGTCTTCCTCTGCTGCGTGCTGGTCGGCATGTGGTTCAACTCCGATACGCAGGTCTCGCTGATCGTCGGCGCGGTATTCTGCGCGATCGTCATTGCCAGCTATTACATCTTTGGCATGGGCAAGCGCCAGACGCTGCACGATGCGGATGAAAAGAAAGCAGTGAATCAGTAATTATCGATCAACCTTATCAAGAATGACTATATCAATCGGCAACAAGGGAGAACATTATGAACACAGACAGTATGAATCAGGAAGTTAAGCGCGGTCTGAAAAACCGCCACATTCAAATGATTGCCCTAGGCGGCGCAATCGGGACCGGACTCTTTTACGGCTCAGCCGGCGTAGTCAAAATCGCCGGTCCCGCGATTACCTTATCTTATTTGATCGGCGGCGCAATTATCTTTTTCATCATGCGCGCACTAGGCGAAATGGCGGTGGATCAGCCCGTCTCCGGTTCCTTCAGCCAGTACGCTTACCAGTATTGGGGCGAATTACCCGGTTTCATTGCCGGCTGGAATTATTGGTTCAATTATGTCGTCGTCGGCATGGCCGAACTCTCTGTCGTCGGAGCTTACATCAACTATTGGCTTCCTGATGTCCCCACCTGGATATCGGCTCTAGTCTGCTTGGTCATCATCACTTCAATTAATTTGGTCAACGTAAAGTTTTACGGCGAATTTGAATTTTGGTTCGCATTGATCAAAGTACTCGCTATCGTCGGCATGATCGTCTTTGGCCTTGGCATGATTCTTTTCGGCATCGGCAACGGTGGAACCCCGATCGGCATCGCCAACTTATGGTCGCACGGCGGCTTTTTGCCGAACGGCTTAGAGGGCATTGTCATGTCGCTGGTTCTGGTCATGTTCTCCTTCGGCGGCGTCGAACTTGTCGGCATTACGGCCGGCGAAGCCGAAAATCCTAAGAAAACGATTCCGCAAGCCATCAACCAGGTCGTATGGCGCATCTTACTTTTCTATATCGGGGCGATGGGCGTCATCCTGGCCATTTTCCCTTGGACTGAAATGGCTTCGACCGGAAGCCCCTTCGTTCAGATTTTTACCCACGTCGGAATTTCTTCCGCTGCCAATCTCCTGAATTTCGTAGTTCTTACCGCGGCGTTGTCGGCTTACAACAGCGCACTGTACAGCAACGGACGCATCTTATACGGTTTGGCGGCTCAAGGAAATGCACCTAAGTTTTTCGGCAAGGTAAATGCCTCCGGTACTCCGGTCAACGCGATCTTAGTCTCAACCGCTTTTACGCTCTTGGTCGTTCTGATCAGCTATCTGAACCCCGAAAAAGTTTTCATGTATTTGATGGCGCTGGCCACGATTTCCATCATTATCAACTGGGCCATCATTTTGATCGTACAGTTGAAGTCTCGTCAGCAAAAAGCACTGGCCAAGCAACCAGTACTCTTTAAAATGCCTCTTTACCCACTTTCCACTTACCTCAGTCTGGCCTTTTTAGTTGCCGTGGTTTGCATCATGGCCGTGATGCCTGACATGGTTTTCTCCTTATATATCGCACCGCTTTGGCTTTTCTGCCTCTATCTCGGCCATAAGGCAAAAAAGGCCGCACAAAATAATCGTCCTTCCGTCTCCGAAGAAAACGTCGGTTAAACCACACTCACCAGAGAAAAATCCCCGCTACGGTTGAACGCCGTAGCGGGGATTTTTCCATCATACCTTGTCTCTCTTTTTCTTATACATGCGCTGCCTGAGATCATCGAGGAACGTATACATAATCGGAACGACTACCAGCGTCAGCAGCGTCGATGTTATCAAGCCGCCGATGATCGCATGCGCCATCGGCGCACGGCTCTCGGCTCCCGGACCGACGCCGAAAGCGAGCGGCAGCATGCCGGCGATCATGGCGACTGTCGTCATCATGATCGGCCGCAATCTTACGACAGCCGCTTCAATCAACGCCTGGTTGCGCGCCGCGCCCTGCTCAATCTGTTGCTTCGCAAAGTCCAGCAGCAAGATGGCATTCTTTGTCACAAGTCCCATCAACATAATGATCCCGATCAGCGACATCATGTTTAAGCTGCTGCGCCCTAACAACAAGCCGACAATCGCTCCGATGATGGCCAGCGGCAATGCCAGCATGATGGAAAAGGGATCGACATAACTTTCAAACTGCGCCGCCAGCACGAAAAAGATAAAGAGAACCGCCATCGACAGAGCCAAAATGATGCCCGAAAACGCGTCGCCCATGCGCTGCGATTCACCGGTAGTCACAAATTTATATCCGGTCGGCAACGCAACCTGCGCTAATTTTTTATTCAGAGCGGTGTTAAAATCGCCCAATGAAACATTGCGCAAATTGGCCGAGATCGTAATTTGATCCAAGCGGTCATAACGATTGATGCTGGTCGGGCTTGTCGAATATACCGTATTTGTTACTTGCGATAACGGCACCATCACCGTTTCGCCGCTGCTGTCATTGTAAGAACTGCCCAGATAAATGGTATCGATAGCCGACAGTGTTTTGCGGTCTTCCGGCGCTAAAATCAGCCGTACGTCAAAGGAATCATTATCATCCTTATATTGATTGATTACAGTTCCAGTAAACATCGTCGAAAGTGTTGCGGCAATATTCGAGGTCGACACGCCGAGCGCCGCTGCCTTTTCCCTGTTCGTCACCAGTTGCGCATCCGGCTTGCCGGTCTGATAACTGGACGAAACATCGACAGCGCCCGGTACGCTGGCCACGATTTCTTCCACCTGATCGGCAAGCTCGACCAGCGTGCTCAACGATTCGCCCTGGATCACAAGCGATACCGGCTTGCCTTCACTCATACCCGATTTTTTCGAAACGCTGATCTGCGCCGCCGGAATATCGCGCAGTTTTTCGCGCAATAACGCGACGATCTGCGCGTCCGTCGCCTTACGTTGCCCTTTTGGCGTCAGTTTGACAAGGATCGAAAGACTGTCGCTTTGCGCCACGCTATAGGTGAGCAGAACTTCCGGCAGCTCGCGCGCGATTGAAGAAATCTGATCGGCAATCACCCCCGCCGACTGCGGACTCATTCCCGCATCAACATCGGCGGCAATCGTAATTTCCGCACTGTCCGAATCCGGCATAAAGCCGGTTCCCAACAGAGGCGTCAGCGACAAGCTGCCAAGCAAAAGCAACGCAACCAAAAGCATGACCTTTTTGCGATGCGTGAGGCATAGAGCAAGCCATTCACCGTATTTTTTCGTCCACCGTTCCAGCATGGCATCCCAGCGATTCCATTTCCCATCAAACCAGCTCTGCCCTTTTTCCGGGCGACGGTTCAGATAATTGGCCGACAACATCGGCGTCAGCGTAAAGGCAACAAACAAAGAGACCAACACGCTGACCGCAACCGTAATACCGAACTGCTTTAGGAACTGCCCGATGACGCCAGTCATCATCCCCACCGGCAAAAATACGGCAACTAAGCTGAATGTCGTAGCCGTAATCGCCAGACTGATTTCCGATGTGCCTTCCGCCGCCGCAGTATATTTCTCCTTGCCCATTTGCAGATGCCGCACGATATTTTCGATGACGACGATCGCATCGTCGATCAATATCCCGACCGCCAAAGACAATCCGAGCAGAGACATGGTGTTGAGCGTAAAATTCAACGCCTTCATCGCCAAAAACGTGGTAATAATCGATGTCGGGATCGCAATCGCCGCAATCAGCGTACTGCGCCAGTTTCCTAAGAATAAGAAGACAATGCCGACCGCCAACACACCGCCGATGATAATATTGAGCAACACATCGTTGATGGAGTCGCTGATCGTCACGGAGTTATCACGTATGACTTTCAGCTCGACGCCCGCCGGCAAATCTTTTTTTATTTTTTCAACTTCCTCTTTTACTTTTTTTGCGACCGCGACCGTATTGCCGCCCGATTGCTTCATCACTTCGATGCCGATCGCTTCTTGATCATTCAGTTTTGTAATTTCGCTGGCATCCACCGTTCCATCCTGGACGCTTGCAATATTGCTCACATACAGTTGCACTCCGTTGCGTTGTGCAATCGGCAACGCCAAAAACTGTTTGGGATCGGTGATCGTGCCTACCGAACGAACTGTCGTTTCATGCTTGCCATCGGTCACTTTACCGCCTGGCGTATCAATGTTTTCACTGCTCAGGCTGCTCTTAATCTGCGGAATCGTCAATTTGTACGCGGCAATTTTATCCCGCTCCAGATTAATCTTAATCTCCCGCTCCGTCGCGCCTTTGATTTTTACCGATGCGACTCCGCCGACCGTTTCCAGACGTTTGCTGATCACATCATTGACAAGCGTCGTTAGTTCGCGCAGACTCTGATCGCCGGTGAGGGTCAGCGATACGATCGGCGTAGCCGACGGATCGAAACGGCTGATAACCGGAGTTTCAGCATCAGTTGGAAGCTCTCCGACCACGCTGCCGATTTTATCGCGTACGTCCTGCGCCGCTGTCGCCGCCGACGTCTCAAGGGTAAATTCAACAATCGTAAGCGATTGCCCTTCGGTAATCGTTGATGAGATATGGTCGACGCCAGACACCGAGCTCACCGCTTCTTCGATCTTCTTCGTCACTTTCGATTCGATCTGCTCCGGCGATGCGCCGCTATATTTTACCGTAATCCCGACCACGGGAATTTCGACATTCGGATATTCGTCGACATCCAGCGAGTGATAGCTAAACATCCCTAAAACAACCAAAGCCAAAATGATTACCGTGGCAAATACGGGTCGCTTTAAACTGATTGACGTAAGATTCATTTGTGTTCCTCTATTCTTCGCAGCGAATTGAATCACCGTTTTTCAACTTGTTGACATTACTGGCAATGACGCGTGCGCCGGCTGCAATGCCTGATTTGATCTGAATCATGTCGCCATTCACTTCGCCGACTTCAATTTGATGCCGTATCGCCTTATTTTCTTCTGCCGTAAAGACATAATACAAACCCTGTTTTTGCATCACCGCTGCTTGCGGTACTGTAATCACGTCTACCGCGGCCCCCGTTGCCAGCTGCGCTTTGACAAACATGCCCGCCTTTAAGAGTCCTGCCTGATTTTCAATCTTTATCTTAGTGCTGAACATGCGATTCGCCGAACCGGCTTCCGGATTGATGGTGTCGATTGTTCCGCTAAAAACTTTATCGGCATACGTGTCGACCGTCACTGCAGCCGCCTGCCCGATCGCCACTTTCGCCAGATCTTTTTGCTCGACATTGACGATCACGTAGACTTCGCTGATGTCTTGGACCAACATCAATGAGGTTCCCGCTGCCACCACCTGTCCGACAGTTGCCGTCAAATTGGCCACAACACCATCAACCGGCGCCGTTATCTTGCCGTATTCATACTGCTGCTCCGCGCTGCTTTGACTCGCAATCGCACTGGCCAGTTCCGCTTGCGCCGTACGCAGTTTCGCGTCATAACTGTCGAGCGTCTGCTTGGCTACGGCATGTTGCTCGTATAAGGTCTTATAACGCTGATAGTCATTCACCTGCAGTTCATATTCGATTTGCGCTTTATTAACGGCTTGCTGCGCCGTACGCAATGAGTTGGCCAATTCAACGCTTTCCAGTTTCACCAACACCTCACCGGCACGGACATGCTGCCCCTGTTTGACCAACACCTGCTCAATCCGTCCGGCAAGTTTAGCGCTGATTGCCGCCGAAGTCTTCCCCTCAATCGATCCGCTCAGCTTCAACTGCGGAATGGCCGCGCCGTATTTCGCCGTGATTGCTTTCACGCTGACGTCCGTCGCGTTATCCGTGCTTTTCGCCTCTTTGCCGTAGAGTACATTGCTTTTTATTAAAATAGCCAGCACGATAAACAAAACTGCCGGAACCATCCAATACTTATAGTTCATTTTTTTCATATAATATTTCGCTCCATTTTTATTTCATCTCAACATACCGACCAGGCGGTATGTATCGCTTGCAAAAATATGTCGCTGCAAGAAGCTTCACGCATCCAACATTTTTCCGATGCAACCTACAACCTGGCGGCGCATTTCCTCACTCTTCTCCGCTACGCAAATCGTACGCTGGCCATGCATCATGCTCCATAGGACAAGCGCCAACGCTTTCGCATCCAGATCGCTGCGCACTTCGCCCCGCTCCATTCCCTTTTTCAAATTCACTTCGATGCACTGGCAAATATCCTCATGATCCTTATCAATTCGATTGCGCATTTCAGGAAAATTTTGCATGACTTCCAAAATAAAATTCTCATTGCCGCCGATTTCTTTTGCAGACTCGGCGTTCAGCAAAACCTCAATATATCTTTCTATACTTTGTTCCACTACAAGCTCATATAGAGCCTCGCGTATTTTTTTGTCTTCGCTAAACAAAGCAAGGAATTTTTTCTTCAGATTTGAAAATAAAAAATTAACGGCTGCATGCAGCAATTCATCCTTGCTTTCAAAATAATGATATACGCCGCCCTTGGTTATCTCCATTTCTTTCGCCACGTCAACAATCGAAACGTATTTGTAACCGCGCGACAAAAAAAGTCGCAACGCTGCAATCGTTATCTTCGTTTTCATAAAGCGCCCCTTTCCATACCTACCAGTAGGTATGTTGTGATTATGCCATATAATTCACCCGGTGTCAAAGATTTCTAGCCATCTTTTCTTTTCATGCCACACAAAAGCCTATCCTTATTAACGACGACAAAAAAACTACTCTCCGTATAGCAGCATCTCCGTGTCGCATGAACCGCAGCGATCGATTTTATTTTCTCTTACCTTTCTGCTGTCGTCGCCTCTTCTATCTTGAGTAAATGACAAATTTCTTTGCGCACCGCTTCTTTCTCTTCGCTCCCGAGTTTCTGTACCTCTTCTTTCAACCATCTTAGTTGCACTGCCATATCCGTTTTCACTTCATTGCTTTGCATGATGTCGCCTCCCGATTGTAAGGCCGAGGTTCTTAACCTGCCCGCCTCTATTTATCCCGTAATTTCAACTTTTTCTAGGACTTTTCTCCTATAATTAAAACACTATCTTCCCTGTTAGTCAATTTATATCACTTTTTGTCGCACTTGGCAGAATACCCCTGTTTTTTTCTTCACTATCTTTTCTTTTTTCTCCATCACCTTTAAAAAACGCTTCCGCGTCCCTTCATTTCTTTGCGTTTAGTTTAAAATTCCACACGTTTTGATAAGCACGCCTCTGCCCAGCAATGTAATCTTATTGAATATTTCACATAATAAAAACATTTTGTATTTTTCAGTTTATCACTGTATAATGTATACATTGTTCATTTAAATTTGCTTGTATCTAGGGAGGTTTAACCGTGCACGAAATCAGCGATTTTACAGAAATGGATGAAATCATTGCCCGACATGGAGCCGAAGCGCGTAACATCATTGCCATTTTACACGACACGCAGGCTAAGTATCGTTACGTTCCTCGCGCTGTATTCCCCTATCTGTCAAAAAAACTCGGAATCAGCACCGCAAAAATTTATAGTGTGGCCACCTTTTATGAAAATTTCTCACTGGAGCCCAAAGGCAAATACGTGTTCAAAATTTGCGACGGTACGGCCTGTCATGTGCGAAAATCGATTCCGATTCTTGAAAGGTTGCGCAAAGAGCTCGGGCTGTCCGCCGAGAAAAAAACGACCGACGACCTGATGTTCACGGTGGAAACCGTATCCTGCCTCGGAGCTTGCGGCCTTGCGCCGGTCATTACGCTCAACGAGCAGGTTCATGCCGCAATGACGCCGGAAAAGGCAAGCCAACTGATTGCCAAGCTGAAGGAGGAAGACGAACATGCTTCGTAACCGCGCCGATTTGCAGCATACGCGAGAAACTTACCAACAGGCTTTAGAAAATCAGAAGAAGAAAATCCTCGTCTGCGCCGGAACCGGTTGCGTAGCCGGCGGCGCATTGGAAATTTACGATAAATTGACCGAACTGATTGCAGCGCAAGGTTTACATTGCGAAGTAAAGTTGGAAAAAGAACCCCACGATCATTCCATCGGCGTAAAAAAGAGCGGCTGTCATGGTTTTTGCGAGATGGGCCCGTTGGTTCGGATCGATCCGGCAGGCTGGTTATATATCAAAGTCCAAACGGAGGATTGCCTCGAAATCGTCGAAGCATCAATCGTATGCGACAACTTTATAGACCGCCTGGCTTACAAACAAATTGCAAAGACTTACCAAACGCAGGAAGAAATCCCCTTCTACAAAAAGCAAACCCGCATCGTACTCGACCACTGCGGCCAGATCGACGCCACTTCAATCAACGAATATCTCGCCTTAGGCGGTTACCGTGCATTAGAAAAAGTCTTGTTTGAAATGAGTCCGGATGAAGTCATCCAGGAAATCAACGCTTCCGGTCTGCGTGGCCGCGGCGGCGGCGGTTATCCTGCCGGACGCAAATGGTCGCAGGTCAAGAGCCAAGCGGAGCCGATTAAATATGTCGTCTGCAACGGCGACGAAGGCGATCCCGGCGCGTTTATGGACCGCAGCATCATGGAAGGCGATCCGCACCGTATGCTGCAAGGCATGATGATTGCCGGCATCGCCTGCGGCGCCGAAGCGGGTTACATTTATGTGCGCGCCGAATATCCGCTGGCGATCAGCCGCTTGGAAAGAGCGATTGACGAAGCGCGCGCTTACGGCCTCTTAGGCGACAATATCCTTGGTACCGGCAAAAAATTCGACATTAAGATCAATAAAGGCGCCGGAGCTTTCGTCTGCGGCGAAGGCAGCGCGCTTACCGCCTCGATCGAAGGCAAACGAGGCATGCCGCGCGTCAAGCCTCCGCGTACGGTTGAACAAGGCCTATTCGGCAAACCGACCGTGTTAAACAACGTCGAGACTTTCGCCAATGTGCCGCTGATCATCCAAAAAGGATCTGACTGGTACAAATCAATCGGTACTGAAAACAGCTCCGGTACCAAAGCCTTCGCGCTGACCGGCAACATTCAAAACACCGGGCTGATTGAAGTTCCGATGGGTACGACGCTGCGCGAAGTCATCTTCGATATCGGCGGCGGCATGCGCGACGGCGCTGCATTTAAGGCAGTCCAAATCGGAGGCCCGTCCGGCGGCTGTTTGACCAACGAACACCTCGATCTGCCGCTCGACTTCGATTCGCTAAAAAAAGCAGGGGCCATGATCGGCTCCGGCGGTCTTGTTGTTATGGACGAACACACCTGCATGGTTGAAATCGCCCGCTTTTTCATGAATTTCACGCAGCATGAATCCTGCGGCAAATGTGTTCCCTGCCGCGAAGGCACGAAAAGAATGCTGCAGATCCTTGAAGGCATTGTCGCCGGACAAGGCACGCTCGAAGATATTGACATGCTGCTCGAACTTGCCGATATGATCACGTCTACGACACTGTGCGGTTTAGGCAAATCGGCTGCTTTCCCCGTCGTCAGCACCATTAAATATTTCCGCGACGAATACGAAGCGCATGTCCTTGAGAAACGTTGCCCGGCCAAGGTCTGTCAAAAACTGAAACGAATTCACATCGAAGCCGAGCTTTGCCGAGGCTGCTCCAAATGCGCACGCCTTTGTCCGGTCAACGCCATTTCCGGTACGGTAAAACAACCATTCACCATCGATGCAGCGACCTGCGTAAAATGCGGTGCATGCCTTGAGTCATGCGCTTTCAATGCCATAAAGGAGGACTAAGACGTGAAAAGCGAATATATGCTGATTGACAAAATACCAGTTGAAATCAACGAGGAAAAAAACATCCTTGATCTAATACGCAAAGTGGGCATCGAGCTGCCCACCTTCTGCTACTACTCCGAACTGTCGGTCTACGGCGCCTGCCGCATGTGCGTCGTCGAGGACAAATGGGGCAGCATTCACGCCGCCTGTTCCACAGTGCCGAAAGCGGGCCTCGAGGTGCGCACCAATACGCCGCGTTTGCGCAAATACCGCAAGATGATTCTCGAATTGCTGCTTGCCAGCCATTGCTGCGACTGCACCACCTGTCCGAAAAGCGGCAAGTGCAAATTGCAGGAACTGGCGCAACGCTTCGGCATCAAACGGGTGCGTTTCGACAATACCTCCGGCGATCCCGATATCGACGACTCTTCGCCCTGCATCACACGCGACAAGAACAAGTGCATCCTATGCGGCGACTGCGTGCGGGTCTGCGACGAAGTGCAAAATGTCGGCGCAATCGACTTTGCGTTTCGCGGCTCCAATATGCGCGTCAGTCCTGCCTTTGACGAACCGATTGGCGAAACCAATTGCGTCGGCTGCGGCCAATGCGCGGTCGTCTGCCCTACCGGCGCGATCGTCGTTAAAAGCGATACGCTTGATCTGTGGAAAGAGCTAAGCGATGAAAACACCAAGGTTTTAGTGCAAATCGCGCCCGCCGTCCGCGTTGCCATCGGCAGTGAGTTTGGCTTGAATGAAGGCGAAGATGTAATGGGCCGAATCGTAGCGTCACTGCGCCGGATCGGCTTTGACGGCGTCTTTGACACTTCTACCGGCGCTGACCTTACCGTACTCGAAGAAACCAAGGAATTCATGACACGGCTCACGACGAACGGCAAACTGCCCTTATTCACCTCCTGCTGTCCGGCATGGGTTCGCTATGTAGAATACAACCACCCACACCTGCTCGACAACATTTCCAGCTGTCGTTCGCCGATGCAAATGTTCGGCTCGGTCCTCAAGGAACAGTACAAAGATTCCAAACAACGTGTCATCGTCGTCGCAGTCATGCCCTGCACCGCGAAGAAACATGAAGCGACGCGCGATGAATTTAAAGCAGACGGCGTTCCTTACGTCGACTATGTCATCACCTCCAACGGCCTGATTAAAATGATCAAAGAGGCCGGACTCGTGTTTTCCGAAATTGAACCCGAAGCGCTCGACATGCCCTTTGGCACGGTCAGCGGCGCAGGCGTCATTTTCGGCGTGACCGGCGGCGTAACCGAAGCGGTCATTCGACGCGTCTGTGACGACAAGACCATTGCAGGCCTGCGCAAGATCGCCTTTACCGGTGTTCGCGGCATGAACGGCGTCAAAGAAGCCAGTATTGAACATCAGGGCCGTCAGGTGAACATCGCCGTCGTCAGCGGTTTAAAAAATGCCGACGACCTAATCAAACAAATCGAAAGCGGCGAAAAACAATATGACTTTGTCGAAGTCATGGCCTGCCCAGGCGGCTGCGTCTGCGGCGCAGGTCAACCTGTCACAAGCGGCGCAGGCAAAAAAAGTCGCAGCAAAGGCTTATATGATGCCGATCGCATGAGCAATATCAAGCATTCTGAAGCAAACCCTACCCTCGATGCTATTTATGAAAAAGTGCTGAAGGACAAGATACACCAACTACTGCACGTACATTATCCGCGTCCCTGATCGGATCTGGCGGGAAATAAAAATAAAGAAGCTGTCTCAGGCGATACGAAAATCCATCACCGAGACAGCTTCTTTATTTTTTCTCTTGACACGCAACACTTTATGTCGCTATAATCAGTACAAACGTATTGAAAAAATAATATCGTCACCGTGTGAAGTTTGCGGAACCCCTCTTCGTCTTTTTTAGTAAGGCAAGTTGTAAACCGCAAATGGACGGAACTCTGGAGAGCCCCTGTTAGCAGGGCGCCGAAGGTGCAAATCGGATATTTTCCGATGAATCTCTCAGGCAAAAGGACAGAGACACTGATTTACTGCAGATTCCATTTGCAGTAAACCTTTAGTTGTCTTCTTCAGGGTCAAATCGATGATTTGGCCTTTTTCTTTTTTCGCTTGGGCCAGTCCAGCCGTCAAAACGTCAAAAACGGAAAAAGAAAAGGAGCGAGAACAATGAAAAAAACAAACGTACTTATCCTATCGCTGATCCTGGCAGTAAGCGCATTTTTAAGCGGCTGCGGCGCGGTCGGCTCGAACGACATCCGTATCGGCGTCCTCAACGAAATGACGGGCGGCAATGCGACGATGGGCACGTCGGCTGCAAACGGTGCAAAGCTGGCCATTAAGGAAGCCAATGCAAAAGGCGGCGTATTGGGCAAAAAAATTCAGGCAATCTATGCCGACAACAAGAGCGAGCCGTCAGAGTCCGCCAATGCAATGACAAAGCTGGCTTCGCAAGACAGAGTCGTCGCCGTGACCGGTATCTTCTCCAGCTCTAACGCGATTGCCTCTTCCAGCGTCGCTGAAGCGAATAAGTTGCCGTTCCTGGCGGTCGGTGCAACCAATCCTAAGGTAACGGTAGATGAGCAAAGCAGCAAAGTGAAAGATTATACCTTTCGCATCTGCTTTATCGATCCGTTCCAGGGAACCGTCGGCGCCAATTTCGTACTCGACAGTCTGAAACTGAAAAAAGCTGCGATCTTAGTCGACAGCAGCAGCGATTACAGCAAAGGCCTGGCAACTTTCTTCAAAGACGCGTTCAGCAAAGGCGGCGGCAACGTTATTGCCGAAGAATCCTATCTGCAAAAAGACCAGGATTTCAAGACCATTTTGACCAAACTCAAAACAATGGATGTTCAGGTCATCTACGTGCCGGGCTATTATGAAGAAGTCGGTAAAATCGTTAAGCAGGCGCGTGAAATGGGCCTTATGCAGCCGATCGTCGGCGGCGACGGTTGGGATTCGCCTAAATTAGCCGAAGTGGGTACCGCAGCCGCTTTGAACAATACTTTTTTCACCAATCATTATTCGCCGGACGATACCAGCGAAGCTTCCAAAGCGTTCGTAGAAATGTATAAAAAAGAATATGGCCAAGCGCCTGACGCAATGGCGGTGCTCAGCTATGACGCGGCTAATGTATTGATCGATGCGATCAAACGCGCGGACAGCACCGACCCTGATAAAATCCGCCTTGCCTTGGCGGCAACGAAAGATATCCCAACCGTAACCGGTTCGACCAGTCTGAACGCAACGCATGACGCAGTAAAAAATGCCGTGATCATCGAAATGAAAGACGGCAAGCAAGTTTATAAAGCGACGGTAAAACCGTAGCAAAAAAAGGAGTTTCGGCGCGCCGAAACTCCTTTTTTTAAAACTTAGCCTACCGCTTTTCGCTTTGCCTCGCTCCCCTGCTGCAAACGTGCGCCGATATAATTGACCAAATCAATAACGCGACAGGAGTAGCCCCACTCGTTGTCATACCAGGCAAGCACCTTTACTTTGCGCTCATCGATGACCATCGTCGACAATCCGTCAACAATCGAAGAATGCGGATCGCCAAGAAAATCAACCGAAACAAGCGCTTTGTCGCAATAGGACAAAATTCCTTTTAGCGGCCCATTTGCTGCATCCGCTAGAACGCGGTTCACCTGTTCGGCTGTAATTTCCTGATGCAGCTCTACGACCAGATCGGTTAGCGAAACGTTCACCACAGGAACACGCAGCGAAATTCCGTTAAGTTTTCCTTTCAACTCCGGGATCACAAGACCGATCGCTTTCGCAGCCCCCGTCGTCGTCGGCACGATCGACTGCACGCAACTTCGTGAACGGCGCGGATCTTTATGACTGTTGTCCAGACTGCGCTGATCTGTGGTAAAGGCATGCACGGTCGACATGAGTCCGTTGACGATGCCGAAATGATCATGCAATACTTTGGCAACCGGCGCAAGACAATTGGTTGTGCAAGACGCGTTTGACACCACATGATGCAATCCCGGATTATACGTCGCTTCATTGACGCCCATGACAATCGTTGGAATCTGGTCTTTAGCCGGCGCGGTAATGACGACTTTCTTCGCGCCATTTTTAAGATGCACGTCGCATTCCTTACCGGAATTGAACTTGCCGGTCGCCTCAATCACGACGTCGACGCCAAGCTTTCCCCACGGAAGATTGGCAGGATTACGATCCGACAGATAGGTGATCGAGCGCCCATCAATCCTGATTTCTCCCTCCGCGGCTTCGATGCATTGCGCCAACTTGCCATGCACCGAATCATATTTCAGCAGATGCGCGGCTGTTTCGGCGCTGGTCGTGCCGTTGATGGCCACAACTTCCAAATTATCATTTTCCAGCGAGGCCCTAAGGCACATTCTGCCGATGCGGCCCAGTCCATTGATTGCTACTTTCGTTTTCATTATTTCTCCTCATTTCTCTAATGATATCGCATAGTGCAATTAGAATATAAAGCGTTATATTCGTCTTATAGTATAATCCAATTCTCGTAAAAAAGTAAGTGCTGCGCACGCTTTATTTGTGAAAATAGTAAAAATGTATGCATTTAAAGCTAAAAATGAGACAACGGCACTTACCCGTTGTCTCATTCTTTACGTTAACTTTTCCTGATTCGCCTGCGCTATTTTATCACCATCACTGGGCAAGGCGCATAGGTTACTAATTTATGCGCCACGCTGCCAAGCAGCAGCGAGGCAAAGTTTCCTAAGCCGCGGCTGCCGCAAATCAGTATGTCGGCTTGCACTTCTTTGGCATAGCGAATCAGTTCTTCCGCCGCATCGCCCTCTAAGACGCGGTTGCGAATTGTGCAGGAGCGGCCGTCGCAAAGAGTCTTGCTCATCTCGTTCAATTGTTTCAGCCATTCGCCGCGTATCTTATCCATGTCAATGACTTGATAGTCCGCTTCCAGGGCAACTACGCCGCTCGCTTCCTGTACCGTTACGATATGGAGTTCCATCGCACTTTGCCCGACGAATTCCATCGTCCAATCCAATGCCTTTTTGCTGTCCTCCGAACCTTCAAACGCCAAGACGATTTTTTTCACAGCCATTATGCCAACCCCTTTCGTCACTCTTCTTTATTTACTTCTCCCACACTGCAAAAACCCCTTTATTTGCCAAATGATAAATTTAAAGCGACCTGCCCTTAGCTAAAAAAGAAAAGCCTGCCAACGCTCACTGACAGGCTTCTTTAGTTCCAGTATGCGTTCTCCACAAGCACACTGCAAATCCGCTTTTCCATGTAAGCTATTACTTCACCGTGCTCAAACGCCGGATCAGTTCCAGATGGTTCGGATATTTTCCCGCCAGTTCCTGATAGCTGCACAATTGAAAATCCTTATAATCAAAGCCAGGCGAAACCATACAACTAACAAGACCAAACGAATCCTTTTCCGCCACCTCCGCGCCAAAAACAGTTCCCGCCGGAACCAGCACTTGCGGCAGTTGACCATTTGCCACGTCAAGGCCGAGCTTTACGCTGCGCAATGCGCCTGCTGAATCGATCATATGGATAAGTAGCGGTGATCCGTCATGAAAAAACCAGATTTCATCTGACTTCAATTTATGGAACTTCGATACTCCACCGGATTTTAAGAGATAGTAGATCGTCGAGGAAAGAGCGCGTTTTTCATCACCATGATTCGGCAGAATCATCCGGCTGTTTTTGTACAGTTCTTTAAAATATCCGCCTTCGATATGGCCCTCTAACTGCAATGTATTGATATAGTAATCCGCTGTAAATTTTTCCGTCTTGGCAGAGTCAGGCATTTGATTTGCCGTCTGCAAATCGCCGGAATTTGCGGCACAGAACGCCACGCTCGAAAATAAAGTAATCAAGATGCCTAGAAGAATTTTTTTAACCATACTTATCTCATCCTTTCTTTCACTAATCGCTTTTGCAGCATAGTTTTATTTTGACGCAAATTGCAACTGCAAGTTGAACACTTCGGTAAAATGGCAGCAAACTCATGCAGCATAAAGGCTGTCGAGAAATGCATCAAAAAGTTCTTCTGGAGTTTGATAGCCGAGTCTTTTACGCGGGCGGCTATTTAGCTCATCTGCAAAACGAAGTACATCGGCCGGGCTGTATTTTTCAATTGAAACACCTTTTGGGATGTACTGTCGTAAAAGCCCGTTGTGTCTTTCGTTTACAGGACGTTCCCACGATGAATACGGGTGGGCGAAATATATTGAAGAACCCCAGTTTTCAACCGTTGAAAACTCTTCGAATTCAGATCCGTTATCAGCCGTAATGCTCTTGAAAACCGAACTGAATCGCTCGCCAAATTCAGCATGCAATTCTTCCATTGCTTCGATTACCGACTCACTGTTTTTTCCAGGAATGCGGATTGCTAAGTAATTATTGGTCACTCGCTCAACAAGCGTCAAAACAACAGCTTCCTTGCCGCTTTTACGGCCGATTACCGTGTCGGCTTCCCAATGTCCGATTTCTACGCGTTCATCCACAATGGCAGGACGTTCATCAATGCTTCGACCTTTTAAACGCTTATGTTCACGGCCTCTTTTACGACTAGATCTACGCTTGAGGAGTTCAGGAACTTCAAAACGAGATAACGGTAAGTTTCCGGCCGCCAGCTCATTATAGAGCGTTTTAGTACACACCATATTGTTTTCAGCGAATCGGCGATGTAAACGTGCATGGCCTACGCAAACGTCCAACGACCACTTTTTCGTACGTACTTGATCGACTACCCATTTAACGAAAGCGGCGCAATGCAAAATACGATGATGTCTTCTGCTTTGCATCCGGTTTGCTTTATATACGGCTAGTCCACGCTTTGCGCTGTACTCTGGAGCACGTCCGCGACTGCTTTTTCGTTTCGGCGTTCCACGGCGCAGTTCATTTAAAACCGTGCTTGCCGAGCAATTGATTTTCGCAGCAATCGATCGGAGTGAGTATCCAAGTTTTCTTAACTGTTGAATCGCTCCGCGTTCTTCTTGACCCAAATGTTGACCGCGTTTGCGTTCTGATTCCACTGTGATATAATCATGGCAGTCCATAGTGATTGCCTCCTCTTTGGTGATGGTTGTGTGAGAACTCCATTCTACCATTTGAGGAAAAAGTCACTATGGACTTTTTTCTAGGTGTTCAACTTCATTTTACAATCGGCCAGTTTTATTTTGATAATGAACGTCGTCTTTTCTCAAATTCTTTCTTATCCGCTATTTTCCCTGCCCGAAAAAGCTCAAACATTCATTAAACTCATCACGTCTACTCTGCTCACGAAACCATTTCGTTTGCGCTTCAGATACGTTATAATTAGGATATACAAATAATTCCATCATCGCAAGGCAGGTGAATAACATGAACAATAGTTTTGTTCGTCTTACTGTATTTGCCTTTTTGCTGATCGGCGCCGTAATCGCATTACTGCCGGATCAAAGAGAGAGCGAGCCTTTCTTTGCCCCTCCAGTCGCACCGCCGGCGGAGATTGTCTTCGGCGCTAATCTCGAGCTCAGCGGCAAATTTTCCGCCTTAGGCAAAGCCTCTCTGTCCGGCATTCAGCTGGCGATTGATGAAATCAATCGCGGCGGCGGCTTGCTCGGCAAACCGGTTCGCCTGGCAATCGCCGACAACCGTTCCGATGAAACCTCCGCTTCTGCCGTATTTCATCAATTAACGCAACAGGATCACGTCGTCGGCATCATCGGGCCCGTTTATTCCACTACCGCAATCGCTTCCGCGCCTTTAGCCGACGCCTTTAAAACACCTTTTATCGCAACGTTGGCAACCAACCCTCGCGTAACCATCGACGATAATGGCCGTGTCCATCCGTTCGCTTTTCGCATTTGTTTCATCGATTCCTTCCAAGGCACGGCAATGGCTGCTTTTGCCGCAACTGCCCTTCACGCTCGCAGCGCCGCTATTTACATTGATGATTCCGCCTATTACTCCCAAGGCTTAGCCTTCTTTTTCGAACAGTCATTTGCGCAAAAAGGCGGCCGCACCCTGGCAAAAAGAGGTTACTCACCCCAAACGCAAGATTTCAAACCACAACTGAGCGAACTGCTCGCTTCCGAACCGGATGTTTTATTTCTCCCTGGTTATTATGCCGAAGTCGCCAAAATCATTATCTCAGCCCGAAAAATGGGCTTTACCAACCCCATCATCGGCGGCGACGGTTGGGAAGAACCCCTCTTAGTCGCCGCAGCCGGGGCGGACGCACTGAACAATACCTTTTACTGCAGTCACTACTCTCCCGGGGATGACAGTCCAGCCATCCAAAATTTTGTCAAGCGTTATGCTTCCTTTACCAACGGCAGCGAAGCGACGCAAGCCAGCGTAATGGCCTACGATGCAACCCTGCTTCTCGCCGATGCCATTCGCCGCGCCGCTGAACCCGATCGGCAAAAAATTCGCGATGCGCTAAGCGCCACAACGAATTTCTCTGCTGTAAGCGGCTTGATCCGTTTTGATGCGCATCATAATCCCGAAAAGAATGCCGTCGTTATCGAAATACGCAATGGAAAAGGAGAATTCAAGCAACGAATCATTCCCTGACTCTTGGCTCAAAGTAACGCACGTCTTCCTGGCGCAAATCATGTTCGCCAAGCAAGTATCCATTTCCTCGGTTGACAACTTGCACTGACCATACTATAATATCCTAAAGTTTCATATACGCGCTGATTGGAAACACCAAAGGCAGGATAGAACCTCTTTACGAAGGGGCTCGTCCTGCCTTCTTTTTTTCTATATGCCAAAGGAGGTCGTCGAATGAACCATCTTTTCACACGCTGTTGTCGTTCTTCCCTTTTCGCAAATTGATTCATTTTAAATAACAGGAGAGACTGACTATGAACAACACCATCTATCTTATCGCACATCTGACAGTAGCCATTGCACTGCTTTATTTTTTGTATCGCTTACAAAAACGCCAGATATCCTTCGGTTTGCGCATCTTATCCGGTCTTGGACTCGGCATCGTATTCGGCGCTGCGCTTCAATTCGTATGGGGCTCCGGCTCGCCACTGATCGGCCAAACGACGCGCTGGTTTGATATTGTCGGCGTCGGTTATGTCCGTCTTTTGAAGCTTCTCGTTATGCCTCTGGTACTCGTTTCGATCAGCACGGCTATCATCCAAATCAAAAACATACAATTGCTAAGTAAAACCGGCTCCTTAATCATCGGTTTGCTTCTTTTCACCACCGCCATCGCCGGAGCAATCGGCGCAGGTTCGGCACTCGCTTTCGATCTCAACGCCGCTTCCCTCTCCGCTGGCGAAGCGCAACTGGGTGCGACAAAAAATCTGGAAACCACGTTTGACAAATTCCAGACGAAGCCGCTGCAACTGCAGTTGATTGAGATCATTCCGACGAATCTCTTCCAAGCCTTAACCGGACAAAACAGTACTGACACATTATCCGTAGTTCTTTTGGCGGCGTTGCTTGGAATCATCATCTTAAAGCTGCAAGAGCATAGCCCTAAGATAGGTGCTTTTTTAACCCAAAGCATTGAAGCAGCCCATGCCGCAGTTCTACAACTCGTCGATTTCGTCCTAGCCTTGTCGCCATATGGCGTCTTGATGCTGATGACAAAATTCATTGCCGCCAGTAATCCGACCGAAATATTCAAGCTGGTTCAATTCGTTACCGCTTCCTATGTTGCGCTGCTGGCAATGTTTGTCGTTCACCTGCTCTTGGTCTATCTCGGCGGAATGACACCCCTCTCGTACCTGGAAAAAACCGTTCCCGCTCTCGCATTCGCTTTTACTTCACGCACCAGCGCAGGCACGTTGCCTCTGACGGTGGAAGCGATGACGAAAAAACTTGGCATCAGCGAAGGAACCGCCAATCTCGCAGCTTCGCTTGGCACGAGCATCGGTCAGAATGGTTGCGCAGGAATCTATCCGGCCATGCTGGCCGTAATGATCGCCCCAAGCGTCGGCATCAATCCTCTTGACCCCTTGTTTTTATTAAAACTGATCGCGGTTGTCGCGCTCAGTTCCTTCGGCATCGCCGGCGTCGGCGGCGGCGCTACCTTTGCCGCTTTACTCGTTCTATCAACGCTAGGCCTCCCCGTCGGACTCGTCGGACTGTTAATCGCGATTGAGCCATTGATTGATATGGGTCGTACCGCACTTAACGTTAGCGGCGCCATCACCGTCGGTTGGCTGGTCGAACGCTTCGAGCGAAGCAATCGTAAGGCAAGCGCCGTGCAGTCGAGCGCTTCCAACTTACCAACGGCATCCTAACGTAAAGAGCAAGAAGCCACCGTTCTTTTTTACGGTTGCTTCTTCTTTTTGCCTAGCAAAATAATTTCAAAAGACTTTTCTTCATTTCTTTTTTGCTTCGATCTTACAGCGCCAACCTATTTTATATTTCAATTTCTGTTTTAAATACAAGGGCCCCTTTTCCGCCTACTTTAATTTGTATTGGTTCACCTTTTTCAATCGCTACCTCTACATCAACAGTTCCGCTGCGAGCAATCGCCTCGCCTTGCATTCCGCAAAACGAAAAAGAGGCATTGTCATGTTTAACCAATTTATGTTTTACCAGATAAGCGCCAAGCGGACCATGCGCATTGCCTGTCACAGGATCTTCGTCAATACCGATGGCCGGAGCAAACATCCGACCGTGCGTTAAAACAGGGCTAGGCTGCGAGGCAAAGCAAAAAATATAATAGCCATTACAGCCAATCTCTTTGCTCAATTCGCGCAGCATCCCCTGATCCGGCAACAAATTGTTAAGCGTTTGCCTCGACGTAATCCCAACCATTACTTTGGAATGTCCGGTGGAAACAATCTGGATGGGACAACGTTCATCGATATCCGCTTCGCTTAACATCAGCGCGTTTAATAATCGCTTACGAACTGCGCCGCGCAGAATCGTTGAAAACTCGACTGCACCTTGCGTCATCCAGATTGTATAATCGTCTTCCTTTACAATATCGACCGGCAAAATACCAATTTGTATTTTTTGCCGCACACGGCTCGTTTCCAGTTTTTTTTCGATAGCCCGAATATAGTGGGCGGCAATAGTGGCATGCCCGCATGACGGCACTTCCATGGTCGGCGTAAAATACCTTAGCTTAACGTCATGGCTAGCATCATCAGGCGGAAACAAAAATACCGTCTCCGAATTGTTAAGCTCGCGCGCAATCTGCAGCATATCCATCTCTGATAAGCCTTGCGCATCCATAACCACACCTGCAGGATTTCCTTTAAACTTTTCTGTCGTAAATGCATCAATCTGATAAACCGTATATTTTTTCATGCTCCGTCTCCCGCTCTTTCTATTTTTTCTCTCACTTGCCATAATAGTGGTAAAATGGAGCTAAGTACAATTCAAAGTCATAAAGACAGCTATTGAAATCAATAATAGCAACGAGTAGTATCCATTACTTTTGCGAGGTAGCGAATGGACATTAAACATTTGATTACATTTAAAACAATTGCACAACTAGGCAGTTTCACAAAAGCCAGTCAGGTCTTAAACTATTCCCAGTCCACTTTAACGATACACATCCAAACAATCGAAAAAGAATTGGACGGTCGGGTCTTTGACAGAATCGGCAGGCACATTGCTATAACGACTTTAGGCAACGAACTCTTACCACTTGCGGCTGCAATCATAACAAACTATGAAAAAATCGAAACCTTAAAACGACCTCACGACCGAGGCAATCAAACCATTACATTAGGCATGCAAGAGTCGGTGGCTCTTTACCGTTTACAACCGCTCATCCGGCGTTTCCAGCAAAGGTACCCCCAGGTTACGCTCATTCAAGTTTTGGGCCATAAATCCGAATTAACAGAAAAACTTCTCGCATCCGAACTCGATGCAATGTTCGTTATGCAACGCCGAGATGAACAGGCACAGCTTCCAGCAGTGGAATTAGTCGAAGAAAAAATGGGGATTGTCGGCAACCACTCCGCTTTACATTCACTGACTGATTTAGCCAGCGAAACTACCGTATTTATTTATCCCAAAAACGATTGCAGTTATCGAAATATATTTGACAAGTACCTCGGCGGCTATGTAACGAAGCAGACGAACCTGATTGAAGCTTTAAGCATTGAAGCAATAAAAAACAATATCCTTCTGCATCACGGCGTTAGCGTTTTGCCATATAGCACTGTCGCAAGCGAAATTGCCTCGCGCCAACTGCGCTTTTTCGAATTGGATCTGGCTGAAAAAGACAAAATCAGCACCCAGTTTCTCTATCATAAAAAGAAATGGCTTTCTCCATTACTTCACGAATTTACTTTTTTCGTTGAAAAAGAGTTGCGCTCTTAAACAAAATTAGCGCTAGTAACAATATTTTTTTGCACACAAAAACAAGGTGAGCGAATTTTTCTATTCGCTCACCTTGTTTTTGTTTAAGCATCACACTCTTACTCCGCGTTATTTCCAAAAGACGCGGCTCCGCTGCTTTTGATTTGTCTGCCAAGGCAACCAATCAAATAAAGCAGCAACAATGCAGCAATAAGACAGAACACCGCGCCCAGAGCGAAGAGGAGCAGTTCGCTCTGGTTTTGCAAAAGAATATCCTCTGGAATCTTGGTAAGCTGCACGGAAAGGCGCAAGGCCGTCCCCGTTAAAATCAGATTAATGCCTACCGAGCCGCATTTCCGGTTTGCATATTTTTCACTCTCTGATAGGATGGAATTCTGTTGACGCAAGAAGATTCGCTGTAGGAACTGACGTTCCTTTAACACTAATCCTATCCCTAAAAAAAGCGCAGCAATATCATCTTCCTCATCATACATGGCTTTCACATCATTCTCGGGGGAAATGGTCCATCGCAGCAAACTATAAGACACCTTTAGAGCAACTGCCAAAATCAACACGCTCAATAGCAGTAATGATCTTTGCCCAAATAGCAGCTGCCCCAGATAATGAGTGAACCCTGCAAACACAAGAAAGCCTCCTTTCCCGCTTACATTTTTCAGTTGGAATTACGATTGCTTTGCATCCCCTTCTGAGGCATACGTCAACGCCAGCATCGTAACATCATCGAATTGCTCCGCACCATCGGCAAAGGAAACGACCGCCTGCATCAGCAACGGGATAAACACGTCCGGTTTCCCGCTAAGTTCACTTTGCAAAAGACGTTCCACACCTTTGGCGGAGAACATTTCCGCCTTTTCATTTTGCGCCTCCGTTACGCCATCAGTATATAAGAGCAGCATATCACCCGGCAGCAATTGACGGCATGTCGAGGCGTAAATACTGTCTTCATCCACACCCGCCGCCGGTCCGTGCCGCTCACAAAGCAGTTCCAATCGGCCGCACGCATCGCGCAAATACGGCGGATTATGCCCGGCATTGCAATATTTAAGCTCTCCGTTCGCCAAATTTAAGATGCCGCAAAACAGCGTCACGAACTGAACCGATTCATTCCCCCGGCATAACCCTTTGTTTACCCGGGTGACAATTTCAGCAATATCGTCCTCCCGATCCGCCTGCGCCTTGAAGAGCGTTCGCGTCGCCGCCATCAAGAGCGCCGCCGGCATTCCCTTACCGGAAACATCGCCAATCATAAAACATAATCGATCTTTATCGAGAAAGAAAAAATCATAAATATCGCCGCCGACTTCTCGGGCCGGTTCCAGCAGTCCGTAAATTGCCAGGCGGCTGTGTTCGGGAAAAGGGCCGAACTCTTTAGGCACCAAACTCAACTGAATGTCTCGCGCCATGCTCAATTCCGCCTCTAAGCGTTCCCGCACGATGCGATTCCGTCGTTCTTCCCGCAACGTTGCAACAACAAAGATAAAAATAGCAACCATCGCGACATTGCCAAACAACATCGGCACTAAGATGAAGAACTGCAGCTCACTCGCAGTGACTTTATCGACCGCAGGCGCCAGCGCCAGGCAGCGGGCAAACACTTCAAACAATGCCGTAAAGAGCGCCGCTTCCCGCACGGTAACGATCCTGCCGCCGCGAAAATGATGATAAGCGCCAGCCGCTGCGCCGGACAAAAAAGCGATAAAGCTGGCCAAAGCTAAATGTTCACCGCCTAACGAATAGCGGATGAGTGCGTTCGCAGAGCCAACTGTGAGCCCTAACTTCGGTCCGGCGAGCAGGCCTGCCAAAATCGCGCCGGAATGAAGCAACGCAACGACATTACCGCCCACCTGCAAACCATTGGCCGCCCCGTACAAGGAAAAGCTGATAAAAACGCCGACTGCCAGCGCCTCTTCGCGCAGCGTCCATACGTTATTGAACATATTGACAAAGAACTTGGTGCGCAGCAGCAAATAAGCAATTACCGCCATCACACAGGATTTTTCCAGCATATCGAGCAACATCACGATCGTTCCTTGTGCATCCAACAAAATCATGATCGTTTCTTGCGCATCAAGCAAGAGGATTCCCCCTTTTGGTCAGAGAGATCTTTTTTACAGCGTAACGATCCTCTATCGCATGTTTTTTCTCAGCGATGCATCTTCATGACGATCGACTCCAGCCAGGCATCCGGAATCCCTCTTGCCCCCTGCCTTGCGCAATATGTCGTAGACCCGGAATTTTTCCGCCGAATTCAAGTCGTTTCGTTTTTTTCCCTCATACGTTTACCTTTCCACTTATCCTGCCAAAAACCTGCTGCCGGCGGATCAGATCGCATTTTTCCTTTTTTGCCTCCTGCGTTTTTTCTACAAAGTGTAAGCAAATAAAGCAAGCAGTCTCTTGACAGTGTTTTATAAGAGGAGTACAATTAATTCGAAGATTATCGAATCGTCAAAGGCAGGCAATAACGATGGAAACGAAAAAACTGGCAAAGATTTTCAAAGCGCTTTCCAATCCTAACCGACTGGAACTGTATCTGAAAATCGCTAAAACACACGAACAACGCTTTGATGCCGGCTGCGAATGCTTCGTCAGTGAAATTATCGACAGTCTGAAAATTGGCGCGCCGACCATTTCACATCATATCAAAGAGTTAGCCAACGCCGAATTGATCATTACGGAAAAACGCGGCAAGTTTCTGATTTGCCGAATCAATGAAGATCTGGTGCAGGACTTATGCCGCACAATGGCGCTGCAAAATCCGAAGGATTCTTAACGACGCCGCAGGTGCGGTGTTTTTAAGAAATAACGGTTCGATGGTTGTGAAAGTATTGTAATGAGCGTGTAAAAACGCAACGAGGGGGATATTTATGGAGTTTCAAGAGCTTACGCTGAATGACAAAACATTATTTGACCGTTATCTGCAAGCGGGCGGCTATGAAAATGCCCATTTAAATTTTACAAATTTATTCATGTGGCGCAAAGCAACCAAACTGCGTTGGGCAGAAAGCGATGGTTATCTCTGTCTGAAGACCGAATGGCAGGGTGAGAAGGCATTCTGTCCGCCGATCGGTGAAGGAAACGGTCTCGCCTTATTGCTCGACAAGCTGGAAGACGTTTGCCGCCGAGAAGGCTTCCGACTCGAATTTCGCGGCGTCGAAAACAAAGTTCGCCTTCAATTGGAAGCGGCCCGGCCTGGCTATTTTTCCTTTGCGCCGGACCGTGATGATTTTGACTATGTATACCGCAGCGAAGACCTGATCAAACTCAGCGGACGCAAATACCATGCCAAAAAAAATCATCTTAACTCCTTTCGCAAATCATACGGCAATCACGAATACCGGACGATGGATGCCCGCAATGCACTGGATTGCATCGCTTTCCTCGACGACTGGTGCCGCCAACGCGGCTATCAAAGCGGCGACGAGCTGGATCAGGAACGCGGCGCAGTAATCGAAGCACTGACGAATTTTTCAACGCTCAATCTTAACGGCGGCATCATCTATGTCGACGACGCGATTCAGGCCTTCAGCTTCGGCGAACAGATCCGCCCTGATATGGCGGTAATCCATGTGGAAAAAGCAAGCGCCGAACTGCGCGGCATTTATCCGGCAATCAATCAGCGCTTCTGCCAGGAAGCCTGGAGCAACGTGCCATATATTAACCGCGAAGAAGACATGGGCCTTGAAGGCTTGCGTCTGGCAAAAGAATCCTATCATCCTGTCAAGTTCGTCGAAAAATATCGCGCAACGCTGTCGTCAGCTAAAGCAAATGCAGCGCAATGCTGCAGCAACGTTGCTTCCTGATTTTCAGCTGGATCACAAAAAAAGATGCCTAAGCAAATATACTTGCCTGGGCATCTTTTTTGTACTTTTTCACCTTATATCGCTACGCTATGCTTAACAGCTCTTTGATACCATCGATTGCTTGGCCGCCATGCTCCACCTTGCCAAAACCATATCGGGCAAAAATGAACGGAAGTTGCGCAATTTTCGTCGCTTCATAATCGCCCTGCGTATCGCCGACATAGGCCGCATCGCTTATCTTGTTCCGCTCCATCAGCAGGCGGATGTTCTCACCTTTCGGACGGCCGGTATCGCCGAAGCACTCCCAGTCGCTAATATATTCTTCAATGCCGGCTTTTTTCATGAACAGTTCGATATAACCGGACTGGCAGTTGCTGACGATAAAGATGCGATGCTTTTTTGCCAGTTCTTTGATTGTTTCAGCCACATCCGGATAAAGAAGGCTCACCGTATTTTCTGCCAGCGCTTCATGCTCATATTCACAGCATTTTTCCATGAGCTGCTCTTTTGTTTTTTCATCGGCATCGTGAAACAGGCTGTCCGCAATCGCTTTCATTGTCTTACCGAATTCTTTTTTTAAAACGGCTGCACTAACCACGGCCGCCGTGTTTCCTACTTCGCCAATCGCCTTGTTCCAAGCTTCTGCCACGACGCCTGTGCTATCCCACAAGGTACCGTCGACATCAAATATTATATCCTTCATCATGAAACCCTCTTTCTCTAGTGTATTGACCCTATTATTATACCTTTTTCTTTCGCTGCTTTCATCTTATTTTAAGAATGTCTTTTCATCGCGTCAAAGGATTCGAGATATGATATGATTAAAAAAGCTTAAGAATAAAGCACAAAGGAGTTCTCTTTAATGTCCAGCTTCGATTTTGCCGCTGCCGTCGCAGCCTTTCGCCGTTATGCAGCAGTCTTTGAACAAAACGATCCCCTGATCGCCCTTAAATATGACCATACGTTCGGCGTCGTCCAAACTAGCCGCGAGCTGTCAGACGCGATGCGACTCAATGCCGAAGATACGTCACTAGCAGCGCTGATCGCGCTGCTTCACGACATCGGCCGCTTCTGGCAGGTAACGCAAAGCGGCTCCTTTACCGATACGCAGCAGTTCGATCATGCCGCGTACGCCTGCCGGCTGTTATTCGACGAAGGCCATATCCGCGAATACCTGGCGGAACAACGTTTTGACGCGTTACTTCGTTTTGCAATCGCCAACCATAGCGCCTTTCGCATCGCGCCATGCACGAATCCGCAAATGCTCCTGCATGCCCGTTTGATACGTGACGCAGACAAACTCGATAACTTCCGCGTAAAAACAGTCACCAACATCGAACCCCTGCTGCAAATCTCCTCACAAGAGCTGAATCGCTCCGCGATCAGCCCTCTGATCTATGAACAGTTTTTGCAAAACAAGCAGATTCTGCGCAAGGACCGCAAGACGCCGCTCGACGTCTATCTCAGTTATATCGCTTTTCTCTTCGACTTGAACTTTTCCGCGAGTTACCATTGGCTCAACAAACACGACTATGTCTCCCGCCTATTCCAACGCCTTTCCCCAGAGAATCCATCGACCAAGAGACAACTTTATGAACTAAACGAGTCGGCGCAGCGCCATATCAAAGAAAGACTGGCTACTTGATCCGCTTTTTTCCCGTTGCTCTCGCCCGAACGTTCAGGCCGGCCGCGGCCTGTTATAACCGATCTTATGCTGAGGAGTTGTACTGCAAATGATTCGACATGACGACCAGAATCTCTTCATTACAAAAGGCACTGAAGTCTCCGCCGCCTACATCGAAAGACAGTTGAAAGCGTACAATATGGCGAGCGTTCCGCATGACGGCCGCTTGGAACTGGAACCACTGCAACTCGTTTTAAAAGACGAGACCGGAACAATCGTCGGCGGCATCAACGCCAATACGATTTCCTATTGGAAAAAATGCCGGATCGATATATTCTGGCTCGCCGAGAACTATCGCCAAACAGGCTATGGGAGCAAACTTTTGAAAAAGGTTGAGGAACTAGCGCTGGAACGCGGCTGTACGCTAGTGCAATTGGATACGTATAGCTTTCAGGCGCCTGCCTTTTATCAGAAAAACGGCTATGAGATTTTTGGCGCGATCGAAGACTCGCCTGCCGGACATACGCACTACTTTTTGAAAAAGACACTACAAAAATAGCTTTTCTTCTTTTACGCGTAACATCTTGCCAGAAGAAAAAATGAGGTGAACGGATACCTATCCGCTCACCTCATTTTATTATCTTGTCACCGAATCAGAAGCCGCCTTTTCTATATAACGGCAATTGAGCTGGATATGCTTCAAGTAAAGCAGCAATCGTTCGTAAAGCGGCTGCGCTTGCTCGCCGTACTTTGCTTCCAGATTTTCGCCGATTTCTCGAACCGTTCTCCTGCCGTCGATTTGTAGAAAAACATAACTTCCATACTCGTCCAGCGATCGTCTCGTATACTCCGGAATCCGAAAAGAAAGTTTGCGGAAAAACCGTTGTATCAGATGATCTTGTTTTTTGCGTATCGTCACAATATTCGCCGTATCGACTTCATATTCCACAGCGTCGGATATTTTAAATATTGTCGCTAACACGTCTTCGTTATTACTTGGCATTTTTAACTTTACTGGAGAGAATCGGAAGAATCGTCGCGATGACCAAGACCACCAGCATAACAAAAGCCATTCCGTTCGTGGCGGCAAAACCGCTCGGCTCGCCGACTTTAATGACATTCGTCACTTGCAGGATGATGCCGATCAGACCCACAATCGAACCACCGGCAACCAATCCGGACGACAAGCTGATGCCATTGGAAACTTTCACTTCTTTTTCTTTTTCAGAAGTGCACATTCTTTCCACAAACCAGCGCACCAATGCGCCGATCAAGATGATCGAAGTAGTTGAAATCGGCAGATAGAACCCGATTGCAACGGTCATGATCGGCAGTTTCAACAGATACAGAACCACGCCCATGACAACGCCTACAATGATCAACGGCCACGGCAATTGACCCGACATGATGCCAGCCGTCAACGTCGCCATCAGGTTGGCTTGCGGCAAAGCAAACGGAACACTGTCGCCAGTCATTGACAATTGGCTCGAAAGCAGCAGGATAACGCCGACAACGACAGCCACGCCAACGACGGAAGCGATCGTGAAGTATTTATCCATTTCATTCTTCTCGCCGCCAATGATGAAATTGACTTTTTGCGATTGGCAATAACCGCCCGCAATCGAGATAGCCGTAACGATGAACGTACCGAACAAGAGCAGCGACCGGTTGCTTTCAGGATTTTGCCAGCCCATCACAACGAAGAGCAGCGTAACCAGAACCAACGAAGCGATCGTCATACCCGATACAGGCAGATTCGAAGTACCGATCGTACCAGTCAAACGACCGGAAACGATAACGAAAAGCAGGGAAAGGAACAACGATAAGACGGAAGCAGATACGGCCATGACCATATTGCCGCCCGAGCTCAGGAAACCGGCTAAAAAGCCGACGACAATGCCGCCGATCAGGATTGTGTTCGCAGAAGACGAACTGCCCGATTCATTCGAAGATTTTGCATTGAGCGTTTCTTTGATAGAGGAAACAATCGTCGGGATCAGTTTGATCGCGCCGATCAGACCGCCGGAAAGCATCATGCCCGCGCCGATATACTTTACATAGCTGCCGGCAATATGCTTGACTTGCATGGCGCCAATTGCGACGCTGTGGTTGTTCCATACCGTTACGCCATCTTTCGCAAAAGACGAAAAATAGCCGATCAGGGGCAATACGCCAAAGTTAGCCAGGATCGAGCCGGCAAACATCGTCAACGAAACATCCATACCGACGATAAAGCCGATACCAACCAAGAGCGGATTGACCTCAATGGCAAATTTCCATTTGTAAAATGTCTCATTGACAAAGCTGATCACGTTATTCGAGACATTCAAGAACGATTCGCTCATGACTGTGATCGCACCGCTGATGCCGAAGCCGATGCCCATGTACTTAACGGATTCCCCTGCACCTTCGGATGCGACCAATGTTTCCGAGATCGCCATCGACTCCGGATACATTAACGTGCCGTGTTCTTCAACCAACAGGTAGTTGTAGACCAGCGAAGCAATACCGATGCCGAACAGCACGCCGCCTACGCCGACTGCCAAACCTTCTGCAAAAGACACTTGCGCGCCGATCAGCAGGATGGACGGTAAGACGAAGATGATACCGCTGGCAACGGATTCGCCGCCGCTTGACATACCCTGGATCAAGTTTTTGCCAAGAATGCCTTTTTGTTTTGCAAATGTCGCGATAAAGGCCGAACCGATAATCGCGCCCGGTATGCCCGCTGCAACAGTGAGACCTGATTTCATGCCCGAGTAGGCAGTCGATGCTGCAAACAAAGCAGCCAGGACAATACCGATGATCATTACTGTCAGGTTCCCACCCGACTTAGAGCCGCTGGAAATGTACGGTACATAGTTCTTACCGGCTACACCGCCATACGCATCTTTGGATAGCTTTTTCTCCATCATACATACCCCATTTGTTTTTTATTTACATATCGCAAGATGATTTTCAATAAAATGTATTATAAGAACCTTTCGAGAAAATCAACTTGCAATGATGCCTCGATAAATCATTTTACGCTTTTCAATACTTCCAGCAAATATTGCCACATCCGCTGCACAGACGAAATGCTCATATGCTCGTTCGGCGTATGTACATCATACAGATTCGGACCGAATGAGATCGCATCCAGCTGTGTGAATTTCTCCGCTAAGAGTCCGCATTCAAGTCCAGCGTGAATCGCCGTGATATGCGGTTTCTTGCCGTACATTTTTTCATACACCGTTTCGAAAACAGTACGGATCTTCGAATCCGGCTTGTATGCCCATTCCGGATAACCGGCTTCCGCAACGACGCTTCCGCCGTTCAGCTTCGCCGTCATAACAATCTGATTATACAATTCATTGCGCAGGCTTCTAACCGAACTGCGCACCGAGGTGATGAAATCGATCGAATCGTTGCTCACTGCAACCACGCCGAGATTCAACGAGCTTTCCACCAGTCCTTTGATGTCCATGCTCATCGAGACCACGCCATTAATCAGCAGATAGAGATAGGTAATCACGTTTTTCGTCGCCTCTTGCGAAAGCATCTGCGCCGGGAGCGTCGCCAGCACTTTAAAGTTTACGCTCACGTTTTCATCCGCCGCACGCAATTCCGCCGCAAACATTTCTCCATAGGCTCGAATCGTCTGCTCGACAAATTCTTGCATTTCCGGCTTTACCAGAATAACCGCATCCGTCTCACGCGGGATCGCGTTATGCTTTGAACCGCCGCTTAGCGAAACAAGTCTGCACTGGGCGTTTGTCAAAAGCGCCATCAGGATGCGCCCCATCAATTTATTGGAATTCCCCCGCCCCTTATCGATTTCCATGCCGGAATGTCCGCCCTTTAAGCCTCTGAGCTGAATCCGATACGCCTTCAGTTCGGGCGCAGGCGTTTCCCAGGTCGCGGGAATGGTCGTTTTTGCCGTAATGCCGCCCGCACAACTTACCAAGAGCGTGCCTTCTTCTTCCGAATCGATGTTGATCAGCGTTCTGCCTTCGATATGGCGAGGATCCAGGGCGATCGCCCCGTTCATGCCGGTTTCTTCCGAGGTGGTGCACAAAAGTTCGAGCGACGGATGCTGATATTTATTAGAAGCCAAGATGGCCAGTCCCATCGCAAGCGCAATGCCGTTATCCGCGCCCAACGTCGTACCTGTTGCATACATCATGTCTTCGACAATGCGAAGCTTCAACGGATCTTTCATAAAATCATGCGTTTCGTCCGTGTTTTTTTCGCAAACCATATCCATATGCCCCTGCAAAATAAGGGCCGGACTCTTTTCATAGCCAGGCGTCGCCGTTTTTTTGATCACAACGTTCCAGGCTTCATCTTGTATATAAGCCAATCCATGCGCCTTGGCAAAGCCGACCAGATAATCGCTGACCTCTTTTTCATTGCCCGATCCTCTTGGAATCTGCGACAACTGCGCAAAATATCGAAATACCTCAACCGGTTGCAACTCTTTAACCACGTCTTCCATGATTTCACATTCCTTTCCTGATTGAACGAATCGCTTTATTTAGCGGCAAAGCATGTGCAACATTGCACATTCCATTTTATACCACATTCTTTGTTATGACAACAAGATTTTCTATTTTTTTCCGCTTTTAGGCTAAATTTGCGCTGCATTTAAAACAGCGTAAAAAACTGCAGAGTAATTATTCACTTTCTTCGTTTAATTCTAGCATTGACGCCATTTTACAGCAATGACGCGATTGCACAGTTTTTTTTGCGATTCTTTGTTCAAACTATACATAAGGGTATATGCTTCGCAGTCCGACAGAATTTTTCGCATTTTTGTATTTTGTATTTTCACCGCTCTGGGGCAGCATAAAACACTCCTGCTTGCAGGACAATAAAAAGAAGACAAGCGCTGGCATCCCTCGCTTGTCTCTTTTTTATCATTTTGTCAAAGCGTTCCTCAGTGAAGAAAATTCCCCAACAGCTTATTCGTCAGCCTTTCTTTGACTTTCTCCGTAACCTGTTCGCGCAATTCCGCACCTGTGCTCGGCAAACTGCGACTGCGCAGCGTTTCCATCACATCCTGACTCAATTGCTCGGGGTAAAATACGCCGAAATCGGTTTTTATCGCCAAATTGCTGACTTCAACCTCCGCCGCGCCGCGTTTTATAAAATTGCCTGTTATCGTTCGAAACGCTATGCCGTAGGCCGTTCCGTCATAAACGGTAAAGCGGCCTTGCACGGTGGCGTCGGCACTCGTTCCGACCGCAGCGCCCGTCAGCGACAGCGGGCCGCTGACGTCTTTTTTCGACAGCTGCGCCGTATCCAGTCCGTTGCCCGAAATTGTCAGCTTGTATTGCGCCGCAGCCGGGTAGATTACGCCGCTCGCGGCAACCGAGCCGCCGCTCATGCTGCCCTGCGCGTCAAGTAATTGCAATGTTTCCTTTGCATAGGAAAAGTCGCCATGAATATCGCTGATTTGCTTATCGCCGAACTGCAGACTGCCCAGCGTAAAACTCCCGCTTAAGAGCGGGGAAAATACCGAACCGCTGATTTTCCCCTGCGCACTCAGCCGCCCTCCTGTTTGCAAGTCCGGCAACATCGCAGCCGGATCCGCATCCGGCATCTGAACGGTAAAGTCCAGTAGTTGTTCCCCGGAAGACGACGTCGTCACCCGTCCCTCTGTCGTAACATGCTGGCCCTGATACAACGCTTCTCCTTCGCTAAACAGGATGGCCTCCTCGCCCTGCTTTTCAAACTTGGCTTCGCCCTGCGTCAACGCCAAGGCTCCGGTCGTAGTGACGCCCGAAAAACGTCCGCTCAACGTTTTCACCAACATAGTACCCGATACATTGTCTTTAGCGATTTTGACGTTGCATTCCGTCAGTTTGCCCGCCGCGATCTGAATGGGATCTTGCTCTGTCGTCAGCCCCAATTTAGGCAGTTCCACTCCTTTTGCCAAGAACGTAAGCTCCGAATCGCCCTCTGCAGCCCACAGCCCATCCACTCTGATCTCGGCCTGTTCCACTTTTCCTACAGCGGCGAGTCCGACTTGACCGCCTTGACGAACATCCATTTCGCCATTCAGGTGTTCCACGCTTTGCGTGAGAAAATCACTTTCCAGATGCAATTTCCCCTCTTGCATCTTCACGCCGCCTACAAAACCGTTTTCTTTTTGCAACGTCGGTTTTAAAAGTCCCGTCCAGTTCAACTGCCCCTGCCGATAAACAACCCAGATTTCCGGTTTTTCCAGCGTAATCCCTTGGATCAGTTGCGGTCCCAGTTCGCCCTTCAGTAAATCGTTCCACTTGTAACGCAGCTGCACCCTCTCTATTTTCGCCAACGGCTTGCCGCCCGAGTCAAGCACTTCTACGGCCTTCGCCTGTACAGAGCCTAGTATCGATAAATCGAGACTGCCCACGATGATTTGTCCGGTAACAGCCTCATTCGCCTGCACCAATAACGCTTCCGTTGCCGCTTGCCTTATTTTTCCCGCCGTCCATTGAAATAAAAGCGCACCCGTTAAAAAAAACGCTGCCAAAATAAGCAGGCCTATTTTTTTCTTGCTCCATTTCGCCCGCAAATCCGTTGCGACTGCTCGCTGTTCGCCCATTCCCGTTCATGCCTCCAGATTTTTTTTACATTCGGTTGATTATATCTCATTTGTTCATGATTTACAAAGCCCCGATGCCAGTTACGCAAAACTTCAATCTTTTGTAAGAAAAAACGGCAACCACATTCTGCACGTTGCAGAAGCAGCCACCGTTTTTTTATTCAGCCTTACGGATTTACCGTTTCTTTATAATTTTGCTTGCCATCTTTCAGTTCGAGGATTACAGCACTTTTTACTGCATCATGCTTTTCATTCAACGTTAAGGCTCCGGTTACCGCAGGGAAGTTTTTCGTTGCGGCGAGCGCTTCGCGAATCTTCTCCGCTTCTGCGCTTCCCGCCCGCTTGATCGCGTCGACCAAAGCATACGCTGCATCATAGCCCAGAACAGCCATTGCATCGGGAACCTGGCCGTATTCTTTTTGATACGCTTCCACAAAGGCTTTCGATTTCTCACTCTTATCATCAACCGAATAATGATTAGTAAAATACGTATTGTTCAGCGCCGCTGCGCCGCCTATCTCTACTAATTTAGGCGAATCCCAACCGTCTCCGCCCACAAACGGAACCGTTATGCCAAGTTCACGCGCTTGCTTAATGATCTTACCGGCTTCCTCATAGTAACCGGGCAAATAGATCACTTCGGGGTTGGTCGCTTTTATCTTGGTCAGAATCGTTTTAAAATCCTGGTCTTTTTGCAGATACGCTTCTTCCGCAAGAATTTGTCCGCCGCCTTTTGTAAAGGCTTCTTTGAAGAATTGCGTCAATCCCTTGCTGTAATCGCTCGAATTATCGACCATGATCACCGCTTTTTTCGCCTTCAAGCTGTTAAGCACAAAGTTCGCTCCCACAGTTCCTTGAAACGGATCGATGAAACAGACGCGGAAAGTATAATTCTTGACCTTGCCGTCGTTTTCATTGATCGTCACCTTAGGGTTGGTCGTGGCCGCCGCGACAAACGGGATCTTGTTGTCTTCCGCAACCGTCGAGGCTGCAATCCCATTCGAGCTGGTTGTAAAACCGGTCACCGCAATGACTTTATCTTGCGAAATCACTTTTGTCATGGCGTTCGAAGACTCCGACGGCTCACCTTTGTTATCGGCTTCGATCGTTTTGATCTGTTTGCCGAGAAGGCCGCCTTTTG
Source organism: Negativicutes bacterium (assembly GCA_963667825.1). Classification (GTDB taxonomy): domain Bacteria; phylum Bacillota; class Negativicutes; order SG130; family SG130; genus Azotosporobacter. The sequence continues at coordinate 3,262,808 of OY764022.1, read as the reverse complement.
CATTGATTTCTTTAAAGGCAAGCTTGGCTCCGTTATTGGCGGATGTACCAAACGAGGCCGTATTTCCTGTCAACTCATATACGACGCCAATCTTAATATCATTGCTTGCACTATTGCCGCAGCCCGCGAGCAGTCCCGCCGCCAGCGCAACACCGGCTAATGCGCTGATCCACTTCACATGTATTTTCTTAAACAAAATAACGCCCCCTTTGTTTTTTCTCTTGCTCTTTTTTTTCGCGCCCTACGCGTCCTTGCATTTCCCTTTTATAGTATCCCCTCCCAATAAAAGTCCGCATGAGTTCAAAAAAGACGCCTTGAATAAGTTTAACTTACTCAAAGCGCCTTCGCTCGAAAGACTTTTGTTTATCAGCATTTTACATTACATTTACAAATAAGTAAACATATTTTTTAAAATTTCGTCTAAGTGTAGCGTTCTTTTCTCTTTGCAGGGTTTACCTAACACTGCGCGAATTTCTTTCAAAGTGAAAAAACGCTTTCCTACTAAAAAACAAGACATATGCAAAGAAAAGAGGAACATCCGATGAAGAAAACACTTCTTCTCATTTTATCTTTGGCATTGGCTTTTCAGTTTCCCGCACTCCGGGCAGAAGCTGCGCTTAACAGCAGCCGCGCCGAAATCGAAGCACAATACGGCACGCCTGATCTGGTAGAAAATCAGCAAAAACAGTTTTCTCCCTGGTCGCCAAGTAGTGCAACAGATTCTCCCCCTACCGCTTACGGCTATTTGGGCGCAGTTGGCGAGCTTGTTTCGAGTCGTTGGCTGACGTATGACGAGAAAGACCGTGTTGCAAAAGAACTGGTTCTCTTCAAAGAAGCGCTCCGCGTACGCAATTTTGCGTCCGCTTTCGCCAAAGAGTATGACGCAGCCGCTGCAACAAGCGAAATCTTCGCACAGCAAACGCTGCATGGGGAAGATTTGACAGCCATTCTCCTTCAGCCGGACGGCGCACTGGTGCAACTGCGCTTTCTGCCGCAAGCCTATGACACGCAGCCGAACATGCACACCAAACTGATCGGCTTCGAGGCATCACGCATTTCCGCAGCCGAACTTAAAAACAAACGGGCGCAACACATTTGGCGCAAAACCGATAATTTCTTCCAGGAGAAATTATCTTTTTCCGAGACGTTAAAAAAACGCAAACGCACCGACTTGATCATCATTCACCATACGGCCATTGAAAAAATGAGCGTTGCCGACATCCATCAGCTCCATTTGTCGAACGGCTGGGCCGGAATCGGCTACCACAAAGTGGTTCTGCCGGATGGATTGGTTCAAGACGGAAGACCGCTTGAAATGGTAGGTGCGCATGCGCTCGGCGCAAATTTACACAGCGTTGGCATTGTCGTGGTCGGCGACTTCGAGCAGCGTCGGCCAAGCGAAACGCAACTCATCAGCCTGCTGCAAATCACAAGGCAAATGATGCAACGATATAAGATTGCGCCGGAAAATGTTCGGCCGCATCGCGAAGCGACTGCCGGAACCAGTTGCCCAGGCGCGCAATTCCCTTGGGCAGAGTTTTGCACGCGCTTAAAAGAACTGCCGTAAAATATGGAAATCTCTCCTCTTCACTTAGCTTCGACCGGATGAATATATTCGGCAATATTTAACGCTTTGCTCCTTTAAACAACGAACAGGGAACGCCGCTCCTCATCCGCGTTCCCTGTTCGTTGTTTACTTCTTTGCTGTCACTCTTCCACATGAAATTCACGGAAAATTTCTTTTCGCAGCTGCATGAATTTCGCGTCGGATCGATCGCGCGGTCGCGGAAGATCGACGGTTACTTCCCTCTTGACGCTTCCGGGCCGATCCGACATCACAATAATCCGATCGCCTAAATATAACGCTTCTTCAATATCATGGGTAACCATGATCATAGTTGTTTTTTCTTTTTCCCAGATGGAAAGAATCTCTTGCTGCATCTTTAAACGAGTCAAAGCATCCAATGCGCCAAACGGTTCATCCAGCAATAAGACTTCGGGGCGGTTGACCAACGCGCGCGCAATGGCGACACGCTGCGCCATCCCTCCTGACAATTGTCCCGGGTATGCTTTTTCAAAACCGATTAATCCAACAAGCGCCAGATGTTCTTTGATTAGTTTTTCTTTTTCTTCTTTCTCGCCTTTCTGCAGGGCAAACTCGATATTTTCCTCTACAGTCAGCCATGGCAGCAATCGATGTTCCTGAAAGACAATGCCGCGGTTCAGTCCGGGACCCGCAATGCGCTTTCCCTCTAGCGCAACGCTCCCCTTATAATCCATCTCAAGACCGCCAATAATTCTAAGCAGCGTACTCTTTCCGCAGCCGCTAGCCCCCACAATCGTAATGAATTCCTGCTCATTCACGCAAAGAGAAATATTTTCCAGCACCGCGACTTGCCCCTCTTTTGCATCAAACGTTTTGGACAAGCCGGATATCTTCAAGTGCGCTTCTTTATTCATACGCCTGTAAAAGCTCCTCTCCACTTGATCAACTTGGCTTCCAGCATACGAAGAGCACCGTCCATGATTTTTCCAACAACGCCTATCGACAACATGCCGACAAACACTTTATCCGTTTGCGCCAGCGAGCGCGCATCCGTAAGCATAAAACCGATCCCCTTCATCCCGGCAGATAATTCCGCAGCAACCACGCACATCCACGCATAGCCTAGGCCAATGCGAAGGCCTGACAAAATAAACGGCAGTGCCCCCGGAATCACCACTTTACGTATGAATTTTCCACGCGGGACTTCCAACACTTTCGACAACTCCACATACTTCTGATCCGTCTGGCGAATCCCGTCCAATACATTGATAAAAATGGGAAAGAACGCGCCCAGCGTAATAATGAACACCTTCGATCCCTCTTCAATGCCAAACCAAAGAATCGCCATCGGGAGCCAAGCAATCGGAGGTATCGGACGCAATAACTGGATCGTTCCATCCATCAATTCAAATAAGAGCGGAAATATGCCTAGTCCCATACCCAGACCGATTCCTAAGAGCGCCGCCAGCGCAAAGCCTTCCAACACCCGCACCATACTGACGCCTAAATGCGTTACCAACTCACCGCTTTGCAGCATTACCGCCGCCTCCGTCGCCACTTGCGTAGGCGCAGGCAGCAAGACCGGCTTCACCAACCCAGCCATGCAAATTCCTTGCCAGAGCAGGAAAACGAGCACGGGTATAACCATTTGCTTCCAGGACGTCCCGCCCGGGAAAATTTTCATAGTTAAGAGAGTCGCCTTATTTAATACAGCTTCCACGTTCTTGTTGCCTCCCGCGCAATTCAATTTATCAATTTCGGCGTATCAGCGCGTCAACATCAACCGGCGTTTTAATCAATCCATTTTTGCGCATAAAGCATTCCGTATCTTTCATGTCTGATACGAACTTATCCGTAATGACGTCATTATAATTAAATTTCCCTATGATCTTCGTCATTTGCGCAGGCGGAATCTTGATGTCTTCCGTCAGAAGCTTTACGCACTCTTCCGGATGCTGCTTCAAGTACTCATTGCCTCTTCGAAACGCTTTGAGCATGGCGTCCACAACCTGTGGATTCTTTTCAACCATATCGCCGCTGGCCATCACAACCGCATAAGCTTCATAAACATCCGTTCCGTCAGCAATCACTTTTATCTCGCCCGCCTCTTCCAGTTTCGTGATCAGAGGTTCCCACATGACGCCGGCATCCACATCGCCGCGCATCAATGCTACCGGCAGGTCATCCATCGTCATATGCACAAACTGAATATCATTCACCGACATGCCGTTCTTTTCCAGTAATGCAATTAATAATTTCTGTCCATAGGAAGCCTTGGTAGTAGCCACTTTCTTTCCTTTTAACTCTGCAACAGAAGAAATGGGCGATTCTTTTTTCGTCACCATAGCCAACGTCTTAGGCCCGGCAGACGCGATCGACACAATACGATAATTCGTGCCGGAAGAGCGTCCGATAAACACCGGAAAGTCGCCCATAATTCCCATGTCCAGCTGGCTGGAAGTAAAGGCTTCATTCACCATAACGCCAATATTGAACGGTTGCCATTTAACCTTATACCCTGCCTTTTGCAATTCCTCATCAACAAATCCTTTTTTCTGCGCTACCCACATATGCGCATAATGCGGCAACGGAACAATGCCAAAACGCAACTCCTTTAATTCCGTTGTCGCCGTTTTTTGCTGCGCCGGCGCATTACCTGCGCAGCCTGCGAGCAGTGTCGCTGCCATAAAAACGGCCATGATTGCTACTAAAACTTTTTGCACGCTCAATTTCTCCACTCCCTATTTTGCTTCTTCATTCGCAGCGCGTTCGCGTAGCGCGATTTTCGCTACCACTTCCGCCACTTCTCCGGTAAAGGATATGCATTGCTTCATATGCTCCGGCGAGCCAAGTTCTTTTCCCTGCGTCAACGCACGACAGCAAAGCATCTTGTGGCGGCTTTGAAAATGATCGTGCAGTTCCTTTGCCAGTTGCATCGTTTTCGCCACCTTTTTATCTTGCGCCTGTGTTCTTCCAAACAGCATGCCGAGAGCCATTACGCCTCCGGAGACAGCGCCGCACGTGCAGCCCGCCCCGCCCATTCCTACGGGAAAGCCGGAAGCCATTGCAATCGCCTCATCAGAAACAGACGGCGCAAATGCATCCTTTATTGCTTTTACGATTGCTTCTGAACAGTAAAACTCTCCCTTTCGATAATATTCTTCCGCCTCAACTCGAATGTCAGAAATTGCTTTTTCAGTTATCATTTTTTCCTCCCCTGCAACAGCTTTCATTTATTTTCTTTATACCACCTGTATACTTTCTTGATAAAGGAATTTATTCCTGCCGCATATGAAGAACTCTAATTCACTGCAAGAAACATCGTTTGCAAAATCGCCCGGCACACCAAAAAAGCTCTCCGGACAAATCTTATCCGGAGAGCCTGCTCTTTGTTCAGATGAAAGGCATTGCATCACGCACTCTTTTCTTTTCTTTTCTTTTCACTTCAACATAGCCAGAATCTTTATCTCCCACATGCCGATAAATCGAGATCATTTTATCATTGTTGACTCTGATCCCTTCGTGTCCAACACTACCTATGCGCCAGTTGAAAGATCGGCCTACGCTAAAAAATGCGAACGCCGTGCGACAAGCGTTCACGATACCAGCCGCTAAAATGTCGTACATCCACATGCGTTCCGGTCGAATCAATAATATGTTCTTCATCGATATACAACACCACATGCACAATTCTTTTTTTACTTTCATCCATAATATAGAGGAGATCACCGGGCAGAAATCCCTGCCCTTTCTCAATCTGCCTTACGCCATGCGGCAACGTGTAGCCCGGCCTCGCTTTCATCTGCGCCTGCAATTCCACATCGCCATGCAGCGAAATGCCGAAAGCAAAATTATAGACCCAGGCCGTAAAGTTGCTGCAATCGAGGCCCGGCCCTGCTTTCGGATTCAATTTACTACCACGTTCCGGCGACCAGCCAGGAATGTGATGATGGCGGTACGGCAGACCAATATAATGTTTGGCAACGGCAATTATCCGATCCCGTTTCCACTGTACTTTATCCGTTCCAGGCGGCAAACTGTCCAATAAACGTTCAACTCCTGGATATTCGCGCGACATCGGCCCCCAGCCTTCCATTTCTTTCTCGCTGTACCAAAGATGTTTTGGCACATCCGTTTGCGGCAAGTTCTCCCGTTCCGCCAAATCCTGCAACAACGATGCTTCATAGGCCGTTGACTTAGCCTGTGCAACTTCTCCGCCCGGACTTATCCAGCCCACGACCAACGCCAGCAATAAGAGAAACACCCTTATCATCCGCCCGTTCTTCATCCCACTGCGCCTCCTTCACTCCTCATTCAACAAACAATACTTCGTAATACTCACAGAACTCTTTTATTGAAAGCGTGAAAATGCCATGTTGACGAGGATAGCCGGAATGTCCCGGCAGCGGTTTAAAATCGTCACCCCACGGATTCCAAATTCTTAGCTCATCGCGAGCGCTGTCAAAATCCATGATCGCATAAACATGGTTGCCGGCGATACTCGGCGCTGGCGGTTTCTTTCCGGTAAGAGCCTGCGCCAACAAGCGTTTTTCCTTCATCTCCAATAACAGTCGCCGCGCCTCTGCTTCACCGCTTTTACGTAAATACAAAACATGCGGCGTTTTATTAGTCCAAATTTTCTCAATCGTAGCTGGAGCGCCGCCGAGTGCGATGTTATAAGCCGGTTCTTCCTCATTGACGACCCGCTTCGTATAATGCGGCAGAATTGCTCCGACCGCTTTCTCTAAAATTGGCGCCCAGATTCCGTCCGTGATTGTGGACTCGGAATTGAAAAAAAGCATTTCTCCGTCGGTCGGCTTGTCCACCGTAACTTGCATTCCATTCGGAAAGACCACCTTATACCGTCCATCCGGCAAAGCTTCAATCGAATCCATTATCACCTGCGGCCGATAATGAGCCAGCCAACCCAGCCCGGAAAAAAAGAAGCAGTCCCCGATTGGCCCTTGTTGCAGCGCAAGAAAATTCGGCTGACCCTTTGCATATAACGCATGACTGGCCTGCGTCAAACTTCTCTTTTCTTTTTCATACCATTCTTGCAGCGCAGCCCCTTTTGCCAATTGCAAGACGGCCTCTTGCGTCAATGCTTCTTTGTTGCGGGTTTGGCGCAAATAGTGCGCCAGCGCCGCTAAAGCTGCCGCATCCTTTCCCTGATACGGATTTTTCAATTGCGCAACAAGCTGCAAATAACTAACCCGATCCTCCCCGTCACGCCATTGCGGCCAATTCGTTTGCAGAACATTGGTCAATTCGCTGCTGTCGCCGCTCAGCGCAGCCTGTACCACCTGTCCGGAAAAAAGCATCCATACGCATAAAATCACTGCAATCCTGATTCGCATATTCATCCTCCTTCTTTTTTCGGCCGGTTTTCAAGCATCGGTACTTTTTTTGCTTCGCTGGCTTTCCAATAGGAAAACAAGAAGAACCTCTTCTTGTCCCTACGGACGATTGGCGACCTCTTGCGCTTGATCATACCAGTCAAAATATTTTTGCGCACCATCGATACCCGACTGCACCAATGCGTCTTTCTTCGTCGCATCCAAGGAAAAATCCGTTGTCTTGACGCCCAAGGTGTCGATATAAACGGTCCGCTGCCAGTCATCGGAATGCAAATGCTGATTTTGTTGACTTTCCGTGATCGTTTCGACGATGCTCCATGCATAAGAGAAAAAATCGTCAATTTTGTAATGCGCCGGTTCTGCCTGATCGCGAAAGACCGCGATCTCTCTACCCGAATCCAGACGAAAGCCCAAAGTCTCCTGATTATATAGATACGGACTTACTTCGATGCCCTGACTTTTAAGCATCTCATTATGCTCTTTATAATAGTCCGGTTCTGTCGCATACTGAGCGACATATTTTTTGCGGTCGAACAGTTTGACCGGATAATTATCGAGCAGGCCTCCATCCACATAAACATCGTCGCGAACGTTTCTTTTCGCCGCGAAAAACAGCGGGATCGACATCGAGATGCGGACCGCGTCCGCAATGCAAGTGCGCGGCGTATGTTCCGCCGAGAAGACTTCCGAAAAACGCGTGGAAAGATTCGTACCGACAAAATACATCTCTTTAAAGCCCTGACTTTCTGCCAATCCATTTGCAAATTCAAATGTCGCGTCACCGTTGCCTACTTTATTTTTAATGATTTCGCCTACCCACGCGCGAAAATAATCCCCCTTATACCAGCCGTAATCGTTGATCAGCCGTTCCGTATCACGCAGAATTCCCCATGAACTGTCCAGGAACTTAGTAAAGTCGAGCTCTTTCAATATCACTTCGATTTCCGTCAAGCTGTAATTGAGACCGCACAGCAGCGCCATGATCGCGCCTGCCGACGTTCCGCCCACCCGCTTCACATTGGCCAGGACACCTTTTTCGTCCATCTTTTGCAAAGCGCCGACATATGCGATCCCCTTGACTCCACCGCCTTCGAAGATCAGATTCGTCATCGGATAAGCCATTTCTCTTCCCCCTCCTTTTTCTCTAACGGGCACGGGAACATTCCAGCAAACGTCACTTTGTCTTTACAAAACAAGAAAACCGTTCATCCATCTTTGTCGGCGTGAATTCGATCGTTTCATATTCCGCCGCCTGTTCCTTATAAAACGGGTCTTGTTGCAGTATTTTTTTCAGTTCCGCCTCTGCATTCACATTGGCAATGATCACGCCGCCGATCCGTGGATTGCAGCGACCGGAGCAAATAAAGTTTTTTTGCGCATATTGAGTCTCGAGAAATTCTACGTGCGCCGGCAACAGCGCATCGACTTCCTCCAAAGATTTTCTATATTTCAACACGACGACAAACATGCTGTATTCCCCCATCCATTTTCGTTCCTCAACGTACCATTTTCACCTGTTTAAGCGTCTGGCGATCGGATGATCTTCCGTCAGTTCCAGCAAGTCCCATTGGTTGCCGTATAAATCCTTGAACACCGCAACCATTCCGTAATCCTGCTTTTTCGGTTCGCGCACGAATTCGATCCCGTTCGCCGTCATCTCGTTGTAATCGCGCCAGAAATCGTCCGTATTGAGAAAAAGAAAAACCCGTCCGCCGCTTTGCATTCCGATATGCGTTTCCTGTTCCGCGTTCGACGCTTTCGCCAACAGCAACGTCGTTTCCCTCGATCCAGGCGGCGCAACGACAACCCAGCGTTTATCCTGCTCCGCCTGGTAGCTGTCTTCGATCAGTGTGAATTTTAATTTCTTTGTGTAAAAGTCAATCGCCTCATCGTAATCCTTAACGACTAAAGCAATATGAACGATTGCCTGCTTCATTACAAAACCTTCTTTCGTTTTTCTACTCCTTTACAGCAAATTCCATCTATCAATGTCCGTCTCCTGCTCCGCGCGCAAAAACTTTCCTTCTTTCCACGACTTTTTCTGCCTGCCCTACTTTCAGTCCGGCATCGTTTTTTACTATGCTATAATAAACGAAAGAAACTTAAAAGGCAGGTTTTACAAAATGAAATACTGCGCCGCGTGTTCCATGCCGCTCGAAGAGGAAACATTGATCGGTTTAGAAAAAGACGGGCAAGCCTTTTGCCTCTATTGCGTCAACGAAGAGAAAACAGTTAAATCATGTGAAGAAATTTTCGAAGGCGGGGTACAGTTCTTCCTAAGTCTTGATCCCTCCTTTAGCCGCAGCTTCGCAGAAAAGAACGTCCGAAAAAACATGCAGAGTCTGGCCTATTGGAAAAACAATCCCGCCCCTTGCTTGCAAGGGGAAATAGCCAGCGACGAAGAATTCGCCCAGATCCTTGCTCTTCTGCAAGGTTAACACAAAGAGCAACAGCTGCCATAAACGACAACTGTTGCTCTTTTTCATTTAAGCAGGTTCTCTTTAAAGTGAAACGACCTCGCAGACCACCAGCCGTGAATCCTGTACCGTAAAACGGATTTCAAAGCCAGCGAATTCGAAGCCATACCTGCGTTCCGGGTCGTTTTGATACGAAGGTCTTGGGTCGTTCGCCAGAACTCCCAGTAACCCGTCCCGCCGTTCTTTCGGAATAAGACAAAGCAGCTTTTCCGGAAACTCCACCTCCAACGCATAGTCCGTAAGCGGCGCTGCGAATCCCCCGCTTGCCTCTGGATGGCTGTCAACGTGGGGAAGATACGGCTTGATATCATAGATCGGCGTGTTGTCCATCAGATCGGCGCCCGATACGTGCAGCACCGGTCCCAGTTCATCATCCAGTTCAATACCATCTAGTTTAAGCGAAGAAAGCCCCAGCGGATTTGGCCGAAAGGGAGAACGCGTCGCGAAAACCCCTACGCGCGTATTGCCGCCGAGACGCGGCGGCCGTACCGTCGGAGACCAGTCCTCGCGTACCGCCTCGGAAAACTCCCAGATGAGCCAGATATGTGAAAATCCATCCAAACCACGCAGCGCATCCGGATTACGATATTCCGGTTCAAACACAATGACCGCTTTCAGCGCATCAACAAGACCGCTTTGCCTCGGAATGCCAAATTTCGTCGAAAAGTCGGTGCGAATACGCGCAATGATCTTCATCTCTTTGCCCATTTATCTACTCCTGCTTCATATCTTTTTATTTCTACTATATCATAAGGCATCCTGTTCGTCTTTCACCTAGCATTATAATATATTCGGCTAAGAAAACGCCAAATCCGGCGTCCCTGCCCTGTCAGAATTTCGCTTTGTCAATTTTTTATAAAAAACTGCTCTCAAACCTAAAATGTCCCCTAAAGAATAGACAATGAAAAAGTCTACCCTGTAGGGGACATTTTGCTGCTGGCAGTTTGCGCTTTCTGTCAACAATTGATAGTATTGAAAATTCTAGAAGAGTCACTTTGAATAGCAAACAGCTTCGCACCGCAAAATTTATTCAAAAAAATTTTTCTTATGCATAGCTCTTAGCTGTTTCCATTCCCTCCAGGACACGATAGGTTCCTTCGCTTAAAGCCTGCAGTTCATCTTCCCCTGGAAACACTTCGATCGGAGCAATGAACCCCACATACTCCTTGATGCATGCCGTCAAATAGTTAGAATGAGCCATCCCGCCCGTCAATAAAATACAGTCCACGTTCCCCTTTAGCGGAACCGCAGCCGCAGCAATATCACGAGCGATGTTATAGATCATGGCGTTGTAAATAAGCTCTACCTGCTTATCGCCCATTTCACTACGCCGTTCCACTTCCACAAGATCGTTCGTGCCTAAATGAGCCACCAAACCACCTTGGCCAGCCAGCATCTTTGCAATCTCTTTGCGACTCAACTGCTGATCTAAGATAAGTTCTGCCAGCTGTCCTGCCGGCATAGTCCCTGACCGTTCCGGCGAAAAAGCGCCGGCGCCGTCGATCGCATTATTTACCTCCACCACTTGTCCCGCCTGGTGGCTGCCGACAGAAATGCCGCCGCCCATATGACAGACGATCACACGCAGCGTCTCATATGATTTATTGATGCTTTTGGCATAACGCTTGGCGACTGCTTTTTGATTCAACGCATGAAAAACACTGCGTTTTTGAATCTCCGGCCGCCCTGTGACACGGGCAATCGCAGTTAATTCATCTACCACCACAGGGTCAACGATAAACGCTGAACATCCGCTCTCCTTTGCCAGCGCATCGGCCAGAATCGCGCCTAGATTTGAGGCATGGGAGCCATATCGGGCGTCCCTCAGATCTTGCAGCATCACCTTATTAACCAGGTATGTGCCGCTCGGTACAGGCTTTAGCAGACCGCCTCGTCCAACAATAGCGGAAAAATCTTTCAGATTCAGATTTTGCGTCATCAACATTTTTTTGATCTTTTCCAGACGGAACTCATATTGATCGGTAATGCTGGAATAAGAGTTTAGTTCTTCAGCGCTATGGGAAATATTTTGTCGGGTCACTTCATTTACGCCTTCATAAATGCCAATCTTTGTGGACGTAGATCCGGGATTGATTGCTAATATCAATTTTGACATCGTTCTCGCTCCAACTTTACTATTATTTTATATCAGTAACACATGCTGCGCCGCGCATGGCTGCAGCCATATTCGCTTCCGCCACCCCAGGTTTATTGCCAAACTGCTTATCGAACACCTTTTGCAAAAAGCCAGTTGGAATCGAAGACGTCGCACCAACCAAAGCGCCTAATGCCACCATATTCAAAAAACGTGAATTACCGCACTGCAGCGCAATCTCGTTCATAGGAACATAATGAACGTTGATGTCACTACGCGTTGCTTGTCGCTCAATGAGGGAGCTATTGACAATCAACACGCCGCCAGGTCGAACAGAACCTTCAAACTTATCCAGCGACGGTGCATTCATCGCGACCAAAGCGCTTGGTTTCGTCACGATTGGCGATCCGATTTCCTCATCCGCAATAATAACCGAACAGGATGCCGTTCCTCCACGCATTTCCGGGCCATAAGCGGGAATCCAAGACACTTCTTTTCCGGCTATCATCCCGGCATACGTCAGCAATCGGCCCGCCAATAATACGCCCTGTCCTCCAAATCCGGCAAAAATCACTTCATGCGCCATGTTTAGATCCCTCCATATTTTTAATGACGCCCAATGGGAAAATTTGCGTCATCGTATCATCGACAAATTGATTCGCCTTCACTGGCGTCATTCCCCAGCCGGTCGGACAAGTCGACAGGACTTCCACAATCGTAAAACCATCGCCGCGCAACTGCCGCTGAAACGCTTCCTTTATTGAAGCTTTTGCCTTTTGTAAATTGGCCGGGTTATTTACCGCTACCCGCGCCACATATTTAGCCCCGTCTAACGTAGCCAGCATTTCTGAAACACGCATTGGCGCGCCAGCTTCCTCCACTTTTTTCCCGAATGGCGAAGTCGCTGTAACTTGCTCTTCCAATGTAGTCGGCGCCATCTGACCGCCAGTCATGCCATAAATAATATTGTTTACAAAGATTGTCGTAAATTTTTCGCCCCGCAAAGCAGCATGGATAATCTCGGCACACCCGATAGCCGAGAGATCCCCGTCTCCCTGATACGTGAACACGACGGCCTCCGGATGCACCCTTTTCACAGCCGTAGCTATCGCAGGCGCCCGGCCATGCGCAGCCTGAATGGCATCCATATTATAATAATTATGTGCAAGCACCGAGCATCCCACCGGCTCCACGAGAATGGCCTTATCCAGTACGCCAAGTTCCGTTATTACTTCCGCTACGAGCCGGTGCACGATGCCGTGATGGCAGCCTGGACAATAATGCGTCGAAGTCTCTTGGAGACCTTCGGTTATTGCGAATAATTTTTCCGCCATCTTATTTCCCTCCTTTGCCATTCATGATCTGTACGATTTGGTCGTATATCTCATCCGCAGTCGGAATATTTCCGCCCGTCCGGCCATGGAAATGCACCGGTTTTTGGCAACGCGTAACGCGTTCTACGTCTTCCAACATCTGTCCTGTGCTTAATTCCGTTACTAAAAATCCCTGCGTTGTTTGCGCTAACTGAAACAACTCTTCCGCCGGGAACGGGTATAAGGTAATCGGACGGAACAAGCCGACTTTCAGCCCTTCAGCCCGCGCTTTCATCATCGCTGACTTTGCAATCCGAGCACTGATGCCGTATGCGACAAGAACCAGCGTCGCGTCTTCCGTATACATTTTTTCAAAGCGGACTTCATTTTTTGAAAGCAATGCATACTTTTCTTTTAGATTGCGATTATGTTCTTCCAACGTATCCTGATCAAACGATAGCGTTTTAACAACATTCAGTTCCGCTCTGCCATTGCGCCCTGTGACTGCCCAAGGTTTTTCCACCGGCGCTTGCTGCTCGACTTCCATGTTTACGCCTTCCATCATTTGTCCCAGCGCACCGTCCGCTAACAACAACGCCGGCATACGGTATTTATCCGCTAAATCAAATCCCAGTATGGTTAAGTCGAACATTTCCTGCACACTATTCGGCGCCAATACCAACAGTCGATAATCTCCATGCCCCCCGCCTTTGGTTGCCTGGAAATAGTCCGCTTGGCCCGGCTGAATGGTTCCTAGTCCTGGGCCGCCGCGCTGCACATTTACCACGAGACAAGGCAGCTCCGCCGTTGCAATGTAAGACAGCCCTTCCTGTTTCAGACTAAAGCCCGGACTCGAAGACGAAGTCATTGACCGGACACCACACGCCGCTGCACCATATACCATGTTAATGGCGGCAATCTCGCTCTCCGCCTGCAGAAAAACGCCGCCGCGCTTTGGCAATTGCTTTGCCATGTATTCCGGGATCTCACTTTGCGGCGTAATAGGATAACCGAAATAATACAAGCAACCGGCTCGCATTGCAGCTTCTGCAATGGCTTCATTACCCTTCATTAAAACCTTTTCGCTCATCATTTCTCTCTCCCACTTTTCATTTGTAAATTTCAATTACAGCATCCGGGCACATCTTCGCGCACAACGTACATCCGATGCACGCCGCATCATTTACACAATGTGAAGTCGCATATCCTTTACTATTGAAAACGTCACTAAGTTCCAGAATCTTTTTGGGGCAAACCGAAATACACATTTCGCAGGCTTTACATTTCTCACGATGGAAGACCGGATTTGGCATAGTAAGTATCCCCTCTCTTTCACGATAAAAACTACAGCTCTTTTCTCTTCATCCCCGTCTACCTTTTCAGCAAGCGGGACTTCTAGGCCTTCGTTATTATCTTAATCTTCTTTCTAATCCATCATAGCATTTAACCTTTCAAACAAAAAATATCTGTTTTATCGCTTCATCATACCCTTTAGGTATGACGAAGCGCTTCGCTCTATTGCTAGCATCAAGAGCCGCTTTTTGATATCATTGAGACAGCTTCATACTTTTTAGTTATTTCACAAGGAGGCTTTTATGGATATACGTCAATTGCGTTACTTTTTGGCAATTGTCAAAGAAGAGCAAATTACGCGCGCGGCAAAGACGCTTAATATGGAGCAGCCGCCGTTGAGCAGACAGCTAAAGCTAATGGAACAAGAACTAGGGCTGCCTTTATTTGATCGTGATGGAAAGCAGCTGCATTTGACGCAGGCCGGGGCCGTTTTAGAAAAGAAAGCCCAAAATTTGCTGCATCAATTTGAAGAAACAATTCTTGAGATAAAAGAAATTAATATGGGGATTCGTGGGACGCTATCTATCGGCTCTGCATTTTCTTGCGTCTCCCTTTTACCCCTTCCCATTAAAAATTTTTGCGATAAGTACCCACAGGTCACTTTTAAAATTTTAGAAGGCGATCAATTCATCCTGGGTGAATACCTGCAAAACCGCGTCATAGAACTTGGGATCACCCGATTACCCTTTGAATCAAGCTATGATGCCGCCAACTATTTTGTTGCACCATTAACAGCTGACCCTTTTGTCTTAGTCCTGCCTCAGCAATGGAATTTGGGCAACTCCCGAAAATCCATTCGCATCAAAGAAATTAAAGATTTGCCGCTTTTAGCATTAAAGAGCGATAAAACAACGAAATTGCATGAAAAAATAGTCGCTGAATGTGGGCGTTACGGCTTTGCCCCCAAAGTCATCTGCGAATGCTCCAGCGTTGCCATCACCCTTTCCCTTGTGGTCGCCGGTATTGGCGCAACCATTTTACCAAAGTCCGTAATGTCTTCGTTTCCCATTTCAGAAATAGACACGCTCGATATCTCCGATACTTCCTTTTTGTCTGAAGTAGGCATTGTTTGGCTCAAGAACCGTTATCTTACAAAAACCGCAAGTCATTTCATCGAACTTCTCCAATCGTCGTAAACTGTCTCTCACGTATTATTGCCTATCAAAGAAGAAGAAGAGGTAAACAGCTGCAGCCGTTTACCTCTTCTTTGATCTACCTTGCAATATTTTCATCGAGATCAAACAACTGCTTATGCACCCCGGTACGGCTCGCTTCCCATGGATCGCATCGCAAACGTCCTGGCAAACCGAAAAAAGGATCAACCATAATGTTCACGCACACATTCCGCTCTTTTTCACCGCCACTATTTTGATACGACCGGAAAACAGTTGACTACATTAGCATACCACCATCTACGTTAATAACTTGCCCCGTAATATATCTTGCTTTATCGGATGCCAAAAACAATACTAAATTAGCAACATCTTCAGGGTCGCCATATTCCTGAATAGGTATTAAAGATAACATCTTTTCCGATACTTCCTCAGAAAGCACCTCTGTCATATCGGATTTTATATAACCAGGAGCTATTGCATTAACGGTGATACCGCTGGATGCCAACTCTTTCGCTATTGTTTTTGTCAATCCTATAAGCCCCGCTTTAGATGCGGAATAATTTACTTGGCCAATATTCCCCATAATCCCCACTACACTCGTCATATTTATAATTCTTCCATATCGCCGTTTAAGCATCTGCTTAGAAACAAATTTTGTACAATTAAAAGAGCCTGTTAAATTTGTCTTTAGTACGGCGTCCCAATCCGTTGCCTTCATCATCATTATTCTTGCATCTCGTGTAATGCCTGCATTATTTATAAGTGGCCGATTGTAAAATGAAGTTGAACACCTAGAAAAAAGTCCATAGTGACTTTTTCCTCAAATGGTAGAATGGAGTTCTCACACAACCATCACCAAAGAGGAGGCAATCACTATGGACTGCCATGATTATATCACAGTGGAATCAGAACGCAAACGCGGTCAACATTTGGGTCAAGAAGAACGCGGAGCGATTCAACAGTTAAGAAAACTTGGATACTCACTCCGATCGATTGCTGCGAAAATCAATTGCTCGGCAAGCACGGTTTTAAATGAACTGCGCCGTGGAACGCCGAAACGAAAAAGCAGTCGCGGACGTGCTCCAGAGTACAGCGCAAAGCGTGGACTAGCCGTATATAAAGCAAACCGGATGCAAAGCAGAAGACATCATCGTATTTTGCATTGCGCCGCTTTCGTTAAATGGGTAGTCGATCAAGTACGTACGAAAAAGTGGTCGTTGGACGTTTGCGTAGGCCATGCACGTTTACATCGCCGATTCGCTGAAAACAATATGGTGTGTACTAAAACGCTCTATAATGAGCTGGCGGCCGGAAACTTACCGTTATCTCGTTTTGAAGTTCCTGAACTCCTCAAGCGTAGATCTAGTCGTAAAAGATGCCGTGAACATAAGCGTTTAAAAGGTCGAAGCATTGATGAACGTCCTGCCATTGTGGATGAACGCGTAGAAATCGGACATTGGGAAGCCGACACGGTAATCGGCCGTAAAAGCGGCAAGGAAGCTGTTGTTTTGACGCTTGTTGAGCGAGTGACCAATAATTACTTAGCAATCCGCATTCCTGGAAAAAACAGTGAGTCGGTAATCGAAGCAATGGAAGAATTGCATGCTGAATTTGGCGAGCGATTCAGTTCGGTTTTCAAGAGCATTACGGCTGATAACGGATCTGAATTCGAAGAGTTTTCAACGGTTGAAAACTGGGGTTCTTCAATATATTTCGCCCACCCGTATTCATCGTGGGAACGTCCTGTAAACGAAAGACACAACGGGCTTTTACGACAGTACATCCCAAAAGGTGTTTCAATTGAAAAATACAGCCCGGCCGATGTACTTCGTTTTGCAGATGAGCTAAATAGCCGCCCGCGTAAAAGACTCGGCTATCAAACTCCAGAAGAACTTTTTGATGCATTTCTCGACAGCCTTTATGCTGCATGAGTTTGCTGCCATTTTACCGAAGTGTTCAACTTGCAGTTGCAATTTGCGATTATTTATAAGTACATCAATTCTACCAAACCTTTTGATAATTTCACGAACTACCTCTTTGACAGAGTCTTCATCCGTAACATCGAGTTGAAAACCTTCAGTTTCTGCTCGATATTTTGTTGCAATCAAATTTGCAGTCGCCGACGCTTTCTCTTGATTCGTTCCCGTAACAATTACAATCGCTTTTTCTTCAGCAAATTTTTCAGCCATAGCTTTACCCAAGCCTCGCGTACTGCCTGTAATTAAAACAATCTTATTTTCCAGTCCCAAATTAAGCATCGTGTTCTCCTCTTTCAGTATTAGATTCCTCCTAAATTTCACAACAAAAGTGGCGCATAAGCATCAACAGAGATTAAACGTTTGCGCCTTCAACATTGCTCCACTTCCCATGTATTCAACTTTATTTTACAATTCTCCTACAAAAATGATATAATAACACAGTTTAGTTCAGCAATACCACTCCCTGTACAGGTGCTTTTTATGTTGCAGATGAAGCCAATGATACTAAATAAAGGATCGTTCTTTTTTTTTGCATAAAAACCGCTGCAATCCTTACTGCTTTAAAACCACTTTATACTGACCGATGACTTAAAGGAGGATACACTATGAAAATTCCAAAGAAAGATGCTTTGCTTTGGTTTGAATTCTTTGCCCAATTGCCTGAGGATGAGGAAATCATGACCAAACAACAAGAACTTATTTATGCAACGTTTGCGCAAATTGAGACTGCGATCGATCATAGAAACGACCGGCTCCTGTCGGAAATCAATGGTTTGAAAACCTTAGAAAACCGTACTTTTTTCGTCGGCAACGAAGAAAACTTCCCCAAAGGCTGCCGTTCCTGCCTCTTGGGCGCAGGTCTCAGCGCCATCAGAAAAACGAATAAATGCAACCTCGAATGCAAGTTCTGCTACAACTACGGCGAACTCGACGACATCCCGCCCGTTGGCGAAGGGATGTGGGGGATCGGCGGCACTAAGTTCTATGAGAAAGATATTGATCTACTGCTTTCCATCCACAAGAAACCGACCGGCATTTCCTACGTCTATCTCGAACCGTTTATGGAAATCGAAAAATACTATCCGGTCATAAAGAAATTCAGCGCCGCCGGAATCCATCAGCACATGTACACCAACGGCACGCTGGCGACGGAAGAAACATTGAAAGCCTTGGGTGAAGCAGGCCTTAACGAACTTCGCTTCAACCTCGGCGCATCGAACTGCGCCGACCGCGTCATCGAAAACATCGGCCTCACGAAAAAATACATTCCAAACGTCGGCATCGAAACGCCGATGACGCCCGAGTTCTTTGCAACATTCTTCAAGAAAAAAGAACAGATTCTCGCAGCCAAACCCGATTTCATCAATTGCGCGGAGCTGCATTTGAACGAGAACAATATCGGCAACTATTACGGCGAAAACATGTACATTTCGCGCCACGGTTATATCTCTCCGATTTGGAGCCGTGAATTGACGCTGAAATTCATGAAAATCGCAGACGACGAAAAATGGAATCTCGTCGTACACGACTGCTCCAACCATACCAAATTCGCCCGCGATTTGAACCTGAGCGCCAAAGAGGGCAAATGGTTCGGCGCCAGCAACTACGCCGGAGAATTTGCCGCTATTCCCTACGAAGTCTTCCTGCCGCTCCTGCGCGACGACAGCTTCCAATTCGTAAACGAAGAAGAATTGCCTGCCGGCTATAAGACCGGCGAGTTGGTTTTTTAAGAAAAGATAAAAAGATGAGGCGAACGGTCATAGGGCCGTTCGTCTCATCTTTTTACTTCGCGCTTCGCCTCAATCCCGGACGATGACCGAAACGCCATCCGGCACGATCGTAAACGTCGCCTGTTCGCCAACGATGCTCTTCGCGATCCGCACCGCTTCCGTAAGCGTGGCGGCAACTTTCATATTCATATTTTCCACCAGCGCCGGATCGCATTGATCCGTCACTACGATCACCTGCGCCTTGAGTTGGATGCGCGCAAGGATCTGCGCCTCCCACTGATCCGCAATCGTGCAGTCGGATTCGATCCGCATGATTTTTTCCATCACCTTTTCCGGTCTGCCGGACGCTTCCGTAAACCAATTGTAAAACGCTTCGCCGCCGTGGCCGTCGTTGCACGCCGCGCAAATGATGATCACGCCGCCTTGCCGTACCGTCGCCTCTGCCGCCGACATTCCTTTTACCGCCTGATAGAGATTTTGATCCAGCGGATATCCGCCGTTCGACGTAATGACAATGTCGGCCGGCGCTGCCTTGACAGACGCCAGCTCGCCGACAAAAGCGCAGCCTTCGGCATGCGCGGCCACAGGATCGCCCGCGAACGCCCGGATGATCTTCTTCTCCGCATCAATCACAACATTCACGATAAACGCCAGTTTCGCCTGCTGCGCGGCATACAGCATGTCGACGTGCAGCGGGTTGCCTTCCAAAATACCGGCGCGCGCCTTATCGCTGGCGATAAACTTCGCGCAATGGTTGGCCAGTACCGTCACTTCGCTGACAATGCCCGGCAGAACGCTTTTTCGTCCGCCGGAAAACCCGGCAAAAAAATGCGGTTCGATAAAGCCTTCGGACACCAACAAGTCCGCTTCCATCGCCAGTTTGTTGATCACGATCTGACCGCCCGACGGCAAGACGCCGATATTAACCATGTTCTTCAGATCGAGACAGTCATGCATCACTATTTTTTCCGTATTGACGATCTCTTCGCCGAATTTCTCAATGAGTTCCGCTTTGCTCGTCGCACGATGAAAACCGGTGGCGATCAGAAACGTGATCTCTGCATCTGGATTACCGGCGCGGATTTCACGCAGCATCAGCGGCGCGATAATCTTGCTCGGCACAGGCCGCGTATGGTCGCTGGCGATGATGACGATTTTCCGCTTGCCTTTAGCCAACTCCCGCAACCTGAGCGAACCGATCGGCTCTTCCAACGCCTGCTGAACCAGTTCCTCTTCCCCGGCGGACGGCCGGTACGCATGCGCCTTCGACTGCAAGATCGCCAGCAATTGCCCATCCGGAATATTCGCTTCCATAAAACCTTTGGCATAAGGGATTTTTATTGTCGCCATCATTTCACCCTCCTGTCGTCCAAATGGTATTACGCAATACAACAACGTCTCCATACTCCTCACTACTGATATTCCGCCGCCAAGCAACCAAATCCTGCCAAAATCGATTCATTATTTTGCAACGCATGGTAAAGGAAATAAAATGCGCTAAGAATCCCAAGCATTATCCTGCTATCGTGCTAAAATAAAGTAAAAGAACACACACTTCCCGACTGGAGATGAAAATACACCATGCATCCTCAAATGATCATTACGTTAAACACGCTATTATTTTTTATTGGTTGGACAACGATTCTCTTTTTGGGTGCAGACTATCCGCCGCCAATTGGTTTTCTCTGGCTAGTACTGCTGATCGCAATCTTAGACCTTATACAATATCGCTACTTGCAGCTCTTTTTGCCTCAATTACGTAAAAAAAAGAAAAATCTCTTTGCAAAAAATCTGCTTTTCTTCACAACCAGCGCCATGGCCGTGTCTCTGTTCTGTCTTGCTAGCCGCTATACAATCACCTTAGCGATGGGCTTGGCCAATATCGTCATTTGGATCGCTGTCCTTACAGCAGTCGGCGCTATCTATGGCATTTTCTTTTGGTTTTTAAATCTTCTGTTGCTGAAATATTTAAAATAACAGCCTTTTCCTGGCTTTCAAGAATCAAGACCACCCGCGCGGGGTGGTCTTGATTTGTAACTGTCCTCGCTGCTTATAGCTTTAGTTTTCGCTCTTCAAAACTGCTTTGCACTATTTTATGAGCGATTTCAGGGTAAGCGCGGCAAATTTTTTGAAATGCCAAGCCGGACAGCACGAGTATCTCCACCGAATCGACGGCGGCTATGTCTTCAAAATGCCTGTTATGCTCGGTTAATCCGTTTGCGCCAAAGTGTTGTCCGGGTATTTTATACTCTTTAATAGGTCGCTGAAAGGTTAAGGATTTTAGTTTTCCAGAAATCAATATGTCATAGGAATAACTAACATCACCTTGACCGGAAATGAGATCTCCAGCTTCGCATTGAACAAAAACACCGCAATAATGAATGAATTTTTTTGCTTCTGCTACCGATAAATCGCGGAGTAAAGGAATAGCTTCCGTTGGTTGACTCTTCAAACGTTCACAGAGAATATTCCACAATTCTTCCTCACTAACAAGTTGACTATTAATCGTACTCGAATGGTTAGTGAATTTTTTATAAAACCACTCGATTGCCCCGCTGTTTAACACTTCTTTTTTACGTGCCATCCTATAAAAAAGTGAACGCACTTTACGTAAATGCGCAAGGTCGTTTATCAATAACACAATAGGAGCACATAAACCGTAGCCTGTCGGCAGAAAATTTCTTCCAATACGGTAAAAGCCCATTTGTTCATAAAGACGCAGCAAATAAAGATTGCAATAGGCAAAAACAAAATCAACTTTGTTAGAATAAAAGATTTCGTACGATTTTGCCATCAGTAAATAGAGTACGGTTGAATTACGATAACGTGGCTCAACCATTAGTTTCGTACATAAAGCAAATTTCTGAACTTCATTTGCCGAATCACACGTCCTGTATACCTCCATCGAAAATACGTCAATCATAATTTGTGGGAATTCGGCAGCTGTACCTACATTGACTCGTAATGTACCGACTATTTCCGATCCAATTTTTGCATATAACAAAAAGCCCCACTTATCGAATTCATCATATAATAACTGATTTTCATAGTCCGTTTCCTCTAATTGTTTTGACATTTCTTTAATATAAATTTTATAACGAAATTGATAGATTTCCTTCTTCTCTTCTAAATTGTTTGCTATTCCAATTGTTATCGGTGCTTCTAAACTTTCTGTTGAATCTACTACTGTTTTCATGTTGTTGATAGTCATAATAATCTCTCCTTCAATAATAATTAATAGTTAGAAGTCTTTGCTTACAAAATTATGTCTTCATAGCAGCCCCCCCTTTCAATAAGGGGATACGAGGAAATCTTACGTTATCCTTGGAATAATGTAAGAAACAGGGTAAGTATAAGTTTAAAAAAGAAAACAGACCCTTTCCAGGAGCACTACTGTACTCCTGGAAAGGGTCTATCCTATCGTTTAAAACTTATGATGCTTGAGAATTGAAATATAACTTAAAAGTAGTTCCCTCATTACTTGTATCAACCACAATTTTGGCATTATGCCGTTGCGCTATTTGATAACAAATTGGAAGGCCCAACCCCGTGCCTGAATCTTTGGTCGTAGTAAAAGGTGTACCCAATCGCTCAAGGACTTGGGGAGGAATCCCCTTCCCTTGATCACTGATCGATAACACCGTTTTGTTCTCCTCCTGGTAGGTGCGAATCAGCAGGTTTCCGCCAGACGACATGGCTTCAATGCCGTTACGCACCATATTCAAAAGCAATTGACGCATCTCATTTTTATCGAGAAATAAGTCTGGAATAGTAGACAATTCGATGGACACTTCTATTTTTGAATTAACAGAATTCACTTGGATTAAAGGGAATAATGTTTTCACAATATGGTTTAGCGAACATCGTTCTAGCCTAGATACTTTTTCCTGGGATAATGAAAGGTATTCCTGAATAATCGTATTGGCTCTGTCGATCTCTTCAATCATTAAGTTAAATTTCTGCTTGTCCTCTTGGTATTTGTCTTTTTTCTCCAACATTTGTAAGTAGCCGCGTACCGTGGTCATTGGGTTTCTGATTTCATGCGCAACCGTTGCCGCCATGCTTCCGACAACCGTCATTCTATCCAGTGAAGAAGTCAGTTGTTCCAAGTTTTTTCGTTCTGTGATATCACGAATAATACCTTCCACCTCTATTAACCGTCCTTTTTCATCATAAATAGGAAGGCATTTTTGTTCAACCCAAACCGTCATTTTGTCCTTTGTCAGTAAGCGTAACGTTAACGGCCTTTCTATCAATTCTTGCAGGTTTTCAATAAAATTCGTAAGAAGCGAAACATCATCAGGATGGATCAATTGAAAAACACAGGCATTGTTCGAATAATATTCTTCAGGCGAATGTCCTGTGATGGTAAACACAGAGGGACTGATATATTTAAGTTTTCGCAAGGGAAATAGCTGGTAGTGATAGATGACATCCACTGCATTCTCGGCCAGCAACCTAAATTCATTTTGCTTAATGACTAACTCTACCCTGTTTTTTTCAAAGTATAGAACTAATGTACCGACACCAATGATAAATCGTAAAAGGCCGCAAATTGTATATATTAATTGACTAAATAACGGCTTATCAATTACGTAGGGCAGCGATAAACTGACGATTCCCCACATAATAAATGCATACCCCGTAATGGAGTGACCGATTCCCTTTAATTCAACACAGCGCAAAAAAGTTACACCAATCCATATGCAAACAAAATCGGCAAATACGAATGGAAGCAGTAATTTATAGGATAAAGGAACCTGGAGTAAATTCACGCCCATGCTTACAACAAATATGCTTAAAATACCATAAATCCACTTATTATTAAGTTTTTTTCCCATGAAGAGATGAATACCCCAAACATAAAGTAGTACCGCTGTTAATAGTTGAATTTGGTAAATTGTCAAATAAATTGTGTTTTGGTGCCATGCAATGAGTCCTGAATCAAACAGAGCAAACCGTGAGAGAAGGACAAGCCAACTAATAGCCCAAATTCCCAGATAGCGTTTGCGATATAATGCATAAAGGTAAAAGTAAATTAAAATAATTGAGATTGTACCAAGTAATGAGCTAAGTACTGATGCATTAATGTTATCCATAATTACTCCTGACAAACAAAATAGAAACTTTTACATATAATGTTATTTTTCTACATAGAACATTAAAATCCTTTTTTGCTACAATTAACCTATTTATTATTCGCTGCCTCTAGTTTCTTATAGGACCAATGTGGAAGAAAAGCTCATTCGCTTCACGTATCAATTCATCCGTAAAACTTTTAAAAGCGCAAGGATTTTCAAGGCCAATCCAGAAGAGGATAACTATTGGAAATCGCTTCCCAGATGCCGCTCTATGAAAGCAATGCAATTAAAAAAAGGAGTTGAAAGAGTTGAAAAAGCTCGGAGAAATACTCGCTTCGCATCAGCCATTTAGTGAGATCGTGATCGGCAATGCCGCTATTGCCCGCGCGATGCTCGAAGCCGGAGTCCGGGTCGTCACTTCCTATCCCGGCTCGCCGACGCCCGAAATCGCGGAGGCGCTGAACGCGCTGCCCAAAGAAAGCCAACCGCCGTACTTTGAGTTCTCCGTGAACGAGAAAGTCGCGACCGAAGTCGCGGTAGGCGCTTCCGTCAATGGCCATCTCTCCTGTACCTTTTTTAAAAGCGTCGGCCTGAACGTTGCCGCCGACACCTTTGTCCAGCTCGGTCTTATGGAATTGATCGGCGGAATGGTCATCCTCCTCGGCGACGATCCCGGCGCCAATTCATCGCAGAATGAACAGGACAACCGCCACTATGCACGTCTGGCTTACATTCCGGTTTTCGAACCGGCGAACGCACAGGAAGCCTATGAGATGTTCAAGGAAGCTGCCGCCCTTTCGCAAAAGCGGCGGATGCCGGTCATCGTTCGCCTGACGACCCACGTCTGCCATGCCAAAGCCAAGGTTCGCTTCCAAGGCTGGCAGCCCCGCCCCCTCGATAACACACCACGCTTTGACGTGAAAAACGGCCCCTACATACCGATCAGCGCCAGCGTCTTTCCGCTGAAACGCCGCGCCTTGGAAAAACTGAGCGATGTCGCCGCATATGCCGACGCCTCTTCGTTCAACGCCGTGACGGATTTTCAAAACGGACGGCGCGGCGTCATCACAATGGGAGCGCCGTTCCTCTCCTTGATGGACGTGTTGCAAGACGTCAAATCCAAGCCGGACATCTTAAAGCTCGGCATCGTCCATCCGCTGGCGAAAGAAAAAATCATCGCCTTCCTGCGTCAGCACGAAGAAATTAAGATTCTCGAAGAACTCGACGACGTCCTGGAACGTGAGATCAAAGCCTTGGCCTTCGAACACGGTCTTCGCGTACGCATCGTCGGAAAAATGGACATCGACGACTGGTTGGGCGAATACACTCCGGACAAAGTCGCTCAAGTTCTGCGTAAGACGTGGCCGGATTTGTTGGCGAAAGACGAAGCAAAAGGCGCGCCTGTCGCATCGCGTGCACCAAGACCGCCGCAGCTCTGCCCCGGCTGCGGACACCGCTCCGCTTTCTACGCGGTCAAACAGGCGCTGAAAGAAAGCGACATCACCGTTGCCGATATCGGCTGCCATACGCTCGGCTTTTTGCCGCCGCATCAAATGGGACAAATCCTCTTATGCATGGGGCACTCCAGCGCTACCGCCTCTGGCCTTTCGCTCTTCAACCAGGAACGCCGCGTCGTCGCCTTCTTAGGCGATTCCACCTTCTTTCACGCAGGCATCCCCGGCATCATCAACGCCGTATTCAACCGCCACAACCTGCTGCTGATCATCATGGAAAACGGTACCACCGCAATGACCGGCCATCAGGATCACCCGGGCGTAGGCAAAAACGCGAACGGCGCGACCGATGCCATTCCGCTGCGCCGCGTGTTGGACGCGCTTGGCGTCACAAACATCCGCGAAGTCGACGCCTACCAGCAGAGCAAACTTCGCAGCCTGGTGGAAGAAGCCTTGCTGGAAACCGGCTTCAAAGTGATCATCGCCAAACATCCCTGCATGTTGAAGCTGACGAAAGAAATGCGCAGGCGCGGCCAGTTCAGAGGACGCCGCGTAACCATCGCCCCGACTTGCGACCAGCAACACGCCTGCATCGCCGCCTTCGCCTGTCCGACCTTCCAGCGCAAGGCGGACGGCCAGGTCAGCGCTCATCAAGATCTGTGCATCGGCGACGGTTCCTGCCTGCAAACCTGCCCGACGCATGCCATCCTTGCCCCTTCCGATTCTGCCGCCAAAGGAGGCGATTCTCATGACTGAGCGTAAATTTGACATTTACATCACCGGCGTCGGCGGACAAGGCATTGGCCTCTTCAGTGAAGCCTTGATTCGGGCCGCCGACCATGCAGGTCTTGTCGGCGGCGGCGTCGACACGCACGGCCTGGCGCAGCGCGGCGGCGCAGTCGTCTCTCATGTGCGCATTGGCCCTGCCTATTCGCCTCTGATCCGTCGCGGCTGCGCCGATCTGGCTATCTCGCTGGAAAGCTACGAGGCGCTTCGCGCCTTGCAGGAATATCTGGCGGACGCAAAAACCCTTCTCTATTACGACGTCCGCTGGCAGCCGCTCAGCGTTCGTCTCGGAAAGGAATCGCCCTTGGCCGATGACTTCATCCGCCAGGAATGTCTGCGCCGAAATATCCGTGAAATTCGCGTCGCACCGGAACCGCTGCCAGACAGCCGGATGCAGAACACCGTGCTGCTCGGCTATCTGGCAAAAGAAGCGCTGATTCCCGGCGTCGGCCAACAGCACTACGAAGCGGCGCTGAACGACCTGATGCAAGGCAGTATGCTCGAACAAAACCTCGCGTTGCTGCAAAAGATCGCCTCCGCCTGATTCTTCAAATCAAATTTGACCGTGATACCGTTTATCGATACCTGAGCCTCAAATGATCCGCGAGACGGAAGCGACGAATAACGCATTACGACGAAAAGGAAGTGAACGGCTTCAAACCCGTTCACTTCCTTTTTCCATACGCCGCTGCTCACTGCGCTCACAAGCGCAAGAGCCTATTTGTTTGTGCTCATCAGCGTCGTAAGACTGCCGATCACACCCGTTACATCGGTAGGGATGATGATTTTGTTGGCAGAACCTTGCGAGGCTTGAACCAGTGCCTCCATACCCTTGATTTTTATGATCTGGTCGTTCGGTGCGGCATCGTTCAACAGCTTGTAAGCATTGGCCTGCGCCGTCGCAACTTGTTCAATTGCAGACGCTTCCCCTTCGGCTCTGCGAATCTGTGACTCTTTGGATGCTTCCGCGGCCAGGATCTGTTCCTGCTTTTGCGCTTCGGCATTCAGAATCCGTGCTAATTTTTCGCCTTCCGCCGTAAGAATCGCCGCCTGCTTCTTTCCTTCCGCTTCCAGAATCGCCGAACGGCGCTCCCGTTCCGCCTTCATTTGTTTCTCCATCGCTTGCTTGATATCTTCCGGCGGAACCACGCTTTTCAATTCAACGCGCGTTACCTTAACGCCCCACGGTTCGGTGGCATCGTCCAGCGCCAGGCGCATTTCCGAATTCACCGTATCACGCGACGTCAGCACGCCGTCCAGTTCCAGCTTGCCGATGATATTACGCAGCGAGGTCGCGGTCAGATTTTCGATCGCGCTCATGGGATTGGCTACCCCGTAACAGTACATTTTAGGGTCCGTCACTTGGAAATATACGACCGTATCGATATGAATCGTTATGTTATCTTTCGTAATAACCGGCTGCGGTTCAAAATTCGCAACCTGCTCCTTCAAAGAAACCGTCTTTACCGCACGATCAATGACCGGAATCTTAAAATTCAGCCCCCGCTGCCAGATTGTCAGATACGATCCCAAACGCTCGATCACCACCGCATCGGTCTGACTGACCACGCGAACGTTTAAAACCAAAGTTACCAGGACGATAAACCCAATAATCAGCATCGCAAACATTGTCATTCCCCCTCTAAACTATCATTCGCTATGACGACCGTTCGCCGGAAACGGCTTCAACGATCAGCGTATTGCCCACCACTTCGCGCACGACGACCCAAGTCCCCTCCGCCAACGCGGACGGCGGAACAGTCGCCGCAGACCAGTCCGTGCCGTGAATCCGTACCGTGCCCTTTTGCGCGGCTGTCATTTCCTGCGTCAGGACATACTCCTTGCCTACGAAGGCATCGGCATTCGTTTCGAACTCTTTATGCTTTTTTGTCTTCGTCTTCACTAGCGGCATCACAAGCCACAACAGCAGCAGCGTTAGGGCAAGAAAACTGGCCAACTGCCACCAAACGCCCACGCCGAATCCGCTCAGAATCAAACTGATCAACGCTCCCGGAACGCACCAGATCAATACCAGATGCGGCAGAACCACTTCAACCCCGATGCATAAAACGATCAGCAGTATCCATAGCTGCTGCATCTGCGTCAATTGAAAGAAAACATCCACGCCTTACACTCCCCTTTCCGGCTAAGCACCACGCTTAGCGCCATAATTTTACAGCTCCTTAATCGTACCACTCGCTCGCCCAAATAGCCAGCAAATCGCAGGTAACTTTACGAATGTAACGTTCCGCCTAAGCGCAGTGTATATACGTATTATATTCCTTCGTTCTCATTTGTCACTATTATGTAACTTAAAATGATATTTTAACCGCTTTTATTTCCCAGCAATGCCGCCCCATCCTATCAGGACGTAAGATTTTGAAAAACCGCAACGACGATGATCGGGATACCGGAGATGGCGAATAACGCTTCACGACGAAAATGAGGGGAACGGCTTTGAACCCGTTCACCTCATTTTCATTATTTGCTGCCGTTAATTTTCATAAGAGCAAAGCAGGAAAAATCGTCCCCTCACTTCCTCCCACCAGCAAAAAAGAAAGTTCACTCTGCCCCGTCCCTATTTTCGCGCTTTGCTTCGCCGACTCTGACCAGATTTCTTCCGGCTGCTTTTGCCTCATACAGCGCATCATCGGCGCGCTTAATCAGACTCTGCATATTGTTTTGCTCGGTTGATAGCGCCGCGCCAATGCTGACCGTCGTTTTCACGCTCCGCCCTTCCCAGACAAGCTCTATCTCATTCACTTTCGTCCTGATTCGCTCCGCAGCCTGCAGCAAATTTTCCTGATTGCACTTTCGAATAATGACGGCCAATTCGTCTCCCGCATAGCGAAATGCCAAGTCATCCGCGCGAAGGTTTTTCTTTATTTCCTCAGCCAAGCGGATTAAAAACGCGTCTCCCGCTTGATGCCCGTAACTATCATTCATTGTCTTGAAGTTGTCAACATCGATGAACAAAAAGCCGATTCCGTCGCCATTTTTCGGACCTATCTGCTGCAGCGCCTCATCAAGCGCCCGTCTGTTAGACAATCCGGTTAACGGATCGGTTACAGCCTGTCGTTGCACTTCCATGCTCAAACGACGGGCGACCAGCCAAAAAAAGCACAGCGACTGGCACGAATAATAGCTCAAAAGCCCCATGATGATCCAAGCCTGAATCGAAGCGGGATGAAGCAGACTTGCATATTCGTTTTGCAGCAGCGCCGCGCCGGAACGAAACAGCATCAAACAAATGTGCACGGCCTGCAAATAGATGAACATCTTTTCCGGCGCATTCTTCACCCCTTCTTTTTTCTGCAGCGTGATTATGCTGAGCAACGACATCGCGGTCGCAGCCGCACTATATATCACAATTCGCAAATTGACCGACGGTTCAAAATACGCCGCATAAATAAGCCCGGCCAGCAAAAGGCAGATATTTACTAAGGACATCGGGCGATACAGCCCTTTTTTGCCGACATACACGGCGCAGCCTTCCTGGATGGCGACCTGACCGCCTACAAGAAAGAGATTTCCTACGATCAGCGAGAGAAAAACCGCGATTTCGCCGCGCAGGGCGATTAAGAGCATGCCGACGCTGAAGAGAACCTGGCCCATACTCCAGAAGCCAAAAACCGCCCGCTCAAGCTTGGCATTTTTCCAGGTAAAACCAGAAACTATTCCGTTTCCCAGCAACATCACCGCAAGCGCCGTCAACATCGTTTGAATATCAATATTCATGCCATGCTCCCTCCCATGCGTCCGCGTTGCAAGAGACTCCCGCCGCCATGCGCAGCGCTCTACAAAAAACCGCTGATTACTGGCGTGCAACGACAATTAATCAGCGGTTCCCTACTCTCATTATATTACAAAATATTCCTTTTCACTCTACTAACTGTCCCACTGCGAAATTTATTTTCCGGCAAAGACGGCCGCAGCGACGTCCCTGCACATCATTCATTGCCGCCCGCTTCGCTTTTCCCCACATGCCGGCTGCGAAACTGGACATCTTTTTCATTTAAATCGGGAAATTTATCTTCCATTTCATCTAAAATCCGGCCTAAATCGGAGAAGATCGCCCCTGCCTCCGGCACCAGGTATTCTGCGTTTTGCTGCATTTCGATGAAATAGCGTGAAAAATTCCCGCGCATTTCCCGCACCGCCATGCGCAACGCTTCCTGCAGCAAATCGTTGCGCTCTCCCTCGATGCAGCGGCCAAAAATGGTCAGGCATACGGCCACATCGTGCAGCACCTGGCGAAACGGCTTCCACAGCCCTTCGGACTCCGCTAAGTCGAGCATACTGCGGGCAATCCCGCGTGCTTGCACGCTGATATGCTCGAGCCGGTTCATGACCAGCGCCAGCTCTTTTAGCTTATTTCGCTCGCCGTGGCGAAACGGCGTAAAGCGAAGCCCCTGCACCAGTTGCATGATACCGCTTTGTTCGGTACGAATTTCTTGAACCGCCTGCCTGGCTTGATACAACCGCGCAGCCAAGTCGTTCGTTTCTTTTGCCTGCGACATTCCCTCCACGATATCGGTCAGCTGCAGAATCGACTGCACGACGGTCTTTTTCGCCAACAAACTAGACTGCGTTGGACTGATCAGCAGATTAATCGCCACGGCAACCATCGCGCCGATGATCGTCTCCACAATTCGCCCCGTCATATACCCCTGGCTATGGCCGTACTGCAGCACTAACAGCGTGCTAACGCCGATCTGCGACGTAATCTGCGGATGCAGCCGCAACAGATTCCCCACCACGAGCCCCAGGCCAATCACGACAAAAACGCTGATCGCATTTACCGTAAAAAAGTTGCCAAAAAAACCGCCGATCGTCACGCCAAAAATTACGCCGACGATACGGTACACGCTTTTTTCCAGCGAATCGGCAATCGTCACCTGCGTCGTCAAAATTGCCGCCAACGGCGCAAACACAGGATACGGGTTTTCCGTGACGCTCGCTGCGATCCACCAAGATAGGCCCGAAGCCAGCGCAATTTTAAAAATCTCTATCGCCACGCCTAACTTTGCCAACAGGTTGATCCCCCCGCCCGCGCTCGCTTCGCCCGACGCCGTCATTGTCTTATCTTGAAAAATACCCATTCTTTCTCTCCTCACAAAAATCTGTAGACCGTTGCATAAAAAAATACGGAAATCTGATCCCGTCTCTTATGCTTGAACTTATTTTTTATTCGGCAAAATTCGCTGTTCTCCTTCGATCTTATGTTGAATAAATAGCTGTAAACTCAAAAAGCTCAATGAAAAAAGGCCAACAAAACGTTGGCCTTCGAGCTGGAATACCGGCTTATTGCTTTGCGCCGGGCGGTTCGGCAAACAGTCCGAGGAAATGACCGAGCACGAGGCCGTCGCTCATGCCCTGCAAATAGGTGGCGTCGGTGACGATCCCTTCGGCCAGGGCGTGTTCGGTCGAGATCTGGTCCAAAATCTCCCACTGCTCCGCCGCCGTCTTGCCGCTCAATTTCAACAACAATGCTACTTACAAATTTTTCTTTAGTTGCTCATAAAACTTTTCCCGTGTACCTATCTGCAAAATTACCACAACTATTTCCTGCTCTTTGATCTGATATGCTACACGATATTCTACGCCTGTAATTTTTGCATGATAGGAGTAAATCGTCGCCAAATCTCCTTTTAGCAAATCGCCGCAGAACGGATCCACCACTATCTTTTCCAAAATCGCCATAAGCTTGCTGCGAATAGGCTTGTCATATTTCTTCAATTGCCGCGCCGCCGAGTGGAGTACGAGCAATTCATACATGCTAGTTATCTCCTTTTAACTCTGCAAGCGAGACGTATTCCTTCGCATTATATTCCTGTTCCGCCTCAGTAACCATCTTGTCCAGCGCCCGGTTCAGCTTTTGCTGATATTCCTTCACTGTCGTTTCATTCACCGGCTTGCCGTCTCTGGCAATTTCGGCCAGCAACAAGTCTTGCAGCTCATCCGCCACCGTGCGCGGCCTTAAAATGATCTGCTCCCCGTCGACAATGATCTTTATCTTGCTGCCGCTGCCCAGTTTAAACTGCGTCCGTATTTCCTTCGGCAAAACCAATTGCCCTTTAGAACTTATCGTTACGTCATATTGCATCTTTTCACACCTCCAACAACGTAAGATTCCTTACTTCATTATATCTTACTCACTTCTTTTTCTCAATGAAAAAAAGACCAACAAAACGTTGGCCTTTATCGACTTATTGCTTTGCGCCGGGCGGTTCGGCAAACAGTCCGAGGAAATGACCGAGCACGAGGCCGTCGCTCATGCCCTGCAGATAGGTGGCGTCGGTGACGATCCCTTCGGCCAGGGCATGTTCGGTCGAGATCTGGTCTAAAATCTCCCACTGCTCCGCCGCCGTCTTGCCGCTCAGTTCCTTCTCCAGCCGCTCCACTTCCCGCAGATGCCTCATATACTCCCCCCGCCCCTCAAACCGATCCATGCTCCGCTCCGTCCGATCCATAACAAACCCCTGAAATGCTTTCCAGAATTCACCTTGGAGTTTCATTTTCCGTACCTCCCTCTCGATTCAATTTCTGCTCGGCAAGTCTATAAGCAAACACAGCCACATTATTTTTTTCAACTTAGTCGCTTAATTCTTCTGCATCAATTAACATTAATTCAACTTGTCTAATATTATTGTAATATATCTAATCTTTAAGTCAATCCTATTCTCTCATGTTCCTTTGACTTATCTAATTTTACTTCATATAATGAAATCAAATTCTAGACTAGGAAGGTTTTTTCGCATGATTAGCTATAAACCGTTTCAAAAATTACTGATCGATCGCAGCCTAAAAAAACAAGACGTAATGAAATCCGCCAACATCTCCAACGCCACCATGGCCAAACTTAACACCAACGAATACGTCTCTCTCGAAGTCATCGATAAGCTCTGCACCGCACTCAATTGCCAGCCGCAGGATCTTTTAGAGTATATCCCTAATCCAAATGAAAAATGAGGTAGACGGATTCAACCCCGCTTACCTCATTTTTTTATTATTCGCTACCTCTAGTTTTCATAAGACCGAAGCAAATAGAACTGGCTCTGGCGCTTCCCGCATTCTTACAATATCATTACTTTTGCAGTCGAACTACCATCTTGCGCTGCATTTATGCTACTCTGAATGTGCGTTACTCATTATTTGAACCATTGACTAAAGAAAGAAGGTCCAGCATGATCCATATTCCTAAAGATGCTCCTTGGCAAATCTTTGTTTTCTACGGCAGCCTCAATGAAATCGTATTGTTGCGCTATGCCATCTTTCCGCGCAAAAATACTCCGCCAGCCCAACTTCCAATGAAATTCGCCTGGCTGTTCAGTTTTTTGCTGGGCGGCATTATAATCGGATACGGCCTCGTAAGAGGAAACATTATCTCGTCAGACTACGAGACTCTGCTGCTTCAATTGTCCGGCATTGACCTTGCCGCTCTTTACATCTGCGGAGCTTGCCTAATGTATCCTTTACTGAAAGACAAAACGACCCCTCCGGACAAACGACAATCCGCTTATCTTTTTTTTGGCACTAGCGCCTTTGTACTTATTTTGCTCTTGTTCTTGGCCGTACTTACTGTCTACTACTAATAAAACCTTATAAATCGAGGGGCCACCGCAGGATCATCCGACCATTGCGAAGAAAAACGAGGCGAACGGAATTATGATCGTTCGCCTCAGGTTTCTTTTTCAACACCTCAACCCTAACCTCTGAGCTCCTGCCTATTCCGCTCATCGAATGGCGCGTTCCTCGATCACTTTCCGTAGTTTTTTCATCGCAGTCCGCCATTGGATCGTTTCCGCACTCGGTTCTTTCATCATTTGTTCCGCAGATTCAAGCATCACATCGTCAATGCTATCCGGAACAGCCGCATACAAACCGATCTTTCTTTTCACGATATTGATTCGATTCGATTCCATCCAGCGTCTACCCGCTTTATTTATATGATATTCGTACATGTAGAATTCCTCATTTGACTGCTGTGTTGAGCGGTATCGGTCAAACCAAATCGATTCCTGATTATCTACGATCTTCCCTACCCAGACCCACCGGTCTCCGCTGTTCAATCGGTTCAGCCAATTTTCTTCCGCCCCTAGTAGATAGTCAGTCATTGCGGCAAAGAACAATTCGTTTATGGAAAACGGGTCGAATGAAGAATCCTCGTAAGAAAGCGTTCTATGCTGCAGATCATAATATATATCCTGTTTTTGCGTGCAGCTTATCTCACCATTTTCTGCCACAGTGAACTTCAGATATTTCAACGTATACTTCAAGTCTTCCACCTCTGGAACGTATTCACATTTAAACCAAGCGGTCACGTATCGCTGATAGCCGATTTTTTCCGCTTTCAAGCTAGAGGCATCGATATAAAATCCGGCACGATCCGTAGACCCCATCCACTGCCAATCTGCCGCTTCTGCTGAACCCCCAAAAAATCGCAAAACCAACAGACACATTATTAGAATTCGTAGCATCGCCTATTTTCCTCCCATTTTCATCAAAGTAAGCTCGACAATTGTCATTACGTTTGCTTTACGTCTATTTTGCCTACACGCAGGATAACGCATCGATTTCACTATTGAGGTTTGCTGAGCACTTTGCCGCTACAAAGAAACGCTGGCTTTCTTTTTGTTTTTTTGCAAACGCAGTGTCCTTGGGGTCAAGCTTACATATATGACTTACTTTTGATAAATTCACTGTAAAATCTTGAAACAACCGACTGATCCATCTGCAATCGCTTGGCAATCTCAACTTGCTTTAGACCGCCTTTCTCTATTGCTTCATAAATCAATTTTTTTCTTGCAACTGCAATTTTTCTATTACGAGATTTGCTTATCACTCGCTCTTTTTCAACCTTCATATCCGCAGCAATCGCCTCGATCAAGTCATCCCAACTAGGCTTATCAGAATGCTCAAGCAAAATCATTTCACGCCTATTTGTTCTTTGCTGCTCATTGGGCAGTTCTCCGTACTCTGGCGTTTCTACTTCACGCCCCATCAGCCTTTGATATTCGGCTATCGCTTTTATTCTTCGATTGCTAATCATGCTCAAGATGAATTCGGTTTCCACCCCTGAATAAACTTTCCCCATATAATTATTGTGGCTGCTCCATTCATATTCAATGCCTTCCGGCAAACCGGCTTTTAACGGATTCTGATGGACATAGCACAACAACGTCAGCAGGTATTTTTCATCACTACACAGCTTGGCTTTATAACGCTGCTCAAATACATGTCCCGTACGTGCATAGCGTCGATTGTAATACTGCGTGTACCGCTGCTGAATGCCCTGCATGATCTTCGCAAGTTCAACCCGTTCTACCTTAATCAGCAAATGTGCATGGTTATCCATTATCACATAGCCTAAAAAATGAAACTTGTACCTTTCACAATAGTCCTGAATAATTTGCAGATATTTGCCCTTTTCTTCCGCTCCGGCAAAGATTCGCTCCCGATTATTCCCTCTTACGATAACATGATAAATCGCCGCTTCATAATGCACACGCTGCATTCTTACCATATATCACACCTCGCATGAACCATCGCTTCATATCCAGTTTCATACTAACAATTCAGTTGCAATAAGTCAGTTTTTTTACAGTTATGCAAGCCTGACCCCAAGCGTTCTGCAGTTATGCAAGCCTGACCCCAAGCGTTCTGAAATAAGTCAATTTTTTCAATAACTCAAGCCTGACCCCCAAGCGTCTGTGGCTCACAAATACCATGGTAGACCCCGAGCGGGCTCCTACAATTCTTTTAGAATTTCTTCTACTTCTGCATTCACAGACCTTGTATCTAATGGACGATCTTTAATAAAACTTGAAATCATTCCATAATCGCGTATCTTAGCTATCCATTCAAAAACATCACCTCTCCTAAAATTTCGATGTAACAATTGATAGTATACATACGCAAATTC
Source organism: Negativicutes bacterium (assembly GCA_963667825.1). Taxonomy (GTDB): domain Bacteria; phylum Bacillota; class Negativicutes; order SG130; family SG130; genus Azotosporobacter. The sequence goes on along the minus strand of OY764022.1, from coordinate 3,226,597 downwards.
ATTATTTAAATTCGTATTAAAAACTGAAGGGTCATCCGTATTAATTGTCACTAAAGCCGGAATAGGATGTAGTTTTACATTATCCGAATTATTATAATTTACAATGTGATGTTCAAGAATTCCTTTTGCATTTCCAATCAAAGTATTCGATGTAGGATTAGTTTCAATGACTATGCCTCTTTGATTAACTTTATCTATGATCACAGCCTGTAATTTTATTATTAAATTAGCATCTTCTTGTCGAATAATAATTTGAATAGGTTCCAACATGGACTCTAGATATTTTGTACAATGATACGCTCTATAAAGATCATCTTCATTCCAAGCAATATCAGAATTTTTCATCCTCTGTGCCATTCTACAATCAATGCATTCTATATCTTTTTGCTCTAAGCACTCTATAAACTTAAATTTTTTTTGGTAAGCCAACCATAACTTATGCGTTGATATTCCTTCTATGTTTTTATAAATCTCCTTAGAGCATATCAAAATTTCTTTTTCTAACCATAGTGAATCAAAATATCCTTCATTATTTTTGAGGAAGCCCCATATCCACAAAAGATTTTCCATATACTCAATTCTAGGCATGACAACGCTGCCTTGGTTATTAACCCATTTTTTCACATCGATACCAAGGGCAATTGCATGTCCTAATCGGTCACCAGCATGAAATTTGAAATGTTCTAGCGTTTCATCAATATGACGTAATCCTGTAAGCAAATGACGAAAATCTTCGCCAACGTGATAAGTAAAACCCAACGTCTTTATACTTTGAGTTTCATCTACATCATATATTAACTTACTTTTCATAGAATCTCTACACACATCGTAAACCGGCGCAAATACCCACGGATCCGTATCTTTTTCGATGCTCGCTGCATCTATACCAACAACATAGTTAGACAGACCTTTAATTTGCTCGCGCATTTCTTTCAATGCCTTTGCTTGTCTAAAATATGTGCGGCGCAACTCTTCATAATAGAAATTACTACCACGACGATTCTTTTTAAAGTAGCACTTGTTAATCGTTCTATTATCTGGCCTCTTAGTGAAGTGAAATACCAGCCCCACTAATGGTACTTCCTTTATTACTTTTTGTTCCACCATCGCTTCAGACGTATCCCGGTACGCCTGTAAAAAACATCTTATTTTCCGCTTTAATTGTTTACGAATTCCCCTTTCACTTTTTCCGCTGCCAAAACCAGTCCGAAGTTCCAGTTTGCGCATATACTCATTTTGTAACTGTTGTTCTAATATCATTCGCCAATATTCTTTACTACCATCCATACTTAAATGTGTCGATCGATGATAGTATTTCTGAAAATGTTCCAGCCCCTTAACGTCTCCAGACTGTACTTTGCCTTGAAAAACTGCGTTTTTCACGCGAACATATTGAAAAAAAACTTTCGCAAAATATGCATCTGAATCTTCGCATTGAATATAACGCAATGCCTTTATTAAAAATAACATTTCAGCATCTTTTCTTCCTTTATATCCCGGCAAGTATGCTAAAAGATCTTGATCAATACCCGCTTCGCCTATTGGAAGCAACTCAATTTGAAGAACTTCTCGCAACTGAGTAAATTTCTGTTCAAACAAAGACCTTTCATAAAAATTTATATCGCCTCCTTTATAAATAGTGTCCAATAATTCCTTAATAAAATTAGGCGTTTCAGTCTCATCGTCATTTATATCAAGCTCGTTATACAAACATAAATGATTTCTGAATGAATGCCCACATTCTCTATATAAGAATTCTGCCATCACAAGACGTGAGAAAGCAGCTCCCTGAACTCGCTTTTCCCATTCTTCCTTATTACTCATCCACAATGAATTCAACATTTGTTTATGCCCGTAGTCTTTTCTATTATTGCGTCTAATATTCATCAATTGACGCCAAGATAAACAAAACTCGATTCCAGCTCCAGTATGACAATGAGTCTCTGCCAACCCTTTACTCAAAAGCTCATTTAACTGCACATCAGCCATCATTACCGATATCGATCCAACGGAAAGCTGACTTTCTCCCATTTCATTTCCTACTAAATAGGCCGCTATCAATAAATCTGTACTCAAATGACGATTAATTTCATGCCATAACTCCACCTTCTCAAAATTCTCATAACCTCCTAAAAATCCAACTTCGCCTTCGCCGCTCCAATATTTAAAAGCAATCTTGCCATTGCGATGAGTAATCAAATTTTTAACAATCTTCGAAAGGAGTGTGCAATAGCCCTTAGCACACCCCTCATTTACAAAAATATTTTTCATTTCTCGGTTTGAAAAATATTTCAAAAAAATCAATTTAACTTCATCTTCGTTTCTTAGCTGTTGATAAGAATTGAGGCGTTGATGAAGCCAAGGAAGCAAATCCCTATTTAAATATTTTTCAGCATTTTCCGAACCAGATTTAAGGCTTTGAATCCAAATCGAAATATAATCATTTTCATACATACCTGGCTCTGCAAATGGCAAAAAGCAGATTTTCGCCGTTAAATCAATAAGCTTTTTCGTCATAAAAATCAAGCTCCTGGAGTTGCTTCAGCGATTTTCTCATGCGTCTATCCATGAATATCTTCTCACCTTTAATCCACGCACGATTCAAATCTCGAAAAACTTGATAAAAAGTTCTATCGTTTCTCTTTTGCATTTCAGCAAAACTTTTTTTCTCAACAAAATTTAAATACATTTTTTCTATGCAATAAAACCATAAATCTCTTGTCCTCGAAGTAGTAACTTCAGGAAGGGCTTCGATGAATTTTTCCAGTTCCTCCATTTCATCTTCAACCTCACTCCTCCATCTTCTGGTTCTTAAATAATTATTTTTTGATAGCTCAATTCTTAATTTAGGCCGATTGTAAAATGAAGTTGAACACCTAGAAAAAAGTCCATAGTGACTTTTTCCTCAAATGGTAGAATGGAGTTCTCACACAACCATCACCAAAGAGGAGGCAATCACTATGGACTGCCATGATTATATCACAGTGGAATCAGAACGCAAACGCGGTCAACATTTGGGTCAAGAAGAACGCGGAGCGATTCAACAGTTAAGAAAACTTGGATACTCACTCCGATCGATTGCTGCGAAAATCAATTGCTCGGCAAGCACGGTTTTAAATGAACTGCGCCGTGGAACGCCGAAACGAAAAAGCAGTCGCGGACGTGCTCCAGAGTACAGCGCAAAGCGTGGACTAGCCGTATATAAAGCAAACCGGATGCAAAGCAGAAGACATCATCGTATTTTGCATTGCGCCGCTTTCGTTAAATGGGTAGTCGATCAAGTACGTACGAAAAAGTGGTCGTTGGACGTTTGCGTAGGCCATGCACGTTTACATCGCCGATTCGCTGAAAACAATATGGTGTGTACTAAAACGCTCTATAATGAGCTGGCGGCCGGAAACTTACCGTTATCTCGTTTTGAAGTTCCTGAACTCCTCAAGCGTAGATCTAGTCGTAAAAGAGGCCGTGAACATAAGCGTTTAAAAGGTCGAAGCATTGATGAACGTCCTGCCATTGTGGATGAACGCGTAGAAATCGGACATTGGGAAGCCGACACGGTAATCGGCCGTAAAAGCGGCAAGGAAGCTGTTGTTTTGACGCTTGTTGAGCGAGTGACCAATAATTACTTAGCAATCCGCATTCCTGGAAAAAACAGTGAGTCGGTAATCGAAGCAATGGAAGAATTGCATGCTGAATTTGGCGAGCGATTCAGTTCGGTTTTCAAGAGCATTACGGCTGATAACGGATCTGAATTCGAAGAGTTTTCAACGGTTGAAAACTGGGGTTCTTCAATATATTTCGCCCACCCGTATTCATCGTGGGAACGTCCTGTAAACGAAAGACACAACGGGCTTTTACGACAGTACATCCCAAAAGGTGTTTCAATTGAAAAATACAGCCCGGCCGATGTACTTCGTTTTGCAGATGAGCTAAATAGCCGCCCGCGTAAAAGACTCGGCTATCAAACTCCAGAAGAACTTTTTGATGCATTTCTCGACAGCCTTTATGCTGCATGAGTTTGCTGCCATTTTACCGAAGTGTTCAACTTGCAGTTGCAATTTGCGAATTCTTAATTTAGCTATCTTTTGTGCAAACTTATCCAACTCACTTCTATCTACTATTCCTTTTCCGACAACGTCATCAACAACATCATCCATTAAACTCCCCATCCTGCTCATTCGATAGATCGACCTAATAATCGCATTCGGCAATTGAACAATCTCATCGGCAGTTTGACATGCCAATATCATTTCATTAAATTCATTTTCAAATTTTTCTGAAATAATTATTGTTCTTCTCTTCTCTTCCAAATCATCAGCGTCCGCATAAATAAGTGCCAACTCGCACTCAACAAACAAATCCTTCAGGACCTCTTCGCACTCTTTACTTTCCGTTAACCATTCTTCTTTTTCTGTGATATTCTTTAAAGTTTTGATCTTATCTATAGCCGCCGTCTTGCTGTTTTCTCCTTGAATCATTTCACTAAGCTTATCTATATTTTCTCTTAAAATACGGACATCTATATTCTTTTCTTCAAATTTTTCCGCTGTTTTATAATTATCTATCGCTGTTTCAATTTCTGGCAAGATATACTCCATTAAAAGTTTTTGCTCTTCCAGCTTTTTAAAGTACGAAATGTGTCTTCCCCATGTCTGCGGTGCAACCGGTCCTCTTTTAACTAAAAAACCTTCCGGCAACGCTTCTCCTCTGTCAAAATTATACGCTTTCATAATTTCTTGAGGTTGAAACGAAACTATCTCTATCTTTCCCTTTTCTTTTTGGGTGGTATTCTCCTCTTTGTTTTTTACATCAAGACAAGACGAATAGGTAATATACTCCTTTTGCAAAGCTCTTCCCCAAAGGCCTTTATTATATTCATTATTAATATTTATAGACAATTCTTTGCATCGATTTGAAATACGACGCTGTATTGAGTCTAATTCATCAATATCCAAAAAATCATTTATAAAAATTACATCTTCTTTTTCAGTCATACCTCGTTTATAATCCATAAGCGCAACATAAGTGACTTCGATAAAATCTTGTAATTTCATCAGATTTTCCTTGCTCTTTACCGAAAACAATACTTCCCTTTTTTCATCTGAAAAAATCAACTTGGATTTTTTCTTATACTGTTCTACCAGTCTTTTTTGAATTTCAATTAACTCTTCCCCTTTATCAAACATGATTCTTTTAAGTTCTGAAAAAACGGTTTTTACTGTATTTCTTCTTATAATTACGCCTTCATCATCACCATAAGAATAAATTTTCTCTATAACCATCTGTTGCCATTCCCGATCCATTCCCGATTGAAAGATTGCCGTAATGGTATCTTCCATAGATTTTAAGCACTCAAAATATGCCCGTAACTTATAATCTCCTTCTTTATCCCAGACTAAATTTTGTTGATCCTGAATTGTTAACCGCTCTTCAATTCCGCTATAAAATTTGAGTAACAATGGAACTTTGTCTATTTTGGGGAAAATTGTACATTTACTATTTCTAGTTTTCAAAATCCGATGTAAAACTTCCGCCCCATGGTTTTCAACCGAACTCGATTTTTGAGTACAAATCCTCTCCAATACATTTTCAAAAAAATTAGCTAATACAAACAATGTAACTGCATCATCTTCCAATAATTTTTCTGTCGGACCTTTTGCATTTGTTTCATACAATCGCCATAAATATTCATAATCAACATAATATTTATCGTTTTTGATTACTATCATTTGTTGAATTTCCTGTTTATAGCCACTTAGTTTTTGTGAAGAATCAGTTACAACCTCTAGAAAATCTCGCACACTTTGAAGTTTGTCATTTCCTAATACTGATTCATCATTTTCTTTATTTGCGTAATGGTAAAGGAAATGATATATATTAATCAATCCTCGCGGCTGGTCATCAAAAATTTTATAATATACGTTAATTCCCGTAAAAAGCGACTCATCTTTCTCATTCTCTTCTTTATGATTTTGTTTAATATAATTGTTTAATAACTCTTCTACTGTTGGTAATTCATGACCAGTTCCCTCTTTCTGGGTAAATCTAAATTTCTTTCTTTGTGATTCAGACAATCGCGGCATTTCATAGCGCAATGCAGGTGGCATCAGTTTTTTCAAATAATCATAGCTTAATTTTTTTCTAATATTAAGCGCTTGTAGCTCTTTTTCATTATCCCCAAGATTATTTGCAAAAACAAATGATTTTTCAAGAATTTTCGTATCTCCCCCACAAACAGCAAGTAAGCCATCTTTACGCAAATAATCTATTGTTACATTTTCGCTAAACGTATTATAGTTCCCCGCAATAAATACAATAACTCCCGCATGAGATAGGTATCTTAAAATCAGCTCTAAAATTTCCGTACATCGTTCAGAACAAAGATCAACATCATCAAAGAAAACAAATAATAACGGTTCTTTCCCATCGTCTTTTCTTTTTGTTTCTAATAGTTCATCTATAAATGCTCTAAACCGCTTCATTAAAGCATGATCTGCCGCAAATACATCCGATGATTCACCTAAAAATTCTTCTAGACCGATAAATTCCTGTTTTATAATTTCTTTATACTCTGGTGACCGTAAAAAAAAGTTTGGCCGATTGTAAAATGAAGTTGAACACCTAGAAAAAAGTCCATAGTGACTTTTTCCTCAAATGGTAGAATGGAGTTCTCACACAACCATCACCAAAGAGGAGGCAATCACTATGGACTGCCATGATTATATCACAGTGGAATCAGAACGCAAACGCGGTCAACATTTGGGTCAAGAAGAACGCGGAGCGATTCAACAGTTAAGAAAACTTGGATACTCACTCCGATCGATTGCTGCGAAAATCAATTGCTCGGCAAGCACGGTTTTAAATGAACTGCGCCGTGGAACGCCGAAACGAAAAAGCAGTCGCGGACGTGCTCCAGAGTACAGCGCAAAGCGTGGACTAGCCGTATATAAAGCAAACCGGATGCAAAGCAGAAGACATCATCGTATTTTGCATTGCGCCGCTTTCGTTAAATGGGTAGTCGATCAAGTACGTACGAAAAAGTGGTCGTTGGACGTTTGCGTAGGCCATGCACGTTTACATCGCCGATTCGCTGAAAACAATATGGTGTGTACTAAAACGCTCTATAATGAGCTGGCGGCCGGAAACTTACCGTTATCTCGTTTTGAAGTTCCTGAACTCCTCAAGCGTAGATCTAGTCGTAAAAGAGGCCGTGAACATAAGCGTTTAAAAGGTCGAAGCATTGATGAACGTCCTGCCATTGTGGATGAACGCGTAGAAATCGGACATTGGGAAGCCGACACGGTAATCGGCCGTAAAAGCGGCAAGGAAGCTGTTGTTTTGACGCTTGTTGAGCGAGTGACCAATAATTACTTAGCAATCCGCATTCCTGGAAAAAACAGTGAGTCGGTAATCGAAGCAATGGAAGAATTGCATGCTGAATTTGGCGAGCGATTCAGTTCGGTTTTCAAGAGCATTACGGCTGATAACGGATCTGAATTCGAAGAGTTTTCAACGGTTGAAAACTGGGGTTCTTCAATATATTTCGCCCACCCGTATTCATCGTGGGAACGTCCTGTAAACGAAAGACACAACGGGCTTTTACGACAGTACATCCCAAAAGGTGTTTCAATTGAAAAATACAGCCCGGCCGATGTACTTCGTTTTGCAGATGAGCTAAATAGCCGCCCGCGTAAAAGACTCGGCTATCAAACTCCAGAAGAACTTTTTGATGCATTTCTCGACAGCCTTTATGCTGCATGAGTTTGCTGCCATTTTACCGAAGTGTTCAACTTGCAGTTGCAATTTGCGTAAAAAAAAGTTTCTCTTCAATTCGTTATATTTTTTTCTCAGTGGATTATTTTTAATTATCGAGCCATTTTTATAATAATTATTCTCCGTTTCATTTCTTTCTCTCTCTATATAGGACATTTCTTTTTCTATTTTTTGAACCTCTTCTTCAAATAAAGAAATCATCCATCCCAGCATATTACTACCTTCACTCATTTCTTCTGGAACAATTAAAGGCAACATAATATCATCATGCGTTTTTTCAGGAGTATATCTTTTTTTCAAAGTCAATAAAACAGATGTTTTCCCTGAACCTCGACCTCCTAAAATAGAAAAAACATTATTATAGTCTTTATCAAATTCCGAAAATGAAAAGTTTTCCTCATATTTTCCTTTTTTATTCGTTCTCCTCTGCTCTCTAACCGCTTTTGCAACTTTACGTATATTTACAATTTGTTCATCAAGCTCTTCGTTATTAGGTAATAGTATTTTCAACTCTTCTTTATCTAATGTACGTGCTCCAATTTTAACTTCACTCATAATAGCAACTCCCTGTCAATTTTTAAAATGGGACTAACTTGGGCTCAGGCTTTCATATATGACTTATTAAAGATAAATACGCTTCTTAAAGAAAAAAATTTCACATACTTTTAATCATTCCCCACTAAACAGATAATTCCTGCCAATCGCATCCAAACATTTAATGCTTATCATAAAACTTCATTATCAAACCATAAACCCATCGTCCTCCGTCCCCACCGCCCCGCAGCGGCGGTTTTTTCCGGCCTTTTCTCGGGCGAGTATCGCCAGACAGGGAGCAGCAGGCAAGTCTGGCATCACAGGCGGCTGGATGCCGCCTGTGAGCGAGTGCCAGGGATGGCACGTTCGCGAGGGATGATGACAGGCGCAGGCTGCTGCGACCATGTCTGGCAACGCCGACGGAGCAGGATGCTCCTAGTGTCGGTCGCGCCATGGATGGCATAGCGACCGACAGCCCGTTCAGGCCGCAAAAAACCGTTGCTGCGGGGCCTCCGTTCTCCTGTTCTCCGCCCAGTCTCCCGTAAATTCTCAAAGCACAACAAAAGCCCCTGCAAACAGCTTTACAAAAGCTGCCTGCAGAGGCTTTTCTTCATTTCTATATCCTATTCAACCGTGACGCTCTTCGCCAGATTTCTCGGCTTGTCAACGTCGCAACCTCTCGTCACTGCCGCATAATATGCCAACAGTTGCAGCGGAATCACTGCGAGGATCGGCGCAAGGAACTTGTCCACCTTCGGAATGAAGATCGTGTGATCCACATACTTCTTGATTTCATCGTCCCCTTGCATCGCAACGCCGATAACCACCGCGTCGCGCGCCTTTACTTCCTTGATGTTGCTCAGCGTCTTCTCATAGACATCATGCTGCGTCGCCAATGCGATGACCGGAACGCCTTCGATGATCAGCGCCAGCGTGCCGTGCTTCAGTTCGCCTGCGGCATACGCTTCGGCGTGGATGTAGGAAATTTCTTTCAGTTTCAGCGAGCCTTCCATCGCCACCGCGTAGTCGAGCGAGCGACCGATGAAGAACACGTCTTCGTTAAAACCGTATTGCTGCGCAAACGTCTTGATTGCTTCCACGTCTTCGAGCATTTCATGCACTTGGCCCGGCAGGTTGCGCAGACCGGCGATCAGTTCGTGCGTGCGCTCTTCCGTCAGCGTGCCTTTAAGACCGGCGATGTAAATCGAGAGCATCGCCATGCTGACGAGCTGGGTCGTGTAGGCTTTGGTCGAGGCCACGGCGATTTCCGGGCCTGCCCAGGTGAAGATCGTTTGATCCGCTTCGCGCGAGATCGACGAGCCGACGACGTTAGTCACGGCCAGCGTCTTTGCGCCGAGGCGTTTCGCTTCTTTCATTGCGGCCATCGTGTCGAGCGTTTCGCCGGACTGGCTGATGAAGATCGCCAGCGTGTGTTCGTCAACGAGCGGCTGACGGTAGCGGAACTCGGACGCCACATCCACTTCGACCGGGATGCGGGCCATGCTTTCGATGTAGTATTTGCCGACGATGCCTGCATGGTACGCGGTGCCGCAAGCTACGATAACCACTTTGCGGATCGCGGCCACTTCTTCGCGGTTCCATTTCAGTTCGTCGAAAATGATTTTGCTGTTGTTGGTTGCCAGACGGCTGCTCATCGTTTCGCGGATCGCCTTCGGCTGTTCGTAGATCTCTTTGCTCATGAAATGCTCGTAACCGCCTTTTTCAGCGGCTTCCGCATCCCAGTTCACTTCGAAGACTTTCTTGTTGACCGGCACGCCCTGCCGGTTCGTGACCCAGACCGAATCCTTCGTTACGACGGCCATTTCGCCATCGCTTAGAATGTAGGTCTTGCGGGTGCGTTGGATGATCGCCGGGATATCGGACGCGATGAAGTTTTCGCCCTGGCCAAGACCGATGACCAGCGGATTGTCCTGTTTCGTGCAAATCAGTTTTTCCGGTTCGTGCTTAGTCATGAAGACCAGCGCATACGAGCCGGTGATTTCGGACAGCACTTTCTTGACCGCGGCTTCAAAGTCGCCTTCGTAGTATTCTTCGACCAGATGCGCGACGACTTCGGAGTCGGTCTCCGAGGTGAAGACATGGCCTTTGCCGATCAGTCTTTCTTTGAGGTGCATGTAGTTTTCGATGATTCCGTTGTGCACGACGACGAAGTTGCCGGTGCAGTCGGTATGCGGATGCGAATTGACGTCGGACGGACGGCCATGCGTCGCCCAGCGGGTATGCCCGATGCCGATATGGCCTTCGAGCGGGCTTTGTTCGAGTTTCTTCTTCAGGATGCCGAGACGTCCTACGCTCTTTTTGTTGTGCACTTCATTGCCGTCAAAGACAGCGATGCCTGCGGAGTCATAGCCGCGATATTCCAGTTTGGACAGTCCCTCGATCAGAAACGGGGAGGCCTGCTCAGGCCCGATATAGCCAACAATACCACACATAGTTGTTATTCCTCCAATAATTCTCTTTTTAAAGATCCGTGTTTCATCGTAGAGCGCATCCGCGCTCCGCTCCTGACGCAGTCGCTTTGTCCCGACGGTCGCCCGCCGGTTTTGTCGCTGTTTAACGGCCTCAGAATGGCCGGGAGGTATCCGCTGACCGGTTCGATAAACCTCCGCCTCGTCCTCTCCACTTGCATGAGAGCCAGCGCTGTAAAATCCGTATCTTCGGCTTTTTCTTCGTTCATCAACCACCACCTTTCACGGTTTCCCGGAGACTGCTCAAAAAATGGTAGATGCTAGGCGCCCCGAGGAGGGCGCAGCGCCGCGTACACGGCGGTACGCAAGCAAGCCCCCCCGCAGGAGCAACAACGCAGATGCCATTTTTTCAGCAGTCTCCCTCATAAGAGACGCAAAGGGACGCTGTTGCGCCCCCTTGCACTGTATCTATTTTACTCGAAACGACTCTTCCGGTCAACTATTTCGCTTCGCCCTGTTCCTGGCGGACAACGGCGGCAATGTCGCCGACGATACGGTCAAGCTGTTTTTGATCCGGGCCTTCGGCCATCACGCGAATCAACGGCTCAGTGCCGGACGGACGCACCAGAATGCGGCCCTCTTCACCCAGTTCTTTGTTGCCCGCTGCAATCGCGGCGGCGATCTTGGCATTGGTTTCCCAGCCTTCTTTGCCGAGCACGCGCACGTTGACGAGTAGCTGCGGGTATTTCGTCATGCAGGCCGCGAGCTGCGACATCTTCTGGCCGCTGGCTTTCAGCGCGACCAACAGCTGCAGCGCGGTCAACACGCCGTCGCCGGTGGTGCTGTGCTGGCTGAAGATGACGTGGCCGGATTGCTCGCCGCCGAGGACGTAGCCTTCCTTACGCATCAGTTCCAAAACGTAGCGGTCGCCGACCGCGGTGATTTCGATGCGTCCGCCCGCTTTCTTGATTGCCTGATGCAGACCGATATTGCTCATCACGGTAGTGACCAGCGTATTGTCTTTGAGCGTGCCTTTTTTCAGCATGTCGAGCGCGCAGCTGACCATGATCTGGTCGCCGTCGACGATCTCGCCGTTTTCATCGACCGCCAGGCAGCGATCCGCGTCTCCGTCATGGCCGATGCCGATATCCGCGCCGTGTTCCTTGACCGCAGCCTGCAAACTCTCGAGATGCGTCGAGCCGCAGTGATCGTTGATATTGATGCCGTCCGGCTTGTTATGCAGCACGACGACCTCCGCGCCGAGGCGTTTGTAGATCGTCGGCGCGACTTCGTACGCCGCGCCGTTTGCACAGTCGACGACCACTTTCATGCCTTTTAAATCACCGGCCACCGTGGATTCCAGATAGTCGATGTAATGTTTGACCAAGTCGCGGTGCACTTCAAGCGTGCCGATGTCCGCGCCTTCTTTGCGCGGCATTTCCTCGATGCCGACCATGACCAGTTCTTCGAGTTCTGCTTCGACATCATCAGGCAATTTATAGCCGTCGCCGGCGAAAAATTTAATTCCGTTGTCATAAAACGGATTGTGCGACGCCGAAATCACCGCGCCTGCCTGTGCGTTCATATGTCCCGTCAGGTATGCGACAGCTGGAGTCGGTACGACGCCGAGCAATACGGCCTTGCCGCCCGCCGAGCAGATACCAGCTGCCAGCGCGCTTTCCAGCATTTGACCGGAAATCCGCGTGTCGCGTCCGATCGTGATGACCGGCTTAAAGTCGCAGGCCTTGCCAAAATAAGTCGTAGCCGCCCAACCAAGGCGAAATGCCATTTCCGGCGTCAATTCACGGTTCGCTAATCCGCGCACCCCATCGGTTCCAAACAATCTTCCCATCTGTAATATGAGCTCCTTTCAGTGATGAAGTTTACATATGATAATTTCGTATAATTTCCCGGGCAATATTGAGTCCGTCGAGCGCGGCGCTCATGATGCCGCCGGCATAGCCCGCGCCTTCGCCCGCCGGGTATAACCCTTTTACATTCGTGGACTCGCGGCTTTCGCTACGCAGGATGCGAAGCGGTGCGCTGCTGCGCGTTTCGACGCCGGTCATGCGCGTCGCCGGATGGGCGAAGCCATGAATCTTGCGCCCGAATACCGGCAGCGCTTCTTTGATCGTGTCGGCTACGAAATCGGGCAGACAGCGGCGCAAATCGCCGGCGATGACGCCCGGTTTATAGGTCGGCTTGGTCGCCGACAATTGCTTGCCGACGGTGTTGGCCATGAAGTCTCCGATCGTCTGGATCGGCGCTTTGTAATCCCCGCCGCCGACTTTAAAGGCCGCACGTTCCCATTTGCGCTGGTATTCGATGCCGCCGAGAACGCTGCCGCCCCAGTCTTTCGGTTCTACATTGACCAAAATTGCGCTGTTGGCGATACCGGACGAGCGGCTGTACATGCTCATGCCGTTCGTGGCGACGCCGCCTTCTTCCGATGCGGCGGCCACGACGAGTCCGCCCGGGCACATGCAGAAGGAATAGGCGGTGCGGCCGGTGGCCTTATTATGATGCACCAACGCGTATTCGGCGGCAGGCAGCTCGGGATGACCGGCTGTTGGGCCGTATTGCGCGCGGTCGATCTTTTCCTGCGGATGTTCGATGCGAACGCCGATTGCAAACGCTTTCGCTTCCATCGCAACGCCGCTTTCGTGCAACATTTCGTAAGTGTCGCGTGCGCTGTGACCGATCGCCAGGATGACGATCTCGCTTTGTAGGCTTTCGCCTCCGGCGGTGACGACGCCTGTGACTTTGCCGTCTTCGCTCAGCAACTTGACGACCTGCGTCTCGAAGCGAACTTCGCCGCCAAGCGCGATGATTTCTTCGCGCAGCGTCTTAACGACGATGCGCAGACGATCGGTGCCGACATGCGGTTTATGCAAGTAAGCGATTTCCGGCGGCGCTCCAGCCGCGACAAAGGTGTCGAGAATTTCGCGCATCAAAGGATCGTTGACGCGGGTGGTCAGCTTGCCGTCGGAAAACGTGCCTGCGCCGCCTTCGCCGAACTGGACGTTCGATGCCGGATCGAGTTCGCCTTTTTCCCAGAACTTTGCTACATCCTTGCTGCGTCGTTCCACGTCGCGGCCGCGTTCCAAGACCAACGGACGATAGCCGTTTCGCGCCAGCGTCAACGCGGCCAGCAGACCGGCCGGCCCCAGTCCGACGACAATCGGACGGCTGGTCAGTTTCTGATCGCCTTTGACCAGCGGTTCAGCGGCGGCTGTTTCCATCAGGCTGACGTCTTTGTCTTCGCCGAGCTGTGCAATGACCTGTTTGGGGTTTTTCACGACTGCGCCAAGACTATATACGAAACAGATATTCCCCTTGCGCCGTGCGTCGACCGCTTTACGCAGGATAACCACCTCAATGATTTCTTGAGGTGGTATCCGCAGGCGTTTTGCGGCAATCGCCGACAGGGTTGCCGTTTCCCCTAAATTGACTCGTACATTTGTAATTTTTAACAACGTTCTTTCTCCTTTACTGTTTGCGGATCAGAATGCGAACTTTCACGGCAGACGGTACGACGGCGATGCCGTCTTTCGCCTGCAGCGGCACTTCGATTTCCGTGTCCTTATCCAAGCCTGTCAGATTGACCGGCTCGGTATAGACAAACTCCATTTTTTCCAATATTTTTTCGCTGCCGCTGGCTTCCACCTTGTTCGGCAGCGTCATAATGGCTTCCATACGCATGCCTTTCGGCAGATCGCCAAAAGTCAGCGCTTTGATGTCCATTTGTTTCTTGCCGATCCCCTGCAGAATCTGCACTGCCACCTGAATATGATCCGGCGCAATTTTGACGCCGTCGACGATTTTGTCGTTGCTGTTTAAGATCTGTACCGGCGCTTCGGCGGTGAAGTCGGCGTTGCGGCCGCTGATATCGACTACGGCGACCACTTTATTGACGGTTTCCAATAAGTTCTGCGGCCCTTCGATACTGACGGTCTGCTGCGAGGCGCTGACCTTGCTGACCATCGTACCGACGCTCGGCGTGCCGCCCAGTCTCACTTCAATGGGAACCTGACGGGCGATGATCGGCTCGAGACGCAGGTTGATCTTCTCGGGGAAGACTTCCGCGACTTCGAGATTGGTCGGTACGGCCGTATAGACCTTGACGGTAGAGCGGCCTTCGCCGATGCCTTTCAGATCGATGAACGCCTTGATTTCCTGGTTCTGCAAATTGATCAGTAGGTTGCGCGGCGCGCGAACCTTGATTTTGACCTTTTCCGGCACATCCAAAAGCGACGTCGCGGCCGCCTGGTTTCTGACCTCCAGCGGGACTTCGACGCTCGATTCAATCATCGGATTCTGGTCGTTCATGACATAGACCCACAAGACGACGGCCAGGATCAAGGCAAGTATTTTAGCGGGCATGTTCTTTTGTGCCGAAAATTCCATGACTACTGCCTCCAGTTAAAGTTAAACAGGTTGGTTAAAGCCGCGGGCGCTCCGTTTTTCGCCGCAAAGAGCGGACGTAAATTGTCTTTCAGTTCGGTGGCATCGGTAAAGCGGGTCAGCTTGCCGCCTTGCGCGACCGATACGATGCCGGTCTCTTCGCTGACGACGATTACGGCGGCGTCCGTCTGTTCGCTGACGCCGATCGCCGCGCGATGCCGCGTACCGAGTTCCTTGTTCAGACTGCGGTCTTCGGTCAACGGCAGCAGACAGCCTGCTGCAATGATCCGGTTTCCTCTGAGTACGGCCGCACCGTCGTGCAGCGGTGTATTGGGAATGAAAAGGTTAACGAGGAATTCGCTGCTGACGAGGCCGTCTACCTTGATGCCGGTTTCGATATAGTCATTCAGGCCGGTATCGCGTTCCACGACGATCAGCGCGCCGATCTTGTTGCGCGCCAGGATCGCAACCGCTTTGACCATGTGATCCAGCAGGCTTTCGGTCTCTTCTTCATTGAGCAGCATATATTTCTTGAACATCTTGCCGCGACCCAGTTGTTCGAGCGCGCGGCGCAGCTCCGGCTGAAACACGACCGGCAACGCAACCATCACGACGGTGAGCGTCTTTTGCAAGATCCAGAAAATAACGTTCAGTCCCAGCCATTTGCTGACCAGCGTCGCAATCAGCAGCATGATCAGTCCCTTTAAGAGAGCCAACGCCCGCGTGTCTTTGATCATGACGTAGAGGCGATATAGTACGGCAGCCACAAGCAGAATGTCGAGGACATCCAGCAGACTGATGGTAGTAATGATAGCCTGAATTTGCGATAGCATGAATTCTGTGCTCCTTATATCCTAAAATGACCATTAAAAGAACTTTATTCGCTCCACAAGCGATTAAAACCTCCATTTTCAACAAAAAAAATCATGCCTGCGCATTTTTTTTTGCGAAAGGCATGATTCTTGCTTATTAGTTTACAATTTTACGGTTATTTCGCTTCTACGATCCAACCTGCAGGCGCTTTGACTTCGCCGAACTGAATGCCGCATAACGTTTCATACAGCTTTCTCGTCACAGGCCCCACTTCCGTTTCACTATGGAAGACATGCAGTTTACCGCCGTACTCGATGCCGCCGATCGGCGTAATGACCGCCGCCGTGCCGCAGGCGCCGGCTTCGCTGAATTCGTCAAGCTGTTTGATGAAGACGTCTCTTTCTTCGACCTGCAAACCAAGGTATTCTTTCGCAACCGCCATCAGCGAGTACTTCGTGATGCTCGGCAGGATCGAATCGGATTTCGGCGTGACGAACTTGCCGTCTTTGGTGATGCCGAAGAAGTTAGCCGCACCGACCTCTTCAATCTTGGTGTGCGTGGCCGGATCGAGATAGATGCAATCGGCAAACCCTCTCTTCACAGCCTCTTCATGCGGATGAAGACTGGCCGCGTAGTTGCCGCCGACCTTGGCAGCGCCCGTGCCTTGCGGCGCAGCTCTGTCATAGTCGGTAATGCAGAAATTAACCGGTGCTAAGCCGCCTTTGAAGTAAGCCCCTACCGGACTGCAGAAGACGGAAAAGATAAATTCGGGCGCGGTACGCACGCCGAGGTTGTCGCCGACGCCAATCACGTAAGGGCGCAGATACAGCGTCGCTCCGGTGCCGTAAGGCGGTACATAGTCTGCATTGGCCTTTACAACCTGGACGCATGCATCAATGAATTTTTCTTCGGAGATTTCCGGCATCAAGAGACGCTTGCAGCTGGCCGCCATGCGCTTGGCATTTTGATCCGGACGGAAAAGCTGGATGTTGCCGTCTTTCGTCCGATAAGCCTTCAGGCCCTCGAAACATTGCTGTCCATAATGCAGCGACGTGGAACCTTCGCTTATCGTCAGCATATTGTCTTCCGTTAACTTACCTTCGTCCCATTTACCGTTCTTCCAGACAGAGACATAGCGCAAATCTGTTTTGATGTAGGCGAATCCGAGTTTGTCCCAGTCCATTTTGTCCGCGTTGGAAGTCCCTTTTTTCTCTACAGTCATATCCGTGCCTCCTTCATAGTCGAAACATACATATCGGCACTATTATATAGTGCTTTCTGTATACACGTCAAGAAGGGCCTCTTGTTCTTCCAATGTTTCGCGCGCCACTGTCAATTGTCGTTCCCGGCTCGCGGAAGAAGTTCCACCATATGACTTACGGGCATTGACGCAGGTTTCAGGCTGAATCGCGTTCATGATGTCGGCCTCAAAGAGCGGATGAAACGACTGGAACTCGGCAAGAGATAAATCCATCAGCCATTTTTTTTCGATGATGCAATGCGCGACCGCTTTTCCGGCCACTTCATGCGCCTGGCGGAACGGCAGTCCTTTTTTGACCAGGTAATCGGCCATATCGGTGGCGTTCGAAAAGTCCTGGCTTACGGCGCGTTCCATCACCTGTTGGTTGACTTTCATGCCGCGCAGCATCGAGGCGTATACTTTAAGACTGAATTTCAGCGTGTCGATCGTATCGAACATGCCTTCCTTGTCTTCCTGCATGTCTTTGTTGTAAGCGAGCGGCAAGCCTTTCGTGACGGTCAGCAGCGACATCAGATGCCCGTAGACTCGTCCGGTTTTGCCGCGCACCAGTTCGGCCACGTCAGGATTTTTCTTTTGCGGCATGATGCTCGAACCGGTACAATGTCCGTCGTCGAGTTCGATGAAGGCAAATTCGGCCGAGGACCAGAGGATGATCTCCTCGCTGATCCGGCTCAGATGCATCATCAGAATCGAGGCGAACGAGAGGAATTCAAGGATATAGTCGCGGTCGCTGACCGCATCGAGGCTGTTTTCGTACAGTGCGTCAAACTTCAGTTCGCGTGCGACCTGATGGCGGTCGATCGGATAGGTCGTGCCGGCCAGTGCACCCGCGCCGAGCGGCATCGTATCCGTTCCCTGCCAGACGCCCTCGAGGCGTCTGAAATCGCGCGCCAACATCGAGAAATACGCCAGCATGTGGTGCGCAAACAGAATCGGTTGCGCGCGCTGCAGATGCGTATAGCCCGGCATCATGACGTCGCTGTATTTTTCCGCGGTTTCGACGAGCGCCAGCTGCAGATCATGCAGCAGTGCGGCGATGTCGCGGATCGCGCCTTTCAGGTACATATGCGTGTCGAGCGCGACCTGGTCGTTGCGGCTGCGTCCGGTATGCAGTTTGCCGCCGATCGCGCCGATGCGGTCGGTAAGACGTTTTTCCACGTTCATATGCACATCTTCGAGCGCGACTTCAAAAGAGAAATTCCCCGCTTCGATGTCGTCCAGGATGGCTTTGAGGCCTTCTATGATCGTATCCGCTTCGGCTTTCTCGATGATGCCGCACTGTCCGAGCATCCGTGCGTGCGCGATGCTGCCGGTGATGTCTTCCCGATACATGCGCTGATCAAAGCCGATGGAGGAGGTAAACTCCTCCACCAGCACATCGGTTCCTTTGGCGAAACGGCCGCCCCAGAGCTTAGCCATTTTTCTTCGCCTCTTGTTGCATCAACGCGCGAACCTTGAGCGGCAGACCGAAGAGGTTGATGAAACCTTCGGCGTCTTTTTGGTTGTAGACATCATCATAGCTGAACGTGACGAATCCTTCATGGAAGAGCGAGTACGGCGACGTCGCGCCTGCGCTCATAATGTTTCCTTTGTACAGTTTGAGTTTCACGTTGCCGGTCACGGTCTGCTGCGTGTTGTCGACGAACGCGTCGAGCGCTTCACGAAGCGGCGAGAACCACATGCCGTCATAAACGAGTTCGGCATAGCGTACGGCGATCTGTTCTTTGTAATGCATCGTCGCACGATCAAGCGTCAGGTATTCGAGCTCGCGATGCGCATAATAGAGGATGCTGCCGCCCGGAGTTTCATAGACGCCGCGCGATTTCATGCCGACCAGGCGGTTTTCGACGATATCGGTGATGCCGATGCCATGCTCCGCGCCCAGTTCATTCAGTTTGGTAAGCAGGGTAACGCCGTCCATTTTTTCGCCGTTCAGGGCCACCGGAACGCCTTTGTCGAACGATACTTCGAGATATTCAGGTGCATCCGGCGCTTTTTCGGGGCTGTTGCAGATCATGTACAGATCCGGCAGCGGTTCGTTGTCCGGGTTTTCCAGATCGGCGCCTTCATGGCTGAGATGCCAGATGTTGCGATCCATGCTGTACGGACGCTTTTTCGTGACAGGTACCGGAATGCCGTGTTTTTCCGCATAGTCGATCGCATCTTCACGCGAGCGGATGTCCCATTCGCGCCACGGTGCAATGATCTTGAGCTGCGGTGCGAGCGCCTTGACGGTCAGTTCGAAACGAACCTGATCGTTGCCTTTGCCGGTTGCGCCATGCGCGATCGCATCAGCGCCTTCTTTTTCGGCGATTTCGACCAGCGCCTTGGCAATGATCGGACGCGCGAACGAGGTGCCGAGCAGGTACTTGCCTTCATAAACCGCGCCGGCTTTCAGCGTCGGCCAGACATAATCTTCAACGAAGGTCTTTTTCAGATCTTCGATATATACTTTGCTCGCGCCGGATTTGATCGCTTTTTCCTGTACGATATCGAGTTCATCGCCCTGTCCGACATCGGCGCACATCGCGATGACTTCACAGCCGTCATAGTTTTCTTTTAACCAAGGAATGATGACCGAAGTATCCAGACCACCGGAATAGGCCAATACCACTTTTTTAATCTTGTTCATGTTGAAGTTCCTCCTCAATAACTGTTTATTGTTCTATGACTGGTTCATGATGAGAACGATTGAACCACAAAGGCACAAAGTTCACAAAGAAATTCATTTTTCAAGTTTCGGCTGATGATTATCAGCCGGATAAGAACGCAAAGTGAGAAACAACCTGCGCAACTACTACTTAGTTTGGCAGATATTAATCTGCCCTTTGTGTCCTTTGTGGTTCAAAAACCCCATCACCGCTTTCGCTTCATGCCCTTCTTACTTATCGCACATCGTCAAAGCCATGATCGCTTTTTGCACATGCAGGCGGTTTTCGGCCTGATCGAAGACGACCGATTGCGGACATTCCATCACCTCATCGGTGATCTCTTCGCCGCGGTGCGCGGGCAGGCAATGCAGCACGATCGCGTCCTTCTTGGCCTTGGCAATCAGCTTGCCGTTCAGCTGGTACGGCGCAAAAACGGCTTTGCGCGCAGCTTGCTGGCTTTCCTGTCCCATGCTGGCCCAGACGTCGGTGTACAATACGTCGGCGTCCGTTACGGCTGCGACCGGGTCCTGCAAGATTTCGACCTTGCTGCCGAAAGCGGCCGCATCGGCCCTCGCCTCAGCGACGATCGCCGCATTCGGCGCATAGGCGGCCGGACTGGCGATCGCGATGTCCATGCCGACTTTGGCGCAGGCGTGCAAGAGCGCGTTCGCCATGTTATTACCGTCGCCGACATAGGCCATCTTAAGTCCTTTAAGCGTTTTTTTCTGTTCCCAAACCGTGAAGATGTCGGTCAGGGCCTGGCAGGGATGCAGCAGGTCGGTCAACGCGTTGATGACCGGTACCGACGACCACTCGGCCATTTCTTCCACTTCCGAGTGGGAGAAGGTTCGGATCATGATGCCGTCGACATAGCGGGCCAAAACCCTTGCCGTGTCTTTCACCGGTTCGCCGCGCCCGATCTGCAGATCGTTTGCGCTTAGAAAGAGCGCGCTGCCGCCCAGCTGCCACATCCCTACTTCGAAGGACACCCGTGTCCGCGTGGATGCCTTTTGAAAGATCATCCCCAAGGTTTTCCCCTTAAGGATCGGATGCGCAATGCCCCTTTTCTGTTCGTCTTTCAGACGAGCCGCCAAGCGAAAGATGGCGTCCACCTGTTCAGCCGTCAGTTGGTGTATGGATAGCAGATCGTGTCCTTGTAAGCACATGCCTGGTTCCTCCTATTTCAGGATTCGGTCATTGTTTCACCGCGCCGAGCACTTCGTCCAGTACGGCGATGACTTCATCCACATGATTTTCTTTAATGATGAGCGGCGGTACGAAACGCAGTACATTGCCTGCGGTACAGTTGATGATGATGCCCCGCTCGAGGCATGCTTCGACGATTTCCCGCCCCGGCTGCGTCAGTTCCGCGCCGATGATCAGGCCCTGTCCCCGTACCTCTTTGATCAGGCCGGGATATTTCGTTTGCAGTCGATTGAGCGCTTCTTTGAGATAAGCACCTACAGTGATCGTATTTGCCAGCAGTTGTTCCGCTTCCATCGCATCGAGCACCGCATTGCCGGCCGCGCAGGCCAGCGGGTTACCGCCGAAAGTGGAACCGTGGTCGCCGGGCGAAAATGCCGCCGCGACCTTTTCCGACGCCAGCACCGCGCCGATCGGCACGCCGCCGCCCAGCCCCTTGGCAAGCGTCACGATATCGGGCTTGATTGCGCTATGCTGGTACGCGAACATTTTTCCGGTTCGCCCTACGCCGGTCTGGATCTCATCGAGGATCAAAAGTGCGCCGTGTTTGTCGCAAAGTGCGCGAACCTTTTCCAGATAATCCTTCGCCGGGACGAAAACGCCGCCTTCGCCTTGGATCGGTTCGAGCATGACCGCACAGGTCTTGTCAGAAATCATCGCCTCCAGCGCGGCCAGGTCGCCGTAAGCGACATAGCTGAATGCGCCGGGCAGGGGGCCGAAACCTTCCTGATATTTCGGCTGTGCGGTCGCGGTCAGCGTCGCCAGCGTCCGGCCATGAAAGCCATGCTGCGCAGTGATGATCTCCCGCCGCTCGCCGCCCTGTTTGGCCGCATATTTGCGCGCCAGTTTCATCGCACCTTCATTCGCTTCTGCGCCGCTATTGGCAAGAAAAATCCTTTCCAAGCCGCTGGCCGCAGCCAGACGCTTGGCCAGAAGCGCTTGCGCTTCGGTGTAGTAGAGATTGGAGCAATGAATCATTTTTCCGGCCTGATCGGCGATTGCTTTGACCAGACCGCTGTGAGCATGTCCCAGCAGATTGACCGCGATGCCGGCCAGAAAATCGAGATAGCGTTTGCCTTCACTGTCAAAGACATAGGGGCCTTCCCCATGACTGAGGACGATATCGTAACGCCCGAACACCTGCATATAATGCCGGCTGTCGAGTTCTTTCACTTGCGCTTTGTCCATCTTGCCGCCTCCTTCTTACCCGACCACTTCGGTGCCGATGCCCTCTGTCGTAAAGACTTCAAGCAACAACGAGTGGGATTGGCGGCCGTCAATGATGTGCGTCTTTTTCGCACCGCCGGAGAGCGCCCGCAAACAGGCTTCGACTTTCGGAATCATGCCTCCGGCGATCGAACCGCCGGCGATCATTTTTTTTGCCTGTCCGACCGTCAGCGTCGAAATAAAGCTCGACTTGTCCTGATAATCGGTATAGATGCCTTCGACATCGGTCAAGAGCAGCAATTTCTCCGCCTTTAACGCACCGGCGATCTCGCCCGCGACGTAATCGGCGTTGATGTTGTAGCTGGCGTAATCGTCGCCTTCACCGACCGGCGCAATAACCGGGATATAGCCTTTGTCAAGCAGATGACCGATCAGCTCGGTCTGCACGCCGGACACGTCGCCGACGAAACCGATGTCCACTTTGCTGACCTTGCCGTTTTCATGCACTTCGGCCAGATGTTTGCGCGCCTGGATCAAACTGCCGTCCTTGCCGCTCAGTCCGACCGCCTTCGCGCCGTTTTGGTTGAAAAGACGGACGATTTCGCTGTTCAGCTTTCCGACCAGCACCATTTCCGCAACATTCATCGTTTCGGCATCGGTCACGCGCAAACCGCTGACAAACTCGGTCTCTTTGCCGAATTTTTTCAAGTAGCCGGTGATTTCCGGCCCGCCGCCATGTACGACAACCGGTTTCATGCCCAGGCACTGCATCAGGATGATGTCCTGGATCACACTGTGCTTCAACTCTTCGCTGACCATCGCATTGCCGCCATATTTTATCACCACGGTCTTGCCGGCGAACTTTTGGATGTACGGCAACGTTTCAATTAACACTTCCGCTTTGTTGACTGGATTCGTCATCATATCCGCATCCTCTCCTTTAGGTATGGTATTCACCGTTTATTTTCACATATTCATAGGAGAAATCGCAAGTCCAGACGGTAGCCGCCTCACTGCCTACGCCCAGGTCAACCACGACATTAATGTCGTGCTCGGCCATGACGTCTTTCAGCGCGCCCGTTTGATCGGCGACGCCCTGTCCCTCTTCGACCACCGGCAGTCCGCCGATTGTCAACGACACTTTTTCAGGATCGGCTGCCGCTTCTGAATAACCGACTGCGCAGAGAATGCGCCCCCAGTTTGGATCCTGACCGAAGAACGCGGTCTTGACGAGCGGTGATTTGGCAATCGCCATCGCCGCCTTGTGCGCATCCGCTTCACTCGTTGCACCCTGCACGGTGATTTCGAGAAACTTGGTCGCTCCTTCGCCGTCGCGTGCCACCAGTTTTGCCAAGTGGATGCATACGGCGGTCAGTGCTTTTAAAAAGGTACCGTAGTCTTCACCAACAGCTTTCGTAATCGCGGCGTTTCCTGCCAAGGCGTTGGCCAAAACCGCTACCATATCGTTCGTGCTGCTGTCGCCGTCTACCGTGATGCGGTGAAACGATTGATCGACTGCGTATTTGAGCGCCGTTTGCAACACATCGGCTGCAATGTCGGCATCCGTCATGATGAAGCAGAGCATCGTCGCCATATTGGGATGAATCATCCCCGAACCTTTTGCCAGACCGGCAATCCTTACCGGCTTGCCGCCCAGCGTGAAGTCGACGCTGCAGGTCTTGGGAAACGTGTCGGTCGTCATCATCGCCAGCTTAACGTCTTCAAAACCGTCAGCGCTGCTTTTCTCGACCGCATTTTTGATGCCGGAGCTGATCTTGCCCATCGGCAGCGGCACTCCGATCACGCCGGTCGATGCCACGATGACTTCATCCTGCGCCACATTGAGAAGACCTGCCGTCTGATGCGCCATTGCCTGCGCATCGACTTGCCCTTGCACGCCGGTGCAGGCATTGGCGCAACCGGAATTCACCACGATGGCCTGTACCTTGCCGTTTTGTACGACTCTGCGGGAGACAACGACCGGAGCCGCCGCCATCGTATTGGTCGTGAACACCGCTGCACCGTTTGCAGGCGCCTTGCTGTAAAGCACCGCGACATCTTCCTTGCCGCTTTTCTTAATACCGGCTTTTACGCCGCCGCCGTAAAACCCCTGCGGGATTTTCATATCTTCAATTTGCATGTTCATTCCTCCATCATTCACTCGATTTCATCAAGGATACAAGGGTACGAGTTCCAGTCCGGCCTTTTCGTCGAATCCGGCCATCACGTTCATATTCTGCACGGCTTGTCCGGCCGCGCCTTTGACCAGATTGTCGATCGCCGATACGACGACGACCCGCCCGGTGCGCCGGTCGAGATGCCAGCCGATATCGCAGAAGTTGCTGCCCCGAACGTTTTTCGTCGCCGGATAGCCGCCGAGGCCAAGCAGGCGTATGAAATATTCCGCTGCATACATCTCTTCAAAGGCATCTGTAATCTGCTGCGGCATAACGCCGCTTTTTAATTTTCCGTAACAGGTACTGAGTATGCCGCGGCTCATCGGCGCCAGATGCGGCGTAAAGGTAAGCGTCAATGCTTCACCCGCCAGCAGCGACAAGGCCTGTTCGATTTCCGGCGTATGCCGGTGCCCGGCAATGTTGTACGCCTTGAAATTTTCCCAGGTTTCGCTGAAATGGCTGTTCATGCTAAAGCCGCGTCCCGCGCCGGATACGCCCGACTTCGCATCGATAACCAGACTGTCCGTTTCTACGAGTCCCGCCTTCACCAGCGGCGCGAGAGCCAGAATCGAAGCCGTCGTGTAACAGCCCGGATTGCCGACGATCTTAGCCTCCTTAACCTTGGCGCGATTCAGTTCGGTCAATCCGTAAACCGCACCGGACGCAGGATGCGTATGCTTTACCTTATACCATTCCTCATAAACCGTTTCGTCACTGAAGCGATAATCCGCGCCCAAGTCGATGACCTTGACGCCCGCTTCCGAGAGCGCTTTGCCGCTGGTCATCGCATGCCCATGCGGCAGTGCGATGAAAACCAGATCACTTTGCGCAAGTTCTTCCAATTGATTCATGCTGCCGAGCACCTTGTCTTCCAGACCGCGCAAATGCGGATATAACTGGTCGATCGCCTGTCCAGTGCTGCTTTCCGACGTAATATGGAGAAGTTCCGCCTCCGGGTGGGCGGCAACCAAACGAATAAGTTCAGCTCCGGCATAACCGGTAGCGCCTATAATACTGACCTTCATATCCATACCTCCCTTGCACTGTTTTAATTATACATCATCATTGCATAATAATGCAATGATGATTGCAACTTTTTTCATAAACTTACTTTTGAATCTTGCAACACAAAGGCACGAAGATATAAAAGAAAGGAAAAGAGTTTATAGTTAAATTCACTCTCCCCTTCCTTACCTCTTCGCCTCAAAATTCATAAGTTTCTTCCCCTTCCTACAAATATGGCCCCGTGAACTGAATCTTCGCGCCGCAGTGCAGACATTCCTGCCCCAGCTCGCTTTGCAAAAATTCCGCCGAACGATCCAGCAGCATCGTTTGACAATGCGGGCAGCGGCTGTGTCGGTCTTCGCCTGCCACATTACCGATATAAACATAGTGCAAATGCTTTCGCGCCGTCTCCTGCGCCGCGCGCAGCGTGCTCAGCGGCGTCTTTGGCGCAGCGAACTGATAATCCGGATGGTAGCGCGTCAGATGCAGCGGAATAGCGGGATTGATGCCGGCCAGCCAACGCGCCATACTTTCAATTTCCGCCAGCTCATCATTATACCCCGGTATCAACAGCGTTGTTATTTCAACATGGCAGTGCCTGGCGGCCGTCTCTACGCACGTTAGCACCGGCGCTAATTCCGCGCCGCAAAGCTTGCGGTAAAATTCTTTATTGAACGCTTTGACGTCAATGTTCATCGCATCGACCACTTCAAGCCACTTTTTTAAAGGTTCCCGGCTTATAAAACCATTGCTGACGACAACGTTCTTCAGCCCCGCCTCCCTGGCCGCCCGCGCCGTATCCCACACATACTCATACCAGACGACCGGTTCCGAATACGTGTAAGCCAATCCGATATTGCCCGCCTCGCGCTGACGCAGCGCCAAGGAAACCGCTTCTTCCGGCGACAGCTCATTCGTTGCCGCTTCTCGCTGCGATAACGTCCAGTTCTGGCAATAGCGACAGCTCATGTTGCAGCCAAAGGTGCCAAGCGACAGAATCTTTCGTCCGGGGTAGAAGTGATAGAGCGGCTTTTTTTCTAGCGGATCAAGCGCACAGACGGAACAACGGCCGTAATTCAGACTGAATAAGCGTCCGCCTTCATTGCGCCGAACCCGGCAAGCGCCGCTTTGCCCGTCTCTTATGACGCAGTGCTTCGGACACAAGCGGCACTTCACCGTTGCCGCTTCTTTCGTTTCATAGTACATCGCTTCCTGCATCGCTTGGCTCCTTTCCGCCACAGTTGCCGGATTCAGCGGTAGCGAGTGACTGTAAAGCGATACATCGTGACCGCTTCACCGGGAACGATGCCCGCTTTTTGCCGGACGATGGCCATTTGTTCCTCTACGGTGTCGACGCCTTCGAGCTGCGGCAGCAGCAGCCCCTTGCGCCAACCGCTTTTTAAAATCAGTCCATAGCGCGCCGGGTCAAGTTGCCCCGCATCTTCAATCTCTTCCGGCGGCGTCAGCACATCAACCGAAATCTCGATTTCCGCCAATTCCGCTTCCTCTACCTTAGGGAAACGCGGATCCTGCGTCGCCGCCATCACCGCATTGCGGATGATTTCATGCGCAACGTCTCGCTGCGTCGGTTCAAACGTTCCCATGCAGCCGCGCAGACGTCCCTGTTTTTTTAAAGAAACAAATACGCCGGCCTGGCCGGACAGTTCCTCCGGCCAGCATTCGGGACGTTCAGTCCTTTCACCAGCCTGCAAATGGTTGCGCAGTGCCGACCACGCCAACTCGACCGCCTCGCTATGCACTTCGTTCATACGGCACCTCCCTTGGCATCGAGAAACGGCTTGTAAATCGCGACCGCATACCCAACGCCGAACGGCGCTTCATAGGAAAGCAACTCGACTTTTGTTTTAATTCCCGTCAGCGCGCCGAGCAAAAAGAAGATCGGCCGCAAACCGCACTGCCCCGCTTCTTCCACCAAATCCGGCGCCAGTCGATGCAGCAGCTGAAGGCTGTTATCGCGTACAGCCGTTAAGACAAGCTCGTCAAACTCTTTGCCGCGGGGACTGTAACCGTTTGGCGCATCCACAGCGAGACGATGCGACAAATCGCCGGAAGCAATAACGACAACGCGCTTGACGCTAAGGCGGACCGCTTCCTGAACCGCCATCCCGAACCTTTCCATTTGCTGATACTCAAGCATGCCCACCGACAGATAGACGATCTCGCCTTTAAAGCCCGCATCGCGTAAATAGTAGAGCGGCACCAGCGCGCCATGATCAAGCTCAACCGAGAGACGATAACGCTCCGCCGACTCTTCATCAATATTAACCACCGGAATCCCTTTTTTCTCGCACTGTCCGCCGATGCGCAGCGCAAGTTTGCAATCATTGGCAAATTCCAGCGCCGTTTCAGACGCGCCAAAGCGGCTGAAATTGCCGCACAGCGCCGGTATACGTGAAATTCCCACGGCATTGCGAAACAACGGCCCATGCGGCGAGATGATGATGATCGTATCCGGTTTATATTTGTTGATGTACTCCGCAACCTGGCGCACAGCATTGACTGTTTTGCGCACTTTTTCAACTTCCTCCTGCCCAATTTCCGGCACCATGACCGGCGGGTGAGGCAGCAATGCTCCGGCAATAATCGTACCCATATCGTTCACATCCTTTTTCTCCCGTTCTCGCCTCAGATCCATAACAATAATTTCCATAAACAAGCAAAAAACTCCTGCCGACTAGCCAAAGCCAACCCCGATAAGGTACAATTGTTTTATCTGATAATCAAGAAGGGGGCCTCACGTTGCGGATTTTCCGTTTCTTATTGGTATTATGCGTTTTATTTCTGATTTCCTTCGGCATCAGCGGCGGAGCCACCTTATGGCAAAAATGGTCTTCCACCCTGCCTACTTCGACTGCCGCCGTTTTGCCTGCCGATACAGCGGTCAGCGTTAATGAAGCCGCCGGCGCCTGGGATCGGTTCTGGAGAATTCTCGCTCTCAAGAGCGCGGTAGAAAACAAATTGGATCGCCGAAACTATGTAAAAATAAAAGACATTCCTCTCACGCTGCAGCAAGCCGTCATCGCAACAGAGGATCACCGCTTTTACAATCATGTCGGTTTCGATTTCGAAGGAATCCTCCGCGCCACCTTAGTCAACGTACAGGCAGGCGGTTACGCCGAAGGCGCAAGCACGATCACGCAGCAACTGATCAAAAACTTATTTCTCTCACAGGATAAGACCATCACTCGTAAAGCGGAGGAATTCGTTCTCGCGGTCGATATGGAGCTGCGTTATTCTAAAGAGGAAATTCTCGAGATGTATCTGAACAGCATTTATTTCGGTTCCGGCGCTTACGGCATCGGACCGGCCGCGAAGATCTATTTCGGCAAACCGCCTGCCAATCTCAACCTTCCGGAAGCTGCGTTGCTCGCCGGCATCCCAAACGCACCCTCCCTCAATTCCCCCTACGTTAATTTCCAGGCCGCTAAGCAGCGACAGGCCATCGTCTTAGGGGCAATGGTCAAATACAACTACCTCGGCCCCCAGGCTGCCGAAGAAGCGCGTTTAACACCCGTCTGGCTGGCGAATTGAATTCAAGAAAAAACGCAAAGCTGATTTCTTGATGCAGTTTTGCGTCTTTTTAATAAAAAATAGGGAGACGCCGTTACGGCGTCTCCCTATTTTTTATTAAAAAAAGTTTTTGATTTTTTTCCACTCCGGAGAATTACTGTCCATCTTATCATGCACAGCGGTCCGGAATGCTTTTTCAATCGTAAATTCTCGAATGTAAGTATCTCCGCTTACTTCCTCTGCCTGACCAATCAAACGACCTTCGTTTTGAATATTAAATGCCAACATCGTAAAATAGTCACGTTTCAGTTCACGAACAAGCACACCCATGCGCACCTGCGACTCTAATTCCTGGAACTGACGGCTCAACGAACGAAAAGTAACAAACGGTACTGCTTTAGGATGTTCTAACAATGGAACCATTTCCGGGAAGTACTGACGCAATTCTTTCACCTTAATTGGCATGTCTGGCGTAATCCGCTGAATACGAACCAAACCTTCCGGCTTATCGCTGTCATACATCACTTCCATCGAAAAATGAAGACCTTGACGGACAAAAGAGTAGGTGTATGCGCCAGCTTTAGTTTTCTTATACCCTTTCTCCTCCCAATCCGCTTTCGTCCAAAGTTGATTATCAGAATCGATAACTAAGCGATAATCGCCATATTGCTGGGCAATTGTAGCACGGGTGTCCTCCAAACTTGCTGAAGCAACTCCTGCAACAGTAAATAACATCGTAAAAATTAAAGCACTGACAATTCGTTTCATTAAAGTTCTCCCTTCCGCCTCTTGTAAAATTCCATTATTATATATTAGACTCAAAACTTAAAATTCCTGCTTATCTGCTGGTAAAGACTGCGCATTTCAATCAACAGACACTAAAAGAAAAAACCTCCGATCACTCGAAGGTTATTTTTTCTGGTGCGGTCGAGTGGATTTGAACCACCACGAGGTTGCCCCCACTAGCTCCTGAGGCTAGCGCGTCTGCCGTTCCGCCACGACCGCATATATCACATCTTTCAGCGACATTTATTATGTTACCATAACAAAAACACGCTGTCAAATATATTTTTATAAAAAGTCTGGAAAAAATTTATGAATCCCATTTTCCTTTGCCGTAAAACCACTCCGCCTTCAACACCTGCTCACGCCGCACTTCCCAAAGTGTCGCCTGAACGCTCTTTTCCCGCAACGACAGGCTAAGCTATCGACCAGGATCGAGCTATCATAAGCCACATCGATGCCGCTCCAACTCGAAAGCGGCATCATCCGTCAACGATTCTCGCAAATACCAACCGTTCAGCACATGGCGCCAAAGGATGAAGTCAGGCAGTACAACCTGCTTCACAGGAGTGAAAATTTCAATCCCCACCCTCGTACTATACTAAAATTCTTCCTCTCTCTTTCGCGGCAGATATGCGTCTTTAACCATCGTCGCAAGCTTTCCTTACTTTGCCTGAGGCTGCTCAAAAAACGTCATAAGACGCGCGACGAGGATTCTGCAGCGCCGCGACTGGATGTACGCAAGCAAAGAACCGCAGGAGCAACGAAGCAGCTGGCGCTTTTTGAGCTGTCGAACAAAAAAAAGCCTCCATCTTTCGATGGAGGCTTTGAAACAATTAACGTTTCGAGAACTGCGAAGCTTTACGAGCTTTCTTGAGGCCGTATTTACGACGCTCTTTTTCGCGCGGATCGCGCGTCAGGAAGCCAGCTTGCTTCAGAACAGGACGGTATTCAGCGTCTACCAGAAGCAGAGCGCGAGAGATACCATGACGAACAGCGCCGGCTTGACCAGACGGGCCGCCGCCCTCAACTTTTGCAATTACATCATA
Organism: Negativicutes bacterium; assembly: GCA_963667825.1. Lineage (GTDB taxonomy): Bacteria > Bacillota > Negativicutes > SG130 > SG130 > Azotosporobacter. The sequence goes on along the minus strand of OY764022.1, from coordinate 3,195,817 downwards.
TTTACCAAGAGTTTCACTTACTTCCAAAGGTTGCTTAACGATGAGTTCCAACGTTTTGCGACCGAAGTAAGCGCCAAGTTCGCGTCCGTTAATGACAATCTTGCCTTCACCCGGAACCAGACGAACTCTGGCAACCGAGGTTTTTCTCCGACCAGTGCCGTAGTATGTAACCAATGCCATTTGTGTGTTCCTCCTTCCGGATTATCTTACGTTAATTTCAAGTACTTCTGGTTGTTGAGCTGCATGCGGATGCTCAGCACCGCGATATACATTCAACTTGCGGAACATTTGACGTCCCAGACGATTCTTCGGCAGCATGCCTCTGATCGCCAGTTCTACCATACGCTCCGGCTTGTCGGCCAACATTTGACCGGCAGTAGTGAACGTAGTGCCACCAACATAACCGGAATGGCGGAAATAGGTCTTTTGGATCAATTTCTTGCCAGTCAACACGATTTTGTCAGCGTTCACAACGATGATATGATCACCGGTGTCCACATGCGGAGTAAAAGTAGGTTTATGTTTGCCGCGAAGTACTTTTGCAACTTCTGCGGCTAATCTACCTAATGTTTTGCCTTCTGCATCTACAACATACCACTTGCGCTCGATGTTAGAGGCATTCGCCATAAAAGTTTTCATGCGATCTCCCTCCTTGTCACAACATTTCTAAATATAGTGATTTTTTTCTATGAGTCTTCCGGGGCTAACGGAATTCATGGCAAAAATCTCATAGAGCTATTGTAATAAAAATAGCAGCTATTGTCAATAACTTTTACTTTTTATCGCAGTCTTTTTTGCTGCGCACGCAGCAACCACATTTTTAACAGCGGCGTCGCGATCAACAATAAAAAGAGCAGGCGAAATAATTGAAAAGCAACGATTGCGGAAAGATCCGCGCCGATCGTCATCGCAGTCAGACTCATTTCCGCCATTCCGCCCGGCGCCATGCTAAGAAATGCGGTCGCAATATCAAGACCGCCCCAGCGTTCTAAGAACCAGCCGAAACCGAGGCAAAGCAGCATCAGCGCGACCACATTCAAAATCGTATGCGGCAGCAGTTTTCGCCAGTTCTTCAAGTCCGCCAGTTGAACCCTAGCTCCGGTGTATGCGCCGACGGAAAGCTGCGCCGCATTGAGCCAGGGTTTAGGGGCCGGAGGTACGGGAAAGCCGCTCAGTACGATACCGGCCGCCATCAAGATCGGACCTAGCAAAAACGGCGTCGGCAAACGCAGCAAGCGGGCAAGGAAGCCGCTTAGCGCAATCAGGACTGCCACTTCGAAAACCTGCGGCAAAGAAAGCGTGAACTGTGTTCCCGGCAGTACCGCCACTGCGGCCGCCTTGCCGCCGAGTCCTTTTATCGCAACGAACGGTACCACAAAGATTACCGCTAATAAGCGAAAGGTTTGCATGAATAAGACCACCGTCAAATCCGTTTCTTTGATTTCACGGCATAAAATCGTAACCTGCGACAAACCGCCGGGCAGCGTACCGATCAAACCGGTCGCCAGCGAGATGCCCGTATGTCGGTGCGTAAACCAGCCTAGCAGCAAACTAAAGAGGATGACGCCAATCGTCGCCGCCAGCATCGCGCCCAAATTGGCAGCGACATTCGCCAGCGTCGAAGGCGTAAAGGTGCGCCCGACGCTATAGCCGATCACGAGCATCCCCGCATAGCAAAAACTGACCGGCCAGCGCACCTTGCGCCGAGTCGTCGTGTTCCAAAGCAGCAATGCGGTGACGGCTCCCAGCATCCATGGCAGCGGCATCGAGCTGCAGGCAAATAGGCTGCCGCCCAAAAGAGCCAGTACGCCCGTTTCCAGTATGACAAGCCTCATGTATAAAACACTTCCTTTAGATAGAGCCCTTGCGCCGGTGCTGTCATACCGGCCATTTTTCGATTGCGCGACTCGAGAATCAGCGGCATCTCCGCCGCTTTTTTCCGGCCGATGCCGATCGCGACAACCGTGCCGACCAGGCAACGAACCATATGATAAAGAAACCCGTTGCCCCAAAAGCGGAAAAGATATTCATCGGCAACAGCCTGAATGCTTGCTTCGTAAATCGTCTTCACCGTATTGATCTGGTGACCGCCGGCGCCTTGAAACGCAGTAAAGTCATGCGTGCCTTCCACATAACGAAGCGCTTCCTGCATCGCAGCAAGATCCATTTTCCGACTGTAGTGCCAGGCCAAGTCACGCCGGAACGGATCCGGCTGTTTGCCATGATACAAGCGATACTCATAGACTTTACTGGTCGCGCTGTGCCGGGCATGAAAATCCTCTGCGACTTCTTCGGCGCTGACAATTGCGATATCATTGGGTAGATGGCCGCGCGAGGCAAGCGGAATCCGTTCCGCGGGTATCGTCCCGGTCGTACGCAGACTAATCGCCTGGCCATAGGCATGAACCCCCGTATCGGTACGGCCCGAACCGGCGATTTTGATCGAATGCCCAAAAAGAGGCATCAGACGATCTTCCAGTACCTGCTGAATGCTCAGCGCATTTTCCTGCCATTGAAAACCATGGTAAGCCGTTCCCTGATAGGCGACCACAATCTTCAGGTTCCGCTCTTTCAGCATAGCAAAACCTCCGGTTTCCATTTCAGGATCGCCAGAAGAAGAACAAGCAAAAGACTGGCCGCATAGGCGACGACGTCAAGCGGCCCCTGGCGCAGTTCCTTCATGCGCGTTCGCGATTCGCCGCCGCGGTAACAGCGCGCTTCCATTGCAATCGCCAATTCGTCGGCGCGCCGGAAGGCGCTGATAAAAAGCGGCACCAAGAGCGGTACCATGCTTTTGGCGCGCTTGATCGGATTGCCGGTAGAAAAATCGGCGCCTCTGGCCATTTGCGCCTTCATGATGCGATCCGTCTCTTCGAGCAGCGTAGGTATGAATCGCAACGCAATTGTCATCATCATTGCCAGCTCATGTGCAGGCAGACCCAGGCGACGGAATGGGTTCAACAAGGTCTCGATGCCGTCCGTAAGCGCGATCGGTGAAGTGGTAAAGGTCAGCAGTGACGACATCAAGATCAGCAGGATCAGTCGCAGCGACATCAAGATGCCCTGGCGGATCCCTTCCTGCGTGATTGTGATGAATTTGGCGCTATAAAGCACCGTACCGTTTGTCGTTAGGATATGAATCGCCAACGTAAATGCAAGAATGACCCAAAGCGGCCGCACCGAACGAAGCATTACGCGGGCAGAAATCCGTCCGAGCGCAATCGCCCCGAAAGCAAAAAACGTCAACACCCCATAAGCGGCGTAATTTTCCGCCATAAAGATACTACTGATGAAAATGAAAGTCGCTATAATCTTGCTGCGCGGGTCGAGACGATGGATCACCGAATCACCCGGCAGATATTGTCCTAACATAATGTCGCTTATCATTGCGGCTTCCTCCCCCCGGCAGCCAGGATGCTGCGCGCGCCTTCCGCTACAGTCAGCGAGCCCACGTCGGCAGCAATTCCGGCGGCGCATATTTTTTCCATCAACAACGTGAGCGGCGGAACATCGAGTCCGCTTACGCGCAGCTCGTCCTGCTGATGTTGAAAGATATGGCGCGGGCTGCCATCGAGCATAATTTTCCCTTTGTTCATTACAATCAACCGCTGCGCCATGCGCGCAACATCTTCCATATTATGCGTCACCAAAACAACCCCGATGCCTGTGTCCTGATGCAGCTGCATGATTTGCCGAAAGATATCTTCGCGCCCTTTCGGATCGAGACCCGCTGATGGTTCATCCAGAATCAGATAACGCGGTTCGAGCGCTATGACGCCGGCAATTGCGACGCGGCGCATTTGTCCGCCGGAAAGTTGAAACGGCGAACGTTTGGCAAATTTGTCAAAATCCAGACGGACAAAGTCCATGGCCCGTCGAACGCGCTGTTCGATTTCTTCCGCCAACAGCCCTTGATTGCGCGGGCCAAAAGCAATATCGTCATAAATCGTTTCTTCAAAGAGCTGATGCTCCGGATACTGAAACACCATGCCGACCGAGTGCCGCGCCTTTTTCGCCTCTTCCGTCTTGGCGTGCAAATCCTGTCCGCCAACACAGACGCTGCCTTCGCTCGGCTTCAAGAGGCCATTCAAATGCTGCATCAAGGTTGATTTTCCAGAACCGGTATGCCCAATCACGCCAACAAATTCGCCCGGCGCAATCGTCAGGTCGATCTCCTGCAGCGCGGTCTGCGCCATCGGCGTATGCGCCATATAAGTATAGCTTACTTTTTTTACGTTTATCGACATAACGCCACCACCAGTTCTTCGTCCGTTATGATATCCGGCGGCAACGCCATTTTCTCCTGTCGCAGCTGTTCCGCCATATCCGCGGCGACCGGGACGTCAAGCCCGAGCGCTTTGAGACGCTTTACCTGGCTGAAGACGGCGCGCGGCGTTCCCTCAAAAGCAAGGCGACCATTGTCCATCACGATAACGCGATCCGCCTGCACCGCCTCTTCCATGAAATGAGTGATATAAATCAGCGTAATATTTTCCTCGCCGTGCAATTTTTTCACGGTTCGCATCACTTCTTGGCGACCCTTGGGATCGAGCATCGCGGTCGGCTCATCCAAGACCAGACAGGTCGAATGCATCGCCAGTACGCCGGCAATCGCGACGCGTTGCTTCTGTCCGCCTGACAAAAGATGCGGGCTGTGACGACGAAACGCCGTCATGCCGACCGCTTCCAGCGCCTCACTCACATTCTGACGGATTCGCACCGGCTCCATGCCGAGATTTTCCGGGCCAAAGGCGACGTCTTCTTCTACGGTCGTTGCGACGATCTGGTTGTCCGGGTTTTGAAAGACCATTCCCACTTGCTGACGAATCTGCCACAAGTTCTCCATCGCCTGCGTCGCCATATTGTTTATCACGCACTCGCCGCTCGTAGGAAGCAGCAGCGCGTTAAAATGTTTAGCCAATGTCGATTTCCCCGAGCCATTGCTGCCAATGACAGCGACAAATTCGCCCTTGCCAATGGTCAAATTTATATTTTCAAGCGCCCTGATCTCTACGCCGCCATGCGAAACGTAAGAATGGCACAGATTTTTCACGCTAATAAAGTCGTTCATTCTAGCTTCCCCCTCGATTGGAGTGAATCTGCTTTTTTCCTTTCGGATGCAGCAAAAGGCGGCCTTTGCAGACCGCCTTCTTCAATGCACCGCAGCAATTTCACCCTACGGCGAAATTGCGGTTATCCGCCGCTAACCGGCGGATAGACCAACAATAACCAGGCAGCCAACGCGCCGTTACCGGACATTGGCCACCTGGTTTCGTTCTTGGTTATTACACCAATTCCAAAATTGCCATGGGTGCTGCATCGCCGCGACGGGGTCCGAGTTTTAACACACGGGTGTAGCCGCCCTGACGGGTTGCGTATTTGGGTGCAATGGTTTCAAACAGTTTTGTAACTACTTCTTCGTCTAAGAGGTAAGATAACACCTGACGGCGGGCATGCAAGTCGCCACGCTTAGCCAGAGTAATCAATTTCTCAGCAAGACCATTGATTTCCTTAGCTTTCGCTTCGGTTGTTTCAATGCGCTCATATGCAAAGAAGGAAGTTAAGATGCTGCGAAACAACGCTTTACGGGCGCTGCTATCACGTCCCAACTTTCTGTAGGCCATTTTCTTCCCTCCCTTTATTCTTCAGTATCCCTGAGGCCAAGGCCCAGTTCAACCAACTTTTTCTTGACTTCCTCCATGGATTTGCGACCAAGGTTACGCACCTTCATCATGTCGTCTTCACTGCGTTGAACCAGATCGGCAACAGAATTGATGCCAGCCCGCTTCAGGCAATTGTAAGAACGAACCGACAAATCCAGGTCTTCGATCGTCATTTCCATGACTTTCGAATTGCCCTCTTCGACAACTTCCGTAAAGGTGCTGTCGAGGCCATCTTCTTCCACTGTCACGCCGGACAAGCCTTGGAACAGTTTCAAATGTGCAATCATGATATTGGCAGATTTGCTGACAGCCTCTTCCGGGCGCAAGCTTCCATCCGTCCAGACTTCCATCGTCAGTTTGTCATAGTCTGTGACATTGCCGACGCGGGTAGCCGTTACCTGATAGTTCACACGTTGAATCGGTGAGAAAATGGAGTCGATCGGAATAATTCCGATGACTTGATCAGGGCGTTTGTTCTTATCAGCAGGTACATAACCGCGACCACGCTCAACAGTGAGTTCCATGCGCAGTGAACCGCTGGAATCTACGGTGGCGATATGCAATTCGGGATTCAGAACTTCCACATCCGCATCGCAAAGGATGTCGGCTGCAGTTACTTCTTTCTCTCCTTGCACATCGATCCGAATAACCTTCAGTTCATCTGTGTGCATTTTAAGGCACAAGGTCTTCAAGTTGAGAATGATGTCGGTGACATCTTCCCGCACACCCGGGATCGTGGAGAACTCATGGAGAACGCCGTCAATCTTAACAGACGTGACAGCGGCACCAGGTAGCGAAGACAGGAGAATACGGCGCAGGCTGTTGCCTAGGGTGGTGCCGTATCCTCTTTCCAGAGGCTCGCAGACAAACTTGCCGTACCGGTTGTCTTCACTGATTTCCACGATTTCAATCTTCGGTTTTTCGATTTCCATCATGTGGATAAAACCCTCCTCTTTGCGTACTCTCAAGTTACGCTATACCCACGACTGAGGGCACAATGATGACGGTCCAGCAATTATCTGGAGTACAGTTCGACGATCAGATGCTCAGCAACCGGTGCGTCGATTTCTTCGCGAGCAGGAAGGCGCAGAACTTTGCCGGTCATATCGGCAGCGTTCATTTCGAGCCAAGCCGGAACATTCTTGCCAGCCAGGTTCTCAGCGATTTCCTTGATCAACGGAGATTCTTTACTGCCTTCCGCCACTACGATGGTTTCATCGCTGCGTACCAAGTAAGACGGGATATCAACGCGATGGCCGTTCACGAGGAAATGACCATGACGGATCAATTGTCTTGCTTGCGTGCGGCTGTTGGCAAAGCCCAGACGGAAGACGACATTGTCGAGTCTTCTTTCCAGCAATACCAACAAGTTTACGCCGGTAACGCCTTTTTGGCGATCCGCTTTTTCGAAATACTTGCGGAATTGACCTTCCAGTACGCCGTAAATACGACGAACTTTTTGCTTTTCACGCATTTGCACGCCATACTCGGATACTTTTTTACGCGCTTGGCCTTGGCCATGTTGACCAGGAGCATAGGCGCGCTTAGCGAAAGCGCATTTATCACTGTAGCAACGGTCGCCTTTGAGGTACAGCTTGACGCCTTCCCGACGGCACAGTCTGCATACAGGTCCAATATATCTAGCCATGTCTGTTAAACACCTCCCGGTTTCCTTATACTCTTCTCCGCTTCGGCGGACGGCAGCCATTGTGCGGTACCGGCGTTACGTCTTTAATCAGCGCAACTTCCAGACCAGTGGCTTGCAGGGAACGAATCGCAGCTTCACGGCCTGATCCAGGACCCTTTACGAATACTTCAACTAATTTCAGACCATGCTCCATTGCAGCTTTAGCAGCTACTTCGGCAGCCATTTGGGCAGCAAAAGGAGTGCTTTTGCGGGAGCCTCTGAAACCCAGACCGCCGGCGCTTGCCCACGACAGGGCGTTGCCTTTGGTATCGGTGATTGTCACAATCGTATTGTTGAAAGTCGAACGAATGTGAGCAATACCGGTTTCAATATTTTTACGTTCTTTACGTTTAGGTCTAACTGCTTTTTTAGCAACCACGCGTTATCCCTCCTTTACTACTTTTTGCGTTTCATACCGACAGCCCGCTTCGGACCTTTGCGCGTACGTGCATTGGTCTTGGTGCGTTGACCGCGAACCGGCAGACCCATACGATGCCGTCTGCCGCGATAGCAGCCGATTTCGATGAGACGTTTAATGTTGAGTTGTTCTTCCCGACGCAGGTCGCCTTCTACTTTGTAATTTTTATCAATTACTTCACGCAGTTTGGCAACTTCTTCTTCCGTGAGATCACGGGTACGGGTATCCGGACTGATTCCGGTCGTTACTAAGATTTCCTTAGCAAAGGTGTTTCCGATACCGAAAATGTATGTTAATGCAATTTCGATTCTCTTATCACGCGGTAAGTCTACCCCGGCAATACGTGCCATGCAGCTTGCACCTCCTATCTTTATCCTTGTTTTTGTTTATGCTTGGGATTCTCGCAAATCACCATTACGTTTCCATGGCGTTTGATAACCTTGCACTTTTCACAAATGGGTTTGACCGAAGGTCTTACTTTCATTTGCCTTGTCCTCCTTTTCATTGCTTGCGGAATCCGAACGCCTGCCGCGAATCCGCTATTTGAAACGGTAGGTAATCCGGCCACGCTTTAAATCATAAGGCGTGAGTTCCACAGTTACTCGATCTCCAGGCAGAATCCGAATAAAATTCATGCGGATTTTGCCGGATACATGAGCCAATATAACATGCCCATTTTCTAGTTCTACTTGGAACATCGCATTCGGCAAGGCTTCGATAATCTTGCCTTCAACCTCGATAACATCCTGCTTGGACACGAGAATCCCCCCTCGACCGCTTCTTAAAATCATTTAGGATCTGGCGAACGTCCTCATCGCTGAGCGTATCAGCGTTGATTTTATCCAACCATTCCTCATCACTATACCCTAGAGTTTTTACATGCCGGCGCTGTTTCGTCTTAGGCTCGCTCAGTTTCCGCCGCCGACCGTCGGCCAGCAGCATCCACTTCTCTTTCGCTCCGACGACGAGATACCATCTTCCGGCATCTCTTCCGGCAATACTTTCCACCAGTTGGCCAACTGTCAATGTCTTACCTGGCACCCGAGTTGCCTCCTATAGCTTGGTCAAAATTTCCGGCTGACCATCGGTGATGGCGATGGTGTGCTCAAAGTGAGCGGAACGCTTGCCGTCCCGAGTCACCACCGTCCAATCATCCGCTAAGGTCTTCACTTCATGAGTGCCCAGGTTAACCATCGGCTCTATGGCCAAAGTCATGCCTGATTTCAAGCGCGGGCCGCGGCCAGGTGGCCCATAATTGGGAACCTGGGGATCTTCATGCATGTTGCGTCCAATACCATGTCCAACATAATCCCGCACAACGCCGAAACCAAACTGGTTACAGTGCGCTTCGACGGCGTGAGAAATGTCGCTTAACCGATTGCCGGCCACAGCCTTTTCAATGCCTTTGAACAAAGACTCTTCCGTTACTTGCAAAAGCTTTTGCACTTCAGCATCCACTTCACCGATCGGAACAGTGATCGCAGCATCGCCGTTATAACCGTTGATGACTGCGCCAACATCAATGCTGATGTTGTCACCGCTTTTCAGTTTCCGTGGCCCGGGAATTCCATGCACCACCTCTTCGTTGACGGAAGCGCATATCGTTCCCGGAAAACCGTGATATCCTTTGAAGGCAGGAATCGCACCGCGACCTCGGATATATTTTTCGGCAATATGATCCAGTTCCAGCGTAGTGACTCCGGGTTTGACAGCTTTTTTTACCTCAGCCAGGGTTTCCGCTACGATCTGTCCGGCATCACGCAGGTAACTAATCTCCCGCTCCGATTTTAGGATGATCATAACTATTCGCCCCTCAGGCTTGTGACGATATCCGCCAACACCTTATCGATCGATTGAAGTCCATCGATTTCGGTATAGATTCCCTTGTCTTGGTAATACTGGATCAGCGGTTTTGTCTGATCCAGGTAAACGGTCAACCGCTTCGTTACCGTTTCCTCGTTATCGTCGGCGCGCTGATACAGCTCACCGCCGCATTTGTCGCAAGACTCGCCTTTTTGCGAAGGATTGAACATTACATGAAATGTAGCGCCGCAACCTTTGCAAATTCGGCGACCCGTCAAACGAGCTACCAATTCTTCCGTCGGAACGGTGATATTGACAACTTTGCTGCCCTTGATGCGAAGTTCGGCTAAGGTTTGATCCAAAGCGTTCGCCTGCTCAAGGGTCCGCGGAAAGCCGTCCAGGATAAAGCCTTTTGAGCAGTCATCCTGTGCCAACCGTTCCTTGACAATACCGATGGTCACACTGTCGGGTACCAGCTGGCCGGCATCCATGCAAGCTTTCGCCTGTTTGCCGAGCTCAGTCTGTTCTTTGACGGCGGCGCGAAACATGTCACCGGTGGAAATGTGCGGAATAGCAAACTTGCTTACCAGCTCGGCCGCCTGTGTGCCTTTACCGGCGCCAGGCGGGCCCATTAACAGGATATACATGGTACGCTCCCCCTTACTTCATGAACCCTTGGTAATGACGCATCAGGACAAGGGCTTCGATCTGTTTCATGGTGTCGAGAGCAACCCCGACAACGATCAACAGTGCGGTTCCGCCAAAATATACCCCTTGAATATTGGTCGCGCTAGCTACCACGTTAGGCAGCAATGCAATGAATGCAAGGAAAATAGCGCCGGCCAGGGTAATTCTGGTCATTACGCGATCCAGATATTCAGCAGTCGGTTTACCCGGGCGTAGTCCTGGAATAAAACCGCCGTGTTTTTTCATGTTCTCTGCCATATCCGATATGTTCATAGTGACCGCAGTGTAAAAATACGTGAAAAAGATGATCAGCAGCGCATACAGACAAGACTGTAGCGGCGTGCCCCACGCAAAATACCCTGCCGCTGTTTTTACCCATGGGATGTCAATAAACTGGGCAATAGTCACCGGGAACATCAGCACGGATGACGCAAAGATGATCGGAATCACACCCGCCTGGTTGACCCGGAGCGGAATGTGAGTAGAATGGCCGCCATGCATTTTCCGTCCAACCATTCGCTTGGCGTACTGGACGGGAATGCGGCGCTGACCCTGCTGAATTACAATAACCAGCAAAATCATGGCCAACGCGATGATCAGGAATAAGAAAACATTGAAAATGCTAATTGTTCCAGCCATCAGATATTGATAGATACTATAAATACCGCCCGGTAAACCGGAAACGATACCGGCAAAGATAATCAGCGAAATGCCATTACCGATGCCTTTTTCAGTGATCTGCTCTCCCAGCCACATCAGGAACGTAGTTCCCGCAGTCAGCGTAATCGCAACTAACAAAATCGAACCGATACCCGGGTTAATGATGGCGGCCTTTAAGCCAAATGCCATACCGATCGCCTGGACAAAGCCCAACACGACCGTGCCGTAACGCGTAACCTGGGTAATCTTCTTGCGGCCTTCATCGCCTTCTTTAGACCACTTTCAAAGGTGGGAACAACGACGGTAAGAAGCTGCATGATAATGGAAGCATTGATGTAGGGAGTGATGCTCATTGCAAACACCGAAAATTTACTCAAGGCGCCGCCGGCGAACAAGTCGAGCAGGCCAAACAGGTTACCTTGTGTAAACATTTGCTCGATAACGGCCGCATTCACGCCTGGTACGGGAATATGGGTACCAAGGCGGAATACCATGAACATGGCCAGAGTAAATACTACCTTCTGTCTGAGTTCTGCAATTTTGACAATGTTGGCAAGGGCAGCAAGCACCTAGACCACCTCGACTTTTCCGCCAGCAGCTTTGATTTTTTCTTCTGCCGACTTAGTAAAGCCATTGGCAATTACGGTCAGGGACTTGGACAATTCACCATTGCCGAGAATACGCACGCCATCGCATACGTTTTTCAAAATACCGGCTTCGATCAGAGCCACAGGATCAACTGTCGCACCGTCTTCAAACCGATTCAGTGTTTCTACGTTAACTTCAGCAAATTCTTTGCCAAATTTATTGTAGAAACCACGCTTCGGCAAACGACGGTACAGCGGCATTTGACCACCCTCGAATCCAGAGCGAACACCGCCGCCGGAACGAGAGTTCTGACCTTTGTGACCTTTGCCGGAGGTTTTACCCAGACCGGAACCGAGGCCACGGCCTACACGAGTGCGCACTTTCTTAGAACCAGGCGCGGGAGCTAATTCGTGTAATTTCATCATTAGCGCCTCCTCTCAACTTAGTCTTGTACTTCTTCTACAGTAACCAGATGCTCCACCTTGCGAACCATGCCGCGAATGGCTGGAGTACCTTCTTTCGTTACTGAGCTATTCATTTTATTCAGGCCCAAAGCTTTTACGGTAGCCCGTTGATCTTCTGGGCGGCCGATAAGGCTTCTGGTCAGGGTGATGTTCAGCTTAGCCATGATACTTCCTCCTTAACCCAAAAGTTCCTGAACGGTTTTGCCGCGCAGTGCAGCGACTTCTTCCGCCCGCTTCAGTTGCGACAGACCCGTCAGAGTTGCACGCACCATGTTGTTGGCATTGGAAGAACCGAGGGATTTGGTAAGGATGTCATGGACACCAGCCAGTTCCAATACGGCACGGGCCGGACCGCCGGCAATAACACCAGTACCTTCAGATGCAGGTTTCATCAACACTTTACCAGCGCCGAAAACGCCCATTACCTGGTGAGGGATGGTGGTACCAACCAGAGGCACCTTAATCAGATTTTTCTTTGCGTCTTCAACGCCTTTGCGGATTGCTTCCGGAACTTCACCGGCTTTCCCCAGTCCAGCGCCTACGTGGCCGTTCTCGTCGCCGACAACTACCAGAGCACTGAAGGAGAAACGACGACCGCCCTTAACAACCTTGGCAACCCGGTTTATGAAGACAACCTTCTCTTTTAATTCAAGAGTAGTGTAGTCAATTCTGGCCATTGCGTTACCTCCTTTGTATTAGAATTCGAGTCCAGCTTCGCGAGCTGCTGCAGCCAATGCTGCGACCCGTCCGTGATAAATGAAACCGCCGCGGTCAAACACGACTGTTTTCAAGCCTTTTGCCACCGCACGTTTGGCGATGAGTGTGCCAACTGCCGTTGCAGCTTCGATATTGCCGCCTTGCGCCAAACCAAGTTCTTTGTCTTGGCTGCTAGCAGCAAGCAACGTAGTGCCTGCAACGTCATCAATCAGTTGCACATAAATGTTCTTCAAGCTACGGTATACGTTCAGACGCGGTCTTTCCGCAGTACCTTTGACAGTTTTGCGTACGCGCAGATGACGTTTTTTCCGTGCTACATTTTTAGATTGCTTGTGAATCAACGTGGTCACTCCTTTCACTCAAGGTTTTCTTAACCCGTTTTATTTCTTGCCTTTACCGCCAGCTTTACCGACTTTACGACGGACAACTTCGCCCTCGTAACGAACGCCTTTGCCTTTATAAGGTTCAGGTTCGCGGTATTTGCGGATATTAGCAGCCAGTGCACCCACGGCTTCTTTATCGGTACCGGATACAACAATCTTGTTGGGAGCCGGTACGTCGATGCTGAGACCTTGAGGCGGCTCTACTTCCACGGGATGGGAAAAGCCCAGGGTCAAAGCCAGCTTGTTGCCGGATTTAGCCGCTCTGTAACCAACGCCGACGATTTCAAGAGTTTTAGTAAACCCTTGCGTTACGCCGACAACCATGTTGGAAATCAAAGTACGGCTCAAGCCGTGCAGGGATCTATGTTCTTTTTGGTCGCTAGGACGATCTACTGTCAGCACATTGTCTTCCAGTTTCAGAATCATATCCTTATGGATCGTTCTGCTCAGTTCGCCTTTCGGACCTTTAACAGCTACCAGATTGCTTTCATCGATTGTGACGGTTACGCCCGCAGGAATCGCAATCGGCATTCTACCAATTCTTGACATATTCGCACCTCCTAACTAGCAAAATTACCAAACGTAAGCGAGGACTTCGCCGCCCAAGCCTTCGCGGCGCGCCGTTTTATCGGTCATGATCCCCTTCGAGGTGGAGATGATGGCGATACCCAAGCCGCCCAGTACACGGGGCAGTTGGTCTTTTTTGGCATAAACCCGCAAACCGGGCTTAGAAATCCGCTTCAGGCCGGTAATTACCTTTTCGCGGTTAGGACCGTACTTAAGGCTAACCTTCAGTACACCTTGCTTGCTATCTTGAATCATCTCGTAACCTTTGACAAAGCCTTCCTCTTTGAGGATGACGGCCACAGCTTCTTTAATTTTCGAAGCCGGGATTTCTACTTTGTCATGATATACCGAGTTGGCGTTGCGGATACGAGTCAGCATATCGGCAATCGGATCGGTCATTACCATAGAATACAACCTCCTTCCAGTTCAAGTCGAGTTTTACCAGCTTGCCTTCGTTACTCCCGGAATGACGCCTTTGTAGCTCAATTCGCGGAAGCAGATACGGCACATTTCGAATTTACGCAGATAACCGTGCGGGCGTCCACAAACTTTACATCTGTTGTGATGACGAACCTTGAATTTAGGTTCACGGCTCCATTTTTCAATCATTGACTTCTTGGCCACAAATGTCCCTCCTCTCTATGCGCTAAACGGCATGCCCATGAGTCTTAACAGCTCGCGAGCTTCTTCGTCGGTTTTAGCAGTGGTAACGATAATGATATCCATACCACGCATTTTGTCGACTTTGTCATAATCGATTTCCGGGAACATTAACTGCTCTTTTACGCCCATGGAATAGTTGCCACGGCCGTCAAAGGAGTTAGGGTTTACACCACGGAAGTCGCGCACCCGAGGCAGAGCGATGTTGATCAGCTTGTCGACGAAATGGTACATGCGTTCCCCGCGCAGGGTCACTTTTGCACCAATCGGCATGCCTTCACGAATCTTAAATGCTGCCAGGGATTTTTTTGCTCTGGTCACGATCGGCTTTTGGCCGGCGATCAGAGTCATATCAGCGAGAGCAGCGTCCATGGCTTTAGGGTTGCCTACGGCTTCGCCTACGCCCATGTTCAAAACGACTTTATCGACTCTCGGGATTTCCATTACGTTCTTGTAGCCAAACTTTTCCATCATCGCTTTGGCCACTTCTGTATTGTACATTTCTTTCAGTCTAACCAAGTGAAGCTACCTCCTTTCTGCGTGTCGGCTTTACTTGTCAATGATTTCGCCGCACTTCTTGCAGGTCCGAGCCATGGCGCCGCTGGCCAGTGCGGTTTTTTTAATGCGGGTCGCTTTGTCGCAGGAAGGGCATACCAGCTGAACCTTTGCGGAGTGCATAGCAGCTTCCTTGACAATGATGCCGCCTTGAGGCATGCTTTGGCTTGGTTTCGTGTGACGCTTCACTTTGTTGACGCCCTCTACTACCAATTTGCCTTTTTTCGGCAGTGCCTCGATGACTTTGCCTTTTTTGCCTTTATCTTTACCTGACAAAACAAGAACTGTGTCACCTTTTTTAACGTGCAGCTTATTTGTTTCTGACAATTCCGGACACCTCCTAGCTTAGATTACTTCCGGTGCCAGCGAGATGATTTTCATGAAATCTTTATCGCGCAGTTCTCTCGCCACCGGTCCGAAAATACGAGTACCTCTCGGGCTTTTGTCTTCTTTGATAATGACGGCAGCGTTTTCATCAAAACGAATGTAGGATCCGTCTGGACGGCGCGCGCCTTTTTTAGTGCGTACCACTACGGCTTTAACTACATCGCCTTTTTTTACAGCACCGCCAGGAGAAGCAACTTTTACAGCTGCTACAATAATATCGCCGATATTGGCATATCTGCGGTAAGAACCGCCGAGAACACGGATGCACATAATTTGTTTGGCACCACTGTTATCACCAACAACGAGCATAGACTGTTGCTGAATCATTCCTATTCCCTCCTTTTCGAGGTCGAACCCCTGTTATTGAGCCTTTTGAATTACCGTAACGACTCTCCAGCGTTTTTCTTTCGAAAGCGGACGAGTCTCCATGATTTCAACGGTGTCGCCAGTATGGCATTCGTTGTTTTCATCATGAGCCTTGAACTTGATCGTTTTCTTCATGGCTTTCTTGTAGAGCGGATGTTGAACCAAACGTTCTACAGCAACCACTACAGTCTTGTCCATTTTATCGCTAACGACCTTGCCAATGCGGGTCTTGCGCTCATTTCTATCCATCGTGTTTTCGCTCACGTAAAATTAGCCTCCTTCCAAGTCATGTTGTATGGAACGTTAGGCCTCAGCCTTGATTTCCTGTTCACGCTGAATGGTTTTAATGCGGGCAATGGTCTTTTTGACCTCTTTGATGCGCATGGGGTTTTCCAGTTGCCCGGTAGCCAGTTGGAACCGCAGGTTGAACAGCTCTTCCTTCAAGCCAGCCAGCTTCTGATTCAATTCAGTCGCGTTCATATCGCGAATGTCCTTAACCTTCATGTGCTTCACCACCCACTTCTTGCTGAGCCTCTGCCATTTCGCGTTTCACGAACTTAGTGCGAATCGGAAGTTTGTGAGCTGCCAGACGCATTGCTTCTTTAGCCACTTCTTCGGATACGCCGTCCATTTCAAACATTACACGACCAGGCTTTACCACAGCAACCCAATATTCAGGCGATCCTTTACCGCTACCCATGCGGGTTTCAGCAGGTTTCGCAGTGATCGGCTTGTCCGGGAAAATTTTGATCCAGACTTTACCGCCACGTTTGATATAACGAGTCATTGCAATACGAGCGGCTTCGATTTGGCGGTTCGTGATCCAGGACGGTTCCATCGCCACCAAGCCGAATTCGCCATGACTTATAGTATTGCCTTTATTGGCATTACCCTTCATACGACCGCGAAACTGTTTGCGGTGTTTCACTCTTTTCGGCAACAACATTATTTTTCGCCCCCTTCGACAGCGGCAGCGGCTTTCTCCTTCTTGGCCTCAGGAAGCACTTCACCTTTGTAGATCCAGACTTTTACGCCGATCCGACCATAGGTGGTAGCGGCTTCTGCAGTGCCGTAATGGATGTCAGCGCGCAGAGTGTGCAGCGGGATGCTGCCCTCACGGTAGGCTTCGGTTCTAGCGATTTCAGCGCCACCCAAACGGCCACCGACCATAACTTTAATACCTTTAGCGCCCATACGCATCGTGCGACCAACCGATTGCTTCATCGCACGACGGAAAGCGATACGCTTTTCGAGTTGTGCTGCAATGTTTTCGGCTACCAGTACGGCATCCATGTCCGGTTGTTTTACTTCTGCGATATTGATGTCCAGTTGCTTGTCCGTCAGTTTGCGCAACTTGGATTTCAGGTCTTCAATGCCTGCGCCGCCGCGACCGATAACCATACCCGGCTTAGCGGTATGAATGGTGAGGCGAAGGCGGTTGGCTGCACGTTCAATTTCGATACGGGATACGCCAGCAGCGTATGCCTTTTCTTTGATCAGGTCGCGAATCTTCAAATCTTCATGAAGATTTTTGGCATAATCCTTGTCTGCATACCATTTGGCATCCCAAGTCTTGATGATCCCGAGGCGTAAGCCATGGGGATTTACTTTTTGACCCATTTAATTCCCTCCTTCACCAGTTTATCTTTCTTTAACTACGAGTGTTACGTGGCTAGTGCGCTTCAGAATCTTGAACGCTTGTCCACGAGAACGCGGATGAATCCGCTTCATGGTAGGTCCTTGATCGACAAAAGCAGCCGACACGAACAGCTTATCAACATTCAGTTCGCAGTTATGCTCCGCATTAGCGATAGCAGATTTCAACACCTTAATGACTACTTCCGAGCCAACTTTCGGTGTGTGTTTCAAGATAGCGTATGCTTCTCCAACATTCTTGCCACGGATCAGGTCGATAACAATGCGAACTTTCCGCGGCGAAATGCGAATATGCTTGGCAATTGCCTTAGCTTCCATATACTAACCTCCTTCCGGCAAGTCGTCCGCTTAGCGCAGGGACGTGGATTTTTCGTTACCAGCATGACCTTTGTACGTACGGGTAGGTGCGAACTCACCCAGTTTGTGGCCGACCATATCTTCGGTCACATATACAGGCACATGCTTGCGGCCGTCATGAACGGCGATGGTATGTCCAACGAAATTCGGCAGAATCGTGGAGCTGCGCGACCAGCACTTCACCACTTTCTTTTCGCCCTTTTCGTTCATTGCATCAATCTTCTTCATCAGGCTCTCATGTACATATGGGCCCTTTTTAATCGATCTGGACATTAGGTTAGCCTCCCTTCTCTTTGGTTAAGCGATCAGAGGATCAAGCTCTATGATTACTTGACCCGTCTCTTGACGATCATCTTGTCCGAAGTTTTGTTGCGGCGGGTTCTTACGCCCATCGCATTTTTGCCCCAAGGAGTAACCGGATGCTTGCGGCCGACCGGCGAATGGCCTTCACCACCACCATGCGGATGATCGCAAGGATTCATCGTTACACCACGGTTAGCAGGACGAATGCCTTTCCAACGAGAACGGCCGGCTTTACCGATGCTGATGTTCTCATGTTCCAGGTTGCCTACTTGACCGATTGTGGCCCGGCAATTGATGTGTACTTTACGCAGTTCGCTGGAAGGCATACGCAGAAGAGCATAGTCTCCGTCTTTTGCCATCAGCTGAGCGCTGGTACCGGCGGAACGAACAATTTGACCGCCTTTGCCGATTTTGAGTTCGATATTATGAATTTGCGTACCGACCGGAATATTAACGATCGGCAGTGCATTGCCGACTTTAATGTCAGCTTCTGCGCCATTCATGATCGCGTCGCCGACTTTCAGTCCGTTAGGAGCCAAAATGTAGCGTTTTTCGCCATCTGCATAATGCAGCAGCGCGATACGTGCAGAACGGTTAGGATCATATTCAATGGTAGCAACCTTTGCAGGTACGCCATCCTTGTTACGCTTGAAATCGATGATGCGATACAGGCGTTTGTGACCGCCGCCTTGATGTCTTACGGTCATGCGACCTTGGTTGTTACGGCCGCCATGTTGCAGCACGCGCTCAACTAAAGACCGCTCCGGTTTGTTTGTGGTAATTTCATCGAAACTAGCCACGGTCATGAAACGGCGGCCGGCGGAATAAGGTTTAAATGATTTTACGGCCATGATAGTCCCTCCTTTTCGGTAAAATCAGGGGTTAGACCCCTTCGAAGAATTCAATGTTCTGACCAGGAGCCAACTTAACGATGGCTTTCTTGTAGTCGGAACGTTTGCCCTGATGGCGACCCATGCGTTTGGTTTTACCCAGAACTCGCAGCGTGTGCACATCTAAGACTTTTACTTTGAAAATACGCTCAACCGCTTGCCGAACTTCTACCTTATTGGACTTCAGCGGTACGATGAAAGTGTATTTGTTCTCTTGCATCAGAGCCGAAGACTTTTCAGTGATTACCGGACGGATGAGTACATCGCGCAAATTTTCCATTATGCGAGCACCTCCTCGATGCGGCTGACAGCTGCTTTCGTCACAAACACTTTGTTGTGATGCAGCAGATCATAGACATTCAGACCCATCGTATTAATCGTTTTGATGCCTGGAATGTTGCGAGAAGACTTTTCTACGTTTTCAATCGACTCAGCAGTGATGATGAGTGCTTTTTGATCCGCAAAATTGAAATCTTGCATCATTTTAACCACATTCTTGGTTTTAGGAGCATCAAAGTTGATGTCCTCCAGGATCAACAGTTCGCCACCCAGAACTTTGGCCGCCAAAGCGGATTTCAAAGCCAGACGACGTTGTTTGCGTGGCATGGTGAAAGCATACGAACGGGGTTGAGGTCCGAACGTAGTACCGCCGCCTACCCACAACGGAGAACGGATGCTGCCCGCGCGAGCACGGCCAGTACCTTTTTGCTTCCAAGGTTTCTTACCGCCGCCGCGAACCAAACCTCTTGTTTTGGTTGAGGCATTGCCCTGACGTTGGTTAGCCTGTTGCATGATCAAAGCTTGATGCAACACAGCTTCGTTAACTTCTACGCCAAAGACGTTATCATTTAATTCCATATCACCGGTTTTTGCACCGGTAATATCATATACTGCTACTTTCGGCATATAGCACTTCCTCCTTTCGATATCGACGTCCGGCAGCGGCTAATCAGATAGCATACCGAACATCCCGGATTTTTACTTCTGAGGCTTAACGGTATTTTTTACAATAACAAAACCGCCCTTAGGACCAGGAACCGCACCTTTAATCAGGAGCAGGTTACGCTCAGCATCCACACGGACGACTGTCAGACGTTGTACGGTTACTTTTTGTCCGCCCATACGACCCGGCAGTTTTTTGCCTTTGAATACTTTACCGCCGCCACCGCTCATCCGGGGACCCATTGAACCAGGCTCACGATGAGACTTCGAGCCATGGGCCATCGGTCCGCGTGCGAAGTTGTGCCGCTTGATGCAACCAGCAAAGCCTTTGCCTTTAGCCACACCCGATACGTCGATCATTTCGCCTTCAGTAAAAACGTCCACTCCGATGCTTTGGCCCACTTCATACTCAGAAGGAGCGGCCAGGCGGATTTCACGGATAAACTTTACCGGTTTCACGCCAGCTTTATCGAAGTGTCCCTTCATCGGTCTGGTAACCTTTTTATCTTTAACAGTGCCAAAGCCCAGCTGCACTGCATTGTAGCCGTCGTTTTCAACAGTTCTATTCTGCAGTACTATGCTATTGCCCGCCTCCACTACGGTGACAGGGATTAATGCGCCCTCTGCAGTGAAGATTTGAGTCATACCAAGTTTTCTACCCAGAATTCCTTTAGCCATTTATGCCACCTCCTCCTACAGCTTGATTTCGATGTCCACACCGGCCGGCAGATCGAGACGCATCAGTGCATCGACGGTCTTAGAAGTCGGCTCCAGAATGTCAATCAGACGTTTGTGAGTTCTCATTTCGAATTGCTCACGCGAATCTTTATTAACATGGGGTGAACGCAGAATCGTAAAGATATTTTTCTCCGTAGGAAGCGGAATCGGCCCGGAAACCATTGCACCGGTACGTTTTGCAGTTTCTACGATGCGAGCAGCGCTTTGGTCTAACGCTTTATGATCATACGCTTTGAGGCGTATACGGATTTTTTGTTGTTTAGCCATTTAAGTTTCCTCCTTATCGTCCAGTTTCTTTGAACGGACATTTCTCAGTGGAAATTCCCCCCGCAGCGTGCGGGCAACCTTCCACCTCATCGCATTGGGATCGTTTCTCTATATAGGGGCGACTGGTTAGAGTCGCCCCACATATCCGTGAGTGTCAACTTATGCGTCGATCGAAGTTACAACGCCGGCGCCGACAGTACGGCCGCCTTCGCGAATCGCGAAGCGCAAACCTTCTTCGATTGCGATCGTCGTGATCAGTTCGATGTGCATTTGGATGTTGTCGCCAGGCATAACCATTTCCACGCCTTCCGGCAGGTTTACCACGCCGGTTACGTCCGTTGTACGGAAGTAGAACTGCGGGCGATAGTTAGTGAAGAACGGAGTATGACGGCCGCCTTCTTCTTTGCTCAGGACATATACTTCTGCTTTGAACTTCGTGTGCGGTTTGATCGAACCCGGTTTAGCCAATACTTGGCCGCGTTCGATGTCTTTACGCTCAACGCCGCGCAGCAGTGCGCCGATGTTGTCGCCAGCCGTTGCCGAATCAAGCAGTTTGCGGAACATTTCTACGCCGGTTACAACCGTCGAACGAGGTTTTTCGCTCAAGCCAACGATTTCAATCGTTTCGCCGACTTTAACTTCGCCACGCTCTACACGACCGGTAGCAACGGTGCCGCGACCAGTGATCGTGAACACGTCCTCGACAGGCATCAGGAACGGCTTATCCGTTGCACGAGCAGGCGTCGGGATGTACTCATCGACATTGTCCATCAGTTCGAGGATTTTGCTGCACCAAGCGCACTCGCGCTTGCCGCATGCGCATTCCAGAGCTTTTACGGCAGAGCCGCAAACTACAGGAATGTCATCGCCAGGGAAGTCATAGCTGGAGAGAAGTTCACGAACTTCCATCTCAACCAGTTCCATCAACTCAGCGTCGTCAACCAGATCAGCCTTGTTCAGGAAGACAACCATCGCCGGAACGCCAACTTGGCGGGAGAGCAGGATATGCTCGCGCGTTTGCGGCATCGGGCCGTCAGCAGCACTTACAACCAGGATCGCGCCGTCCATTTGAGCCGCGCCGGTGATCATGTTTTTAACATAGTCAGCATGGCCCGGGCAGTCAACGTGAGCATAGTGACGTTTTTCAGTCTCATACTCAACGTGTGCGGTGTTGATCGTGATGCCGCGTTCTCTTTCTTCCGGAGCCTTGTCGATCATGTCATACGCCATAAACTCAGCGCCGCCGGCTTTAGCCAACACCATGGTGATAGCCGCAGTCAACGAAGTTTTGCCATGGTCGACGTGACCGATGGTGCCGATATTTACGTGGGGTTTGTTTCTTTCAAACTTTTTCTTTGCCATTGCAGAAATGCCTCCTTATTATCGAATGGTTTTTAATTAGCCTTTTACTTTAGCAGCGATGGCTTCAGCAATGCTCTTCGGAACTTCTTCATAATGATCGAATTCCATCGAGTAATTGCCGCGTCCTTGCGTCTTAGACCGCAAGTCCGTTACATAGCCAAACATTTCCGCCAAAGGTACGAAGGATTTGATCGACTGGGAACCACTACGGGCTTCCATGCCTTCAATGCGACCGCGGCGGGAGTTCAGGTCGCCGATAACGTCGCCCATATACTCTTCCGGCACGATAACTTCTACCTTCATATATGGTTCAAGGATGACCGGGCTCGCCTTTTGGCACCCCGACTTGAAGCCCATGGAGCCGGCAATCTTAAACGCCATTTCCGAGGAGTCAACATCATGATAAGAGCCGTCAAACACGGTTACTTTGATGTCAACCATTGGGTAACCGGCAAGAACGCCGATTTCCATTGCTTCCTTGATACCAGCCTCGATCGGGTTGATGTATTCACGAGGAATCGCACCACCGACGACTTTGTTTTCAAAGACAAAGCCCTGACCCGGCTCTTGCGGCGTCAGTTCCAACCAACAATGACCATATTGGCCACGGCCGCCGGACTGACGAACGAACTTGCCTTCGCTCTTGACTGTTTTGCGAATCGTTTCACGGTAAGCAACCTGAGGCGCACCTACGTTGCATTCTACCTTGAACTCGCGCAACATCCGGTCAACGATGATCTCCAAATGGAGCTCGCCAACACCGCCGATGATCGTCTGACCAGTTTCCTCGTCAGTGCGAACTCTAAACGTCGGATCTTCTTCAGCCAAACGCTGCAGCGCAATGCCCATTTTTTCCTGGTCGGCTTTCGTCTTAGGCTCTACCGCAACCGAGATAACCGGTTCCGGGAAGACCATGGACTCAAGCACGATTTGCGCTTTATCATCACACAAGGTATCGCCGGTAGTTGTATCTTTCAAGCCAACCGCAGCTGCGATATCACCAGTGTAGACGATGCTGATCTCTTCACGATGATTCGCATGCATCTGGAGAATACGACCGATACGTTCTTTCTTACCCTTAGTAGAGTTGTAAACGTAAGAGCCCGATTCCAGTTTGCCGGAATACACCCGGAAGAAAGCCAGTTTGCCGACATACGGATCGGCCATGATTTTGAACGCCAACGCCGAGAACGGAAGTTCATCGCTTGCTGCCCGCTCATCTTCTTCACCGTTATCAGGATTAGTACCCTTGATTGGCGGGATATCGATCGGAGCAGGCATATAAGCAACAACTGCGTCAAGCAGCGGCTGTACGCCCTTATTTTTGTAAGACGAACCACAAGCAACCGGAGTCATTTTGCAAGCAATGGTAGCCTTGCGGATACCGGCTTTAATTTCTTCAACAGTCAACTCTTCGCCTTCCAGATACTTCATCATGAGCTCATCATCGCTCTCCGCTACCGCATCCAGCAAACCTTGACGATAGGTTTCCACCAGTTCAGCCATGTCTTCCGGAATTGCAGCCGCTTCGCTCGTCTTGCCCAAGTCATCCGTATAAACGATCGCCGTCATTTCCACCAAGTCAACCATGCCTTTGAAGGTATCTTCAAAGCCGATAGGCAACTGGATCGGCACAGCATTTGCACCCAAGCGGCTTTTCATCATGTCGACAACGCGATAGAAGTCGGCACCCAAAATGTCCATCTTGTTTACATACGCCATACGCGGCACGTGATATTTATCAGCCTGACGCCAAACTGTTTCTGACTGCGGTTCTACGCCACCTTTAGCGCAAAACACAGCTACCGAGCCATCCAACACCCGCAAGGAGCGCTCTACCTCAACGGTAAAGTCCACGTGTCCAGGCGTGTCAATGATGTTAATACGATGTCCGTCCCATTCAGCGGTGGTGGCAGCGGAGGTGATGGTAATACCACGCTCCTGCTCTTGCACCATCCAGTCCATGGTAGCGGCGCCTTCGTGCACCTCACCGATTTTGTGTACGCGACCGGTATAAAACAGTATGCGTTCAGTAGTCGTCGTTTTACCCGCATCGATGTGAGCCATGATGCCGATATTACGCGTTTTCGCGAGCGGGAATTTTCTAGCCACTCTAATCACTCCTTACTGTTGCATACTTCCCGACAATTTTACCAGCGGTAATGAGCGAAAGCTTTATTAGCCTCTGCCATCTTGTGGGTATCTTCTTTTTTCTTAATGGCAGCGCCGGTATTGTTGGCAGCATCCATCAATTCAGCAGCCAGACGTTCGCGCATGGTTTTTTCACCGCGCAGACGAGTGTAATTCACCAGCCAGCGGATACCAAGGGACAAACGACGGTCAGCCCGTACTTCAACCGGAACTTGATAGTTCGCTCCACCTACACGGCGGGCACGTACTTCCAATACCGGCATTACGTTTTTCAACGCAGTCTCAAACACTTCCAAAGGATCCTTACCGGTTTTAGCCCGGACGATTTCAAAAGCGTCATATACAATACTTTCGGCAACACCCTTCTTGCCGCTCAGCATTACCTTATTGATGAAACGGGTGAGTATTTTGGAGTTGTACACCGGATCCGGCAATACATCACGTTTGGGGACAGCACCTTTTCTAGGCATAGTATCCCTCCTTTGCTAAAAATTCTTAAGCTTCAACCTATTTCTTAGGTCTTTTCGCACCATACTTGGAGCGACTTTGGTTCCGGCCTTGAACACCTGCAGTATCCAGCGCGCCGCGAACAATGTGGTAACGAACACCCGGTAAGTCTTTTACACGGCCACCGCGGATCAGTACCACGGAATGCTCCTGTAAATTGTGACCGATACCAGGAATGTAAGCAGTGACCTCGATACCGTTCGTCAACCGCACACGAGCAACCTTACGAAGCGCGGAGTTCGGCTTCTTAGGGGTCGTGGTGTAAACCCTGGTGCAAACCCCACGTTTTTGCGGGCATTCTTTCAGAGCCGGAGCAGTCGATTTCTTAACCATTACTTCTCTACTTTTGCGTACCAACTGACTAATTGTCGGCATATGCACACCTCCTTCCAAACATCCACTTGAATGATTTATAACAACTCTTCCAGCAAGCCGGTCGAGTCGTCTACGATTTACTCTTGCCGAAGCACCGCCACCGCAGCCGCACCTACTTCTATCTGGCAAGCCTTGCCTAATTCCTTCATACTGGCCGCCGCTTCCACGGCGATCCCTTTCATCCGGCACATTTCCCGTAAAGGCATCACCACACGCTCATCCGCATCCGCCGCGAGAAACACCAGGCTAGCCCGATCTTTTTCCAGCGACTTCGCTACCTGCTTAATGCCGACGGCGCGTTTGACGTTCTTTAATTCTTCGAGCGTCATTCGGTTCACTCCCTTACAAACATACCAATCAGGTCCATATATTTAGGCACTACACTATATTAACACTCCGATTTCAGAGTGTCAATAATTTTTCGCCTTTAAAACGCCTGTTTTTTCTTGATTTATCAAAGTTTTTTCTGTCCACGCTACCGGGTGTTTCATTTGGTCATTTTTTAGATTAAAAGTACTGAAAATTAAGCACTTTTATGATGTTTGTACTGTAAAATAAGGCGATGCGAAAAAGTTTTTTCACAGGCAGGCGGGAAGATTTGGCAATAAATGAAGCATTACTTACCTTTTTCTTCAAACCTTCCCCCTTTTCTTTTTCGCTTCGCCTCTAGCCCGAAAACTTTTCCGCATAAAACAACTTGGTTAAATTAGTGAAAGGCAATAAGAATATAAGGTTGCCTTCGTGTTAAACTTTTTATTATGAAAAAGGACACCTGACAAAAGCCAGGTGTCCTCAACGTTTAAGTTATTCTGCATCTCCAGCCGGAGTTGACTGCGGGAAGGTGATGCGAATGTTGCGATAGCGGCTCATGCCGGTACCAGCCGGCACCAACTTGCCAATGATGACATTTTCTTTCAGGCCGAGTAACGGATCCACTTTGCCTTTGATGGCGGCTTCGGTAAGAACCCTTGTCGTTTCCTGGAAAGAAGCAGCCGACAAGAAAGAGTCGGTAGCCAAGGATGCCTTCGTGATGCCGAGCAAAATCGGACGTGCCACTGCAGGTTCCTCGCCAGCTTCAATCGCTCGCGCATTTTCTTCTTCGAAGGTATTGATGTCAATGTATTCGCCAGGCAGCAATTCAGTATCGCCCGACTCTTCCACCTTAACCTTGTGCAGCATTTGCCGCACCATGACCTCGATGTGCTTATCATTGATCTCAACGCCTTGAGACTTATAAACTTTTTGTACTTCGTAAACCAAGTAACGGTGCGTATCTCTCAGACCGCAAACGCGCAGAATATCATGCGGGTTCACGGAGCCTTCGATCAAACGATCGCCCGGTTTAACCTGCTGGTTATCCTTGACGATGATTCGCGCGCCATAAGGAATCGGGTAGACGCGTTCTTCTCCAGCTGGCGGCAGCACGACAACGCGACGCTGGCCCTTTGTATCATGAACGGTTACGACGCCTTCCACCTCGGCAATAATTGACGGGCGTTTCGGCTTACGCGCTTCAAACAATTCCTCGACACGCGGCAGACCTTGCGTAATGTCATCACCGGCAACACCGCCGGTATGGAACGTACGCATGGTGAGCTGCGTTCCCGGCTCGCCGATCGACTGCGCGGCAATAATGCCGACAGCCTCACCCACATCAACTTGCTGATTGGTTGCCAGATTGCGACCATAGCATTTGATGCAGACGCCGTATTGCGAACGGCAGGTGAGCACGGAGCGAATCGTAACGCGGTCTCTGACGGCTACGACTTTTTCTGCCAAATCTTCGGAAATCATATCATTGATCTTGACGATCATCTCGCCCGTCTCAGGATTTACAATATCTTCCGCAGAATAGCGTCCGACGATACGGTCGCGCAAGTGTTCGATGACGCTGCCGCTTTCCATGATCGCTTCCACTTCAATGCCTTTGATATTGTTATTACGAATTTTGACTTCGCGACCGTCATTGTCGAGAACCAGATCAATCAGTTTTTCCGTCATTTCAACGCCTGCCGGAATCAATTCGACGCCAGCTCCGTCTTTGACCGGATAAACTGTTTTATGACCCAACATTTCGCGAACCATCGAGTCCCGCAAAATCGCGCGAATTTCATCTTCCGGCGTAGCCAGAAGAATGGGTTCTTCGCCATCCATGCCCTGAACGACGATATCGGCAACGCCGCGTTCGCCCAAGAGACGCAGATGATCGGCATCAAGCACTGTAGCACAAGGAATCAGGACGCTGAGAGTCTTCGGATCCAAGACATCTTGGGCGAGTACTTGCTCAAGCAAACGATCCTTCTGTGCGGCAATGCCTGCGACCGTAGAACGAACCATCTTGGCGCGTTCTTTTACCAGATTAATGCCGATGATGTCGCAATCGTCCTCACGAACGATGACGTCTTGCGCCACGTCAACCAGACGACGGGTCAGGTAACCGGAATCCGCCGTACGAAGTGCGGTATCGGCCAAACCTTTCCGCGCGCCATGCGTCGAGATAAAGTACTCCAGTACGGTCAGACCTTCACGGAAGTTTGCCTTGATCGGCAAGTCGATGATTCGACCGGACGGATCGGCCATCAGACCACGCATACCAGCCAGCTGACGAATCTGCTGGATGTTACCGCGCGCGCCGGAATTGGCCATCATGAAGATCGGGTTGAACGGATCAAGGTTTGCCATCATCGCTTTGGTGATGTCATCCGTCGCATTCGTCCACATCTCGATCGTTTTTTTGTAACGTTCATCTTCTGTGATCAGACCGCGACGATACTGCTTGTCAATCGTTTCTACCTTGATTTCCGTTTCCGCCAAAATCTCTTTCTTGGCAGGCGGAACCATGATGTCCGCGATAGCGACGGTAACGCCAGCCCGGCAAGCAAACGAATAACCTAACTTCTTCACTTGGTCCAAAACCAGAGCGGTTTTGGAGTTTCCGTACATGCGATAGGTTTCAGCAACCAGTTTACCCAATTGCTTCTTGTCCATCATGATGCCCAGATGCCATTCGCCATCCTTTTGGTGGAAATAACGAATGCCCTCCGGCAGAATTTCATTGAAAATCATGCGGCCAAGCGTCGTATTAACCAGACCATATTCCGGGAACCGGACTTTGATCTTAGCTTGCAGAGACAATTCCTCTTGCTGATAAGCCAACAGCGCTTCATTGATGCCGCTGATAATCTTGCCTTCGCCTTTCGCGCCCGGGCGTTCCATGGTCAGGTAATAGGTACCGAGAACCATGTCCTGCGTCGGAGTTACGATCGGACGGCCGTCCTTCGGAGCCAATATGTTGTGCGCCGCCAGCATCAGCGTGCGGGCTTCCGCCTGCGCTTCCGCGGAGAGCGGCACGTGGACCGCCATTTGGTCACCGTCAAAGTCGGCATTATACGCGGTACAAACGAGCGGATGCAGCTTGATCGCGCGTCCTTCGGTCAATACCGGTTCAAATGCCTGGATGCCCAGTCTGTGCAACGTCGGTGCACGGTTCAGCATGACCGGATGTTCTTTGATGACTTCTTCCAGTACATCCCAAACTTCCGGACGCACGCGTTCTACCATGCGTTTTGCGCTTTTGATATTGTGCGCATGGCCAGCATTGACCAGTTTTTTCATGACAAACGGCTTAAACAGTTCGAGCGCCATTTCTTTCGGCAGACCGCACTGGTGCAGCTTGAGCTCCGGACCGACAACGATAACGGAACGGCCGGAATAATCGACGCGTTTGCCGAGCAAGTTCTGACGGAAACGACCCTGTTTGCCTTTCAGCATATCGCTAAGCGACTTCAGCGGACGGTTGCCGGGGCCGGTGACCGGACGCCCACGGCGGCCATTGTCGATCAAAGCATCAACTGCTTCCTGCAGCATCCGTTTTTCATTGCGAACAATGATATCCGGCGCACCAAGATCCAAAAGCCGCTTCAGACGATTGTTCCGGTTGATGACGCGACGGTACAGGTCGTTCAGATCGGAGGTAGCAAAACGTCCGCCATCGAGCTGAACCATGGGGCGCAGTTCCGGCGGAATGACCGGAACCACGTTAAAGATCATCCATTCCGGCAAATTGCCGGATTTGCGGAACGCTTCTACGACTTCCAAGCGACGAATCGCACGGATTCTACGCTGACCGCTGACTTCTTTCAATTCCTGGCGCAGTTCACGGCTCATTTTTTCCAGATCCAGCTCTGCCAGCAACTTCTGCACGGATTCCGCACCCATGCCGACTTTGAACGAATAACCATATTTGTCGCGATAATCGCGGTATTCGTTTTCGCTCAACAGCTGTTTCTTCATCAATGGCGTATCGCCTGGATCGAGTACAATGTATGAAGCAAAGTACAGGACTTTTTCCAGCGAACGCGGTGAAATATCAAGGATCAAGCCCATGCGGCTCGGAATCCCCTTGAAATACCAGATGTGCGATACCGGAGCAGCCAATTCAATATGGCCCATGCGGTCGCGACGCACTTTAGAGCGCGTCACTTCAACGCCGCAACGGTCGCAGACGATACCTTTGTAACGAATGCGTTTGTATTTGCCGCAATGACATTCCCAGTCCCGTGTCGGTCCGAAGATCTTTTCACAGAACAGGCCGTCGCGTTCCGGCTTCAGGGTACGATAGTTAATGGTTTCCGGTTTCTTTACCTCACCAAAGGACCATTTGCGAATCTGTTCCGGCGAAGCCAGACCAATACGCATCGAATCAAAATTGTTAACATCTAACAAAGGGTTGTCACTCCCTTCTTATACTCCCAGAGGCCGCCTGTCTGGCGGTCTGCGTTATTCATCGATTTCCTCATCATTCAGCAGTTCCCCCATCAGATCCTTTTGGGTCAACTTTTTGTTCTTTTCCTTGATCTTCTTAGGGCTTTTGCCTCGCTCATCATGATCAAGGTCGTCCTCTACTTCCAGGACCGTTTCGTCGAAAGAGTCTTCCTCTTCGCTGACGCCGCCGATTTCTGCAATGATATCCAGATCGTCTTCCAGCGGTTCTAATTCTTCATCCGGCGTATACTCTTCGCCGCTTGCTTCCGCTGCATACGCATGGCGGTTGCTCTCTTTCGAAACCGGCAAGACCGGTTCTTCGCCGCCTAAGCTCAGTTCCAATTCTTTAGCCGCTTCATGAATGTCTTCGTCCGTATCGCCGATCATAATTTCCTGCTGATCTTCGGTCAGTACTTTTACATCCAGACCGATGCTCTGCAATTCTTTGATCAGAACTTTGAAGGATTCCGGCACTCCAGGTTCCGGAACGTTTTCGCCCTTGACGATTGCTTCGTAGGTCTTCACGCGGCCCACCACATCGTCTGACTTGACGGTAAGCAATTCCTGCAAGGTGTATGCAGCGCCATAAGCTTCAAGCGCCCATACTTCCATCTCGCCGAAACGCTGTCCGCCGAACTGCGCTTTGCCGCCGAGCGGTTGCTGGGTGACGAGCGAGTACGGACCCGTAGAACGGGCATGAATCTTGTCATCGACCAAGTGAGCCAGTTTCAACATGTACACGCAACCGACCGTGACCGGGTTGTCAAACGCCTCACCCGTACGACCATCATAGAGCAACGTTTTGCCGTCCGGCGAGAGCCCCGCTGCAGAAAGCGTGCTGAAGACTTCTTCCTCGTTCGCGCCGTCGAAGACCGGCGTCGACATATGAATACCGGCTTTATCCGGCTGCGGCAAACCGTATTTATCAACATCATAGCCAAGTTCGCGCAAACGCGCTTCAACATTGGGATCTTTACGCTTAATTTGCATGCCCAGCATCGCCGCTGCCATGCCCAAATGCGTTTCCAATACCTGACCGATGTTCATACGAGACGGTACGCCAAGAGGATTCAAGACAACCTGGACCGGCGTGCCATCCGGCAGGAACGGCATGTCTTCTTCGCGCATAATGCGGGAAACGACACCCTTGTTGCCATGACGGCCAGCCATTTTATCGCCCACGGAAATCTTTCTCTTTTGTGCGATATAAACGCGAACCAGAAAATTCACGCCCGGCGACAGTTCATCACCGTTTTCGCGACTGAACACTTTGACGTCGACGATCTTACCGGCTTCGCCATGCGGCACTCTGAGCGACGTGTCGCGCACTTCACGCGCCTTCTCGCCAAAGATGGCTCGCAGCAAGCGTTCTTCTGCCGTCAGTTCGGTCTCGCCTTTCGGCGTTACCTTGCCGACCAGAATATCGCCCGGTCGTACTTCGGCGCCAATGCGAATGATGCCTCGATCATCCAGGTCTTTCAGGACATCTTCGGCCACGTTCGGAATATCGCGTGTGATTTCTTCCGGTCCCAATTTGGTGTCCCGGGCATCGCACTCGTATTCTTCGACGTGAATCGAGGTAAAGATATCATCTTTAACGATCTTTTCACTAAGCAAGATCGCATCCTCATAGTTGTAGCCTTCCCATGGCATGAACGCAACGACGACATTGTAGCCGAGCGCCAGTTCGCCGCGGTCGGTGGCCGGGCCATCCGCCAGCACTTGTCCGGCTTCGATGCTTTGGTTCTTATAAACAATCGGTCTTTGGTTAATGCAAGTTCCTTGGTTGGAACGCAGATACTTCAGCAGTTTATGCTTTTCCAGCTGACCTTTTTCCGTACGAATATGGATTTCGTTGGCGGTGACTTTTTCAACGACGCCCGCGTCTTTCGCCAGTGCGACTACGCCTGAGTCACGCGCTGCCTTGTATTCCATGCCGGTGCCGACGAGCGGCGCCTGGGTACGCAGCAAAGGAACCGCCTGACGTTGCATGTTCGCGCCCATCAGTGCGCGGTTAGCATCGTCATTTTCCAGGAACGGAATCATCGCGGTCGCGATCGACACGACCTGTTTCGGCGATACGTCCATGAAGTCAACTTTTTCCGCCGGTACGACGAGTGTCTCATGTTTGTAACGCACGATAACGCGCGGCGACTTGAACCAGCTCTCGGCCGTCAATTCTTCGTTTGCCTGTGCACAAACCACTTCATCCTCTTCGTCCGCCGTCAGATAAACAACGTCATCGGTCACCTTACGATTTGCCTTGTCAATGCGACGATACGGCGTTTCAATAAAGCCGAATTCGTTGACGCGACCATAGGTCGACAAGGAACCGATCAGACCGATATTCGGACCTTCCGGCGTCTCGATCGGGCACATGCGTCCATAGTGAGAGTGATGGACGTCGCGGACTTCAAAGCCTGCACGTTCCCGACTCAAACCACCAGGGCCAAGTGCGCTCAAACGACGCTTATGCGTCAGTTCCGCAAGCGGATTCGTTTGGTCCATGAACTGCGACAGCTGACTGGAGCCAAAAAATTCCTTGATCGCTGCGACAACCGGACGGATGTTAATCAACGCTTGCGGCGTAATGACTTCCATATCCTGAATCGTCATCCGTTCTTTTACGACGCGCTCCATACGAGACAAGCCGATGCGGAACTGATTCTGCAGCAATTCTCCAACCGAACGCAAACGGCGATTTCCCAAATGGTCAATATCATCTACATTGCCGACGCCATCCATCAAGTTCAAGAGATAGCTGATCGCTGCGATCATATCCTCCCGGGTAATCGTACGGTGCGTATACGGCAACGAAGGCGTCGCCAGAACTTTCATCGGCGTGCCGTCTTTGAGCTTGATTTTCACGTCGATGACGCCATCAGCGGAAAACGCTCCTTTTTCTTCTAACATGGCCAGGTTTTGCTCATCAAGAACCGTATCCTGCGCCAATAAAATTTCACCCGTTTCCGGATCAACAACCGGCTGGTGCAATGTTTTGCCCATCAAGCGACGACGCCAGCCCAGTTTTTTCGTTAATTTGTAACGACCAACCGTCGCCAAATCATAACGCTTGGCATCGAAGAACAGCGATTCCAACAGTTGCGTCGCGTTCTCCACCGTAGGCGGTTCGCCGGGACGCAGGCGTTTGTAAATCTCTACTAATGCTTCTTCGCGGTTAGTGGTATTGTCACGTTCTAACGTCGCTCTTACTCTGGAATCATCATTAAACAATTCCGAAATGCCGGCATTGGATGAAAAACCCAACGCACGTACAAGAACCGTCATCGGAAGTTTGCGCGTACGATCCACTCTGACAGATATCACGTCATTGGCATCGGTCTCCAACTCCAACCAGGCTCCCCGGTTAGGGATCATCGTTGCGTTGTAGAGTTTTTTGCCGCTGGCATCAATAGTCTCGCCATAGTAAGCTCCGGGCGAACGTACCAACTGACTGACAATAACCCGTTCGGCGCCATTGATAATGAAGGTGCCGTTATCTGTCATCAAGGGGAAATCGCCCATGAACACTTCCTGTTCCTTGATTTCGCCCGTCTCACGATTGATCAGACGAACGTTTACGCGCAAAGGCGCCGCATACGTAACGTCGCGTTCCTTGCACTCCTCCACGTGATATTTCGGTTCACCTAACGTGAACGCTTCAAAGGACAATACCAAATTGCCGGTAAAGTCTTGAATCGGCGAAATATCCCGGAAGATTTCCTGCAACCCTTCCTTGAGGAACCAGTTGTAAGAATTCTTCTGAATCTCGATAAGGTTGGGCATGTCCAGCACTTCACTGATTTTGCCGTAGCTGTACCGGACTCTTTGACCGACCTGAACAGGATTAAACATTAAGTTCTTCACCCCTTAGCCCAAATTCTATCTTGTGATCTGCCGCACTGCAGCAGAAATACAAAAAAAGGCAAGGTTCTCCCTGTCGAAAACGTAAACCTTGCATTTTTTTCTGATGAAATATGATTTCATCCTCCAGTATATTTTTGACATAATGTCAGCCACACAAAAATTAGTGTCGCATTAAAGAATTTTACTACATGTACCTTCATTAGTCAAGAGCTTCTTTAAAATAGCTGCTCGCTCTGTGGCAAAAAATTTCATTGTCGCCGATGAAGGAATATAAAAAAAGACACCTGCGAGATTCTCGCAGGTGTCTCAGACCGTAGACAAAATGCACTTTACGCAAAGCGTAAGGTGCATTTTTCAATTTCGGATATCCAATTTTCACCGCAAAAACGCAGTTTTTCGAAAAAACGTTGAAAAACAGGCGGCAACATACCCCTGCGTTTCTTCCAGGTCGCCAGCTTTTTCAAATTCATGCATGCAAAAGTAAGCGTCACCTGCATTTTCACTTTCTGCAGGCCACGCAGTTGCGTATAGCGCATTGCATGCTTTTCTTTTGCATCCGCGAAGACGCGCTCGATGGTTTGCGAGCGCAATTTGTAAATATCGCGATACATTGGCATGTGCCGATACTCTTCAGCAAGTTCTAGATAGGATTCCCATACATGACGTTGAACTTGCTTTTGATGCGCTTTGCTCTGCGTGCATTGCTGTAAATGCGGACACACTTTGCATTGTTTGGCATCGCTTTTATATTCCTGGTATCCTTCACGATTCGTCGTACTGTAGCCAAGCGCCTGGTTGCCAGGGCAAATCATGCATTCATAATATTCGTCATACACATATTCATATTTTTTGAAAAAGCCTTCTTTGGTCATGGGACGCTTGTAGGGAACGACCGGAATTCGACCACTATCGATGATTTGTTTCATGATCCAAGGCGTTTTATACCCCGCATCGACGGCAACGGATTCGGTTTCAGGAAAGCGGCTGACGATTTGTTGGTACAGTTCATCGAACGAACGACTGTCGTTGACATTGCCGGGTCTGACTTCATAACCCAATATGAAGTTATGCCGATCGCAAGCTGTGTTGGTTACGTAGGCAAAGCATTTTTCATGCTCACCTTTATGAAACAAGCCGCTTTCCGGATCCGTCGTACTTTGCGTGATGGTTTTACCTTGCGGTGGATTTTCATCGTCGTCTTTATCTTTTAGCGGTTTCTTGCCATGGTTTTCGCGATCGGCTTGAATTTCCGCATGCAGTTCATCCTGATATTGCTTGGCCGGAATCGGCACAAACACTTTTGCGCTTTTCTTTTTGTTGGCTCGTGCTTTGATATGGGTTCCGTCAATGAATACGGAACTTGCATCAATGAAACCGCAGTTTACTGCTTCGTAAAGGATGCGCATGAAGATCCGCTCAAACACATCGGTTCCTTCAAAACGCCGGGTATAATTCTTGCCGAAGGTTGAAAAGTGGGGGACTTTTTCGGTAAGGCCGTAGCCGATAAACCAACGATACGCCATGTTTACTTCGATTTCTTTCATGGTTTGACGCATGCTGCGAATGCCGAACAGGTATTGAATCAGTACGATCTTAAACAGACTCACTGGATCAATTCCTGGTTTGCCTCGTTCGGAGTCGCTATATAAACCGTCGACTTCGTCATAAATGAAACGAAAATCGATGGCGCGTTCGATGTCTCGTAATATATGCTCTTTCGGTACTAAATCTTCTAAGCAGAAAAATTCAATTTGGCTTTGCTGGCTTCGATCTTTTTTCTCGTACATAAAAATCACTCCCTTTAATGATTTTATCATATCATTAAAGGGAGTGGGGTTTTGTCTACAGTCTGAGACACCTGCGAGATTCTCGCAGGTGTCTTTTTTTCGTAAGAAATCTTACTTGATTTCAACAGATGCGCCAGCTTCTTCAAGCTTAGCTTTGATTGCTTCAGCGTCAGCTTTAGCAACTTTTTCTTTAACAGCTTTAGGAGCGCCGTCAACCATTTCTTTTGCTTCTTTCAGACCAAGACCGGTCAGTTCGCGAACGACTTTGATAACGTTGATCTTGCCAGCGCCAGCGCTGGTCAGGATTACGTCGAATTCGCTTTGTTCTTCAGCAGCGCCGCCAGCAGCAGCCGGAGCAGCAGCAGCTACAGCTACAGGAGCAGCTGCGCTAACGCCGAATTTTTCTTCCATAGCTTTTACCATTTCGGACAGTTCAAGAACAGTCATGTTCTCGATTGCTTGCATAATTTCTTCTTTAGTCATTTTAAATACCTCCATATTTTACACATAAATTATTTTTACTTTGGATACTACGCGGATTCTTTTTGTTGACGCACAGCGTCAAGCACATAGACAACGTTCCGGATCGAGCCCTGGAGTACGTTGACCAGACCGGCGATCGGCGCTTGCATTCCAGACAGTACTTGGGAAAGCAGAACTTCCCTCGACGGCAGGTTTGCCAGTGCTTTTACGCCATCAGCAGTGATGACTTTCCCTTCGACCAGACCCGCTTTCACTTCCAACGTCTTGAGCTTATGCTCTTTAACGAAATCGGAAATAACGCGAGCCGGAGCGACAGGATCGGTGAAGGATACTGCCATAGCAGTAGGACCTTCCAAGTAAGCCACCAGATCTTCAACGCCAGCTTCTTGAGCGGCGATGCGGGTCATAGTGTTTTTTACAACCCGATATTCAACACCCGCTTCGCGCAATTTACGGCGCAGCTTGGTATCCTGGGCAACAGTCAGACCACGATAGTTGGTGAGAACTGCACCTTTAGCGGTAGTCAGTTTTTCTTTGAGCCCAGCAACAATCGCTTGTTTTTCAGATGTTACAGCCACTTACATCCACCTCCTTTACAAGATTCAACATTTGCACTATACAGATAAAGACAAGCCTTATCAGAAAGAAAAACGGTCTCACGGCGTAATACCGGAGACCGCTCTGTGCACAAAGCAACATGCGTCCAACTCCGGCCTCAGCAGATGGATTGCTCCGTTATGCTTTAAGCATCTGCAGTCTACAGCCTGGGGAACCCCATATGTAGTTAATAACCGAAGTGGTTTCGCATTGACTACTCTTTTTTAGCAGGAATCGGCTTCAGCGGGTTGACTTTAACGCCAGGTCCCATGGTTGTGCTGAATGTGATGCTGCGAATATACTGGCCCTTAGCAGCAGACGGTTTCGCCTTGATCAGGGTTTCTACCAGAGTCTGATAGTTTTCCAGCAATTTTTCGGCATCGAACGAAGCCTTGCCGACCGGAGCATGGATGTTACCAGCTTTGTCGGTACGGTATTCGATCTTACCGGCTTTAATCTCATTAACAGCGCGGGTTACATCCAAGGTTACCGTGCCCACTTTAGGGTTCGGCATTAAGCCTTTCGGTCCGAGGATTTTACCGAGACGGCCTACCAGGCCCATCATATCAGGCGTAGCAACGGCAACGTCAAACTCTGCCCAACCGCCTTGGATTTTAGTTACCAGCTCTTCAGCACCGACAAAGTCAGCGCCGGCAGCTTCCGCTTCCTTAACTTTTTCGCCTTTTGCGAAAACCAGGACGCGTTTGGTCCGACCAGTGCCATGCGGCAGCACAACTGCACCACGCAATTGCTGATCGGCATGTTTAGGATCTACGCCCAACTTAATGGCCACTTCGACAGTTTCGTCGAATTTGGCGCTAGCAGTCTTTTTCACCAATTCCACAGCCGCATCGACTTCATGGAGAGTGTCTTTGTCTACCAGCTTGGCCGCTTCTTGATATTTCTTACCAAATTTCGGCATTGCTCAAAACTCCTTCATTATGTGGTATTTGCGGAAATTCCTCCCACACAGGCCTCTTGGCCTTTGCGTCGAATTAATCGACGACTTCGATACCCATGCTGCGCGCTGTGCCTTCAATCATCCGCATAGCAGCTTCTACGCTAGCGGCGTTCAGGTCTTTCATTTTGCTTTCAGCAATTTCGCGCACTTTGTCACGAGATACTTTACCGACTTTTTTCTTATTAGGTTCGCCGGATGCAGTTTCAATCCCAGCGGCTTTTTTAAGCAGAACCGGAGCAGGTGGAGTCTTTGTTACAAAAGTAAAAGATCTATCTTCAAATACGGTAATTTCTACCGGAATGATGAGTCCAACCTGTTGTGCAGTTCTTTCGTTAAATTCCTTAACGAACGCCATGATGTTTACACCAGCTTGACCAAGCGCCGGACCAACGGGAGGCGCCGGAGTCGCTTTCGCAGCAGGAACCTGCAGTTTTACTAACTTAATTACTTTTTTGGCCATTTCGTTACACCTCCTTATGTCAATAATGTGGTAAATACGGGTTTATACCCTCCCACTCGAAACCAGGTTTGTATTTAAATTTTCTCTACTTGAGAAAAATCTAATTCCACCGGCGTTTCACGCCCGAACATGTTGACGAGCACCTTCAGCTTGCTCCGTTCCGGATACACTTCAAGCACGGTCGCATTCCAATTTTCAAATGCGCCAGCCGTAATCCGGACTGGTTGAGAAACGAAAATATCGACTTTAGGCCGAAGCTCTTCGATTCCCATTGCTTTCAGGATATTTTTCACTTCAGCATCGGTAAGCGGGATAGGCTTTGTGCCAGAACCAACAAATCCGGTTACTCCCGGCGTATTGCGCACCACATACCAGGATCTGTCGTTAACGATCATCTCCACCAGTACATAGCCCGGGAAAACCTTGCGCTTAATCACTTTGCGCTTGCCATCCTTGATTTCCACTTCATCTTCCATGGGAACCACTACGCGGAAGATTTCATCTTCCATGGCCATGGAGTGAACCTTTTTTTCCAGATTGGCTTTAACCTTATTTTCATAACCGGAGTAGGTATGGATTACATACCAATGTTTCTCGCTCTTTTCGGTTTCCATGCTACAAGGGGCATGCCAGGTACGCCCCCCACCCCCTTAGCCTACTTAATTAAAAACTGTAATGCTTTGGCAAACACAGCATCAATGGCCCAAATCAGAGCAGCAATCAGTACCACCGTGACAAAAACAACGCCAGTGTGGGCTATGATTTCTTTTCTGGTTGGCCAGTTTACCTTCTTCATTTC
Source organism: Negativicutes bacterium (assembly GCA_963667825.1). Lineage (GTDB taxonomy): Bacteria > Bacillota > Negativicutes > SG130 > SG130 > Azotosporobacter. The sequence goes on along the minus strand of OY764022.1, from coordinate 3,156,946 downwards.
AGCCTTCACATCACGAACGAATCTCTTCGTCCGGCCCATGAACGACTGCTGAATTGCAGTTTCTTGCACAGCCATTTTTTCACATCCCCGTCACATACTGCCCACGTCAGGTAGATAGCATTATGGCAGGGGCAGAAGGACTTGAACCCTCAACCAACGGTTTTGGAGACCGCTACTCTACCAATTGAGCTATACCCCTACAAGCCGTACTACTTCGTTTCTTTATGCAGCGTATGCTTCTTGCAGAACTTGCAATACTTGTTGAACTCCAGACGATCCGGATCATTTTTCTTGTTTTTATTCGTTTGATAATTGCGTTGCTTGCATTCGGTGCAAGCCAGCGTTACGGCGTTGCGCATCCTGTACACCTCACTTACCTGTAGATAGGGCATTAATCCAAAATGCCACTAATACAATTTAGCACACTTCGTTTCTGCTGTCAATAGCTGTAATGCAAAGCCTTTCATTAGTTATGCTAACTTTTCGTTTTTCATCTAAAGAGCCTATTCTCGTAACACCGTCCTGTGAAGACTCTTTGCAGCACAGCTGGCTTGCCAGCAAAGAAGGTGCGACGCGGCTTAGCGGTTGCCGCAAGTGATCGTGTTTAAAAACGAACCCCCGGCCATTTGGCCGGGGGCATGTCTTGCCAATTATTATGCGTCGATCGAAGTTACAACGCCGGCGCCGACAGTACGGCCGCCTTCGCGAATCGCGAAGCGCAAACCTTCTTCGATTGCGATCGTCGTGATCAGTTCGATGTGCATTTGGATGTTGTCGCCAGGCATAACCATTTCCACGCCTTCCGGCAGGTTTACCACGCCGGTTACGTCCGTTGTACGGAAGTAGAACTGCGGGCGATAGTTAGTGAAGAACGGAGTATGACGGCCGCCTTCTTCTTTGCTCAGGACATATACTTCTGCTTTGAACTTCGTGTGCGGTTTGATCGAACCCGGTTTAGCCAATACTTGGCCGCGTTCGATGTCTTTACGCTCAACGCCGCGCAGCAGTGCGCCGATGTTGTCGCCAGCCGTTGCCGAATCAAGCAGTTTGCGGAACATTTCTACGCCGGTTACAACCGTCGAACGAGGTTTTTCGCTCAAGCCAACGATTTCAATCGTTTCGCCGACTTTAACTTCGCCACGCTCTACACGACCGGTAGCAACGGTGCCGCGACCAGTGATCGTGAACACGTCCTCGACAGGCATCAGGAACGGCTTATCCGTTGCACGAGCAGGCGTCGGGATGTACTCATCGACATTGTCCATCAGTTCGAGGATTTTGCTGCACCAAGCGCACTCGCGCTTGCCGCATGCGCATTCCAGAGCTTTTACGGCAGAGCCGCAAACTACAGGAATGTCATCGCCAGGGAAGTCATAGCTGGAGAGAAGTTCACGAACTTCCATCTCAACCAGTTCCATCAACTCAGCGTCGTCAACCAGATCAGCCTTGTTCAGGAAGACAACCATCGCCGGAACGCCAACTTGGCGGGAGAGCAGGATATGCTCGCGCGTTTGCGGCATCGGGCCGTCAGCAGCACTTACAACCAGGATCGCGCCGTCCATTTGAGCCGCGCCGGTGATCATGTTTTTAACATAGTCAGCATGGCCCGGGCAGTCAACGTGAGCATAGTGACGTTTTTCAGTCTCATACTCAACGTGTGCGGTGTTGATCGTGATGCCGCGTTCTCTTTCTTCCGGAGCCTTGTCGATCATGTCATACGCCATAAACTCAGCGCCGCCGGCTTTAGCCAACACCATGGTGATAGCCGCAGTCAACGAAGTTTTGCCATGGTCGACGTGACCGATGGTGCCGATATTTACGTGGGGTTTGTTTCTTTCAAACTTTTTCTTTGCCATTTTGTTTTGAACCTCCCTAAATTAGTAGGGATTTCTCCCTATTTTATGCGCTGACGCAGAAATATTTTACAACAGAGAAATATTCGCCCGGCATTTGCAAATTCCTGCTTATAAGACAAAAAAACTTCGCCCGAAGACGAAGTTTTGCTTACGTATGGTGGCGGCGCACGGATTCGAACCGCGGACACTGCGGGTATGAACCGCATGCTCTAGCCAACTGAGCTACGCCGCCAATATGAATGTGGAGCTAGTGACCGGAATCGAACCGGTGACCTTATCCTTACCAAGGATACGCTCTACCAACTGAGCTACACCAGCATGTTGGTTGCGGGGACAGGACTCGAACCTGTGACCTTCGGGTTATGAGCCCGACGAGCTGCCAGCTGCTCCACCCCGCGATAAGAAAAATTTGATAAGGTTAAATTGGTTGCGGGGACAGGACTCGAACCTGTGACCTTCGGGTTATGAGCCCGACGAGCTGCCAGCTGCTCCACCCCGCGATGAGTGGTAATATCATTAAGTTGGTGGATGGGGCTGGATTCGAACCAGCGAAGGCGGAGCCGGCAGATTTACAGTCTGCTCCCTTTAGCCACTCGGGAACCCATCCACTATGGAGCTGGTGATAGGAATTGAACCCACAACCTACTGATTACAAGTCAGTTGCTCTACCAATTGAGCTACACCAGCACTTTGTCTTAGTGACATTGTTTATTATAAGGGATGTTCGATATTATGTCAATATCTTTTTTAAAGTTTCCTGTGTCTTTTTCAACCGCCGTTTTCGCTTGCTTTCATAACGTCATTTCATCCCTTGCCAATGACGTAATCAGCACCCGCCGTTTCTTTTACAAGAAGCGCTTCGCCGTTGATTCAGCTTGTAAACAATATTGGTGGATGGGGCTGGATTCGAACCAGCGAAGGCGGAGCCGGCAGATTTACAGTCTGCTCCCTTTAGCCACTCGGGAACCCATCCACTATAGCGCTGGTGATAAGATTTAAACCTACAACCAACTGATCACAAGTTCGTTGCTCTACTTGTTGAGCTACAGCAGCGAACCGCTGACGAGATATAATGATATCACATCTGAACGCACTTGTAAATAGCTTTGAAAGCAAAATAAAAAGACAAGCGCCCCTTTCAAAAACGCCTGTCTTTTCTTCCTGTTTAGTCCTTTTCGTTTGCCTCATCACTCGGAAGCGTACAATCATTTCTTTTTAAATCACGAAATATCCCTTCCGCTAAAGCGCCACAGCGGCAAAGCGTCTGACAAGATCCCCCTCCGACAGGTTCGTCACCGCAGCAAGGGCTTTAAGCTTCATCGAATCATCCAAGTCATCTTTTTCAAGGAACACCATATACTCTTTGGCAATCTGGTATTGGATCGAATGGATGTTGACCATGCGAACTTTTGTCTTCTTCGTTTGCATGTCCAAGATCTCGGTAAACGCAATCGGCGCGATGCGGTTATTTTGGATCGTGATTAAGGCATCACTTCCGCCATTTCGCAAAAAATCGAAGGCGGCATAGCCCAAATTGCGGGTATATTCGATATCATAGGCATTCGGCGGCGCACAGCGCAATTCATAGCCGATCTCCTTGCCGACGATCGTCATCTTAACGCCAAGATCGCAGAGATTCTTCATGACCGCCTGTTTAAGAAGTTCAGGGAAATTCAACTCCGCATAGCGGATGTGACCATGTTCATCAAAACAATGCGCCTCAAGGTTTTTCAGATCTTCCGGCGCAATTTTTTCGACAATCCCTTCCGCGACCACAGCCACGCCATAGTCGCGCTTTAGCGCAAGGCGCTTAATGATGGACGCCGTTAAAAGATCGACTAAATTTTGCAACCTGATTTGTCCCGAACCAAACGCTTCAGGAATGATCGTCAATGTCGCACTCGCGCTTTTGCCAATTCCAAGCGCGAGATGCCCGGCCGTCCGTCCCATCGCAATAGCAAAATACCAGCGCCCGGTCGTCCGCGCATCTTCCATCAGATTGCTGACCAGTTGTGCGCCAAGCGCACGCGCGGTTTCAAAACCAAACGTCGGCACCCCTTCCGGCAGCGGCAAATCGTTGTCAATCGTCTTCGGCACATGTACAACCTGAAGACTCATGCCCAATTGCTGGGTCGCATATTCACTGATCTTAAACGCTGAATAGGCGGTGTCGTCACCGCCGATTGTCACCAAATGGGTCACGCCAAGGTCTAGCAGTGTTTCTACCGCTTTGCGCAACGCCTCTTCCGCTTTTGTCGGATTGGCGCGAGACATTCTGAGCATGCTGCCGCCGTCATAATGAATTCGGCTGACCATATCGATCGTCAGCGGCACGACATTTTTTATTCCTTTGCATAAATGGGCAAAACCATCATAAATCCCCAGTACTTCCCAACCGTTTTTTCTTGCTTCAATCGTCACAGAACTGATCACGCTGTTGATTCCAGGCGCCGGTCCACCACCGCATACAATGGCTAACATTTTTTGTCGTGAAGCAATCATCGTTAATCCCCCTTCCACTTTTCCGCTTTTTATCTGTACATGTTGTTAACAGGATTCCGCCTCATTGCCAAAAACAATGCCGATCGCACGTGCCGCCGCCACCAGTTCGCCGTCTTCTTCAACATGATTCGGTTTGCCGACGACATCGGCAATCGGCAACGTCACAATATGATTATGCTGCAAGGCAACCATGCAGTCCGTTTTTCCAGCCAAAAGCGCCTCTACGGCAGCCACGCCGTAACGCGTGGCTAACAAGCGATCAAACGCAGTCGGGCTACCGCCACGCTGTAAATGTCCCAACACGGTGCAGCGCGATTCCACGCCAATCGTCTCTTCAATTTCACGCGCTAATTTTTCACCGACGCCGCCCAGCCTGATCTTTTCCGTGCTGCCTGCAGCCACTTGCGTTCCGGTTAATTCGCCGCCCTGCGGCGCCGCGCCTTCCGCAACGACGATCAGACTAAAACGCTTTCCTTCCTCCTGGCGGCGTCTTATTTTTGCCAATACGCCCGCCACTCGATAAGGGATTTCCGGCAGCAAAATACAGTCGGCGCCTCCCGCCAAGCCTGAATGCAGAGCGATCCAACCGGCATAACGCCCCATCACTTCAAGCACCATGACGCGATGATGCGACTCCGCAGTCGTATGCAGCCTGTCCAACGCTTCGCTGGCGACGCCCACGGCCGTATCAAAGCCAAACGTACGCTCCGTGCCCGAAATATCATTGTCAATCGTCTTCGGCACGGCCATCACTCGAATCCCGTATTCAGCAAAGCGTGCACCGATTTTTATGCTGCCGTCGCCGCCGATTACAACCAGTGCGTCAATTTCAGCCCGGCGCAAATTCTCCGCCGCCAACGCAGAAACATCCTTATATACCGTTTCCCCGTTCTCAACGACCCGATAGTGAAACGGATTGTCGCGATTCGTCGTGCCAAGAATCGTTCCGCCGCGCGGCAAAATACCCGACACATCCGCATTGTTTACAACAAAAATCTGATTTTCAACCAACCCGCCAAAGCCGTTGCGAATCCCCCATACTTTCAGACCATGTCCCGTAGCGGTACGAACAACGGCGCGAATAACCGCATTCAATCCCGGACAATCGCCTCCGCCGGTAAGCACGCCAATACTGCGTATCGTCTCCATAGCTCCTCCGTTCATTGCGTGAATCTTCGTTCACTTCCTATATTTTCTATATTCGCCATCGCCATATGCATTCCTTCGCAAAACATAACGTAAATACGATTTTCTCTTTAAAGCAGAAAAAAAGAGGCAAAGCAGGCATAATCGCCCACTTTCCCCTTCTTTCTCCGTAAAACCGTTCTTCGACAAAACATAACACCGCTTTCGCTTCGCGTGCCGGAAAACAAAACGGACATCCGCCAGCAGCAAACGTCCGTCGCCATCTTATTCTTTTAATCCGCCCAGCCCTAACGGCATTTCTTTGCCAAAGCCGGCCAATCCTTTATAAACGCCGCGCAAGTCATGTTCTTCGCCGCGATTATCCAGATACCGCTCCAGTTTTCTTTTCACACGCTGTAAAGCATTGTCTATCGATTTGACATGACGATCAAGTTCCACGGCAATTTCCTGATAAGACTTGCCATCAAGGTACGCCATCAGAACTTTCCACTCCAGATCGCTTAAGATTTCGCCCATTTTTTCTTCGATGTCAATGAACTCTTCCCGACTGATAACCAATTCTTCCGGATCGGATATCTTGGAGCCGGAGAGGACATCGAGCAATGTACGGTCCGAATCCTCATCATAAATCGGTTTATTTAAAGAAACATATGAATTCAAAGGAATGTGTTTCTGACGAGTAGCGGTTTTAATCGCTGTAATAATTTGGCGCGTCACACATAATTCAGCAAACGCCCGGAAGGAAGAAAGCTTGTCGTTGCGGAAATCTCGGATGGCCTTATATAAGCCGATCATCCCTTCCTGGATAATATCTTCGCGATCTGCACCAATCAAAAAATAGGATCGGGCTTTGGCCCGTACAAAATTGCGGTACTTATGAATCAAATAATCCAAAGCGGTTGAATTGTTGTTTTCTCTGGCGTCAGTGACGATGTCTTCATCGCTCATGTTTTCAAACATACTGTACATTTCACCCTGTAGACTGACTTTCATCGCCTCGCCCCCTCATCTTGTCTAAACGGCATTGGCATACCCTATTCAACAACCCCCTGTACTGCTGCTTTCACAGCACATTATATCGCACCAGCCCAGACAAGTCAATCTTTCTCAGCCTTTACGCCGCAGTTCATCCAAGCGTTTCGCCACATCGGCATCCAATCGATTGCCCAGTTCCTGTCGCTGGCATTTCAGCGCAACATCCGAAAACCCTTGGCGAATCTCTTTTTGCACTTTGCGCACATCTTGAACCAACTCCCGCGCAGGTATGCGAAAAGCCCCCGCGCCCAGGATCAGCAGCTGTTCCGCCCAGTCATTCGTCACAACATAAACGCGCCGCCCCTGTCGCACTTGAACATAGGCGCAACGTTCAATGTAGCTGTCCGCCGTTTCTTTTTCCGCCGTATAAACCACCGCCAGCGCAGCGGTTATTTGCTCGAGTCCGCCCGGGCCATCCGTTTGGTGCGCATCAAAGACAATCATCGTCTGATATTGTTTGTACGCGCCATAGCCGGACAAATATTCGATCAGCTTGTCTCTCGCATGCCCTAGGTCTGCGGATAACAATTCGGCTAATTCCGGCCAGGCATTGATCACATTATAGCCATCGACCAACAAGACTTCATCCATAGTCTTCTCCTCGATCAGATTCGTCCCGCAACTGCAGGTTGATTGCTTGCTTTTTTTTCTTCTTCCACCTTGCTTTTTTCCGCTTCGACCGGCTGCAGCGGCGGGCCAAATTTCACCACTTTGTCATCCGGCCAATAAAAATCGAGGCCTAAATCCTCACGTACAACCGGCTTACCTTTTTCTTTCATCAGTCGTACCGTACGGATCCGCCAACCGGGATCCCCTTGTTTTTCGATTTTCACTTCTCCCGGCGCCAATGTCCGATCGAACTTTTCCACCGTGTTCGGATCGACGCGTTCCCGCTCCAAAGAAACCAACTCGAACTCTTTTTGCAAAGGCATTTTCCCGAAGAAACCCACATACAAACGGTCGCCAATCACTTCACTGCGTACCAATAGCGGGCTATCGCTATCGTTCACAAAACGAAAATCCAGTTCGCCATATACCACGGTAGCATCCCGCCCCATCTGCACATAAGACAGCGGTTTCGCATGATTCGTCCGCTCTTGGATCGCCAACCCGGAAAGCAAGGCAGCATTGTAGAGCGTCGACGAAACTTGACAAATTCCCCCGCCGACTCCCGGAACCAACTCGCCATCGACAATCTCAGGCGCTTCACGAAACCCTCTTTCAACGACCCGTGGACCGACCGCTTTGTTGAATGAAAATTCACCGCCCGGTTTTAACAAGACCCCATCGATCGCTTTCGCCGCTAATGCGACATTCATACTGCGATTTGAATCTCTGGGATTGAAGCGGGTAACAAAACTCCCCCACAAATGAAGTGTACCCGCCTTCGCCAATTCTTCCCGCGTCACTTCAGGCCGTACCTCTTCGGTCGGAATTTCCAGTTCCTGAACATCGCCTCGGCTAAATGCCTGCAGGATTTGCCGCCGCAACGTCTCGCGATTCACGCGAAAGCCTCTTTCCTCGCTGACCAGACCGCCGGCAGCCACGCTCAGATAAGCATTCTTCGCCGGTTTATCCAGACGATTGGACCAGTAGTCAAGCAGCGCGTCCATCTTGTCCTGCCGGTAACTGAGTTCCGGCCAAAACTCCGCGCCGTACACCTGCGCCTGATAAATCTCGCTTAGCCGTTCCCAAAGAGAGCCGTGCCGTCCAACCAGCCAGACGGTTTCCGCAGCACGACCGGTATCTAGTTTTAACTCCAGCTCCGCAGCGGATATCGCAACCTTTTCTCCCTCATACGCCAATAAAAGATCCCGCTGCTGATAATCCTTTTGCCAACCGGAAGCCAGCCACTCTACCTGCTGTCGGCTGCGCCCCCCCATATCCAATCCCGCCAGACGTACTCCGGCATAGACGGTTTGTTCAGACAGGAGCATCGCAGCAATCCCCACCAACCCTGGCACTAACAGCATGATCAGAAAAGTAATAAATAATATCCGCCGCGCTTTCACTTTACTTCAGCCCCCGTTGGCGTACAATTTCATAAAGCAATAACGAGCAAGCCACCGATGCATTCAATGAATTGATGCTGCCCGCCATCGGAATCCTTACCAGAAGATCGCAGCATTCCTTGGTCAAACGGCCTAAGCCTTTTCCCTCGCTGCCGACCACGACTACAACAGGCCCCGTCAAATCGGCCTCATGATAGAGTTTGTCGCCGTCCATATCCGCGCCAATGATCCAGTATCCCTGCTGTTGCAGATATTTCAGCGTTTGCGCCACATTGCCGATGCGCGCAACCGGAACATATTCCACAGCGCCAGCCGAAGTTTTCGCCACCGTGCCCGACAAGGGACAGGTGCGTCGCTTGGGAAGCAGCATCCCCTGAACCCCGGCCGCATCGGCAGTACGCAAAATCGCGCCGACATTGTGCGGGTCCTCCAACTCATCGAGCAATACCAAAAATGGCGTCTTGCCGCTACAGGCAACCTGCTGCAGCAAATCATCAAGCTCCAGGTAGGCAACCGGCGCAACCATCGCCGCGACGCCTTGATGCTTCGGTCCGCCCAGCGCATCGAGGCGCGCCATATCGACGGTCTGCACCACCAAGCCCTGCTCTTTCGCCTTACCGATAATCTCACGCAGCGAACCTTGACGATCCCCCTGCGCAACCAATATCTTATTAATCGAACGACCGCTTTTCAGCGCTTCCATAACACTGTTGCGACCGACGATAACCTCTTCATTTTCCGCTTTAGGCTCTTGTTTCATCTTACCGCTCCTTTTCACAGCGCGACGGCCCGACATCACGTCAGTCCATCCCCGCTTATATTATCCGCCCCTCATTATATTGTCAATCATCCAGACCGCCTTGCGCGTCATTATAATTAGTTAAAAAATTACCTTCTTACGAAGAAAATTGTTCCCTGACTTGCATTTGCTTACCGCAGCTGAGTTTTCCTTCCCGGCACACACCCAATACGCATGAAGGAAGCGCTTTTTCATACAGGACAGGCGAAAGCGCGCGCAAAATTTTGAGCTTTTTGATCGCCAATTCGCGAATCTCCCACTGCGCATTCATGCAGGTCCGATCCGCCAGCATCGAAGCGTCGGCTCTGGCGTTTAAAGAAAGGATCAGTTTGATCTGGTCACAGTTCAGCAAAAAGGCCAAGGCTTTCTCGACGCCATGCTTTTTTGCCGCTTTTACACGGAAAGCCTTTAGAGCGGCCGCTACAGTTTGAAACTCATCGCAAAAAAGCGAATTTTTGATTGACTCCGGCAGTTTGATCGCCCGCGTTTCATCAAGCACGACCGCCGCCAGCTCTTCTCGCTGGTTGCGTGAGAGGCGATGCCGCAGTTGCTGATGATAGGTGACCATGCTGCACATCATGCCGAATGTACTTCGCGCCTGCTCTGCAATACTGTCATGCCCATAGCCGAGAACGCGTTTGACAAGACTCTGTTCTTTCTCCGCTACCGTCTCGGCCCAGTTTTGCAGCGTTTGCGACGGGGTTTGCTTTGCCGTACTGGTCAGCGCCCCGATCGCCACGCGATGATCAAGATCGTTAAAGTTCTCCAGCAGCAGCAGATTTTCTTCGTGCGTGATGCGCGAAAAATAATCCGCATGAAAATCCGCAATGGCTGCGGTGTTTAACTTGACCGCCTTTAGCTTAGCCAGGCATTGTGCCAGCCGGGGCGGCAACTGAGAAGAAATGACCCCTTCGACCGCTTCAAACAGCGCGCCATAGCGCTCATCTTTTAACAAGCGAAATAAATCAAACAGTTTATCGCCGGACATTGCCAGGCAAAGATTCGTCTTCGCAGCCAGCGGCAAGATATAGCGGGCATCCTCGATCGGAATCCCGTATCGATAATGTTCCGGCTTCGGCCGTCCCTTGCACTCGCCCTCTTTTAACTGCGACATGCGCGCATACAAATCGAAAGCCTGTTGCGTAAGTTCTTCCGCCGCTCGTGCGTCCTCACCCAGCTCCGGCAAAAAATAAGCATCCTTTCTCATTGCGACGTAGCGCTGACTTTGCTGGACATACGAATCATTCAATTCGCAGAGCAGCGTACTTTGCACGCGGTCAATGCCTTCCAAGACAAAGGACAGATTGATCGTCTTTAGGATGCAGCCTAGCGTTTGCTCATCCAGCGCCATTTCCGCATTACGCGCCAGCCATGCCTCTACCCGCTCCAAGCCGGTCGCTTCAAAATTATCGATTCGCAACAACTACGCCTCCCTTATCTCACTTCGAAAACAGCACCGCTTTTATCACGTTTTGCCGTTCTAAAAGATGGCGCTGTTTTCATTTATTGATCCGCCCGGCGGCTTTTTCGCGCGCCAGCCGGTTTTACTTCTGCAATGATTGCAACGAATAAACGGTCCAGTAGTTCCTGCAGTCGCTGTTGCCGCTGATCGAGATACAAAAAGCCAAGCAACGCTTCTACCCCTGTACTGGCACGATATTCCGCCACGGTAGCGCTTTTCGGCACCGTCGATTTGGCATTACGCCCACGCCGCACGACCGCGGCTTCCTCTTCGCTCAAATCGACTTCGATGGCACGATAGCCCTTTGCCTGAAAAGCGGCCGAGACCATACGCGAATCATACGAATGCAGGATATGCACTTTATTATGCTCACGCGTCAATAAACGCGTCCTTACATACAACGAAAAGACGGCATCGCCGATATAAGCCTGCGCCAGCGCCGACACTTGTCCGGCGGCCGGCATTTCACCTTCCCCTTGTTCCAGGACACGCTCCATTAAAAACTGGAATTGTTCAAACTTCATTTCTGCTTCCACCGACTTCCTTGCGCCGAATCTTCGATGACGATACCGAGCGCCGCCAGGCTGTCACGAATTTTATCCGCTGTAGGCCAGTCTTTCTTTTGCCTCGCATCCTGGCGCAGCGCAATGATTAGCTCCATCAATCCTTCGACGACACCAGCGCCCTCTTCTTCCTTGCCGCGTCCCTCACGCTCTGCAACCAGAATGCCCAGAATGTCCATCACGCTATAATACGCTTCTTTCGCTTGACGCAGGGCGTCCACATCGGGAATTTCCGTTCCCGCAACGACGCCGCTTTGGTAAATGTTGATTTCTTTTGCCAAGCCGAATAAGACGCTCACCGCTAACGCCGTATTGAAATCATCATCCATCGCTTCTACAAAAGAACGCTTCGCTTGTATGGCAGACTCACGCAGTTTGTCGCCTGCCGGCGTACGTCCGCCGCCGGCCATGCTCTCCATCTGACGCAGATTTTCAACAGCCGTGCGCAGACGATCGAGGCTCCGAGCGGCTTCCGTCAAACGTTCATCGCTAAAATCGAGCGGACTGCGATAATGCGTCGCAACAATGAAATAACGCAACACTTCGGCCGGATAGTGTGCCAGGATATCCTTCACCAAAAAGAAATTGTCCAGCGACTTGCTCATCTTTTCTTCGTTCACGGTAATGAATCCGTTATGCAGCCAATAGCGCACAAACGGTTCTTCCACGCCAGCCGCTGCTTCCGATTGCGCAATTTCATTTTCATGATGCGGAAAAATCAGGTCGCTGCCGCCGCCATGAAAGTCGAAGCTGTGTCCCAAGTATTTTTTTGACATCGCCGAACATTCAATATGCCAGCCCGGCCGACCAGCGCCCCAAGGACTTTCCCAGGCAGGTTCGCCCGGTTTCGCACTTTTCCAAAGCGCAAAATCCATCGGATGTTTTTTTCTCGTATCCACCTCAACGCGTGCGCCCGCTTTCATATCTTCGAGATTGCGTCCGCTAAGCTTGCCGTAGCCGGAAAACGATTCGACCTGATAATAGACATCGCCGTCGACGACATAAGCAAAACCGTTTTCAATCAGCGTTTCTACCATCGCGATGATTTCCGCCATATGTCCGGAAACGGTCGGATACACATCGGCGCGCCGAACATGCAATCGATCCATGACCTCGAAGTAGCCTTGGATATAGCGGGCCGCAATCGCATCCCAGCTGACGCCTTCCTTATTGGCCGCTTTGATGATTTTGTCATCGACATCAGTAAAGTTTTGCACATGCGTGACCTTATAGCCGGAATACTCCAGATAACGTTTTATGACGTCCCAGGTAATAAAAGGGCGGGCATTGCCGATATGCGGATGGTTATACGGCGTAACGCCGCAGACGTACATCTTTACTTTGCCCGGTTCCAGCGGAACAAATCCCTCTTTTTGTTTCGTCAGTGTGTTATATACGCGTAAACTCATGATTTTTTCAGCTCCCCTTCCAGTTGTTCGACTCGTTCTTCCAGACGACGGATATTGCGCTGCATGCACAGCATCATTTCCGCCACAGGATCCGGCAAGTCATTATGTTCGAGATCCACCATGCTGCCCGGCTGTCCCGTCACGCGACGGCCTTCATGCCAGACAACTTTTCCCGGTATTCCGACGACGGTCGAATTAACCGGCACCTCTTTGAGCACGACCGAACCGGCGCCGATCTTTGAATTTGCGCCGACCGTGAAGGAGCCCAATACTTTTGCACCGCTGGCCACGACCACATTATCGCCTAAGGTGGGATGGCGCTTGCCTTTTTCCTTCCCGGTACCGCCAAGCGTAATCCCTTGATACAACGTGACATTATCGCCAATTTCCGCCGTTTCGCCGATGACAACGCCGCTGCCATGATCGATAAACAGTCCTTCGCCAATTGTCGCACCCGGATGAATTTCAATACCGGTCAAAAAGCGGGCGAAATTGGAAATCAGGCGCGGCAGCAAGATCCAGCCGCGCAAATACAAAGGATGACTAAGACGATGAAACCAAATGGCATGAAGGCCCGGATAACAAAAGAGAACCTCCGCCACACTGCGCGCAGCAGGATCGCGCTCAAACACCACCTGAACATCTCGTTTCATGCGTCCAAACATATCGTTCCTCCTCTGGAATCTCAGCATTGTCGCTTAAAAATAAAGAAAACGAGCCAATTATCTCCATACAGAGACGATTGGCTCGTGGTTCCACTCTGTTTGGGCTTTTCGAAAAAAACCCCACTCACGCGCCGTTTAACGGTGGCGACCGTTCTCATCTCAGGTTTTCCCGTCGACAAGACTGCTCCAGGGCGCATTCGCTGCGTCTTACCTTGCTGCCGTTTCCAGCCTGGACGGCAACTCTCTGAAAGGCAGATGGGGCAGCTACTTTTCCCCTTCTTCACATGTAAGAATCTTTATTTATTACTTGATTATAACGAGCTATCACGCCGCTGTCAATTCCTTCATCAGGCTAACTTGGCCAGGATGCTGTTCATGCGCGCTAACGTACGTTCTTTGCCCAGCAACGGAATAATATCGAACAATTCCGGACCATGCATTTTTCCGGTAATCGCCACGCGAACCGGCATGAAGACTTTCTTCCCCGGCAGCTTCAATTCTTTGGTGATGCCTTTTAAAATCGTCTTCACCGCCGCCATGTCGACAACGTCTGCCGCAGCCAGTTGCTGCATGAAAACGCGAACGGGTTCCGCAACTTCCGGATCCTCTAAAATCGCTTTGGCTTCGTCATTTTCAAATTCAGCCGTATCGCCGAAGAAAACATCGGCCTGCTCCACCATCTGCGCCGCATAGCTGATATGATTTTGCAGCGCCGCTGCCACATGCGCCAGCCACTCCAGTTCCTCTTGCGTCGGAGCAGCGCCGACAAAGCCGGCTTCCTGCAAATGCGGCAACGCCAGGCGGGCAATCAGCGCCGGGTCTGCTTTTTTCAAATATTGCGCATTGATCCAGTTCAGCTTATCGACGTCAAAGACCGCAGGATTCTTTGCCACCCGTTCCATCGAAAAGGCCTGTACTAATTCGTCCAAGGTAAACAGTTCCTGCTCCCCTTCAGGCGACCAGCCCAAAAGCGCAAGAAAATTAACGATCGCTTCCGGCAAATAGCCAAGCGTGCGGTACTGTTCCACCGATGTAGCGCCGTGTCGCTTGCTCATTTTGCTGCGATCTTTGCCTAAGATCAGCGAGATATGACCAAACTCCGGCACCGGCAAGCCAAGCGCTTCGTAAATCACGACCTGACGCGGCGTATTGGACAGATGCTCCTCGGCCCGAATCACATGGCTGATCTTCATCATATGGTCATCGATGACCACCGCATAATTATAAACCGGCATACCGTCCGACTTGACAATGACGAAATCTCCGATGCCGTTCGATTCGAACGTCACATTGCCGCGCACCAAATCATGAATCACAACATCTTTATTTTCCGGCACGCGAAGCCGAATGACCGACGCACGGCCTTCCGCCTCGAATTGTTGCCGCTCGGCATCGCTTAGGTCGCGGCAGTGTCCGCCATAACGCGGCGTAAGTCCTTTCGCCAATTCCGCCTGGCGTTCGCTCTCCAATTTTTCTTCGCTGCAATAGCAGCGATAGGCTTTTCCCTCGGCCAGCAATCGATCCGTAAACTGCTGGTATGTATCGAGACGCTGCGTTTGATGATATGGCCCGTAATCGCCGCCTGCATCCGGCCCCTCATCCCAGGTCAGCCCCAGCCAACGCAACGCTTCCTTAATGTTTTCTTCCGACTCCTTCGTCGAACGGTCCAAATCAGTATCCTCAACCCGAAGGACAAACGCACCGCCGGCTTTACGAGCCAACAGCCAGTTAAACAGGGCCGATCGTGCCCCGCCGATATGAAACGGCCCTGTCGGGCTCGGAGCAAAGCGAACGCGCATCATTTGCTGTGTCATTTTTCTACCTCCACTTTCACGTTATCAAACAGTTTTATTCTAGCAGATTCTCTGCCATGACGCAAAAGAAAATCCGTACTTACGCTTCTCTCCGGCAGGAGTTCAACGTTTAAACGCGAATGACTAGTTGTAAAGGATTACTTCATGTCAGTTTACAAGGAGGTTCTTATGGAACAAAAAAAATATATCCGATGTAAGGCATGCGGCTTCGTGATGCTTGAAGGTGATCTGAAACACCTCTGCCCCGCCTGCGGACTGCCCAAGACGGTATTTGAACCCTACAGCAAAAAGATTTCTCCGCTGCGCAAGTTTTTATTGGATCAACATCTACACCCCATCGCCGTGCATTTCCCTCAAGTATTTGTTTTCGTCATTATTGCCGGATTGTTGCTGTCTTACTGGGTTCCCGAACCATGGCGCAGCGATTTTCTCTCCGCAGCGAAGTTATCGATTCTCGGCTTGCCCTTCGCCGTTTTGGCCGGTTTCATTTCCGGACTCATCGACGGCCGACTGCGTTTCAAGAAATTAAACGCACCGCTTTTAATTCACAAAATCATCGCCGGCATCGTATTTCAACTGCTCTCACTGATCATCGCCGGAATTTATCTTGCAACAGGATTTACACCGGCTTCAACGGCCGCGATTATCGTACTCAGTATCGTCAGTACTGCAATCGCCATTTACCTTGGCCGCACGGGAGCGACCATGTTTGAATCCTTCATTCCCGGCTAAGGAAAGGAACGCTCGATCTGACGTGCAGAAAAAAAGCAATTTGCCGACGGTAAATTGCTTTTTTCTGCGTCAATTAAAGGATGCTGGCAATCGCCTGTGCGACCATTCCTTCGCCCGTTCCTGCAAAGCCAAGCCCTTCCGTTGTCGTCGCCTTAACATTGACGGCCTCTGCCGGAATCTGCAGCACGCGCGCTATATTGCGGTTCATCGCCGGAATATAGTTCGCCAGCTTCGGCTTTTGCGCAATGACCGTCGCATCAATATTATTGACCCGATAGCCGTTTTCCTGCAGGATTTCGCCGACCCTGGCCAGCAGTTTCAGGCTGGAAGCCCCCTTATACTGCATATCCGTGTCCGGGAAATGACGGCCGATATCGCCAAGTCCTGCCGCCCCGAGCAACGCATCTTTTATCGCATGCAACAGTACGTCAGCGTCGGAATGACCGTCCAAGCCTTTCTCATATGGAATCTCCTCGCCGCCTAAGATCAACTTTCGTCCCGCAACCAGACGATGCACATCATACCCCATGCCAATCCGCATCGCAATCCTCCCTTTCTCCGATTTTTCAAGCAGCGCCCCTGCAATCTGTAAATCGTCGGGCGTTGTTATTTTTATATTTTGATAGTTGCCGCGCACCAGTTTCACCTTATATCCTAATCGTTCCACCAATCCGGCATCATCAGTCGCGATAACGCCGTCCGCCGCAGCCTGCGCATATGCTTTGCGCAACAAAGCGGCATCAAATCCCTGCGGCGTCTGAACCGCCCACAATTGCGTTCGCTCCGGCGTCTCAAGCACCACACCTTGTTCGTCCGCCCTTTTGATCGTATCTTTTACCTGAACCGCCGTTACCGCAGCGCCGGATCGGCCGGCCTCCTCTATGACCTGCGTGATGCAGTCGTTGGAAACCAGCGGTCTTGCGCCGTCATGAACCAAAATGATGCGCGCGTCCTGCGACGTTGCCGTCAACGCATTGGCTATCGAATGCTGCCGCTCCACTCCACCGACGACAATCCGGTAAGGCAGATCCCCCGCCGCGTGTGCGGCAATTTCCGACACTTTTTCTTCTTCCCCTGCAGCCGCCACCAATATAAAATCTGTCACCCTCTCATTCGCAGCAAACTGCCGAATCGTCCGTCCAAGGATACTTTCTCCCTTAAGCGTCAAAAACACCTTGTTTTCTTCGCCGCCCATCCGCCGTCCCTGCCCTGCCGCCGGAATAATTACCGTTACCATACCTTCAACCTCCTATAAAAAATCCCCGGCGCTTATGCCGGGGATTCACTTTTAACGCTGCCTATGCGCCTTTCTGTTTGGCAAAAATCATTCGCCCGGCTGCGGTCTGCAGTACAGACGTCACGACTACAGAAATACTGTCGCCCAAATGTTTCTTGCCGCCATCGACGACGATCATCGTTCCGTCATCCAGATAACCAATGCCCTGACCGGCCTCTTTACCGTCCTTGACGACTAAGACGCCCATTTCTTCGCCAGGCAAGACCACGGCTTTTACCGCATTCGTCAGCTCGTTGATGTTAAGGACCTTGACGCCCTGCAATTCGGCAACCTTATTCAGATTATAATCGTTGGTCACCAGATGCCCTTTCATCTTTTGCGCCAAGCGGACAAGCTTCGAGTCAACTTCGCTAATATCCTCAAAATCTTCCTCTTGAATTCGCACGGTCATTCCCGGTTCTTTTTGCATGCGGTTCAGAATATCCAGACCGCGCCTGCCCCGATTTCGCTTCAGCACATCCGACGAATCGGCTATGTGCTGCAGCTCTTCCAAGACGAAACGCGGCACCACCAAAACGCCTTCTAAAAAACCAGTCTTGCAAATGTCTGCAATGCGACCATCGATGATAACACTGGTGTCCAAAATCTTGTGAACGAGAGCCGGTTCCGGCGTCGCTTGTTTTTCTTTAGACGCTTTCTCGCGGCCCTTCCAAGGCCAGGCTGTAAACAAGCTGAAAAATTCTTCCCGCTTATGCGTAGCAATGTTGATGCCCAGATAGCCTAAAATAATACTTATAATGCCAGGTATATAATTTCCAATCAAGGGAATCGGTAAAAACGCGGAACTAATTAAATTTGCGATGATCAAACCCATTGCCAAGCCGATCGAACCCGCTACAACGTCAGCCACCGGCATTCGTTCCAAACGACGCTCCATCCAATACGTAAGTTGCCACAAATGATGCAAAAAGAACGGCGCCAACAAAAAGCCAATCACTACGCCGGCCACGCCGCCAAAAACAAGGAGCAACAGGGATACCATCGTGTCGCTTACCGTGTCGAGGCCAAATTTTGCCACTTCATTGCTGAAAACAGTCGACATAAGCGGACTTGCGTTAACCCATTTTGCCGTCATCACACCGGCAACACCCATAAAGAGCGTTATCATGCCACGCAGAATCTTATCGAGCAATATCGCACCTCCTTTCGTCATTGAGACCGCTGCCGATTTTTTCATCTTTTTACCAGTCTCATATTGACTATTATAAACAAACTCTTCTCTTTTCACAATATGTCAGCCAGATTGTACAGACTCTTTTAAGAAAAAAGAAAGAAAGCTGCCGATTTAATCGCCAGCCGTTTCAGACTCTTTTAACAATGATGACACCCACAGTTCCGTTTCGGCAACATCTTTGCCGCAAGCCAACACCAATTCACTAACCAATATTTTTCGCGCGGTATCCAGCAAACGTCTTTCGCCCGCCGACAATTTCTTGCTGACGTCTTGCCGCGCCAAATTGCGCACGACTTCTGCCACTTCAAAAATGTCGCCGCTTTTGATTTTACTAAGATATAGATTAAGCCGTTTATTCCAGCTGATGGTATTCACCGGCGAAGACTCATGTAAAATTTCTGCGACTTTGGCGATTTCTTCCGGTGCAATAATGCCCCTTAAACCAATCCGTTCCGTCTTATCGAGAGGAATCATCACGCGCATTCCGCCATACGGCATCGTCAGAATGTAATAATCTTGACAACAGCCCATAACTTCATGAGCTTCAATCGCCTCAATCACCCCAGCTCCATGCATGGGATATACCACTTTGTCCCCTATAGCCAACATAACATCAACTCCTATGCAAGCAGTATATCACATTAAAATCCACTTGTCAAAATTTTATATTCTAGCACAGTACGTTCCTCCTGTCAACGAAGCTTTGCAAACTTCACAAATATGCGAAAAGATTGACAAGCAACACGCCCCTTTATATAATTAAGGCGAAACAGGGGGGATTTGTTATGCATGAAAAATTTTGCACCGATTTTCAATCGGCTGTCGACGAATATTTGATACGTCATCGCAGCGTCGTAGATATCCTCACCAAATACCAGGAAGCCTGCGCGCGCGTTAACAGGGCTTTTGCCAAAGCCGTTACCGAATGTGGTTGCGTATCCATCGAAGCCTCTCGCCAGCAAGCGCCGCAAGGCATTGATTACAGCCAACTCAAGCCGTTCATGTCTTCGCATCTAAATGGCAAGCCTTGTGAAAACTGCCAGGAAGTGCTCACGCGCGAACTGGGACACAGTTTGTTTTATTTGACTGCACTTTGCAACTTATCCGGTTTGCAGCTGCATGAAGTCATGAAAAAAGAATTCACAACGATCGAAACGCTCGGTGTTTTTCGCCTTTCCTAGGCCTGAGCACAGCCTCCTTTCAATTATAAAAGCACGCAAATTTGCGTGCTTTTTTTTATTTCACTTTCGCTTAACGATAGCTGTCGAGACGGACATGCTCTTTGAGGCGCATCAAGCCGTCTCTTATATTTTTCGCCCTGACTTCCCCGACACCGCCCACTTCGTCAAGGTCTTCAATGGTCGCAGCGCAGATGCGCGGCAAGACGCGAAAATGAGCGATCAAATTATCGATCACATTCACCGGCAAGCGCGGCAATTGATGCAACACCCGATAGCCGCGCGGCACGACCGGGATGTCGACTGCATTCGGCGTCACGCCATAGCCTAACAGGCGGCAGATGGTATAGACCTCAAGATTGTCTTCCGACAACAGCGCAATGTGCTCGCGCACCTGCTCCTGCACAAGCGCATCGGCACTGACGCAGTAGTCTTTAAGCAAAAGATCCATGGCATCGCCCTCCGCCAGCAATTCCTCGACCTGCATGCTGAGCAGCCGCCCTTCCGTGCCGAGTTCGATAATATTGATCTCTATCTCACGGGCAATTCGATGTACTTGTTCCATACGGATAAATATTTCCGTCACATCGGCCAGTGTCACACGATGTTCAAATTCCAATTCGCTTAATTTTACAAGCGCCCGTTTCAAAACCAGCCGGTACTTTTCCAAGGTTTGCAATGCCTGGTTGGCGCGATTTAAGATAAATGAGATATCCCGCAGCGTATAGCGCAAATTTCCCATGTACAAACTGATTACATTGCGCCGCTGCGAAATGGCGACAACCAAGCCGCCCGTTTGTTTCGCCACCCGTTCTGCCGTCCGATGCCGCGTGCCGGTCTCGCTGGTCGCGATCCCGGAGTCCGGTACCAACTGCGCATTGGCGCAAAGGATCATCTTAGCATCGCCGGACAAAACGATCGCACCATCCATCTTCGCCAATTCATAAAAAGCCGAAGAAGCGTACTCACAGTTGATTTCAAAACCGCCATCGACCAACTCCAGCATCTTAGGGTTGCTAACAACAAATACCAGCGCGCCCATCTTAGCGCGGATGATGTGTTCCAAGCCGTCACGCAGCGGCGTGCCCGGAACCAGCTTCAACAACGTTTGGATAAACCGATTGTCCCAAAGCTTGCCATCTTGAAGTTTGCCATTCATACAAACACCGCCTCCATGGCTTCTTGCACGCTAGCTACGCCGATAATTTCAAGTTCTGTACGCTTTCCTTTAAAAGCAGCCGCATTGCCGCTCGGTATGACAAAGCGACGAAAACCTAAATTGACCGCTTCTCCGATGCGCTCTTCAATTCGCGATACCATTCTGACCTCTCCGGTAAGCCCGACTTCTCCCATAACAACCGTTTTTGCATCCAGCGGCATATTGCGATAACTGGACGCAATCGCAAGAGCCACTGGCAAATCAGCAGCTGGTTCGGATACTTTAATGCCGCCGACCGCATTCACATAGCAATCTTGGTTGGCCAACATCTGTCCGACCCGTTTCTCAAGCACCGCCAAAAGCAGGATCAGCCGGTTATAATCAAAGCCCACTGCAGTGCGACGCGGCATACCAAAGCAGGTCGTACTCACCAACGCTTGTATTTCAATGAGCAGCGGGCGAACCCCCTCCATGGAAGCAAGCACGACTGAACCCGGAGCGCCTTCCGGACGCTCGGAGAGAAGAATACCTGAGGGATTCTTGACTTCAGCCAGCCCCTCTTCTTCCATCGCAAAGATACCGCTCTCGCTGGTGGAGCCAAAACGATTTTTCATCGCCCGTAGCACACGAAACGCATAATTGCGTTCTCCTTCAAAATAAAGGACGACATCCACCATATGTTCGAGCAGCCTCGGCCCCGCTATATTTCCGTCTTTCGTCACATGTCCGATAATCGCAATCGGAATATCGCGCTCTTTAGCCAAACGCAGCAGCTTCGCCGTACAATCGCGCACCTGGCCGACGCTGCCCGGAGCCGAAGGAATTTCAGGACTGTACATCGTTTGAATCGAATCGATAACCAAGAGCGACGGCTTTACATGCGCCGCCGACTGAATGATTGATTCAAGATTCGTTTCCGTCATGATCAGCATATTATCATGCAGGCGATTCACGCGTTCGGCTCGCATTCGGGTCTGCGCAGCCGATTCCTCGCCCGACACATACAGTACCTGTCCATACTGTCCGCTGATCGAGCAGGCCGCCTGGAGCAACAGCGTCGACTTGCCGATGCCCGGATCGCCGCCGATCAGCACCATCGCGCCTGGAACAATTCCACCGCCCAATACACGGTCAAACTCTTTCAGCCCGGTAGCCATACGCGGAAAAGAAGCGGTATCGACTTTTGTGATCGGCATCGGCTTTGCCGCGACGCCGCCGGTAAAAAAAGCGCCGCGCGGCTCCTTGCGTGCCGCCAATTCTTCGACCAGCGTATTCCACGCACCGCAGCCCGGACAACGGCCAAGCCACTTAGCCGACTCATGCCCACAGTCTTGACAGGCATATTTAACCTTTAATTTCGACAAACCTACACGCTCCTATCGAGTCCGCCACCGCAAGTTTCAAGCAGCTTTCTTTATTTTCAAAAGTAAAACACTGTATGGCGCAATTGATCGTAGCGCCATACAGTGTTTTTCGCTTTCCAGACTACAGATTCCTGCCGCCATTTTTGGTAATTTATAGCATTTTAACGATTTTTAATTCACCCTTGTCGTTCGTGTCGACAACAAGGCGATCGCCTGCGCCGACCTCGCGACGCAGAATCAAATCCGCCACTTCATCTTCTACCAAACGTTGCAACGCTCTTCGCAACGGGCGTGCGCCATAAGCCGCATCGCGCCCGGCTTTTAACAGTTCCAGCTTGGCCGTTTCCGACACCTCAAGCGTCAAACCGTTTTCCACCAGACGTTTTGAAACATCTTTCAGCATGATGTCGACAATCAAGCCCAACTCTTCATCCGTTAATCGTGTAAAAACAATCATTTCATCTACACGATTAATAAATTCCGGACGAAACAGCTTTCGCACTTCATCCAGAACCCTTTCTTTTGCAGCAGCCTGGTGCGTCTTTCCGTCGTTGTTTCCGGCCAAAAAGCCCAGCGGCGCCGCCTCTTCCTTCAAATGCTTGGCGCCCACATTCGAAGTCATGATGATAACGGTATTTTTGAAGTCAACCGCCCGCCCCTTGCTATCCGTCAAACGGCCATCTTCCAGCACTTGAAGCAAGATATTGAAGACATCATAATGCGCTTTTTCAATTTCATCCAACAGGATGACCGCATAAGGCTTGCGGCGCACCGCATCCGTCAACTGACCGCCTTCATCATGTCCCACATAGCCCGGCGGCGCACCGATTAAGCGAGAAACCGTATGCTTTTCCATATATTCCGACATATCAAGACGCAAGATGGCGTTCTCGTTGCTGAACAGCGCCTCCGCCAGCGCTTTAGCCAATTCTGTTTTTCCAACGCCGGTCGGGCCCAGGAAGATAAAAGAGCCAATCGGACGACGAGGGTCCTTGAGTCCGGCGCGCGCACGCCGTACAGCCCGGGCAACGGCCTTAACGGCCTCTTCCTGACCGATCACCCTGCCATGGAGTACCTCTTCCAAGCGCAGCAGGCGCTGACTTTCTTCTTCCGCGAGTTTTTGCACCGGAACGCCTGTCCAAACAGCCGCCACTTGAGCAATGTCTTCCTCCATAACCGCCATCTGTTCGCTGCCGCGCTGCTTCCATTGCCGCTGGTTCGCCTCCAGCTCTTCTTTGACTTTTTGCTCCTCATCGCGCATTTGCGCCGCTCGTTCAAACTCCTGCCCAGAAATGGCCGCTTCTTTTTCCGCGCGCAATTGTTCCAACCTCTTTTCAAGTTCTTTCACATCCGGCGGCAAGGAAAAATTGCGAATTCGAAGACGCGACGCAGCCTCGTCCATCAAATCAATCGCCTTATCGGGCAAGAAACGATCGGCAATGTAACGATGCGATAATTTCACGGCGGCTTCAACTGCCTCATCGCTGATTTTAACCCGGTGAAAGGCTTCATAACGATCTCTGACGCCCTTTAATATGCGAATTGCGTCTTCCACCGAAGGCTCTTCCACCATGATCGTTTGGAAGCGCCGTTCGAGCGCGGCATCCTTTTCAATATGTTTTTTATATTCATCGAGCGTCGTTGCTCCGATCACTTGCATTTCACCACGAGCCAAGGCCGGTTTTAATATGTTGGCCGCATCGATCGCTCCTTCTGCCGCGCCTGCGCCGATCAGGGTATGTATCTCATCAATAAACAAAATCACCTGGCCATTTTGAACGATTTCACTCATAACCTTTTTCATTCGTTCTTCAAACTCGCCGCGATACTTCGATCCAGCCACCATGGACGCCATGTTCAGCGAAATAATCCTTTTATCGCGCAACAACTCCGGGACATTGCCCTGCATGATCCGCTGCGCCAACCCTTCGGCAATCGCTGTTTTGCCTACGCCTGGTTCGCCGATCAATACCGGATTATTCTTCGTTCGCCGACAAAGAATTTGCAGCACCCGTTCAATTTCAGCATCCCGTCCGATGACCGGATCAATCTTCCCGTTTTGCGCCATCTGATTTAAATCGCGCCCGAATTCGTCCAGATTCGGCGTAGCCGTTTTCTCCTTTGCAGCGGCGCCTTTCGCCTGTGCAGCCTGCCCGGCCATTGCAAAGCCTCCCAGCAATTCTACAACCTGTGCTTGTACGATTCTGCGCTCCACGCCAAGATTCAGCAGCACCTGCGCCGCCACGCCTTCGCCTTCTCGAATCAAACCAAGCAAGATGTGCTCCGTCCCTACATAATTATGCCCCAAGGCAACCGCTTCCTCAACCGCCAACTCCAAGCACTTCTTCGCACGCGGCGTATACGCCAGCTGAGTGCCGCCTCCCTGTCCGCGTCCGACCATCTCTTCCACCGCAACGCGTACGCTTTCCGCAGCAACGCCAAGTGCAGCAAGGGCGCGAAACGCAAGACCTTCCCCTTCTGCCAGCAAGCCCAGCAACAAATGCTCCGTCCCGACATAATTGTGCCCTAAGCGCACCGCCTCTTCTTGCGAAAGCAGAAGCACCTTCTGCGCCCGGCCCGTAAATTTTTCAAACATGATCACACCTCCCGATTAAAAATATCCCGCACCAAATTGGCGCGCACGCGACGCCGCTCTTCCGGATTCAGTTTCACCGTACCGGCTAACTTTTGCAAGAATGCAGGCCGCGTCGCAACCATCAATTCATTAAAGAGAACATCCGGCAACCCTTTGATAATACCGAGGTCGATGCCTAAACGAATCTGACTCAGCATCGAAAGACACTCGACACCGCCCAACGTATGCGCATAGCGCATTACGCCAAACGAACGCCAAATCCGGTCTTTCAATTCTGTTTCCGCGTTGTCTTGCATCATCTTTCTGGCATTTCGTTCATGTTCCACCACTTGCCGGACCACACCGTCCAAATTCCCGACCATTTCCCCTTCGCTAAGCCCCAGCGTCAGCTGATTGGAAATTTGAAAAATATTCCCCGCCGCATCAGAACCTTCGCCGTACAAACCTCTTACCGCAAGTCCAAGTTGCGTCACCGCCTGAATGACGCGATCGATCTGTTTCGTCATGACGAGCGCCGGCAGATGCAGCATTACGGAAGCACGCAGCCCCGTTCCGACATTAGTCGGACACGCCGTCAAATAACCGATTTCCGCTAAAAACGCCATTTCCTGACGCGCTTCCAGCAAGTCATCGACTTCATTCGCTCCCTTTAAACCCGAGGCAAGTGCGAGGCCGGAGCGCAGACATTGTATGCGCACATGGTCCTCTTCGTTTACCATGATGCTGACGCTGGCATCGGCATCGACAAGCAAACCGCGCTGCTCCGGTTCACGCGCTAAACGGGGGCTGACAATGTGTTTTTCGACCAGAATATATCTCTCAAGCGCCGTCAAATCCGCCATGGCAAGCGCCGTATAGCCGCCCTCTCCGGCATTCAGGTCCGGCAGCGATGCCTTCACGTTTTCCCAGACCCGGGCCAGTTCAGCCGAGCTGGCCCGATTTGGAAACGGAAGACCCGCTAAATTCCTCGCCAAGCGAATCCGGCTCGCCAAGACAATATCGCCTTCCGCACCGCCGCCAGAAAGCCAAGGCGTCAGAGGACGATTCAGCAAATCATCATTTGCCATCGGCCGCCCCCTCCTTTTCACCCGTATTCTCCTTTTCGAGTGCGCGAATTTCATCGCGCAGTCTCGCCGCTTCTTCGTATGCTTCTGTACGGATGCAGCGTTCCAGTTCCTGACGCAAACGCTGGATACGCAGCGCCGCTTCCAGCTTAGCGCCCGCCCTTCGCGGCAACTTTCCGCTATGCCGGCTGGCGCCATGAATGCGGCGCAACAGCGGCTCTAGTTGCTGCGCAAACGCCGTATAACATTCGCCGCAACCGAATTTCCCCGACGTTTCAAACTCATGGTAAGTCATTGCACAATTGTTGCAACTCACCGTCTGCACTTCCTGCTCATTAAAATAACTATGACTGAGCAATCCTGTCAGTAAATCCTGAAAGGAAAACTGCTTGTCGAGCGGCAACGCCAGTTCGCCATAGGCTTTTGCGCATTCGGCGCACAGCCATTTTTCCTGCTGCTGATCGTCAATCAGCTGCGTAATATGCACATTCGCCGTTCTCTTTTGGCAATCATCACAGCGCATCAAATCGCCTCCTCAGTTTAAATTTGCCAGGCGCAAGAGCAGCGAGCGCATCAAACGCACGCGCGTCTGCTCCTCCACTTCAGGATAAAGCAACGTAAAAAAGGAGCGGATCAGTTCGACCTCTCGCGCCGTCAACAGTTCCTGACGTTGCAAACGTCGCAGCATCACGGTTAATTCTTGCGGCGACGTTTCCGCATCGAGATTGCGCGCCACATCTTCATAAAACAAGGTTTTAATCGGCACGCGGGCGATCCTGACAAATCCTCCTGCGCCGCGCCGCGACTCCACCTGAAAACCGCGTTCCACCGTGAAACGCGTCCCTAAGACATACGTGACCTGCGACGGAGCGCACTCCATCGCCTCCGCCACTTCATTTCTTTTTAAGACAACGATTTCCTCACGTTCCCGCTCCAGTTTTCCCAGGATGAATGCTTCGATATAGTCAGCCAAATTACGCATCGCCTTCACCTACACTCCACATATCTTTCACCTGCATCCACGCTTCGTTTTTGCTTCTATTTTATTTGACTTTTTGACTTTTTTCAAGAATTTTTTTAAACAAAGAAACCGCCGGACAATGCCTGCGGTTTCTTTATCATCAGCTTATTTTTTGCGCGTCTTGACTTTTTTACCAAATTCCAAGCCAAACTCAAAACATTTATCCAGCTCTTCTTTGCTGCCGGCCCATTTAACCGACAGACCTGATTGTTCAACCGTCAAACCGCTGCTTTTGAGAAATTCCTCAATCGTGTTTTGCGCGCCGCCCGACCAGCCGTACGTACTGAACGCCGCACCCAGTTTATTCGTCGGACGCAACCCTTTTAAGTACGTGAGGAATCCACCCGTAGTGGCTAAAACGCCATTATGCTGCGTCGAAGAACCGACCATCAGTCCGCCGGCTTCCAGCACATCGGTGATGATATCGCTAAGCGATGCCGCCCCCAAGCGGTGAAGTTTCCCCTTGACGCCGGAAGCAGCCACGCCATCGAGGATCCGTCTTGCCATTTGCTCAGTCGCGCCCCACATGCTGTCATATACGATGATCACGGTATCACCGGCATCGCCACGCCCCCATTGCTCATACTTCTGCATGATTTCCGCAATATGGCTGCGCCATATGACGCCATGACTGGGAGCAATCATTGTAACCGGCAGCTGTCCGGTTTTATCGAGTGCTTTACCGATCAAACGACTGTAAGGCATTAAAATATTGGCATAATATTTTCCGGCTTCATACATGACTTCATTGAGATCATTTTCATCATCAAAGCGTTTCGTCGTGCAGACATGCTGCCCAAAAGCATCATTAGAAAAGAGAATTTGTTCTCCATCCAAATAGCAGGCCATAGAATCCGGCCAATGCAACATCGGCAACGGCACAAAATGCAGATTGTTTCGGCCTAGATTGAGCGTGTCTCCCTCTTTGACAACCATAAAATCATAGGAGCGCTGCTGTTGTTTCATGACGCCGTCCTTACCGCTGGCCGTCAGAACCACTTTTGCATTAACCGCTTTTTCCATGAGTTTCGGCAGCGCTCCGGCATGATCCGGTTCCGCATGATTGGTAATCACATAATCGATCTTTGCAGGATCAACGATCTGGCTGATCCGTTCCAGCATTTCTTCCGCAAACGGCGCCTTCACCGTATCAACCAAGCAAATTTTTTCATCAACGATCAGATAGGCATTGTACGTCACGCCGCGCGGGGTATGGTAACCATGAAAATCGCGCAGGTTCCAATCCACCGCACCAACAAAATAGACGCCTTCAGTTAATTTTACATCGTTCAGCACAACAAAGCCTCCTTAAAATATTTTATCAGTCTTTTGTCAGTTCGCTTGCGCCGCGCAGCACCTTGACCGTCTCATCCATAATCGCATCGACGATCACCTGCACCGGCTCGATCGCTCTGAGCGGCAACAAACTCTGCCCGGCCTGAACCATGCCATTTTCCACGTCGCCATCAA
Source organism: Negativicutes bacterium (assembly GCA_963667825.1). Lineage (GTDB taxonomy): Bacteria > Bacillota > Negativicutes > SG130 > SG130 > Azotosporobacter. The sequence continues at coordinate 3,128,628 of OY764022.1, read as the reverse complement.
CAGCCGCCAGGCGATTGCTTCCGGTTGCCAGTTGGATCAGTTCTTCCTCCGGCGCATGCTGCCGTTCGAGCGCAAGAAACTTGTCCGTGAAAGGATTCTTTACGCCGCGCACGGCATGCCCCATGCTGATACCAGTCACCACACTGTCCGTATCGCCGGCCGCCAAGATTTTTTCCTTGAAACGCGGATGAACCGCACATTCTTCCGCTACCAAGAATCGAGTTCCCAGCTGCACGCCAGCTGCTCCCATTAAAAGAGCCGCCGCAACGCCGCGTCCGTCGGCAAAGCCGCCCGCCACAATAACCGGCAGCGTCACTTCGGGGATCACCTGCGTCATCAACGCCATTGTCGTCAAGACTCCGATATGACCGCCCGCTTCCATACCTTCAATCACGATGGCATCCGCGCCAGCCGCTTCCACTCTTTTTGCCAGTTTGACATTGGGAACGACCGGTATTTTTTTAATTCCTGCGGCCGCAAACGCCGCAAAATACGGCACGGGATTTCCCGCTCCGAGCGTAACAAAGGCAACTTTTTCCTCGCAGATAGCCGCCACAATTTCATCCCGGTTGGGCGCCATCAATTGAACATTTACGCCAAACGGCCTCTCGGTCAACGTCTTTGCCAAGCGAATCTGTTCTCTGATCCAAACAGCATCGCGCCCGCCAGCCGCTATGATGCCTGCGCCGCCTGCATTGGAAACGGCCGCCGCCAGTTTTGCATCAGAAATCCAAGCCATCGCGCCTTGAAATAAAGGATATCGTATGTTCAACAGTTGCGTCAGTTTTGTTTTCATATCATTTCCATCCTTTCTCCTGCTATATATGCACATAATTTATTATTCCCGTTAATCTGCTAAACTCCTGCTATAAAGAGAAATTGTTCTTTGTTGCCAACCCCTCCGCCAAACCTTCTTCCCTAACGCCCCTTTCTGCCATTTTTTCAGAAAATTATTCTTTACATTCGCAGTTATTCGTCTTATAATGAAAAACTGTACAATACATCTAATAAATCTATTTTTTCCCCGATTCGGCCTAAAAATCACGCTTTTTTCGATGAAATCGCGATTTTATTTTGTACGCAGCGCAGCATCCTCAATTTTTTTATAAGGAGCGATGTATTTAATGAAAATCATTGGAAAACATCTCACTGTCGACATGTACGGCTGCAGCTTCGAGAACTTGAATGACATGGACTTCATCAAAAACGCCATGTTGCAAGCGGTAGAAGAAGCAAACATGACTTTGCTCAACTTCACCTCACACAAATTTGAACCGCAAGGTCTTACGGCTCTCGCATTGTTGGCCGAAAGCCATATGAGCATACACACGTATCCTGAAATGGGCTATGCCGCCGTGGACGTCTTCACCTGCGGCGACCACAGCCGCCCGGACAAAGCCGTCCAGACGCTCGGCCGCTTTTTGCGTCCGGAAAAGACAAAAACAACCAGTATTCGCCGCGGCGATTTTGGTTCGATTAGCGATATGAAGCCGCGCATCAAGGTCAAAATCACTCCGATGCGCCGTGTGCGCGACGCCAGCGGCAAAGTATTTCGCTTTCTCTCCCGTGCTAAATAAAGACAAGTATAAAACCAGGTGCGCTTAACGCACCTGGTTTTATTATTTAAGCCGGCCGCCCCTTGAGGAACGTTTGCATCGCCTGCAATTCTTGCATCAGTTTATGATAGTTTTCCGGATTTAGCGACTGCGGTCCGTCACAACGGGCTTCGGCCGGATTAGGATGCACTTCGATCATCAATCCGTCACTGCCGGCCGCGAGCGCCGCGAGCGCCATCGGTTTAACTAAGTGCCATTTGCCGGTACCATGACTCGGATCGGCAATGACCGGCAGGTGGCTTAAGCGTTTGATCGCGCTGACCGCACTGAGATCGAGCGTATTTCTGGTATATTCTTCAAATGTGCGAATACCGCGCTCACAAAGGATGACTCGCGGATTGCCTGCGCTCACAATGTATTCCGCCGCTTGCAGCCATTCGTTAATCGTCGCCGACATACCCCGCTTTAAAAGAACCGCTTTGCCCGACTGTCCCACCGCTTTTAGCAACGCAAAGTTTTGCATATTTCTTGCGCCGACTTGCAGTACATCCGCATAATAGGCGACGCGCTCGACTGCCGTCGTCTCCGTAACTTCCGTAACAATCTTCAAACCGGTACGCTCACGCGCTTCCGCCAGATAAGCAAGCCCCTGCTCTTCGAGACCTTGAAAATCGTACGGACTGGTTCTCGGTTTATAGGCGCCGCCGCGCAAGAAGGTCGCGCCGCCGGCTTTTACGATGTCGGCCGCTTGCAATAACTGTTCCCTACTTTCCACCGCACACGGTCCCGCCATCACAGCGAAATGCCCGCCGCCGATTTTCACCCCGTCTACATCGATAATGCTGTCGGAATCTTGCAGCTCACGGCTGACCAACTTATACCCGGTCTGTATCCTGACAATTCTTTCGACCCCCGGCAGCGCCTCTAGCGCGATAGACGCCAAACGCTGCGTCTCCCCTTTCACGCCGATCGCCCAGTACTGTATCCCTTCCATCGTATAAAAGGTAAGGCCCGCTGCTTCAACGAGAGCCTCGACACGTTCAATTTCCGCCAATTTCGCCTGTCTGTTCATCACAATAACCATCTTCCATCACTCCTGTTTCTTCATTTCTTGCAGAAATTCTTACGCCAGCAAAAAAAATAACCCCTGTCCTGAAAAGGACGGGAGTTCCCGTGGTACCACCTTATTTGCCTGTGTCCAGGCCTCTCTTAAGTACGGGTCCATCGACCGATACCCCCTTCCTATTAACGGAGAAGGACTTCGTCATCACCTACCGGCAAACTTTGCTTTCAGGATGCCGCTCCAAGGCGAACTTCACTTTTCTTTTTGCATCAGGCTCCCACCACCCCCGATTCGCTTGGCAAATACAAAAAGCTACTCTTCCTCTTCACTGCGTTTACAACTTTTATTAACTTTTAACAAATTCTATCATCAAATTTACACTATTGCAAGTCTTTTTTTTAAAAGAAGCCTCTTAGATGGAGTTGCAGTCCATCTAAGAGGCTTCTTTCGCTCAATGACTGAAAAAACCGATTTGAATAAAGAATAAAAGCGCAAAAAAGTACAACATCGGGCTGACTTCCCGGCCTCGCCCACGGACAACCTTAAGCAGCGGATAAGCGATAAAACCAACGCCGATGCCGGTTGCAATGCTATACGTCAACGGCATCGTCACCAGGATCAAAAACGCCGGAAACGCTTCTTCCGTATCTTTCCAATCAATATTCTTAAGACCATCCATCATGAAAAATCCGACAAGGATAATCGCCGGTGCGGTCACTGCCGGCACAGCGGCCAACATCTTCGCAACAGGCGAAAAAAACAACGTGCTCAAGAGCAAAAGCGCCGTCGTTACCGCACTTAAACCGGTGCGCCCGCCAGCTGCCACGCCAGCCGCCGACTCAATATAAGCGGAGGTCGGACTTGTGCCAAGCGCCGCACCTGCTGCCGTACCTAGCGCATCCGCCATCAAGGCTCCGCGCACGCGAGGAAACTTCCCTTCGCTGAGCAAACCGGCCTGCTCCGCAACGCCAAGCATCGTGCCGGTCGTATCGAATAGCGTGACCAAAAGGAACGTGAAGACCACCGCATATAGCCCCTGATTCCACGCGCCGGACACATCCATTTGCCATGCCGTGCTTGCCAAACCGCTCGGCAAAACCAGCCAGTTTTCAGGCAAGGAAAGCAAGCCTTGGCAATAGGCCAACATAGCGGTTGCCAGTATGCCGAAGAAAAGAAAACCTTTCACTCTGTAAATCATCAAAACCAGGGAGACCGCCAAGCCCAATACGGCGATCATCGGCATCGGCTCCGACAGTCGCCCAAGCGTAACCAGCGTCGCCGGTGAAGCCACAATAATTTTCGCATTCTGCAAACCGATAAAAGAAATGAATAAGCCAATCCCCGCTGTAATCGCGTGTTTTAAGCTCGCCGGAATCGCATCGATCAACAGGTAGCGAAAACGCGTCAGCGACAGGAGAACAAAACAAATCCCTGAAATAAATACGGCGCCGAGCGCCGCCTGCCAGGAGTGGCCGCCGCCCAGCACCACGCTGTAAGCAAAATAGGCGTTCATCCCCATTCCCGGCGCGATAACGATCGGATAGTTTGCAAATATCCCCATGATCAAAGTCGCCAGCACACTGCTAATAACTGTAGCCATAAACACGCCGTCAAAATTCATTCCGGCAGCGCCTAAGACCGCCGGATTAACCACTACAATATAGAGCATTGTCAGGAACGTAGTAACGCCAGCCAACACTTCCGTCGGCACATCACTGCTCCGCTCCGTCAAATGAAACCATTTTTCTAACATCGCCACCCGCTCCTTGTGAGTAAAATCGTCGTGCGTTTTTCCGCACCGTCGGCTATTTTACCACACATCAAACATCTTGTATACACTTTCGTTCAATACATCTCGAACTTTAAAGAGAGTTTTCATTGTTTATATTCATATTTTTTTATTTCCACCCCATTAAAAAGCAGCCGGCATTTGCCGACTGCTTTTTAAGTGAGCGATTTGCATAATTCCTAGCCCTTGAAAATCAAGGATTAAAAAGGCATAAAAAAGGACTTCACCCCTAGATTTGCCGAATTTATCAAGTGACAAAACAATCCAAACCGGCAAATTGAGGAGGAAGTCACTATGTATATTCGCCAAAACCCGCTGTTTTCCTTCGATACTTTGATGCAATACCAACCGCAAACTCGTTTAAGTATGCTGTTTGAAGAATTAAATGTTTACCCCGCGATTCAGGCGCTACCGCCAAAATCGATTCGAGGCCCCAAAGGATATAGCTTCGCAGCTCTTTTGCGAGCGCTCCTTGCCAAGCAAGTATGCGCAATTCCAACAGTTACAAGATTGGTTGAACGATTAATGACAGACTTGGTTTTTCGCTATGATTGCGGTTTTTCCACCATTGGTGCCGTTCCATCATCCGCAACGTTTAGCCGTTTTTTTCATAGTGTAAGCCAGAATCAAGTATTGCAGCAGTTATTCGAGCAACTCGTTGAAGTGGCAATGCAACGTAAGTTGATTCACGGTGATATTGTTGCAATTGATGCCAGCGCGATTACAGCCTATGAGAAAACGGTTCCTAAAAAGAACGCAACCAATGACGCAAAACATGCGAACTGGGGTGCTAAACGAGATACAAATGGTAATCAGCATGCCTGGTTCGGCTATAAAGTGCATCTTGCCATAGATACTGCAAGCGAATTACCGTTGGCAGTTACGGTGACACCGGCCAGTCATAACGATGTCACACAAGCCCTTCCGTTAATGGATCTATTGCCTTGCCAACCCAAGTATTACTGCTTAGATTCTGGCTATGACGTCAAAAACATCTACGAGAACATTCGTGCCCGTTCTGCGCAGGCGATTATTCCTTTAAATCGCCGTGGTGAAAAATTGCAGCAGGAAGGATTGGACGCAAACCGTACACCGACCTGTTCGATGGGATATTCCATGGTTTATTGGGGCTGTGATGCCAAAACAGGTGTGCTGAAGTTTCGATGTCCGCATGTTTGTGGAAAAGTAAGCTGTCCTAACGGCGCTGCCTGGTGTTCCAATTCTAACTATGGATTGGTGGTAAAGAAAAAAGTGAGCGAAGATCCGCGAAACTTTTGTACTCCGCACCGCGAAACCCGAGAGTGGAAAAAACTTTATAACGAACGAACCTCTGTAGAGCGTATATTTTCAAGGCTTAAAGAGCATTTGGGAGCCGATTTGCTGCGGGTCAGAGGCATTCAAAAAGTCACGGCACATTTGCTGCTATGTTGCATCGTGTTAATCGCGGGAACATTAGCCGTGAATTTGAAAAAAGAGCAAGCCGCTTAATATTTTTCAACGCTGACAATGAAAATGGGGGTGGTCTGTCTGTTTTCAAGCGTTTTTTCAGCAAGCTTGCTTGAAAGAGCATTTTTTCGTTTCGCTTCATCGAAATCGAAGCAAAACGGCTGATATTCCTCATGCTTCACCAAATACAATTATGAAAATCTCTCAAGTGAGAGCTAGTCCATCATTTCCAAGAAAGCCTGTACTCTGGTTCTGATTTGTTCTACATCGCTTTGCGAATAATCTGTTTCCACAGCCAGGAACGGCGTCGCACTTTCTTCTTTCAAATGTTTCCCCAGGATTCGGCTTTCTACATTGTACGTATGACAGCCTTGCCAGATAACGTCAACCACGCCGTCAATCTTATACTCATTGACCAAGTTGCTGATCATTTCCATCCGCTTCGGATTCGGGCTCATGCACGAACAGGGAATGCCGAGATATTTATCCGCAATCGCTTCGAGCGGCGGCCGGTTTTCATCGACCAGCGTGACAAACTGTTTCATCCCCGAACAGTTTTCAATATAAACGACGGCTGCGCCGCATTCTTCAATGATCTTCAAAACTTTTTCCGCGCCGACCCCGGTCGGAACGCCGGTGACCAAAATCCGTTTCGCTCCTTTAGGAAAAGCGCCTTCTCCCGCCGCAACACTTTCCTTTAAGTCCGCGATGATTCCGTTTAATTGTTGAGCAAAGTCAGAGCGGTCAAAGACGAAATTTCGTCCCCACATCAACTTCAGCATATCCATACCCGACATCGGAACGGGGTCGGCTTGCATCAGCGATGACAATTCCTGCATCATTTTCCGTTCCTCATTAAGGACCCTGATCGCATTGCGCATCTTTTCTTCCGTAATGCTGACGCCCAGTTTTTCTTCCAAGACTTCTTTCAGCAGCTTGACTTCAGAAAGCCAGTATTGACGATCATTCTCCTGCAAATTGCTTTGCGGCAGTTTCATCACATGAACGTCCTTGAAGTCCTTCATCAGTTCAAACATTTTTTTCTTGCCGTCACAGGTTGTCTCTCCGACAATCAGGTCAGAATATAAAAAATAGGGGCATTTATCGGTAGCGGCAAAGCCGTATGAGGACTTTATGAGTGGACAAAAATTACGCGGCAGCGCTTTTTCTCCGTCCGCAATCGGCTCTTCTTTTGTCGCGCATAAGGCAAAACCCAACGCATCCGCAGCCAGAACCAACTCCTGCGGTGCATAAACGCAATAAAACCCAACGACTTTTTTTCCTTCTGCCTTCGCAGCTTTTAACATAGTTACCGGATCCGACATGTTAAATTCCTCCTTTTTATCGTGGCGCTCGGCTAATGGCTATTAGCTTTTGGCTTTTAGGCGTTAGCCTCTTTTGTTTTTCCCTGTTCCCAGGCATACAAGGCCGCGCCGATCGAACCGGCGTAGAGCGCTTTTGAAGGCACAATCAATTCCAACCCAAGGCGCTCCGATAGCGCACGCCCTAACGCTTCGTTACGGGCAACGCCGCCGGTAAACACGACCGGACCGCATGGCGCTATCTTATCCGCCATGCCAATGACCCGGCTGGCAATCGCCGCATAGATTCCAGCCATGATCGCTCTTGGCGAATGTCCGCGATGCAAGAGTCCGACCGCCTCCGATTCCGCAAAAACCGTGCACATCGCACTGATCGAACAGGCCTCTTCGCCCGATTTCAACGCCAACTGCGCCACACTTGCCACGTCAAAGCCAAGCGCGTTTGCCATTACCTGGACAAAGCGGCCCGTTCCGGCGGCGCATTTGTCATTCATCACAAACTCTTCCACTTTGCCGGCTGCGAGGCGAATTGCCTTTGCATCCTGCCCGCCAATGTCAATGACCGTACGCACTCCGGGAGACAAATACTCCGCGCCTCGCGCATGGCAAGTAATTTCGGTCAGTGGTCGTGCCGCAAACGGCAGGTTCGCGCGACCGTATCCGGTTCCCACAATGACGGCCAGATCGTCGATAGCAATCTGCCACTCTTTTACCACTTTCGTCAGCAATGCCTTCGCTTCTTCACGGGGATTCCAACCAGCCAAGACCATGCGATGTTCCATCGCCGTACCATCATATACTGTTACTTTTATTGTCGTAGATCCTACATCGACGCCTGCAACGACACGCATTGTCACTTCCAGTCTCCTTTCCTCTTCGAATCACATACACACCCTTTATTATATAACAATATATTTTCTATATCCATCCATTTAGCGCAATCTTTCTCGTCGTTTTTGCTTGCTATCCTTCTTTTACTGTGCTATTTTAATGCTATAATGTATATACAATATAGCATTTGTGAATTTGTTTTGTTTGAGGTGACGCATGAAGAAAGTCAATAAGCATTCGCCGCTCCCACTGCATCATCAGCTAAAAACACTCTTGGCCGAATTGATTGAAAACGAAGTTCTGCAACCGGACGATCCGATTCCTACGGAGAGAGAACTCTGCGAATTCCACGGCATCAGTCGCATGACAGTAAACAAGGCGATCATGAGTCTTGTCAATGACGGGCTCGTTTATCGCGAACGGGGCCGCGGCACATTCGTGCTCAAGCCGAAAGAACGGCATCAGCTTTCCTGTCTGCTCGGCTTTACCGAGGAAATGCAGCGTCGTGGTCTTGCAGTAAACACAAAGATCTTATCCTTCGAACGCACATTGCCGACAAAAAAAATTCAGCAGGCTTTAGCGCTGCGCAAGAGTCAGTCGGTCTTCGCCATCACAAGACTGCGCTGTATTAGCGGCGAGCCCTACGCGCTGGAAACAGCCTACCTGCCCTGTCATCTCTGCAATGATTTAAGCAAAGAGCTGCTAACCGATCATTCGCTTTATCAGGTCTTAGCGCGCAATTTTTCTTTGGAAATGGATCACGCCTCGCAAAGCATCGAACCCGTTTTGCTCAATGATTATGAAAGCAGCCTTCTCGGCGTCGCAGTAAATTCACTGGCTCTTTTATTTTCCCGCCAGACTTATCTTGCAGATGGTACGCCAATGGAAGTGACAAAGGCCATTTACCGCAGCGACCGTTACAAATTTGAAATCACCTTGCGCAAATAGGAGGTATCCCTTTGAGCATTCTTCCATTAGATGAACTACCGCTGCCGGCATTGACGGCGGCTTTCAATCAAGCGGATCATCAAGTCGCAGCCGCCGTAGAAAAAGCGCTTCCGGCGGTCACCCTTGCAGTGGAACACTTTCTTGCCTGCCTGCAGCGCGGCGGACGGATCTTCTATCTTGGCAGCGGCAGCAGCGGAAAATCAGCCTTCGCAGACGCCTCGGAATGTCCGCCGACATTCGGCATTGACGACGGGCTCTTCATTCCCGTCATTTCCGGCGGCCTGCCTGCCCTGAGCGGCTGGCGCGAAGAAACGGAAGACGATTTCACGTTGGCGCGCAGCGACCTGGCTTCCTTCGCTTTTTCCCAGGCCGATCTGTTGCTCGCAATCAGCGCCAGCGGCGCTACGCCCTATGCGCTCTCTGCCATCGAGTACGCAAACGAGCAAAATGCGATGACGCTTGGCCTTTGTTGCCAGAAAGGCAGTGAATTAGAGCGCCGCGCCAAACATTGCATCACTGTCGACGTCGGGCCTGAAGTCATATCAGGCTCAACGCGTCTGAAAGCCGGAACCGCGCAAAAGATGGTTCTGAACATGTTGTCCTCTTGTACGATGATAAAAGCAGGAAAAGTGTATGACAATCTGATGGTGGACGTGCGCCCTTTAAATCAGAAATTGAAAAAACGCAGTCTCGATATCATTTGTCAGGTTTGCTCCTGCAGCAAACCTGCGGCTGAAGCCGCTCTCACGCGCAGCAACGGCCAGGCTAAGCTGGCCATTCTCATGCTCAAATGTCAGCTTTCTTTAAGCGAAGCCGAAGCAGCGCTATGCCTGCACAACGGTCATCTGAAACAAGCCATAAGGAGCGAAGCACATGAAAGCAATCATTAACGGACGCATCATCACCTCTCAGCAAATTCTTGACGGCAAGGTACTGGTCTTTGATGATCAAATCAAAGAAATTGTCGCTGCCGCCGCATTTAAGCCCGGCGAAGACTTCGAGCTCATTGACGCCGCAGGGCATTATGTTTCGCCAGGCTTCATCGACATTCACATCCACGGCTGCGGCGGCTACGACACGATGGACGAAGATCCGGCAACGCTCGGAAAAATCGCAGCGCTGCTGCCGCAAGTCGGCGTCACTGCCTTCTTGCCGACCACCATGACAATGCAACTGCCGCGCATTCAAAGCGCTTTGCAGCGCATCCGCGCCGCGAAGACGGAAGTCGGCAACGGCGCCGCCATTTTAGGCGCTCATCTGGAAGGCCCCTATCTTAGTCCGCAGTACAAAGGTGCACAAGACTCCTCCTTCATCAAGACGCCCGATTTTTGTGATATCGAAGATTACCTCGACGTCATCCGCATCGTGACGCTGGCGCCGGAAGCCGCGGGCAGCCACGACTTCATTCAGCGTTGCCGCGCCGCGGCGATCACCGTCTCGATCGGACACAGCAACGCCAATTACGAACAAGCACTTGCCGCCTTTGCTGCCGGCGCCGAGCATGTCACGCATACCTTCAACGCGATGCCGCCGCTCAATCACAGACAACCCGGCATCATCGGAGCCGCACTCGATACGCCTGCCGTAACTTGTGAACTGATTGTCGACGACGTTCACGTCCATCCCTGTCTGCAACGCATGCTGTTAACGCTCAAAGGCCCCGATCACGTGATCCTTATCAGCGATGCCATGCGCGCCTGTCTCTTGGCAAACGGACATTATGACCTAGGCGGTCAGGATGTTGTCGTGAGCGACGGGGAAGCGCGTTTAGCCAGCGGCGTCATCGCCGGAAGCGTCACGACATTGCGCTCGGCCGCTCGCCTGCTGGCCAAAAACACGCAGCTCAGCCTGCCTGATTTAATTCGCACCGTATCACTGACGCCGGCGCGCCGCATCGGCGTCGACGCCAATAAAGGCAGCCTGGAAATCGGCAAAGACGCCGATATCACAATCTTCGCTGCCGACTTCAGCATTCAAGCCACTTTTGCGGCAGGAAAATCTGTCTATAGGAGTTGATCTGACACATGCGCATTCTTATTGCCGACGATTATGCCGATTTGAGTTCACGCGCCGCCCGAATTATGGCCGGGCAACTTTATTTGAAGCCAAACAGCGTACTCGGCCTGGCCACCGGCAGTACGCCGCTACAGATGTATCAGGAGTTAGTACGACTGCACAAAGAAGTCGGTCTCGATTTTTCCGAGGCTATCAGTTTCAACCTTGATGAATATCTGGGCCTTGCTCCCGATGACGCCAACAGCTACCACTACTACATGCACCAACACTTTTTCTCCCATATCAATCTGTCGCAAAAAAACATTCATATTCCCTGCGGCCGTCCGGCCGATATTGAGAAAGAATGTCTCGACTACGACCGCTTAATCTGGCAAAACGGCGGCATCGACATTCAAGTTTTAGGCATCGGCACCAATGCCCACATCGGTTTCAATGAACCGGACATCAAGTTTGAGGCGACGACGCACAAGGTAAAACTTGACGAAGAAACGATTGAAGCCAATGCCCGTTTTTTTGCCGCCATTGAAGAAGTACCGCGTTTTGCGATCAGCATGGGAATGAAAACCATCATGCACGCCAAGAAGGTGCTGCTGTTAGCCAGCGGAGAAAACAAAGCGGATGCGATCTACAACACGTTATACGGCGGGATCACGCCCGAGGTTCCGGCATCCATTCTGCAACTCCATCAAGACGTCATTGTCTTGTTGGACGCAGCTGCCGCCAGTAAAATTCGGAGGTGCTTAGATGACAACAACCAGAATCTTAGATCTTAAGCCGCCAGAACTGGCGTCATTATGCGGACGCACGCTTCTCGACAGCATCCGCAGCAGCGAAGGACGTACACTCTTATGCGAAACCGTCGTCACTTCGCCGCCGCTGCTCGGCGACATCAGCAACGGCGAGCTGGCCGCAGCAATGGGCGCGGATCTCTTATTGCTAAATATTTACGATGTCTATCAGCCTTACATCGCCGGCATCGACTCCACTTCACCGCTTGAAGAGCTTAAGCGGCGCACCGGTCGCTGCATCGGCGTCAATTTAGAGCCTGTGCCGGCAGAGCAGCCCGACTTCCCGCCCAGCCGCCGGGCCAATAGAGAAACTGCGCGTCTTGCCTTTGACCAGGGCGCCTCTTTCGTTGTGCTTACCGGCAATCCGCACAGCGGCGTCGACAACGAGACGATCTGCAAAACGCTTTCCGAGATCAAAACGGAACTCGGCGATCGCCTCGTCGTCGCAGCGGGCAAAATGCACGGCGCAGGCGTCGGCGAACCGGTCATGACCGATAACATTGCGCATGCGTTCCTCGCAGCAGGAGCGGATATTTTGCTCTTACCCGCGCCCGGTACCGTTCCCGGCGTCACGCTCGAACAGGTTTGGCAATGGACAAACCTGGCGCATCGTCAAGGAAAGCTGGCCATCAGCGCGATCGGTACTTCGCAAGAGGGCGCCGACCTTGCCACGATACGTCATTTGGCGTTGGACGCAAAAAAAGCCGGCGTTGACATTCATCATTTAGGCGACGCCGGCTATTTCGGCGTCGCCTTGCCGGAAAACATCCAAGCCTATTCGATTGCGATCCGCGGGCGTCGCCATACATTCCGCCGCATGGCAATGCGCGTCTGAGCCGCGCTATGCTTCTCACCTTACATAAAAAAGGGGTTGTGGAAAACTGATTTTCGTTTTCCACAACCCCTTTTTTCTATTCAGGCTTCGCCAAAATTCGTTTCAATCAGATTCTTAAGTGCGGCCAAGCATTCTTCATGATCTTCGCCTTCGGCCACCAACGTAATTTCACTGTCTTTTGCCAAGCCCATCCCCATGATCGCCAGAATGCTTTTCGCATCGGCTTCTTTGCCATTGCCGCGCACGCGCACTTTGCTTTTAAACGAAGCCGCTTTTTGCACAAACATCGCCGCAGGACGAGCATGAAGTCCTGTCGGATTCGTAATGATGACATTAATTTCACTCATCACCGTCACACCCTCTCCTAACACTTCTTAAGGTTTCTGGCATCTTCAGCCGTTTGGACAACTTTTGACAGATCGCTGCCCAGCGATGCCTCCACTGTCGCTGCAATGGAGCCTTCCAATACCGGCGCGTCGGCGATGCGCACCCTCTTTTGCAGTTCTTCCGGCAAAAACTCCAGCGCCGTTTCCGCGCTGAGCACCGCACTGCCCAAATCGACCATAATAACGACGCCATCGCCGCTATCCGCCTGCGAAACAGCCGCCTGAACGCGCATGGCATCGGTACCGATGCCGCCGTCTTCCATGCCGCCAGCGGCAATCAGCGCTTGCTCCGGACGAGACATCTGCCTCGCCATTTCTACAATGCCTTCCGCAATCTTGCGGCTATGCGATACAACTACAATTCCAACCATACGATTTGTCCTCCCATCACTTATCACGCTGCAAACAGTCCACAACCGCCTTTAACATCAGATAGGACGATGTCGCACCGGGATCCTGATGTCCAAGGCTGCGTTCGCCAAGATAACTGGCTCTGCCCTTGGTTGCAATGATGGTCTTCGTGTATTCGACCCCTTCGCCGGCCGCTTGGCACGCTTTCGCCAAGCTGTCTGCAATGGACTGCCCCGCCTCTTGCGCCGCTTGATAGGCATCATAAGCAGGTTCCAATGCGTCGAGCATTGTTTTTTCGCCGCGGGTCGCTTTGCCGCGTTCCTTAATCCCGCCAATAGCAGCGGACAACATGAGCGCAATGCTTGCTCCATCCAACTCGTGCTTTCCCTGCCCCGGTCCCGCCGCGCGCAGAAAAGCGGTTCCATATAACGGTCCGGCTGCCCCTCCGACGCTAGTCACGAGAGTCATACCGACCGTCTTCAAAATCGTTGCGATGTCTTTATCTTCGCCTAGCGCTGCCGTTTTTACCGCTACCGCCTCAAAACCTCGCGCCATGTTGATGCCATGATCGCCATCGCCGATTTTTCCATCCAGATCCGTCAAAAATTCTTTATTCGCAATAATGACGTCTCCAACAGCCTTTAGTAATTCATACGCAGTTGCGCTCATCCTCTTGTCCTCCCATCGGTTTGCCTGTTTCGGCAGCGGCAGGCGAAGAAACGCCTGCCGCTGCCGTGAGCGATATTAAAACTGAACGAAAGCCGGGGTATCGGCCGGAGCCAGCAGCAGTTCTTTCAATTCAGCATCCACTTTCAGGAGCGTGATTGAAAAACCGGCCATCTCCAAGGACGTCATATAATTGCCGACGTAGGTTTTGACCGTTTTAATGCCCGCTTCGCTCAGCATCTTCGCAACCTTGTTGTTCACCACATACAATTCCATCAACGGCGTCGCTCCTAAACCATTAACCATGACAGCCACTTCGTCGCCTTTTTTGTACGGCAGATCCGCCAAAATTTTGCCCAGCATATGACTGGTGATTTCATCCGCACTGCGCAACGTCTCCCGATGTGTGCCCGGTTCGCCGTGAATCCCCATGCCGATTTCAATTTCATTTTCCGCCAGCTCAAAGCTCGGTTTGCCTGCAGCGGGAACCGTACAAGGCGCCAGCGCCATTCCCATGGAACGGACATTGGCAATTACTTTTTCCGCCACACGCTTCACTTCCGGCAAATCCGCACCGGTTTCCGCCTTCGCACCGGCAATCTTATGCACGAATACCGTTCCGGCAATGCCGCGACGTCCGACGGTCCAGGTACTGCCCTCTACGGCAACGTCATCATTAACGATGACCTTATCCACTTTTATGCCATCGGCGTCAGCCAATTCGCCGGCCATTTCAAAATTCATGCAATCACCGGTATAGTTTTTCACAACCAACAGCACGCCTTTGCCTCCGTCGACCGCTTTTACCGCTTCATAGACCTGGTCAGGCGTCGGGGACGTAAACACGGCTCCTGCAACTGCACCGTCGAGCATTCCTTTGCCGACAAACCCGGCATGAGAAGGTTCATGTCCGCTGCCGCCGCCGCTTACCAAACCGACTTTTCCTTTTACGGGTGAATTGGCACGAACCAACACATCAAAGCCTTCGACCCGCTTCACATACTGTGGATGGGCTGCGACGGCCCCTTGCAACATTTCTTCGACAACTTGCTCAGGTACATTGATGATTTTTTTCATTTCGCCACTCTCCTCTTTTTTTACCTGCCACTCTGTTCGGCATTTCATATCATTAGTAACGCAATTTCCATGCCAACTGCACAAAGCACGTTTCTTGCGCTTTACGAAAGTCTCTCTGGTAAAAAATATCAACTTTCCCGTTGTTTTGTTGGTAAAAAATATCAAGTTGAGACTTTTGTCTCAATCATATTTTTTCTCCAGGCCATACTTTCTTGCTTTAGCCGCGACCGTCTTATGCGTAAGGCCTAATATTTTTCCGGCCGCATTGAAACTGCCGCCTTGATTTAGCGCTTTGCGAATGATCTGACGTTCATATTCCTCCCAGCGCAAAACGCCGCCGTCCTCCTGGCTACTTTCTATTTTCGCCTCCTGTCCCTCCGCGCTTGCCAGATAGGAAGGCAGATGGCTTCTTACTACAAGCGCCGCATCATGCAGCGTGATGATCCGTTCCAAAACATTTTCCAGCTCACGCACATTTCCCGGCCATGGATAGCGCAGAAAATCGGCCATTGCATCGCGGCCCATCCGTTTTACCGCCTGCCCTGTTTCTTCGGCCATCTTAAAAAGAAAGTGTTCCACCAAAAGCGGAATATCCTCCTGGCGCTCACGCAGCGGCGGTAACAGAATGGGGATCACATTCAGGCGGTAGTAAAGATCCTCTCGGAATTCGCCGCGCGCCACCATTTCTTCCAAGTTGCGATTCGTCGCAGCAATGATCCGGATATTTCCTTTTAATGTGACTTCACCGCCCACGCGCTCGAACTCTTTTTTTTGCAAAACGCGCAGCAATTTGACCTGCAAGTTCTTTTCCAATTCGCCTATTTCATCAAGAAAGATCGTTCCCTGCTCGGCTAATTCGAATTTCCCCAGCTTGCGGCGCACCGCGCCGGTAAATGCGCCTTTTTCATGCCCAAACAATTCGCTTTCCAGCAATGCACCAGGAATCGCGCCGCAATTGACCCTCACAAAAGGCCCTTGCGCCCGGTTGCTGGCATAATGAATCCCCTCCGCAACCAATTCCTTACCTGTGCCGCTTTCCCCGCTGATCAGCACCGTAGCATTCCCCGCCGCCGCCTTTGCCGCAACGGCCAACAGATCACTCACCTTGCCGCAGCGGCCGACAAACTTTTCAAACCCTTTGCCCGACTGGCGCGTACGACGAAGTTCCTGTTCCAGGTAATCGACGCGCGCCGATGCCGTGTGGTACTTTTCCATTAAGCGTTCCACTTCGCTTATATCCCTGACGACCGACACGACGCCAGTCATCTCGCCATCGACCATGATTGGATTCACGTCGGCAACCAGAGTCAGCCCATTCGCCTTGCGACTGATGTGACCGAGAACCGGTTTCCCTGTCGCAAGCACCCGGCATCTTGCACCCTCCGGCGACAGTTCCGCCACCGCGCGGCCTAAAATTTCTCGCCCCGACTGCTGCATGACTTGTTGGTACGCCATATTCACATAAGTGATGATCCCTTCTTTGTTTAAGACGCAGATTCCGTCATGCACGGATTCCAAGATCAGCTGCAGCCTTTCTTTCAATTCTTTAATCTCCTGCAGTTCCCACGAAACAGACTCCAGCGCAGATATATCCTCAAAGATAGCCATTGCGCCCTTAACTTTTCCATCAATCAAAATAGGCGTCCGATTAGTGATCGTAACCGATTTTCCGATCTCCATCCGACAACCGATCTCTGCTTCACCGCAGGAATTTATGATGTTAAGACGTGAATTAGGCAATATTTCATGCACCTTGCGCCCGACAGCTTCCTGAGCGGTGACATCGAGAAATTTTTCCGCCGCCGGATTAAAGACCGTTATCACGTCGGCTTCATCCGTCACAATCAGACCGTTCGCCATGCTGTTAAAAATCTGCTCCGCTGTGAACGCATTGTCCTGCAGCAGTCTGTCCATTTCATTGATGCTGCTTTCGTCCGCGAGCTGAAAGTCACTTTCCAGAAACGCAGCCATCTCCGTGACCGCTTCTTGCGCCATCTCGCCCCGCCCTTCTATTGTAAGGCATTCGCCGCCGGCTATTTTTAGCGCGACCAGCAGCATCAGACTATTGGGTAAAAAAGGATCTCTTCCCTTACAACAAAAGGTCAGTTCTGCGCCGTAACGCTGCTGAACCTCGTGATATTTTTGCACGACCATCGCCGCCACGCGCGTATGAATCCCTCTGTCGTGCCGTATTATGATCTGTTTTTCAAACTGCATCGCTATTCTCCTAACAAAATTTCTTTTTCTCTTGACAAGAAACGCTTAATGGATAATAATAATTAATAGATAATGTATTGCAGGAGGTATTCAAATGAAAACAATGGACAACTTAGCCGCAGCGTTCGCCGGTGAATCGCAAGCCAATCGCAAATACCTGGCCTTTGCTCAACAGGCCGACGCAGAGGGTCATGCGCAAGCCGCCAAATTATTCCGCGCCGCTGCCGAAGCGGAAACGCTTCATGCACTCAGTCATTTTAAAGCCATGGGTAAAGTCAAATCGACTTCGGAGAATCTGCAAGCCGCAATCGACGGCGAGACTTATGAATTTACCAGCATGTATCCTGATTTTATCAGCCAGGCAGAAGCCGAAGGGAACAAAGAAGCCTTGCGTTCCTTTACTTTAGCCAATGACGCAGAGAAAGTACATGCCGAATTATATCAAAAAGCATTGTCCGCACTGGGCGAAAAAGCTTCTTTCGACTACTATCTCTGCACAGTCTGCGGACACATTGCCGAAGGTTCCGCACCTGACAATTGTCCGATCTGTAAGGCAGCCGCCAAGGCTTACAAAAAAATCGACTAAACTCTCTTTTCCTTTACCACAGTTCCCATGCAAATGAGGGCTGTGGTTTTTATTATACGTTCCCCAATAAAGAGATGCGTTCCTGCCGCAAAGGAGAGAAAAGCCGCCTTTCTTTGCAGCAAAACTTTTTCGTCCTTCCCTTCGCAGGAAAAGCGTCGCGCAGGCTTTTTGAAAAAGGCTTTATCAAATTTTATACCGCTTAGCCGACAAATATGATACCATAAAGGCAAAGATAATTTTCATTTTTCTAAAAATTCACGGAGGAAGAAACTATGCACAAGCGTTCTTTCGGCATGCTGCTTCTCGGCGCCCTCTGTGTTTTGCTTTTTACCGGAGGCTGCACTAAATCGCCTGTTGAACCCCCATCTTCACAACTGGAGAGAAAATCCACCGCTCCAAGCATTCCCCCGCCCT
Source organism: Negativicutes bacterium (assembly GCA_963667825.1). Classification (GTDB taxonomy): domain Bacteria; phylum Bacillota; class Negativicutes; order SG130; family SG130; genus Azotosporobacter. The sequence goes on along the minus strand of OY764022.1, from coordinate 3,110,337 downwards.
CATCCTCCGCCCTCGCGGCGTTAAGCAGCGTCGTAATCGTGACCGAAGAATATCCGCCTTACAGTTATACCAACGAAGCAGGCGAAAGCAGCGGTTTGTCAACCGCCCAGGTTCGACGCGCCCTGCAACATTTAAACGTCCAACTCCCTATCAAATCGCAGCCTTGGAGCCGCACCTACGAGCAGGCGCAAACGGAAGCCAACGTTTTGATTTATCCTTTAGTCTTTACCGAGGAACGGCGCAATAAATTCAAATGGATCCATCCGATAACGCCGACGCGCACTTATCTCTACTGCCTTGCCAGCCGCACTGATATAAACATCACGAGTCTCAGCGACGCGAAAAAGTATCGGACCGGGATTATAAAAGACTATTTCGACGGCGAATATTTGCTGCGCAACGGTTTTGAAGAAGGCCGCCACCTCGAAACGTCTTCGACTGTCGAAGCAAGCCTAGAAAAATTCTTCAGCGGGCGCTACGATCTTTGGATCGCCGATAACGTTTACGCCGATTACATCCTGCAAAAGCAGGGACATTCCATGTCCGAATTGCGCGAAGTCTATTACCTTAAAGATTTAGACTTAGTCATGTATCTCGCCGCCAGTCCGCTGACTTCGGATGAAGTCGTCGATCAATTCCGTCGCGCGCTGGTCATCGACAAGCCTCAATAGACCGCTTTGCTTTTCAATCACCGTGTGGAAAGGAGTGTCGTCCATGCCCTTTCGCTTCAGACGACTCACCGTCTATTTTTCTACGCATCTGCTGGTTTTAATGATCGCGATGTTTCTGGCCATGTCCTTAGTTTCGCTGCACGAGGAACTGAACTATACAAGCCAGCGCCAGCAGGAATCGTTTGCGCAAATTCTCAACGTCACTGAATTGTCGACGGCCAATGCGTTATGGCAATACAACAATGTGGACATTGAAGCCAGCGGCGACTCTCTCTTTCAAAACCCTGAGATCGTGATGGTGCAACTGATTGACAATCGGAATATCGAACGTTATTACCGCGTGAAAAGCGGACCAAGCACCGCCGCTGAGTATTTGCACCGTTATGACCGCCTGCTTTATAAAAACAACGTCCCTGTCGGTGAAATCGTCATCGTCTTCAGCAACTATTATGCACAGCAGCAGGTTTATGGCAACGCGCTCGCCAAAGCGCAGCAGCTGGCTGTGATTCTCTGCATTCTTGGTTTCGCCATCTGGCTGATTACCCGCCCAGTCGTAAATGACATCCGCCATCTGACGCTTTCGGCACAGACGATGGCCGCCGGAGACCTAAGCCGCAGCATCCGCCTTAACACGCGCGATGAGCTCGGCGCGTTGGCCGTTTCCTTCAATCAGATCGCAGGAAACCTGCAGGAACATTTAAGCGAATTGCAGATTAATGAAGCGCGCTTTCGTTCTCTTGTCGCAAACATCCCCGGCATCGTCTATCGCTGCTTGCCTGATGAAAATTGGACAATGGAATTTATCAGCGACACCGTTGAAGAAATCAGCGGCTACCCGGCCAGCGATTTTATCAACAACCAGGTTCGCTCTTTTTCAAGCATCATCCATCCTGATGACCGCGCCTATGTCGCGGCATCGATCTCACACGTTTCCGGGTCGCACCGCTCGTACAGCATTGAATACCGCATCATAGCGCGCGATGCTTCCATTCATTGGATGCACGAAAATGGTCAGGAAATTTACGATGAAAACCACCATCTCTTATGGCTGGACGGAATTATCTTCGACATCAGCGAGCGCAAAGAGACCGACACGCGCCTGCAGCAATACACACAGCGTTTGGAAGCCGGAAACTATCTTGCCGGTCTCATTTTATCCGCCGCGCCGCTTTCCACGATCGCCCTGGAAATCATCAAGAAACTGACAAGCGTCATTCCTTGCTCCGAAGCGGCGCTTTTTTCCTTTCCGCTCAACAAAGCGCAGGTTTGCCTGCTGGCAGCTAGCGGCCCCATTCCCACTCATTGGCAGGACAGCCCCGCCCAACCGGCCGCGAAATATCCCTGGCTAGAAAAGCTTCAGGCCGGACTGCCGCTGGCAATCCATGACCGAGAAGGCGTTGCAAAACCGCTGGAAGCAGACGACGCGCCGATTCATATGGAATTTCCTTTGCTGATGGGCAGTCAGCTGATCGGTACGCTTCACTTAGCAGCGTTGTCCGAAAAAGTCTTCAGTCGCGATGACCAGGCTATGGCGGCTTCGGTCAGCTCCCTGCTGGCTTTGGCGCTGCAGCGCCATGAACTGGAAGAGCAGCGCCTCGAAGCAGAAACGGCGTTGCGCAATAGCGAACGCAAATATCGAACGCTCTTCGAAGGCGCCAATGACGCTTTCCTGATTATCGAAAACGACCGTTTTGTCGAATGCAACGAGAAATTGCTCCATCTATTCGGCCGCACGCGTGAAGAATTATTGCAGGCCTCGCCGCTTGATTTTTCGCCGCCGACGCAGATAGACGGCCGCTCGTCCGGCGAAGCAGCTGCGGAGTATCTGAAACTGGCCCTGAATGGCGAAGCGCAGTGCTTTCTCTGGAATCATTTGCATGCAGACGGCAACCTGTTTACCGTTGAGATTAGTTTGAATCGCATCTTCTTACCGCCTAGGACGCTGATCATTGCCGCCTTGCGCGATGTAACGGATCGCCTGCTCGCACAGGAACGCCTGCAACGCGCCAACGAAGACCTCGAACGCCGCGTATCGGAGCGAACCGCACAACTCGAATCCGCAAACCGGGAACTGGAAGCCTTCAGCTATTCTGTTTCCCACGATTTGCGCGCACCGCTGCGCAGCATAGACGGCTTCAGCCTCGCCTTGTTGGAAGATTACGAACAGCAACTTGACGCGCAGGCTAAATCCTATCTCGAACGTGTGCGCAATGCCAGCCAGCGCATGGGCGCCTTGATTGACGATATGCTTAAACTGTCGCGCATCACCCGCTGCGAGCTTCATCCCGTAGCGGTCGACCTGAGCTTGCTCGCCGAAGAAGTCGGACAGGAACTGCGCGAACAGCATCCCGATCGCTCCGTAGACCTTATGCTCGAACCGGGTCTTACCGTACTCGGCGACGAACGCCTCTTGCGTATCGTCTTGGAGAATTTACTGAACAACGCCTGGAAATTTACCGCGGCGCAAAGTCCGGCGCAAATCTCGCTGCGCCAGACCGGACAGGATGCACAGGGCCGAAATACCTACTGCTTACAAGACAACGGCGCAGGTTTTGATATGGCTTACTCCGCAAAACTATTCGGCGCTTTCCAGCGTCTGCACCGCGAATCAGAATTTCCCGGTACCGGCATCGGGCTTGCCACGGTTCAGCGCATCATCCATCTTCACGGCGGGCGCATTTGGGCCACCGGCACTCCAGGCAAAGGCGCCTGTTTCTATTTCATATTGCCGTCCGCCAACACGCCAAGCAAGGAGGTTTTACGATGAGTCAGCGCGAAAAAGTCATCTTATTGGTAGAAGACAATTCCGATGATGAGCTGCTCACCCTGCGTGCCTTAAAGCGCAGCAACGTCCTAAACAAAGTAATCGTCGCCCGTGACGGCGTCGAAGCCCTCGACTATCTCTTGGGACGCGGCGAATATGCCGAACGCGACACTGCGGAACAGCCGCAGCTGATCCTGCTTGACATCAAATTGCCGCGCCTTGACGGGCTTGAAGTGTTGCGCCAGATCCGCGAAAATCCGCTTACCCGTTTGTTGCCGGTCGTCATGCTCACTTCCTCGAGCGAAGAACAGGATCTCATCGCCAGCTACGGATTAGGCGCTAACAGTTTCATCCGTAAACCGGTCGACTTCACTCAATTCGCCGATGCGGTCGGGCATCTAAAATTGTATTGGCTTGTTCTCAATGAACCGCCGCCCTCTCTTTGAGAAAATTACAGTCAGCATGGAGGATGCCGCTATGACGCAAGAAACCTATCAAATATTGATCATCGAAGACCTTGAAGATGACATGCTTTTGCTGCTCCGCACGTTGCGCCAGGGCGGCTATGCCGTCGACTACGGCTGGGTGGATGACGAAGCCTCGCTTCGCTTGGCCTTGACGCGCGACTGGGACATCGTCATCTCTGATTTTTCCATGCCTTCCTTTGACGGCATGGATGCCCTGCGCATCGTCCGCGAACACGACGATACGCTGCCATTCATCCTTTTGTCCGGCGCAATCGGCGAAGACGATGCCGTTCAAGCGATGAAATCGGGTGCAAACGACTATATTATGAAAGGCAATAAGGCTCGCCTGCTGCCCGCAGTCGAGCGGGAGATTCGCGAGGCCCGCGATCGCCGCCGCCACCGTCAATTGGAAGAAAGTTTTCTTTCACAAGAACGCCTCGCCGCACAAGCGCTGCAAAAAGCATATCACGATTTGGCAGAAGCCTACGACAGTACGCTGCTCGGCTGGGCGCTCGCCGTCCAATTGCGTGACCAGGACACCGGCATCCATTCCCAGCAGGTGACGACGATGGCGCTCGAACTGGCTGCCGCACTTGATTATCCTGCAGAAGAAATGATTCATCTGAAACGCGGCGCTCTGTTGCACGATATCGGCAAATTGGGCATTCCGGATTCCATCTTGCTAAAGCAAGGCCCTCTCAGCGACGAAGAATGGCTTATCATGAAAAAACATCCGGTCTACGCTTACGAGTGGCTGCAATCAATCGAATACTTGCAACCGGCGCTGTCCATCCCTTATTCGCACCACGAACGCTGGGACGGCACCGGCTATCCGCAGGGCCTGCGCGGCGAAGCCATCCCGCTCGCCGCTCGCATCTTCGCAGTCGTTGACGTCTGGGAAGCGCTTTGCAGTGATCGCCCTTACCGCAAAGCCTGGTCGGCCGAAAAAGCCATGGCACATATTGCACAAAACAGCGGCACGCACTTTGATCCCAAAATCGCAGAGCGTTTTCTCAGTCTATTGGCCAAGACAAAATAAAAACGGCTTTCTCGAATGAGATCGCCGTTTTTTCTTTATTCTTCTTGCGGAAAAAGTTCCGTTCTGCTCAAAAAGCCATGCAATGAGGTCGCCTTTCTCACCGCGCATACCACCGCGTCTGCCATCATCCGCGCCGCTAACACGCCGAGCACATTCGTATCCGCTGCTATTTCGCCCGTGCCAAGTGAAAAAATCGTATCGCCGTCAAACTGCGTATGCGCCGGATAGATCGTACGTGCATAGCCGTTATGAGCCATGCTTGCGATTTTGTTCGCCTGCGCTTTCGTCATTTTCGCATTCGTCAGAATGCAGCCGATCGTAGTATTGCCTTTAAACGGATCAAGCCCGCTTTGGTACTCACGCAGCAAGGATTCTTCGCAGTTGAGAAACTCGCGATCCTCGCGCCGCAGCGCACCGGAGATGATTTCGCCGCTTCTTGGATCGACAACATCGCCCAAACAATTGACCGCCACGACCGCACCGACGATCAACTCGCCCAGTTTGATGCAGGCGCTCCCGAAACCGCCTTTCATCGCATATTCCATCCCCAGCAGCTTGCCGACCGTAGCGCCCGTGCCCGCGCCGACCGAGCCTTCGCGCAGCGGCAGCATCGCATTCAGACAGGCTTGGTATCCCATTTCCTTATCCGGTCTTTTATCGGGATTGCCGCAATGCAAGTCAAACAGTACGGCTCCGGCAACAATCGGGACTTTGGCTACGCCGACGTCAAAACCGCTGCCTCGTTCTTCAAGATACGCCATGACGCCCGCAGCGGCGTCAAGCCCAAACGCACTGCCGCCAGCCAATACGATGCCATGTATCTCCTCCACGTAATTGACCGGATTCAACAAATCGGTTTCCCTCGTTCCCGGCGCGCCGCCTCTGACATCGACCCCGGCGGTAGCGCCGCCTTCGCAAAGAATCACTGTACAGCCGGTTCCTCCCGCCTGATCTTGCGCATGCCCGATCGCAATTCCTTTCAGTTCGCTGAGCGTCACCGCCTTCATCACCGCTCGCCCTCCTCTTTCGTCCGAATCAATAAATCATGCAGAAGCCGTTCCGCACGCCGGATTTCCCTTTTAAAAGACACGACGCCCGCCCAGGCCATCATCGCGACAAAACTGAGCGGCAACAGCCACTGCACCAGATCGCCCGGCTCTTCTTGCAAAATGGAGCCGACGATTACGACCAGGAATAAAAGCGCAACGCCGGCCACCGCAAACTGCGGACGCAGCAAAAGGTCGATCCGCGTTCCGGATTCCGTCGCCCGGATTTGACCCTCGATAACCGGCGAAAAAGTCTGACTGCCTGTTATGCTGCGCGTTATCGTAAATCGATTCCGGCGCACACGGCCATGAAACAACGCGGCCTGTTCCTCGTAAAAGGCAGCCTGATGCCAAGAAAACTCCGTTAGACTATTCGTTAACAAGCCCAGTACCGTTTCCGGCGTCAGATCGCTCTGCAGCGTCTTTCGAACATAGAAAATCATACGTTTTACAACCTTTCCGCACGGTTATTCCTGTCGCAATAATTGCCGGTTATGACTGTGTTGGAACGATAACTCCATGACGGCTGCGCGCACCGCCTCGAGTTTCTCCTCCCCTTGCTGCTCGGCTTCTTCACGCCTTTGCATCACCTGTCGAAAATGAAGCAGCAGTTTCAATCCCTCTTCCAGACCATATAAATAAAACACTTTTTGAAATACCAGGTTCACGAGAAAATGTTCTTGCAAAATATCCGCCGTAAGATGTTCGCCTGGCGGCAGCGTCTCATTTTCATCCAGCCACTCATAATTACCATAAATAGTTTCGCGAATGGTTTCGCCCATCGCTTCGTTTGCGCAGTTCTTTCTGAGCCGAACGATGGTTTCTTTCACGCGCAGCAGGCGGCAATCCAGCGCGGCGCCGCGCGCCTGCAGCAAGTCAATGAAATGCTGCTCCAATTCAAAATAATAATGCAGCGGATCTTGTTTTCTTTTTTGTTCCGGATACACATAGGCGACAATGCTGTCTTCGGCGATCTGCAGCGGCGCATGCTCCGAACGCAGCACCGTCAGCGGCTTCGCGCGGTTCAGGCGTTTTTGCACCGCCGGGCAGTTAAACGTCAGCGTGAACTCCATGCCGCGTGTGGAACTGATCGGATAACGGGGAAACGTTTGGCATACGCTGTCTAAATGCTGATGCCCGATCTGACGGTGCAAACGGCAGCGATTGTCCGCTTCGAGAAACCAGCAGCCGCCGCTCTCTTTTTTAGCGATATAAGCATATTCGCCCGGACAGCGTTCACCGCTGATTTTCTGAAAAGCCGCTAAAAATTCGCTTTGCGCTTCGCGTTCTGCAAATAAGCGTTCGTTCCGAAGATAACTGGCCTCATTGACAGTAACCATCCAATCATTACGGCAGCAGCGACCGCACATCTCACACTGAAACTCTTCTACAATATCCAAATATATATACATGCGCCATTCCATTCCTGTTGATTTTTCTTATCCTCTTTTTCTTTACTGGATTGGCAGGCCAAAATCCTGCCGCCGGGGAAAAAAAGAGTCGCTTTGCTTATATTTATTTTATATACATAACTTTTAGCCCGCTTTGCCCACGCGCTCATAAAGTCGACATGCGTCCATCTCGAAGAAAAAAACATTACATTTTTCCATTGACTTATCTCCTTTTTGGCGTTATGATTACATCCAACAGCATAACGAACCACAATAGCTTTGAGCGGGACGAGTACTTAGGCTTCTCTTTAGTGCAGCGAGTCGGCGACCGGGTAACCGGAGGTGAAATGGCCGACCTAACGATCCTCAGGAATGGCCCCGTGAGCTGCTCACCAAACGCATTTTGCCAGTAGGCTGAGCCGGTCGCCTCCGTTAAAAGGCTAGGGTATCGGATTTATTATCCCGTACCTGAAGAGATGAAAGGCAGCGCTTTTCAACAAGGGTGGTAACGCGAACATTTCGCCCCTTTTCGGGAGGAATGTTTTTTTATTTCCCCACGCGCTTTCTTTCTAACCAGGGTGGTACCGCGAAGACATTTCGCCCCTAGCAAGGGCGCGAAATGTCTTTTTTTATCTAAAAGGAGGAGTTTTGATGTTGCGAGATTATTTGGAAACAATCCTTGGCGGAGAAGACCTCTCCCGCCGCGAGGCGGAATATGCGATGGAAATGATCATTACCGGTCGGGCGGCCGAAACGCAGGTCGCCGCTTTTTTAGCCGCCCTACGTCTTAAAGGAGAAACAGCCGCAGAAATCACCGGTTTCGCCGAAACGATGCGCCGCCATGCCACTCCCCTCCCCTACTCCGGCGCCGATCTGGTCGATACGTGCGGTACCGGCGGCGATAAGAAGGCGACATTCAACGTCTCGACAACGACAGCTTTCGTTCTGGCCGGCGGAAACGTCAGGGTCGCCAAGCACGGCAACCGCGGCGTCTCGAGTCCGTGCGGCAGCGCCGACGTACTCGCCGCGCTAAACGTCGCGATCGATTTACCGCCCGAACAGGTCAGCGAAGCGATCCAAAATATAGGCATCGGCTTTCTCTTTGCCCCCCGCTTCCATCCGGCCATGGGCCATGTCGCCAAATTGCGCCGCGAACTCGGAACCCGTACCGTCTTCAATCTCCTTGGTCCGCTGACCAATCCGGCCGGAGCGCCGCGCCAACTGCTCGGCGTCTATGACCGCCGCCTTACCGTAAAACTGGCTCAAGTTCTTTTAGCGCTTGGCGTCGAACACGCTTTGGTCATCCACAGCCACGACGGCATGGACGAAATCTCCAGCCGCTCGCCAAGCTATATCGTCGAAGTAAAAAAAGGACAGCTCATGGAATATGAGTTGAATCCGCTCGATTATGGCTTCTCGGCTGATGCCGCCGAATATCAGGGCGGCAGCGCCGACGAAAACGCAGCCTTGCTGGTTCGCATCCTCGAAGGCGAAGAAGGTTCCTGTCGCGATATCGTACTGCTTAACGCGGCGGCCGGTTTTATCGTCAGCGGCAAAGCGCTGGATTTCTCTGCAGGCCTTCAGCTGGCGAAGCAGAGCATTGACAGCGGCGCAGCCTTAGCCAAGCTTCGCGACCTGCAAAACTTCAGCCGCAGCGTGTGCGCATCATGATCATCAAAATCTGCGGTCTCACGACACTAACGGACGCGCAGTTGGCAAAGGACTGCGGCGCAGATTGGCTCGGTTTCATCTTTGCCCCGAGCCGTCGCCAGATAACGCCGCAAGCGGCGCGCGAGATCATCTCGCAATTGCCCGGCTGCTGCAAAGTCGGCGTATTCGTCGACTGTCCGGTTGCGCAGGTACAGGAAATCGCCGCGTACTGCCGCCTTGACATTGTACAGCTGCATGGACAAGAAGACGAACACTATCGCCGTCAATTATCCATTCCGCATATCAAGGTTTTCTCGCTTTCGCCCGATGGCCAAACGCTGCACCAGCCCTGGCCGGCTGACGCCGATTGGATTTTGCTCGACACCGCCGTCAAGGGACAAAGCGGAGGCACCGGCGTTCCTTTTGCCTGGTCGCAAGCGGCCGAGCGCTGCCAAAGCAGCACACGCCCCATCTTAGCCGCAGGCGGACTGACGGAAGCCAATGTCGCAGACGCTATTCGCAGCTTGCGTCCGTTTGGCGTCGATGTCGCCGGCGGGGTCGAAACCGATGGCCGCAAAGACGGCCTTAAACTGCAACGTTTCATTCACGCAGCACGCCAGGCTGCCCAGGAGGTAGAAGATGTTAGCTAAAATCGTAGCCAAAAAACGCCGTACTATCGCCAACAGCAAAGAAACGCTGTCTTTCGCAAAACTTGAAGCGCAGGCTCTTCCCGCAACTTTCAAACTGCGCCAGGCACTGCAGTCTTCCGCTTGGCTCCTAATCGCCGAATGCAAGCTGCAATCTCCGGCCAAAGGGAGACTGACCGAACGGCATACAGTTCCGGAACTGGCCGCACTTTATCAGTCCAACGGCGCAGGCGCTTTATCTATCCACACGGATGAACATTTTGCCGGCTCGCTTGGCGACTTGGCGCTGATGCGTCAACAGACCAACTTGCCGCTGCTCCGCAAGGATTTCATCTTGGATCCATACCAGGTCATCGAAGCGCGCGTCGCAGGCGCCGATGCGATCCTGCTGATCGCCAATCTGTTAAACGATACAGAAATAGATGCTTTAAGCAAACTTGCCGAAGAACTGGGCATGGACGCTCTGGTCGAAGTGCACAGTTTGGCGGAATTCAATCGTACGCAAGAACTTGGCTGCCCGCTGATCGGCATCAACAACCGCGACCTGACGACATTCAAGACCGATATCGATCAGACCTTCCGCCTTTTGGAACATCGCCGCACGGATGGTTTCATCATCAGTGAAAGCGGCATCAAGAACGCCGCCGATGCCTCCCGGCTCTTCGACTCCGGCGTCAACGGAATCTTAGTCGGCGAAGCGCTTGTCACCGCCGCTGATCCGGGCCAGACGGCCCATGAAATGGCAACCGGCCATCAATATACTACGAGGAGGACTTACCATGCCTGATAAGAATGGAAAATTCGGCGCTTACGGCGGCCGTTTTGTACCGGAAACCGTAATGCCCGCTTTATTGGAACTGGAAAAAGAATACCGCAAGGCCAGCGCTGACCCCGCCTTTCAAGAGGAACTACGCTATTACCTGCAGGAATATGCCGGTCGCCCAACACGTCTATATTATGCAGATAAACTGACTAAGCACTACGGCAAAGGGCCTATCTATCTAAAAAGAGAAGATCTGCTGCACACCGGCGCGCATAAAATCAACAACACCTTGGGCCAGGTCCTCTTAGCTAGGCGCATGGGCAAGACAAGAATCATCGCCGAAACCGGCGCAGGACAGCATGGCGTCTCCACCGCGACGGTCGCCGCCTTGTTCGGATTAAAATGCCGGGTCTATATGGGGAAAGAAGATATGGAACGCCAGGAACTCAACGTATTCCGCATGAGACTCTTAGGCAGCGAGGTTTGTGAAGTCTCAAACGGCAGCGGCACGCTGAAGGATGCCACCACCGAAGCGATACGCGACTGGGTCGCCAACGTCACTGACACGCATTATATCATTGGTTCCGTACTGGGGCCGCATCCGTATCCCATGATGGTACGCGACTTTCAATCGGTCATCGGCAGCGAAACGAAAAAACAGATCGCCGAACGCGGCGCTAAGCTGCGCTACGTTTTAGCCTGCATCGGCGGCGGCAGCAATGCGATGGGCATGTTCTACCCCTTTCACGGGGACGCGGAAGTCAAAAAGTTGGGCATTGAAGCGGCCGGCTGCGGCCTCGACACCGACAAACACGCCGCCTCACTGACGCTCGGTCGCCCCGGCGTCCTGCACGGTTCCTACAGCTATCTGCTGCAGGATGACGATGGCCAGATCATACCCGCCCACTCCATTTCAGCCGGCCTCGACTATCCCGGCGTCGGACCGGAACATGCCCATTTCATGGATCACGGCATCGCAGATTATCACTCCGTCACCGATCAGGAGGCGCTGGCCGCGTTTCAGCGCCTGACCGAACTAGAAGGCATCATTCCGGCGCTGGAAAGTTCGCATGCGTTAGCCTATTTGGAAAAACTGATGCCCCAGGTCGCAGCCGATGAAGCCGTCGTGGTCTGTCTTTCGGGACGCGGCGACAAAGATGTGCAAATGGTGCAGCAGGTATTGGAGGGAAAATAAATGTCACGTATTGAAGCAACGCTGATCCGCAACCGCGAAGAAGGACGTAAAAGTCTGATCATATATCTGACCGCCGGATGTCCCGATTACGCCACGACAAAAGAAGCCGTCCTCGCCGCCTTGGATGCCGGTGCGGATGTCGTCGAACTCGGACTGCCTTTTTCCGATCCGATGGCGGACGGTCCCGTGCTGCAGACAGCGGCTAACCTCGCCTTGGCAAACGGTGCCACCACCCGCAAATCACTCGACCTGGTCAAAAAACTGCGCCAGGAAACGGCTGCGCCGCTTTTGACCATGTGCTATCTGAATACGGTACTGCAATACGGCATCGATGAATTTACCGAACAGTTTTCCGCAGCCGGACTCGACGGCCTGATCATTCCCGACATGCCGGACGAAGAGGCGCAGCTGCTCGCTGATCCTTGCCGCCACCGCAAACTGGACGTCATTTCGTTTCTGGCAACAACCACAGGGCCGGAGCGGGCACAGCGAATCTGCGATGCTGCCAGCGGTTTCATTTATTGCATTGCCGTAAACGGAGTCACCGGCGTTAAAAAGACCGACTACCAGCCGATTTCAGGCATCATCACCGAAGCGCGCCGCCACACGGACTTACCGCTGGCCATTGGTTTCGGAATCGGCAGCGGCGCTGCCGCGCAAGAAGCAGCCCGGCACAGCGACGCCGTTATTGTCGGCAGTGCATTGATGCAAGAGCTCATGGCGCATGGCGTGGACGGCGTGACCCGTCTGGTCGGTGAAATCCGTCAGGCACTGGATCAAAAGGGGGCGTTTTGATGTTGCCGCAACCTGCATATGCTGCGTTTTGCGAACGCAGCGTCACAAACAGCCTGATTCCCTTATCTTTGACATTGCCGGTCGATACGGAAACGCCTGTCTCTCTGTATCAAAAATTAGTCGGCGACAAACTCGGCTTTATGCTGGAAAGTGCGACGCCCGGCAAAAACTTTGGCCGTTACTCTTTTCTCGGTCGCCACCCCTTCGCCCGTCTGACAGGCTATCGTGACGCGACCGTAATCGCCAATGAAAGCGGAGAAACAACAAGTATGCAAGGCGCGCCTTTAACCGTGCTGAAAGAATTTCTCGCCGCTCATGCTTTGGCAAATCTGGATGACCTGCCTCTTTTTTCCGGCGGAGCCGTCGGCTATGTCGCCTACGAGGCAACGGCGACCTGGGAAAGAATCCGCGGCATGTCAATCGCCACTGACCTTGTTCTTTCCGACATGTTGTTTTGCCGCGAGCTGGCTGTCTTCGACCATTTGGAGCATTCGGTAACATTTTTACACCTGGCTGACGCTAAGGCCGACGCACTCAAGGAAAGCTACCAAGAAGGCTGCGCCGCCTTACACGCAATGGCAGCCGCGCTGCAAGCTCCGTTGCCGGCTAAGGAAACACGAACGCCGCCCTCTTCCGCCGTGCCTGCTCCCCTTTCGGCAAGCAGCGACGACTACTGCGCCAAGATCCTGCGCGCCAAAGAATATATTGCTTCAGGCGACGCCTTTCAAATCGTACTCTCGCAAGAAAGCCGCCGTCCGCTTGACTGCCATCCGTTTCAACTTTATCGTCGTTTGCGCCGGGTAAACCCTTCTCCTTATATGTTCTATCTCAACTTCGGCGAACACCAAGTACTCGGCGCTTCACCGGAACGCCTCGTAAAACTGGAAGACGGCGTGGTCAGTACCCACCCGATTGCCGGAACCCGCCCGCGCGGCGCCAACGCCGCCGAAGATGCCCGCTTGGGCAACGAGTTAAAAAACGATCCGAAAGAATTGGCCGAACATGCAATGCTGGTCGATTTGGGTCGCAATGACATCGGCAAGGTCAGTCTGCCCGGCAGCGTTCAAGTGACTCGGCTTAAGGAAGTGGAACATTTTTCTCACGTAATGCATCTCGTCTCGGAAGTCACCGGCAAAATCCGTCCCGACTACGGCGCAGTCGATGCGCTGCAAGCCTGCTTTCCAGCGGGCACGGTCAGCGGTGCACCGAAAGCGCGCGTGATGGAGATCATCCATGAGCTGGAAGGCGATCAGCGCGGCGTCTATGCCGGAGCGGTCGGTTATCTCGATTTCCGCGGCAACATGGACACCTGCATTGCGATCCGAACCCTGTCGATTGAAAAGGGCGAAATCATTCTGCGCGCCGGAGCCGGAATCGTCGCCGATTCACTGCCCGAAATGGAATATCAGGAAGTACGTCATAAATCACAGGCAATGATCAAGGCACTGGAGGGGATCGAGTGATGATCGGTTTATTGGATAATTATGATTCATTCACTTACAACGTATATCAATTGCTCTGTCAATTAGGTCATGACGTCCTGGTCATCCGCAACGACGAGCCGCTGACGCGACTGACCGAAGCCGATCTTGACGCACTCGTCATCTCACCCGGCCCCGGTACGCCGTCCCAATCCGGCATTACGCTGGAAGCGTTGCGTTTTTTCAGCGGCCGCATTCCCATTCTCGGTATCTGCCTTGGACACCAAGCGATCGGCGAAGCATTCGGCGGTCAAGTGATCCGCGCGCCGCAGCCGGTACACGGCAAAACATCCGAGATTCGGCATCAGGGCTGCGGGCTCTTTCGCGGTCTGAGTGCGCCGTTTTCCGCCGGACGCTATCATTCCCTAATCGTAGAAGAAGAAACGCTGCCCGCCTGTTTGGAAATTACCGCCCGCAGTTCGGAAGGACTGATCATGGCTTTGCGTCATCGCACCTTACCGATCGTAGGACTTCAGTTTCATCCGGAATCAATCTTGACGCCGAACGGAAGTCAGCTCGTAAACAATTTTTTACAGGGCCATATTTAGGAGGTTTCTCATGACGACACGAAAACGAATATTGACCGGCGACCGTCCCACCGGCAAACTGCATCTCGGTCACTACGTCGGCAGCCTGCAAAACCGGGTCCGTCTCCAGGATGAATACGACACTTTTGTTTTTGTCGCTGACGTTCAGGCGTTGACGACTCACTTTGAAAGAACCGACCGCTTGGCCGCAGACGTCCGGCAGGTCGCACTCGATAATATCGCCGCCGGTCTTGATCCTGAAAAAACAACCTATTTCATCCAGTCCATGATTCCTGAAATTGCCGAGTTAACCGCTTTTTACAGCATGTTCGTCACGGTCAACACGCTGCGCCACAATCCGACCATCAAGGCAGAGAGTCAGCAATACGGGTATGCTGATCTTAGCTACGGCTTTCTCGGCTACCCGATCAGCCAAACCGCCGATATCACCTTTTGCAAAGCCGATCTTGTTCCGGTCGGCGAGGATCAATTGCCGCATATGGAGTTGACGCGCAAAATCGTCCGTCGTTTTAACGACCTCTACAAAGCCGTGTTACCCGAGCCGCAGGCGCTGCTTAGCGACTGCCCTCGTCTGGTCGGCCTCGACGGCAAAGCCAAAATGGGGAAAAGTCTGGGCAACGGCATTTATCTCAGCGATCCGAGCGCTGTCGTGGCCGAAAAAGTCAACGCCGCGCTTACCGATCCGGCGCGTGTACGGGCAAGCGACAAAGGGACGCCTTCGCTCTGTACGGTCAACACCTATCATAGCGTCTTTAACGACGCAGAACAGCCCGACCTCGCCGAGCGCTGCAAGAACGGCAGCATCGGCTGCGTCGCCTGCAAAAAGCGCTTGCACGCTTGTCTTGATACTCTGCTTGATCCCATGCGTGAACGCCGCGCCCATTTCACAGCCAAACCAGGACAGATTGATGAAATCTTGCAATCCGGCACTGCGAAAGCCCGCTTGGTCGCACAAGAAACAATGCGCGAAATTCGAGACGCCATGCAGATCCGTTATTTCTGATGGCCCTATCTTTCTCCGGGGAAAAAAGGAGGTCTTCTTATGGCACACTATACCCTCGCTTCACGCGAAAGCAAAGCAGACGATACGCTTATTCGTCTCGGCGAACTCACGCTCGGCGGTTGTGAAAAGATTTTCATCGCCGGCCCCTGCGCCGTCGAATCGCGGCGACAGATGCTCGACACGGCGCGCCTCGTAAAACGAGGCGGCGCTCAAATCCTGCGCGGCGGCGCTTTCAAGCCGCGCACCTCGCCGTATGATTTTCAAGGGTTGGCCGAAAAAGGTCTGGAGTACATGGCTGAGGCCAGAGAAGCCACCGGACTTCATATCATCAGCGAAGTCATGGCACCGGACGCCGTGCCGCTCGTCGCGCAGTATGTCGACATCTTGCAGATCGGCGCGCGCAACATGCAAAACTTTGCCCTGCTAAAAGCGGCGGGACGCAGCAACCGTCCTGTCTTGCTCAAGCGAGGCTTGTCGGCAACGATTGAAGAATGGCTGCAAGCCTCAGAATATATTCTCAGCGAAGGCAATCAGCAAGTCATCTTTTGCGAACGCGGCATCCGCACCTTCGAATCCTATACGCGCAACACGCTCGACCTCAGTGCCGTCAGCGCGATCAAGGCGCTGAGCCATCTGCCGGTCATCGTCGACCCCAGCCATGGCACCGGTCGACGCGAAATGGTTTCGCCGATGTCCTTAGCCGCGCTGGCCTGCAGCGCAGACGGTCTAATGCTTGAAGTCCATCCCAATCCGGCCGAGGCATTATGCGACGGCCCGCAATCGCTTCCTCCCGGCGAATACCTCGCGCTCATGCAGCAGCTTCGCGCAATGAACGCTTTTTTAGCCAAGCTGCCCGATCGCGCCAAAGCGGTCGGCGAATAGCCCTCTCTCACGCAGTAATCCTATGCTTTTAGCCAAAACACGAAGATTCGTTTCTTCGTGTTTTTTATTTTCCATGTTAAAACTTTACCATATCTTTACCTGCCAATAACATTTGCCTTCCAGCCAGATGATAGGGTTATCTATAGTAGTTTCAATATATTTTTAGGAGGGATTTGCTTTGCGTAACAAACTCAGTCTGAAACTGGCGGCCTTTGTGCTTTTTGCCGCCATCCTGGCCTGCGGCGTCAACTTTAAAGCTGACATGTCCGCCGCCAGCACCGCACAAGCGGAAGTGATCGAACGGCCTAAATATGTCTTTTATCTGATTGGCGACGGCATGGGACAAAGCCATCGCACGATCGCAACCATTGCCAAGAACAACGTTGGCAGCGCCCCGAAAGGACAACCGCTCAAAGCATTGACAATGGACAGCTTCCCGGTCGTCGGCATGAATACGACGCAATCTTTTGACCAACTGGTAACCGACTCGGCAGCGGCCGGAACGGCATTGGCCTGCGGCGTCAAAACCGATAACAAATCAATCGGTCAAACGCCGGACGGCAAGCGCCTGAAAAGCGTTTTAGAAGGCGCACGCGACAACGGCTGGTCGACCGGCCTCGTGACGACGACCCGAATCACGCATGCGACCCCGGCCGCATTCGCCGCACACATTGATCATCGCGACAAGGAAGATCAGATCGCTGCGCAATTGGTTGACAGCGGCGTCAACGTCCTCTTGGGCGGCGGCGAACGTTTCTTTCTGCCGCAAAGCGTAAAAGGAAGCAAGCGAAAAGACGATCGCAACCTGTATGACGAACTGAAAGCGAAAAACTACAACGTATTGAATACAGCCGACGCACTGCGTAATTTCAAACCATCCGGCAACCCGGCCAACGACAAGTTGATCGGTCTTTACAACAACAGCCATCTGACCTGGGATATCGACCGTGATCCCGCCAAAGAACCGAGTCTGGCCGAGCTGACGCAAAAAGCCGTCGACGTCTTAAGTGAAAATAACAAAGGCTTCTTCCTGATGGTCGAAGGCGGCCGTATCGACCATGCCGCACATCAGCACGATGCTGCCGGAATCATCAAAGACACGTTGGCTTTTGACGACGCCGTCACCGTCGCTTATAACTTCTATCTGAAGCATCCGAAAGAAACCTTGATTCTGGTTGTCGCCGACCATGAGACCGGCGGACTGGGCCTCGGCACGATGAATGATTATTTCCTCGATCCAGGCGTGCTGAATAACGTTCACGGCACCATGGAAAAAATCGGTCAGGCGTATAAAAAACATAAGAACATCGACCAGCTCTGGAGTGATTTCCACGCCACCAGCGGCATTTCTTATGCGTCATTGAGCAACGAGGAGAAAGCCCGCGTCGAGCAAGCGATCAACGACACGAAAAACGGCGTAACACCCTTAAATGACAACATCGAAGCCGAGACGCTGGTTGGTTCGGCTCTGACGGAAATCTTAAACAACCGCGCTCATGTCGGCTTCACCACCTACGCGCACACTGGTTCTGCCGTACCGCTGACCGCGATCGGAAGCGGCTCGACGCTCTTCGGCCGTCTGCTTGACAACACTGAAGTCGGTCGCAATCTTGCCAATCTGATGAATGTTAAATTATAAAAAACAAAGGAGCCTAGAAACAATGAAGCGGAAAAATTGGAAAAAGGCCTTGGCCGTCACTGCAGCGGCACTTGTTTTGACGACCGGCTTCAACGTCGTCGACACGAAAGCCGCCGAAGCGAAAGTCAACTTCGAACGGTTTGACTTTGAAGCGCATCGCGGCGGTCGCGACGCACGCCCGGAAAACACCCTGCCAGCCTTCGCTTATGCGATGGAACTTGGCATAACCACTTTGGAAATGGATATGCAAATGACCAAAGACGGCCATCTGGTCATCAGTCACAATCCGGTACTCAGCCCGAATTTGACCAAAGGTCCTGACGGAAAATATGTTGAAGACGGCAAATACGATATTCGCAAGATGACGTTGGCCGAACTCAAGAAATTCGACGTCGGCACGATGAACCCGGCTGCAGGCGGTTACTACGACGGTCACGGCAAGACACAGGTTTCCGTACCGGGCACTACGATCCCGACTTTGGAAGAAGTCTTCGAACTGGCTAACGCTTACGGCAATAAGAGCGTCCTCTTCAATATCGAAACAAAATCTTACGTCGCGCCAGACGCCAATTCTAAAAACAGCCCGGATCCTGTCGTCTTCGCACAAAAAGTGAATGACGTCGTGAAAAAATACGGCATGGAAGACCGCGTGACCTTCCAATCCTTCGAATGGCGTACGCTGCAAGCAATGAAAAAGATCAATCCGCGCATCACGCTGGTCGCTTTGACCTGCGAACAGCCTTCTTGGGGTCCGGACGGCGTCTATCGCCAGGTGAACCAACCGAGCGCTTCACCTTGGATGGCCGGCATCGACATCGATAAGCATAACGGCGATTTCGTCAAAGCCGCTAAAGAAGTCGGCGCAGATATTATCTCGCCTTACTGGGAAGAATTGTCCAACGAACTGGTCAGCGAAGCGCATGACCTCGGCATGAAAGTCGTACCTTGGACCGTTAACGATCCGAAAAAAATGAATATGCTGCTCGACATGGGCGTAGACGGCATGATCAGCGACAAGCCCTGGCTGATGCGCGAAGTCCTGATCCAGCGCGGCATCAAGGTGGCCGATCCTGTAGTAAAACCAGACAGCCCTTACCATACCGGCACTGACATCGTCAGCGGCGAAACCAAGGTAACCAAAAAAGGCGGCGATTCGCCCGAATAACGCTTACCCGATGCGGCGGATGCTCTTACCCGGCATCCGCCCTATTTCACTCAGGAGGTAACCGGATGAAAAAACGTCGCAGCATCCTCGTCTTGCTCACTACGCTGCTGGGACTTCTGCTCTTTGTCGTCTGGCTGCAGCAAAGCAGTCGTCCGCTGCAGGGCAACCAGGAAGTGAGCGCTGTCGTCACGGCGGTCGACAATCAATTGGAAACCTTCGGTCTGGTTTCGGAAGGTTCTCAACTGGTCAGCGCGGTCATCACCGAAGCTCCCCTGAAAGGGCAGGTGCTACAGGGTTATAATCACGTCCAGGGCAAACTGGAACTCGATCATATCATGAAGCCGGGCGACAGTGCATTATTCGCAGTGCAGATTGCCGCAGACGGCAGCATCAGCCAAGCCTATGTCATTGAATACGACCGTCATTACTGGGAATATCTTTTGTTTGCGCTCTTCGTCCTGACACTGCTCTTATTTGCCGGGACGACCGGGCTCAAGGCCTGCGCCTCTTTCGTCCTTAGTCTGGTGATCTTATGGCAGTTTTTTCTGCCCGGACTGCTCAAAGGGTATCCGCCGATTCCGTTCGCGCTTTTGACGCTGGCCCTGATCAGTGCGCTGATCATCTTTCTTGTCCTTGGCGTCAACCGCAAGGCTTTCACCGCTTTTGGCGGGACGTTGGCGGGCCTGACAATGACGACCGTCTTTACGCTCTATTTTGGCGAGCACTTCCACCTTAACGGCGCCACCGTCGCTTTTGCCGAAACCTTTCTCTACTCCGGCAGTTACAACATCAGTCTCAAGGAACTCTTCTACGCGGCGATCATTCTCGGCGCTACCGGCGCAGCCGTCGACGTTGCAATCGACGTTGCGGCCGCAATGGAAGAAGTGACGCTGCACCGCCCGAATATCAGTCGCGACGAGTTGGTCAAAAGCGGACTCAACGTCGGCCGCGCCGTAATCGGCGCAATGACCACGACGCTGCTCCTGGCTTATTCCGGCGGCTACATTTTGATGCTGCTTCTCTTTTTGACCAAAGACATGACTCTGCTGCGCATTTTGAACATGAACTATGTCGCGGCAGAAATCTTGCGCACCTTAACCGGCAGCATCGGCCTGATCCTGGTCGTTCCGTTCACCGCGCTGCTCGGCGGCTACCTGCTGGTTCCCGGCGAGACGTCCTCTTTCCTTTCGCTTAAATGCCTTTGGCCCTTCGGCCATAAAACAAAAGAAGAAATATAAGAAACGAGGAGATTTAGCATGAAGCATCCTTTATTACGCGCCCTCAAACAATCGACCTTGACGCTATCCGCCATCACTTTGCTGGCAGGTGCGTTGCCGAGCTCCGTGCTTGCCGCACCGATCAGTCTGGCAGATTGCCAAAAGTTTTCACCGACTGCAATGGCAGAACAATCCTCTTACATCATGAACAGCTACCAATACTTGCTCAAGACGAGTCAGGAAATCACCGATCCGCAGTTGCGGCAAAAAACAGCCGACTATCTGGCCAATCCGGTGCCCAGCCTTTGGCAGCGCTTTCCGGGCGATGCCGAAAAAGAAAGTTTGAAGCAACAGTTAGTCGCCGCCGGTTACCTCCAGGCTTCCGCCAGCTATGATCAGTTTCTTCCGCCGATGCGCGACACGACAAATCCGCCGCAGCCGTTTTATGCCGCTCCCGGCAGCGGCTATATGAGCCATCATGCCTATCCGGGCGGCTTGGCCACGCATGTGGCCAGCAACGTCAAGATCGCCCTTGGCATCTACAACACCTATAAAGACGTCTACGGCATCACGCTTAACAAAGACGTCATCATCGCCTCGGAGATGCTGCACGATCTGCACAAACCATGGGTTTTCCAGTGGCAAAGCGATGCCGCCAGTCTGAAAGAATACAGCATTGCCGGCACCGGCTCGCATCACATTCTCAGCATCGCTGAGGCGATGTACCGCAATTTCCCCAAAGAAGTCGTCGTTGCGATCGCTTGCGCGCACAACCACACCGGCACCGCTCAAGACGAGGCGCAAGTCGTAAACTGGCTAAAAGCCGCTGCACTGATCGCCGGCAAAGACCCTATCGCAGCCGGTTACCTGGCGCCATCCGGTGAAACCTTGCCGCAGCCGCGTTGGATCGAAGGTTTTGTCACGCATCTTGGCGATCATGACTTCGTCCTGACCGTACCGATGGCGCAGTGGACAATCGCTCAGCTGCAAAGCATCGCCAAAACGCATTACGGCATGAGTGAGCAAGATTTACATTCCGCCAAGTTTTACGCATTTCGCGACTATGTCTTCTCACAGGCTACGATCGAACGTCTATATACGATCTGGGTTCAGAGCGGCGAACAACGCTTGACCGATACCGTCCTCTCCCTCGTCAAACCCTAAACAAAAGCCGCCGTTCCTGCTTTCAGGAATACGGCGGCTTTCTTACGCTCTTTATTTTCTTGTCAGCAAACGCAGCGCAGTCCGGCTCAGCACCTCAACGCCGATCGGCAATGCGTCCTCGTCAATTTCGAATTTCGGATGATGGTGCGGATGGCAGATCCCTTTCTCAGGATTGCCGCTGCCGATAAAAACGAAAGCACCCGGCACGACGGCCTGATAACAGGAAAAATCCTCGCCGCCCATGACCGGATCGATCTCCAGCACCTTTTGCGCCGTCACGACCTGACGCGCGCTATCAGCCAACACTGCCGCAATCGACGGATCATTGATCACCGGCGGAAAACCGAAAATCGGCTCCAGACGATAAGCTGCCCCCGCAGCGGCACACAGCCCGGCGCAGATCTGCTCAATCCTGGCAAAGACCTTTTCCCGCACCGCCTGCGAAAAACTGCGCACGGTGCCACGCAAAAGCGCGGTATCCGGTATCACGTTGAACACTTCACCGGCCTGGAACAGACCGGTCGAGACGACCGCCGGTTCCTTCGGGCTTAAGTCATTGGCAACGATGGCGCGCAAGGCCAGCACGATTTGCGCACCGACCTGGATCGGATCGACCGTCTGATAAGGCATCGAGCCATGACCGCCGCGCCCCTGCACGGTGATTTTGAATTCGTCCGGCGACGCCATCATCGCTCCGTACGTAACGCCGACGCAGCCTGCCGGCACATCCTGCCATAGGTGCGCGCCGATGATGGCCGCCACGCCTTCTAGCGCTCCCGCTTCGATCATTTGCTGCGCACCGCCGGGAAAGGCTTCCTCACTCGGCTGAAAGAGCAGCCGAATCGTGCCCGGCAGTTCTTCGCGCAGCGCGACCAAACCTTTCGCCACCCCCAAGAGCATCGCCGTGTGCCCGTCATGACCGCAGGCATGGCAGACGCCGGGACGCTGCGAGCGATAAGGCGCATTAATTTCATCCGCGAGCGGCAATGCATCGATATCGGCGCGCAGCGCAACACAGGGGCCCGGTTTCGCGCCTTTAATCTCCGCGATGACGCCGGTTTTGGCAATCGCCTTCGCTTCAAGGCCCATTTCTTTCAACTCTTGGCTGATTCGTTTTTGCGTTTCAAATTCTGCGCCGCTCAGTTCCGGGTTCATTCTAAAATGACGACGCAACCCGATTACATAGTCTTTATTTGCTGCCGCAGCGGCCGCGATTTTCCGCTCCATCATCATTCTCCTTTTCTTTTAAAGCATCGGATGCCATTTTTCGCCGGGTCATCGCCCGGTCGCCCTGCCGATAAAGCCGGGTTGCGCCAAGCGCCAGCGCTGCAAAACAAAACAGTGTGGCGTGCGCGCCCAGATGCTGCAGCAAAAAGCCGCCGGCTGCCGGACCGAGAGCCCGGCCCACGAAGAGAAAACTCATCGCGCCGAAATAACTGCCGCGCAGCGCAAGCGGCGCGATCGATTCGACGAACATGGCGCTAATCGGAAAAATCAAGATCTCGCCAAAGGTGAAGACAATCTGACTAAGGACATAGCGATAGAATTCCTGACCGGAAAACGCATTGCCCACCAGCCCCAGTGCAAGAAATATACAACCGATTCGCATCGTCGTCAAGAGGGAGAAGCGCCGGAGAAAATAAGCGGTTACCGGCATCTGCAAGACAACGACCGTGATTGCATTGACCGCCATGATTGTTGCAAAAAACGCCGGCGAACCCAAGCGGTCCAAGATAATAAGACCTAACGTCGAATCCATCTGCGAAAAAACGAAGGTCACCGTCATCCCGCCCAAAAGAAACAGTCCCATCGCGCGGTCTTTACGCAGCACCGCGATCACTTCACGCAATGTAGGCTTTTCTTCGCTTTTAACAAGCTTGCCGCGGATATCGCGCCGCCAGGAAAAGAACAGGAATAAAAAGAAATAGGCAAAACAAAAAGCGCCGGTCAGATAAAAACCGCTAGTCGTTCCGGCAAAGCCTAGAGCAGCGCCCAATAACGGCCCGATCGCATTGCCGATGTTCGCCATCGTATAGCGCAAACTAAAGAGCGCGGTTCTTTGCTCCGGCTCGGCAAGATCCGCTAAGATGGCCTGTCCCATCGTGTCGATGCAGCTGCGGTTTAATCCGGCCAGCAGGTTTATGGCAAAAAAGACCGGTTCGATCATTCCCGGCAAGCGCAAATGCGCCGCTGCCAGGCCAAAGAGGCAAAAGCTCGCCGCATATGAAAAAAGCGAGACAATAAAAATCTTTTTCCGGCCATAACGATCGGAAAGAAAACCGCCCAAAAAACCGCCTACCAGATAGGCTGCGAACGAACTGCCGGAAATAAACCCTGCAAGCGCAAAACTCAACCCCAGTTCATACGTCAAAAAAATAACAAAAAACGGCATCATCATCGATGTGCCGATGCGCGAGAGCATCAAACCGACCAAGATGACCCATTGCAGCGAATCAAAGTTATACTTAGCAAAATCAAAGCGTTTTTTCATCTACGTCCCCTAAATTTTCAACTGTTCTTACCTTAGTTACCATTTTACTTAGTATGGCATATTTTTTTCCTGTTTGCAAATAGACGTCCCTTCAAGAAATACAAACTTCATTTTTTTCTCCTCTTGCACCGTCCTTTTTTGCTTCATTTGATATTTTTGTCACGCGATTACGAATTTCTTAACTTAAAACTTCAAAAACAACCAATATTGACCTTGCAGAGGTATTTATTCCAAAAAAGACAGTCTTTCCCTTTACTGATGCAAATTAATGATTCTCGCTCCCTCACTCATGGTTTTACGCCTGCACCGCATCCTTGTATAATGTATTTTGTGTCTGTATTTTCTTGAATGAAGGAGTCTTGTATTATATGTCGCGAACTTTTCGTATCGTTCTCAAACGCTATTTCACCAATGCCTTTAAGAAGGATCTGATGGCGGGCCTGACCGTCGGCGTCATCTCTTTGCCTCTGGCAATGGCCTTCGCCATCGCTTCCGGCGTCAATCCTGAGTACGGCATCTATACCACCATCATCGCCGCTTGTCTGGCGACGTTGTTCGGCGGCAGCCGCTACCAGGTCACCGGTCCGACCGGCGCTTTCATTCCGGTGCTGCTCTCCATCGTCTTGACGTACGGTTATGAAAATCTGCTGATTGCCGGCTTATTATCCGGCGTCATTCTCGTTTTGATGGGCCTTTTGAAATTAGGTTCCCTCATTAAATACATTCCGCGGCCGGTAACCATCGGTTTCACTGCCGGTATCGCGGTCAACATCTTCATCGGCCAAGTGCCGAACTTTCTTGGCCTCAGCGGCCTGGCACGGCATGAAGGTTTTATCGACAACCTGCATGAAATCTTCACGCATCTGACGACGCTCAACCTCTATAGCACCGCAACCGCCGCTCTTTCTTTGTTCATCATTTTGCTCACGCCGCGTTTTCTCCCCAAGGTCCCCGGTTCGCTGCTCGGCATCTTGGCTTCGACGCTGACCGCCGCGTTCTTCTTTCCTGCCGAAGTAAGCACGATCAGCTCGACCTTCGGCGGTCTGCCGAGCACGCTGCCGCTCTTCCAGTTGCCGACTTTGAGCGTTGAAACCTTTCAGCACCTGCTGCGTCCGGCGTTCGCCATCGCTTTTCTCGGCGCGATCGAGTCGCTGCTCTCCGCCGTTGTCGCCGACGGCATGACGGGCACGCACCATAACAGCAACCGTGAACTAATCGGTCAAGGGATCGCCAACATCGTAACGCCGCTATTCGGCGGCATTCCGGCGACCGGCGCCATCGCCCGTACCGCAACCAATATCAAGACTGGCGCCGTTACCCGCGTCTCCGTTCTCATTTCGGCGCTCTTCGTTCTCGCGACCATGCTGCTTTTGGCCTCTTACGCCGGCAGCATCCCTCTGGCGAGCATGGCGCCGGTCCTGATGATTGTCGCCTATAACATGAGTGAGCATCATGCTTTCCTCGCCATTTTGAAAACGCGTTCGCACAGTGCAGGCGTCCTGGTCGTCACCTTCCTGCTCACCGTTCTGACCGATCTTACGATCGCTGTCGAATTCGGCCTGCTTTTGGCCATGATCATCTTTGTCAAGCGCATGAGCGATATTCTGGTCGTCAATCGCGTCTTACCCGACCAGGAGAACCACCTGGTCAACGTGGATAATGAAAAAGAACCGGTCGACACGCACGACTGCCCGCAGATCAGCATTTTTAGCGTAGAAGGCCCGCTCTTTTTCGGCGCGGCGCAAATGTTCTCACAAACGCTGATGGATACGATCCATTATTATCCCAAGGTCATCATCTTGCGCATGAGCAAAGTTCCCTTCATCGACTTGACTGGCGAACAGCACTTGCGCATCATCATCCAGGATCTGCGCAAACGCGGCACACTGGTACTGATTGCAGGACTCAACATCCAGGCCGAACGCCTAATGAAAAAAACCGGCCTCTATGAAGTGATTGGCGCGCATCATTATTTCCGTCACACCTGCGATGCGATCGCGCACGCCGCCAACCACATCGACAAATCGGCCTGCCGCAATTGCCAGAAGGATCTTTCCAAGCACTGTCTGGCAGAAGAACAAATTGAACAGATCAGCTAGCTGAAAACCCTAAAAGAGAGCCTTTTTACGGCTCTCTTTCTTAGTCTGCCTGCGCCTCTGTGCGGAAGCAGGCAACTATGCTATAATAACGACAGCCCGTCTCGATGCGATTTTACTCCAGTCTTGAAAAGAGGTTCAACCATGAAGAAACAATCGATTTATGATTTGACTTTAGAAGAATTGACCAACTGGCTTATCCGCCACGGCCATAAAAAATCTCGCGCCCGCCAAGTTTGGAACTGGCTGTATCGCAAACGCGCCGCGACTTTTTCTGCGATGCTTGACGTCAATCCCGACTGCCTCGCCTTATTGGATGCACATTTTCACCTCCAGGCGTTGAGCGAAACGTGCCGCCACGAATCAGGCGACGGCACGATCAAATTTCTCTTGCAGCTGCAAGACGGCCATTTGATCGAAACGGTGCTAATGCGCCACAAATTCGGTCTGTCCGTCTGCGTCACCACGCAGGTCGGCTGCAACATGGGCTGCAGCTTTTGCGCCAGCGGCCTTTTAAGCAAACAACGCGACCTGGCAAGCGGCGAAATTGTCGAGCAGCTCCTGCACGTTCAACGCCATCTCGACAGCGCAGGGCAAGGCGAACAGGTCAGCCACGTCGTCGTGATGGGCATCGGCGAACCGCTTGACAACTTCGCTAACCTGCTCGCCTTTTTGCAAACGATTAAAGATCATAACGGGCTGGCAATCGCCGCCCGTCGCATCACAGTATCGACGAGCGGTCTGGCCGATGCGATTTATCGTTTTAGCGACGCGCAGTTGCAAGTCAACCTTGCCATCTCGCTGCACGCGCCAAACGATGCGCTGCGTTCACGCATCATGAAGATCAACAAGGCGTACCCCATCGCAACGCTCTTGGAGGCGGTTGACTATTACCTAGCGCAGAGCAAGCGCCGCATCACATTTGAATACATCCTGCTCAAAGATCTGAACGATCGCCCGGAAGATGCGCTCGAACTGGCGGCCCTGATCGGCAAACGCAACGCGAACGTCAATCTGATCCCCTATAACCCGGTCGACGAACACAGCCAGTACCAGCGTACGCTGCACGAAACGAGTCTTGTTTTTTATGACGTATTAAAAAAACAAGGCCTTAACTGCAGCATTCGTCTCGAACACGGCGTGGACATCGCTGCCGCCTGCGGCCAGCTGCGCAGCAAACATCTGGCAACCTGAAAAGGAAAGAAGGCTTGTCTTTACGTTAAAGACAAGCCTTCTTTCCTTTTCATCCCTGCTTATAGAGTAACGCCAAACGAACTGCGCAGCCTCACCTTATCCAAAATCATCGCCATCGACTTCGACATCCCCTGCATGACCAGCTCTCCGCCCTGTTTTTGCAAACGTCGCTGCGTCATAACCAAAATCCCAAGACCTACGGCATCAACCATATCGACACGGCTTCCGTCGGCAATGATTTTCTTCACGCCCGGCGCAACCAACTGCAAGAAAGCGCTGCGCGCCTGCGCCGCATTTCTGCCGCTAAAATCCGACGGCAACATGATATGCTCGTTCATTTTTCCGCTCCTTTCGTTTTAAGCCACGGCTTGATTCTCTTCTTCCCTTGCTTCTTCCTCTATCGTATTACGAACCGGCGCCTCCTGAGCAGCCAGCTGAAAACCGGCTACCGCCTGACCAAGCTGTTCGGCCAATTCGCGATTTTCTTCCGTACCCGCCGCAAGGCTGGCGACGCTGCTTCTGTTCGTCTGCAAGAGTTCCGCCAAATCATCGGCGCGACCTACGCTGTTGTCAATCACGCTGGCCAGCGAATCGATCAACTCGACGATGGTGTCCGATTGCGCCACCTCTTCTCTTGTGACGCTGCTGATGTCTTCAATATCCTCCACGGTCGTCGCCACCGCCTGCAAAATGTCCGACAGCGCGTCTCCCGCCTGCGTGACGACGGTCGTCCCCTGTACCACCTCGTCTCCGTAATCGCTCATCATATCGGCAACCGCCTTGCTGCTGTCCGTCATTTGCCGGATCAACGCCGCCACCTGCGCCGCGCTGCTGTTTGACAGTTCCGCCAGCTTGCCGATTTCGAGCGCCACCACGTTAAACCCTCGCCCCGCCTCGCCGGAACGGGCCGCTTCGATCGCCGCGTTCAAACTGAGCAGCTTGGTCTGCGACGAGATCGCCGTCATGGTCCGGTTAATGTCGCTGATCCGCTTTGAACAGTCCTGCAGATTATCGACCAAAACGCGTGCTCCGTCGGTATGACGGTGCAGCTGTTCCATCCGGTTTACCGCCAAAGAGATGCGATTTTGTCCTTGCACCGCCACTTCATGCGTTTCCTGCGCTCGTTTGCCGGCATCTTGCGCCCGTTCCTTGGCCACGCTGACCAGCGCCGACAATTCCAAGAGCGAACGCGCCACTTCGAGCAACGCCTCCCGCCCTAACGCCGCATCGCCGCGCAGTGCCTGTCCCGTTTCCGCCACATTCGCCGCTACCGAAGACAGTTCTTCCACCGTGCCCTCGACCAGTTTGGCCGAGTCCTGCACCTGGCAAGCCGAATCGTTCAAACGCAACACCAAGGCGCGCAGATTCTCCGTCATCACATTCACGCCGTTCAGTAAGCGCCCCAATTCATCCTGCGTATCGACAACCGTCAGCAAACCGCTAAGATCCCCTTGGGCCACGCGCTCTACCGCAGCCGCTGTGCTGCCAATCTGTTTCAGCAAACTGCGCAGCAGCTTGGCCGCCAAAAGCGAGCCTACGCCGATGCCTGTTGCCAAAAGCGCCAAAAACAGCTTCGCCCAGCGGGCATGATTCGCCTGCGCCGCTTCATATTCCGCTTTCGCCAGCACCAGTTCCAAATCGATCAGTTCCGACATTTGCACAGCAACCGGCTCAATGCTCGAATACAGCACCTCGATCATAAAACGGCCCAGCTCTTCCTTATCTTCCTTCAGCAAAATCGTTTGCAAATTTTCGATTTCCATCGTCGCGATGTTCATCTGCAATTCGGCGCGAATCGCCGCCTGCTCTTCTTCGCCCGTACGCGGCTGTGCACGGTAATCCTGCCACGCCGTCTGCAATTGGCTTTGCGCTTCCGTTACCCGCTGCCTGGCAACCGGCCAGCTTAAATTGCCGTTGCGCAGCTTATGGCTGGTATCGATGATGTTCACCGTATACAGGTCGGATACCGCTTTCAGCTGCTTTAGCGCCACGAGGCGCTGGTTATACATCTCCACCAGACGATCATTCGCAGTCTGCATCGCAAAGATTCCAGCCAGTCCACTGGCCAGCGCCAGAAACGTCCACACGCCCAGCATCAAAAGCAACTTCTCGCGCAAGCCAAGCTGCAGCGCACTCTTAAGAATTACGCCTTGTCGCGTCTTTACGGCCCTCTCCCGCCAGCGCGCTACCACCCGAACAAAATCATGCATTGTTTTCTTCATGCTCTCACCCATATCTTACAGCGTTGTCTCATCGCCTTCACTATACCATTCAGTAACGCGCCTTTGATTATCGCCTTGTTATCGTTTTGTAAACTTGAAGTTCCGCTTCCGCCAGAATACGCGCAGCAAAGCAGGCGCTCCTGGCTCCAGCCAACGCCACGCAAAAAAAAGAGCGATTTCGCCCACTGCGGCAAAATCGCTCTTTTTTTGACGGATCGGATTTTTCTCCAAGCGCCCTCAGCCTTTCAGACTCGCAATGATCTGCCGGATAACCGGCCGCCAGTATGGCGTGTCGCCGTCGGCGCAGGCAAAGGCCATCATCTTGATGCCGCTCGGGCTTTTCACGTAGACCAGATCAAGGTTCATCACCCAGCCTTCTACCGTCATCTTTACCGCTCCGCTAGCGCCCGGCCAGCCATTGACGGTAATCGCCTTCGCTTCCTCGCTCTCGATGATATTGCTGCCCTTTGCCTTCTCTTCAATCACCTGATTCAGGACAAATACCGGATCCAGCGCGCCGCTTTCAGGCAGATTCGCTGCCGCCAAAATCCGCAGCCCCCGCCAAACCGAGCCATCCTTGACCAGCAATTTATAATCCTTGCCGCCGCTTGGATTGCCGCCTTCCTTCACCTGTACGGCATCGCCCAGATCCACCGTGCCGATTCCGGCAAACTCAACCGGCGCAGCCGCAGCCGTGTCCGTTTGGCAAAACAAGAGTAGGATCATCATCGCCAGCAGCGCATACCCTTTCTTTTGCATGCTCTCCCCACCTTTAATCGCTTTGCCTTTTTTTACTTTCTTAGTAATGACTTTCACCATTTTTTGTAAAAACCCTGCTAGCGGATTACGCTTCGCCTCGCATTGACAAGTTGATATTCTATTATAGAATTATTGTATAGTATTATTTTCTCAGACTGTGCTTTTCGCAGCCGCTTACGACAAGCCGCTCTTTCGCAGCGGTATTTTTTTTGCGGCAGGAAGGTACTGCAATCGGCAAAGGAGAGGTAGCTTTTGATTGAAGTTGACAATCTGCAAAAATCCTATGGTACTATTCCCGTCTTAAAAAATATCAATCTGCGCATCGAAGCCGGCGAAATTTACGGCCTTGTCGGACGCAGCGGCGCTGGAAAATCGACGCTGCTGCGCTGCATCAACGGTTTGGAACAGTATGACGGCGGAACACTGCGCGTCGAAGGTTTTGATATCCGCCAGCATAGCGAAAAAGAGATTCGCACCTTCCGCAAAGACATCGGCATGATCTTTCAACACTTTTCCCTGATGGAACGCAGAACCGTTTATCAGAACGTAGCCTTGCCGCTCGAGTGCTGGGGTTATCCACGCGCGGAAATTGAGCGACGCGTCAAAGAACTGCTCCGCTTAGTCGATCTCGAAGACAAGATGTCCGAAAAACCGCGCGCACTGAGCGGCGGCCAAAAACAACGCGTCGCGATTGCCCGCGCCTTGTCGCTCAACCCCAAAATCCTGCTCTGCGACGAAGCGACGTCGGCCCTCGATCCGAAGACCACCTCCTCCATCTTGCAATTGCTGCGAAAAATCAATGAAACGTTCGGCATCGCCATCGTCACGCATCAGATGTCCGTCGTACGCCAACTCTGCCATAAAGTTTCGATTCTGGAAAACGGCGAGATCATGGCGAGCGGCAGCGTCAGCCAAATCTTCCTCAGTCAGCCGCCCGCTCTGAAGAACTTGCTGGGCGACGAAGAAACGGAACTTGCTTCGCCCAGCGGCGCACAAGTGAAAATCAGCTATCAGGAAAACGCCTCAAACAGCACCTGGCTCTCCGATATGGCACGTACGCTTGCTATCCGCTTCTCCATTTCGCGCGCTTCGCTCGAACCATACCATGACGCTGTACTCGGAACCATCATCATCCGCATCGAAGAAAGCCAGCTCTCGGCCGTGACAGCGTACCTAAGTAAACTGGATGTAACCTGGGAGGTGATCCGTCAGGATGGAAAGTGAAATCTCGCGTCTTTTGCTTCAGATCGTAATCCCAGAACTCGGTCGCACGCTTTTCATGGTCAGCGTCTCTACTCTTTTGGCGACGTTGCTCGGCACCTTGCTGGCGATCATTTTAATCCTTACCTACAAGAACGGCCTGAAACCCAATCCCTATCTCTATCAATGCCTCGATACGCTGATCAATATCGTCCGTTCCTTCCCCTTCATCATCTTGATCGTCGCCATCATTCCGTTCACCCGGGCCATCATCGGCACCTCGATTGGCGAGAAAGCCGCTTTGGTCCCGTTGACGCTGGCCGGTGCACCTTTTATCGCAAGAATCATCGAGGGCAGTTTACGCGAAGTCGATAAAGATCTGATTGAAGCGGCAAAATCCTTCGGCGCCAGCAAGAGACAAATTATTTTTAAAATTATGCTCCCCGAGGCCTTGCCGTCGATCATTTCCGGCATCACGCTGGCCGTCATCGCAATCCTCGGCTGCACCGCAATGGCAGGCGCAGTCGGAGCCGGCGGGCTCGGCGCTGTCGCGATCACTTACGGCTACGCCAACTTTGACAACACCGTTATGTACGGAACCGTTTTTGTCCTGATCCTTCTCGTCCAGCTTTTGCAGGCGGCAGGAAACTTCTTTTATAAGCTATTGAAATAAAAAAACGAAACGGAGTGTTTTACTGATGAAAAACTTGAAACAATCGACACGGTTGCTCCTGACCTTCCTGCTTTGCGCGCTGCTGATCGGCGGCTGCAGCAATCAGAACAAAGAAACAACCTCAGCCGCCGGCCAGGAAAAGAAAAGCATCACGGTCGGAACCTCGCCGACCTTCAAAGACATCCTGGCCGCGACCAAAGAAGAATTCGACAAAGACGGCTATACTCTGAACGTCAAGATCTTCGACGATCTGGTGACGCCCAACATCGCATTGCAAGAAGGCAGCGTCGACGTCAATTATTACCAACATGAACCCTATCTGAACCAGTTCAATCAGAATAAAGGCACCACGCTGGTCAAATACGGCAACGGCACGTTGAAATATTTCATGGGCATTTTCTCGAAACAAGTCAGCAACCTCGCCGATCTGAAAGACGGCGCAACCGTCGCCATTCCGAACGATCCCAGCAACCGTGTCCGTGCACTGAAAGTCTTGCAAAGCAACGGACTGATTAAGCTGAAAGAAGGCGTCGCTTCGCCGACAAAATTGGATATCACAGAAAACAAGAAGAACCTGCAGATCGTCGAAATGGACGTCATGAAGCTGGTCAGCTCGCTGTCAGACGTGGACGCAGCGACCATCAATTCGATCATCGCCGTGCAAGGCGGCGTCGATCCCAAAACGGCCCTGGCATTGGAAGCAAATACAGAAAGCGATAAATTCGCCATCATTGTCGCCGTAAAAAGAGATGCCAACAATGAAAAAGCCGCCGAACGCCTGACCAAAGCATTGCAATCGGATCGAGTCAAGAAACTCTTAGAAGAAAAATATAAAGGCGCTATTGTTCCGTTGTTCTAAAACTAGATTATACCGTGAAAAGACCAATGCCAGTTTTATTCCTGGCATTGGTCTTTTCTCACTTGTCCGTGCGAATTACGAAGACACTGGTAACTGCTTTACTAAGCTCTTTACTTTTTCAATCCACGCAACCGTGAGGGGGGCGACATAATCGGTGATGCCGATCGCGATTGCTCGCGCGTTTCAATCCACGCACCCGCGAGGGGTGCGACTCGGCATACTCTCGGCATTTTTCAAATGCAGTAGTTTCAATCCACGCACCCGCGAGGGGTGCGACAACGCTCCATTCTTTTCCTGCCGCGCTTTTTTGTTTCAATCCACGCACCCGCGAGGGGTGCGACAAACGTTTGCTCATGCCCGCAATGCGGACAGGGTTTCAATCCACGCACCCGCGAGGGGTGCGACGAGTTTTATTGATGACAATACGGTCGGGCTGTGGTTTCAATCCACGCACCCGCGAGGGGTGCGACCCAACTTTGCGCCCTATCATTCCACGAAAAAAGTTTCAATCCACGCACCCGCGAGGGGTGCGACGTGAAACACAGCACTACGACGGTAGCACATGGGAGTTTCAATCCACGCACCCGCGAGGGGTGCGACGAGGTGGGGTATGGAATACTTGTTTGGAATATTTGTTTCAATCCACGCACCCGCGAGGGGTGCGACCACAGCTTTTTCCCGCGTCTGCAGACGAAAACGGTTTCAATCCACGCACCCGCGAGGGGTGCGACAAATACCATGCGGCGGATCGCTCGAGGAATTCAGTTTCAATCCACGCACCCGCGAGGGGTGCGACGCAATTCGACCGACCAGCCTGCCGAATGGGTGCTGTTTCAATCCACGCACCCGCGAGGGGTGCGACGGTAAATTCAGCCGCGCGACTTGCTACGGACAGTTTCAATCCACGCACCCGCGAGGGGTGCGACCGGAGGACGATGGACAGGATGAATCGTATTGCCTTTTGCGGACATGAAGAATGGCTAGTAAAATGAAGCCAGGAGGTGAGTCCGTTGAAAGGTAAACATTTTGATGCAGAGTTTAAAAAAGACATTGCAAAACTATTTCTGAATGGGACTCGAACTTGCGAAAGTTTAGCTAGTGAAATAGGCATCCATCAAAATACGATTTACAAATGGATCCGGCAGTATAATGCCGATCCAGAGCATGCGTTTCCGGGATCAGGAAATCTCAAACCGGATGAAGATGAGTTGCGAAAAGCCAAACGTCGAATCACTGAACTAGAGAATGAGGTAGCAATTTTAAAGCAGGCAGCGGTATACTTCGCAAAGAACAGCAGGTAAAATATCAGTTTATCCATGATAACCGCGTCGAATATGCTGTTCTGGAATTATGCCGCGTCCTGAAAGTATCCAAAAGCGGTTATTATGCCTGGGTAAAAGCCGGATGCCCTAAACCTTGCGCTAAAGACGCAGTTTTAGTCGCTCTCATTCGTCAAATAGAAAGAGAAAACGATGAAAATTACGGTGTTCAAAAAGTTTATGAGGAACTTAACGACGGAAAGCATATTCCTGTTGGTCGAAGCAAAGTGCAGCGGATCATGCATGAGAATGGAATCAAAGCCAAAATCAAAAGCAAATATAAACCGCAGACAACAAAAGCTGATCCAAATGAAAAAGCCTTTGAAAATTTGCTGAATCAAAATTTCACCGTCAAAGAATTCAATACGGTATGGCTGGCAGATATTACGTACATAAAAGCAGGCGGTAAATGGTGCTATCTGGCTGGGGTATTGGATTTAGCGCGCCGCAAATTGGTCGGTTGGGCCATCGGATCGCAGCCAACGGCTGCGCTGGCTAGTCGAGCGCTTACGATGGCTCTCGTTAGAGAAAGGCCAAGCAAAGGATTGATTCATCACTCGGATCGAGGAAGCCAGTACACATCAAATAAGTACAAAGATTTGCTCAAAAAACATGATATTGTCGGCAGCATGAGCCGAAAAGGAAATCCTTATGATAATGCTCCAATGGAGTCGTTTTTTCGATTACTGAAAGTTGAACACGTTAAAAAGCGCTCGTTTCCTACCATCGACAGGGCTACTTCGAGTATTGGAAAGTGGCTTGATTACTACAACATTCGTCGACGCCATAGTGCATTAGGTGGCATATCGCCGCTAATGTACGAAATCAGGAGAAAACAGCTGTTTGACGTGTCCGCATAAAGCAATATGGTTCAGGAGGTGCAACCGTGATGTTTCAATCCACGCACCCGCGAGGGGTGCGACTATAATCACGATTATGTTGTTTTACGTAATATGTTTCAATCCACGCACCCGCGAGGGGTGCGACTAATGCTTGATTACGAAAACGATCCGTTGATTGGTTTCAATCCACGCACCCGCGAGGGGTGCGACTGTTAAAAGTGTTTTTTCTTCTGGTTCTGAAATGTTTCAATCCACGCACCCGCGAGGGGTGCGACTTTTTTACCGGTTACGAGCCGCCGCCGCAGGTTGTTTCAATCCACGCACCCGCGAGGGGTGCGACCAATTCAAACTGATTGGGCAACTGCAAACACAGTTTCAATCCACGCACCCGCGAGGGGTGCGACCTCGAGCAGCATCAACGGTGACCAGCATGCCGGTTTCAATCCACGCACCCGCGAGGGGTGCGACTGCTCCACTCGGAGCCTAATAAAACCATGCTTTCATTTACATGGTTATGCGAATCACATTATTTTTCCCTTTTCTTTTCACTCTTATTAACTCTTTTTTGTCTTTACGTAAGCTTTTCCGCGGAGTGCGAAACCTTCAGTAATTCAATGACAGCTTACTGTTCGCACTTATTACAGCAATAGCATTCCTTCTGGATCATAGCCCTCTTTTGCGCCAATATGCTCTACCCGATTCTTCCAATTGCTGCCCAAGAAATAATAGCGCAAACTATCTTTTTCCGGGTCGATAATCTGTTCTAAGCGATATTTTAATTGGGCAAATTGCGTCGGATCAACCAAGCACTCGAACACGGAATTTTGTACCCGCTGCCCGCTATTGACGCATTGCTTAGCAACCTGCCGCAAACGTTTTCTTCCGGCAGGGGTTTCTACATTCACATC
The DNA here is from genome assembly GCA_963667825.1 of Negativicutes bacterium. Taxonomy (GTDB): domain Bacteria; phylum Bacillota; class Negativicutes; order SG130; family SG130; genus Azotosporobacter. The sequence continues at coordinate 3,074,247 of OY764022.1, read as the reverse complement.
ATAGGTGATGAGCACCATCATTGGCAACACCTCATTTCCAAAAGAACGGTGGATAATCCTCTAAGTCGCCTCGCATATGGCGCGCTAGCAGCAATGCTTGCACGTACGGAACTAAACCCAATGGAATCTTTTCTTCTAAATAAGGATGGATAATTTCCTCTTGCTTGCGCTGCTGCCAAGCCGTCAAGACCGTTTTGCGGGTTTCATCATCCATAATTACAGCGCCATTTTCCTTAACCGTAAATCCATTGGAAGCAATTTGCTTGCGATTAATCAATGTCACCGCCAAACGGTCGGCAAAATGCGGGCGCAACTCTTCCATTACATCGAGCGCCAAACTTGATCTCCCTGGTCTATCCCGATGTAAGAACCCGACCTGCGGATCCAATCCCACGCTTTCCAGCGCTGCTTCCACCTCGTGTGTCAGCAGCGTATAAAGAAATGACAGCAGTGCGTTGCAGCGGTCGAGCGGCGGGCGGCGCGTACGATCTTTCATTTGGAACTCGCGACTCTCGCCCAGCAGTAGCTGATTGAACTGCGAAAAGTATTGACTGGCTGCATCGCCTTCTATTCCGCGAATTTCATCGCCGCTACGCGCCAATTCTAACCGTTTTGGTAAACGAGCTAGATTTTTAACAGTGACAGATAATGCTTCGGTTTCCACCACCTCGCCATGATCACGTAACAGGCGGTGCAATACGGCACGGCTGTTACTAATTTTTGCCGCAATGAATCGACGTGACAACCGCAACGACGTTTCTTGATCGTCAGCCCAACGATACTGCGTGCGCCGCAGCAACACATTTCCAGATATCCGCCCCGTCACCCGCCCGAGAAAACGGCCATATTCGGTAAGAAAAGATAATGCAACGCCCCGTTCACAACAAAGCTGCATCAGTTTCGGACTGGCGCCGGCAAAGCCAAAACAAACAATCCCCTCCAGATTATGAACCGGAATACGAAACTTAGCCTCTTCTTCCATGCGTACCACTACATTTTCACCATCGCAGGCCAAATAAGCCTGGGGTTGCGTAATGTATAACGTGTTTAAAAGCCGTCGCATGAATCGCTCTCCTCCATTCGGCACATTCGCTCCAAATAATTGGCGACAGAACGATGCTTTACCATCCACTGCGGCTGACACTGCTCTACGAGCGAGCATTGCGAGCAATGTTTGCCCTTAACCGCTTTCGGCGTCGTTCCTTCCTGCACCAGACTGTGCATTTGCTCTGCCAACTCGCGGGTATGCTTGCGCAGCGTTTCATCGATGGCAATCTGCTGGCGATGCCGCGTCTGTCCATAAAATAAGAAACCTTCCTCAATGACGATGTCCAACATTTCTTCCAGCGCCATCGCCTGTGCGCACAACTGCACCGCATCCCGGTCATCCGATTTCGGCTTGCCTCGCTTATATTCCACCGGCGTTACCCGCCACCAGCCTTGCCGACCTTCAATCCGGCAGCTATCTGGTCCTTTTTCAGTTCCCGCCCTATGAAACTCCACCACATCGGCAACGCCTCGCAATCCCAATTTTTTAGAGATCAACGGCATGCCGCGCACGACGCGGACATCCTTCCGCGTGGTATCGCCAAATGCATCATCGGCCCTTTCATGCAACTGCTTGCCTTCCACCGTCCGCACATTTTCCGCCCAGACCTGTTCGATGTGGATCAGAGCCCACTGACGTTCGCAAAAGGCCATGTGCTGAATGCCTGAGAGAAGGAGATAGTCGTCTTCTAAATACACAACCATTTTATTTACAAACCATCAATTATTTCTGGCTTCAAATCTGCTAACTCCTTCACCTCGATTTTGTAATCATTCTCAAAATCTTTTAATTCATTCACTCCTGTTTTTAGGGATATCTTCAATGACCCGTGAACTTTAGCTGACGAATATTGCCCATTTTTACAATTATGCTTCCACCAATAAACTTTATTAACTTCCATGCTTCCCGAAGGGCGCGCAGCTGACTCGTCATTCATAAATAATGATTTCAATGCATCACGCAGCTTAATCGCATCTTCATCACTAAAACCGGTTTTTTCAGCAAGCTGACAATTAATACTTCCATATGTGACATAAACGCCAAATTCAACGCGGTGCTTCATTCCCATGGTATCAGAGCCTTTTTTATCCGGTTCTTTTTTATCCGTTTCCAGATTGACACTCTTTGTAATTTGTTGCGAATAAATATCAACCGGAGTTATGCTAACTGCATTCTGTATTGACACCGGGCCGCGTACTCCAATGGAAACCGAATCGCCACCGTCATTCTCATCGCTCTTTTTATCTTTTTTAAAAGCAAAAACTTGGCCAAAAGCACGGACGTCGTACCATGTTTTACAAGCTATATTCACTTGTTTTTCCCGATCTCCAGTCGCCTTTTTAAGTTCGGCATTGTTGTCAAAGCGATCTTTAAGACTCCGAAAAGTATCCCCTTCTTTACGATTAGCGTCCGACTGGACAAAAATATCCTCGCCCATATCCTGAAGACGGTTTCGTAGTTTTCTTTTCAGGCAGACGTCTGACACTTCTCCGAAGCCTTCATAATCCACTCGAGGACGATTACCGTTCAAAGGATCACCGTTTGGATTTGCTTTTTTCACAGAAAAAACTACTGCAAAATCAATTTTGCTCATCAAACTCATTTTCTTTCCCTCCCATTATTATCGTTAGCATATTTTTTACGAAACTCCTGTCTTTGAGCAAAGAAACCAAGCAGATACTTTCCGTCAAGCGGAATATCTTTTTCAAATGTGTCTGACTCAAACAGTTGTTTTATGTCTCCTATCAGATTCAGATGCCAGCCTGCGCCGTTAAGCTGTTGTATATATGGATTGAGTTGCTGGGTAAACAACATATTCCAAGTACGAAATGGGTGCTGCGAAAACGCGGTCATATAGCGCACTGCGTTGGTGGCGCGAGCATCATCTTTTGTTTTTCCTTGTTTATATCTTGCGACTGACTCAATTTCATCTGCAACCGCAAGTAATCTTCCATACAGATATCCCCTGTCACGCCTTCCAGTCTCCAGTTCCACAGAAAATTCCTCCTCTTTATAATCGTAATAATAGCGTTTTATTAATGCACAAGCTGCCCCCAGTACATACTCCCAATCGCGCCAGCGCTCAAAAGTACCACTTGCATCTGTATTCTCAATTGCAAACGGATTTGACGCGCGATTTACTGCTGCATTTATTATCGATAAAGGTATTCGCTCTCCGTCAAATATGCAGTGTACCAGTTGTTCCCGAAGATTTTTGACAAGTTTATCGTAAGATGCATCTTTTAGCGATCTGCGCTTCCCTAAGATTGCCAACGCAATTCGATCTACTGTGGGTGCTCCAATAAAATAACCTGACTTATTTGCGTCTTTTGAATCCCTTTCATACAACTGATACCATTTGCAAGTATTGTGCCATTGAATGATACGTTCTTCGTATTCGTCTTCGAATAGTTCACGATAATATGTTACAGACAACCTTCCCGTTGTTGCAGCATCCGTAGACATTATCGCAATGCGGCGTCTGTGTTTTTGGAGCTTCTTGGATGTGCTGTAGCCAGATAATGCTTTTTTCAATGCGATTCCATAATCGATATAAATAGCACTTTCAGCAGTAATCAGTCTTTCTTCCTCCGTCATTGCCACCGCATTGTAAACCATATAACTGTCATCATAAAAGCCTTGCACATCCGGAATGCTGTCAATTGCCCAGGCAACAATTGCTTGTGAATCACATCGGTAGCAATTCCCCTTCGCTATCAACCATCGCAATGTCTGATGAGCTTTCTGTGAAGCTTCAAAACTAACGGTGACAGCCTGCGAGGGCTTTTCAAACCGCCCTCGAAAAGTAAAATTATCACCGTCATTTCCCGTAACCAGCTTTGCATTACCAGCATAACGGTTAATACTCTTGGGATGTTTTTCTGTAAAAGTGGCATTATTCACACCAGTAATATAACAAACGTCTTTTGATGGCCGACCTTCGATATCTTCACTCAAATAAAAATCAATCCACGACTTCCATATCTCCGGCATCCTCCAAAGCCTATCCTCCATTAAACCCTCACTACTCACACAAAAACCTACACCCATGTTATCTTTGACGGTAATCTGAAAAGACTGGAGGTCTTTTAATACCGTACCTTGTACAACATAGAAATGTACAGCAGCAATTGCTTGATACGCAGTCGCGTACTTTGAATTATTTTTCAGATATATCATCCATTTTTCTAAGTTTCCTATATAGTTTGGCGTAGACAAATATTTTATTTGGTCAAAAAGTGGATGTGGGTAGTCAATTGCCGTTGTTCCTGATCTTGCTTCAGACTCATCTGTACAGGGAGCGCAAACCAGCATTTTATTTTTTGCTTTAATGCTTTCCGCTCTTTGAAATGTCCCATCTTGCTTAAGATGCACAATTATATCAAGTTTAGTAAGCAAATGACCAAGCGGTAGAAGCATGTTCGTCTGACTTTCGCCGCATATTCCAACAACATCAACACATGCATCATATGTATCACAGAGGCTCTGTATCCAGCTCATACATTTTCGCCTCCTTCGTTTATAATTTCACCGAGTCCACTTTCTCTGAATCCGAGAAAATTTTCCCCATGAATAAACTCTTTCTTTTTCATGGCTTTAATGAATCTTGTCACAATTTCTGGTGATTTCTCAAAAGGAAGCGGATATGTGATTCTACCGTCTTTCATTACAGGATTTCTCCACAATCGCACCGCCAGCTCGTCTTTCCCCGTCTCATCAGGATAATCAAAACCATGTACCATTAGTCCGAAATTCATCTCACCATAATTATCATAAAAACCGGCACCTTCACCAAAATCACATGCATCAACATAGCCTTGACACTCTCTTGTCCCGAGAAAAACATCTCTGCGCCCGCCGCGTTCGATCATTCGTTTAGCTATATTGTGGTGTTTATTTTCATTACGGTCATCGGCTAGCTCAGGTCTGTTCATGTTCCAATCGAAATGGGCACGCACTTGGTAGCAAACATCCTTCAAATATGTATAATATGCAAGATCATTAGCTGACGAATTATATTTGATTGGACGAATTCCCTTAGACTGCGTTTGAATTTTATTCAAAACACGAACTTCATCAATATACCAGATTAAGGTCGGTTTCCAATACACGCTTTCAAGAATACCCTTTAGTGCTTGATATGTAGGAACCTGATAAGTAAACTTTTCGCCACCAACTCTTGTGATTGGATCGGAAAACAGCGCATATTTTCCATAAACAACAAATTCCACTGTGTTTCGATATTGCATTATACGCCCCTCCTAAATAATCAACAATTCATTGCTTGCATCAAAGACGACTCCCATCTTATCGCTATAGTACCTTGCATCTAGCATCCACACTTCATCATTCATTAGAGTCAAAGCTCCCAATTCATTCAAATATCGGATTTGATATGGATATAAAGAAACGGAATAACGACTAATTTGGCGTAACATAGCCTTTCTTCTTTGAATGCTCGCTCCTTCATATTCTTCAGCAAGATTTACGCCATCTCCATATGGTGTAAGAACGCTTGTTGTGCGTTGTTCGATCACAGAGAACAACTCGCCTGCCGTTTGAAACGCCTGCCTCAATCCCGGTGGATTTGTTCCTCCGCTGTTTTTATAGGCGTCAGTTCCTTTTTTATTTACTGACAATAGATCATATAAGTTTACCGATCCCTTTACCGGATAGCTCATTTGCGATTTTTGTTTTTCAAAAAATTCTTTGTAATATCGTTCCAGACTAGCGGGCGACAACAAGTCTGATCTAGCTTCATTAATTATTCGATAAGTAATATCGGCCCCACATTTTATATCCGGAAGCATTGATAAATCTTCCTCAGCTATATTAACAATATAGACATTCTTTCCGTTCGGATCTTCTCCATTACGATTACAGCGGCCTGCCGCCTGTGCTATGCTATCCAGTCCGGCTATAGCACGAATTACACAGCCAAACGAAATGTCTACGCCTGCCTCTATCAATTGAGTGCTAATACAAAGAATATCTTTTTGCCTTTTTTCCTTTATTCTTCGTATCCTATCTAAACGGTGCACCGGACACATCGCCGTACTCAGATGAATTAGCTCAATCTGTTTTTGCGGATTCGCTTGAATGTAGCCTTCGAGTGAACAATACAGCTTCGCTGCTTCTTTTTTCGTGTTAAGAATAACTAGGCAATTTCCTTCTTCGTTGAACTTGTCTAAAACAAATTCTTGCAGCATATCCGTCGAATAACCACCGGGAATTGTATTTGGTACAATCTTAGTCCGTTTCAACTTGTAAAAACTTTCGCTCATATCCGGAATCAACGCTGGAGGCTTTGATAGGAATACCGGTTTTGCGACTTCATTGAGTGGCGGTTGCGTAGCCGTACACAATAAAATCGAAGAGTCCGCACAATGATGCAGATAATTGATCGCATCGTTAAAAAGATACACGCATTTCATTGGCAGTGACTGAACTTCATCAAAAACAAATACTGCGTTCGCCATGTTATGGAACTTTCGCAGGTCACTGCTTTTATTTGAATAAATGCTTTCCAAAAATTGAACCATTGTTGTTATAATGATGGGACTGTCCCAACGATCGGTCTGAAGGCGGTGTTCTTGTGCTTCCTCCACCTTTTCACTGATAACCCAGTTAGAATGATGTTCTAGAATTAGCTCATCTGTTTCTTGGCATTGCAGTGCTTCTCTGATATCTTGTGCTGTTTGCTCCAATACCGAAAGATAAGGTATTACATAGATTACGTGCTCTGCATCGTGATTTTTAGCGTGATTCAATGCAAAGCGCAGACTTGACAGAGTCTTCCCACCTCCGGTTGGAACATCTAACCGATAGACACCCTTAGGTCGATTGGCTGCGCATAGGCATCTTTCGGAAATATCATGACGAATCATATTAATGTCAGAATTCGTCACAAAGGTCAATTTTTTTTGTTCTAATCGTTGCGCGTAATCCTCCCAAGGAGGTAACTCCATCTTTAGTTCCACTGTTTTATTGATTTCAAAACAATAGGCATCATATCGATCAGCATCTACTACACTCGAAAAAATGCTCTTTGTTAAAAGGTGTATCATAAAAGCAACATTCAGATTATGCACCTTGCATTTTTCGATAAATCCTCTCAATTCACAACTGCATATCTTAAGAAGCTCCGGCATACTATTTAATAGAACATGTTCATTTTTTCCATTCTTCAACACTTCTGCATAACTAAGGTTATCTTCTTCTCTTTCAAGTCTATTACGGAAGGAGGTGTCTCCGTCCAAAGAAATTCCATCCATCAAACCACCATGGTGATTTGCAATGCAGATAGCTGCTATTTCGCATGCTAAAGTTATTATAAAATCATTATCGCCTGATCGAGATTCATATAAAAATTTTGCTCCTTGAGTTGAATGAATTACTGAACCTTTTCTCGCAATCTTATTACAACTTTTTTCCTTCATATGATTATTCCTAAGATACTCTATAAACTCAGATGATAACTTCCCTAAGTCATGAAGTATTGCTGCTGTTTGGCATATTCCCGGTGTTGCAAATTTTTCACCAATATTAAAAGCATAGTTAGCACATCCTTGTAAATGCTGGATTGTTGATTGTTCTCTACCGTCCTTTGCAATTCGTGAAATATACATTTAATGTATTTCCTTTGCTTAGTTATTCGCTTACATGCTGTTTCATTTGAAATTCATTTGAAATTGCAATTTGCGTCTTTGTATTAGTAATCACCGAACTTTTGTCAACATCAACTATTGTTCCCCCAATTTACTTCATGTGTAAATTTTCCCAATAACCATCTTCTATCCTTTAATTCCATTTTCCTCCTACTTATGTAGCTTGTTTTATATTTTTAAGGCAACCGCTTTTTTTAATCAACGCAAATTGCCGCACTTCGTTTGCACTGACGACCAGGTTATTTACTTCCTCTCCCCAAGATCTATCAATTCTACAATCAGTCAGGCATACTCCACGCATGAAATAAAGCAGGCGGAAAGAATGAAATACACTCTTTTCACCTGCTTTATTTTTCACCACTCGCAATTCCGCATCCGATGTCACTAAAAATACCTTTTTATCAGCAGAGCCAATTCCTTTTCCAGCTCCGCTTCGCTTGCTGCGCTGAATTTATCATGCAGTTCCTGCGCGATTGTCAAAAAAACGTGGAGCAGAGCCGGATCAAAATGCGTACCGTCTCCCTCGCGCATAATTTCCAGTGTTTTTTCAAGTGAAAAGGCTTTCTTGTAAGGCCGCTCTGAAGTCAGAGCATCAAATACGTCGACAATCGCGAATACACGCGCGCCTAGAGGAATGTCGCCGCCGCGCACACCGTCCAGGTAACCGCTGCCGTCGTACTTTTCATGATGATAGCAAACAATTTCCTTCGCCTCGTTCAACCACGAAGATCGTTTGATGATATCAACGCCGTGCTGAGTATGCGTCTTCATCACGCTAAATTCGGCCTCGCTTAGTTTTCCGTTTTTCAGTAAGATCGTATCGCTGATGGCAATTTTACCGACGTCATGCAAAAAAGCGCCTTTAATCCATTCAATAATCTGCTCCGCTGGCGTCTGCAACCTCTCCGCCAGATAAATTGCATAGATTGTAACCCGGTAATTATGGGCATGCGTGTCGCTGTCGCGTTTGGCAATCGCTCCGCCCAAGACATCGAGCACTTCCAGATTCGCCCGCAGCAAGCCTTTCGAGTATTCAATCAGATCGCGGTTTAGCGCAAGGAAAATAGGATACAGCGCCAGCGTCGTTCCCAGTATGATCAGGACGATCAGACACAATGAGCCGGCGACTTGTTTTTTTATTTTGCCAACCACTTGTTCATCTACGTGATATACGCCTTCAAAATGCCCGACATACTCTCCGCCGCTATTGATCAACGGGACAAACACCTGTAAGAAGAGCCCTTCCTGAATTTGCTGTTTCTCGTACCAAACATTGCGGCTGACCGTTGGAGCATGTCCTTTTACCTTCAGTCGCTCCTCGATGGCTTGACTGCCATGTCTGATTGCCTCAAGATATTTGTTTCCTTCTTGATCGTACAGCTCGGCAATCAAAAAATTGCGCTGCGTCATTTCCGCCATTTTTTCGTGCAGCAACGCTTTGTTTTGCTGTTGCAATGTGCCTTCGCGAATTGAACTTTCGACAAGCTTTTCCGATTCGGCTAACGCCATCGATACGACCCATTCATCAATCTGTTCCATTTCCAGATAATATACAATCCCGCCGATACTGAGCGATAGCATCAGCCAGGCGACGAATAAGTTTTTAAGCAGTTTTCGTTGGTGTTTTCTCTGCATACGAACGCCTGCCTTTCTTTTTTCTCAAGACTAGCGCCTGCTTCTAACGCTTGCGCAGCGCTGCGATTTTTTTGTACAACTCGATCTCCGCCTCACTCTGACTGGCAGGCAGATCAATCCGAATGGTAAGCAGCAGATTCCCCAGCCGCCCGTCTTTGCCTTTGAAGCCGCGCTCTTTCAAACGCAGGACCTGTCCGGCATGCGTTGCGGCATTAATTTTCACCTGCACCGTTCCGTCCGGCGTCGGTAAGGAAATTGCATCGCCGAGTACCGCCTGTTCCGGGCGGATCGTAAGCTCGCCTGCCAAATCGAGTTCGCCTGTAACTTGCCACTTCTCATGCGGCGCAACCTTGATATGCAGCAGCAAATCGGCCGCTTGCCCCTGCGGCGATCTTTCCCCCAACCCTTTTAAACGCAGAACCGTGCCGGGCGGCGATTTGGGCGGAATAGTAACCGTAACCTTGCGCATTGCCGTGCCGGTATCGATCTGAAATTCCTGCTCCGTGCCGCGCATTAAGGCTTCCATCGGCAATTCAAGCTCGGCCTCAATATTGCGAGCCGGACGCGCTTGCCGTTGCCGACGCAACATCTCATGAACGTCATACGGGTCTTGCGTTTGACCGTGCCTTGCCGAACGACCAAAGGCATCGCCGCCGAAAAAGGCCGCAAAAAAATCGCTAAAACCGTCCATGTCTTCCATATGCATTGTTTGGCGCTGCGTTCTCTGGCGTTCATACGCTTGTTGCGCCGCTGCGCCATTTTGCCAATCGCGTCCGAGGCGGTCGTATTCGGCCCGTTTAGCCTTGTCGCTCAGCACTTCGTGCGCTTCGTTGATGCGCTTGAATTTTTCGTCTACCTTTTTCTTGTCCGGCCCTTTGTAAAGATCCGGATGGTACTGTTTTGCGAGCTTGCGGTATGCGGTCTTTATTTCTTTTTCGCTGGCGGTCTGCGCAACGCCGAGCACGGCATAATAATCGATAAACTCCATTCCTATCACCCACCGTATCTTTTTCCATATATAGGGTTTCGCCTTTTAGAATCTAAAACCCTTTTCGCGTAATTTCTCTCTTGCAGGAGTCTGCTGAAATAAAGCGAATCTAAACTGCGAGGTGAAGCGCCATGGCACAACCCAAAATTTTGATTGTCGATGACGACGTCGATATCAATGAAATTATCAACACCTATTTGACGAAATATTCTTTTGCCTGCCAGCAGGCGTATGACGCCGATCAGGCCTTGCGTCTGGCGCGCGAGTATTGCCCCGATCTCTTGATTCTCGACGTGCAGCTGCCGGGAGCAAGCGGCATTGACGTCTGTCGTCAGTTGCGTCTGGAAACGGATGCGCCGATCCTCTTTCTCAGTTGTCTGGGCGAAGAGCAGGACAAAATTTCCGGCCTCGAAGCCGGCGGCGACGACTATATCGCCAAGCCGTTCAGTCTCGGGGAGTTGCTGGCCCGCGTGAAAGCCGCGCTTCGGCGCAGCGGTCTGCCGGAAGCGCCGACCGCCGCACGCAAACACATCCTGACCTTTCCCGGCTTGCAGATCGATCTCGTCAACTCGCAAGCCATCGTCGACGAAACCGTTATCGATCTGCCGCCGATGGAGTTTCAGCTTTTGTCGCGTCTGGCCCGCAACCCGGGCTGGACCTACAGCAACGAACAGTTATTCTCGCTTGTCTGGGGCAGCGAGAGCATCGACACGCGGACCGTCGCTGTGCATATCAACCGTCTGCGCAAAAAACTGGAGAAAAATGCGTTGAAACGAGAATATATTCTTACCGTTTGGGGCAAAGGGTATAAATTTAATAATCAATGGTAAAAAGAGCGGATGGACATTTTCCTTTGAAATGTCCGTCCGCTCTTTTTATTGTGCCTCTTTCTTAAAAACATAGCCGCAATTGTTGCAGCGCAAACGCGTTGCATCATATTCCGTGACATCAATCGCGCCGCAGCGGGGACACTCGATCAGTACACTTCGTTCGCCGCTTGCAAGTAAGGGCGGCGCCGCCATTGCGCCGCCTAAGAGCAAGCATAGGAGCAGCCCGTACCTCAACCCGCGTTTCCAGTTCATCCGTCGCGCCCCTTTCGCTTTGCCAGCTGCTCTTTGTTACAGTATAGACGAAATCGGACGCCGCTATTTTAAACAAATTCTAAACTTTTCCCCGTTCGCTGCACGGCAGCTTGATGCAAATCGTACAACCCTTTATAACGCTTGTATCCACCCAGATTTCCCCCTGATGCGCCATAATGATTTCTTTTGTAATCGCAAGCCCCAGCCCGCTATGTTCAGCCGGGTTCGTTCGCGCTTCATTGGTCCGGTAAAAACGTTCAAAGATATTTGCGACATGTTCAGACGCAATTCCGACTCCATTGTCGGCGATTTTTATCAACACCTGGTCAGCGCTCGCCAGAGTCGCGCTGATTTCGATCGTTCCGCCCGCGTCGGTATGTTCTATCGCATTAGAAAGCAAATTAAGCAGAGCCTGCTCCAAGCGTCCCGCGTCGCCGAGTATCTGACAGCCGGGCGGCAGCTCTAGCTTGCGCGTCAGAACGATTCCTTTCTGCGCGACATCGTCGCGAAAGTTTTGAAAAAGCTCCTCCAGCAATGCTTTGGGCGCAAGCGGCGTCATCTGAAAGGCGGCCTGTTGCGCTTCCATTTTGCTTAACTCGAACAATTCCTGAATCAGGCGATTCAAGCCCAGCATTTTACTATGAATGCGCTGCAAATAACTGCGCTGTGTAAGCGGCGACTCCACAATGCCTTCGAGCAGCAATTCCGCATGGCCGAGTACCGACGTGACCGGAGTGCGCAAATCATGCGAAATATTCGCCAGCAAGCGGCGACGAGCCATTTCCATCTTCTGCAATTGTTCGGTGCGACGTTCGACCATTTTTTCCAGCCCCAATGAATAGGCCTCGACTTCACGCCGTAAACGAAAGAAACGTTTGGCCAGTTCCAAGACGCTGACCAAGACAAAGATCATCAAGCCCCACATCGAAGGATTGGGCGGCAATCTTAAATCGGCGGCTACCACTTCTAGAATTCCGCTGAACATGGCAATGCACGCGGCAAAGATAATGCCGCGTCCTTCTTTTTGTCCCTGCAGCAGTTTGCTGATCAGATAAAGCATGCCGACGCAGCTAGTGAGAAGTTGCAACGCCTTGTTAACGATGTTTTCGGCAAAACGCCAGAATTGGACATCATGATAGACGAGCAGCAGCAGGCTCAGACAAACGGCATAAAGCACTGTAGCATTCGTATACCAGCCAAACAGTCTTTCAAATTTCGTTTCTTTTTCGCGCTCCGAATTTCGAAACCGCTCATAGCCGAAACGGCTGAATGCAGGCACGAGAAAGAAAGAAGCGATATGAAAAAGAATCACGTCCCCTGCGCCTTCAATGCCGACGATATAACGCCACTGCGTCGTATAATAGGTATAAATGCCGATGCTGAGGCAACCGAGCCCAAAATAAAGCTGATCCTTTTCGCGTTTTTCCTGCCAATAAAAAGTCAGCGCGATCATGCCGATCAGAAAGTAAATGCCGCTGAAAACAAGCGCCGTAGTTTCGCTGCGCAGCAACTCCTTCACTAGAGAGACATAATCGCCGATGTAGACCGGATCATTATAGATGCCGCCTAAATCATAAAATCCCGCTTGCACCCTGACTGCTATCAGATTATAACCGCCAAAATGCAAGTGACGATCCGGCAACTGGTAAATTCTTATTTTTTGGTGGTTCAGGGACATCGCGTCGACGACGCCGCTGCGCCCGATCGAATGTCCGTTGATAAATACTTCTTCCGCCGTTGCGATCTTATCCAAGCGCAAGCCCAAATTATAAAGTGGTTTCTCCGGCGACAGATAAATCCATTTGCGGTACCAGACCGTTTCCCGGCCAGGCAGCAGCTCGGCTAAATTGGACGGCACCGCAATCATTTGCCACGCGGAATCGTCATAGGCGCTCTCTTTGTATTCCGCTTTGTCTTCCTGGCGGATTTTCCATTCGCCTTGTAAGACGGTCCGGCTGTAGTCCGCTACGCTCTCCGCTTCCGGATAGGGCTGCGCTGTACAGCGTCCGCTGCCAAGACAAAGTGCGAATAAGCACAGTAAGAATAAAAATGGTTGGCTATGCTTCAAGCGCACGCGCAATCGCGTTCACCTGCCGTTCGCGCAGCCAAACGCCGATCTCGCGCCCGCGCAGCTCTGGGGGCGCTTCGTCGGCACGCGCCGCTTGCTGCAGCAGCGCTTTCAGTCCTGCCAGTTCCGGTATCGAAAGCGCACCAGCCCTTGCGATACAGTCAAAATCAGCGGCGCCGATTGCGCCGCGTCCCAAACGGATAAGCGCCGTCACAATGTTTGTTGCCTCCGGCTGCGCCAACAGCTTCGCCAATTGTCCGGCCGTTACGGCGCCTTCCAGCCAATCCCCGGGCAACGTCATCCGTTTATTCCATTCTTCGAGCGCCTCTTGCGGCAGCGTCAAACCAAAACTGGCAAAACGAACCTTAAGCGACGAAGTCTGCGCGGCGGTCGCATCGAGCAATTGTAGCGCGCGCTCCCTTTCCTCTTCGCTCAGGAGCGCTAGTTCAACAAACGTGACCGTCAGCAAACGCGCCTCGGCAAGGACGCGAAAGAAACGTGCCGGCTCTGCCGCCTCGCTTAACGCCTTCGTCAGTTCCGCCAGCATCCGCTCTACCGGTTCATCTTTCAACTCTTCCGCCACCGTCGCCGCCAAAAGAAGCGTGCCCGGTTCCACCGCAAAGCCGAGCCGCGCCGCCTGTCCTGCCAGACGCAGCGCACGAATCGGATCTTCGGAAAAATGTTCACTCGTTGCGCGCAGGATGCCCCGTTCGATATCCGCCCGGCCGCCGTACGGATCAATGATCGCGCCGCTCAGAGAATCCATCGCCATCGAATTGACCGTCGTATCACGCCGAAACAAATCCTCTTCAATCGTGACCTTCGGTTTCGAGGACACTTTAAAGCCCAGATAGCCCGTCCCTACTTTGCGTTCCGTACGGGCAAACGCAACTTCGCATTTTACGCCGTCAACCTCCAGTAAAAAGACAGGAAACGATTTGCCGCATTCCTTCGCGTCGGGAAACAGCTCTTTGAAATTTTTCTTTACCATCCCGGTCACGCAAAAGTCAATATCCTTCGCCGGTAAGCCGCGCAACGCATCGCGCACGCAACCGCCAACGCGGTACAAACGTCCGCCCTGTGCCGCAATCATCTCTGCCAGCATCCATTCGCTCAGCTTCCTCGTCTCTTCCATCCCTGCCACCTGCTTCTTTCCCATTCATCATTTGTCTATTGTATTATATTTCTGCAGAAAAAAACATCCTACCTGCTCCCCTCTTTTCTTACTCGCTCCTTTATAAGCTTTTACGCCATCGACATTGCCTATTTAATATTGTCCTTCAATGCATTATACTGATATTGGTAGACATTTTTTTCCATTTAATTTATAAGGAGGGAAACCGATGCGCAAACTTTTTCTCTTGCTCACCTCGCTCAGTTTGCTGCTTCTTCTTGCCGGTTGCGGCGGCGACAACAAAAAAGCAGAGCCGACTTCCGCTGCGCCAGTTGCCAAAGAAGAAAGTCTGGATTCGATCTTGCAAAAATTCAAAGCGGTTAAAGGTTGGAGTTATGACATGACGACCACAATCAACGGCAAAAAAATGATGGACGGTTCGGTCTGGTTTGCCCCAGACAAGCTGCGGATGGAATTCAGCGTCGAAGGGAAAAAAATGATTACCATTCAAGACGGGGATTTCATGTATATGTACGATCCTGCCGAAAAGACCGCGATGAAATTTTCCAAGCAGTCTCCGCTGGCCGATCAAAAAACAAAAATAGACAAGCCGGATAAGTTCCAGCAAGTTCCCGTTCCGGACTGGAAGGTGATTGAAACGGTAACATATGACGGCGTTCTCTGCCGTGTCCTCGAGTTCACCGACGCCTCGAGCGGCGATAAAATGAAAATGTGGCTGCGCGTCGATTATGGCGCTCCGCTGCGCATGGAACTGACGCCTAAATCAGGCAACGAATCGATCGTTCAGGAATATAAAAACATGAAGTTCGATCCGATTCCAGCTGATAAGTTCCAATTGCCGAGCGGCGTCGAAGTCATGAGTTTTTAGCGTACGCTAACTATCGATAACGTGCAAAGAGAGGCGAAACGGTATCGCTACAAGACGGCAATAAAGAAAACCCGCGAGGCAATTCAATTGCTCGCGGGTTTTCCTTATCGCCCTATTTCCTTTAACAAAGCATCCAGTCTTTTTTTCTGTTCGTCTCGCGCCATCGGCAAGCCATATAAATGGCAGTCAAGCACATCGGCGTCCTTGACGATTTCCTCGAGCGGCGTACCCACGCTGCTTTTGCTGCTGTGTTCACGCACCGCGGCCGCAATCATTTCGATTTCCGCTGCGCTGAAACTTGCGCATTGTCGCAAAAATTCTTTCACCGGTTCATAACCGTTCGCCGCATGCTCCTTCTGCCGTCCGGTCAACATCCGACCATAGTCGTGCACCGCGCAGGCGATGCCTGCCAGTTCCAGATCCACGCCGCGCCGCAGTGCCAGTATCTGTCCGGTTCGCGCGCAGCTCGCCAGATGAAGCCGTTCCCAGTTCAGCGTCTCATCGCGATTTATCTGCTCTTCTTCCAGTTTATCAAGCAGCAGCAACAGTTGCTCCTGCACCGCCTGCAGCCGCTCCATCGGTATCGCCTGCTTTTCTTCCTGCATTTTCATGCGCACCACTTCCCATTCTTTCAGTTTGCGTGGCAATCCGATCGCATTAGCCGGACTGCTTGAGGTCAGTTTGTAAAAATGAATCTGCTTAAATGCTTCAAAACCGATCTGACGTCGAAACGTCTCATAGGCTTTAGCGCCGTTAAAAAAGACATGCTGAATGCCGGGATAGCAGGCAAATAAAGCGGCAAAATCATTCGTCTTTGCATCGCTCAACGTCGCATCCTCGCTGCCATTCTCCTTTTGCCGGCATCTTTCAATCACATCCCAGAGCGCAATGCCCTGCGCACCGATGAACGAAAGTTTTTCGGCATAACTGCTTTGCGCTGCAGAAAGAGCCGCGCCAAAAAGCGTGAAGAGGATCTGCCAAAAATGATTGCGCGGATTCGCGTAATATTGCTGTTGTCGGCGTGATTCCGCGCCGGGCATGGAACCAAGGATCAATATTTTCGCCCGTTCATCGCAAACTGGTGGAAAACTGCTTACTTGTTCCCACTTCACTTCTTTTGACATAGGCATTTCGCAAAATCACCACACAACGCTTGTACGTCCTCCACTGAGCGCGCCACAATATAGGTGCCGCCATGCGCTTCAATCTCGGCCCGAAAAGCTTCCTGGTCGGCCGACAACACGCCATGCGGCGTCTTCACTTCAATATAAACCGTTACGCCATCCTTGATGGCGGTAAGATCGCTTAAGCCGCGATGACTGCCCAACGTCTGCTGATGGCGAACAACGAACCAACCGTTCCAGCGCAGACATTCCCGAATCGAGTTCTGGATTTCCGCTTCCTTAGGGCCGCGGCGCATTGTAGCGGCATTTTTCGTTTTTTGACCGCATAACTGTTCAAATTCACGTTCCGTCAGTCGCACGTCGGCTCCTCCATTTTCATTTGCTTCCTATTTTATAACTGTACCATGTAATCGACGGCAAGACAAGGCAGCGTCCTAGTCCTTTTGATATAAGCCGCGGTGTCGCTTGATTTCAGCGAGCAAGTCCGTACAGTCGCCCATTGCCTTGCCGTCGGCTGCGGCAACCGTCACCTCGGCAGAAACAACGCCCTCTTCGCGTTCAATAGTCTGCAGGATATTTCCCAGGAAATCAATCACTCTGCTCTCACCGCGAAAGCGCATTGCAGCGCCGTGATACAGTTCTTCACCTGTGGCATTGCCGACTACGACGAAGGTCTTGTTTTCGATCGCCCGAACCCGCATGATCTGCATCGTGTCCGGACTGCTGATCAGCGCCGTCTGGCAGATAATTTGTGCGCCGCGCAGCGTAAGTTCCCGTGCACTTTCCGGAAACCATGCATCAAAGCAAACCAGTACGCCGACTTTACTGCCCATAATGTCAAAGACGACGCTCTCTTCGCCCGGCGAATACCAGCGCGCATCGAACTCCGTCAAATGGCGCTTGCGCTGCTTGCCAAGATAGCCTTGCGGGCCGACGACCACCGCGCTCAAATAAAGCTGATCCGCTTCTTCCTCCAGCACACAGCCGATAATGTGGCAGGCAAATTCGCTTGCCATCCGGCAAAGCGCCTGCGTTGTTTCGCCCTGCGGCACAGCTTCTGCCATACTTTTCGCTTCTGCACGATCCGCAAAAAAGTAGCCCGTCGCAAACAATTCCGGCAGAACAGCAAGATCCAAGGCCTGTTCTGCCAGCATGCGCCGCACCTTTTGCAAATTGGCCTTCTTGTCCCGCTTAACGATATCGATCTGTATTGCCGCTATTTTCATCTCATTCTCCTCGCTTTTCATTTTTTATCAATAAAAGAGGCCCCCGTAAGGGAACCTCTCTTAAAATCGCTTTATTTCGTGTCATCCTGCATGAAATTGACCTGGCCGTCAGAAAAAGAATGAATGCGGGCCAAAGACTCGAGACGATAACCGGCCTTACGGATTTTTTCGCAACCGGGTTGAAAGCTCTTTTCAATCACGATGCCGACGCCAACCACATCGGCCTTCGCCTGTTCTACGATGTTGCACAGGCCGAGTACCGCTTCGCCATTCGCGAGGAAGTCGTCAATGATTAAAACCTGATCGCCGGCAGCTAAAAATTCACTGGCCACGGTCACGCGATTGGTCTCTTTTTTAGTGAACGAATACACTTCCGCAGCATAGAGATGCTCCTCCGTCACCGCCGATTTCTTCTTGCGGGCAAAAACGAGCGGCACATCGAGGTATAACGCGGTCATAAGCGCTGCAGCAATACCGGAAGCCTCTATCGTCAGTACCTTGGTCACCTTCGCATCTTTAAAGCGCTCGGCAAACTCACGGCCAATCTCTTTCATCAGTTCCGGCTCTATTTGATGATTCAGAAACGAGTCAACTTTCAACAGCGCATCATTGACCACTTTTCCGTCTGTCATAATCTTCTTCTTAAGTAATTTCATGCTCGGCCTCCTGCTTACTAATCTATTCTAAAGTGTAACATACTATTGCCCAATCCTTAAGTTAGATATAATAATCTTAAGGATAAGCAGAACTTATCTTTAAACCCCTGCTCCGCGTAAAAGCAAGAGAGCCGATCAAACGCTGATCGGCTCTTTTGCTTTCCCTTATGCGACTTCCCTTTTGGCAGTCTCACTCGCCATTCGTCTCCGGAGATAGCCGCAAGTCATCACGCCTAGCGTTAAGCCAATTTGCAGCAACAGCGCATAGCCTTGGAGAAACGCGCCCAGCGATTTATCGCCAAGCATCAGCATCGCAGCCGCATAGCCAAGGATGCCAGCGCCGGCATACATCGTGAGAGGAAAACGGTCTAAGACTTTTACCAGCAGCTGTGCACCGAAGACAACCATCGGAATACTGGTCGCCAAACCTACTCCGATCAACAAATATTTGTTATGCGGCACAGTTTGCGCGATCGCAGCAAGTGCCAGCACATTGTCCAGGCTCATAATCAAATCGGCAAATAAAATCACTTGCACGGCGCGCCGCAGCGAAAAGGCCGCTTCACAATTTTCTTCTTCCTTCTTGCTGTCCAGCAAATGGATCGCAATCCACAAGAGCGCAAGCCCTCCGGCAAATTGCAGGTAGGGGATATTCAGCATCATCGCCGCAATGAACGTAAGAATCACACGCAGTACTACCGCACCGGCGCTGCCCCAAAAAATAGCCGTCTTGCGTTGCTCAGGCGGCAAGTTTTTGCTCGCCATCGCAATAATCACCGCATTGTCACCGCTAAGAATCAGATTCAAAAACAAAATACTGCTTAGCGCCATCAAAAACTCCGGACTGCTCACAATCAAAAACAATTCATACACAATAAAGTCCCCCTCAAAGCTAATTACAATCAAAAAAAGCCCTGTCTCTCCTTTGAGACAAGGTCTTGCAAACAAATTAGCCAGCACCGCCGGAGCCGTTAAGCCCGTATTGACGACGTATGCCGTTAAGCTACTCCCCTTCGCTCTATTCAATTGCTCTTGAATATAATATCACACATTTTTTTTTTTTACAAGTTTATTTCAGGCAAAATGCGTCCTGCATTTCTCCTTCGCGCCTTTTGCAGTTCACCCCGTTCTAGAATAGAAAAAGACCGTCCATGCGAATGGCATGAACGGTCTTTTTAACCGGCAACTCCCTATCCTCCCAGGCCGCTTCCAGCCAAGTACTTTCGGCGTATGTGGGCTTAACTACTGTGTTCGGTAGGAACAGGCGGAACCCCACAACCATCATCACTAGCAACAACTGACCTGAATTCTTCATTGGCTGCGTTGCTTCTGCGGTGCTCACTCGACGTACACAAGTACGTCTCGCTTTGCTCCTCGGCGCGCCTTGCCACTAAAGCTTCATGCCAATTGTTGCATCTCTTCTCTTATTGAAACAGTAACCTGGATCGCTCTCTGCCTTCTTTCGATTTCTTATTTCCGGCAGATATTCATCTGCCGGCTGCCTTTCCGTTTCTTTTTTTCTTTGCGCCCTTTGTGCCTTTGTGGTTCAAAACCGTTCCCATGCATAAAAAAAGACCGTCCATGCAGCGCATGAACGGCCTTTTCTAACCGGCAACTCCCTATCCTCCCAGGTCGCTTCCAACCAAGTACTTTCGGCGTATGTGGGCTTAACTGCTGTGTTCGGTATGGGAACAGGTGGGACCCCACAGCCATCATCACCGGATACTCAGGTAAACATTTCTACAAGAGAATATATTCCCTGAAAACTTTATAGAAGAAAGATTTTGCAAACAAGTGGTTTCATAACTTGCACTCGAGTGAGTGCGAGCTTGCATTAAGTCAAGCCCTCGGCCTATTAGTACCAGTCAGCTCCATTCATTACTGAACTTCCACACCTGGCCTATCAACCTTGTGATCTACAAGGGGCCTTACCAGACTACTCTGTGAGAAACCTCATCTTAAGGCTGGTTTCACGCTTAGATGCTTTCAGCGTTTATCCTTTCCCGACGTAGCTACCCAGCTGTACCCCTGGCGGGATAACTGGTACACCATTGGTCAGTCCACTCCGGTCCTCTCGTACTAGGAGCAGTTCCCTTCAAGTTTCTTACGCCCGCGATGGATAGGGACCGAACTGTCTCACGACGTTCTGAACCCAGCTCACGTACCACTTTAATGGGCGAACAGCCCAACCCTTGGGACCTGCTACAGCCCCAGGATGTGATGAGCCGACATCGAGGTGCCAAACCTCCCCGTCGATATGGACTCTTGGGAGAGATTAGCCTGTTATCCCCAGGGTAGCTTTTATCCGTTGAGCGATGGCCCTTCCACGCGGTACCACCGGATCACTAAGCCCGACTTTCGTCCCTGCTCGACCTGTACGTCTCGCAGTCAAGCTCCCTTCTGCCTTTACACTCTTCGAACGATTTCCAACCGTTCTGAGGGAACCTTTGGGCGCCTCCGTTACACTTTCGGAGGCGACCGCCCCAGTCAAACTGCCCACCTGACACTGTCCTGAGTGTCGTTACTACTTCAGTTAGAACTCCAGTAAGAGAAGGGTGGTATCCCAACGTCGACTCCATACATACTAGCGTACATATCTCTCAGTCTCCCACCTATCCTGTACATCCCTTACCAAAATCCAATGTCAGGCTACAGTAAAGCTCCATGGGGTCTTTCTGTCCAGTCGCGGGTAACCTGCATCTTCACAGGTATTTCAATTTCACCGGGTCCCTCGTTGAGACAGTGCCCAAGTCGTTACACCTTTCGTGCGGGTCGGAACTTACCCGACAAGGAATTTCGCTACCTTAGGACCGTTATAGTTACGGCCGCCGTTCACCGGGGCTTCGGTCGAGGGCTTCGGATTGCTCCTAACTCCCTTCCTTAACCTTCCGGCACTGGGCAGGTGTCAGCACCTATACGTCAGCTTTCGCTTTAGCAGGCACCTGTGTTTGTGGTAAACAGTCGCTTGGGCCTCTTTTCTGCGACCCCCATGTGCTTCGTCCGTTTCAAGACTACACTCACAGGGGCTCTCCTTATCCCGAAGTTACGGAGACATTTTGCCGAGTTCCTTAACGAGGGTTCTCCCGCGCACCTTAGGATTCTCTCCCCGCCTACCTGTGTCGGTTTACGGTACGGGCACCCATCATCTCGCTAGAAGCTTTTCTCGACAGTGTGGAATCCGTGAGTTCGTCGTTATTGCTAACAACTACCCATCACTCCTCAGGCTTTTCGCAGCGCGGATTTACCTAC
>OY764022.1:2445000-3047500 GCA_963667825.1 Negativicutes bacterium | reverse complement strand
GGCAGATAAATCGTCGTCAATTGCAATAGAAACGCCAGCAATACCGCTGCCAGCAGGTAACGATTCGAAAATAATCCCAGCGACAACAGCGACTGCCGTTCTGATCGAATAGACATCACTTGTATTAATTGCGTCAGGCAAAGGATCGTAAAGACCATCGTTTGCCAATGCCCATTGTCGTATTTTATCATCCAGGCCTGCGCCCCTAAAACAACTCCGCCCATCAGCAATCCCGCCCAGATTGCCTGCCAGCCTAAACCATGCGCAAATATACTTTCCTGCGCTCTCCGCGGCATCCGTTCCATAACGTCGCGTTCCGCCGGCTCTGCCGATAAAGCCAACGCCGGCAGTCCATCCGTAACCAAATTGATCCACAGGATGTGGATCGGCAGCAGCGGAATCGGTAAACCGCATAGCGGAGCCAACGACAGTACCCATATTTCACCCGAGTTTGTCATCAGCAAATAGCGAATGAATTTACGGATGTTGTCATAAATAATCCGGCCTTCACGCACCGCCCTCACGATAGTAGAAAAATTATCGTCCAACAACACCATATCGGAAGCTTCCTTGGCAACATCGGTACCTGTAATCCCCATTGCAATGCCAATATCTGCTTTTTTCAGTGCAGGCGCATCATTTACTCCGTCACCGGTCATTGCCACGATCTGCCCACACGCTTGCAAGGCTTCTACAATTTTCAACTTTTGTTCCGGCGCTACGCGGGCGTAAACACGAACCTCTCCAACGCGCTTGGAAAGCTCTTCCGCGGAAAATTCAGCTAATTCTCTGCCCGTCACTACGCTTTGACTTTGCGTATCCATGATTCCTAGTCGTAATGCGATCGTTCTGGCAGTTCCCGGATGATCGCCGGTAATCATCACCGGAATAATCCCTGCCGCCTTGCAGAGAGCAACGGCCTCTTTTGCTTCTTCGCGTGGCGGATCCAGCAAACCGGTTAGGCCGATAAAAGTAAGCTCGCTTTCCATCGTTTCTGGAAGCAGCTTCTGCGGCAGGACCGACCATTTACGAAAAGCGAAGCCTAAAACGCGCAGTCCGTTTTCAGTCATCCTATCATTTTCCCCCGTCAATGCCTCTCTGTCCAGACGTTGCAAGCCGCGGCTCGTTATTTGATTGCTCGCCTTGTTCAGCAAAACATCGATCGCGCCTTTAGTAATTGAGATAAATTCATTTTCCACAGCATGAACCGTCGTCATGCACCTTCGTTCCGCATCAAAAGGAATTTCTGCCACACGAGGAAACTCGAGTTCCAAGCGGTCTCTTTCAAAACCTTTTTGCCGAGCGGCTTCATACAACGCGACTTCTGTCGGATCCCCTTTCGCCGCACCATTTTCATCACAACGGACATCGTTGTTTAAAGCTAATGCAGTAAATAAAAGAGCGGCTGGATTCTGCAAATCACTTACCGCAGGATTCGCCTGCTCTTTCAAGCGTTCTCCGCGCAGCAATTCACCATCAAGATACGCTTCTTCTGCCGTCATCCGATTCATTGTCAGCGTCCCCGTCTTGTCGGAGCAAATATACGTCACCGAACCTAATGCCTCAACCGCGGCAAGTTTTCGAATTAACGCCTTTTGCAGCGCCATCTTCTTAGCCCCGATAGCCAGTGAAATTGTGATAATCGCCGGCAGCGCTTCCGGAATAGCAGCCACTGCTAATGAAATCGCCGTCAACAACATCAGCAACATCGGTTCGCCTCGACTAATCCCACTGACAAACACCATTGCACAGACGCCAATTACGACAATTGCCAACTTCCCGCCAAAGTTCGCAAGTCTTTTTTGCAAAGGAGTTTTACTTTCTCTCGTATCCTGTAGCAATGCGGCAATTTTCCCCAGTTCCGTCTCCATGCCTGTCGCTACCGCGATTCCGCTGCCGCGTCCATATGTTACCAGCGTTTCTTTATATGCCATATTTCGCCGATCGCCGATCAATAGCTGTTCGTCATCTAAAATAGTTGTGTCTTTTTCAATCGGCAACGATTCCCCCGTCAATGCAGCCTCATCCATTTTTAAAAACACTGTTTCCAGTAAACGAAGGTCCGCCGGAACAACCGTTCCCGCCTCCAACATCACGATATCACCCGGCACGATCATTTCTGTATCTACCAGCTTAACTTTACCGCCGCGAACGACCTGCGCAGTAGGCGCAGCCATTCGTTTCAATGCCGCCATCGCTTTTTCGGCCCGATATTCCTGAGCAAAGCCAATCACCGCATTCAATAGGACAATAAAGATAATCGCTATCGTATCACTGGTTTCGCCAATCACGCCCGACACCACTGCTGCGGCAATTAAGATCAGGATCATGTAATCTTTGAATTGTTCGATGAACATGGCGAAAGCACTTTTTTTACCTTTTTCCTGCAGGCGGTTTAGCCCATGGCGTTCTAAGCGTTTCTTCGCTTCGTCATCCGAAAGGCCGGATAAGCTTGATTCCAATTCCCGCACGACTATCGCACCATCTTGCCGCCATCGCATGGTTTTCACCAACCTTCGTTATCCTTTTTCACTCCGATTGTACCGCGCCTTAACTCCACTCTTTCTATTTCTTCTGCAAATATTTTACATATCCTTTTCATTTCAAGTTCTTCGCTCGATAAACAGCAAAACGAATGCAATCAGGATATTTTTTATACGAAGAGTCGAAGAAAAGAATGTGGGAAGGTTTTATTATTATTCTTCTTCCTTTTTTCCTACCGTGCCGATAGGATCGGCCCGCTTCGCGTCTTCATGCTATCGTTTCTTTTCATTTTTGTGTCCATTTAGTTTTTCAATTGTCTACACTATGAAACGGCAAAATAAAGACCGGGCTTTTCGCCCGGTCTTTATTTTGCCGTTTTTAATTATTGTTTTTCATCCCCGCACGCAACATGGTGATCGAGGTATAAAGGATTACACAAACAACAACCCATTTCAAAATCTCAAGCGGCATTTCTTTAACGATGTACGCAGCGATCAGCACGCCGACCGAGCCGGCAATCGTGATGGCAATCGAGGCTTTGATGTCATAGGCGGCTTCTTTGACGAACTTGATGCTTGCTGCCGGCATCAGGAATGCGCAGGAGCACATCATGATCGGAAACGCCACTTTCGGACTCATGCCCAGTGCATAGACCAGCGCCATGCACGGCGCGTACAGGCCGATACCGATCGTCATCAGCGCACCCAGGATGAAGTTGCCCACTACGCCAATGCCCAATTGAGCACCTTCCAGGCCGATCGCTTCGCCGCCAACCGGCATCCACTTCAGTAAGCCGGCGACAAAGACGAACGCTACGATCATCAGCGCAATGCCCATGCCCATCTGTATTTTTTTCTCCGGCAGATGCGATACTATTCCCGCACCAAAAATCGCGCCAATCATGGAAGCGGCAACCATGGCAATTAACGTCGTCGGATCGACTTTAATAACGGTTATAAATATCAGGGCTTCCACTACGACCGGAATCGTCATGCTGACATTCAACGTACCGGGAATCAGACGATCCGGCACAAGGTCCATCGCTTTGAACATGGCTGTTGTCGGGGCAAAGCTACCGATACCGAGGGTATCAAAGAAGTTAGCAATAAAGCCTACGCCAGAAAGTTTTCCCCAGCTCTTGTCAGACATTTGCTCCTTGTTTTTTGCGGCATGGCCGAAAAACACCACGCCGAACCAAGCTGTTACCAATACTAACGCTCCTTGGACCGCAGCAATAATTGACATACTGTCCCTCCTCTTTTTCGCTTATTCGTTTAACCTAACATAAAGCCATGTTTTACCGGATCATTGGGATCGATGACAAATTGATTAAAGCCCGTAATGTAGGCACTGCCGGTTATTTCCGGCACGACCGCTTGAAACTCGCCGACCATGGCTGTTTCTACCAGACGGCCTCTAAATAACGTTCCGATGATGCTCTCGTATACAAATTCCTCCCCTAATTTCAAGTGTCCTTTTGCATACAAAGTCGCCATTTTAGCACTGGTTCCCGTGCCGCATGGTGAACGGTCGGCCTGTCCTTCCCCGAAGATAACCACATTTTTGTAGTTCGCTTCCGGATGCGTCGCTTTGTCATAAATCTCTACCAAATCAATCGTATTGATATGCGCCAGCGTCGGATGCTGGATCTGCAATTGTTCGTTTGCCGCCTTGCGAATCGCAATTCCAAGCTTTGTCAATTGGTCGATGTTGCCCGGCGTTACTTCAACCTTTAATTGCTTTGCATCCACAATTGCGAAGAAACTGCCGCCAAAGGAAACGTCCAGCGTGATTTCGCCCACTCCAGGAACGTTGACCTTGGCATCTTTTCGATAGAGAAAGGCCGGGACATTGCGGATCGTCACCGATTTGACGACGCCGCCTTCCACTTTCGCCCGCGCCGTGATAAGGCCTGCCGGCGCATCAAATTTGACGCTCGTCTCCGGTTCTACCGTCGGAACCATCCCAGTGTCAATCGCGACTGTAACCGCTCCGATCGAACCGTGACCGCACATATTCAGATAACCGCCGCCATCCATAAATACAATGCCAAAATCGGCGTCTTCGTGTACCGGCCGGGTGATGATTGAACCGAACATATCTTTGTGTCCTCTAGGTTCATGCATCAGCGTTGTCCGCACATAATCGAGATTTTTTTCCAGATACTCTTTGATATCTGCCATGCTTTTTCCCGGAATATTCGGCAGACCGCCTACCACGATCCGCGTCGGCTCTCCCATCGTATGGGAATCCACCGCCATAATTGAACGGTCAAACTTCATAATGAACGCCTCCGTTTTATGCTAATCCTCTTCTTCAGTACTTTCAGCGCTTTGATCACATCGGCGGCTTGGACGCCATTGTCTTCGACCACTTCTGTCTCCATGCCCTGAAAGGTCTTATCAAGATCGATCAAGTCCTGCATATATTCATTTTCCACGACGAGTCCATTTCCCTTGTAGGTCAGGCCGACAACCGGAATGCCGCGCCGTCCCACTTCTGCCATATGCGCCGCGAAGTCAACATGTTGGTTGCCAAAACCTTCGACATGAATCAGAACGCCATCGACATTCATCGCTTCCGCCAACATTCCGATTCGTTTTGCAACATAGTCTTTGTCGCTGTTTTCTCCCGGACTGCCTACGATGGCTACGCCAGCCAATTCAAGCTCCGGATCGCGCCTCGTCAATTCCAGCAAAGGATCGCGGAAATGATGCAGCGTAGTTTCTTTTGTCGATGGACTAACGCCCATTTCATCCCCTCCTATGTCATGGAACGAATTGCTCCATCCTTGATTTCATTCGCCGACAAGAGTACCGGCACATTACCCAGATCGATAATCGACCGTCCGCCTTGCACACCGCCCGGTTCCTGGGGCAAGAGCAATTTTTCGTGCATCGCGCCCTGACCGCCAACCTGCTTTACGACCAGGATACGCATCGTTCCCGGCTTTCTTTCATCCTGGTAAACCGTCTCACGCGCCGCCTGTTCCAGCGGCAGGCGCTTTAATTCCTGGCGTACCGCCGCTATGATTTGATCACACGCCTGATGCGCCGCCAGCGGACCGCGTCGTTCCATTCCGCTGCCCCGCTCAATCACCACATCGATGCGCAGGATGATATCTTGCTGTCCCGGCGTTCCAGGCATGCCGAACCGGATCTTGCGATCCAGCCGTCCATGCGATGAACCGAATTCCGCCACCTGTTTTCCCTCTTCATCCACCCCGGTAAGCGCCACGACAACGCCGCTCAGACTGTACGTCACGCCTTCGCCCAGATCGCCTTGCACTTTGGTCGCGATCGGCAGCAAATCCATGATCGTGTTCGTCATCACGTCGCGTTTGTCCGGCGTTATGACATCGATTGTGATTTTCTTCACCAACGGGGTATGAAAAAGGACGCTCTTAGCTAATTCCTGATCCAAATATAAGGCATTGCCGCGAATCGCCGTCTCTGTACTCAATTCTATTCTATTGATCGAAAATTCGCAAATTTTCAGTGTGCGGAGTACGTGTCTTTTTTGTGCTCCGTTTACTCTCGCTTGCGTTTCCTTCTGTTCACGAGCGGCCAGTCTTGCCGGTTCCACCAGGCGTTCCGGCGCTTCCAGCGTCACTCCTTTCGCTTGGGCTGCCGATAACTTGAACATGCTACCACCCTGCCCTCAGGCTCGGATCGGACGGCGCGTACTGCACGCCGCCCGCCTGCCTGGATATTTTAGACCTTAGACTTGTACTCGTATGGCAAGGGTATGATCTTGCCAAAGGATTCAATCGTTTCCATCGCATGCAGCGTGTCTTTCAACACGCCGGTTTGCATCGGGATATCGTGCGGCGCACCCACGTTGGCTCCCATCGGAACCAGTGGTGCGGAAACGCGCGGCGATCCCTGCTGCTTGGCTACCGGAGGCAGTGCGGCAATAATAATCGTAGGAATGCCGGCGGCCTCAATCGCTCTCTGCACAATCACGGCAGAGCGGTGACAGGTGCCTCAGCCAGCGGTTAGGAGCGCGATATCGACTTTGTCCTCTTTGAGGGCAGCCGCGATGGCCGGTCCTGTTTCCTCCTCGAATTTTTTTATGTTGCCGCCGCCACCCATAAAGCCGATGTGGTGAGGCGCAACTTTGCCGATGAATCCTTCCGCAGCGAGTTCTCGGATCCGGTCAACGGCGAGCATCGCATTGATGTCTTTGTTCACATCGCTGTTGTCGTAACCGCCATGCGTTACCATCAACTCTTCGGTTTTGACGTCGCAGGGAATCATGCGATACGTGAAATCGCCCGCTAAGGCAAAGGGATCCTGTGTCTTTAAGTGGACGCCGCCTGCAGTCAGCAAGGCTACCGTACAATCCTTGACCGCTTTGGTCATGACTGTGTAGACTGCCGGAGGCGTGATGGGCACGAATATTTCTGATTGCAAACCTTCTACAACCGAAAGCTTCATGTTTTCCCCTCCTCTTGTTTTATTATTTTTCTTCTTATTTCGAGGTTACGTTGACATAGCTGACGTAAAATTCTACTTCATCGCCGACTACCAGCGGCTTGTCAGTAAACACCATCCGCAGCGGAACGCTAAGCATTCCTAGTCGTCCGTTGATTTCAATTTTCACGCCAACTTCGGTTACCTCAACAAGTTTTCCATTAACTAGCCGGGGCGTCAGCTCTATATCCATATTACTTCAACGCCGCATCGACAAGTTTTTGGTTCCCCTCGATAACCGACTGTTCCCATTTGCGTCCCGGCCCCTTAATTTCAACGCCTGCCATTTTCGTCTTCAGCATCAGCAAGGCACGTTCGGCATCCCAGGGGCAAAGCGTATTGTCGCCAAGAATTTCCGACTCGAAGCCGCGATCGTTCTTGTTGAGATCGATCATTGACGTCATGTATTTGTTGCCGACGACCAATGCGCCTTGATAAGCCGAATAAGTAACGCCGACAACCGCAACGCCGCGTTTGCCGATTTGTTCAATGTGGCTGGCAAAATCGATATGGTTGTTGCCGAAGCCTTCGGTCGTCACGATCGCGCCTTCTACGCCGAGCGCTTCGACAATCGCGCCGATCCGCCCGGATACATACATTTTCTCATCATTGATCTGCGGGCTTCCGACGAATACGACGCCCACCAAATCGATTTCTTGATCCTTCGCCATCAGATCGACCAACGGTTCGCGGAAGTAATGCCGGGTGTTTTCTTTCGATGCCGGACCAATGCAGGTCAGGGCATGTACGCCGCCGTCCCGTACTTCATTCGCCGACAAGACCACCGGCACATTGCCTAAATCGACGTTGGGGCGACCGCCCATAATGCCTGCCGGTTCGCTTGGCAAAATGACATTGTCATGCATCGCGCCCTGTCCCATGATTTCTTTGACCAAAACGACGCGCGGCCGTCCCAGTTTGCGGATGTCATGATATTCTTTCGTCTCTACCGCGCCTTCTGCCGGCAGTTTCTTCAATACTTCGCGGATTTCCTGAATGATCGTGTCGCACGCTTTATGCGCCGCGAACGGTCCGCGGCGTTCCATACCGGTTCCGGCTTGAATCGTCGTCATGACACGAACGATGATATCTGCTTTGTCCGGGCAACCCGGACGGTCGTAGCGGATTTTTTCATCCATGTAGCCTTCACAGGAACCGAATTCGTGTACCTGCATGCCGCTTTCATCTACACCGGTCAAGAGTACTACGACGCCGACCAGCGAATGGCTGACGCCTTCGCCCAGCTCGCCTTCCACCTTGGTTGCCATCGGAATGACGTCCATGATCGTCGGCGTATAGATATGCTGGTTGTCCGGCGTAACAATATCGAGTTCAATCTTCTTAACCAGCGGATCAGCTTTAAGGGCCTCCTGACAAAGCGCCTTGCGAATCGTCAGTACGCCGTTTTCAAAGGCGGTCGCGTCGCCAAGCTGAACCTTCGTCACCTTGTATTCACGCTCGATCAGCGTACGCAACACTTTGTTCTCGGTTTTCACTTCGGCCGCTTCCGGCGCGAGCGCCGCTTGGGGCGCCGCAGCCGCAGGAGCGTGGCCGCTCATGACTACTGCCGGAAATTCCAGGTTGATGCCTTTGCCTTCTTCGATATGAATGCGAATCATCCCGCCGGATGACATGGTTGCAGCCGCTGGCTGCTGCACCTGCGGGGCGCTTGTGTCCGGCGCCGCCGCGACTTTTGCCGCGGGAGCCTCTCCAGCCATTTCCTGCATGCCTTCCAGAATTTCACCGGTCAGCGGCGTCAATGCGTCAACCGTCTTTGTCAGTTTCGCTCCAATGACCTGGCCAATCTTAGCCACATTGGCGGGCAAAGTCAAAAGCCCCGAATCTTCGAGGTCCGGGAAAATGCCCGGGTCTTCCAAGTCGGCAGGACTGATGACCGTACCGGCAGTTGTCAGACAGCAAACCACTGCCGGATCATTTTTGTGCTCTGCCGCAGTTTCCTTGGTAATCGACATCGTTTATACCTCCTTCTGCTTTCCTATTCCTCCGTCTTCAAGCGCCGTACCAGGCGATGCCCCACCGTCCGCATGACATGATCGGTGTGGTGATATACGGGGATTTTCAATTTCGGAGCTACGCCCATGACTGTATTGGTACAGTCGCTGCAATTGCTGACCAGTACCACTTCAGCTCCATCCTTTTTCAATTTAAGGATTTTTTCCGCCTGACCCGGGCAGTTGCCCGGATTTTCGCACTTAATGGCATTTTTTACATCCATCACCTGTTTACAGCGCTGTACGCCGACAACCGGCGCACCCATCTTATCGGCAAGTTCGCGCAGGCGTGTTTCATTGGCGCCGCAGGCACAGACCAAAAGCCCCATCTTGCGTCTTTCATTCGGTAACGGCATGGTAACGATGATGCCGCCACTGGTTTTGGTAACAACCGCGTCTAAATCGACACTCTGTCCTGTAAACGGTCCGCCCATAATGATTTCGCCATAGGCCCCATCAATACCGCCGGCCTGTTCGATCAAATCCTTAATCGGAGTACCGATCGCAACATTCTCAAACACCATCGATTGACGGCCGTTTTTCAACTGACCGACTACCGTCAAACTCTTGCTCAGTACCGGTTTTTTCAATTCCACCGCTTCGCAGATTTTCACGAGTGTCTCCACATTGCTGATCACGGCTTGCGCTGCCGACGGCAATTGATCCGGAGCCAATACCACACCAAGGATTTCACGGACGATGGCTCGCTCTTCTCCCATTGGATACATATCCGGCAGTGTTTTCACTTCGATACGCGGATCATCGATCACTGCATTCAATGCGGCTACCGCATCCTTATTCTTGGCCTTAACGGCAAAAATCCCCTTAGCCGCCCGGGTCGCTTCCATCGCATACTTGAGTCCGCGATACATCGCGGCCGCCTGCTCCTTCATCTGCTTGACATTATGTTTCAGCAGCGGCTCGCATTCGACGCCGTTTGCAATGACCACGCCGCCCTGCAAATCAATGTTCATCTTGACATGCGTCGGAAATCCGGCGCCGCCCATTCCCACAATGCCTGCTTCGCCAATCATCTCAACGATAGTGCCCTCACTGATCGGCACGAACGTATCCGGTTGTTCATCCGCCGCTTCAATGGCGATCTCCGTTTCCGTGACGCTTACGATCTTCCCTTTTACGCTGGCATGAATCTTAGCGCCCAGTTTCGGCGGCGTCGCAATCAGCTGTCCCCGTTCCACTTGATCGCCGACCGCAACGACAGGCGTACACGGCGCGCCGATATGCTGCTGCAAGCGCAGTTGATATAACTTGCTCATCTCTCCATCTCACCTCCTTCACTCTACCCCGCTTATACATAACGCAATTATCATGCCAACTCCTTTTCACTTTGCAAATTTAACTATTTTAGGGCATTTTCGCATCTTTTCTCTCACTTTATCTCTTTTTTCGCCCCTATCTATTTATTCACTATTTTTAAGCTAAATACTTTATCTATCTTTATTTTTTAACTTGTCTGATTATTATAAAAAAACCGTCAATATTCTGACACTTTTTTCTAATTTATTTCTTTAGACAACCTTCTATTGCCTATTTTTTCTAGAAAAAGAAAGAAGTGTCCAATAAATCGACATGCGTCAATTTATTGGACACTTCTACATTATGCATTGTTTTTTTTCGTTTCCATCTTTTGTAATTTATAATAGAGCGTGCTTCTTGGTATGTCAAGTATTTTCGCCGCTTTGGCCTTATTGTTCCCAGCGACTTCGAGCGCCCGCATGATCGCCTGCTGTTCCGCCGCAAACAAGGTCTCTTCCAGCTTTAGCAACGTTTTGAACTGCGCCGCCAATTCCGGCTTTTCGCCATCTTCCAAACGCTGCAGATTCTCCAGAACCATCGGCAACTGCTTTGCCGATATCGAGTTTCCATCCGCCAGTACGACCAGGCGTTCCATGACATTTTTCAATTCGCGCACATTGCCCGGCCAGTGATAGTGACGCAGAATCGCCGTCACTTCAGGATCGATGCGATCAATGATTCGATTGTTAAGCACCGAATAGCGCTTCAGGTAAAAATCAATCAGGAGCGGAATATCATCCGGGCGTTCGCGCAGCGCCGGTATCTTCAGCGTAAAAACGTTCAGCCGGTAATAGAGGTCCTTGCGAAAGGTTCCCTGCGACAGCATGGAGACGAGCGCCCGGTTCGTCGCAGCAATCACTCTTACATCCACCTTGATCGGCTTCACGCCGCCAACACGATAAAACTCCTGACTTTCCAAAACCCGCAGCAATTTAGACTGCATTTCAAGCGGCAATTCGCCAATCTCATCGAGAAAGATCGTTCCGCCATTGGCAATTTCGAATTTGCCTTGCTTGCCCTTTTTATTGGCGCCGGTAAAAGCGCCGGCTTCATAGCCGAACAATTCGCTTTCCATCAGCATAGCCGGGATCGAACTGCAATCGACAACCACAAACGGACGTTCCTTGCGCATGCTTTCGCCGTGAATCGCCTGAGCAAACAAATCTTTGCCGGTACCGCTTTCGCCGACAATCATCACCGACGCATCGCTCTCCGCAACGCGTTGCGCCAGCATAATCAGATCGTACATCAGCTTGCTTTTGTAGAGTACTTTCTGAAAGCCGCTCTTACCATGAATCGTCTGAATGATCTCTTCTGCATATTCCAAATACTTGATCCGGTTCTTCGCCTCTTCCAGCTCATTGCTAATCCTACGAATTTCCGTGATATCCTGATCGATCGAAACAGCGCCGATCAGTGCATCATTTTCATAGATCGGAATAGAGCTGATCATCACCACATTGCCTTCGCGCGGACGATGTTCGACATATTCCACTGCTTTGCGCTGTTGCAGAACCTTCAGGCATAACGCATTCGGGAAAAAGGTATTCACCGTTTTCCCAACGATTTCCCCTCTCCTGATCCCATATGTCGCTTCGAAGCTCTTATTGATATAAGTAACCACCGCTCCTTTGTCCACTACGCAAATGGCTTCATTGATATTTTCCAAGACTTGTTCAAAGGATATTCGCAAAGGTGTCTGCATCATCAGCTGATTGCTCCCCTCTTGGCGCATCCGCCGAAACTATTTCCCTTTCGCCGCTTGGTATTCCGCCACTTTAGCAAAAGCAACTTCCGCCGCCTGCAGTGTCCGTTCGATCTCCGTTTCTCCATGTGCATAGGACATGAAGCAGGTTTCAAATTGTGACGGCGACAGGTAGATCCCCTGTTCGAGCATTGCATGGAAATAGACGTTGAATGCGCCGACATCCGAAGTCTTTGCCGTCTCATAGTCGTAGACCGCTTTGTCATTGAAGAAGATGCCGAACATGCCGCCAATGGCATGCGCCTGCACGGTCACTCCCTGTTTCTGCGCGGCGCGCTGCAAGCCGGTCGCGAGCTTCAGCGACATGGCGGTGACTTTTTCATACAGCCCTTTCGTCTCAATCAATAGCTGCAAGGTTTTCGCGCCCGCCGACATCGCCAGCGGATTGCCGCTTAACGTGCCCGCCTGATACACCGCGCCAAGCGGTGCAATCTGTTCCATTATTTCGCGACGTCCGCCATAAGCGCCGACCGGCAGGCCGCCGCCGATGATCTTACTGAGACAGGTCAGATCCGGTTTGATGCCGAACACGGCTTGGCAGCCGCCAAGCGCAACGCGAAACCCGGTCATGACTTCATCAAAGATCAAGAGCGCGCCATAGCGAGCGGTGATTTCCCGTACGAATTGCAGGTATCCTTCCTGCGGCAGAATCAGCCCCATGTTGCCCGGGACGGCTTCAATGATCACCGCTGCGATATCGTCGCCATCCTTGGCAAAGACTTCTTCCATCGCCGCCTTGTCATTAAAGGCGACGGTCAGGGTATTTCCGGCAATGCTGGCCGGAACGCCAGGACTGTCCGGCACGCCGTATGTCATCGCACCCGAGCCGGCTTTGACGAGCAGGCTGTCATGATGCCCATGATAACAGCCGGCAAATTTGACGATTTTGTTCCTTTTTGTATATGCCCGCGCCAGACGCAACGCACTCATGGTCGCTTCCGTGCCGGAGTTGACCATGCGCACCATTTCCATTGAGGAAATCGCTTTATTGACGAGTTTGGCCAGTACCGTTTCCACCAGGGTCGGCGCGCCGAAACTGGTGCCGTTATCCACCGCCTCATGAATGGCCGCAATGACTTTCGGATGGGCGTGGCCGAGGATCATCGGGCCCCAGGATAAGACATAGTCGATGTATTCATTGCCGTCCACATCGTAAATCCGACAGCCCCGGCCGCGTTCGATGAAACGGGGCGTTCCGCCGACACTACCGAACGAACGCACCGGACTGTTGACGCCGCCGGGAATGTATTGTTTCGCCTCGGAAAAAGCCTCTACTGATTGCTGCACTTTCATGTATATCGCTCCTCTTCGCAGCAAACAGCCGCCCTTTGGCCGGCTGTTTGCTCTTTTTATTAGAGTTGTTTAAATAACGCCTGCACATCGCTCAGGTACGTATCGACATCGATCAAATGCACTTCGCCTGTTTTACGCACGCGGCATTCGACTTTGTTTTCCTTCAGCGCCTTCGGCCCGATCGTGATGCGAAGCGGATAGCCGATCAGATCGGCATCCTTGAACTTAACGCCGGCACGGTCGTCACGGTCGTCAAGCACCGTTTCCAGCCCCGCCGCATTCAACTCTTTGTACATTTTTTCCGCAATCGTCCGCTGCGCTTCATCAGCAATGCTGACCGGAACGATGATCACATGGTACGGCGCGATCGCAACCGGCCAGATGATGCCGTCCTTGTCATTGTTCTGTTCGATCGAAGCCGCCATCGTACGGCCGACGCCGATGCCGTAGCAGCCCATAACCATCGGTTTCTCTTCGCCGTTTTCATCGACAAAAATCGTGTTCAGCTTTGCGCTGTATTTGGTCTGCAATTTAAAGATATGTCCGACTTCAATGCCGCGCTTGATATCTACCGGCGCGCCGCAGCGCGGGCAAGGATCGCCCTTACGGATCAAGCGGATATCGGCCACGATATTCGGTTTGAAATCTCGTTCCGGATTGACGTTGATATAATGATGGTCGAGCTTGTTGGCGCCGCACTCGGTATTGCACATGTTCATGACCGTACTGTCCGCGACGACGATCGTTTCCTTGCTGATGCCGATCGGCCCCAGATAGCCGCCCGCACTGCCCATCAGGTCATTGATAACGGTCGCATCCGCCATATTTAGGAACAGACAGTCCAATTTATTCTTCAACTTAATTTCGTTAACTTCATGGTCGCCGCGCACCAGCGCCAGAATCGGTCCTTTGTCCGAATAGAACGCCAGCGCCTTGATCGCATGCTCCGGCTTGAAGCCTAAGAATTCGGCGACTTCTTCCATCGTCTTGCAATTCGGCGTGTTGACGATCTCCAGTTCCTTCATCGGTTCTTTGGCCGCTTCAATCGGATGCATTTCAGCCCGTTCGGTATTAGCGCCGTAGTTGCATTTATCGCAGAAGCAGACATCATCTTCACCGGAATTAGCCAGCACCATGAACTCATGCGAACCGCTGCCGCCAATTGCGCCGGAGTCGGCTTCTACCGCGCGGTACGTCAAGCCGCAGCGAGTAAATGTGCGGCTGTATGCATCATGCATATCCCAGTAGCTCTTGTTCAAGCCTTCATCATCACGGTCAAATGAATAAAGATCTTTCATAATGAATTCGCGTCCGCGCATCAGGCCGAAGCGCGGGCGGATTTCGTCGCGAAACTTATCTTGGATCTGGTACAGCATGATCGGCAACTGACGATAAGAACGAACGTCTTGACGCACCAGCGTCGTGATCATTTCTTCATGCGTCGGTCCAAGGCAGAAGTCACGGCCGTGACGATCCTTAAGACGGAACATCTCGTCGCCATAAACATCCCAGCGACCGGTTTCCTGCCAAAGTTCCGCCGGTTGTGCAATCGGCATCATCAATTCCTGGCCGCCTTTGGCGTCCATTTCTTCACGGATAATCTGCGATACTTTTCGCAATACCCGCCAGGCTAGGGGCAGATAATTATAAATGCCAGGCGCTACTTTGCGGATCATTCCGGCCCGCAACATCAGCTGGTGGCTTACAACTTCGGCGTCTGCCGGTGTTTCTCTCAGGGTGGGAGCATACAGGTGTGATACTCGCATTTGTCTTCCTCCTCTTACTGTTCGCACCTTGGCCGTCGCCAGCCAAAATACACCAATGAAATTATTATAACAAAAAAAACGCTTCGCTAACAGCTAGTTTCCATTTTCGTTAAGATTTTAGATAACGACGGAGTTTTAACACGAAGGATCGAAGCTGTTGAAGGACACGAAGATGTTCTGTTTAAACCACAGGTACCTGACGGTACCGCAGAAGCCGCATTGCGGCTTAACGGTTGAAACAGCCAAATCGCGTAGCGATTTCTGTGGCGGCTATGCCGCCTGCGGTTAACCTATGACCTTTGCGTCAGCACGCGCAGCGTCCGCTTCGTCTATTGACAAAGACAGACGACCTCACGGCCGTCTGTCTGGTTCGTTTATTCTTTATGCCGCATGTGCGGGAACAGCAGGACATCGCGGATGGAGTGACTGTCGGTCAAGAACATCACCAGACGGTCGATGCCGATGCCCAGTCCGCCCGTAGGCGGCAGACCGTGTTCCAACGCTGTTACATAGTCGCGATCCATCATGTGCGCTTCATCGTCACCGGACTCGCGCTGTTCGACCTGACCTTGGAAGCGTTCTTCCTGATCGATCGGGTCATTCAGTTCAGAAAAACCGTTAGCGACTTCGCGCCCGAAGATAAACGCTTCAAAGCGATCGGTAATTTCCGGATTTTCTCTGTTGCGTTTGGCCAGCGGCGAGATTTCGGTCGGATGACCCATGACGAAAGTCGGTTGGATCAACTTAGCTTCCGCCACTTCTTCGAAGACATTATTCACAATGCCGCCGACGCCTTGTTTCTTTTCATATTTTACGCCCAGCTGATCCGCCAGCTTACGCGCTTCTGCCAAATCCTTTACATTGCGGAAATCAACACCGGAATATTTTAAGATCGCATCCGGCATCGTGATTCGATTCCAAGGCGGCGCCAATTCAATATCCTGCCCCTGGTAGGTAATCTTAGTCGTGCCCAAGACTTCCTGCGCAATTCCGGCTACCACTTCTTCGGTCAGACGCATCAGGTCTTCATGATCCGCATATGCCTGATAGAGTTCCACCATCGTGAATTCCGGATTATGTTTAATTGAAATTCCCTCGTTACGGAACACGCGTCCCAGTTCATAGACGCGTTCGAAACCGCCGACAATCAGTCGCTTCAAATACAACTCCGGCGCAATCCGCATATACAGCTTCATATCCAGCGCGTTGTGATGGGTAATGAACGGACGCGCCGCCGCGCCGCCGGCGATCGGATGCAGGATCGGAGTTTCCACTTCGAGGAAGTTGCGGCCGTCAAGAATATTGCGCAGTGTTTTTAAGATCTTGCTGCGCGCAATGAACGTCTTTTGCACATCTGGGTTGACGACCAGATCCAGATAGCGCTGACGGTAACGCGTTTCGACGTCTTTTAAGCCATGCCATTTTTCCGGCAAAGGCCGAAGCGCCTTAGATAAGATTTCAAACGATGCCACTTTGATGCTGATTTCTCCTTTTTGCGTACGGAACACCTGTCCGGTAACGCCAAGAATATCGCCGATATCAGCCAGTTGCAATATTTCATACGCCTCTGCGCCAAGCGCATCCTGGCGCAAATAAATTTGAATCTTGCCGCTCATGTCCTGGACATGCGCAAACGTCGTCTTGCCATGACCGCGTACGGTCATCATGCGCCCAGCCAGACTCACCGTCTGCCCTTCCAGCGCTTCAAACTCCGCTGCGATTTCCGCCGCATGATGCGTCACATCATAGCGGCGGCCAAACGGCTCCAGGCCTTTTTCCGTCAGCGCAGCCATTTTTTCACGCCGCACTTTCATTTGTTCATTTAACTCTTCCGGTTGCCCAGATGTCGTCGTATTCTCTGTCATATTACCGTCTCCTACTCACGCTCGATATCTATGATCTCATACTGCAAAAGTCCTGCAGGTACATTCACTTCGATGACGCTGCCGACTTTCTGTCCCAAGATTGCTTCGCCGACCGGCGATTCATTGGAAATTTTCAACTCGGACGGATCCGCTTCCGCCGATCCGACCAGCGTGTATTTCAGCTTGTCGCCATATTCCAAGTCTTTCAAAGTGACCGTACAGCCAAGGGCAACCATTTCAGTGCCGATTGCCGCGCCATCCAAAACTTTGCTGTTGCGCAGCATTTTTTCCAGCGTCAGGATCTCGCCTTCGATGAAAGCCTGTTCGTTCTTGGCATCCTCATATTCCGAGTTTTCACTAATGTCGCCAAATTCAATCGCTTGTTTGATCCGTTCTGCTACTTCACGACGACGTATCGCCTTAAGATATTCCAGCTTGGTCTCGATTTTTTTCAAGCCTTCCGCAGTTAGGATGACTTCCTTTTCTGCCATCTGTTCCAGCTCCCCTTTTGCTCGTAATTCATAATCACTTCTGCTGTCGTCTGCAATATAAAGTTGTTTGGCTGCCTATAGACCAGCCAAACAATAGAAAGAGTGTCAAGTGATGACTTGACACTTGGCGCAGGCATATCCTGCTTCTTTTTATGCAACTAATTATAGGTTTAATCCGCCAGCTTGTCAATATTTTCTAACTTATTCAACCAATCTCTCGCGCGCCCACCCTGCGTTGCTGACTTTGCAGCGCATTTTTACGAATGATTTCAATTTCCCGTTCCGTGATCGCCCTTTCAAAGCTACGAAAACCAGCTAGCTTGAAACCGTGTTTCTCAGCCAGTCCAGCAATCGTTTCAATCTGCTCAACGGACAATTCACGCCCCAGCGTAAACGGCTCATAGCGCCCTTCCAGCGCCAAGATCATCGTTTCCGCCATACATGCATATGCGGTTCCCGGCGGAAAACCAAACTGCAAGCCAAAATCAACATTTCCCGGCACTTCGACGACGCCGCCTTCAATGACTAAGACATCGTTGCGTTTTTCCGCCACTTGGCGCGAAACATTGCGCGGTCTGGCCACGTCGCAGACAATCGCGCCCGGTTTCAAGTCTTCCGGCTCAATGATCGTATCGAGCGCGCTGGTGACTGCAATAATGATATCGGCCGCTCGAACCGCCGTCTTCACCTGGGCCGTTGTCTTTGCACTGCAGCCGCTTTCCTTATACAGCTCTTGCGCCAACTGTTCCAGCCGCTGTTCATTACGCGCCGCCAGCGTCAGATTTCGTACCTCTCGGCCCAAAATTCGTGCACAGGCGGCTCCGATCGAGCCGGTTGCCCCGAGAATCAGAACATTCGCCTGACGCAAGTCGACGTCCATCACTTTCGCCGCCTGACGGGTTCCCTGCAGCGCAGTCGCCACGGTATAACTGTTTCCGGTAGTCACGGCAATGTTCAGATTTTGTGCAATCGTAATCCCGGCATCGCCGACAATCGAGGTGAATGCACCAAGGCCAACGATCTTCGCGCCCAATTTTTCGGCCGCTTTTCCGGCCTGGATGATCTTTTTCAACACTAACTCTTCCGGCAATTCTATCATTTGACGCGTAGTCAACGGACACGCCATAAACCAGCCTTCCGCTTCCGCATGGGCTGATTGAATGCCGGTTATATGAGACGCCTTAAATGACGGCACATGACGAATGATTCCTTCAATGACACCATCGGGTAAGCGCTGGAAAACCGAAAACTTCCGTCCGAAATCTTTGGCTGCCAACGGATGCAATATAAAGGCGAATTTTTCCATCTTAATCCTCCCCTTCCCCTTACGTCCAGCGCTCAATGCGCGGTTTGACGGCCAAACGATCCAATAACTCTTCATAATCTTGCGCAGTCAGTTCCGCAGCCTTTTTGCCGGCCATGGCGACAAGCACCGCTTCCATCACATTCGTCCCGAAGGAACGACCGTCAAGTTCGGGCGTTGTTGTAATCAACATCGCTGCGCCGCTTTGCCGCAACAGTTCTTTATCCTTGTCCGTCACCGTATTCGTAATGATGATTTTCCCCTGCAGCTGATCCGGCATATAGCGCCGGATAAAATGAAGATCGCCGGCGATAATGTCTGCCTCGGCAAACGCCGCAGCAAATTTAGGTCGCCGCTCGTGTTGCGTTTCACCGGTCGGATAAAAAAGACTGACGGGCAGTCGCGTCACGACGGGCGCTAAGATTCGCGCCAGACGATCCAGCGCCTTCAGGCTGTGCAGCGGAAACGGCAAGCCAAGGCCAAACATCAGATCGCCATAGCTATTGATGCAGCCCACTTCCTCCAAGGCTTCCGCCATGCCAAAACGGTCAACCGCGCACACCATCAGAGCCCGCTTGCCCTTGAATTGAACAATGCCGTCTTTTGCCAGCTGGCGAATGACGCGCCGTTCCAGCGTATTCTTCAGGCCGCTGCCGTCAACAATCGGCGTTGCCTTGGCAACCGCCGCAATTTCAGCCGACTCCTGAAAGGTATAACGGCGGTTTCCTGCATAAATAAATAAATCGGTACCGCCCAGACCGAATGCATCCACTTGACCGTCCAGTCGCCGCAGCAAAGCTTTAGCTGCGGCTTTATCGCCATCAGTCCCGATCCGTTCCAGTCGGACTTTTTGTCCGGCAAATTCGCTGACCGCGACATGATTGCGGCTCGACGATCCCAGACTGATGCTGACCACGTGCTTTTCCATTAAACTACCAACTCTCTTATCAAACTACGCAAGCGTTCCGGATCAACATAGCGGTCATCCTCAATCGGAGACTCGCCGATCTGCAAACCAATCACAGCCTTGTCAAGCAATGTCTCCATCAACTTGATTCTAAGGTTTGACCCCAGCATGATGATAATGTCATATTTGCGCAACGTCGCCATGATTTCCATCAAGCCATTAAACAGCTCCACGCCGCTCTTGCTCTGTAAAAAATTCCAACGTTCTTTTTCCGACATCAGCAGGACAAAGTCCACGCCTTCTTCTTCGGAAATCTGGCGCAGTTCCTGGCAATTTTCAATAGGAAATCCAACCAGCGCCAAACGCGCTCCTTTGCGCACTTCTCCGACCGTTTCCAGTTTCGAAACCAAACTACGGTCGATGCCAAGCGAATTCGCCGCTTCCTGCTGCGAAAAGCCTTGTCGGCGCATATCCAGCATGTCATCGACTAATTGATAAATTTTATTGCGGTTAACAATTTTGTCTCCGATTCGAAGCAACATAGGAAACCATCCCGTCATTTCTATTGTGCGCATAAATGCGCACATAGTTATTTTACCATTCTTTTCGTAAAATAACACGTGAATTTTTTCTTATTACCCCCAGGGATCAAACGGAAAACGGGCAATCACTTTCTGATATGTCTTAAGCTGCAAAATCGTATCATCATGGCTCATGCCTTTTTTCAGCCCTTGCATGACCCTAAGACCCGGCGCTAAACTGAGGCCGATCTCACCGGTCAGCTCCGACATCGTCTTGCGCCGCGCCTCGTTTAACGAGCGCACCAGTCCTTTTCCGCCGCTAAGATTGTCGGTAAAATCGCGCGCCAGATAAAAGCGAGCCAGATTTGTCATCGGATTTCCGCAAATGCCGCTCTCGGTATGCCCGATAATCTCCGGCAAGGTGAACCGGATGCTGTTTTCAACCGACTGCTTCAACTCCGTCGTTTCGCGAATCACCGACAGCAGCAACGTCTTCGCGGTGCACAAGCCATAGCCGTTCAGCGCGCGAATGACGGCATGTTCGATCGTGTGCGCCTGCTCTTTCGAAACCAGTCCGCCCAGATTCGCGCTCACGCTGACTTCCTGCTCGCTTTCGAGATCGGTGCCGTAAATCGTTACCGGTAAATCCTCTTCACTTCTAAACTCGGTATAACCGCCTTGCGGCAGCCAACCGGCGCCCGAGATCACCGGGTAGGTCTTGCGGCTTTGGCGAAAGTCCATTCGTTTCAGCTGCCCGGCAAAAAAGTAACCATCCTCTTCCCGCAGACTATGCCAGCGTACATGTTCGCAGCCTTCGAGCGTCGCCAAATATACGACAAGCGGCGTACCGTCTCCTGCAATCGCCTGTTCCTGTGAGATTGCGCGGATGCGGGCACTAACCCCCACAGGATAGAGACTCTCCTCATCCGACTGCCATGGACAAAGCAAGACTTCATTTTTCGCGCCCACTTGAAAGAGCGCCTCGCCGCCTTGTTCCGGCAAAAAGACGCCGGCAATGATGCCGCCGCCCGGACGCGGCAATATTCCATTGGCTACCGGC
This sequence comes from Negativicutes bacterium, assembly GCA_963667825.1. Taxonomy (GTDB): domain Bacteria; phylum Bacillota; class Negativicutes; order SG130; family SG130; genus Azotosporobacter. The sequence continues at coordinate 3,026,241 of OY764022.1, read as the reverse complement.
AGGACCAGCATCGCTTCCATTCGGCGTCCTCCCTTATTGTTTGAACTCCGCCATGACGGCGGCAAAATCCGCTTTGCTCTGCGCCTGATTAAAACGCAGACGCAATTCGGATGCGCGCCGCAAGCCTTTCGTATACCAGGACGCATGGCAGCGCATTTCCCTTACCGCAATATATTCGCCCTTATATTCCGTCAGCATGTCCAAATGACGCAATACCATATCGATTCTTTCATCGAGATTCGGTCCCGGCAGCAGCGTGCCGTCCGCCAGATAACGGACCACCTGGCGGAAGAGCCAGGGGTTCCCCTGTGCGCCGCGGCCGATCATCACCGCATCGCAACCGGTTTCTTTCAGCATCCGTGCCGCATCCTGCGGACTGCGAATGTCGCCGTTGCCGATGACCGGAATAGACACGTTCTCTTTCACCGCTTTGATGATCTCCCAGTCCGCCTGACCGGAATAAAATTGTTCGCGCGTTCGGCCATGCACGGCGATAGCGGCAATGCCGGCCTGTTCCGCCAGCTTCGCCATTTCTACCGCGTTGCGGTTTTCTAAGTTCCATCCGGAGCGGATTTTGACCGTTACCGGGATATCAACCGCTTCAACGACTGCAGCCATGATGCGATATGCCAATTCCGGCGTCCGCATCAGCGCGGAACCTTCACCGTTCTTAACGATTTTTTGCGCCGGACAGCCCATGTTGATATCGATGCTCTCCGGTTCCACCGCAGCAACGATCTTCGCCGCTTTGGCCATTGCCGCAGGTTCTGAACCGAATATTTGAAGCGCAACCGGACGTTCTTTCTTTTCGATGCGCAGCATTTCCAACGTTCGTTCGTTCTTGTAAACCAAACCCATATCGCTGACCATTTCCGAATAAACCAAACCACACCCCATCTCGCGTACCAACAAACGAAATGGTTGGTCTGTGACGCCTGCCATCGGCGCAAGCAGCACAGGATTTTCTAAAACAAGCTTACCGATCTTCATTTCTTTCTCCTACGTTATTAAAAATAGCAAGCGGCACCCGGAATGGGGCCGGATGCCGTTATCTCATGCAAACGATTTTACTGATTGCGTTCATAGATGATTCTGAGACCTTCAAGGGTTAAGAAATGTTCGACCGCGTTAATCGTCTTCGATTCTTGCGCAATCAAATTTGCCAGACCACCCGTAGCGACGACAAACGCTTCTTGCCCCATTTCTTCCTTCATACGGCGAACAATTTCATCGGCCTGGCCGACAGCGCCAAAAATAATTCCGGACTGCATGCTCGTTACCGTATTGCGGCAGATCACCGATTTGGGCGTGACCAGCTCAATTCTTGGTAATTTCGCCGCACGCTGGAAGAGCGCTTCGGTTGAAATTCCGATTCCCGGTGCGATCGCACCGCCGAGATAGGCGCCGGTTTCACTGATTGCACAAAAAGTGGTCGCCGTACCAAAATCGATAATAATAAGAGGACCGCCATAACGATGAACTGCAGCTACTGCATTCACGATCCGGTCAGCGCCGACTTCACGGGGGTTTTCATATTTAATGCAAATGCCTGTTTTAACGCCCGGTCCGACAACCAACGGCTCGACCTTGAAATAGCGCTGACACATTTTAACCAGCGGCACGATCAATGGCGGCACGACCGATGAAATGATTATGGAATCGATATTCGCAATACTTAAACCGCCATACGTGAACAGGTTATTTATCAGCATACCGTATTCATCGCCCGTTTTTTGCCGATCGGTTGAAATGCGCCAGTGGGACAAAAGTTCTTCTCCGTCGTAGACCCCAAGAACGATGTTAGTATTGCCGATATCAAACACCAGAAGCATGATTGAAATCCTCCAGAATCACTTATTCGCCACGGTCAGGCCGGCCTTCAACAACGATTGACGCACCCGCATGCCTAAATAACTGGCCATGACGGCTTTTAGAAGATCAAACGGCAGAAAAGGAACAATGACAAGTGACGCCGCCTTTTCCCACGTCATCGGTTTGTGAAGGAAGAACTCAAAACTGGCCATAAAACCTGCCCACCCTAGTATATAAACTGCACCCACTCCTGTCAATATTGCAATGGCGCTTCCAAATGAAGTAATCTCACGACCTTGCGCATAACGACCGACAAGGTAAGCGCATACGACAAACCCAATCAGAAAACCGCCGGTCGGGCCTAACAGCACCGCGGCACCCGCCTTGCCCTGTGAAAAAACAGGCAATCCGAAACAGCCAATCGTAATCCACAAGGCTACGCTAATCGCGCCGAGCCGCGCGCCAAGCACTAAGCCCGCCAAGATCACGACAAAAACCTGCAGCGTATGCGGCACAGCCCCTAAGGTGATGGAAAACTGGGAACTCACCGCCAATAAAGCGGCAAACAAAGCCGCAAGCGTCATTTCACGCACATTCATTTTCGTTCCACTCCTTTTTGCGCTCGAATCGACACGTCGCCAGCCAAGACGCGTCGCAAGCCGTTCTCCGTTTTTACCAAGAGCGCACCATCCTCGTCGATATCTTGCGCAAGGCCGACAAACTCTTCTTTAACGCCGCTTACCGTAACCATTTGCCCCAGCGTGACCGAAAGCTCGCGCCACGCCGCCAAGAGCGGGCTAAAGCCTTCGCGCATCACTTGCGCATAAACGTCTTCCAACTCGACAAGCAGCGCTTGCAAGACATCGACGCGACTGACTTCATGTCCGGCAGCGGTCGCCAGCGAAACTCCAATATCGCGCAATTCACTTGGAAAGTCGCTTTGCGCGATATTCACATTGATGCCCATACCGATAACTACATAGTTGATCGCATCCATCTCCGCGCTCATTTCCGTCAGGATGCCTACCAGTTTGCGTCCCTGCCACAAAATATCATTCGGCCATTTTATGCCGCATGCGACGCCGCTTACTTTCCGAATGGCCCTCGCGGTCGCCACGGCCGCCATCAGCGTACATTTGGGCGCTTCCTGCGGCGCAAACGGAGGTCGGAGAACTACGGACAACCAAACCCCTCTCCCCGGCGGCGAAAACCAGCCTCTCGCCAGTCTGCCGCGCCCTAGCGTCTGCTCTTCCGCTACAACCAGCAGTCCTTCCGGGCAGCCTTGCGCCGCTACCTGCTTCGCCACATTATTGGTCGAGTCGACTTGATCAAGATGCACAATGCCCTGTTGGCCCAGGATCTTTGTTTGCAACTTGTTTCGAATCTCCTCCGGCAAGAGTCGATCCGGCGCCTGGCAAAGGCGGTATCCTTTGCGGGCATGCGCTTCTATCTCATACCCTTCTTCTTTCAATGCCCGCATATGTTTCCAAATGGCCGTCCTTGAGACGGACAGTCGGCGGCTTAATTCTTCGCCGGAAAGATGACCTTCGCCCAAACCGCGCAACAGCTGCAAAATCTTTCCCCGCATTGTCATTTCCCTCCCGTTCCCTTAGTCAACTATATATTAAATGTACGTTAACCAATTGTCAACCTTCTCTTTTTTCTCGAAGAGAGGCGCGTTCTGGCGTCTATGCCAGAGAAAAATTTAAAACGGCCGCCTCTAATTCGATGAGACGGCCGTTCTTTTCTTCCGGTCAGACCGGAATCTTATTCTTTTTTCGTTTCAACCAACGGTTCCACCGTCGGTTGAGCAGCAACCGTTTCCGGAGCCGCTGCGTTTTCAACGACAGACGCCTCTTCCGGCTTAACTTGCGCCAAAGGCGCTTCCGCCTCGCCTGCATCGGCGATAATTTTCTTCGGCAACACGCCTTTTTCCAGCAGCTCATCGAGCTCGCTGCCTTCCAGCGTTTCACGATCCAAGAGCGCTTCTGCGATCAAATGCAACTTGTCGATGTTTTCGCTCAGCAGCGTTTCCGTCCGGTTGTAGGCATCTTCGATGTAAGAGCGGACTTCACGATCGATAGCCGAAGCTACTTCTTCGCTATAGTTGCGGTCACGAGAAATATCGCGGCCTAAAAAGACTTGTTGTTCCTGTTTGTGGCCGAAGGTGATCGGCCCCATGTTTTCGCTCATGCCGTATTCGCAAATCATTTTACGCGCCAGACCGGTGACCCGTTCCAGATCGTTTTGCGCACCGGTGGAAATCTCTTTCAGCACCAGAGCTTCCGCTACGCGGCCGCCCAGCATGACCTTCAATTGATCCAAAAGCTCCGAACGCGTCGCATAGTTGCGATCTTCCTTCGGCAGCATCAACGTGTAGCCGCCCGCACGACCGCGCGGAATGATCGATACTTTATGAACCGGATCCGCATGCGGCAAGAGGATGCCGATCAGCGCATGCCCAGCTTCATGATACGCCGTTAAGCGGCGATCCTTATCGCTGACCACCTTGCTTTTCCGTTCCGGTCCGGCCATTACGCGCTCCACGGATTCCTCAAGTTCATCCATTTCAATGCGTTTCTTGTTGCGCCGCGCCGCCAAGAGCGCGGCTTCATTGACCAGATTGCTCAAATCAGCTCCGGTAAACCCAGGCGTCCGGCGCGCCAACACTTCAAGATTGGCCTCCTTGGCTACCGGCTTGCCTTTGGTATGCACCTTGAGGATTTCAAAGCGCCCCTTGACATCCGGCTTATCCACTACGATGTGGCGGTCAAAGCGACCTGGGCGCAAGAGCGCCGGATCGAGAATGTCAGGACGATTCGTCGCGGCAATGATGATGATGCCTTCATTAACGCCGAAACCATCCATCTCGACCAATAACTGATTCAACGTTTGTTCCCGTTCGTCATGCCCGCCGCCGAGACCTGCGCCGCGCTGACGGCCGACTGCGTCAATTTCGTCAATGAAGACGATGCAAGGCGCATTTTTCTTGGCCTGTTCAAATAAATCCCTGACGCGCGATGCGCCGACGCCGACAAACATTTCAACGAAATCGGAACCGCTGATGCTGAAGAACGGCACGCCAGCCTCACCGGCAACCGCACGAGCCAGCAACGTCTTACCCGTACCGGGCGGTCCAAAGAGCAGCACGCCTTTGGGTATGCGTGCGCCCAGATCATTGAACTTTTTCGGCTGTTTAAGAAATTCGACAACCTCTTCCAATTCCTGTTTGGCCTCATCGGCTCCGGCCACATCATGAAACGTTACTTTGATGCGTTCTTCGCCCTGCATCTTGGCCCGGCTTTTGCCGAACGACATGACGCGATTCCCGCCGCCCTGCGTTTGCTGCATAATGAAGAACCAAACACCGATCAAGAGCAGCATCGGCAAGATCGAAGAGAAAATACTGGTCCACCATGGCGGCTGCGGCGGCAATTGCGCTTTGATGTCAACGCCTTTCTCCCGCAACGTGCCGATCAGCGTCGGATCATTCGGTACGATCGTCATAAACTTCGTGCCGTCGCTAAGCGAACCCTCGACCGTATTGTCTACAATCGTCACCCGATCCACCTTACGTTCGTCCAACTGCTTTAAGAACTGGCTATAATTGACCTCCTGCTTGTTGGTGGTCCGCGACGAATAATAGTCGATAATCGAAATGGCAATAATGATGATCAGCAAATAAAAGCTGACATTCCGGAAAAACTTATTCAAAATAGCCCTCCTCTCACTGGAGTACACAATACTCTATGAAATCAGTATATTTCATAGAATCCGATTATATCACGAAAGATGCCTTTTCTCAAGATTACTCGTCACCTTGATACACTTCCGGCTTCAGAATTCCGATATACGGCAGATTGCGGTAGCGTTCCGCATAGTCAAGGCCATAACCGACAACGAAATAATCCGGCACGTCAAAGCCGTTGTAGTCGATGTTCACTTCCACCTTGCGTCGTTCCGGTTTGTTCAGCAGCGTACAAAGTTTAATGCTCGCCGGCTTGCGGCTTTTCAGGTTGTCGAGCAAATAATTCAGCGTCAGGCCCGAATCGATGATGTCTTCTACGACCAATACATGACGGCCTTCAATCGACTCATCCAAGTCTTTCAAGATCCGTACCACACCGCTCGAAGTCGTTCCTGCGCCATAACTCGATACGGCCATGAAATCCATCGATACATGCAGCTCAATGGCTCTCGCCAAATCCGCCATGAACAGCACTGCGCCGCGCAATACTCCGATCATCAGGATTTCTTTGCCGGCGTATTCCGTACTGATCTGCTTGCCCATTTCGGCAATGCGCCGTTTTAATTCCTCTGTACTGATTAGGACTTTTTCTACATCATTGTGCACGTTGGTTCCTCCTGTTTTCTATAAATAGTGAGCCGGATGCATTCGTCTTCTTTCTCTTTTGCGCATGCTCTGTTGGCCCGGCGTAAACCGACCAGCCATAAAATCCCCAGCGCATCACAGACGAGCGGAATGTCATCCCGCAATTCCCGCGGTACTTTTTCGTCAATTAAAAAGTCTTTCAGCTTTTTGCTGCCTGTCATGCCCAGCGGTTGGAAACGATCTCCCGGCAGACGCGTGCGAAGCACTAGATCGCCCTTTACCTGCGCCCGCGCAAGCACGATGCTGTCGCTTTGCTCAGCGTCCGTAAAACAGCCCTCTTCAGCGAGCACAACGAGACCGAGTGCCGGCACTTCGCTCCGTCCGGGAACGGCAAGCACGGTTCCCGGCCAAGGACTGCGCAGCTTCGCTTCCTGCCCTTTCGCTTCCAGGCAAATCCCCTGATAGGTTCGCCTGGCCTGAAGGTCGCCCGGCAACTCCCGCCGACTTCCCACCGGTAAAGACAGCACTTCTATCAAACTTTCAACATGGTCGAAGCTTATTCCTGTCAACTGCCCACGTTTTTTTTCTATCGCCAGACGAAATATTTCTCTTTGCAGCGCCAGATGCTTTTCGCCAAGCTCTTTTGCAGCCAGATGCAACGTCCCTTCTTTCCAGATCGCCACTTCCGCCAATGCCTCTTGCGCCTGCGCGCGCAGGTAGTCCTGCTGCTCGCCGAGTAAACGGGCCGTCCGGTGTAACGTTTCGGGCAAAGCGTTATTGTAGCGCCGCAAGACCGGCATCAGCTCGAGACGCAGCCAATTGCGCTGATAGCAGGTTTTTTCATTGGAACTGTCGCGCTGCGGGACGAGGCCATGTTCGCTGCAATACGCTTCAATCGCTTCACGCTTTATGCCCAACAAGGGCCGGATGAGATCGCCCGCGACCTCACGCATCGCGGCCAAACCTTTTGGCCCGGCGCCGCGCAGCAGATGCAGCAGCAAGGTCTCGCCTTGATCTTCCAGCTGGTGGCCAGTCGCAATACGCGCCGCGCCCCACTGTTGCGCGACGCGGCGCAAAAACGCATAACGAACCTGTCGTGCGCCGTCTTGCGCCGACTGCCCCTGCTGACGTAAAAGCTCCGGCATGTCAACCGATTCGCAAAAGCAGGGAATCTTTCGTGTGCAGCAAAAATCCGCAACAAAAAGAGCTTCCGCTTTTGATTCCGCGCCGCGAAACCCATGTTCCAGGTGCGCGGCCGCAACCTCGATCGACAGCAGCGACTGCAATCGCCAGAAGAGATGCAGCAGCGCCAACGAGTCCGGCCCACCCGAACAGGCCACCAAGACCCTGTCGCCCGCTTGCAACATATTATGCCGTTCAATGACGTCCTTTACCACTTTCAGCATCAGAGCCTCCATCTTCCCGCGTCAGGCTGTCAAGTAAGACCAACAACCAAGAAGAGGCACCCCTTTGGAGTGCCTCATGTGCCTGCGGTATATCAGTCGCGCCGACCAGCGCCGCGTCCGCCTCGCTTGGAATCGGTATGACGTTTCAGGTCAGTCAGCCGCTCATCGCTGTCTTTGAGAAATTTGCTCAGCTTGTCCTCAAAAGACGGTGCATTGACAACTCTTACCGGACGGCGATACTCGCTGGGCGGCGGTCTTCTCACGACTTCGCTTTGCTGTTCTACCGGCGGGCGAAGCTGCTTGATCGACAATCCGACTTTTCCCCGGTCATCAACTGACAACACCTTAACCTTGACTTGCTCCTGCTCTTTTAAAAAGTCTTTCACATCACGAACATAGACGTCAGCCACCTCTGAAATGTGGACTAGGCCTACCTTGCCGCCCGGCAATTGCACAAAGGCGCCAAAGTTGGTGATACCGGTGACAACCCCTTCAACCACGCTGCCAACTTCAATGGACATACGAACAGACTTCCCCCTTAACATACTGTTTTTGCATCCTCATTATACCGCCCCCGGTTCGACAGTGTCAATATAACCAAGACACGTTTTCCGAAGAAACATAATATATAAAATGAATGCTTTTACTGCTGCTTTTCCCCTTGCATGAACAGCACTTCGCCCGGTTTAGTCAAGCCAAGTTGCTCGCGCGCTAACTTCTCCACATATTTAGGTTGCTGCAATAATTCCGCTTCTTCTTTTAAATCCGCATTGCTTTGCTGCAATTGCTGCAATTTAGCCTGCGTCGCCTCGCGTTCAGAACGAATCGCACTCAGCTGCATTTGCTGTTCGACGCATAGATACAGGCTATAACACAGCAAAAGAACGCAAAGCAAACGAAACCAGCTGAACCGTTTCCGGCGTTGCTTCATGGATATCCCACCTTCGCATAACATAACCAACTGTCATATCATTCGCCGGGCAAAAGCGGAATTCCTGCTATTGGTGTTGCGCCAACTGACGTTCCCACAAGCGAACCAGTAAATTGAAAGCCAAAATCCCCGCAATCAGTAAAGCACCGACGCCATTCGCGACGTCCATCCGATCAGGCACCAGGCCAATCGCCATAACATACCACATATGTACCGCCAGCGTCTCGCCGCCCGCCATGACATTGAAATCCGGCATGTGCCTTGAGACGGTCGTTCCCGCCGTAAAAATCAGAATCGCCGTTTCGCCGATCGCACGCCCTGCCGTAAGAGTCACGCCGGTCAGGATGCCGCTTAACGCATTCGGCAGTACCACTCGCCAGATTGTTTGCAGTTTCGTTGCGCCTAAGGCCAGGCTGGCCTCGCGGTATGACTGCGGCACCGTTTTAATCGCTTCTTCTGTGACGCGCACCAAAACAGGTAAATTCAAGAGCGTAAGCGTAAGGGCTCCGCCAATGATGCTGAAACCAAGGCCCAGCCAATTGACAAAAAGAATCATGCCAAACAAACCAAGGACAATGGAAGGAACCGTCGCCAGGCTTTCGGTGCTCAGACGGATCGCTTTCGTCAGCCAGGTGTCCGGTGCATATTCGGCCAGGTAAATGCCGGCGCCGATGGCCGCAGGCAAGGAAAAGCCCATCGAGAGCAATAAGATGTAGAGCGAATTGAACAATTGCGCGCCGACGCCGCCTCCGGCGCTAATGTCGCTGGAACGTCCGGTAATGAAATCCCAACTGAGTACCGGAAGCCCTTTCCACAGCATATAACCGAGAAAAGCGGCCAGGATTGCAATGATCATAAAGCCTGCCAGCCATAATATCATCGTGGCCAGTTTATCATATACCGCCGCCTTCATACTGCCACCTTCCTTTCGCCCAAACGACGGATCGCAAGAATCAACACCAACGACATCACCAATAAAACCAGCGCCATCATAAATAAGGAATTGCCCCATGGCGTACCGAACGGAGTGTTGCCCATCTCTACGACAATCTCACTCGGCAGCGTCGATGTCGGCTGAAAAAGTCCCGCGACAAGTTGCGGTGTATTGCCGATCACCATTTGCACCGCCATCGTTTCGCCGACCGCCCGCGCCATGCCAAGGACGATGGCCGTCAAGATTCCCGGACGCGCAGCCGGCAGCAGAACATGCCAGATTGTTTGCCAGCGCGTAGCGCCAAGCGCCAGGCTGGCTTCCTCCAGACTTCCCGGAACCGAACGTACCGCATCTTCCGAAATGCTGATTACGGTCGGCAATATCATAACACCGAGAATAATGCCGGCAGCCAGCAAGCCGAAGCCGGTACTGACGCCAAACGTTTCTCGAATCCACGGCACCAAGATCGTAATGCCGATAAAGCCATATACGACAGAAGGCACCGCCACATACAGATCCGTCGCCGGACGCAGAATGTCACGCGCCCATTTCGGCGAGACTTTCGCCATAAAGATCGCACCCAATAAACCAAGCGGCCCGCCTAAAAGAACGGCTAGCAGCGTTACAGCAAGCGAACCGGCAATGAAGCTAAGTGCGCCAAACTGTCCGGCCATAGGATCCCAACGCGCCGAAAAGAAAAACTCCAACGGACTGACCGTACTGAAAGTCTGCAAACCCTGTTGTCCGATAAAAACGATAATCGACAGAACAATCACCGTCAGCAACATGGCGCAAGCCAAAAACAAATACCTCACATAGCGGTCCGCCATTAATTTTCGTGCATGTAAAGACTGTTTCGCAGCCATCACCTTGTTCTCCTTTGCCAATATTGCGTTTTCACAATACGATTCCATCTTCATTCTCCTTTGCCCCTCTTCCTATTGCTTTCATTATAGACTTTCGCCCCGCGCTCCACGTTAACGCCGTGTTACGTTTTTGTTAAGAAAAATAGACCATGCCGCGAAGGCATGGTCCAGAGCAAATGCTCTTTTATTTTTTCATTTTCGTCATCGGAACGAAACCGTTCTTTTCCGCATAACTGTTTTGGAATTCGGCGCTGGTGACGTAATCGATGAACGCCTTCACCGCACCGGTCGCTTCGCCTTTCGTGTACATCCGGCCGAAACTGTATACCGGATACGTGCCATTGGCAACATTGTCGATCGAATATTTCACGCCGTTGTAAGAAATCGCTTTGATCGATTGATCGACATACGCAGCGTCGACATAGCCGATCGCACCCGGCGTACTGGCAATCGCAGCGCGGACAGCGCCGTTGGAATCCTGGATCACCGCGTTATCGGTGAAACTAGCGCCCTTTAAGACGACCTGTTCAATCGTGCTGCGCGATCCGGAAGATTTGGCCCGGTGGATAATCGTGATTTTTTGGTCTTTACCGCCAACATCTTTCCAGTTCGTGATTTTTCCGCTGAAAATATCAACCGCTTGCTGCTGCGTCAGGTTATCGACATTAACATCCGGGTTCGCGATAAACACGAACGGAATGCCAACGAGCTTATATTCGACCAGTCCTTTGTCTTTCAAGGTATCCTGCAGCGCCACATCGGAGTTGCCGATGTTTACCGCACCGGCTGCGACTTGATTTTGTCCGGTAAACGAACCGCCGCCGGAAATGTTGACCGTCACCTTGCTAAACTTTTTCTGAAATTCTTCCTGACCTGGTTTCAAGAGCGGCAATAGCGCCGTCGACCCTGCAGCCGTCACCGTACCGGATACTTCCTGACTAGCCGCCTTTTCTTCCTTGTTCGCGCCACAGCCGGCTGCGAATACAGCCGTCAATGTCATCAAGGCGCCTACTGCGACAATTTTCTTCCACGATTTAACCATTTGAACATCCTCCTTATGATTGGAACTCATTCATCTGTTTTCAGTATAGCGCGCCGAGCAGCATCATATGTTACGCCATTGTTAGGATTTGGTTAATTCCGTTCAACCGACCTGGTAGCAGCTGCGCCAGTCGAGCTTGCAATTTTTTTTGATGCGTCCCGCCCGTTCGGCCAGATCCACCAAATTGGCGGGTCGCTGCTTTCCCCCATCCACCACTGCGATCGATAAGGACACCAACGGAAAGCGTTCCACCAAGCCATGACGATTCGTCGCTGTGATATAACCGTTCATCCGGTCATCGACATTGAAGAACTGCTGCACCTGGCTGTCGAAGTCCGTTATGATTTTCTCGCAGATCAGCTCCGCCTCCTCTCTGGCGGTAACGGCAATAAAATCATCGCCGCCGATATGACCGACGAAGCCCTTGCCGCTCGTTCCGTTTTTCACCTGCACTTCAATGACGCGGCTCACCATACAAAGCAGTTGGTCGCCTCGTTCAAAACCATAGGTATCGTTATAAGCCTTGAAATTGTCAAGGTCGAAGTAAAGTGCAGCAAAAGACTGCGCGCCGCTCAGCATCTGATTTAGCTTTTGTTCGATCAACAAGTTCCCAGGCAATCCGGTCAGCGGATTGGCATGCTTTGCGCGTGCGATTTCGAGTTGCGTCGTTTTTTCCAACAGCCTTTTCACCGTCGTAATGCCCCAATAATATCCGTCCTTGGTAATAATGATGTAATCATAGAGACTTTCTTCCGCACGCGAGGTCGCAAAAATCGATACCTTTTCCAGCGGCGTATCATATTCGACCACCAACGAATGGCGATCCATCATCAGGCTTACCGGACGGTTCCCGTACACCGCCAATCCATACTGCGTCGCCAGATAGCCTAAGAACTTGTTCTTCATCAAAAGTCCGGTCGGTCGCCCGCCTTCCACAACCACCGCGCCAAGCAACATCGGCATCGCCTCGAACAGCGCGGCCAGTTCGCGCCCTGTCAGCTGCGCTTCGATCGCCTTGTCGCGTCTGGCTATTTCACCAATCGGAATCGTCAGCGCGGTATGAAAACTTTCCTGTTGCTTACGATGATAGATTTCACAAATACTGTCTTGCATGTTTGCGTCGATTTGAGAAAAACCAACCTGCGGTCGTTTCAATAAATACCCCTGCCCATACGATACGCCGATCGAGATCAACGTCTTCAGCTCTTCGAACGTCTCAATCCCCTCGGCAATGACTTTCATATTGGCAACCTGCGCAAAATCGCAAATCGAATGCAGCAACGCTTGGCGCAGCGAATCCTTGTCGACATCGCGAACCAGTCCCATGTCGATCTTGATGAACTGCGGCCGCGTTTCCGCCAGCATCATCAAGCCCGAACAGCCCGCGCCGGCATCGTCGATTGCGATTTGATAGCCCTGACTGCGGTAGTTTTCAAGGACACGGCGGAAGTGACGGTAATCTTCAACCGCCGTCCGTTCCGTTATTTCAAAGACGATGCAAGCGGCCGATATTTGCTGCTGCTTCAAAATTTCCGACGTCAGTCCTTTTTCAAAACGCGGATCCTTGATGCTTTTCGGATCGACATTGATGAACATCAACGTTGAAGGCGGCAATGCCTTCGCCTGTTCCAGCGCTTTGCTGCGACAAAGAAGTTCAAGTTCCCAGAGCTTGCCGCATTTTTCCGCTGCGGCAAACAAAAAATCCGGACGTTCCAACGTCGAACCGGCCGGTCCGCGACTCAGCGCCTCATATCCCATGACCGCGCCGCTTTCCAATGAGACGATCGGCTGCAATACCGTTCTCACCTGCTGATTGATTATGATTTCTTCCACTTCGGCCATTGTATTCATCTACGCCTCCAGAAGCCACGTTTCTTTTTCCTATCCTCTTTCCTACACCATACTATAGTCTAACGTCGTTTTTGTTAGCGTTGCATTAAAATTGCGTTAAGGCAGTTTGCCGAAAGGTCTAGCCTCGCGCAAGGGCGAATAAGGTAATTATATTTGCCGTATTCGCACACCAAGGAGGTTAGCATGGCTCACTTATCGATTCGCAATCGCCTCTTAAGCGTGTTTCTTATCCTGATCACGCTAACCATCGTCGCACTGGGCGGTTATTTCCTTTGGTATTTTCATCGTTATAACATCTCGAATCTTACGACGCATCTGGTAACGCACGCCCATATCACGGAACAATTCGTCCGCGAATATCTCGGCGGCATCTATGACCGCCATAGCCTTGACAACAAAATCAAGGAAATCTCGACCAGTACCGCCATTCGCATCACCGTCATCGAGACCGACGGCACCGTGTTGGCCGATTCCTGGGAAAATCCAAACAGCATGGATAATCATCGCACTCGCCCGGAAGTCAACTCCGCACTGACCGGGCACCAAGACACTGCGACGCGCTACAGCAGCACGCTGCAGCAAAATGCGCTTTACGTTGCCGTGCCTGTTTTTGATGCGACCAATCAGGTGCGCGGCGTCGTGCGCGTATCAAGCACCTTGACCGCGGTCGACGCCGGCTTCGCCGAGATACGCTCCGCCATTTTCACCGCGCTCTTTTTAACGCTCTGTCTGGCGAGTCTGATCAGTCTCCGTCTTGCCCACCAGTTCACCGCGCCGCTCGAGTCGATGACCCGGCTGGCGAAAGAGATCGGCGCCGGGCATTTGGAACAGCGCCTTCACATTCGCACCGGCGACGAATTGGAAGTTCTTGCTCATACGCTGAACAACCTGGCCTCAAACTTAGACGACACATTAGCGGAAATCAAAGAAGAAAAGTCCAAACTGGAATTGATCCTTTCGCACATGGACAACGGCCTTTTCCTCCTGGACCGCCAGGGGCGCATCACCAACGCCAATCGCAAAGCCAAAGAGTTATTCAACCTTAAATCCGGCATGCTCGGACAGCACAATTTGACTGTGCTTGGCTACAATCAATTCGACGTCGCGCTGCGCAAGGTCGTCGCCGAGCATTGCTCTTTGACGCTCGATCTTAGAACCAGCGCCAAAGACGCCAATCGCTTTTTCCAAATCTTCCTTGGCCCGATCGAATCGGAAAAAGGCGTTCAGGCTGTTCTGGCTGTTTTCCATGACATCACGGCGCTGAAAGAATTGCAGGAACGCCAAGCGGAGTTCATCAACAATGCCTCCCACGAATTGGCCACGCCGCTTACTTCGATCAAAGGCTTCGCCGAGACGCTGCTCAGCGACGATCCGATTGATGCGGCCTTGCAGCAAAAATTCGTCCGCATTATTTTTAATGAAGCAGAACGCATGCAGCGCCTCGTTCAGGATTTGCTTCAGCTGGCCCGCCTGCAACCCGAGGAATACCGCAAACAGGTTTCCTTTCAAAACATCGAACTGACCGGCTTGCTGCGCGAAGTCATTCAGGAGTTCGCACCCCGCTTTGCCAAAAAGGAGCTTCACTTCAGCAGCAATTGCGCAGACGTCTCGCCTTCGCCCGTTTGGGGACACGGCGATTATTTGAAGCAGGTTTTGATCAACCTGCTTGATAACGCCTGCAAATATACCCCGTCCGGCGGACAGCTGACGCTTCAATGCAGTCAGACGAAGGATCGTCTCTACATCGCGTTAAAGGACAGCGGCATCGGCATTCAGCAGCAACATCTGCCGCTCTTACTCGACCGTTTCTATCGCGTCGACAAGAGCCGTTCCCGTCAGGAAGGCGGCACAGGCCTCGGCCTGTCCATCGTAAAATTCATTCTGGACTTGCACGACGGTACGATCGACTTCGCCAGCAAACCGGATGAAGGCACAACCGTCACGATCAGCCTGCCTTTGGCAACAACAGAAGATCATGCTACGATTTAGGAGGACACCATTATGCCCGGCACTCACAAACGCGAAAGTCGCAAACACTTATTTCTCCGCTACTGCTTCCTTCAGCTCGGCGCCATCCTGGCCGCGGCCGGCCTCGAATTTTTTCTGATTCCAAATCAGGTCATCGACGGCGGCGTGGTCGGCATTTCGATCATGCTGAGCTATCTTTTCCACCAACCGCTCAGTCTCTTCCTGCTGATCCTGAATCTTCCGTTTCTCTATCTCGGCTACAAACAAATCGGCATCTCATTCGCCTTATCGACGCTCTTCTCGGTCATCAGCCTCTCGTATTGGGTCGCTGTCTTTCATCCGATTCCCGGACTGACAACCGATCTGTTTCTTGCCACGGTTTTTGGCGGCATCATCCTCGGCATCGGAGTCGGTCTGATCATCCGCTACGGCGGTTCACTGGACGGCACAGAGATCGTTGCCATCTTGCTCGACAAGCGCACCGGTTTTTCCGTCGGCGAAACGATACTGTTCATGAATCTTTTTATCTTGGCCAGCGCCGGTCTCGTCTTCGGCTGGGATAAGGCGATGTATTCCCTAGTCGCTTACTTCATTGCCTTTAAAGTCATCGACGTTACGATTGAGGGTCTCGATGAGTCAAAAGGAGTTATGATCGTTACCGATGAACCCGAAGAGATTGCTTCAGCCCTGATGGATCGTCTGGGGCGCGGCGTTACCATCCTGCACGGCCAGGGCGGCTACAGCGGCGAAGCAAAAGAAGTGCTGTATTCCGTCGTCACCCGCTTGGAAGTGGCTAAATTGAAATCGATCATTCACGAAAAAGACCCGTCCGCCTTCGTCACCATCCATGAAGTCCATGAAGTCCTCGGCGGGCGGGTGAAAAAGAAAGCGATCCACTAAAAAACAAAAGAAAGGGAGCGAACCTTGCCATGGCAAGATTCGCTCCCTTTCTTTACGGATAATGCGCCGCTAGATTATCTTTGCCAGGAGCGTCGGCAATGCCTGACGCGTCGTCACATAATCGGCCTGAAGCGCCAAATTCTTGCCATTAATCAGGTCGTCGGTCACCAGACAGGTCTTAATGCCTACATTTTCGGCAACCAGATCTTCTTCGACGTCATTGCCGACCATCAGGCACTCTTCCGCCCGCCAGCCCATCCGATCGAGAATCTCCCGATAATAGTCAGGATTCGGTTTGCAAAAATGACTGTTTTCATAAACCGTCACCAAAGGAAAAGAAAACGACTCCAGCCCGGCCCAAGCCAAACGTTGCTGCGTTGCAAGACGCGGAAAGATCGGATTGGTCGCAATGACGGCGGCGCCGCCTTTTTGCAGCACGATTTCGATCGCTTGCCTCGCTTCAGGCGCGAGCCGCGTGACTTTACGCAGCTGCCAGAAATGGTTCGCATAAAAATCCATGATCCGTGCAACGACGTGCTCTGCCTGCGCGCCAAGCCCCGCAGTAAAATGCTTCATGAAGACCGCTTCGTTGGTAAGCGACGAATCCCTGTCTTTGATCATGCGCGCGGTTGCAGCCAGCAACTGTTCTATGACGACTTTCGGTTCCATGACTTCCTTGACATGGCTGCCTAAATAATGGAAATAGCTTTTGGCAAACTCCTCGTTATTCATCGGCAATAAGGTTCCGTCCAAATCAAATAAAACCTGTTTTATCATCTAACGCTCCTTCATCCAAACGATTCTTCCGCTGCGCAAAGACAACTTTTTTCCTTTTAGCAAAATTCGTCATGCTGCACGGATCTTCCTTCCCGCAAAAAAGAGCCTCAGGAAGATCCTTCCCTCGGCCCGCCGTAGCTTTTTTTCCTGTTGTTACTGCTTGCGCATCCGCTGTCCCGTCGCAAGGTAAATCACCCATTCGCCTATGTTCGTCGCATGATCGGCCACGCGTTCAAGATAACGCGCCACGAACAAGAGTTGCGCCGCTTGCTGGATATTTTTATGATCCTGCATCATGTAGGTGAGAAGTTCGCGAAAAACCTGCTGATAAATGGCATCCACTTCATCATCGGCCGCACATACGTCTGCCGCCAACTGCGTGTCGAGTTCGATATACGCGCGCAGCGAATCCTTAACCATCTTGCGCGCACTGTCAGCCATGCGTGGAATATCAACGAGCGGCTTGATCAATGGCTGGCCGATTACTTCCAATGTTATTTTCGCAATATCAAAGGCATGGTCGCCGACCCGTTCCAGATCCGTGGCGATCTTGAGCCCGGTCGCTACGATCCGAAGATCCATCGCGAGCGGCTGCTGTCTGGCAATCAGCATCATGCACTTGTCCTCAATATCTTTTTCCATCTCATCGATTGCATCATCGCCCGCCATGATTTGTCTGGCTAACCCCTCATCTTGCGTGCTCAGCGCTTTTACGGCGCCGCCGATCGCTTTTTCCACCCGGTTCCCCATGTCCATGATTTCCTGGCGCAACGCTTCCAGATCATTTTGATAATGCTGGCGTACACCGCTTACGTTCATGACCGCTCCTCCTTAACCAAATCGTCCGGTAATATAATCTTCCGTGCGCTTATCTTGCGGACGCGTAAACACGGCATCCGTATCGTCATGCTCCACCATCTCGCCGTTAAGAAAGAACGCCGTACGATCCGAGACACGCGCCGCCTGCTGCATGTTGTGCGTGACCATGACGATCGTATAGCGGCTTTTCAGCTCACCAACCAATTCTTCGACTTTCATCGTCGAAATCGGATCAAGCGCCGAACAGGGCTCATCCATCAGCAGCACTTCCGGCTCTACCGCCAACAGGCGGGCGATGCAAAGGCGCTGCTGCTGTCCGCCTGACATGCCCATCGCCGAGGTATGCAAACGGTCCTTGACCTCGTCCCAAAGCGCCGCACCTTGCAAGCTTTGTTCCACTAAGACATCCAGCTTCTTGCGATCCTGAACGCCATGGATGCGAGGCCCATAGGCGATATTGTCATAAATCGTCATCGGAAACGGATTCGGGCGTTGAAAAACCATACCGACCCGTTTGCGCAGCATGACGACATCCGTATCCGGGTGATAAATATTTGTGCCATCAAGCAAAACTTCGCCTTCGATCCTGACGCTGTCGATCAAATCATTCATGCGGTTCAGCGTCTTAATGAACGTCGACTTGCCGCAACCGGACGGCCCGATTAACGCTAATACGCTATTGGCGCGCACGGTCAGCGAAATCTGATTCAACGCGACTGCCGAGCCATAATATAATTTAAGCTTATTCACCTGCATCTTGTTGTCCATGTCACTATGCCTCCCCAGCGTTATAGCTGTATGATAGCACCAGGCGGCGCAAGACGCGTTATGCTTTTGTTATCTTTTCGTTAAATATGAAAGTGGTGTCTCAAATAAAATTGAGACACCACTTTCATATTTCGCTGAAGCGATATCCGACGCCGCGGACGGTTTCAATCGCTTCCGCCACGTTCGGTTCATTTTCCAGCTTTGCCCGTAAATGACGCACATGCACATCGACCGTGCGCGTATCGCCAAAATATTCATAGCCCCAAACCTTGTCCAAAAGCTGTTCCCGGCTAAATGCACGGCCCAGGTTCGTAACGAACAGCTTCAACAGTTCGTACTCTTTCGGCGTCAATTCCAGTTTGTCACGTCCCAGAAACGCTTCATGCCGGCCAAAGTTCATGCGCAGCGGACCAAAAGCCAATTCGCCTTCCGTAATGCTGTCGCGTGCACTGCGGCGCAACACCGCCTTAACGCGGGCCACCAATTCGCGGGGACTGAATGGCTTTGTCATATAATCGTCGGCGCCCATTTCCAGACCCAGAATCTTGTCCACCTCTTCATTGCGCGCCGTCAGCATGATGATCGGTATAGACGAGGTTGCCGCCTGTCCTTTTAAATTGCGACACACTTCTAAGCCATCCATGCCAGGCAGCATTAAATCAAGCAGCAACAACTCCGGTTTTTCACGCCGCACTTCGCGCAGCGCCTCATTGCCATCGACTGCTTCGACAACTTCATAACCGGCTTTCAGCAAATGGAATTTAACCAGTTCACGAATGGATTCTTCATCATCAACAACCAAGACTGCCACAAAAACACCGCCTTTTTCGTTCAACATCATCCCACCAGGAATAACTCCTACTGTGTTTTCGGTCAAGCGCTTCCTTTTTCCTGCTTTTTTATCACTGCAAAAAAAAGAAAAGCCAGGTGTATACACCTAGCTTTCGTTCTCTGTACGCTTATTTATTTACAGCGTCTTTCAGACCTTTACCGGCTTTGAATACCGGATTTTTGGATGCGGGAATAACAATTTCAGCGCCGGTTTGCGGGTTGCGGCCTTTGCGCTCTTCCCGTGCTTTTACTTCGAACGTGCCGAAGCCGATCAATTGTACTTTGTCGCTCTTTGCCAGAGCCTCTTCCACGCTGGCGAAGAAAGCGTTTACAGCCTTCTCTGCATCCTTCTTGGTCAGACCCGCTTTTTCAGCAACACTTGCAACTAATTCAGTTTTATTCACAAATCTAGCCTCCTCATGATAAATCATTACGTTAGACGTATTCGCTAAAACCTTTACGAATTCCTCTTTCTCTTTGAAAAAAACAGTAAAAAAACCGCAAAAAATCTACATTCCAGCCTTTTTTGCCTCATTCCAGAGCAAATCGAGTTGTTTTAACGACATTTTTTTCCATTCGTCGCCATTTTTCACGATTTGTTCTTCGATATAGCCAAAGCGGCGGCGGAATTTTTGGTTTGTCGCCGTCAGGGCCGTTTCCGGTTCTACCGACAAAAAGCGTGCTAAATTGACGAGCGAAAACAGTGCGTCACCCAGCTCTTCTTCGATGGCTTTTGCATCTTTCTTTGCCACTGCCTCACGCAGCTCCTGCAGTTCTTCGCCAACCTTCTCCCAGACCGGCGCCTCATCCGGCCAGTCGAAACCGACTTTAGCCGCTTTGCCCTGCACCTTGTACGCATGCATCAGCGCCGGCAAGCCGGCGGGAATACCGTCCAAGATCCTTTTGCGATCCGAATGTTCACGCCGCTTGATTTCTTCCCAGTTCACCACGACATCGGCCGCATCGGCGACGGTGACCTCGCCGAAAACATGCGGATGACGCCGGATCATTTTTTCCGTCACGACATCGACTACATCCTGCATGGTAAATTCGCCGCTTTCCTCGGCAACCCGCGCGTGAAAAACGATTTGCAGCAGCAAATCGCCCAGTTCCTCGCAGAGTTTTTCGCTGTCGGCCAATTCAATCGCTTCTAAAACCTCATACACTTCTTCCACTAAATAGCGGCGCAGGCTCTTATGATTTTGTTCAAGATCCCAAAGACAACCTTCCGGCGAACGCAGCTCGGCCATAACCGAAACCAGAGGTTCCAACGAAAAGACTTGCGGCGACGCCTGCGCCGGCTTAGGAACATAGAGGCTGGTCAAGTGATCGATGTCCGCCTGACGATCCAGTTCATAAAGCGGAATCGGGCGAATGCTTTCTTCCGGCAAGCCCAAGCCGCGTACCAGCGTCACTTCATAATCATCCGGCAAACTGTCCATCAGCGTCAGCTTGACATCGGAAGCCACGGCCTGATTGTACACTTGCGTGATTACAAGCGCCGTCGTCGTCGCAAATGCGGTTTGCGCCAAATCACAGGCATCGAGAATGGTCAGTCCCTCAATCGGATCGACGCCGAGCCTTGTATAGAGCACTTCGAGAAAACTCATGCCCGGTAAAATCGTAACGGGAATCTGTTTCACCCGCGCCAGCTCACGGATCAGGATCACCGTCCGCTCGGCTACCAACGGACTGCCGGGCACGGCGTAGACGACCTTTTCGCCCGCGCAAGCGCGCGCAGCGCAGTCCTCGGCAATCGCTGCATAGACCTGTTCAAACGTTTCGTGTCGTTCATAGTAGGCATCATAACTGGTGAAAGAAATGTCCCTCTGCAGCAAACCTGCCACGGTTGGATGCTTAGCCGTGCGCAAGAGCAGCGTTTGCGCCTGCTGCAAAATCTCCAGCGTTTCCAGCGTCATAAATTTAAAGTTCCCGGGCCCGAGGCCCACAATAACGATCTCACCCATCATCGATCCTCACCTTTCAAGTCGAAGTGTATTCTGCACGGATGCGCCAAAGCAGGCTGCCGGAGGCAACCTGCTTATTGGCGAAACGCTTAGTCGCGCAGCAGTCTGATTTTTTTGAGCACAAGCACCAACAGCTTGCCTACTTTAGGAATCTTTTCGATATCTCTGGCTTCTACGCCGCCCAGTAAAACCAAAGCCAAAAAGTAAACGAGTCCGCCGATTAGAATCGCGGCCAGCGTTGCCAACGAGCTTTTTCCAGCCAGTTGCTGCAAAATAAACGCAAAGCTGAAATGTACGGTCACGCCCATCAACGCGGCGGCAACAACCGCCTTTGCCGTTTCCTTGAAGTCCATGCGGAAACCGACGTAACGCCGGATAAAATACATATTAAGCAGCGCCGCTACCAAAAAGTCCGCATTGGTCGCCCAAGCCGCGCCCTTGATGCCGAGCGTCGGAATTGCCGTCAGCACCCAGTTCAAAACAATTTTCACCACCGCTGCAGCGAGCATCGTCAGCAGCGGAATATTAATATGACCGAGACCCTGCAATATTCCCGTCGTTACCTGCTGCCAGCCGAGCAAGACAATGCCGAGCGAAAGGATCGCGATCGACACGCCCGCCTGCGGCGTACCGTACAGCATCTTGGATATCGGTTCCGCCAAGAGCCCCATCCCGACAAAAGCCGGGATAACCACCAGATTGGTCAGGCGCATCGCGGTTGCCGTTCTCTGATAGATCGCTTCACGATTGCCTAAGGTGAAAGATTCCGAAATGGCCGGCACCAAACTGGCTGCCATGGACAGGGTCGGAATCGTCGCCATCGCAATCAGCGGAATCGCCATCCCGGTCAGATAGCCAAATTGCTCGGTCGCCTGTTCAATCGAAAACCCGGCGGCTTCGAGGCGCACCGGCACAATGAACAAGTCGATATTCTCCACAATCGGCACCATGATGCTGGCCATCAAAACCGGCAGTGCCAAGCGGATGATGCGTTTCACGATATTGACCGTCGATTCCTGAATGATATCTACCGACTGTTCGTCAACCCGCTCGCGCAGAATCCGGCTGTGCCGCCAATAATAAATCATCAGCACGACCAGCGCCGCAACAGCGCCAGGCCCCGCGCCAAAACTCGCACCCGCGGCGGCAAATTCAAGGCCGCGCGGCAACAGCCAGTACGCCAGGCCGATCATGGTCACAACGCGCAGCAGCTGTTCCATGATTTGCGACACGCCGGTCGGTATCATGAACTGTAAGCCCTGGAAATAACCGCGATAGCTCGAGAGCAACGTCACGAAGAACAACGCCGGCGCCAACGCAACAATCGCATAGTAAGCACGCGGATCACGCACCAGTTGATTGTCAATCAACCACCGTGCGCCATAAAATAACAGACCGGTGAAAAAAAGTCCCGTGACCACCAGCATCGCCAGTGAAATTTTAAAAACGCGGTTGGCGCCCCGATAATCCCCGAGAGCCACCCGTTCCGATACCATAATCGATATGGCGACCGGAATTCCCGCCGATGAAATACTAATCGCAAGCAAATAAATGGGGTATGCCATCTGATAAAGACCAATGCCTTCTCCGCCTAAGAGACGCGAGAGCAGAATCCGGTTCACGGAACCGATAATTTTCACGACAACTCCGGCCACTGTCAGAATCAGTGCGCCTTTTAAAAACTTATCTTTACTCACCTAAGTCATTCCTCTCCCTTAGTCACGATAAAACACAAACTAAATTATATCATAGAATGACGTTCCACTTCATCCTTTGTTTTTACCGAGCAAAATTTCGAGCGCGGTCAGCAACAATTTCATCAATTTCGCACCCTTCAGTTGCAGGCTTTTGATGCGAATGCCGTCCGGATACATCGCCACCCGATTCGTATAAGTCTCTTTTAGCGCAATCACTTTTTCCGGGCTTATATTCGGCAGTTCGCCAACGACCAGGTCGACATAGCTCGGACGTTCCTGCACCGCTTTCAGTCCTAATTCTCTGGCCATATTCTTTATGCGCGCTACCGCTAAGAGATTCATGACGCAAGTCGGCGGCTCGCCGAAGCGATCGATCAATTCATCGAGCAGTTCACTGATATGGCCTTCACGGCGCACCGCTGCGATGCGTTGGTAGACTTCGATCTTGTGCATCGGATCCGGTATGTAATCGCCGCTGAGATAGGCGTCGATGTTCAGTTCGAGTACCGGTTCGGCGGCAATTTTAAGCGGCGTTTCGCCTTTGGCCTCGCCCACGGCTTCTTCCAACAAACGGCAATACATTTCAAAACCTACATTGACGATGTTGCCGTGTTGTTGCGAGCCGAGCAGATTTCCCGCACCGCGGATTTCAAGGTCACGCATTGCAATCTTGAATCCAGCGCCGAGTTCTGCGAATTCCTTGATTGCCTGCAATCGTTTTTCCGCAACCTCCGTCAGCACTTTATCGCGGCGATACGTGAAATAGCCGAACGCCAAGCGATGCGAGCGTCCCACCCGCCCTCTCATCTGATAAAGCTGCGACAAGCCGAAACGATCCGCGTCATACACGATAATCGTATTCGCATTCGGCACATCAAGACCGCTCTCGATGATGCTGGTGCAAAGCAGGATATCATCTTTGCCTTCATAAAAATCGACCATTACCTGTTCCAACAATTCTTCCGGCATTTGTCCATGCGCGGTCTGAATTTGCGCTTCGGGCACCAGTTTGCTGAGTTTTTCCCGCATCTTATCGATCGTCTGCACGCGATTGTAGACAAAGTAAACCTGTCCGCCGCGTTTCATCTCCCGGCGGATGGCGTCTCTGATCAGATCTTCGCGATATTCCACGACATAGCTCTGCACCGGAAAGCGTTCTTCCGGCGGCGTTTCGATGAGGCTCATATCGCGCGTGCCCAGAAGCGACATATGAAGCGTACGCGGAATCGGCGTGGCGCTTAACGTCAGCACATCAATATTCGTGCGCCATTGCTTGATCCGCTCTTTTTGTTTTACGCCGAAACGCTGTTCTTCGTCGACGATCAACAAACCGAGCTGTTTGAATTTCATATCTTCTTGAATCAACCGGTGCGTACCGATAATGACGTCGATTTGGCCGCGCGCCAGTTTGTCGAGCGTCGCTTTCTGCTCTTTGGCGCTGCGAAAGCGGCTGATCACGTCAACACTCGGGCCGAAACCGGCAAAGCGGGCGCTGAACGTTTGAAAATGCTGCTGTGCAAGCACGGTCGTCGGTACGAGCACCGCAACCTGGCGGCCGTTCATGACCGCTTTAAACGCGGCGCGGATCGCCACTTCGGTCTTGCCGAAGCCGACATCGCCGCACAGCAGACGGTCCATCGGACGGGCCGCTTCCATATCGGCCTTGATTTCAGCAATCGCCGTAAGCTGATCCGGCGTTTCTTCGAACGGAAAAGCATCTTCAAATTCATGCTGCCAGGCCGTATCGCTTTCAAACGCATAGCCTTCGGCGGTCTGGCGCGATGCATAGAGTTCCAACAGTTCCTGCGCCATATCGGCGACCGCTTTCTTGGCTTTCGTCTTGGCCCGGTTCCAGTCGTTGCCGCCCAAACGGCTGAGCCGCGGCGCATCGCCCTCAGAGCCGATGTATTTTTGCAGCTGCTGTACCTGATCGGTCGGAACATATAACTTATCTTCTCCGGCATAACGGATATGCAGATAGTCTCGATGCACATCGCCGACTTGCAACGTCTCCACGCCGAGATACTTGCCGATGCCATGGCTGACGTGCACGACATAATCGCCCATCTTGATATCCTGAAAATATTGGATCTGACGTTCCTTCGACGTACGCAGCCGCGTCTTTTTCTTTTGCCGCCCGACGATGTCTTTTTCCGTCACCACTGCTAGATGGGCATGCGGCAATTCAAAACCGCCTTCCAATCGGCCGACCGTCAGTTGGATGACGCCTGGCGTCAATTCGCGCAGTTGCGGTTCATAGGCGACATTGACGCCTTCATCGGCGAGCGATTGTTGGAGTGCCGCCGCTTTCTCGCGCTCGGACATCAACAGAACCACCGCGAGCTTACGTTCCTGCCAGCCTTTCAATTCATTAGCCAGCATATCCATCTGACGATGAAACGGCGCTACCGTACGCGCCGTCATGCCCAAGATTTCATCCGGCGTGCCGTGCGGCAGTTTTTGCAGCATCAAAGACAGATACAAGACCGAATAGCCTTTTAGCGTCTCCATCCAATCCGCCCAGCCTGCCGCACGACGTTTCAGTTCTGGATTTTCACGCAGCAGATTGACCAGTTGTTCTCTGATGCGCGTCGGTTCGTCCAAGACAAGCACGCCGCCGAGCGGAAGATGTTCAAATAAAATCCCCGGCTCTTCTTTGCCGCTTTCAACGAGCGCCATTACTTCGGCGCTGTCCAGCGTATCTTGCGAACGCTGACTTTCCGCCTGAAATTCACGCAGGGAATCGATCTCATCGCCGAACAACTCTAGGCGGATCGGCAGCTTGCGATTCACCGGATAGACATCGATAATCCCGCCGCGTACGCTGAATTGCCCCAGCGTTTCCACCTGGTCGACCCGTTCATAGCCAAAAGCCACCAACTGTTCCAGCAGATGCTCCCGCCTGATTTCCGCTCCCGTAGTCAGCGTCAGCCGACTGTCGCGAAATTGCGCCGGGCTCGGCACCGGAAGAGCAGCTGCTTCCGCGGTCGCCAATACGATGATCGGCTTGCCGCGATACAGACCCGTGAGCGCCTCCAGACGGCGCGCCGCGAGTTCACGTCCCTTTGCCGCCGCTGTGAAAGTCGACATGTCCGCTACCGGAAATTCGAGCACCGCCACTTCCGGCAACCAGGTCGACAAGTCCGAGCGCCAAAATTCCAAAGCCTCATAATTGCTGGCGACAATCAAAAGCGGACGCGGCTGCTCCCGATACACGGCCGCAAGCACCGCTTGCTTTTGACTGCCCATCAGGCCATACAGCTGCGTCTGATGCCCCGTTTTGCCCAGTTCATATTTCAATTGACGGACCGTTTCATCCGTCGCGATCCGTTTGATCAACGCTTCCATACAAATCACCTCGCCTGGCCAGCGCAAAAGGGGCTTTAGCCTTTGCTAAAGCCCTACGCATCCATTTCCTTTTTTTGACGGCGACAACGCGCCGTCAAACGCAAATTAATTATATGATTCCCGCTCAGCTGCGTCAACAAGAAAAACCTTTTCTCCTGCAGTAAAAAAACAGGCCCCGTCACAGGCCTGTTCTCACTTCTTACAGATTTGCGTTCTTCCAATCTTCCATAAATCGTTTGATGCCGCTGTCCGTCAACGGATGGTTCAGCATCGTCAGCAACACCTTATACGGCACGGTGGCGATATTCGCACCGGCCATCGCCGACTGCGTCACATGCATCGGATGACGTATGCTGGCGGAAATGATCTCCGTTTCGATGCCATGAATGGCAAACATGTCGGCCACATTTTTAATGAGTTGGATGCCGTCTTCACTGATGTCATCGAGACGTCCGACAAACGGACTGACGTAAGACGCACCGGCCCGCGCCGCAAGCAAGGCCTGATTTGCGGAAAAGATCAATGTCACATTGGTCTTGATGCCTTCCTGGCTCAGCACTTTCACCGTCTTAAGGCCTTCCGCATTCATCGGTACCTTAACCACGACGTTTTTAGCAATAGCCGCCAGTTGTCTGGCTTCCGTTATCATATCCTTCGATTCGGTGCTGACGACTTCCGCGCTGATTGGCCCCGCCACGACAGCCGCAATTTCAGCAATTGTCTCCGCCAAGTTGCGTTTTTCCTTCGCGATCAGCGACGGATTGGTCGTTACACCGGCAACGACGCCTAGCTCCACCGCTGCCTTGATTTCCGATAAATTAGCCGTATCCAAAAAAAACTTCATCCGTAGATCCTCCTCACCTTATTAGCGCAACCGTTTCTCAGCGGTTGCGCCTCGAGCGCCGGGGCGACATCAAGTCAATCCGCTCAAGCGAACGAACATATTTCATATCGCGATCTTCCTTGGCCGAGATTACGACCTGTCCGCCGCAGCGTTCACAGTACAACTGAATGCAGTCCGGCAGCAACTCAGCCCCGATCTCCTCGCCGCCGCAACTACAGAGAATTTGTCCCGCTTCCGCGATATCGTGAACGCAATTGAGAACTTCAAACATCACTTCCGGATTTTCGACATAATCATCGTAATCCGAGACCAACCGCTCGAATTCCCGTTTATAATCGGCCACCATTGCAGCGATCACTTCACGTTCACCGACAAAGCCAAGTTCCACATTGTTTTCCAGGCAATACAGTTTTTCAGTGCCATTGCGCCACATTTGCCGACCATCGAGGCAAATCACATGTTCTTTTTGACAAACGACGCAGGGAATGTTGATGAGACATTGCCGCGGCCCGCCGCTAATCAGCGTCCCTTGCTGAGCGCCACAAGCGCAGAGCAGTTCCCTTCCCGTTTCCTGCGCCAAACGAAAGCGCGACAAGTCATGGAAATGGATTTTCCCGCAACGCGCGCAATGCAGCGCCAGTACGGTCACAGCCCTGATAATCATCTTCATCCCCCTTTCTTTCTCAGTCATATTTCGACACGTGCACAAAAAAATCCTGCCCTGAAGAAAAGCACCCGGAAGATTTCCGAGCGCTTTTCCCTCTTTATTATTCGCCTGTCGCTGCACCGCTTTCGATTTGCTCACGAATGATCGTACATAAGGCGATGATATCGAACGGTTTGGTAATATACGCATACGCGCCGAGTTCTCTCGCCTGATTGACCAGTTCCAATTCGCCGTAAGCGGTCATCATGATGACTTTATCCGCCTGCCCCATCTTTTTCAATTCACGCAAGGTTTCAATGCCATCCATGCCCGGCATTTTCATATCCATGAGAATTAACTGCGGCATGGCCTCCTTCACCTTTTGAATTCCTTCAAATCCATTCGCGGCAGTATCGACGCCATACCCCTCTTCTGCCAGAACTTCCGTCAGCAGCCTGCGGATTCCAGGTTGATCATCAATGACTAAAATAGTAGCTTTCGCTTCAGACATATCCGCTCTCCTCACTTTGCAACTTCTCTTCGTTTGCAAATATAGCACTCTTTTCTTTATTCGCATTTTTGTGAGGAATTCCTGCTCTACTTTCGCGCCTTTCCCCCGAAATAGCGCTTTGCCTATTTTCCGACTTTCAGACGCTGCAAAAAGCGCATGCCCTTAGCTAACGTCTCTTGATGCCAAACCTCGAGCGTATACGTCGCCGTTTTGTCATCCAAGAGGAAAGCGATGTCATTTTCCGGCGTCGGAAGACCCGATGTGCTGTAAATCGCTTTTCCGTCCTTTAACACCCGGATGCGAAAGGCATCTTCTCTGTGATAGAGCGGGTATTTAACTTTAACCGTATGCGGATGTTCCGCATCGACCGGTATGTCGCGCCCGAGAATCTGCAGTGCATATTCCGAACGCAACCAGCCGTCTTTTACACGCTGGCCGTAAAGCACGATTGGGCGCGGCGCATAATAATCAAGGTACGCCCGCACCAAATCACCCGCCGTACCGAAGCGCAGCAGCTGCGGCTCGACATAACGCTGCTTAAGGTACAAGAGATGCTCTTCCAGCGCCTTAAACTTCCCTCCGCTCGTACTGCGCCAGTCACCATCGCCCATCACAAACATAGCGTGCGTAAAGCCAATGATGCCGTGCACACCCGGCATGACCCGACCGTCGGCCGCGAAATAGCGCATGCCTTCATCGGCTTTCGCGTTCATCACACTTGCCGATTGCAGGTCATAGGCGATATTGACGCGCGGCGTCGGTCTGAATTCGACCAGGGCCGCATCGGCAAGCGACGTTGCCGGGCGATTAATATCGCTGCTGCCGGCGAGATAAATCTCATTGCCGTAAGCGCCTGACGTCAAGCCGCCTTGGTTGCCGTCCGCATCCGTCGAGCCCCATAAGCCTACCGCACGATAGGCGCGGCTGCTCGCCGCCTCGCTTTCCGCTCCGTTGCCGAAATCGAATGAACCGGCACGCGACGTGATGATCTGCCCCTGCGGCGAATCAGCAGTCAGCTGATCTAAAATCCGCTGATAACGATACAGCATACCCGCCCGGCTGATCGGATCGCCAAGCGTGCCCTCCTTTTCCAGCAAATGCGACCAGCCGTGTTTCAGATGGTTCGCCCATAGGCCATCGCTCACCGGATCATAGGACAGCACATTGCCCGGCAGTTCGGGATCATAATCGCCATGCATGTGCAAGCCGTATTCATGTCCTTTCGCCGCCTCCTGCGCAACCGAAGTCCTTATGTCTGCAACGACTTGCCGCCACTCGTTCTTCGCCGATTGCTGCGCCGCCCACTCCGCGGCGCGGACAGCCGGCCAGGCAATATAATGCGTCCATTTTGCTCCGGCCTTATCTGCGATACGGTTCAACGCCTCCGCTTTGCCGATCAGCTGTCCCCGGTATTCTTCCGCTTGCAGCCAGCCGCTCTGGTTGCCCCAAGCGGTCGGATAGCCGGCTGCATCCATCGGTTCCAAATCTTCGGTCATGACATAGAAAACCTCGCCGGGTCGTTCATCCGCCACAGACACTTTTGTTTGCGCCAGCGGCGTACCGTTGAGCGCCAGCACCAACGGCCACGGCTGGTTCATATTCACAGCGTCGGCCCGCTGCGCCTTGACCGTCCACTTAAAGCTGCGCTTCTCGCCCGCTGGCCAAGGGCCGCTGAGACGTTGCGCGCCGTCTTGCAGCACCACGCCATAGCCAAGCGGCTCTTGCAGCGCAAGCACCGCATTGTCGATCATGCGTCCGCTCTGATTCACCAGCTCCGCAGTCATCGTCGCCATGTCGCCGCGCTGCAACGTTTTCGTCGGCCCCGTCAACTGTGCGTTTAACGCACGCGGCCAATCCGTCTCCAACGCAAACGCGCGCAACAGCACATGCTGGCCTTGTCCGGCTTCGACGCTCAGCCGATAGCGAACCGCTTTAGCGCCCGCATTCGTCATTTCCTGACTGAAGAGAGTTTCTTTAATCCAATTTCCCTGATAATTGTCCCGGTAGCGACGATCCTGCTGGCCGGGCAACAGCGATCCGGTAAACGCCATGTTGCGACTCGCCAGAACCTGTCCGTCACTGTCCAGCGCTTCCAGACTGATCCGTCCCGTTCCCTGCGTCGAAAGGAACTGCAGGTCATAACTCGCCACAGCATTTCTGCCGACATTGGCCTCGATGCTGTAGCGCAGCACCCCGTCAGGCCCTGCCGCGAGTTCCAACAACTCTTCGCCTTGCGCGGCGCGAAGCGAGCGCTTCACATTGCCGCCGCCCGATTCATACAAACGCTCCGCCAATTGCCAGCGCGCCGCCACCTCAGGCTCCGCCTGCAAAGCCGCAGGCGGAGCAACGTTTTTTTTCGCGCAAGCGCTTGCCAGAATAAACAGGAGCAGCATGCTTCCGATCCAGAGCCATTTCCGCCTCATATCATCCCGCCTTCCCAAATCATTTCGATGCTGACTGCGACAAAAACGAGCAGCAACGCCGCTCCGAATAGCAGCCACGGCATCAGCAAGACCAACACCGCTTTGCTGCGCTCAAATCCATACACTGCGGCAATCGCCTCAACGTCCAGCCACACTTTCCATATCGCGATCGCAAAAAAGCCAAGCGCCGCGGCTGCTCCATTGAGCGGAAAAAGCAAGAGCGCAGCCGCCAGTAAAAGTTGAAAGAAGAACGGTAGATGAGCGCAGCCGCTGGCTGCCAAGAGAGCTTTCGCCCTGCCCTTTCCGCCGACGAGTTCCGCTGCCAGATGCCAGAGCGCAACGCTGGAAAACCAGCAAGACAAGCCCAGCAGCACAGCGACCGCCAGTAACCAATTTTCACCGCTCACACTTTCTTGCGTCTGCCGCCAGGGCAGAGAAAAAAGAACGCTGCTCGCCAAATAACCGCCGGCGGCAAACAAGGTCGCGCGCAGCGGCGAAACGCGGCTGGCAGCCTTGATCATTCCTGCACGCGGCGCAAAAATAACGTCATAAATCACATCCCATTGACTGTACATGTCATTTCACCTGCCAGTTTTCCGGCAACGCCAACGGCGCCAATTGCTGCGGCGCATTCGGCAGTGTCGGCAGCAGCAGTTGGCGCAGCAGGCTCTGCGTCTCTCCGCCGGTCAGCATCTGCCACGGCGATGTCTTGCCGTATTCTTGCAGTTTCGGTTTGCCGTGAATACCCGCCAATGCGGCGGCGCCTTCCACCGCATCATACATGTTGCCCAGTTCATCAACTAAGCCCAGTTCCTTCGCCTGATTGCCGGTATAGACCCGCCCGTCCGCTAACTGGCGCACCCGTTCGAGTTCCATGTTACGCCCTTCGGCAACAACCTGAATGAACTGCTGATAAATGTCATCCACCATCGATTGCAGCATCGCACGTTCCTCCGGCGTCATCGGACGATCCGGCGATAAGATATCCTTATGCGGCCCGCTTTTGATCTTTTCTTGCTGGATGCCGACTTTTTTAAATAACTCTTCCCAGTTCGCATAGGGAATGTAAACACCGATGCTGCCTGTCAGAGTCGTCGGATTTGCATAGATCCGTTCCGTACAGGCCGCCAGCCAATAACCGCCCGAAGCCGCTATGTCGCCCATCGACGTCACGACCACTTTACCGCTGCTGCGCAGTTTCATTATTTCTTCGCCGACTTCCTGCGAAGCAGGCGCGCTGCCGCCCGGGCTGTTAATGCGCAAGACCACCGCTTTTACCGCCTGATCGTCGCGCGCCTGGTGCAAGAGGCGGATCAACTGATCGGTCCCGCCTTGTTCGCCGAGGAAACCGCTTTGTCCGCGTCCGCCGAGAATGACGCCTTCGACATGGATAATCGCTATTTTTTCACTTTCTGCTTTTTTCCAGTGTCCGCTTCCGTTTAGAACGACGACCGCTCCCGTCAAGAGCAGCAGCAATAGGATGACAACGACTTTTTTATGCATGGTTCTTTCCCGCCTTTCTCCGCGCTCTACGCGTCTTTCGCCTCAAACATAGCAAAAAGCAACTGCCGGACCTGCCGACAGCTGCTTGCCTGTATTATTTTTTTTGCCCCAAGGTTGCCTTGATGAATTCACGGAACAAAGGATGCGGATTGGTCGGACGAGATTTCAATTCCGGATGGAACTGCGTTGCGACAAACCAAGGATGATCCTTAAGCTCCACAATTTCCACCAGACGTCCGTCCGGCGAGGTACCGCCGATGATCATGCCAGCCGAGGTAATTTGCTCCCGGTAGGCATTGTTGAATTCAAGACGATGGCGATGGCGTTCATAGATTATCGATTCGCCGTAAGCCGCCTGCGTCAAGGTGTTTTCCGTCACTTTGCACGGATAAATGCCCAGACGCATCGTGCCGCCCTTGTCTTCCACTTCCACTTGATCTTCCATCAACGCAATCACAGGATGCGCCGTATCCGGATTCATCTCGGTACTGTGCGCGCCGCTTAGTCCGCAGACATTACGGGCAAACTCGATCACTGCCGTTTGCATGCCGAGGCACAAGCCAAAATAAGGCACTTTGTTTTCACGCGCATATTGAATGGCTCTGATCTTGCCTTCGATCCCACGATCGCCAAAACCTCCCGGTACGAGAATGCCTTCGACATCGCCGAGCATTCCTGCCAAATCGACCTGATTGCCTTCCAGCTCTTCGGCATTGATCCATTTGATCGAGACCGCGGTACTGTTGGCAATCCCTGCATGGCGCAGCGATTCCGTAACGCTCATATAGGCATCCGGCAACGCAACATATTTTCCGACGACGGCCACTTTGACTTCGTGTTCCGGATTGACGATCTTGTCAACCATCGCTTTCCACTCTGTCATATCGGCTTCGCCGGCCTTTAAGTTCAGTTTGTCCATGACGATGCGATCCAGACCTTCTTCCTGCATCATCAACGGTACCTGATAGATGGACGCAGCGGTCTTGTTCTGAATCACGGCATTTACGTCGATGTCGCAGAACAGCGCCAGTTTATCTTTCATATCCTGCGAGATGTCGTGTTCGCTCCGGCAGACGATGATGTCCGGATGAATGCCGATGCTGCGCAATTCTTTTACGCTGTGCTGCGTCGGCTTTGTTTTCAATTCTCCCGCCGCCGCAATATACGGCAGCAGCGTCACATGCAAATAAAGGACACCTTCACGACCGACTTCCTTCTTCACTTGACGAATCGCCTCTAAAAACGGCAGACTCTCAATGTCGCCGACCGTGCCGCCGATTTCAGTGATAACGACGTCCGCGTTATCTTCTTTACCGACCCGGTAAATCCGTTCCTTGATTTCATTGGTGATATGAGGGATGACCTGAACCGTGCTGCCAAGATAATCGCCTTTGCGTTCCTTGTTGATGACCGACCAGTAAATCTTACCCGCCGTCACATTGGAACCTTTGCCGAGGTTGATATCAATAAACCGCTCATAATGCCCCAAATCCAGATCCGTTTCGGCTCCGTCATCGGTGACGAACACTTCGCCGTGCTGATAAGGGCTCATCGTACCAGGATCGATGTTGATATAAGGGTCGAACTTTTGAATCGTCACCTTCAAACCGCGGTTTTTCAGAAGACGCCCCAGCGATGCGGCCGTAATGCCTTTCCCCAGGGAAGAAACGACGCCTCCAGTAACAAAAATGTATTTAGCCATAGAAAAGAATCCTCCTAAGCATGCCTTGCAAAGTTTTGGCGTCCGGTTTCGAACTTCCGTTCCCGCTTTAAAAAACGGAAGAGCCGCAGTCTAACTTCGGTACGATAGAGCGCTCTATCTTGCCTCGCCGCTAGCTGCCCCGTCCTCCCGGATCGCTCCAAGCACTTCAATTATTTTATCCTTCGCATGGAGCAGTGTCAAGAGGAGTTATTCTTGTTCGCCAGTCTCAGCTGCCGCCGCGACATATTCTTGCTGGATCTCTTCGAATAATTTTTCTCGGCGCGGCGTACTTGTCCCGCTGCCGCCCCATTCGCCGTCTTCGGCCATTCGGGCGTTCATCTGCTGCGGCGTCCACTCCGCCAAGCCCCACATTCCCTTGCCCATGTGAATAAAACGGCTGTCCATGTTAATCTGCGTATGCACTTCTGCCATGGCATGCGCCTGCGACGAGGCCCGCTGGCCGGTTTGCGTCAGCACGCTGCCGATGAGGTCACGAAAATACATGGCATACCCCCGGCTCCGTAAAACTTGATATGCAACTTCCACTTCTGAAACTGCTTTCATGTTATTCCATTCCCTCCGCATATATAGATATCACCTTTTGATTTGCGCGCTGCGCGCAGCAGGCAAATCATTTCGTGATAATATTCACCATTTGCACGGAAACTCCTTTTTTTTTACAAAAATGAATTTTACATACGGTCCGGAGCACTGACGCCCAATACGGCGAGCGCATGCCGGATTGCGGACTGTACGCCTTTCGCCAACGCCAGACGGGCTGTCTGCAACTCCGCTTCTACGCCGACGATCCGGCACTGATTGTAAAAGGTGTGGAACTGCCCCGCCAAATCGTGGACATAGCGAGCGATCCGATGCGGCGCGCGTTCCGCTGCCGCCTGAGAAATCTCTTCCGGATACTCGCCCAGTTTTTTAATCAAATCCACTTCCCATTGGCTGCTGAGAAGCGACAATTCTGCCGCCGAGAGATCTGTCGTATCAACGCCGGCTTCTTCCGCCTGGCGGAAAATGCTGCAGATGCGCGCATGCGCATATTGGATATAATAAACCGGATTTTCATTCGTCCGCGATTTCGCCAGATTCAGATCAAAATCCAACTGGCTGTCGATCGAGCGCATGATGAAGAAGAAACGGGCCGCATCGGTGCCGACTTCTTCCATCAACTCCGTCAGCGTGACGCTTTGTCCGGTCCGTTTTGACATCTTGACCAATTCGCCGTCGCGGAACAGACTGACCATTTGCAAAATCAGCACTTCCAACTGTTCCGGGCGGTAGCCGAAGGATGCAATCGCCGCCTTGACGCGACAGATATAGCCATGGTGATCCGCACCCCAGATATTGATCAGCTGTTCGAAACCGCGTTCCATTTTATTGCGATGGTACGCAATATCGGCGGCCAGATAAGTCGGAACCCCGTTATCGCGGATCACGACCCGGTCCTTGTCGTCGCCGTACGCGGTCGATTTCAGCCATTGCGCGCCATCTTGTTCATACAGATAGCCTTTCTCACGCAATGCTTTGCATGCGCTCTGAATCGCATCGGCTTCGTGCAGCGTTCGTTCACTGAACCAATGGTCAAACTGGACGTTGAAAGCAGCCAGATCTTCCTTAAGCGCCGCAAGTTTCTCCTGCAGTGCGATTTCTTTAAATTGCTCGCGTCGTTCTGCGACCGACAACTTCAGAAATCGATCGCCATGATGTTCCACGATCCTACGCGCCGTATCGACAATATCCTCGCCATGATAGCCGTCGGCAGGGAATTCGACCGTTTGGCCCAGCAATTCTAAATAGCGCGCCTCTACCGACAGCGCCAGATTGTCGATCTGATTGCCCGCGTCATTGATGTAATATTCGCTGGCCACGTCATAACCGGCGGCACGCAGCAAATTGACCAGCGCACTGCCTACAGCCGCACCGCGGCCATGCCCGACATGAAGCGGCCCGGTCGGATTGGCGCTGACAAATTCGACCTGAATGCGCTGTCCTGCGCCATGCTTCGTGCTGCCGTATCGGTCGCCCTGGGCCAAGATGCCCGCCAAGAGTTCATGTACCCAACGCGGATTCAAATAGAAATTCAAAAAGCCCGGTCCGGCTATTTCCACTTTCTCCAGCCAGTCTTCCCGCAGCTCTTCGACAATCGCCTGCGCGATGCTGCGCGGATTCGTTTTCAAGCTGCGCGCAGCCTGCATCGCAAAGTTGGAAGCAAAATCACCGAATTCTTTCTGCGGCGGCACTTCGAGTAAGATTTCCGGCAGCTCACCCTGCGGCAATTTTCCGGCTGCCATCGCGGCCTTCGCCGCTTTTTCAACGGCTGTCTGCAATACGATTTTCATGTCCATGTCCCTTATCCTCCTGTATCGTAACGGATAGACGGTTCGCACTCTGCCACTGTCCGTTAATTTCCAAATCATACTCAATTTCCAGGCTGCCGCTGAGTTCTTCGGTCAGCGCAACCTTTAGTTTTTTGGTCAGCACGGCCATCTCGATCCGGCCATACTGCGTAATATAAGGACCTTCATAACGTTCGCCCACGCTAAAGATCTGCTTGTGCTGGATGACGCCGCTGCGATTGATGATCACGCTGTCGGGGCGGATCTTTATCGTGACCATGCTGTTCTCCAGACCCGATATCTGGCTGTCCTGATAAAGCAAATACGTCATTTTGTTTTTAACATAACAGCGGCCGGTGGTCAACAGTTCTACGCTGTCTTCTTCACCGGCGGCGTCACGTTGTACGCCCACAATCTTCATAATGACAGCCTTCACTGTTTATCCCCTCCCATGCTTGGCACATGAATATATTATAGCGAACCAGAGGGATAATGCAAGGAAAAGGCGGCTTTATGGACAAAATAACAGACTGCGCAACTTTTTCGTTGCACAGTCTGCGCACAGCATCGTCCAACGCGTTTTAGCGAAGCAGCCAGGCCATCAATTGATTCACCCAATCGAGCGTCATCTCAAGCGGCGGTAAAATCTCGTTGATATACAGCCACTCCAGACCGAACGCCACCAGATAGCCGACGACGATCTGGCGCATCCAGTTCCAGTGCTGCGCATCAAGGTATTCCTGCTTCTCCGCCAATTGACGGCGCTGCAGCCCCACGTCGCGTATTGCGTCGCGCAATTGCTGCCGATATTGAACCAAGGCCTTCTTATTGCGCGACAAAGCGTGATACATCTCGCGAAAATCTTTAAACCAGCGATCCAGGATGCGCAAATATTGTCGATCCTTCGCCTCTTCCATGCGCAGCAGGCTAACCTCATGCTTGTAACGCCACCAGTGAACATAAAACGGAAACATCGTCAAACGCAAGAAAAAGAACGACATCACCAGCACTAAAATATCATAAATAAACGACCAGAGAAAGCGCATCCCCTGCCCCGTATCGCTGTAAACAAAGGTAAAGGCGCGTTGTACGACCGGGAAGGTAAGATGGATCAAAATAAATACATAGCTGATCAGCAGCAGCCAGTGCCAAAGCGTCATCAGGCTGCTGCGTCCCTGCGGACTGAAAAATTCGCCGCTGCCGTTTTCCTCTTCCGCCTTGCACGAAGGTACGCGATGGATGTGCAGCAGCAACTGCCCTGCCAGCACTTCCCCGCCGATGATGACCAAATTATGACGCAGACGCCGGTATCTCGGCGAAACCACCGTCGTCACATGTTCCCGCAAATCAATCTGAATCGCCTCCGGCGCCAAACGCAGGGAAACCCCTTCGTTCGTCGTAAACGTGCCGATCAGATAGGACAGACGCAGCAAAAACGGCACAAGCAACTTCGCCGCGACGCCTTTGCCGCCCATTTCTTTCGCAATCACCTGATGCAATTTCAGTTCCAGGCTCGAGGTATAACGGTCATGCCATAAATCCGCCAGCGAACAGTTCAATTCGACCTCACCCAACCACGCCAGTTCCAGCTGCAGACGAATCAAGCCATCGGACGGCAGACGCAATTCAAGACGGCGCAGCCCGCCCCGCCCCGCCAAACGTTCATTCAGCCAGTCGGCGAGTTCCGCCTCGCTCAGGACCACTTCCTGTTCCTGCCCCAACAAGGCGTTTCCTTCATCCTCTTCTATTTCCTGCACTGCGGTTTCTTTCCCGAACCCCAGCCATCTTCGTAAAAATCCTGTAAACACGTTTTTCTTCCTCACCATTTCTTTTCATCTCTCCGCCTGCGTCATTACAGACGCAAGGTTTCTCTTCTCGGTCGGCCTGTTTCCCCATTTAGGATAAGATTCCCCCCGGTCCTCTTTTTTCCTGCCGGGCTCCTCATTAAACAACAAAGCAGCTCCACTCCGGCTCTCAAAGTGGGGCTGCTCTCACTTGCCGCTTAGCGGCTGTCGTTTGACGTCAAAACATATTTCTCGATCAGCCGTATCGGCTGGTAGGCGAGCTTTGCTTTGCGCAAATTTTCTTCGCCCATATCCTCTTCTCGATTGATGTATGCGACATCGTTCCATGCATGTTGGCAGTAGTCCTGACAGATCGCGGTATAAATGCCGCGCAGTTCGGTATCCGCTTTTTCGGCATGCACTACCGCGGTATCCGCATTGATCTTTTCCCCAAAAGTAACGGCTTTCATTTCATTTTTCACATAGATCGCGCCGCCGCTTATGCGAAGCGCGCGAAAATTTTGCAGTCCGACCGTCAGCGCCTTGCGCTCACAGTCCAAGCTGTCGCCTTTTTCACAATCGCGCTGCCGGCACCATTCTTTGAGAAAAGCCTGCGTCTCCAGCGCAACCGTCTCATCCATCACCCGGTACTCATATTCCGGATAACTTTGCCGAAACGCATTGGCATGATTTTTCTTCTTGTGAAATTTCCGCCCTTTCAATTCACGCAAGTCTTCCGCCTGATATAGATAGTCGAAGTTGTCGCGGTCCTCTTCCGCACGAAACGCACCCGGCAGTTGCTCGTCCAACAGTTTCAGCATAAATGCTTCACAGCCGCGCAACAAAAATTCCTCGCCAACCTCGCTTAAGTATCGCTTGAGCTGCAGCACTCCTGCGCCGAAATTTCGATCGTCGCCGAACGGCGGCAACACAAAGCGGCTTCCTTCCCAGCAGGCCTTGACTAAAATAAGATCTTCCCATGCCGTCCACTGGATATCATAGGCCTTTTGCCACATAAAAAGATTGGTAAAGTTAAAATGGGCGTTCTCGTAACGTCTGGCTGCAAACGCCTTATCAAAGATCGGTTTATCGGCTAATTCCACTGCCTTAAAATCGATTGTACTCGCCTCCGTCTCTTGCACAACACTTCTTTCCTGCTTATTATTTTATGCCATTTCCAGCAGATCCGCAAGTCGTCGCCTTCGGCTCCGCCTAGAAGAAGCTTGCGTTTTCCAATGCAAAAAGCACCCGGCAACGCCAGGTGCTTTTTCACAGCTTACAATTTGACAATGCCAACGGAGGCGAGAAAAACGACGATCAGCAGCACCGGCGTCACATAGCGCAAAATGCTGTATAGCATCCCCACCACGCCCGCCATCGCCAGACGTCCTTGGTTGGTGAGTTCGGCCACCACCTGCTCGCGCGGCATCAGGTAACCGACAAAGATCGCGGTCAGCAAGCCGCCGATCGGCAAGAGGATGTTGGAGGACAAATAATCGAACCAGTCGAAGAAACCGCGTCCCATAAACGTCATCTGGCCAAGCAGGCTTGAAGGATCGACCGACAAGGTCGCCAAAACGCCGACGCCGGCGATCAGGATTCCGTTAAACACCGCCGCGCCGGTACGGGACATGCCGCGTTCCTCAATGCAATACGCAACAGGAACTTCGACCAAAGACAGCATCGCAGTCGTTGCTGCGATAGACGCCAGAAAGAAGAATGCGATCAGCAGCAAATTGCCCAGCGGCATTTGCGCGAACACGAGCGGCAGCGTCATAAAGAGCAGTCCGGGACCTGCGCCCGGCTCCATGCCGAAGGCGAACACGGCCGGA
This sequence comes from Negativicutes bacterium, assembly GCA_963667825.1. Taxonomy (GTDB): domain Bacteria; phylum Bacillota; class Negativicutes; order SG130; family SG130; genus Azotosporobacter. Next base: position 2,986,398 of record OY764022.1, on the reverse strand, counting down.
AAAATAGCCAGACCGGCCAGCAAAGATACCAGCGTATCCGAAAAAGCAACCTTAGCTGCGGTCCCCACCATATTGTTGTCCGCGGTAAAATAGCTGCTGTACGTAATCATGCAGCCAAGCCCCAGCGACAATTTGAAGAAGGCGAGACCGAGCGCCGTGAGAACGGCAGCGCCCGACAGCTGGCTGAAATCGACATGAAAGAGAAAGCGCACGCCTTCCCATGCCCCAGGCAGCGTCAACGCACGCAAATCGCACGCCAGAATCAGCACAAAAAGCAGCGGCATCAAGGTCTTGGTTATCTTCTCAATGCCTTGTTTAACGCCCATGATCAGGATTCCCGACACCACCGCCATGACGATGCATTGCCAGAGGATCGGCGACCAGGGTCCCATGATAACGGAACCGAACTGCGCCTTCGCGCCTTCCATCGTAATACCGGACAATTCACCGGTTACTGCTTTGAATAAATAAAAATAGACCCATCCTGCAACACAACTATAGAAAAACATGATCAAATACGTCGCCAAAACGCCCATCGTCCCGACATGCTTCCACAGCGTCCCCGGCACGATCGCCTTAAACGCGCCGATCGCGTTCTTGCGCGCCGTGCGTCCGATATAAAATTCGCTCATCATGACCGGCAGGCCGACAAATACAATACATAAAAAATATACCAATAAAAATGCGCCGCCGCCGTTTTGTCCGGTAAGATAGGGGAATTTCCAGATGTTCCCGAGTCCTACCGCCGAGCCCAATGTCGCAAAAAACACTGCCAGGCCCGAGGAAAACGTCTCTCTTTTTTCGTTGTTAGCCAAATTCTTCACTCCTTTATCCGTTTCTTTTTTCGCCCACGCCGCAGCGCAGCCTGGTTACTATGTAAATACTAGCAGAGACTTTTATCCATGTCAACGCTACACTCAGCATCTTTACGGTTCTTTTGTTCCTCTCCAGGAGACTCGTCTCATTCTTTTTCCTACCACATCCGCGTCACATTTCTTTTTTCCTCTTAGACTCCATGGTAGATACGCTTTTGAAGTCATTCGCAGAAATTGTAACATTCTCACTATTCAAGCCGATAAAAGAGCTCATTTTTTCCGCTTCGGACAATATAAAAAGGAGGCTGTCTCCATCGCTTTCTTGAGACAGCCTCCTTAGCTTATCGGTAATAATCAACTCCAGCCTTAAACAGCCCCTGGTCTTGATTGCCGGGGATGTTTTTTGCGACATGCCTGCCGCAGCGTTCCGAGTGCCCCATTTTTCCGAGAATCCGCCCATCGGGACTGATGATTCCTTCCACCGCCGCCAGTGATCCGTTTGGATTATAGGGCAGCGCCAACGTAGGCCTTGCGTCATCGTCCACATATTGCGTCACGATCTGTCCCTGCAACGCCAATTTTTCCAGCCACTGCGTCGTTGCCTGAAAGCGTCCTTCACCATGCGAAACCGGAATCGTGTGCAAATCACCGACTGTCAGATGAGACAGCCAAGGTGAGTTCGTCGCCGCGACACGCGTTTGCACCATACGGGAAACATGGCGACCGAGTGAGTTAAAAGTCAACGTAGGGCTGTCCTGCGGCAAATCGCAAATCTTGCCGTATGGCAATAGACCCAGTTTGATCAGAGCCTGAAAACCATTGCAAATCCCAAGCGCCAAACCGTCCTGCCGTTCAAGCAAACGGTGCACCGCCTCTTTCAAACGCGGATTGCGCAACATCGTCGCGATGAATTTTCCCGAACCATCCGGTTCATCGCCGGCGCTAAAACCGCCCGCCAGCATCAGAATTTGGGTTTGGCCAAGCGCATTTTCCAAGGCGGCTACCGACTCCTCGACCGCCGCAGACGTCAGGTTGCGGATCACCAGCGTTTCCACGCTTGCGCCAGCCTGTTCGAACGCGCGCTCCGTATCATACTCGCAATTCGTGCCCGGGAAAACCGGGATCAAGACGCGCGGCTTCGCAAGTTTAGCGCCTGTTCGCTTCACGCCGGTTCGCTTTTCAACCGGCAATTCTTCAAACGCCGGGCTCTCTTGCACAACCTGCGTCGGGAACACGGCCTCCAACGGTTTTTCCCAAGCCGTCTGCAATTCTTCGAGCAGCAGCGCTTCACCGTTTACGCAGATTTTCCCTTCCGCTTGCGTACGCCCCAGTAGAATCCAGCCTTCCGCCGCAATTTCCTCCGGCGCGACTTCTTCCGCCAGTTCCAGGATCAAACTGCCGTACTCCGGCGCGAACAGCGCCGCTTGGCTCCACGCGCCGCGCACTTCGACGCCGAGACGATTGCCGAAGCACATCCGGCTGAGCGCAACCGCAATGCCGCCTTCTCTGACGCTTTGTGCGGCAAGCACCTTGCCGCCGCTCGTCATTTCCTGCACCTTGCGCCAGTGGCGCGTCAACGTCTCCCACAGCGGCAGATCATCGCCGTCGCGCGGCGCAGGCACAAAGGCCAGCAGACTGCCGCTTTTCTTAAACTCCGGCGAGATAATCCGCCCGGCATCCGCGACATTGACGGCAAAAGCCGCTAATGTCGGCGGCACGTGCAGGTCGAGAAAGGTTCCCGACATGCTGTCTTTGCCGCCGATCGCCGGAATGCCGAGACGCCGTTGAACAAGCAGCGCACCAAGTAAAGCGCTGAACGGTTTACCCCATTTGCTCGCGTCTTGTCCAAGCCGCTCAAAATATTCCTGCAGCGTCAAACGCACCCTTTGGTATTCTCCGCCCATTGCAACGATCTTGGCCACTGCTTCGACCAGCGCATAGACAGCGCCGTGAAACGGACTCCACGTTGCGATCTTCGGGTTGAAGCCGCAGGTCATCAGCGTCGCCGTACTTGTTTCACCGCGCAAGAGAGGCAGTTTGGCCGCCATCCCTTCCGCCGGCGTCGCCTGATACCGGCCGCCGAACGGCATCAAAACGCTATTCGCTCCGATGCTGCTGTCAAAACGCTCCACCAACCCGCGTTGGCTGCAGGCATTCAGGTCTGCCAGACGCTCCATCCAAGCCGCCTTCAACTCGGCGTTGCCGCCCCCCGCTTTAAAGTAACCCGCGTCAGACTGCAGCGCGTTCACTTTGACGCGACTTTCCTGTCGCGCACCGTTGGTATCGAGAAAGTCGCGGCTTAGGTCGACAATCGTATCGCCCTGCCAAGTCATGACCAGACGACGTTCTTCGCTTACCACCGCCACAACGGTGGCCTCGAGATTCTCCTCTCGCGCCAGTGCAATAAACGTACTCGCGTCTTGGTCTGCAACGACCACGGCCATTCTCTCCTGCGATTCGGATATCGCCAGTTCCGTCCCGTCCAGCCCTTCGTATTTTTTCGGTACGGCATCCAGATCGATGCGCAGACCGTCCGTCAGTTCGCCGATCGCCACCGCGACGCCGCCCGCGCCAAAGTCATTGCAGCGCTTGATCAGACGGCTGGCCTCCGAGCGGCGAAACAGACGCTGTATCTTATGCTCGGTCGGCGCATTTCCCTTTTGCACTTCCGCACCGCAAGTCGCCAGCGAGTCCTCCGTATGTTCTTTCGAAGAACCGGTCGCTCCGCCGCAACCGTCGCGTCCGGTACGGCCGCCGACTAAAATGACCAAGTCTCCTGCTGCCGGCTTCAAACGCACGACCTGACTGCGCGGCGCGGCCGCAATGACGGCGCCGATTTCCATCCGTTTGGCGACATAGCCTTCGTCATATACTTCCGTGACCTGTCCGGTCGCCAGTCCGATCTGATTGCCGTAAGAACTATAGCCGGCCGCTGCACCGGTCGTGATCCTGCGCTGCGACAGTTTGCCCGGCAACGTTTCTGCAACCGGCCGCCTTGGATCGCCGCTGCCGCTGAGACGCATCGCCTGATAAACATAAGAACGGCCCGAGAGAGGATCGCGGATCGCGCCGCCCAGACAGGTAGCCGCACCGCCGAACGGTTCGATCTCGGTCGGGTGGTTGTGCGTCTCATTCTTGAACATGACCAGCCACTCTTCTTCCAGTCCATCGATGAGCGCCGGAACCACGATGCTGCAGGCATTGATTTCTTCCGACTCGTCAAGATCCGGCAGGCGCTTTGCATGGCGCAGCGTCTTCATTCCCATGACCGCGATATCCATCAGGCAGACGGCGCGCTCTTGTCCGCCGTAGACAGCCTGACGATCCGCCAGATATTCTTCATAAGCCTGGCGGATCGGTCGGCAACCTTCCCCCGAATCGAACTCGACATCGGTAATCTCGGTCATAAAGGTCGTATGGCGGCAATGATCCGACCAATACGTATCCAGCACCTTGATTTCGGTCACGCTCGGTTCTCTTTCTTCTTCTTTGCTGAAGTACGTCTGGCAAAGCTTCAGATCGGCCAGACTCATCGCCAACCCCTGCTCCTGCCGCCACGCTTCAAGCGCGGCTTCGCTCCAGAGAGCAAAACCGGCGATCCGCTCGACCGCTTCCGGCTTGACTTCTTCCGCACGTAAATTCAGCGGCTTCTCCAGCGCAGCTTCGCGGCACTCCACCGGGTTGATCAGATATCTTTTTATCGCCAGCAACTCTTCTTGCGACAGACTTCCATATAATAAGATGACTTTGGCGCTGCTGACCTGCGGACGTTCCTTTTGCGTCAGGAGTTGCACGCACTGCGCCGCCGAATCGGCGCGTTGATCGTACTGCCCCGGCAAAAATTCCATCGCAAACAGCGCATCCGCTTCCGCGCGAGGTATGCATTCGTCATAAGCCTGATCCGCCACCGGCTCGGCAAAAACCGTCCATTTTGCCGCGTGGTATTCCGCTTCGCTCAAGCCCGACATGTCATAACGGTTCAGCAGGCGCAGACCGGCCAACGTTTTTATGCCAAGGTTATCCCTTAAATCGGCCAACATCCCGCACGCTTCTACATCAAAGCCCGCTTTCTTTTCGACAAAAACACGGCGTATTTGCTCCACAATACAAACCTCCTCTTGGGTTTCTGCCCTTATTGTAGTACAATTAGTTCAATAATAAAAATTAATTTTACTGATCACATTAATAAGGAGCTCTTATGAAAGACGTCAGCTTTGAATTATACAAAGTTTTTTATCACGTCGCCTCATTGGGCAGTTTTTCCGCTGCCGCCGCCCGCTTGTTTCTCTCGCAATCGGCGATCAGCCAATCCATCAAATCGCTGGAGGAACAGCTCGGCGTCCAATTGCTCTGGCGCAACAGCCGTCAGGTATCGCTGACGCAGTCCGGCGAATTGCTCTACTCCCATGTGGAACAAGCGTTCCAGTTATTAAAAACAGGCGAACGCTCTTTGCTCGAATTGACGACTTTGGAACAGGGCGAATTATCGATCGGAGCAAGCGATACGCTTTGCAAATATCACCTGCTTCCTTTTTTGCAGCAGTTTCATCGCCGTTTCCCGCGCATCCGGCTTAAAATCATCAGCCGTCCCTCGCCGGTTTGCGTCGATCTGCTGACGAAAGGTCAGGTGGACATCGTCGCGGTGAACCTGCCGCATGCCGGTTCTTATCCGCATACGATTTTGCACCATCGTTTCCCGCTTCAGGATGCGTTTGTCGGCGGCCCTCGCTTTCGTCACCTTCAATCCCGCGCATTGACGCTGCAAGAGCTCGCGCAGTTGCCGCTTCTGACGCTCGAGTCCGGCACCGGCACGCGTCGTTTTCTCGACCACCTCTTCGCCAGCCAGGGACTGCAGCCTCAGCCGGAGATCGAACTCGACAGCCTCGATCTCTTGCTCGATCTGGCGGAAATCGATCTGGGCATCACTTTCGCCAGCCGCGAACATCTGAGCGATCGTCTGAAAAACGAAACATTGTTTCTCTTGCCCGTCGATACGCCGATTCCAGCGCGCGAATGGGGTCTTTTAGCGCACAGCCGTCTGCCGCTGCCTCCAGCGGCCCTGGAATTTCTTCGCCTCTTTGAAGGGCAGTAAAAAAGCAAGGCAACCGATATGACCGGCTACCTTGCAAAAAACCTGTCTAACTTTTGAGGCTCACTTCATTCCGGAGGCCTTTCTTTTTCTATCTTTTTCTCGTATATCTCCGCTACCTGCTTGTACATATCGCTGTGTTTGAACTGATTACCGCGTCCTTCCGCTTCTTCCTTCGTGAGCGTGTTAAGCAGATTATACATCTCATGCATGATATGAGGGATCGCTTCGAGTTTGATAATGCCGCGCTCTTCCGCCGCTTTCAGCGCCAGACGCGCATAACCGAGAGCCTGCGAACGCGTATATTCCGGTTGCACAAACATAGTCGTCGCCTCCTTTGCCGCCAGGCACTTCTTATCTTTAGTATACCCTAGCGCGCCGCTTTTCACAATAATATGCAGAAAATTCCATCCATCTTTTGCAACGAAAAAAAGCAGTCTGCCGCGCAGACTGCTTTCAGACTGTAGACAAAACCCCACTCCCTTTAATGATATGATAAAATCATTAAAGGGAGTGATTTTTATGTACGAGAAAAAAGATCGAAGCCAGCAAAGCCAAATTGAATTTTTCTGCTTAGAAGATTTAGTACCGAAAGAGCATATATTACGAGACATCGAACGCGCCATCGATTTTCGTTTCATTTATGACGAAGTCGACGGTTTATATAGCGACTCCGAACGAGGCAAACCAGGAATTGATCCAGTGAGTCTGTTTAAGATCGTACTGATTCAATACCTGTTCGGCATTCGCAGCATGCGTCAAACCATGAAAGAAATCGAAGTAAACATGGCGTATCGTTGGTTTATCGGCTACGGCCTTACCGAAAAAGTCCCCCACTTTTCAACCTTCGGCAAGAATTATACCCGGCGTTTTGAAGGAACCGATGTGTTTGAGCGGATCTTCATGCGCATCCTTTACGAAGCAGTAAACTGCGGTTTCATTGATGCAAGTTCCGTATTCATTGACGGAACCCATATCAAAGCACGAGCCAACAAAAAGAAAAGCGCAAAAGTGTTTGTGCCGATTCCGGCCAAGCAATATCAGGATGAACTGCATGCGGAAATTCAAGCCGATCGCGAAAACCATGGCAAGAAACCGCTAAAAGATAAAGACGACGATGAAAATCCACCGCAAGGTAAAACCATCACGCAAAGTACGACGGATCCGGAAAGCGGCTTGTTTCATAAAGGTGAGCATGAAAAATGCTTTGCCTACGTAACCAACACAGCTTGCGATCGGCATAACTTCATATTGGGTTATGAAGTCAGACCCGGCAATGTCAACGACAGTCGTTCGTTCGATGAACTGTACCAACAAATCGTCAGCCGCTTTCCTGAAACCGAATCCGTTGCCGTCGATGCGGGGTATAAAACGCCTTGGATCATGAAACAAATCATCGATAGTGGTCGAATTCCGGTCGTTCCCTACAAGCGTCCCATGACCAAAGAAGGCTTTTTCAAAAAATATGAATATGTGTATGACGAATATTATGAATGCATGATTTGCCCTGGCAACCAGGCGCTTGGCTACAGTACGACGAATCGTGAAGGATACCAGGAATATAAAAGCGATGCCAAACAATGCAAAGTGTGTCCGCATTTACAGCAATGCACGCAGAGCAAAGCGCATCAAAAGCAAGTTCAACGTCATGTATGGGAATCCTATCTAGAACTTGCTGAAGAGTATCGGCACATGCCAATGTATCGCGATATTTACAAATTGCGCTCGCAAACCATCGAGCGCGTCTTCGCGGATGCAAAAGAAAAGCATGCAATGCGCTATACGCAACTGCGTGGCCTGCAGAAAGTGAAAATGCAGGTGACGCTTACTTTTGCATGCATGAATTTGAAAAAGCTGGCGACCTGGAAGAAACGCAGGGGTATGTTGCCGCCTGTTTTTCAACGTTTTTTCGAAAAACTGCGTTTTTGCGGTGAAAATTGGATATCCGAAATTGAAAAATGCACCTTACGCTTTGCGTAAAGTGCATTTTGTCTACGGTCTGAAAGCAGTCTGCCGCGCAGACTGCTTTTTCTCATACCTTAGGAATATTCCGACCGTAGAAGATCTCGGCCATTTCGCGTTTCAGGCTTTGCTTTATCTTCTTCTTTTCACCCGGCAACAGCTCGCTTTTCGCCGTACCGAATAAATAATTATCCAAATCAAATTCTTTCAGCAGCATTTTCGTGTGAAAAATATTTTCCTGGTACACGTTCACATCGATCATTTGGTACTGCTCGCGCGTTTCCGGTTTGATATAATTTTGGATCGAATTGATTTTGTGATCGATGTAATATTTTTTGCCGTTTACGTCGCGCGTAAAACCGCGCACGCGATAATCGACGATGGCAATGTCCGCGGAAAAACAGGAGAGCAGGTAGTTAAGCGCTTTCAAAGGCGAGATTTCGCCGCAGGTCGACACGTCGATATCGGCTCGGAATGTGCTGATGCCCGCTTCCGGATGGCTCTCCGGGTAGGTGTGCACCGTGATATGACTCTTGTCGAGATGAGCCACGACCGCCTCCGATTTCGGGTCTTCCGGCGCGGCTTCGCCATTCCCCTCCGCCTCTTCCACCTTGCCTTCTGAAATCAGCACGGTCACGCTGGCGCCTTGCGGATCATAGTCCTGTTTTGCAATGTTGAGAATGTTCGCCCCGATCATATGCGTAACTTCCGTTAGAATCCTGGTCAGGCGTTCCGCATTGTACTCTTCATCGATATACTCGATATAGGCCTGACGATGCTCCGGACTCTTGGCATAACAGATATCGTACATATTGAAACTGAGGGTCTTCGTCAGATTATTGAACCCATACAGCTTAAGTTTTTTGAAGGACTTGATTTCCAATTTTTTCTCACCTTACTTTATCAGAATCGAATTTCAATATTACATATAGTATACTAGTTCCTTCTCGCTGTAAATAGGTGCAAAAAAATTATCTGCCGAGAAGCTTTGCCGCGACCTTTACGACTATTTTTTTCACCTTTAGCGGCTCCGTAAGCGCACAGCCCGGACGATGCACTTCCCCCGGCCAAAAGATTCCATAACGGCCCGGTTCGAGCAATATTTCACTTTCACCTGCCGGCGGTCGGTAAAAGAGCAAATCCGCCTCTGCCAGCCGATCTTCCTCGACAACAAGATCATCGCCGGCCGGCCGCCAACCAATGATTTCCACGCCGCGTCCGAGGCACTGAATGTCGAGGTAACGCAGATGGGCTTCCGGTCGCTTTTCCGCCCACGGCTCGGTTTCATATTCAGAAACGGAGACGAAGAGATCTTCGCCCTCAATCCGATGCTTCCCAAGCGGCAACGCCGCTAAATCCGTCCTGGCCAGATAGTCAAGGCCGGTGACAATCGCCGCCGGCAGCCACTGCCGGTCGCGTTCCAGTTCATGCAATACGCCAAAGATCATAGCAAGTTCCCCCTTCTCCTTTTATTAGGAAAGTTCGACTCGCTCCGCCGCTTTACCTGCCTGAAAGCGCTTAGACGCTGTCGCCGTGAATTTCGCTTCGTCTGATTTCGCCGATCACGTTGTTTTCGTTCAGCAGTACGACCGTCGGGCGAAAGCTTTTCGCCTCGCTTTCGTCCATTAGCGCATACGCCATGATAATCACGATGTCTCCCGGCTGCGCCCAGCGCGCCGCCGCTCCATTGAGACAGATGACTCCTGAATTGCGTGGCCCCTTGATCGCGTATGTCTCCAAACGGCTGCCATTATTGTTATTGACGACCTGCACCCGTTCATTGGCGAGAATCCCGGCCGCCTCCAACAGATCTTCCGCAATCGTGATGCTGCCGACATAATTCAGATTGGCTTCCGTAACCGTCGCGCAGTGCAGTTTCGCTTTCAGCAGAGTTAATAACATGCTTCAGTCCCTCCAAGAATCAGATTGTCAATCAGACGCGTTGCGCCAAAGCGCACGGCCAGCGCAACGAGCGCCTGTCCAGCCACCGTTTCCGTTGCCGCCAAATTCGGATACGAATACACTTCGACATAGTCGATAACGGCCAGTGGTTCTTTGCTGAGTTCCGCAAGAATCAGTTGTTTGAGTTCCTGTACGCTGCGCCTTCCCGCTGCAAACTCTCTTTTCGCCAAAGCCAGACTGCGCGAGAGGCTCAACGCCGCCCGACGCTCTTTGGCGTTAAGATAGGCATTGCGCGAACTCAGCGCCAGACCGTCCGCTTCGCGAACGATCGGTACGACTTCGATCTCCAGCGCCATATTCAGATCCGCCGCCATACGTTGTAAGACAAGAACCTGCTGCGCATCTTTTTGCCCGAAGAAGGCAACATCCGGCTGGACAATGTTAAACAGCTTGGTTACCACCGTTGCTACGCCGCGAAAATGTCCCGGGCGCGATTTACCGCACAGGCGGTCGGTAATCCCGATGACATCGACCTGCGTCGCGTATCCGGACGGATACATCTCTTCCACCCGCGGCCGAAAGAGCGCCGCTACGCCGGCCTCGGCCGCCTTTCGCGCATCGCCCTCGCTGTCGCGCGGATAAGCCGCCAGATCTTCATTGACGCCGAATTGCATCGGATTGACGAAGACACTCGCCACGACGATGTCGCAGCGTTCGCCCGCCTTGCGAAAGAGCGCCTGATGTCCCTGATGCAAGGCTCCCATCGTAGGCACAAAGCCGATGCTCTTCCCCTCTTTGCGCTGCTCTTTCAGATACGCTCTCATTTCTGCAATCGTTTCCATGCTCTTCATAATCCCATACCTCCTCAGTAGATTTTTCCCAAAATCTCCTCGTCCATCATAAAACCGTGCTGCGGCGCCGGAAACGCCCGTTGCGTCACTTCATCACGGTATGCGGCGACAGCTTGCGCCGCCTGAACATGAAGCGTCGCGTACTGCTTGACGAATTTTGGCGTAAAACCATCGTACATGCCGAGCAGATCCTGCGTCACCAACACCTGTCCATCGCAGTCGCAACCGGCGCCGATGCCGATTGTCGGAATTGCGAGCGCCGCAGTAATCCGTTTCGCCAAAGCGGACGGCACACATTCCAAGACCAGCGAGAAGACGCCGCACTCGGCAAGCAGCCTGGCATCATCGAGCATTTTTTGCGCCGCCGCCTCATCCTTGCCCTGCACGCGAAAACCACCCAGCGCATGTACCGATTGCGGCGTCAGCCCCAGATGACCGACGACCGGAATTCCGGCGGCGACAATCGCCCTTACGGCGTCTGCGACTTCTTTGCCCCCTTCGAGCTTCACCGCCTGCGCGCCGCCTTCCTTGATCAGACGCCCTGCGTTCTTGAGCGCTTCCTGCGGCGATACCTGATACGACATAAACGGCATGTCCGCTACCACCATCGCCCGCTGCGCGCCGCGTCGGACCGCCTTGACATGATGAATGATATCTTCCATCGTTACCGGCAGCGTTGAATCATACCCCAGCACTACATTGCCCAAGGAGTCGCCGACCAAAAGCATATCGATCCCTGCGCCATCAAGCATCTGCGCCATCGAAAAATCATAGGCCGTCAGCATCGTAATCGGCGTCCCCGCTCTTTTTCTCTCCCGTATCGTTGTCGTCGTCACCCGCTTATGCATTACAAATCCCCCTTTTAATTTTCCAATAGCCCGGCAATCTCTTTACAAACATTTGCCTCCAGGCGCTGCTTCTCGGCAAGCGGCGCCAATGCGCCGCGGCCCAGCACCTGATAAATTTCCCTCTCCAACCCATCCGGCAGTACCGCCAGATGCGCCGCTACCGTCGCCGCATCGCCGCGGCTGATCGGTCCGGTCAAGGCTTTTTCCGTACCGACGCGCTGCAAATTCAGCACTGTCCCCTGAATGAGAGGCAGCAGCGCGCGCAGCGCATCCGCTTCAGCAAAGCCAAATTCGCCGTAGCGCCTCACCGCCCACTGCACAAGTACGACCAGATAATTGGAAACCATGCAGGCCGCCGCATGATAGCGCGAACGCTCCGTTTCCGCCAGTTGAAACGCCTGACCGCCCAGCATCGCAACCAAAATTTCGGCACACGCGCAAGCCTCCGGATCGCCGTCTACGGCAAAGAAGACATCCTGAAAGGCCGCCTTCGATTCACCGCCGGCAAAAGTCTGCAACGGGTGCAGGCAGCCCAGGCTCGCCGGACCGTCTGCCAAAGAGGCAAGCGGTGCGCCGCCGAGCGCGCCCGCCATATGCAGTACGCTCTGCCCTTTGCGCAGACAGCCTGCGTCGCGCAATTCTTCCGCTACGGCAGCAATCACCGTGTCCGGCGTTGCCAGCAGCACGACATCGGCCAGCGCAGCGGCCTCAGCGGCGCACTCCGTCACCGTCGCGCCCACATCCTGCGCCAGTCGCTCCGCAATGGAGCGACGCGGGCTGAAAACAGCCGTGATATCGCAGCCGGAGATCCGCAACGCACGCGCCATCGCGCTGCCCACTTTTCCAGCACCAATGACCGCAATGGCTAACGTCATCTTTTTTCGCCTCCTTCTTCACAATAATAAAAAAAGCCTTTCCGACGCACTACGTCCGAAAGGCACAGAAAAATCCTGCAACACCTCCCGTCCCAGTCTGTCCTACAGATCCAAGCGGTCATATGGTCACACGCGAAAAGCTTTTAGTTGTCCGACCCGCAGCCGCACTGCCGCAGTGCGATTCCCTAAGGATATCACCCGCATCGTTGTCAGGCCTAAGGTCAACTAGATAGTACCACAGACGCTTCCTTCCGACAAGTATTTTTACGCTATACAAAATACTGCCGATAAATGTTACAATAAAGGAGAGATAAGGAGGTGCCTTAATGAATACTTCCATTACTGCCGAACAAAAACTGTTGGCTGTCTTAGCCCATATTTCTTATTTCTTGGGTGGACTCGGTTTCATTCTTGCTCCACTGCTGATCTTTCTTCTGCGCCGTGACGATCCGTTCGTCTATGAGCACGCACGCCAAGCTTTGGTCGCTCATCTGACCGTTTTGGTTCTTACCGCCGGCGTGTTTTTGCTTTCCTTTCTGCTGATCGGACTTCTTTTGCTGCCGCTTCTGGCAGTCGTTTGGCTGGCATTGCTCGTCACATCGATCTTAGCCTCGATACGCGCCGCCGACGGCGCTGCGTATCGCTACCCTTTGATTCAAGCGTTGGTGCGTCGCATCCAATAGACCAATCTGACAATGAGGTGATCCTTTTTTCCATGAAACGCATTCGTTACACTTTGGCCAGACAGGCCAAGCGCTACCTGATTATAGCCGCCGCTTCCCTTTTGGCCGGGGCGGCCGTCAATCTCTTTTTGATTCCGCACCAGATGTTAAGCGGCGGATTGGGCGGCATCGCCATCATTCTCTATCTGCTCTTCAAATGGCCGGTCGGCTTGCTGGTCGGCATGATGAACGTACCTTTATTCGTCGCTTCCTACCGCCTGCTCGACAAGCAATCGGTCATCATCGGCCTGTACGGCATGCTCGCATTTTCTCTTTCGCTCGACGCAACTGCCTTCCTTGTCCCTTACAGCGTAACGGATGACATTTTACTGGCCGCCTTATGCGGCGGCGCCGCCAGCGGCTTCGGATACGGACTCGTGTTCCGCGCCGGCGGGCACGGCGGCGGCGCAGATCTGATCGCCATTTTGGTAAAAAAATACTACGCCTTTGACATCGGCGTAGTTATCTTCATTATCAACTTTATCCTGATGACCACTTCCGCCTTCCTGTTCGGCTTTAAACCGGCGATGTACACTTTGCTTTCCATGTACGTCACTTCGGCCGTAACCGACAAGGTCATCGAAGGCTTCAACCGCAAAAAAACCGTGACGATCATTTCTGAAAACTGTGATGAAATCGCCACTGCGATTCTGCAAGAAATCGGCCGCGGCGTCACCTTTTTGCATGGCGAAGGCGCTTTTACGCAGCAGGAGCGTAAAGTCATTTTGGTCGTCGTCACTTTGACGCAGGTCGCCAAAATAAAATTCATTATCGAGAACATCGATCCAAAATCTTTTATGTTTATCCAAGATGCCGCCGAAGTCAGCGGACGCGGTTTCACCTTGCCGCTGCCGAGACGGCAAAAGCCGAAAGAGTCGGTCGAAATTCGCGCTCCGCTGCGCGATTAACCGCGCTGGCAAATGATCGGCGCTACCCTGCGATACACAGCCAGCGTCAGGAGGGAAACGGCGACGCCTTTTAGCAGGTTGAACGGCGCAATCGCCCAAGCAATAAAACTGGCGAGGTCAACCACCTTCGGATTGGCGGCGCTGCCCAGCGCCACGACTTTTTCAAGCGGAAAATGGAGCGCCAGCTGATAAAGCGGCAATAATACGAAATAATTCAGGAGCGATGCGGTAAAGACCATGGTCACGGTACCTGCGGTCAATGCCAGTATCGCTCCTTTTGTCGTCCGGCTGCGTCTATAAAGCAGACTGGACGGCACGACAAACGAAACGCCGACTAAAAAATTAGCGGTTTCCCCGATCCCCATCGTTTGCGAGTTCATGCCGTGCAGCAAGTTTTTGATCATTTCAATCCAGATGCCGCCAAGCGGCCCAAGCGCAAAAGCGCCGATCACCGCCGGAAGTTCGCTTGCATCGAGCTTTAAAAAGCCGGGCATCAGCGGCACAGGCACTTCAATATACATCAATAAGACGGCGATCGCCGATAGCATCGCCACCTTCGTCAAATACTTCGTCTTGTTGTCCTCTCTCACCATTTCATCCTCCGCATTTCTAAGAATGATGCCTCGCGCAAGTCGCTTTGAGGCATTCCGTAAAACAACGTTAATTTTATCAGCGCAAGTGACGTTGCGCAAGCCTTACAGGGTATCGCCCACGCTACAGTCAGAATAATTCCGACTATTGGCGTTACTGTTTTCCCGACAGGCAAATCCGCATTTTTACCGACTCTATTTTCTTGCAAATTATGCGATAATAAGATCACTGGGGCTCCAGCAACAAGTCCCGGTGAGGAATCGTAAGATTCTTGCTTCCCTCAATCATTTGTAATAAAATCCTTACCTTCTTAACGAGGCCATCCGCCCTTCCCGGGCAGATGGCCTCCTCTCTTTGTCTAGCGCAGCAGGTTTTTCAGCATATCCTGCAGCAGTAAGATATTCAAACCGCTGACAATCGCCGCGACCAGCCACAACAAGTATTTCAGCCAGCGGCCATTGGCGTATTTGCCCATGACCTTCGTGGAAGAGGTCAAATGAACCTGAAGGAAAATCGTCCACGGCAGCTGAATGCTCAGCGCCACCTGTGAATACACCAAGCCCTCGAACGGGCTGTCGATAAAGAGGATCACGAGCAAGGCCAGCGCATAGGTCAGGGAAACGCCCAGCAACGAATGACGATCCTTGATGTCGTAAGGTTCGTTGAACATCCCGGCAAAAATACTACCGCCCGCCATTCCTGCGGTCACGGTCGAGGATACCCCGGAAAACAAGAGCGCCAGTGCGAAAACCAGCGCCGCAGAACTGCCAAGCAAGGGCTGCAAGAGATCTTTCGCCTGCTGCAGCTCCTCGACCGCAACGCCGCTGGAAAAAAACACGGTCGCCGCCATCAGAATCATCGCGCTGTTGATCGCCCAGCCGATCAGCATGGCGATCAGCGTATCGGCAAATTCATACTTCAGCTGACGCTGGATGACAACTTCATCTTCCAAGTTCCACTGCCGGCTTTGAATGATTTCCGAATGCAAGAAGAGATTGTGCGGCATCACGACCGCACCGAGTACGCTCATCACGACCGCCACCGAGCCTTCCGGCATCACCGGCACGACCCAGCCTGTCGCCGCCTGTCCCCAATCCACCTGCACCAGACTGAGTTCATAGAGAAACGAAAAGCCAATCAGCGAGACAAAGAGCATAATCAAATGCTCCAGTTTCTTGTAAGAGTTCGACCAGAGTAGCCACGCGCACAGGAGCGCAGCAAAAACGCAGGCGATCTTCAAAGGGACATGAAAGAGCATCGTCAGCGCGATGCCGGCGCCCAGTATCTCAGCCATGGCGGTCGCTACAGACGCAGCAACCGCCGTAAGCAACACAGAGCGAGACAGCCATGGCTTCAAATGCTGCGTCGCCGCTTCCGACAGGCACAGTCCGGTAGCAATGCCTAAATGGGCGACGTTATGTTGCAATATAATCAGCATAATCGTCGATAGCGTCACCATCCAAAGGAGCTTGTAGCCGTATCCGGCGCCCGCCGCCAGATTCGACGCCCAGTTCCCCGGATCGATAAAACCGACCGTAACCAGTATGCCCGGTCCGATATAACGCAATATTTCACGCGCCCTACTATCCAATCCATGATTTTCGCGCAAAAAAGAAAACATAGTAACCTCTTTTCAGTAATCATTATCAATTAGTAGTTGTGTTTTACTCTAACGCGATTCCCGCATTTTTGCAAGCACTATTTGCACCGTACGGCGCGGCGCTTCGCATAAATATCCAGCAGATTCGGCGCTTCTTCGCTCTTTAACGTCCATTCGGGCGCAAGGGATGCAACGCGCTCTACCGCAGCCTGAAAATCATAATAGACCTGCCATTTCGCCTTGACCAGTTCTTTTCCGCTTTGGCGCAGCAGATAGGCCGGGTGATACGTAGCGATCGCCGGAATGCCATACTTCGTTTCGAACCAGTTTCCCCGGTCGCGCGTGATCCTCGCTTCCTCTCCCTTTAGATACTTCAAAGCCACGCTGCCCAGTGCAATAATGACCTTAGGCTTGACGCAGGCCATTTCCTCATCCAACCAGCGCAGCGCGCAAAAGCAGCTCTCTTCCATCGTCGGCGTGCGATTGCCTTTTGGCCGGCACTTGATCACATTCGTCGTGTATATCCGGTCACGCGTAACGCCGACGCTATGCAACGCTTTATCAAGCAACTGTCCGGACGGTCCCACCAGCGGTACGCCGTATTCATCCTCGACCTGTCCCGGCCCTTCTCCGACGATCGCAAGCTGCGCCGCAACATCCCCATTCCAGGAAGTCGCGCCCCGGTTCCCCGCCTGCGCCAATGGACAAGCCGCGCAAGCCAACAACTCTTTTTCCAGTTTTTCCGGCGATTCGTACAATAGCTTCATCTCCGCTTCGCTTTTTCTCTCTTTATCTTTTAGTTTGACCTTCCCTCTTTAAATCCTGCCGCGCAAGAAGGGAACTCTTTTTCTTCTCTCGCGCTGCCGCCCGGCAACATCAATTTATTTTCGCCCGGCAATTGACTTTGTTTCCTTCAACCGTTACAATATGTCCATATCCCGACAAATTCATAACGGGTACATGACTGGCGGATTAGAGTGGGCGACCACGAGGGAATGTACCTGATTGTGCAGCTAACGCACATAGCCGGCCGCCTGGGCACTTTTACCTTTGCCTGGGTGGTCTTTCTGTTTTTATTTTTCTTTTGCAAGGAGGTTTTTTTAATGACTAACGCCTGGAACAATTTCAATTTCGGACAATGGCAGGAACGCATCGATGTCCGTGACTTTATCCAAACCAACTACCATCCCTACCTTGGTGACGCGACATTTTTGGCAGATGCAAGCGAACGTACAAACGCGTTATGGCAGGAATGCACCCGTTTGCTTAAAGCAGAACGGGATAACAACGGCGTATTGGCTGTAGACCCAACAACTGTTTCAACCATCACTTCGCACCAACCCGGCTACATCCGCGCAGAGCTTGAATGCATCGTCGGCTTACAGACCGACGCAGCGCTGAAACGCGGTGCGATCGTAAACGGCGGCGTTCGCATGGCCGAACAGGCATGCACGGCTTACGGCTGCACGCTCAATCTTGAGATCAGCCGAACCTACCGCGAAGACGTCACCACCCATAATAGCGCCGTCTTTGCCGCTTACACCGAGGAAATGAAAAAGGCGCGCAAACTCGGCATCATCACCGGTCTGCCTGACGGTTACGGGCGCGGGCGCATCATCGGAGATTACCGCCGCGTCGCCTTATACGGCATCGACCGTCTTGTCGCCGCCAAACAAAAAGACCTGAACGAGCTGGCGAAAAAAGCGATGGATCCGGCAACGATCGGCCTGCGCGAAGAACTGATCGCTCAAATCAAAGCCTTGCGTGAAATGGCCGTTATGGCCGACAGCTACGGTTTCGATATCCGCCGTCCGGCGGAAAACGCCTCTGAAGCCGTACAATGGCTCTATTTTGCTTATCTGGCAGCCATAAAGGAACAAAACGGCGCCGCCATGTCGCTGGGCCGCGTCTCCGGCTTCCTCGACATTTATCTCGAGCGCGATCTTAAGAATGGCCTGATCGACGAAAGCGGCGCACAGGAACTTTTGGATCAGCTGGTCATCAAACTTCGTCTGGCGCGCCATCTGCGCACGCCGGATTACAACGAACTTTTCGCAGGCGATCCCATGTGGATCACTGAGTCGCTCGGCGGCACCGGGCTTGACGGTCGCACGTTGGTCACCAAAACCGCGTTTCGCATGCTGCATACGCTCTATACGTTAGGGCCCGCTCCGGAACCGAACCTGACGATCCTTTGGTCGAATGACCTGCCGGACGGTTTCAAGCATTTCTGCGCCAAGACGTCACTTGACACGAGCTCCATCCAATACGAGAACGACGACCTCATGCGCCCGCTCTATGGCGATGACTACGGCATCGCCTGCTGCGTTTCCGCGATGCGCCTCGGTCAGCAAATGCAGTTTTTCGGCGCGCGAGCCAATCTGGCCAAAGCGCTGCTCCTGGCAATCAACGGCGGCCGCGACGAAAAAACAAGCGAGCAACTGGGACCGGTTTTGCCGCTGCCAAGCGGCGAAACGCTCGACTATGCAGAAGTACGGCGCAATCTTTCCGCAGTGCTCGACTGGCTGGCCGGACTTTACGTCAATACGTTGAACATCATTCATTACATGCACGACAAGTACGCTTACGAAAGCGCGCAAATGGCGCTGCACGACAGCAACGTCGCGCGCACGATGGCCTTCGGCATCGCGGGTCTCTCGGTCGCCGCAGACTCGCTCAGCGCCCTCTTGCATGGACAGGTGCGCGCCGTACGCGACGAACGCGGCATCGCGACCGGCTTTTGCGGCGCCGGCGAATTCCCCTGTTTCGGCAATGACGACGACCGCGTCGATCGCCTGGCCGTCGAACTAAGCGAAGAATTCATCGCCAAACTGCGCCAGCATCCGACCTATCGTCAGGCGGAACACACCTTATCGGTACTGACGATCACATCCAACGTCATGTACGGCAAAAAAACCGGCGCAACGCCGGACGGAAGAAACTCCGGCCAACCATTCGCCCCGGGCGCAAACCCGATGCACGGCCGCGATAAAAACGGCGCGCTGGCCGCACTGCATTCCGTTAGCAAGCTATCATACGACACCTGCCGGGACGGCATCTCCTATACCTTTTCCATTCTTCCCGCCACACTCGGAAAAACCGCCGCCGCGCGGCAAAACAACCTGGTCGGACTGCTTGACGGCTACACGAAACAAGGCGGTCATCACATCAACATCAATGTCTTAGACCGCTCGGTATTAGAAGCCGCCCGCCGTCAGCCGGAAGACTATCCTCAGCTTACGATTCGCGTCTCCGGCTACGCCGTGCATTTCATCAAGCTGACCGCGGCGCAGCAGAGCGAAGTTATTGAGCGCACCTTTTACGAGGCATTATAGGCAGGTGATTTTTTCTGGACGCTTTTTATCATTCCGTCGAACGCTTCGGCGTCGTTGACGGACCCGGCATCCGTTATGTCCTCTTTTTGTCCGGCTGCGCGCTGCGCTGCAAGTTCTGTCACAATCCCGACACTTGGCAGGCAGGCACGCAAAGGATTGGCGTTGCCGACGTACTGGAGCAGTATGAACGTTCTCGCCATTTTTACGACGCCTCGCACGGCGGCATCACTCTAAGCGGCGGCGAACCGCTACTGCAGGCGCAGTTCGCTGCCGAACTCCTCGCCAGCTGCCAAGAGCGCGGCATTCATACGCTGATCGACACGGCCGGACATTATCCGGCCGAGAATCTGAAAGCGGCGCTGCCTCATCTTGACAGCGCAATGTTCAGCATTAAGTCGGCGCTGCCCCAAAAGCACTACTCTCTCTGCGGCGCAGAAGCGACTTTGGCCTGGAGCAACCTGAGTCTTTTGACCGCCCATTTGCCCGTAACCCTGCGCTACGTCCTGCTTCCGGGGCTTAACGCTGCAGAGGAAGACAGCGCAGCGCTGGCCAAGTTGATAAAAGAACTGCCCGGAAAAATCAGCGTCGAACTTTTGCCCTACCATAGCCTCGGGCGTGAGAAATGGCAAAAACTCGGTCTTGTCTATCCGCTTGCCGACGTAGCGGATGCAACGGGCTCCGATCTGACGGATTTTGCCGCTCAGTTGTTTGCACTTGGCATCGAAGTTCTGCCAAACCGTTAACACGATAAAAAACAACGCAGACTGCTTTTATTTGCAGCACTGCGTTGTTTTTTTATTAGCGATTCTTTTCGCCGGCCGCTTTATTGAAACTCGGCGCATACAGCGCAGCCAAGCGGATCGCTTCGACCATGCTGACTTCACTGACGCTGCCGGATCCCGCAATGTCGAAGGCCGTGCCGTGATCCACCGACGTCCGCAAAAACGGCATGTTGTTGGTAAGCGAGATCGTCCGTTCGAAATCCACCATCTTGGTCGCGATATGCCCCTGATCGTGATAGAGCGACAGCACTGCGTCATAACGTCCTTTTAAGCCGAAGTGAAAGACCGAGTCCGCCGGAACCGGTCCGACGACGCGAATGCCGTCGGTTTGCGCCCGTTTTACCGCCGGTTCGATTTCGTTCACTTCCTCATCGCCGAAGAGGCCATGTTCACCGCTGTGCGGGTTCAGCCCCGCAACGGCAATGCTGGGATTCTTGACGCCTAATACCTCAAGCGCTTTCACGCAACGCTGAATGAATTCATAGACGCTGGCCTCAGTGACCAAGTCGCAGGCGCGCCGCAGCGATACATGGCGCGTCAGGAAAAAGACGCGTAAATCGAAGACCTGAAACATTGTAAGCGGATTCTTCGTCGCCGTCAGTTCTTCGAGCATCTCCGTATGACCGATATGCGGCACATCGGCGGCGCGCAAGGATTCCTTGTTGATCGGCGTCGTGGCGATGGCGTCGACTTCTTGCGCGAGCGCCAATTGCGCCGCCTTTTTCAGATAAGCGAACGCGGCTTTGCCTGCCTGCGCCTGGACTTGACCGATGCGCAGCGCCTTCACGTCTACATTCGCCAGATCCAGCAGCGTGAGCGTCCCTTCCGCATAACGCCCCTGCGCTGGGTTCTCGACGACTTCAATCGCCAGACGACTCTTGCAAAAAGTCATCGCCTGCTCCAGTACGGCTCTATCGCCAACGATGAGCACTCGGGCTGCCGTCCGGACCGTCCTGTCATGCAACGCTTTTATGATGATTTCCGGTCCTACTCCGGCTGGATCGCCCATCGGAACTGCAATAATCGGTTTATGCAAATCCATCCTCTCCTCTTTCCGTTTCTCCTTACCTGCTTTTTTGCCAAGTAAAAAGCGAGGCATCTCTTTGCAACGCCTCGCTTATCGATCATCCCAAATCCGGCCTTGTCGCACGGATTTTTTGCCATAACTTTTCAAACATTTGCGGTTGACCGCTGTCGGCCGCCTTCGTCCAGCTGGCCTTACGCGGATCTTCGCCGCGCCAGTCGTATAAAACACCGCCCACCGTATCGAGACA
This sequence comes from Negativicutes bacterium, assembly GCA_963667825.1. Taxonomy (GTDB): domain Bacteria; phylum Bacillota; class Negativicutes; order SG130; family SG130; genus Azotosporobacter. Next base: position 2,964,844 of record OY764022.1, on the reverse strand, counting down.
CTGATGCGACATCACCGTATAGCTAAGATCTTCCGGTTTGCTCGGATCAACGCGCAGCAGCATGCCGACCATCGTGCTGTCGTAGCGTTCGAGCACCGCATCATTAAAACCGCCGCGTTTCAGCGTTTCTTTCGCTTTTTTCAGACCCATTTCGCTATGCGTCGTCGAGACAAAGACTGCAATGAATTTCTCCCGTCCGCTGCGCGGCACGTCTTTGACAAATTCATCCTTGTTCTCCATTTGAATAATCCGATTGGTCACGAGAAATTCATAGTCGTCAGCATCCGAGTAAAACCAGCCTGGCTGCGCTTGCGGAATCATAGCCTGCGCCGCGGCCGTGCCGCCGAAGCAGAACATTGCTGCCATAACGACAGCCGTTAGTATCTGTATTTTTCGCATTTTCCTGCCCCTTTTCTCTTTTACGTGTTACTAATCATCTCCGCTGTCCCAACCGCCGCCGTCGTCGCCTGACGACGCATCAGCATAACCGCTGTCGCTTCAGCCGCCAAACAAGCTGCCGGAAAAAAACAGCCAGGATAAGACGATTCCGATTACAATCAAGAAAATAATGATTTTGATGATGCTTTTGATAAAGATCAGACACAACACCGTCAGCACAATGAAAATCACGACCGTCCAAAGACAACCGTTTTTCCCCTTTGCCGCTTTGGGCGGCGAAGGAATTTCTCCCGTTCCTTCATAGGGGTATTGCGCTTTAGGCGGCATTTTAGGCGGCGTCGGCGGCGCGGGCGGCAGCACCGGGCTGCTTTCCCGCAGCGGCGGCGGTCCTTCCCCGCCCTTTTCCTCAAACGCGGTACCGCAAGCCGGACAAAAAGCATGTTCCTGATTCAATTCCTTACCACATTTCCCACAAAACATCGCTGCGTTCCTCCACTCGCTTTACTGGCAACTGCCGCAGCAACCGCTGCAGCCATGCGGCGCAGCGCTTGCGCTGCCGCACGGCGCGCCGCCCTCGGCCTGTCTGGCCGGTGCGCTTACCGACAGTTTTTTCTTCAGACGTTCTCCCTTACAAGACGGACAGGGACTTCCGGCTTCCGTCGTACCCATTTTCTGCAGCAGTTCGACGACCGCGCCGCATTGCTCACAGACATATTCATATAACGGCATCGTTTCCTCCTCTTTCTCCATGCGTCAAGGCTCGCTTCGCTTATCGCCGCAAACGACAATACGTCATCATTTTTACAGCATAATGATAGCTATAATTCTGCAAGCGCGCGGCAAATCCTGCCTGCAGCGATAAATCTCTCCGCTTGGGCAGAGAAAAACGGCCAGCCTCTCCGGCTCGCCGTTTCTTCGTTTAAAAGAAGATATCCCTTTTCCCCGCTTCCAGTTCCGCCAGTTTTTCCAACGTCGCCTTGCGTGTCTCCGGTCGCTTGATATCGGCCAGATGCTTCTGAATCACACGTTCGCCGAGTTCTTTCAATTCCGGCGTCGCATAGTCGATGAGAAATTCCTTGAAGGTCAAAATGGCATTAGGCTGACAGACATTCTGTATCTCGCCGCTTTTTGCCAGTTCCATGAAACGGTCGCCGGTCCGGCCCTGACGATAGCAGGCGGTGCAAAAGCTGGGCAGCCAACCGGATTCGCACAGTGCCGTCAGCATGTCATCGGTCGAACGATGGTCATCGACGTAGAACTGCGGCGTCTCGCCGCCCTTGCCGTCGCGTTCCTGCTGATAGCCGCCAACGCCGGTACAGGAACCGGCCGACACCTGTGAAACTCCGTATGCCAACAGCTTGTCCCGCGATGCCGCATTTTCACGCGTCGATAAGATGATGCCCGCATACGGGACAGCCAAGCGCAAAATCGCGACGATCTTGGCGAATTCGTTGTCGTTGACCAGGTAGGGAAAAGTTTCATAATTCACGCCAGCCGCAGGGCGCATGCGCGGCACGGAAACCGTGTGCGGCCCGACGCCCATCGTTTGCTCCAGATCGAGTGCATGTAAGAGCATCGCGATCACTTCGAATTTGTAATCGTAAAGACCGAACAATACGCCAAAGCCGACATCGTCGATCCCGGCCTTCATCGCGCGATGATGCGCCGTGGTGTGCCAATCGTAATCCGCCTTAGGGCCGCCCGGATGCAGTTTCTCATAGCTCGGACGATGATAGGTTTCCTGAAAGAGGATATACGTGCCGATCCCCGCTTCTTTTAATTTGGCGTAGTTTTCAATCCGGTCGGCGGCAATATTGATATTGGCGCGGCGGATGCTGCCGTTTTCAAATTTTTGCGCATAAATCGTCTGCAACGATTCCAACACATAGTCGATCGGACATTCCTGCGGATGTTCTCCCGCCTCGACCGCAAGACGCTTATGCCCCATCGATTCGAGAATCTTGACTTCTTCGGCCACTTCGTTCTGGCTCAATTTGCGCCGGTTAAAGACATGATCCTTGCGATAGCCGCAATAGGTACAGTCATTAATGCAGTGGTCGCTGATGTAGAGCGGCGCGAACAAGACGACGCGTTTGCCGTAGATGCGCTCTTTGACTCGCCCGGCGGCCGCATACAAGTCGGACAACAACGTTTCATCCTCAAGGTGAAGCAAGATTGCCGCTTCCTGCGGCGTCAGGCCTTTGGCAGCTTCCGCTTTAGCCAAAACCGCCTTCACCTCCTGCGGCGTCGCGCTTTTCCCAGCCTGCAGCATCGTTTCGATGGTTTCGTTATTGATAAAGTCAGCGGCCTTCCACTGTTCGCCATGTTTTTTCTGCAATGAAAATCCCATCATTTCTTCCTCCTTCGTTATCTTCGTATGCCGTCGCCGCGATCGAGCGCGACCGGCCTATCGATCTCCTTCAGCATCGCAACGACCCGTTCATGTGATGCCAACGCATCCTCGGTCGTCCCTACTTTGCCCGGATACAGTTGATACGCTTTGCGAATGAGCGTCGGCGAAAGATTCGGCATCACCACATTGGCGCCGCAGGCCAGCGCCCGCCGTTGCCCTTGCGGATCCAGCGTCCCAATCGCACTGGTGGCCGGCATATGAACCGTCGGCAGCAGCAACCGGGCCGTCGCTAGCGCACGCAGACTGTCGCCGAGACTTCCCGGCGCCGCTTCACGCAGCGGTGTTTCCGGGTGCGGCAAAAAGGGGCCGATTCCAGCCATTTCAACGCCGATCTCCTGCAGCAGCAATAAATCCTGCGCCAGCATCCTTCTCGTCTGTCCAGGCAAACCAACCATGAATCCGGAGCCGACCTGCCAGCCTTCCTGCTTCAGCCATTTCAGGCAGTCGACCCGCTCTTTCAATTCTGTTCCCGGTCGTAATTTAGCAAAGACCTCGGGTTCAGAAATCTCCTGTTTCATCAAATAGCGATCCGCACCGGCGCGGCGCATTTTCTCAAAGTCGGCGCGGCTGCGCAGCCCGACGCTGAGAGTAACCGCAACATCGACGATCCTTTTCACACGACGTACCATGTCCGCCAATTGATCGCCGCTATAAAAACCATCCTCGCCCGCTTGCAGCACCAAGGTACGATAGCCATATTGCGCGGCAAAGAGCGCCGCCGCTTCCAGCTGCTGCTCGCTCAGGCGATAGCGACTCACGTTTTGATTGCTGCGCCGCAGGCCGCAATAGTGGCAATCCCAGCTGCAGTGATTGGAAAACTCGATCAGGCCGCGCAGATGAACCGCATCGCCAAGTTCCTGCCGCCGCACCGTATCGGCGGCGGCAAACAGCCGCTCCTCCTCTGCGCCGGGCGCAGCGGAAAGCAACAACTCCAATTCTTCAATCGATGGTTGATTCCGTTTTTTCAGATTAGACAGCGCAGCAGCAAATTTTTCCCGCATCAGCATTCCTCCCCGGCCAGAAATTGTTCCGCCAAAAGAGGAAACGGCGATAGCGCGCGCGGCAGGATGCCTTGCAACGCAGCGATGGCCACGCCGTAATTCACAATCGGCACGCCGGCCGCTTCTGCCTCCATGATGCGCGCCATCATTTCTCGACGGTTCAGCATACAGGCGCCGCAGTGGACGATCAGACGGTACGAGGAAAGATCACGGGGAAACGTATGCCCGCTGCTCCACTCAAATTCGATCTCGCCGCCGACATGCTGCCGTATCCAGCGCGGCAGCTTAACGCTGCCGATATCGTCTTCTACCCGATGATGGCTGCAGCCTTCGCTGATCAACACCCGATCGCCGGGTTTGAGCTCAAGCAACGTCTTGGCGCCGCTGACCAAGGCCTCCAGGCTGCCCTTATAACGCGCGAACAGGATCGAGAACGACGTCAGCAAGACATCCGGCGGCGTATCCGCATCGGCCTTGAGAAAAACCTGCGAATCGGTAATCACAAGACGCGGCCGTTTGGCAAGCGACGCCATGCATTCTTTCATTTCGCGCTCCTTCACGATATATGGCATCGCATCATGATCCAAAAGATCGCGGATGACCTGTACCTGCGGCAGAATCAAACGTCCTTTCGGCGCGGCAAGGTCGATCGGCGCAACCAGCACGACCGTATCGCCCGGACTGACCAAATCCCCGGCCAGCGTCTGTTCATCCCAGTGCGGCGGCGCATGACGCACCAGCGCAACCTTGAGATCGCCAATTCCCTGGCCCGTCAGTGCGCTGACGTTCACTACGCCGGCCGCCTGCAACGACTGCTGCAGTTGCCCGCTTTGCCCTGCGGACGATTCGGTCAAATCACTTTTATTGACGACAAGCAGCAAGGGAATCTTGCGGGCGCAGCACTGCTTCGCGACCTCTTCCTCACAGTGACCGGGTTCCTGCCTCCCATCAAGCACCAGCACCGCCAAATCGGTCTTAGCCAGCACCGCGAGCGATTTTTCGACGCGCAGCAGCCCCAGTTCCCCTTCGTCGTCGAGTCCCGCCGTATCAATCACCACGACCGGGCCAAGCGGAACAATCTCCATGCTTTTATAAACCGGATCGGTCGTCGTTCCGGCAACCGGCGATACGATCGCCAGCTCTTGACGCGTCAACGCATTGATCAAGCTCGATTTTCCGGCATTGCGCCGACCGAACAATGCAATATGCAAGCGGTTGCCGCGCGGCGTGTTATGCATATTCGTTTCCTCCTCTACTTCTTAACGACGCTTCCCGGCCGAGTCAACACTTCCGGACGCAGCAACGAACTGATTTCCGAATCCGACAGTAGCTGTTCCTGCAAAATGACGTCTTTGATGTTCTTGCCTTCCGCCAGGGCCCGTTTGGCTAATTCCGCCGCCCGGTCATAGCCGACCAACGGCGCCAGCGCAGTCGCCAGCGCCATACTCGATTCCAAGTGACGGCGGCACACGTCAGGCGCCGCTTCAATGCCGTCGATACAGGAAAACGCCAGTTGCCGGATCGCCAGAGCAAGACTTTCCAGCGCAGGCAGCAGGTTGGCGGACAAGAGCGGTAAAAACGCGTTCAATTCGAGTTGCCCGCCCTGCACCGCCAGCGTGATCGCCAAATCCTGCGCCATGACCTGGTAGGCGACTTGCGTCACCATTTCCGGCAAGACAGGATTCACCTTGCCCGGCATAATCGAGGAACCAGCCTGCAGCTGCGGCAGCTTGATTTCGCCAAAACCGCCGCGCGGCCCGGACGAAAGCAGACGCAAATCGCCGCACAATTTGACCAACGTCGCGGCGCAGGCTTTGATCAATCCGGCCACCTCAACGAAAACGTCGGCGTTTTGCGTGCCGTCCATCAGATTCTCATCTTTGGCAAGACCAAGTCCCGTCAGCGCACGCAGTCGTTCCACCACGCCAAAGACATAACGCCGATCGGCGTTAATCCCGGTACCGACCGCGGTTCCGCCTAAATTGACTTTGCGCAAACGTTCTTCCACTTTATAAAGACGCCAACGGTCACGGCTGATCGCCTCCGCCCAGGCGGAAAATTCCTGTCCCAGTGTGATCGGCACCGCATCTTGCATTTCTGTCCGGCCCAATTTAAGCACGCCCGCGAACTCGGCTTCTTTTTTTTGCAAAGAACCTTGCAGATCGGCGCAAGCCTGCGCCAGCGGCAAGAGAAGACGGATCGCCGCAATGCGCAGCGCCGTAGGATACACGTCATTGGTCGACTGCGATAAATTCACATGGTCAAGCGGATGCACGAGCGCATAATCCCCTTTTTCTCCGCCGAGAATTTCGATCGCCCGATTCGCCAGCACTTCATTCATGTTCATGTTCGTCGACGTTCCTGCGCCGCCTTGCAGCGCATCGAGAATGAACTGCTCCGCCAATTCGCCTTGCGCAACCTCTGCAGCGGCCTGGCAGATCGCTTCGCCGATTCTTTTTTCCAGACAGCCGGTCTTCATGTTCATCTCCGCGGCCGCCTCTTTGACCAGCGCCAACGCCTTAATCAGTTCCGGATGAACGCGTTGACGACTGACTGCGAAATTTTCCGAGGCGCGCAGCGTATGGATGCCGTAATAGGCCGCCTTCGGCAATTGACGCCGCCCAAGAAAATCCTCTTCCCATCGCTCCATTTCTGTCCTCCTTAACGGCTGCTCAATGCCGATTTCACCTGAACGCCTTTGACATTGCCGAGCCGCCCGGTCATCGCGCCGATTTCATCATTGGTCCCATGCACGATCAAGGAGATCACCGACACGCCGCGCTCTTTATGCGACACGCGCGGCACGCCCATGCGTCCGATGATAATTTCGCCGTATTGGCTGAGAATATGATTGATATCCCCTGCCTTCAGACTGTCTTCGATAACGATTCCGACGACGCCCAGTCTTTCTTCCGCCATGCCATCACTCCCTTTTAAAATGAAAAATCCGTCCCTAAGGACGGAAAGATGCAACAAACCCGCAGCCGAAAACAGGTCTCCGGCTGGCGCGCTCATCCCTGTACGTGGTCTCCTTGTCTGCCGCCCATGCGTCAGACTGAGAAACCGCGTTATCTTGTCCGCCCCTTCGGCGCAGCCTTCGCCGCAACCGTCAGTCGCTGTACTTCACTTTTATTCCTAATCCTATTCGCCGCGCGAAGAAAAATCCCTGCTGCTTCGCTTAGCGTTCGACGCAATTATAAGGGTCCCATTCCTTCACCTGCTGCAGCTTTTTTGTCGCCAGGGCAATGTCGGCCAAGAGGCGCTCGCGCTCTTTCGGCAGCGTCGCTGCAAGGTTGACGTAGTTTGAAATGTGGTTGCTGCGAAACAGGCAGTGGTGCCCTTCCGGGAAGCGAATCGCCTCGACGATCCGCCCCAGTTCTTCCATCAGTTCTGCCGGATTCAAAATCGCAAACGTGCCCGCTTCGAATTCTTCTTTCAACTCGCTGCCCCGGTAAAGCATCAGCGTCAGCGCGCTCAGCAGGTCCGGACAAATCGCACTGACCGCCGCGGCGGTGTTTTTCGCATGCGCAGCGCTGGCCTCCCGGCCGCCCAGGCCGAGAATCATCATCAGCGATAGCTTCATTCCGGCCGCCCGGATCCGTTGTCCGGCCTCGATCGACTGCGGTCCGTCGACGCCTTTTTGCACCCGCTGCAATACGTCGCTGTCGCCCGACTCCATGCCATAGTAAATCAGTCTCAGACCGGCTTCCTTAAGCGCCAGCAGTTCCTCCGGCCGCTTTGCAAGGATATCGCGCGGCCCGGCATAGCAGGACACGCGCTGCAGGCGCGGAAACGCATCGCGAAGTTCTTGCAGAATCGGCAGCAAACGCTCCGTATGTAAAACCAGTGCATTGCCGTCGGCAAGAAAAATCCGGCGAATGTCCTGCCGGTGCGGCAAAGCCATTTTTATCTGGCGCTGCACCTCAATGTGCGGGCGCACCTGGAAAGGAACGCTTCGATACATATTACAATACGTACAGCGATTATGCGAACAGCCGACCGTCACGCGCAACAAAAAGCTGTTGGCTTCACTTGGCGGACGAAAAACCGGCCCTTGCGCCGTATCAAAATAAAGATTCATGCAGCACTCCTTTTCATTGTTCGGCATCCTCTGACCACAGCAAAAACCCGGAGCCATCCCCTCCGGTTATAAAGCAAACGTTCTCAGGCCTGCCCCGTTTCCAGCTAATTTATAAACGGCAGACCAACGCCAGTTCCTCTTCAAACAATTCCGTCCGGTTACGTCCGTCACGCTTTGCTTTATAAAGCGCGCTGTCCGCACACGCAAAGACGGCTTCTTCGCCATAGCGGCCGTCATTGACTGCCACGCCGATCGATACGCTCACCGGAACCGCAACGCCTTTGCAGCTAAAGCAGCTTTGCGCAACCTGAAGCCGCAGCCGCTCGGCAACCTGCAGCGCAAGCTCCGCGTTTGCCCCCGGCAGCAAGATGACGAATTCTTCACCGCCGTAACGAAACGCCAGATCACTCCTGCGCAAACTTTTATGGATGATCGCGCCCAGGCGCACCAGCACCTTATTGCCGAAATCATGACCGTACGTGTCATTCACTTTTTTGAAATGGTCAAGGTCAAGCACCATCAGCGCATACTGTTCCAGCTTGCCAACTTTTTCCTGATACGCTCTAAAATTATACAAGCCGGTCAATTCATCAGTAACCGCTTTTAACTGAATCGAGTCATTATTCCGCGTCAATTCCTGCATCTTTTGCACATTATCCAGATTGCGCTGCATCACCAATTGCAGGTAAAGCGCCGCAGCAGCCAAAATCGCCATCACTAAGACTTCATACGCCAGCCGCCAGAAGAAAGCGCTTCCCCCACTGTTCAAACTCCAGGCGCTGAGCAGATACAAACCGCTGAGCAAGAACGTCACGCGCGGGATTTTCGCCGGCGAAATGCGCAGTGCGATACGCGCCAACAGCAGTTGGAAAAGGATGCCGCTGAACAAAGCGGCCTGCGCGGTAATGGCGACCGCAAAAAAAAGGTTCAGCAGCAAATCCCACGGCCCTTTGCCGAACTTCGTTTTTTCCGCCGCAAGGTTATAGGCGAGGGACGCAAAGCCGAAAACAGCCAGCCCCAAAAAAGACTGTCCGCTCTGGCCGCCGACGCTTTGCAGAAGAATGAAGACAACGAACAACAAGCCGGCGCGGCGCACCAGCAGCTGGACGTATTCTTCGCTTTTTTCCGGCAAGAGCGCGATTTGGCGACCTTTCATTTCCGTCGACCTCCTCGACATGTCTTCACGATCCTTACATGTCGGCTCTAGTTTGTTACATTATAAAGTGTATATATTCTTCAGACAATGGCGAATTCCTGCCCGCACTAGAGTAATTTCCAGCCGTCCAGGTATAAATCGTCAAAACACAGGACACGACGAAACTGTATCGTCAGCTTTGCCGCATAGGAAAAACCGCGCGGCAAATATACATCTATCCCGTCAAGGCGGCGGCATTCATAGCCCGTCTTATGCGGCGGCAGGCCAATGCGCACGGACGGCCCCGGATTCATCTGCCCGCAACACAGCCTCAGATTCCCGTAGTCATGCAAATAAAGGCGCCCGCCTCGTTGCAAAATGTATTCTCTCGCCGCCGCTGCGATTTCTATCATGTTTCATGCCGCTCCTTTTCAGACTGTAAGAACAACGCGCGGTATTCTCCGTAGCCCGCGTCCGCCAAATCCTCATAGGCAATAAACTTGAGCGCCGCCGAATTGATGCAATAGCGGTTTCCGTCCGGCCCAGGCCCGTCAGGAAAACGATGCCCGAGATGCGAACCGCCTTTTTGGCTGCGCACTTCCGTGCGTAACATGCCGTGGCTCCGATCCTCTTTTTCCGTTATCGCAGCTCCCTCGACCGGCCGGGAAAAGCTTGGCCAGCCGCAACCGGCGTCAAATTTGTCCAGCGAACTAAACAGGACTTCCCCTGAGACAACATCGACATAAAGGCCGCGCTCCCATCGATCCCAGTATTCATTGGCAAAGGGAGGCTCCGTTCCGTTCTCTTGCGTCACATGCCGCTGCAACGCCGTCAATGCAAGCAGGCGCTTCGCCTTGTCGGTTTCCTCTTCTTTCCTCGTCATCCTCTCGCCCCCTTTTTTCTGCTTGTCCACGCCGCTATTCCCAGGCGCTAAGCTGTGCGCCGCGCTGAATTCGCCACCAGGAAAACGCACGACCGGCATCGATTTCGCTTTGCCGCTCCGCCAGTTGCGGCGTTTCATTCGTAGCCTGCCCGCTGATACACTCTTCTTCGCCGGTATCCAGATTTCCCACAGCAGCATGATTCATGTACATTTGAATATTATAGGCAAAATCATTACCGCGCGTCAGACTTTCACCGACCGAATAATACTCAAAGCCGGCCGGAGCAATCAGTTCAAGCAGCGTCGGCGTCACATTCATATGGCTGCCCGACGCCTTGGGCGGAAAAATCGTCTTGCTGACGCCGCTGCCAATGACGATGAACGGAATGCCGTACTGCTTGTACATGCCCGGCTGCGTTTCTATGTTCAAGCGATCGGCATGATCTCCGACGACAAGGAACAGGCTGTCCGGATAACGTTCCCGCATCTCTCGGATGAAACGAGCCATCAGACGATCCGCATACCAAAAATGTCCCAATTCTTTTATCGTCTGCGCGTTGCCTGCCACCTCCTTGGGCAGCGCAGCCTTCAGCTTTTCGGCATCGAAGCCTTCTGCGGCCAGATCCGCGGTAAACGGCGGATGATTGGACAGCGTCATCAGCACATGCAGCGCAGCTTCCTCCTCACGCACGCCGTCACGGACTGCGGCATAGAGGTCCTTATCGTCCGCGCCCCAGACGTTCGTACCCGATTTCGCCAGATCGCCGCTCGCATAAAAATGATCAAAGCCTTGCGCCAGCGTGAAATCCTTAATCCGCTCCCATGAACTGGCGCCTGCATACCAAAAGTTCGTACGGTAACCCAGGCGCTTCATTTGCGGCGCCAAGGACGTTTCATAAGGGCTCTGATAACTTTGCGCCTGATAGTTAAGATACAGATTCACCTCGCTGAAGCCGGTAATGATCCCGTTGATTCCGGCAATCGTCCCCATGCCATTCGGCAGAAAAGCCGGCACGTATGCCGCATCCGGAGCGGCCAAAAGCTCCTTCATCCCTTCGGCAATCCCCAGCTTCTCATATTCCGGCAGCAACGGCCAGTTGGCGTAGCTTTCGCCGATAATCAAAAATACCTGCCGTGGTTTTGCTATTTTAGCGCCTTGCGCGTTCTTGCGAAACGCATCGGCCGTTTGATCGCCCTTTAGGGGACGATGCGCCAGCCGTTCGCCGTATTCCGCCATCCGACCGCCATCGACCGCCAAGCCTGTGGAAACGCGGATCCGTTCATGCAAGACATAGGCACGATATAGCGCCGTAAAATCATCCAGGATCGCTTCATTCAAGAAGCGGTCTTTCGTTACGCCGGCATTCTCCCAGCTGACGTCATAAGCATACGTCAGACTGCCGCTAAAACGCGAAAAAAGAATGAACGGGACCAGCACGCCTACCAGAACGGCACGCCGCAGCCAGCGTACTCTCGCATCCTTGGCCGCTGCCGGCTGCCACACCGGCGCGGCCAGGAAACGCTTCAGCAAGAACGCCAGGATGATCGAAGTCAATAGCGCAAGAGCGAGACGCGGCAGCAGATGATACTGTTCCAGCATCGTCGAAAGCAGCGCCGCCTGATCGTCATACAGTCCGGTAAATACGAACTGATTGAAGCTCATGCGGAACTGTTCATAATAAGGAATTCGCGCCTGAAAAAGCAGGCTGGTCAGCGCCAAGCCTGCGCTGCCCAGCCCCAAGCGCAAACGCGCTGCCGGCCAGCGCCGCCAAAACGTCGCCGGCAGCGTAGCGGCAGCGAAACTGAGCAGCGCTATGCCGCCGGCGCTCTTTAAACTGACGCGCAGTCCGTAATACAGCGACTGCAGAATATCGCTCCAACCGCTGCTCGCTTCCATATAACGCTGCAAGAAAACTATAAAAAGCAGGCGCAGCAAGCTGGTCGCCGCCAAAACAAGCAGATACACTTTCAAATCCTGTTGCAAATTAGAAAAAAAACGTCGCCACATCGTTGTCTCTTACTCCCTCATTCGTTCATTCGCCTGTCCGGGTAAGCAAAAACCGGCCATCGGCCGGCTGCTGTTTGCGCCTATTATACCACGATTTGACATCCTCTCCAAGCGAAAGAAGCGGCAGCATTTTCTCTTTTCATTCCTCTCGTCCCGCATTTTTGCTCTTGGCGTATAAATTGCCGATCTTGATCACCGCTTCTTCATCGAGTACCCGGTCGACGAACAACGTCAGTTCCTTGCTCAGGTCGCGTTCGCATTCTTCGCCCGCACAGACCCGCCCCTTGTCATCGAGGATAATTTTCACCTGCGGCCGCGAGGCCATTCCTTCCGGCACGGCCGTGACAACGCCGGTTTCCTTGTTGCTGAGGCGTACCACACTGCCGATCGGATAGCTGGCGACGCGTTCCAAAAACACTTTTAGAATATCCGTATCCAAAAAGCGTCCGGCCATCGTCATCATCATCTCGCAGGCCATATGAGTGGCAAAACCGGGACGAAACGGCCGGTCCGCCACTAAGGCGTCATAGACGTTGGCAACCGCAACGATACGGGCGTATTCATGAATCTCTTCCCCTTGCAAATTTCGCGGATAGCCGCTTCCGTCAAAATTCTCATGATGCTGAAACGCAATATGCGCAACCGGCAGCGGAATAGCAAGGCTCCCTTTGCGCAACAATTCAAAGCCCAGTTCCGGATGTTTTTTCACCTCCGACCATTCCTCCGGTGAAAGCTTGCCCTGCTTGCCGGAAATTTCCGGAGGCACTTTCATTTCACCCAGGTCGTGCATCAACGCGCCCCAGGCCAAGTCCTTGAGGCGGCTGTTATTATAATCCATATTCACGCCGATCATGACCGACAGGATCGCCACATTGACTGCATGCGCGTACAGGTAATCCGTGTACGTGCGCATGTCGGTTCCCTGCAGCATCTGTTGGCGATTGGACAGCACCTCTTCGACGATCTTATCCGCGATGTTTTCCACGTTCCGGCTGTCGACCTCTTCGCCTTTCGGATACGCCTGATACGCGGCCTGCACCGCCTTCACCGCATTGACGCGCGTTTCCTCCTTGATCATTTCCGGCAACTCAACATTCTCAAGCAGCGGGTTCACCACATAGATGGAGCCTATATTCATGCGGCGCAGGCGATTCACATATTGCTCGATCAATACCATGTTCGCCTTTACCAGAACCTGCCCGGCCGCGTCATATACATTGCGCGCCGTCACCATGCCTTTGCAGATATTATTCATCGTCACTCTTTGCATTTAAATTCCTCCCATTGTTTAGCATCGCTTAACGGAATCGCCGCAGCTTCGCCGTTTCTCCAAGCGGCATAATGAGGCGACATGATTTCAACTCCCTCTTTATGAAACGCATCCTGTATCGCTTGATGCAGTCGCGAATACAAAAGTGGAATCTGATCGGCTTGTCGCGTAAAAGCATTCAATTCATACTTCACATAAAAATCGTCTAACCCCGTTTGCAGCACGAATGGCAACGGCTCCTTCAGGATTCCTTCTGTCTTAGCAGCGGCAGCCAGCAAGAGCGCATGGATTTTTCGCCATGAAACATCATAGCCAATTGTGACTTCCGTATGAAGGATCAATCCTCCACCAGACGCTTGCGCACTATAATTGATAATATTACTGCTCAGCATCGTAGCATTCGGCAGCGTCACTGTTTCATTTTTCGGCGTTAAGAGACGCGTTACCAGGATAGAGCGTTCGATAACCTTGCCAAAATGCGTTCCGACCATAATATAATCGCCAATCCGGTACGCCCTCGTGTAAATCAGTACAAATCCAGAAAATATATTATTCACCATCGACGAAGATCCCAGCGAAATCAGCAAGCCTAAGAAGACGCTGATCCCTTGAAATACCGGTGATTGGGCGCCCGGTAAATAAGGGAATACAGCAATCAACGTCAGCGCCAACATCAGAAACCTTACAATATTGTAGGTTGGCATCCCCCACTCCGCATCAAAGTCGTCAACGACAATCTCTTTTGTTTCAATCTGGCCGGCAACATGCCGCACGCCTTTCAACAGATAACGACTCAGCAAGATGATCAATAACACCGTCACCAGATTCGGTAAATATTCGACGATGCCAATAACCATATTGTGCGCCGGTTGGATAATATAGGACAACAGGCCCTCCGCATACGGAACACTCGCGGGAAACAAGCGCAGCAGCATGATCAGATACACAATCACCAAGCTTCCCCGTAGCAGTAAATAAATCGGCCGTAACAAGACGACAGCGCTACCAATTATCTGCCGCTGTAGAAAGCCGCTCAAATCTTTTGGCAATAATGCGACATTCTTTTGTAATGTGATCAGTTTTCGTTCAATACACGGACGGATAAATCGCATGCCGCGTAAAGCGCCATAGACGAGTAACGTCCCTGTTAGTCCAATACCGCTGCGCATCCAAACACTTTTTTCAGCGCGTGCTTCCCGATAAGAAATCACTGCTTGTTTAATAATCATCCAGCGCTGCGTGCTCAATTCGCTGCGTAATTGTCCTGCAGCAGCGGCCTCTTCATCCGTAATCGAAAACAATACCTGTTTTCCGACAATCACATCCATACCGCCCGGATAGGGCGCTTCTTCCACCTCTAGCGCAATCTGCGAATTATCCGCCAAGACTTGAATTCGATTCGAGACAACCGCAGCACGATCTTCTGCACTAAACGAACCAATTCCATAATTAATGCTGTACAGTTCCGCTCCTTCAAACATGACGCCGGCAGCTGCAGCAATACGAGACACCCACAACAGCAGCCCGAAGAGACCTATGACAAGGATCAGCCTATGCTGTCTTTTCGCATTCATTTCATCACCTTGCCCTCAGCCAGTGTCGATCGCTTCATCGATATCATTATGAATTTGTTTCGCTATTCATAAACAAAAACCTGTAAAAGAAAAGAGCCGCAATAAATTTTTATCGCGACTCTTGCTGTTTACGCTTTATTCAACATGATTTTCAGAATCTGATCATCCGTTTCCACCATGCCCCGGCAAGCCAGTTCACCCAGATTGGCGATCGAATCATCCACATCATCCGCCACAATGCCTTCGCTGCCAGTGACCTGCATTCCCTCGAGCGCCATCAACACCGCTTTGTAGGCGGCCGCTACCGAAGTGGAGACCTTCATTGCGCAGCTATTCGAAGCGCCGTCGCAGATCATACCGGCCAAATCGCCGATCATGCTCGATATCGCCATGCTTACCGTCTCAAGATCGCCTTTCAGCAGATACGCCATCCCGGCTGCCGCTCCCATCGCCGCAGTCGTTACCGCGCAAAGCGCCGACAGCTTCGGCAGCTTGCTGTGAATGTAGATCGCCATCAGATGCGAGAGGAGCAGTGCGCGCAGCGTAGTTTCCTGCGACGCCTTAAGATGCTCGGCTACGACAAGTACCGGCATCGTCGCGGTAATGCCCTGGTTGCCGGAACCGGAATTCGTCATCGCCGGCAACGTCGCACCGCCCATTCTGGCATCGGAAGCCGCCGTCGTCCGCATCAGGATATGCGTCAGTAAACCGTCCGTCATCAATCCTTTGTCAATTTGGCGGCACAGCGTCGCGCCGATGTGAAGTCCGTATTGACCGCTCATGCCTTCCTTCGACAGACAATCGTTCAGTCGGGCCGCTTCGCCGATGTAAGAGATCATTTCTAGCGGCGCTTGTACGGCAAAATCAAAAACATCTTTGGCACGAACGCCGGCCATCGAGTAGCTCTCCGCCTTTTTAGCGCCGTTTGCTTCTTCCGCCAGGCGATAAACCACTTCGCCATTTTCTTCGATCAGAACCACCTGCGTATGATAATCGGCGATGCAAACTCTCACCCAATCCTTACCGTTCACGACCTTGGCCTCGGAGTAGAGGATATTCTCGACGTCGGCAGTCGTCAGGACTACTTTTTCTTCTTCGATCATTTTTTTGCCCGCTGCGATCTGCTGCGCCGTCAGTTTCTTCAAAACTTCCAGTTTTCCGTCGGGATCGCCGCCCAGTGCGCCGACAGCCGCCGCAATCAGCAAGCCGGTCGTACCGGTTCCGGGAACCGTGACCCCCATGCCGTTTTTCATCAGGTTCGCCGAAACTTTCGCTTCAATCCGTTCGACCGGCTTAGCCAGACGTTTCGCCGCAGTGGCCGCCGCGAGCGCTAAGGATATCGGCTCCGTACAGCCGAGCGCAGGCACCACTTCCACTTTAATCGCCTTGATGAATTCCTGCCATAATGGATTTGTCGCTTGCTTCATGTTATAGCCTCCTCTTTATCTTTCACGAATCGCTGTTCTTCGCATCTGAAATCAGCTTTTTTCTTGCCTGCTTACTTTCTTTGCAAGATTCATGCCAAAAGGGAGATTCCCGTTGATGCAGGAATCTCCCCGTTGATTTCTCAGCACGACATGAGAACATCTGATAAATTTTGCGAAACTTCTCACATTACTCCAAGCCATACTTCTTCATTTTCCGATATAGCGTCGCCAGACTGATGCCCATGCTCAACGCAGCTTGCCGCTTGCCGTCAACATCGCTGCCGAAAGAGGCCAGCGCTGTCGCCAACCGCTTCTTTTCCGGCGCGGTTTCCCGCGCACTGCGCAGACGGTTCGGCAAATCCGCCACAGTTACCGTCGCACTCGACGCTTTAACGACCGCGCATTCCACCGCATTCTCAAGTTCCCTCACATTGCCCGGCCATTCATATTCCGTCAGACATTCCATAGCCGCCGCATCAAAGCCCTGCAAATCCTTAGCATACGCTTGCGATTGCTGCTGCAAAAAATGTTGCGCCAATAAAAGTACATCCTCCTTGCGTTGCCTTAACGCAGGCAGATGCAAGCTGATTACATGCAGGCGGTAAAAGAGATCTTCGCGAAAACGCCCCTCGTTTACCATTTCACTCAAATCACGATTGCTGGCCGCCAATATTCTGACATTTACCGCGATCGCCTGCAGCGAGCCCACCCGTTCCACCAGCTTGTCCTGCAGGACGCGAAGCAACTTTACCTGCAAGGCGATCGGCATATCGCCGATTTCGTCGAGAAACAGCGTACCGCCGTTCGCCATCTGGAATTTCCCCGGTTTGCCGCCGCGGCGCGCTCCGGTGAACGCGCCCTCCTCATAACCGAACAGTTCACTTTCAAGCAGCGTCTCGGGAATGGCCGCGCAGTTGACGGCGACAAACGGCCCCATTCTGCGCTCACTGGCAAAATGAATCGCTTTCGCCAACACTTCTTTTCCTGTACCGCTTTCGCCGCCGATCAGAATCGTCGACGTTCCGCTCGCAGCCTGTTTCGCCTCATCCAGCACCTGATGCAGCGCCCGGCTCGTACCGATAATATCTTCGAACTCGACCGGAGACGTGCTCGGCGCCGGTCCGACCTGCGTTCCGGCCAAACGGAAACTGGCTACCACGCCTTGAACGACGACGCCCTGCAGCATCGGTTTCGCGCTGATGAAATAATGATGCTGCTTGCCGCGTTGCCACAGTTTCACTTCCCGGTCAACAAAGCCATTACCGTCGCGCAGCACCTCTTCCACTGGCGTGCCGGGAAAAACCTCGCTGATATGAAAGCCGATCACTTCGCTCGCCTTCACCTTGAGCAGCTTTTCCGCCGCATAATTAAGATTGATGATCCTCGCCTGATGATCGACCGCAACAATTCCTTCCGCAACAAAATTCAAAACGGTCTCCATCTGGTTTTTAAGCAGCAACGTCCGCTGCATCGCTTCGCTTTCCAATACTTTCGCAGCCACCAGCTCCGCCATTTTGCGCATGAAGACCAACAGTTGCGGCCCCTGTTCGGCCAGCTCGCGCTGCTGCTTTACGGAAAAAGCGACCAAACCGATCACGCCGATGGTCTCCTGTCCCAATAAGACCGGGCAGCACAGCTGCGCCAACTCGGCGCAACTGTCGCGCCGGCCGCAGTTTTCGCAGGCATGGCTCGTACTGACGTCGCTGATCAAGTATTCATTACCGCCGCTCAGCACCTGGCTATAGACATTGTTCCCGGTTATATCCTGACCGATTGTATTTTGGTGACAGCCGGTACCAGCGATGCGAACCATCGTTTCATCGACAATCGTGACATCCATGCCCAAGACACTCGATATCGCCTCGGCGATTTGTTGCGTGGCAATTTGCACGCCTTGCAGTCTAGTCATCCCTTCATCCCCATCTCTTTGCCTTTTCTCATTTTTCTCATCTTCATTTTATCTGAAATGAGAAGTCTCGGCAATGACCATTCTACGGCGCGGCGCTCAACGCATGCAACTTTCTCTCTTGCTCGCCTAGTAAGGCATAAAAAAAAAAAACGACCGCCCCTTCTGAAAAGAGGCAGCCGTCTTTCATTTATCTTTCTTAGCCGAGGATTTTTTCCACCGGAGTGTAGTCTTGTTTCAAGCCTTCTGCGACTGCTTTGTAGGTGATTTTTCCATCTACAACGTTCAGGCCTTTTGCCAGACCGGCATTTTCCTGCAGCGCTTTCTTCCAGCCTTTGTTGGCAATTTGCAGCGCGTAGTCAAGCGTCACATTCGTCAACGCCATCGTGGAGGTTCTGGCTACTGCTCCCGGCATATTCGCTACGGAATAATGCACAACGCCGTATTTGGTATACGTAGGTTCGCTATGCGTGGTAACGCGGTCAATCGTTTCTACCGAGCCGCCTTGGTCGATGGCAACGTCGACGATTACCGAGCCAGGTTCCATGCTCTTTACCATTTCTTCCGTCACCAGTTTAGGCGCTTTTGCACCCGGCAACAGTACCGCGCCAACAAGCAGGTCGGCTTTCTTAGCCCAACGGGCGATGTTATAGCTATTCGACATTACGGTCACGACACGACCGGAGAAAATGTCATCCAAATAACGCAGACGATCGATGGAACGATCGATGATCGTAACGCGTGCGCCCATGCCCAACGCCATTTTTGCAGCATTGGTGCCTACGATGCCGCCGCCGACGATGACGACTTGCGCTGCATCAACGCCAGGAACGCCGCCCAGCAGAATACCTTTGCCGCCCCAAGGTTTTTCCAGGAATTGAGCGCCGATTTGTACCGACATCCGGCCAGCCACTTCGCTCATCGGGGACAAGAGCGGCAGCGAGTGATTCGCGCCTTCAATCGTTTCATATGCGATGCCGATGACTTTTTTCTCCAACAGCGCTTTCGTCAGCGCAGGTTCCGGAGCTAAATGTAAATAAGTATAGAGGATTTGGCCTTCATGGAACATGCCATATTCAGATGCAATCGGCTCTTTTACTTTAATGATCATTTCCGATTTATCAAACATAGCCTGCTTATCAGCCATGATAACCGCACCGGCTTTTTGATAGCTTTCATCAGAGAATCCACTGCCCAAACCGGCTTCTTTTTCCACCATGACCGAATGACCGGCTTTACAAAGTGCTTCCACACCTGCTGGAGTCAGACCTACCCGATTTTCATTGTTTTTGATCTCTTTTGCTACACCAATAATCATGCCGAATCCCTCCAAAAATATTATAATGGGTTTACGTCGATACTATATAGCAAGAAGCGTGCCAAGTTCTAAACTCCCGTTTTGTCAGGATTTTTCAGTCTTCTTGTAACGATTTGTTTCCGATTCTCGGAAGTAAATCGTTACGCTTGGAATATTTTATTTCCAAACAGGCAGGTTTTTTTCTTATTTTGCCTAATTCTTATGAAGATAGACTATCGTCGCAGAAAGGTGGCCTTTTATGCGTTTCAAAATACCTAACCTGGATCGAGTCGGGTTGGTACTCGATATTTCTCAGGCTCTGGCCGAACGAAAGATCAACATCCTCTCCATGGAAGTCGAACTGCGCACCATGTATCTGGAAATCGTTCCTCTTTCAAGCATCGCTTACCAGGAACTGATCGATCATTTAAAAAGCATCAGCGGCATCTTAGAAGTGCATCCGATCGATCTGATGCCGCATCAGGAACGCGCCGAACAGCTTAAAGCGGTTCTGACTTCGGTCAGCGACGGCATCCTCGCCATCGCGCACGACGGTTGCGTGACGCAATACAACCCTGCGGCGGAACAAATCCTGCACATTCCCCATTCCGACATGCTCGGCCGTCCTTTATCCGACGTCCTGCCGGACAATCCGCTCTTGCTCGAGACGCTGCATCACGGCAAGACGTTCAACAACAGAGAGTTCTTTCAGAAAGATTCGCAAAGCCACTACCTGATCAGCAGCCGTCCCGTGACCGACCAAAGCGGCAAGACCATCGGGGCCGTCGCGATCTTGAAGGACATCCGCGATGTCCGCGATCTGGTACAAAAGATGGCGAGTCAGATGCCGCTTACCTTCTCCGAAATCCTGCATGTCAGCCATCGCATGAAACAGGTCGTCGCCCTTGCCAAGGCCTATGCCCGCGGCGGTTCGACCGTCCTCATTCGCGGCGAGACCGGCACCGGCAAAGAGCTGTTCGCCCGCGCGCTCCATTCCGCCTCTTCACGCAGCGATGAAATCTTCATCCCGGTCAATTGCGCCGCCATCCCCGACACCCTGCTCGAAAGCGAATTGTTCGGTTATGAAGAGGGCGCTTTCACCGGGGCCAGCAAAGGCGGCAAACAAGGCTTGTTTGAGTTGGCCAACGGCGGCACGCTCTTCTTGGATGAGATCGGCGAAATCTCCGGCCCCTTGCAGGCGAAATTGCTGCGCGTCCTGCAGGATAAAAAAATCCGGCGCATCGGCGGCAGTCGCGAGATCTCGGTCGACGTCCGTATCCTGGCCGCAACCAATCGGAACTTAGAGGACATGATCGCCAATGATCGCTTCCGCGAAGACCTCTACTATCGTCTGAACGTCATCCCCTTATACATCCCGGCACTGCGCGAACGGCGCGAAGACATTCCTTTATTAGCCCAATACTTCCTGCAGCGTTTCACCGCCAAGCTGAACAAGCAGGTCGACGCGATCAGCGAAGCCGCCTTGCACACGCTTGAACATTATCATTGGCCGGGCAATATCCGTGAATTGGAGAACGTCATCGAACGCGCGGTCAATATCGTTGACGGTTCCGTACTCTTGTCCGAGCACATCCTCTTGTATCGCGAAGGGACGAACACGCCGCCGCCGACAGCCTCGCGCCAACGCAAGCTAAGCGAGGTCATGGCCGATACCGAACGGGAAGTTTTGCGCCAGGCGCAGCGCCAATATCGAACGTCGCGCCAACTAGGTCAGGCGTTAGGTCTTTCCCATACCGCCGTACTGAACAAACTGCGCAAACACGGTCTGCAGCAACCAGAGCAGTAAAAGAGACGCTGAAAAAGGATGCCTCCCCGATCCGATTCGGAGGCATCCTTTTTTTAGCGTTTTTTAAATTTTTCGCCCAGCGCTAAGAGCAGGCAAAGCCGTTCCGCGCCATCCGCTACCAGCTCTTCGCCTGCCGCCAGACATTCTTCCAGGCGCATCGGTCCCGGAACAACGCTCGCCGCCGCATCAATGCCCGCCGCCAAAACAGCCTGCCACCCCTGGCTCAAACCGCCGGAGAGCAGCGCGACCGGCACAGCGTGTCGTTTTGCCGCACTCGCCACGCCGATCGGCGCTTTGCCGAATGCGGTCTGTTGATCGGTCCGCCCTTCCCCGGTCAGGACCCAGTCGGTATCGAGCAGTTGTTTTTCAAACTCGGCAACCTCCAGCACCATTTCGACGCCCGGCCTCAGCCTTGCATTGGTCAGCCATAAAAGTCCGGCGCCCAATCCTCCGGCCGCCCCAGCGCCCGGTTTTTCCGCCACAGCTCGTCCGGTGGCTTCCGTCATGACTCCGGCATAGAGCGAAAGCGCCGCATCAAGCTGTTCAACCATTTCCGGCGTCGCGCCTTTTTGCGGGCCATATACGGCGGAAGCGCCCCGCGGGCCGCAAAGCGGATTGTCCACATCGCAAGCGACCCAAATTTCCGTTTCCGCCAACCGCGCATCCAAAGCCGATAGATCGACCGTTTCCAGACGAGCCAACGCGGCGCCCCCCGGCTGCAAGGCTTTGCCCCAATCGTCATAGAGTTTAGCGCCCAGCGCCTGGGCCATGCCGGCGCCGCCGTCATTGGTCGCACTGCCGCCAAGGCCGATGATGATCCGTTTCGCCCCTTTGTCCAAGGCCGCCGCAATCAACTCGCCGGTGCCGTAGCTGCTCGCGCGCAGCGGATCGCGTTCTGCGCTGCCAAGCAGCGGCAAACCGGATGCGGCCGCCATCTCAATGACAGCGGTTTCGCCATCGGCGACAAGGCCCCACTGCGCAACAACCGGCGCGCCAAGCGGTCCTTGCACCGTTGTTTCCACCATTTCTCCGCCCAGCGCAGCCACCATCGCAACGACCGTACCTTCGCCGCCGTCCGCGATCGGCATCTGAACCACCTGCGCCTCAGGATACACTCTGCCGATGCCGCGCGCCATCGCACTCGCAACTTGCACAGCGCTCAAACTCCCTTTATAGGAATCGGGTGCAACGATAATCTTCACATATCTTCCCCCTCTACTCGCTTCGCGCTATCAGGTCGTTATGCGCCGCAATTGCGCCGCCGTTATCACTTTGCAGCCGCCGCGCCCGCTATTGGCAGCCTCAAGCAAAGAAATCGCCACCTGCTGCGCTTCCACGCCTCTCCATGGCGACGGCAGAAAGCGATTGACGCGAAGCAAGAACCACTCGCCCAGCCTGAACTCATCTCTTTTCCCGAGCAGCAGCGACGGTCGCGCGATGGCCAGCAGCTCAAACGGCAGCTTCGCCAGCGCATCCTCAAGCGCTCCTTTTGTTCTCAGATAAAAGAAACGGGATTTCGCAGAGGCGCCAGCTGAACTTACCAGCAGAAAGCGTTTCGCACCTTTTTGCAGCGCAAGCTGCGCCAATTGAAGCGGATATTCATAATCCACATTGACAAAAGCCTCCTTTGAACCGGCCTTCTTGCGCGTGCTGCCCAGCGCGCAATACACATCGTCAACCGCCAGATCGGCCGTCAATTCTTCCAGACGGGAAAAGTCGCCTTCACGCACCATGAGCTTGCCGCCTTCGCGCCAAGCCGTTTTGCGGCAAACGACCACGATCTTATCATAGCGCGGATCCGCCAAGAGCCGTTTCAACAAGATTCCACCGACCAAACCGGTCGCTCCGACCAACAGCGCCGTTTTCCCCATCGTAACTTCCTGCGTCATCATTCTTATTTCCCCAGCCAGCGGCGAATCCGTTCTACGCCTTCAGCCAAGCGCCCCTCTGGTTGGACAAGCGCAAAGCGCACAAAACCTTCGCCGCAGCGTCCGAAAGCGCTGCCCGGGATTACGGCCACGCCAGTATGTTTCAATAAGTCCGCCGTAAACTCGAGCGACGTTTGCCCGCTCGGCACCGGAGCCCATACATACATCGACGCCTTGGGCTTATCGAGTTGCCAGCCGATCCGGTTAAGGCCGTCGACGACAACGTCGCGCCGCCGTTGATACGTATCCGCCGTAGCCCGAACGTGCGCCTGCGATCCCGTCAACGCCGCAACGGCAGCCGCCTGCAGCGGCGCAAACACGCCATAATCGAAATTTGATTTCAATCGACTCAATAAGCCGATGACCTGCGCATTGCCGACGACGTAACCGACGCGGCAACCGCATAGATTGTAGGTTTTCGACAACGAATTAAACTCAACGCCGACGTCCTTCGCGCCAGGTATGGCCAAAAAGCTCTCCGGCCGATAGCCGTCAAAGACCAGCTCGCTATAGGCAAAGTCATGGCAGACGACAAAACCGTACTTGGCCGCCAGCGCCACGACCTCTTGAAAAAAGCTTCGGCTGGCAACCGCAGCCAGCGGGTTATTGGGATAATTTAAGATCATCATTTTGGTTCGGTTAAGTACCGCCGGCGTTAATGCGGCCAGATCCGGCAGATAGCCGTTTTCCGCCCGAAGCGGCATGAATTCAAGCTGCGCTCCCGCCATCAACGGACCTGCGCAATAAATGGGATACCCAGGATCAGGCACCAATACGACATCGCCCGGATTGACCAGACAAAGGCCGATATGCGAAAGACCTTCCTGAGAGCCGATCAGCGAATGGACTTCGCTTTCCGCGTCCAACGTCACCGCATGATGCTCGCGGTACCAGTCGGCTACGGCGTTTAAAAAATCAGGCCGCCCCTTCGTCAATGTATAGCCGTAGCTGTCTGCATTGCCTGCGCTTTGGCGCAGCGCCGCAACAACATGATCCGCCGGCAGCAAATCCGGACTGCCGATGCTGAGTTGAATCACATCCTGTCCGGCAGCCTGCGCGGCTTTTTGCATCTGCGCAACCTGAGAAAATACCGCAGAGCCTAACCCTTTCATCCGTTCCGCTTCCTGAAACATCTTCACCACTCCCCATTTCCGGCGATACGTTCATCGCTTTTCTTTTCGTTTATTCTTATAGACGATTTCTTAGTTTGTATTTCGCCTTCCTCGCGTTATCCCCTGCCAAAAAAGCATTTATGCATAGAAAAACGGACCGATCATACGATCGGTCCGCACTATGCATCGAGTTACGCCAGCAGCGACAGCATTCCCTGTTGTTGCTGCATAGTCTTGGAGAGCGCCATGATATTCGCGTACAAACCTATGCCTGAAGCGCCAAAAAGCGTCGCCTCTTTCGCCATGTCCGCATCGCGGTAACGCGACTCTGCGGCCTGGAGATTTGCTGCCGAAGAAGAGGCTATATCGCTGCTATACTGCAGCCCATTCACAGACGCGCCTACGCTGCTGCGAATCGACGAAAGATTCGCCATGCCCGTATCAATCGAATCTAGCGTTGTTGCCGCCGCTGCCTGTGTCGAAACATCGAAACTGACGCCTAATCCGGCGGCCGAGGTATTGCCGATCGAAGCGGTTGCCGTCTGCCCGGCATTTGCGCCCACCTGGCTTGTCATGTTCGACAAGGTTCCGTCATTCGTATTGATTCCGTTAAACTGGGTATTGCCGACATTGCTGTTCAGCTGCGCGCCCAGTTGGTTCATTTCCTGCTGAATCATGGAGCGATCCTGATCCGTCAGCGTTCCATTGCCCGCCTGAACAGAAAGTTCCCGCATGCGCTGCATCGTGTCAGCGCTGCTGTTCATGCCGCCTTCGGCGACATTCAACATCGAGATGGAATCCTGTGCATTGCGTTCCGCCTGGTTTGAACCCGAAATCTGACCGCGCAGTTTTTCCGAGATCGCCAGTGCGGCAACATCGTCCGCCGCCTTATTGATCCGTTCACCGGTCGCCATGCGCAGCATGGCTTTTTGTTGATTTTGCAAGGCATTGTTGTAATTTGAGTATGACGGAGTATATGCGCCAATTTGCATATTATTCACCACCTCGCAGACTACTTCTTATTGTCATTGTACACCGTGCATCCGCAAGATAAAATAGGTCTTCCGCCTTATTCTTCAGCGGCTGTCATTCCACTTCCAGCATGTACCCTGTACGCGGAATCGCCTTGATCAACGAACCTTTATCCTGCAGTTTTTTGCGCAGGCGGTATACCAGCGTGTTGATCTCGCTCAATTCCACATCCGGCACGCCGGCAGCGTCAGAAACACGTTCCGCCCAGACCACGCGCTTGATGTCTTCATAGCCGACTACGCCATTGGCATGCTGGTATAAGAGAAGCAGCAAGTCCCACTCTTTGCCGAGCATCGGCGAGACCTTGCCGTTTATGATGCATTGACGCCGCTCTTTTTCAATCACAAAGCCGGTATGCTCCAGCAAACGATGCTCGGCGATCTCCATCGTTTGTTCAAACTGATTCGATGCCAGATAGCGCAGCACCACATTCCCCAAAGCCATACTGACAATGTCGCCATCCTTGAGAACGATTTCTTCGTGTTCCCGTATCGTCTGTCCGTTGATCAACGTCCCGTGCTTGCTGCCCAAATCCTGCAACCAGTATCTCTCCTCACGATAATGCAACTGCAGATGACGCCGGGAAACGAAATAGTTGCTGAATCCCAAATCAGGCTTAACAGAACCGCTGGAGCGCCCAATGATCCACACATCGCCTAAAATAGCCAACCGCGTTCCCGCTTCATATGGCTCGCCTTTTATTACGATAAAGCTAGCTTCTTTCGACACCCTGTCAACCTCCCTATCGGCTTAAAACGCATCCTGTTTTCAGGATACCTGATATGACTTCTTTTCATCTATGCCAAGCGCCTTATAGCGTACTGGCAAGAACCTAACACTATATAGTTCCATTTTGCAGGACAAATTCCTGCCAGCGCTCAAGAACGATTGCTGCCGCCTTCTTTATTAACGTCTTTTTCCCAACGTCATTTCTCTTTTCCCGTTTTTTCCCAAGAACAATATGCGTCAGGCGCAATATTCACTCTATTTATAAAATTGCAAATAATAAGCAGGAATATCCGCTTTCGCCGCGGAATGGTAGTAGTGCAAATTGCGAGAGCACTTTTTTGAAAAAATTTCGGGAGGTGATTCGCCCGCATGCTCCAGCCTCCCCTGGGCATGCGGGCCTTTTTCATGCCGCAAAAGAGGTAAAAAGCCGCGCGCCTTCTATCTGCAAAGGCACGCGACTTTTCTCAAAAAATCAGTTCTTCGCCATCCAGCGGTATTTTCAGCCGCGCGTCCGGAATCAAGCTGCGCAGCGCTTGCCGCGTCAGCAGGCAATGATTGAACGCTTCCATATGCACGGCCACGACATCGGCCTGCGAAGCCTTCAGCAATGCCTTGATATCGTTTTCGTCCATGGTGATTGGCTTGTCATTTAGAAATCTCGCGCCGCCGCAGTAGGCAATGATGATTTCCGGCGCATGCCGCAAAAGAGCGTCTTCAACCGCCTGACACCAGACCGTGTCGCCGGTAATGTAGAGTTTTGCTTCCCCTTGCACTTCGATTACATAGCCCGATACCGGACCCATCGCAGCCGCTGTCGCCCCGTGACCATGCCGTCCACCGGTGCGCGATAACCGAATCCCATTCCACTCAACCTCAGTGAAAAGCGGGATCACATGCGAAAAGCCGATTTCTAAAAGACGTCTTTCATCCTCCGGCTGACAGAAGACCGGCAGCGTTTTCGGCAGTTCGTCAATCGCCGCCTGGTCAAGATGATCACGGTGGCAATGCGTGAGCAGGATCGCTTCCGCCTCATCAAGCATGGCGCGTTTTGGCAATTCCACAAGAGGATTTGCGCGCGGCAATGGCGAATTTTCTACGGGCGGCATTGTCTCGGGCAGCGCCAGCATCGGATCGAGTAAGATTTTTCTTTCTCCCAGCGTCAAAAGCATCGTTGCATGACGAAATAAATTCAGTTTCATTTTTCTCCTCCTGCTTTTCTTTTCATTATAGTTCTTTGCGCCATTTTCTCCTATGGCCTGAGTCAAGTCTTTCACCCTTAAAACTTGATTGCTGAAAGGATGTCCGTTATGTTCCTTGATGAGACCGACAAACAGATTTTATCCGCTTTAAGGCAAAACAGCCGTTTGCAATGGAAAGAACTTGGCGAGAGAGTCCATCTTACCGGGCAGGCGGCCGCCGATCGCGTCCGTCGCCTGGAAGACGCCGCCATTTTAAAAGCCTATACCATCAGCATCGACGAAGAAAAGCTCGGCAACCGGACGCAGGCATTGATCCATGTCTTTCTCAACAACGACTGCCATTCGGCCTTTCAAGACTTCATCCGCAAGCGCGATGAAATCCGCGCGGCGCACCGCATCAGCGGACACGGTTGCTATATCCTCGAAGTCATCCTCGCCGACAGCGCGGCGCTGAACGCACTGCTCGACGACTTGCTGCCTTACGGCAACTACCAGTTGAATCTTTCGATCCAACAAATAAAATGAGAACCGGCCGCTGGCCGGTTCTCATTTCAGACTGTAGACAAAACCCCACTCCCTTTAATGATATGATAAAATCATTAAAGGGAGTGATTTTTATGTACGAGAAAAAAGATCGAAGCCAGCAAAGCCAAATTGAATTTTTCTGCTTAGAAGATTTAGTACCGAAAGAGCATATATTACGAGACATCGAACGCGCCATCGATTTTCGTTTCATTTATGACGAAGTCGACGGTTTATATAGCGACTCCGAACGAGGCAAACCAGGAATTGATCCAGTGAGTCTGTTTAAGATCGTACTGATTCAATACCTGTTCGGCATTCGCAGCATGCGTCAAACCATGAAAGAAATCGAAGTAAACATGGCGTATCGTTGGTTTATCGGCTACGGCCTTACCGAAAAAGTCCCCCACTTTTCAACCTTCGGCAAGAATTATACCCGGCGTTTTGAAGGAACCGATGTGTTTGAGCGGATCTTCATGCGCATCCTTTACGAAGCAGTAAACTGCGGTTTCATTGATGCAAGTTCCGTATTCATTGACGGAACCCATATCAAAGCACGAGCCAACAAAAAGAAAAGCGCAAAAGTGTTTGTGCCGATTCCGGCCAAGCAATATCAGGATGAACTGCATGCGGAAATTCAAGCCGATCGCGAAAACCATGGCAAGAAACCGCTAAAAGATAAAGACGACGATGAAAATCCACCGCAAGGTAAAACCATCACGCAAAGTACGACGGATCCGGAAAGCGGCTTGTTTCATAAAGGTGAGCATGAAAAATGCTTTGCCTACGTAACCAACACAGCTTGCGATCGGCATAACTTCATATTGGGTTATGAAGTCAGACCCGGCAATGTCAACGACAGTCGTTCGTTCGATGAACTGTACCAACAAATCGTCAGCCGCTTTCCTGAAACCGAATCCGTTGCCGTCGATGCGGGGTATAAAACGCCTTGGATCATGAAACAAATCATCGATAGTGGTCGAATTCCGGTCGTTCCCTACAAGCGTCCCATGACCAAAGAAGGCTTTTTCAAAAAATATGAATATGTGTATGACGAATATTATGAATGCATGATTTGCCCTGGCAACCAGGCGCTTGGCTACAGTACGACGAATCGTGAAGGATACCAGGAATATAAAAGCGATGCCAAACAATGCAAAGTGTGTCCGCATTTACAGCAATGCACGCAGAGCAAAGCGCATCAAAAGCAAGTTCAACGTCATGTATGGGAATCCTATCTAGAACTTGCTGAAGAGTATCGGCACATGCCAATGTATCGCGATATTTACAAATTGCGCTCGCAAACCATCGAGCGCGTCTTCGCGGATGCAAAAGAAAAGCATGCAATGCGCTATACGCAACTGCGTGGCCTGCAGAAAGTGAAAATGCAGGTGACGCTTACTTTTGCATGCATGAATTTGAAAAAGCTGGCGACCTGGAAGAAACGCAGGGGTATGTTGCCGCCTGTTTTTCAACGTTTTTTCGAAAAACTGCGTTTTTGCGGTGAAAATTGGATATCCGAAATTGAAAAATGCACCTTACGCTTTGCGTAAAGTGCATTTTGTCTACGGTCTGAAATGAGAACCGGCCGCTGGCCGGTTCTCATTTTATTTGTTGTTTTCACTTTCATCTAAGGCCGCTTTCGCCAATTGATCGGCCATTTCGTTTCCTGCGACGCCGGTATGTCCGGCCACCTTTACGAAACGAACCAGCGAGCTCTGTTTGCGCATAAAGCGCGCATACGCTTGGGTAAATTTGTTTTTCGCCTGCCACGACCCTTCCGCCCAGGCGGAAATCCCCGAATAGTCATGGTGGATATACACCCGTTCCAAGCCTTCCCGCAGCGCCCATTCGACCGCCTGCACCGTCGCGGCCAGTTCTCCGGCCACATTGCGGATGGCAGCCGCTTCCTCATCCATGCCAAGACCTTTATCGCAGTGCAGCAGCTCTCCTTTTGAGTATACGGCGTAGCCCCAGCTGTAACGACCGGAGCGGTAACTGCCGTCGACATAAATGTCGATCCGCTCTGACGCAGCGTCGCACGGTTCCTCCGTTAAGACGCCGGCGCCAAAATCCCCAGCCACATACGCCTTCGCCTCTTCCTGCGTCGGAAAGCTCTTGAACGCCGCATTCGGATATCCTTTCACCTGCGCCTCGCATTGCGCCCAGCTCGTGTAAATGCCAGGCAGCCGCCCGGTTCTGACCGCATAAAATTTACCCTTTTTGTTCATATGCCACCTCACCACTTTTACGGCAGTTGCTTGCCGTTCTTGACCCGCCACCAGGAAATTGCGCGCTGCGCTTCGACTTCCTGATATACCTGATAGACGCTAGGCGGCTGCGCCGTACTTTTCGCATCCGGCAAAGCTTCCGAACCTTCTTGGCAAATCTTGCCGAAATGCTGCGTCGTTATCCAAAAGCCATAATTGAAACCCATTGCATTGCCGCGCGTCAGACTGTCGCCCACCGTATAATATTTGAAACCGCGCGGCGCGATCAGTTCCATCAACGTCGCACCGACGTTGATATGGCTGCCGGCTGCGTCAGGCGGCAGCATTTCCTTTTGTACCCCTTTGCCATGTACGATGAACGGAATCGCATACCGTTTGAAATTCGTCGGATTCAGTTCCACATTGACCCGGTCCGCATGATCGCCGACAATGACGAACAGGCTGTCCGGATACTGCTCTTCCATTTCCTTGATGAAGCGCGTCATCATTTGATCCGCATACCAATGATGGCCAAGTTTTCGAATCAGCTCCGTATCGTCTTTCCGATCCGGCGGCAGTGCGTCGATGACCTGTTGGCGCGGAAAACCGACCGCCGCAAGATCGACCGTATACGGCGAATGGTTGGAGACCGTCAGCACGACGTGAAAACCGTCTTCCTGCGGATTCAGATTCTTTTCTACGGTGTCGAACAGATCCTTATCGTCGCAGCCCCAGACATTGCCGCTCGGACCGCCGACATCGCCGCGACTGTGGAACTCGTCGAAGCCCTGCGCCATAACGAAATCCCTTACCCGTTCCCATGAACTCGGTCCGGCATACCAAAACTTCGTCTTATAGCCAAGGCGTTTCATCTGCGGTGCGAGCGCGGTAGAAAACGTCTCTTTGTATGATTCCGGCAGATAGGTCAGATAGAGGTTCACTTCCGCCAGCCCCGATACGATTCCCATCACGCCGGAGATCGTACTGAGCCCGTTCGGCAAAAAGGAACCGACATACGCAGTATCGGGCCGTTGAATCAATTTATCCATGCCCGCCGTAATGCCAAGCGCCTTATATTCCGGCAGCAGAGGCCAATTCGCATAACTTTCGCCGATGATCAAAAAGACCTGGCGCGGTTTTTTTACTTTCGCACCCTCGGCATGACGCGAAAGGTATTCATCCAAATCGTCACTCTGCACCGGTCGGCGCGCAACAAACGAAGCGAACTCACGCATCCGCGTCTGGTCGGCATCGACGCCGGTCGAAGCCGAAAGACGATCGTGCAGGATATAGGCACGATACAACGCCTGGACATCGTCGAGGATCGCTTCGTTCAGCAACTCGTCTCTGGTAATTCCGGCATTTTCCCAGTCGAAATTGTCCGCATAACCGGTGCTGCCGCCGCTGACGGCATAAAGAGAGAATTGATAAAACATCCATAAGGCCAGCACGCGCAAAGCGATATTGACGTACCAGCGCGACGTCACCGGCAAGCGAAACGTCCTTAACTCGAGCCAGCCCTTCAAAAGCCAGCATAGCGCCGCTGCGGTCAGCATGATCAGCGCAAGGCGCAGCGGCAATTGATACTGCTGCACCAGCGTGACAAAGAGCGCCCAGACATCGTCGCGCATCGTATTGAAAACCAATTGGTTAAATCCCATGTGAAACTGTTCATAATAAGGAATCCTGGCATAAAACAAAAAGCTCAGCAAAAGCACATAGAGGCTGCCCAGACTGAGACGCAGCTTCCCCAATCGAGCCGCCGGCAACAACGTCCGCAAACAAGTGCTCATTCCAAAAGTCACCGCCACCAAGACGGACGCGCTTTTCAGACTGATACGAAAGCCGTATTCCAGCGCGGTCAGCAAATCCTCCTGCGTGGTCGCCGGATTCAGGTATTTATGCATGACAAGAACAAACGCGACCCTGAATACGGTAAACAAAGCCATAAGAAACAGATATAATTTGAAGTCCTGCTGCAATTCATGAAATAAAGCTTCCCAACGTTTCGTCACAGTGACTGACTCTCCCTTTCTTGCGTAAGCTGCCGCTGTGCAAATCCGCATCGGCACAACGTTCATTTTACCTGTGTTGCGACGATATGACCAGTGCTTTTCAGAATAAAAAGCGGCTTTCGGTCAAGTTTCTTTGCGAAGCGCCTTTTCTTGAAAGGATTTTCCGCCTTACAACGCGAACCCCTATCAAACTAGAAATAAATTACAAACACTTTTGCATGGAGGAGGACGCGCTTATGACCGCCCTTGAACCAGCCAAGATCGTTATTTTTGGCGCCTCCGGCGATTTGACCCGCAAAAAAATCATGCCCGCTTTATTCAATCTCTTTCTCGATGGCTTGCTGCCCGCACGCTTTCAGATCACCGGCCTTGGACGGAGCCTTCTGACGCAGGAAGAATTCGCACGCCAGCTTCATTCCGGCTGCGCAGCGCATTCGCGTCGCCCGCCCGAAGAAGAAAGCTGGCAGAATTTCATCCGTCATCTTAGCTACCGGCGTTTTGACTATCCGTCTTCCGCTGACTACGACGCTTTGGCAAACGACCTTCCGTTCTCCAGCGGTAAAAGCGGCAACATCATCTTCTATCTGGCGACGCCGCCGACGCTCTTTCCCGTCATCGCCGGACAGTTTGCCCGCTTTTCTGCGCTGCGCGGCAATGAACACTGCCGCATCGTGATCGAAAAACCTTTCGGTCACGATCTGGCGAGTGCGCGCACGCTGAACGTCGCCTTGGCGCAAACGTTTTCCGAGCATCAGATTTTTCGCATCGATCATTATCTGGGAAAAGAAACCGTGCAGAACATTCTCGCTTTCCGCTTTGCCAATGCCTTATGGGAACCAATTTGGAACCGTAATTTCATCGACCATGTCCAGATCACCGTCGCGGAACCAAGCGGCATCGGGCGTCGCGGCAACTATTACGAACAAGCGGGCGCACTGCGCGACATGGTGCAAAATCATCTCCTGCAGCTGCTTTGTCTGATTGCGATGGAACCGCCAACTTCCTTTCTGCCCGATGAAATCCGCAATAAGAAGCTGGACGTTCTAACCGCATTAAAACCATTGGCGAGCAGCGATGCCGTGCGCGGCCAATACACAGTCGGTTTCAGCCAGGGCGAGGCCGCCGTCGCCTACCGCAAGGAAGCGGACACTGCGCCGGACTCAGAAAGCGAAACCTTTGCCGCGCTGCGCGTTTGGCTTGACAATTGGCGCTGGCAAGGCGTCCCCTTTTATCTGCGCACCGGCAAACGCCTGCCTGCGCGCGTCTCTGAAATATCGCTTCAGTTTCGTCCGGTTCCGCATCACCCTTTTTCGGGACCGCCTTTGCCGAGCAATCGTCTCGCCATCCAAATCGCGCCGCTCGAGGGCATCTTGTTGCGTACCCAGGCCAAAGAGCCCGGGCCCGGCATGAAGATCCGTCCGGTCGAAATGCACTATACCTACCAGGAGATGTTCAACACCCCGTCGCCCGAAGCGTACGAGACATTGCTGCTTGACGTACTGCGCGGCGATCCCGGTTTATTCATGCGCGCCGATCAGGTCGAAGCCGCCTGGACGTTCCTCGATCCGCTCCTGCATGCCTGGAAAAAAGACGGTTTGCCGCTCGCTTTCTATGAATCGGGCACTTGGGGACCGCAAGAAGCCGATGCGTTGATTCGCCAGGACGGTCGTAGCTGGCTACTGCCAGCTTGCCTGGAAATACACGGACAGGAGGGACACTGCCATGCCTACGACTAAGATTTTTCAAGACCTTAGCGCTCTCAGTCATGCTGCCGCCGCGCTTTTTTTAGAGAAAGCACAGGAAGCGATCGCCAGTCATGGTTCATGCCGCGTCCTTTTATCCGGCGGCGACACGCCGCGCCTGCTCTACGAAATATTAGCCCGTCCCCCGTACAGCACGGACGTACCCTGGTCAAAACTGGAAGTTTTTTGGAGCGATGAACGTTGGGCGCCGGCAGACAGCCTTTACAGCAACCAAGGCATGGCCGCCAAACTTTTGCTCAATCACGTACCGATTCCAGCCGGGCAGATCCACGCCATCGCTTATTCCGACAACATTCATCAGACCGTCGACGATTATGAAGCGCTGCTGCACAGCCTTTTCCCCAACGATGCTTCGCCGACTTTCGATCTCGCATTCCTTGGTTTAGGCAGCGACGGCCATACGGCCTCGCTCTTTCCCGATGCCGGCCTGCTTCCGACGGACGAGCACTGGGTTTATCCGGTCTTCTTCGATGATCCGGACCTGAACCGCATCACTTTGATGCCAAACCTGCTCAATCGCTCCGCGCTGACCGTCTTCTTAGTCTCCGGCGCGGGCAAAGCCGAAATCATGCAGCGTTTCTTTACAACGCCGCCCGCGCTGCCTTTGCTGCCTGCACAGTGGATACAGCCGCTTAACGGCAAGCTTTATTGGCTGCTGGACGAAGCCGCCGCGAGCCTGTTGCCGAAAGAAAAAAAGGATTGACCGCCAAAGCCGCCGAATGCAAGCCGCATCCGGCGGCTTTTCCTTTATCGTTTCCCGAGCATCAGTTCTTCCGCCAGTTGTATGAACGCTTTCAACGCCGGAGACAGCCACTTGTCGCGGTGCAGCATCATCTGCGTCTTGATGCCAAGATGCGGCCCGCGCCAGGGCAGTTCGAGCAAACGCTTCTGCTCCAGTTCTTGTTCCACCGCGATGCGCGGCATGATCGATACGCCAAGTCCGATTGCAACACATTCCTTTATCGCACCGATACTGGAAAACTCCAGCATCGGTCCGGTGGCGACATTGGCTTCCTGCAGCATATGGATGACAAGCGGCCGGTAGCCGCAGGTTTTTTCCGTTAAGATGAACGCCTGCCCTGCCAAATCCTCCGGTACGAGAAAAGACTTGGCCGCCAACGGATGCGACGGATGCGCCACTACGATCATCGGTTCCTTGATCAGGACCGTTGTCTTCATATCCGCCAAGCGGATCAATTGCGTCAATGAAAAAGCAACGTCAATGCTTCCGTCGCGCAGCATCCCGGCAAAGTTTTGGCAGCTGTTGACCTCAAGGTGCAGTTCCACTTGCGGGTAGCGTCGCCGATATTCGCGTAATAAAGACGGCAGTCGATACACGCACAACGATTCGGCCGCCCCAATCGATACCTTCCCTCTGATTTCCTGTCCCGGTTTCATATCGTCACCGATTTCTTGAATTTGCTGCAGCAAGCGCTGTACATGCGCCTCGAATTTCCGCCCGGCTGCAGTGAGATAAATCTGCCGTCCCAGACGGTCGAATAATTTTACGTCTAGTTCATCTTCCAACTGCCGTATCTGCGCTGTAACGTTCGATTGGACATAACCAAGTTCTTCTGCCGCTTTCGTAAAACTGAGCTGACGGGCAGCAACCGCAAAGATCCGCAATTGACGTATCTCCATTTTCCCCTCCGCTTTTGCATCATTTTAAATGATACTTTCAATCATTTTAATCATCTTTACTATATATTATCAGGATGCTACAATCAAGACACAGAAAGCGTATTACGTCAGAGAATTTCACGTTAGATTGCCAAGGGACCCCTCACCGCGATCTTCGTCAACCGATCAATCAGAAAAATTGATTAATTCTGATTGCGCACCCCACTATAAAGGAGGATTTTCCATGGACACTTCAATTTTATTGGCAACCGGCGCCACTACCGCTCTTTACACGTTGAGCCGCATGTTCCTTTGGAAAGGCGTAGCCGCCGAACCAAGCACTTCCGCCTATTGGAATCGCCAATATCTGAAATACTAATTCTTCCCCTTTCCAAAGAATCGGCTGCATGGCAAGCTGCAGCAAAAAAGACCGGGCGAATGCTCGGTCTTTTTTGCGTCTTCTTTTCAAATGCCTTCGTTCGCCCTGATTTCCTGCGCTATTTTTGCATGCGGTCCAGCCCAGATCACCTGCTGCCAGTCCGACATCTTGTACCAGCCAAGCGATTTCGCCGCCAGCTCTTTTCTTCCCACCGCTTCCGTCGCATAAAGCGTCATCTGCCATTGCCGGTGACTGAACGTATGCGTCAACGTTTGCAGTTCCTGCGCCAATTCAACTTCAAAGCCCCACTCGGACAAACGCTCTTTCAGCGCCGCTTGCGCCGCGCGCTGATCATCGCCTTCCGCTGCTGGAAACTCCCACATCCCGGCCAAAAGCCCTTGCCTGGCGCGGCAATGCAGGAGAAATTCTCCCGCCCGATTGCGCAGCGCCGCTACGGCGACCGCGACAGGCAGCGCGGCTTTTTTCGTTTTTTTAAGCGGCAGTTGCCGCTGCCGCCCCTGCCGATATGCTTCGCAGTCGTCCGCAATCGGACAGAACTCGCAGCGCGGCGCTTTCGGAATGCAGATAACCGCCCCCAGATCCATTAGCGCCTGATTGAAGTCGCCCGGACAGTCGCGCGGCATGACTTCGAGCACCAAAGCGGCGATCCGCTTTTTCGCACCCGCTTTTCCAATATCGTCTGCCAGCGCATAAATCCGGCTGAAAACACGCAGCACATTTCCGTCAATTGCCGCTTGCGGCTGGTCATAGGCGATGCTGAGAATCGCCCCTGCCGTATAATCGCCGATTCCCGGCACGCGCAAAATCTCCTCGCGCTTCCTGGGCAGTTCGCCATTATATGCATTTTGCACTTCGCGTACGCCTTGCAGGAGGTTGCGCGCCCGCGAATAATAACCAAGGCCCTGCCAATATTGAAGAACCTCCGTCTCATCGGCCGCAGCCAGTTCTCCCATGTTCGGAAAGCGCTGCATCCAGCGTGCGTAGTAGTCTTTCACCGCTTCGACGCGCGTTTGCTGCAGCATGATCTCCGATACCCAGATGCGATACGGATCCTTATTCTCGCGCCAGGGAAGCGTTCTTCCCTCGCTGCGATACCAGTCCAAAAGTTGCGCAGGCCAGGCCTGTTTCAGTTTTTTCTCTTTCAATTCAGCATCCTCCTAGCCCGGCATCCCAATGACAAAACGGCTTTTGCTGCCTTGTCTTCCATTTTGCACCTCCAGGCGCGCATCGATCGATTCCTTCAATTCCGGAACATGTGAGATGATTCCAACCAGACGTCCGGCCTCCTGCAATTCGAGCAGACAGCGAATCGCATTGTCGAGCGCTTCCGGATCGAGCGTCCCGAAGCCTTCGTCAATAAACATCGTATCAAGCCAAATCCCTCCGGCTGTTGCCTGGACAACATCAGCCAGCCCCAGCGCCAAAGCGAGCGAAGCCTGAAAACTTTCGCCGCCGGACAGTGTTTTGACGGAGCGGATGCGCCCGGTATATTGATCCAGCACTTCTAAATCGAGCCCGCTTTGCGCATTGCCCTTGCCACGTTCCTGGCAACGCGCCATTTCATAACGGCCCGCGGTCATTTTCTTCAACCGCCAATTAGCGGCGCTGATGATATCATCAAAAAACGCGGCCAGCACATAGCGTTCAAACGACAGACGGGCTTCATTCTGTCCCTTGGCAACCTTCGCCAGATCGCCGACAACCCGGTACTCGTTTTCGCGCTTGAGCAGCTCTTCCTGCTGCGTCTCCAGACGCGCCAGCACCCTTTGATTATGTTCACAGCGCGCTCGTATTCCCCCTTGTTCTTTCTCCAATTCGGCGCGCCGCGCCTCCAGCGTGACGAGCGCTTCTTGCAGCGCCGTCAGTTCAACGCTCTGCAAGTCTCTTATTTCGAGTTCGCCCTGCTCGACTTGTTTGCTTAGCGCCGCCTGCTCTTCCTGAAAACGCCGTACGGCGTCTTCCGCTTCACGCAACGCTTGCGCATCGAGTCGCGCCGCTTCATACGCCTCGACTCCGGCAAAGCCGCTTGCCAACAGCGCCTTTTGAAACGCAAGCGACTGACGTTCTTTTATCGCTTTTGCTTCCAGGCAGTTCTCTTCTGCCGCAGCAAGCTGACTCTCTTTGTCCTGCCGCCGCAGCGTCGCCTCCTGCCAGGCTTCACGCAAGCCTTCCAGTCGCGCTTGGCTTTGCCGCAAATTTTCCCGCTCCTTTTGCAAGAGCTGCGTCAATTTGTTCGCGTCCTGCCCTTCCGGCGGCAACAGCGCAGAAAGTTCGGCAACAAGCAACGCCAACGCGTTACGCTGAAGTTGCTCTTGCTCCCATTCTTTTTGCCCCGCAAGCATAGCAATCGCCGTCTTTTCCAGCGCGACCTCGTTTTCAGCCTTGCCGCGTTCGAGCGCATTTAATTTTTCGGCTTTTTCCGCGGCCTGCTGCGCTTTTTGTTGCATTTCAAGCCGTTCTTCTTGCAAATCCTTAAGCGCAAGCGCGTCTATCCCTTCTCGCTTCAACTGCTCCAGTAGAAAAGCCAGTGTCTGTTCGCTGTACTGCAGCTGCGCCTGCGTTTCATAGAGCCGCTTTCTTGCCTGCTCAACTTCTTGGCGTACTTGCGCCAAGTCCGCTTCCGCACGTTTCAGCTCCGCCTCACGACCGCCAAGCAACATCACCAATGCAGGTTGCGGATGCGCAAGCGAACCGCAGACCGGACAGGGCTGCTCGTCTTTTAATTGCTGCGCCAAGCGCCCGGCCACATCCTGTTGCCATTCTTGCTCCAGACGTTCCCGCACGGCTTCACAGGCAGCCAGCTTCTTCTGCGCCGCCTCGCTGCTTTTCACCTTTTCAGCCAGCGCGTCTTCCGCCTCCTGGCGACCGCCTTCTGCCATTTTATGCTGTAGTTTGAGATCGCACTGCCTTTTCAGCGTTTCGAGCTGCAAAGACAGTTTTTCTCTTTCTAATGCCGCCTGTTGCGCCGCGCTGCGCCGTTCTTCCAGCGCCGCATTTTCTTTCCCCTGCTGCTCGTGTGCAAGAGCGCTTTGCGCCGCTTTCTCTTCCGCCGCACGGCAAGCCGATTCCGCCCCCCCCAGTTCGAGCCTTTTCTCACGCAACCGTTCGCTTTGTTCCTGCAAATTTTCAAGACGGATGATCTGTTCCTGCAGGACGAGGCGAGCGCCGTCCTGTGCGCGTTCTTTCGCCAGGGCCTGCTCTTTTTCAGCGAGCAACTGTTGCGCTTCGCCGCAGGCCATCTTGGCCGCATCGACAGCCAGCACTTTTTGCGACCAATGCAGTTGCCACTGTGCACAGGCCTCGGCCGCTCCATTCAAAACCGCCGCACGCCGCGCAGCATTCAACGCCTCTTCGCGTCTTGTTTGCTCCGGCAACTGCTCCTGCAAATCACGCAGCTGACGCAGCGCGAATTCATACTCTTTTAGTTTCCGGTTCACCTGTTCACCCTGCGCGATTCGTGCGCTTTGCTCCGTCACGCGCAGCATGACCCGGCTAGTCTCTTCCTGCAGCATCGCCAGCGCGCGTTCGTCTGCCAGCAGGCTTTCCTGCGCCAATTCTTTTCCTTCCAGCAGCGCAAGCGCCCCCTCTTTCGCCAACAGCCGCGTCAGCGGTTCCCAGCCTGAGCCATCGAGCGAGCGGATGATTTCGCTTTGCCGCGTCAAAAAAGCGCCGACATCCTGTTCCAGACCTTTTGCCCGTTCTATCAGATAGTCCTGCACCTGACGAAACGCTTCGGTGCCGAACAGACGCTGCAGGATATTCTCCCTTTCTTTGCTGTCGGCCATGATCAATTCTCTGAACTCGCCCTGTGAAATCATCACGACTTGCTTGAATTGCTCATAATTCAAGCCGAGCAACGCGACCACTTCTTCATTGACTTCGCGAACCCCGCTCAACATGGAACGCTGCGGCTGGTCAAGATAGTAAAGCTCCGCATCCGCATTCTGTTCCGTAAAGCCTTCCCCCCGCGTCTTTTTCCGCAATTGTTTCGGCAGACGGCGCAGCCTGTAGCCTTTTCCCTGCAAAGAGAATTCAAAGTCGACCTCGGTCAAAAGACGCGGCGCTGCAAAATCACTGCGCAAGTTTTCCCCGTCACGCTCGCGTCCGCTCCCTTTGCCGTAAAACGCATAGCATATCCCATCGAAGACCGTCGTCTTGCCCGCACCGGTCGGCCCGGTGATGAGAAATAAATTCCGCTGCGCCAGTTCGGTGAAATCGATGATCTCTTCGCCCGCATACGGTCCGAAGGCGCACATTTTCAATCGGATTGGCCGCATCTATTTCACCTCCTCTTTGCCCAGCACGCTTGAAACGGCAGCGTCTACCACTTGTCGCCGCTCTTCATTCAAATCCTCGCCCACCACTTGGCGATAAAAGTCTGCAAACAGATCGGCCTTGCTGCGTTGCCGCATCACGAGCGCCTGCAGCTCCTGCTCCTTCACCTGACGCGCCTCACGTTCTAAAGCCAGCACATTCGGATAGACCGCCCGTAAGCGGGCCATCGGTTCGACCACCTCGCCGTCATCGGTCAGCGTCACATGCAAATAGTCTTCACGGCCTGTTTCCTCCTGCGAAGCGGCCGCCAGCAGATCCTGCAAATTTCCTTTTAGCTTGCGCACTTCAAGGCACGGCGTGAGAGGCAGCAGTTTCAGGCTGACCGCCCCCTGCCCGTCGATTTCCGCCAGCGTCAGCGACTTCGGCTGTCTCACTTCCGAAAAAGAATATTTCAAGAGGGAACCGGCATAACGTATCCGCTCGCTGCCAGCCTGCTGCGGACGATGCAGATGTCCGAGCGCGACATAGGAAAAATCCTGAAAATGAGCTGCGCTTACATAATCTGTGCCGCCAACCGAAAGCGGCTTCTCCGATTCGCTTTCTTCGAGAGCCTGTACGCCACGCACATACGCATGCGTCACCAGCACGCGCCGCCTTTTCTCTTTATTTTCCGGCAACCGGGCAAGCAGCGCTGCCATCGCACTGTCGTGGTCGCGCACCGCAGCATCGTCAAGCAATTCCCTTACTACGCCCGGCGCTGCATACGGCAGCAAATAAAAATCCACCGCTCCCCATTGATCTTCCAAGGTAACCTTCGGCAGCGGCAGCGAGAGGCGGCCTGCGATATGAAGCCCCTGCGCCTCTAAGATCCGACTGCCAAAAGCCAGACGGTCCGGGCTGTCGTGATTGCCGGCAATCACCAGCACCGGCAGCGCATGTTCCAGACGCAAACGACTAAAGGTCCGGTCAAGCAGTTCTACCGCTTCGACCGGCGGAACGCTGCGGTCGTACAAATCGCCGGCGATGACCAGCACATCCGGCCGTTCCTCCTTAACATATGCGATCAGTTGTTCTATGACATACGATTGATCCTCGGTGAGCTGCACTTGATTGAAACTCTTGCCGATATGCCAATCTCCGGTATGCATGATTTTCATCCTGACAACTCCCCTTTTTCACTTTGACTTTCGCCAACTATGTTCAGTTCCTCATTCCCTTTCATCGTTCCTGCCTAAAATTCAAAACGAAGCGGCAGACTTTTCGTCGCAAAATTCACGCAATTTTCCGTCATATGCTGGTAAAGGGAGTGAAAAAGGAATACAATAGAAACTAATTATAGGCATCGCAGTTGCAATGAGCATAAAGGAGGATGAACATGCAATTTTCCGTGAACCCGGAAGTCTTTGAACATTTGGAAACAGCCTGCATCGGAGTTGTTGTCGCACGCGGACTCGACAACACGATGGCAAACCCCGTTATTGACCGCTTGCGAATGGACAGCATCCGACGCTTTATCGAGCGTCTGCGCTGCGGCACGGCGCGTCAGGCTCCGGAAATCGCACCGTATCGCGAAGCCTTTCATCGCCTCGGCTTTGACCCCGATCATTTTTCTCCCTCGATCGAGACACTAGCCTGCCGGGTAGAAAAGGGTCGCGGCGTGCCTTCGATCAATCCGGCCACTGATTTAGGCAATGCGATATCACTGCGTCATTTTGTACCGCTTAGCGCGTACGATCTCGGTTCCAGCGATGCCGAAGCCGATGTCTGCATCCGCCTGGCTACGCCTGCCGACCGCTTCCTGCCTTTCGGACAGGAAGATCTCGAAGACGTTACGCAAGGCGAAGTGATTTATACGCTCGGCGATTGCGTGAAAACCCGCCGTTGGCTATGGCGGCAAAGTCCGATCGGCAAAGTGACGGAAAACAGCCGCAATGTATTCTTCCCGATCGACGGTTTTTCCGATCACAACCTCGACCGCATCTTAGCGGCGCGCGACCATTTGGCAAGAATGCTCCAAGAGCAGCTCGCTTGTGAAGTCGTCGTCGGTCTGGTCGATCAGGATCATCCCCTTTTCGAAGCATAAAACAAAAGGGAACAGAAAGATAACCTCTTCCTGTTCCCTTTTGTTTTATATTTTTCAGCAGCGCGCAAGCCGCTTTCATCTCGCCGTTTCTTATTCCGTAACGCTTCTTTCCTGACCAGCCAGCGTCAGAAAAAAAGAATTCAATGCCGCTTCCTCTTCCGGCGACAAAGAAAATAAACTTCTCAAATCCTCATCCGCTCTTTTTTTCGCTGCACTCGAAGCCACTTCAACCGATTCTTGCACGTACTTCACAACCTTACCTCCTGCGTCCTTACTCATCCGATTTTCTATAATTATTTTCTTTCGCTACGCAGCGGCAATCCCCTGTCGAAAAAACGCTGTTTTATCTTTTTTAAGTATTTAAAGTGCGCAAAAGAATCGGCTGCTTAGTGACTCTTCTCCGTCCGCGCCTTTAACGCCGGCAACGGCAAAAAGTTCAATGTCGTTCCTTTTTCAATGAGCGAAAGCAAATGCGCCCGCCCATCCGCGGCTGGCGTTTGAACCAGCCACTGCGCCGGAGAAAAATGCGTCCAGCCGGCGATGCCTTCGCTGCTCTGCAGATACAGCCATTGTCCGCGCTCGCCTTCGCCCCAGGACGGCGGAATTGCGCCTTGCAACTGTTCACGCGGCAAAGCCATCGTGTATCCCTGGGAGTAAACGGCAATCCATTTGGCATCCAAACTCGAAATATAGCCAAACTGTTGGAACTCGCCGCTATTTTCTGCGCTGCGCAGTTTTTCTTTCGCGCCGATCACCGACAGCTCCGGCCAAGCCCAACAGCCGATTGCCAACAAACGCGCCCGCCCGCCGGGCGCAAGCAAGCCAGTCGCAGTCGCCCGTGCATCCGGCCAGCCATATAAAAGAACCGGCGCTTGGTTTTGCAAATGAAGCGGCGTCCCTTGCAGCTCTTGCGCGAGATATCCATCGGCGAACCAATAGCCGGGCAACCAAAGTGCACCGCCGTTTGCCGGCTGCAAGCCGTTTTGCGCCGCGATTTGCGGTTCGCTGATGCTCGGCGGATTGAAACTGGGCGGCGTAAAAGCCTGCGCGGACAGCATGAAAAGAAGACTCCCTACAGCGCCCGCTATGAGCGCGATTATTTTTCCCATTACAATTCCTCCTCTGTTTTCGCTTATCTTTATTTTATAGCTGACAAAAATGTAATCTTTCTATATAATTACTTCTGTTGTCTAAATTTTATGTCACCTATTTTACGTAAGGAGCGATTCAAATGAAACCTACCAACCAAGAATCCTTTCTGAAAAAGGATATCGGCTTCATCGTGGCTTTGACCTTGGTCATCGGTTCCGTCATCGGTTCCGGCATTTTTATGAAACCGGGCAAAGTTATTGCTGCAGCC
This sequence comes from Negativicutes bacterium, assembly GCA_963667825.1. Lineage (GTDB taxonomy): Bacteria > Bacillota > Negativicutes > SG130 > SG130 > Azotosporobacter. The sequence goes on along the minus strand of OY764022.1, from coordinate 2,921,395 downwards.
GGCGATTCGAACATGGCTCTGCTGGCCTGGCTGCTCGGCGGCCTGATCACCTTAGCCAGCGGCTTGACGATCGCCGAACTGAGCGTACAAATCCCGCGCACCGGCGGCTTATATGTCTACCTTGAGGAAGTCTACGGACCGCTTTGGGGACATTTATGCGGTTGGGTCCATACCGTGATTTACGGGCCGGCCGTCATCGGCGCGCTCGGTCTCTATTTCGGTTCCTTGCTCGCGCATTTCTTCGGTCTGCCCGCCGATTGGAAAATTCAACTCGGCTTGGCTACCATAGCTTTTTTAGCTTTGGTCAACTGTCTCGGCACACGTTACGGCGGCTTCATTCAAGCGGCCGCGACGACCGGCAAACTGATTCCGATCACCTTGATTGCCGTTTGGGGGCTTTGGCACGGCAACGGACAAATCTGGGACATGCCGAGCGGGCTTAGCACGCATACCGGCATGGGCGCGGCCATCCTCGCCACTTTATGGGCATACGACGGCTGGATTTTGGTCGGCTTTGTCGCCGGTGAAATGAAAGATCCTGCCAAATTGCTGCCGCGGGCAATCATCATCGGCCTGTTCGTCGTAACGATCGCTTATCTGTCGGTAAACATGGCGCTTTTACACACCCTGCCCGCCAGCCAAATTACCGCGCTGATGGAAAAAGCCTCGCCAGCGGCCGCCGGCATACTCTTCGGCGAAATCGGCGGGCGCTTGATCAGCGTCGGCATCCTCGTTTCCATCTTCGGCACGTTGAACGGCAAAATCCTGGCATTTCCCCGTCTCCCGCTGGCGATGGCGGAACGCGGTCAACTGCCGCTTTCTCTTCTTTGGTCGAAAGTCCATAAGAATTGGGGTACGCCGGTTTACGCCACCATCCTCGAAGTCATCTTGGCCGCTTCATTGATGTTGCTTGGCGATCCCGACCGCCTGACCGACATCGCGATCTTTTCCGTCTATATCTTTTCCATCATGGCCTTTATCGGCGTCATCCTGCTGCGCAAGAGACAGCCGGATGCGCCTCGCCCGTATAAAGTGCCGCTTTATCCGTTCATCCCGATCGCAGCCGTACTGGGCGGCCTCTTCATCCTGGGCACCACGTTGCTCGACAATCCGCTCGATTCCTGCTACAGCATCGCAATCACGTTGACCGGCCTGCCGGTCTACTGGTGGATAACGCGCAAGACAACCGCATAACCTCGTTCGAAAAAAGGTCAATAGGCATCATGCTCTATTGACCTTTTTTCAACGACAATCGTTTTGATAATCACAATAGGCGCAATATCCGTCACGTTCCCTGTGCTGCGCTTCGACCCGTCCGCTGATGATCTTTTGATAGCGCCGGTAAAGTCGCAATACCTGACGATCCGTCAGCAAGGCAACGCGCACGCGCCGCCCGTCAGCAAAATGGATATAACCGTGTTTGGCCACGCGCCGTCTTTGACTGTGGCGCAGCAAGAAACGATACGCCGACAGCTGGATCCGTTCCGATTCAAAGACCTGCGGGCCAGAACGGTTCTTATAATCGCCGACGACCAAGCGCCCCGTACCGTCCAGCCACACGACATCGGGCCTGCCGATCAATTCGACCGGCGTCTCGATGCAAATCGTCCGTTCGATCCGAAAGGGATGCAGCCTGCGGCGTAAGAGCCGCCGCCAAAACCACGCCCCAAACCCCAATACGCTTAAAAGCACAAGGCCTTCCAACGTCATAATCTCCCCACCCGTATCCAGCATTCCAGTACTGCCGCACAGCTTCGCCGCAGCCAGCGGCGCTTCGCAAGCAGCGGCAAAAAACGCGGTGAAAAACGGTAATACCATTTTACCAGATATCGGCCCAAATAAAAACGCAGCAGCCATTCATCACGCCAGCGGCGCAGCGCCTCCGTCTGCCAGGCGGCAGCGCCGAATAACGCACTGGCGATAAAACAGCGACGATCCTGTCCGGCGAGCCGGCGGGCAAATTCTTCGTGCGCGCTGTTGCCTCGCTGTGCGGCGGCGCGCACCGCGCAATGGTCGTCGCCATAAAAATAATCGAGATAGGCTTGCCGCTCGCATTTTCCTAGTTTAGCCAAGGAGGTCACGCTTATTTTTTTCACTTGTCCCGCCCCTCCCATGCATAAAAAAATAGGCCATGCCAAACTCAAAGTATAGCATAGCCTATTTAAACCATCAATCCATCAGATGCCTTCGCCGTATACGCCTTCCCATTCGGCGAAACGTTGTTTGTCGGTCCGTTCCAACTGGCTGATCCGACCGTTTTGCACGCGCAGCTGAATTTGGCCGTACGCTAGCCCTTTCGCAGCCTGACGCACGCCGCTTTGCCAAGCGTCCGAATTCTGCGCCGGATTTTTTGCCGCCGCTTGTTCGAGACGGATTTTCTCCTGCTTATCCAATTGAATCGGACGGCCATCCTGAAAAACCAGCGTCAGCGTACCGAACTGCATCCGTTCGAGCGCCGTCTTCATCGCGGCTAAAGCCCGCTCCAGCATCTGCTCTTCGCTTTCCTGCCGCATCCGTTTCCACCTCGTTCTCTCCGTATGACGTCAGACGTCATTCTTCTTCAAAGAGCGGCGTCGATAAGTAGCGCTCGCCGCCATCCGGCAACAATACCACGATTGTTTTCCCGCTATATTCGTCGCTTGCCGCCAATTGTCCTGCCGCGTGCGCTGCCGCGCCGCTCGAGATGCCGACCAAAAGCCCTTCCGTCTGCGCCAGCGCGCGTGCCGCAACAAAGGCATCGGCCTGGTTCACGCCGATGATCGCATCGACTACGCCTGCATCAAATATTTTCGGCACAAAACCGGCGCCGATGCCCTGCAATTTATGCGGCCCGGGCTGACCGCCGGAGAGAACCGGCGAATCACTTGGCTCGACCGCAATGATCTTCACGCCGGGATTGCGTTCCTTGAGTACCTTGCCGACGCCGCTGATCGTTCCGCCCGTGCCGACGCCTGCAACAAAGACATCGACCTTGCCGGACGTATCACGCCAGATCTCTTCCGCGGTCGTACGACTGTGCATCGCCGGATTCGCCGGATTTTCAAACTGTTGCAGGACGATCGCATCGGGCAAAGACGCCGCCAATTCTTCCGCCTGACGGATTGCGCCTTTCATGCCCTCGCTGCCGGGCGTCAACACCAGGCTTGCTCCCAGCGCCTTCAAGAGTTTGCGCCGTTCGATGCTCATCGTCTCCGGCATCGTCAAAATTAGATTATATCCTTTGGCCGCTGCGACAAAAGCCAGACCGATCCCGGTGTTGCCGCTGGTCGGTTCGATAATCGTCGTGTCCGGCTTCAAACGTCCGCTATCTTCCGCCGCTTGAATCATCGCGAAACCGACACGATCCTTTACGCTGCCAAGCGGATTAAAATACTCCAATTTCGCCAGCACCTTCGCCTGATGCTTTTCCTGCCGTCCGTAATTGTTCAATGCCAACAGCGGCGTGTTGCCAATCAGTTCCGTCAAATTCGCTGCAATCTTGCTCATATCGTTTCCCCCTTTATTCGGCATGCACCATGCGGTATGATTGAATACAAAAAAGACCAAAGAAGACTCCACGCGGAATCGTCTTTGGCCTTTGGTCTTTCCAATCAGCCGTGTAGTTCCATACACTTTATGGAATTGATGATAGCACGTCTCTTTCCTGCTGTCAAGCGGCGTACGGTGCAGGAATCCGTTTGTACGGCAGACGGTGCAAAAGTTTTTCCAAAAGCGTCTCCACCGCTGCCTTTACGCCGCTATTGACGCTCAACTCTTCTTCCTTGCTCAGACGTTCCCGCCAGGACTGATACTTTCCGTCGCTCTGGGCGTAGGTATAGATCGCAACTTCGACATCGGTCTGCATCAGGTTGCTGCCGTCATTCCAAAGACCAAACGCACTGTTTTTCAGTTCGGATCGCGCACGCACCAATTCGACGCCGATCACCAGATCCGCTTGCTGTGTTTTCGCCAGCGCAGCCATCGACTCCAGCGTCAGCATTTTTTCTCCGCCTGTCCGCTGCACGTCAGCCGGGGCAAGCATCTTTTTTTCATAAAAAGGGAAACGAAAATGATCCTGCAGGCGATTTTTCACCAGCGCATCCACTTCCGGCAAATGATACGCCGCCGTATCCTCGAGCGGCAGCACGACGACCTTGACGCTTTCCAGCGCAGCCGCTTGTCCGGGGAAGAAAAAAAGACAGCAGACCAGCAGCAGCCAACGCAACATGACTTTCATAATGCACACTTCCTTTTTTAGCGCAGCGTATGCTTCGCCGCGGACATTCTTCATTTTCGTATTTATTCATCGGGCAATTTTGATTATAATGAGAAGCAGGACTTTTCGCAAGACAAAGGAGACAGCTATGAAAAAGAATATTCTCGTTCTGGGTACCGGCGGCACAATTGCCGGCGCTGCCGCCAGTTCGACCAATACGCTCTCTTATCAGGCCGGCGTAATCTCGATTGAACAGATTCTGCAAGAAATCCCGTCCTTGCAGGATCTTGCCAACGTAAGCGGCCGTCAAGTCGCACAGGTTGACAGCTCCGACATGACGCACGCGATCTGGCTGACGCTGGTCCGGGAAATCAACATCGCCTTAGCGCAAAGCGATGTGGACGGCATCGTCGTCACGCACGGCACCGACACGCTGGAAGAAACCGCTTATTTTCTCAACCTGACCATTCACAGCCGCAAACCGGTCGTCCTTGTCGGCGCAATGCGGCCGGCAACCGCGATGAGCACCGACGGCCCGATGAATCTGTATGACGCGGTCGTTCTGGCGGCGAGCGACGAAGCCTTAAACCGCGGCGTTCTCGTTTCACTCAACGATACGATTAACTCCAGCCGTGAGGTTACCAAGACCAGCACTTCACTGCAAGATACGTTCAAATCTCCCGAACTCGGCTACCTCGGCTACATTCTTGGCGGCCAACCCTATTTCTACCGTTATCCCGCGCGCCGCCATACCGCCGACAGCCTGTTCGAAGTCGACAGTCTCGACGATTTGCCGCAGACCGAGATCATCTACGCCTATGTCGGCGCAGGGCGCGGCATCATCGATGCCGTCGTCGCCAGCGGCGCAAAAGGAATCGTCTATGCGGGGCTCGGCAACGGCGGCATTCCGGCGCCGATTCAAAAGGCGCTGGCCGACGCGCGCGCGAAGGGCGTCGTCATTGTCCGCAGCAGCCGCGCTTCAAGCGGCATCGTGACGCGCAACGGCGCACTCGACGACGACGCCTTCGGTTTCGTCGCCGCCGACAACCTTAATCCGCAAAAGGCGCGCGTCCTTCTGATGCTGGCGCTGACTCAAAGCAACGATCCGTCGGTCATTCAGAATTTTTTCCGCACCTACTAGTCGGACAACCGTCAAAAAAGTCTGCCGCCCTCGGCAAAAGGGCGGCAGACTTTTTTTCTTATCGCTCCACAATGACTTTCAAGCGGAAGTTGCGGACGCCCTCTTGCAACTGTTCCCAGGGGCGGCGCAGCGAAAAGAGCATCGTTGCTTCGCCGCTCATGTCTTCGCAGACTTGAATGATATAATGCTGCCGCATCATGCCGCCGACGAGCTGCGGTTCGCTGATGCTGCTCGAAGTCGCTTCATGCACCACGCTCAGAGAAGGCGGCTGAACGCTGACCATCCACTGATAGCCGGTTCCCGCCGCAAACGGCAGTTCGAGCGAGATATATTGGCCCGGTTTCATCTGCAGCGTCGTTTCCGCATCTTTTTGCGCATCATTAGCAATGACAAGAGACTGCGCGATCGGCAATTCACGCCAGGCCATCCCGTCCTGGGCAAAGCCGGTTCCGACCAGACTGCTCCAAATGAGAAGGAAACAGCCTATGTTTTTCAAGCACGAAAGAAAACCTTTCATCCGCTAACCACCTTTCATTTACGATATTGAATTGAAAACGCTTTTAAACCCACACTCTGCCAAAATCCGCACGCCGCCGCGTTCTGCGCCAGCGCATCCACGGCGATATTGGCGTCAGGCGGAAAGAATTCCTGCTGCAGACGCTTGAAAAATTGCTTTCCAAGCCCGCAACCGCGGCACTCCTGTTTGAGAAAGAAATGGCGTATGTACATCTCCTTGCGTCCGCCCAGGCCGACCTTTTGATAACTGAACAGACAATAACCGATCGGCCCGCTCTCATCCTCGGCAAGTACCGCCTGCCAGCCGCCTGCCATCATCGCTTTCATGCGGTTGGCCAACTGCCATTCGCTCATCGTGTTCTCGCTGCCCTCGGCGGCAATTAATTCCTGATTCATCCGACCCAGCAGCTCCGCATCCGTCTCTTGTCCGCGGCGCAATAACAGCATCGCTTAGCCTCCTTCCGTCAGTCGCTGCCAGATATCGTCTGCCACGCGAATCGCTTGCCGCGGCAATTTATCGAGCGTAAAGGCAGCAATCAAATCCCTCGCCGACGCCGCCTGAAACGTCGGCAGCAAACCTGCCTGCCAGCCCAACCAGCCCAGGACCGTCTGCGGCGACGCACCGCCGCGCCGCAGCGCCGCCAAGGAAAGATCCTGGTGGCGTTTAGAAAGGCGATGTCCGTCCGCGCCGACTAAGAGCGGCACATGGCTGAATTGCGGCGCAGGCAGCGACAGCAAGCGATAGAGCAAAAGCTGGCGCGGCGTAGACGACAACAGATCGTCGCCGCGCAATACATGGCTGACCGCCATCGCCGCATCATCGACCACGACCGCTAATTGATACGCATGCACGCCGTCTGCACGCTGCAAGACAAAATCGCCCACCTGCCGCGCAACGTCTTGCCTGATGGTTCCCTGCAGCAGATCAACAAAATCGACATTCCCCGGCGGCACGATAAGGCGCAGCGCCGCATGCGGCGTTTGCAGCGCAGCGCCTGCCTGCGCACGGCAGGTCCCCGGATAAACGCGTTCGCCGTCACTAGCATGCGGCGCGTTAGCCGCCAGCTGTGCTCGCGTACAGCGGCAGGGATACGTCAGCCCGGCTGCTGTCAACGAATCGATCGCCGCTTGATAGCGCTGCCGTCGCTGACTTTGGCGGTACGGCCCGTATTCGCCGCCCGCCTCTTCGCCTTCGTCCCAATCAAGGCCAAGCCATTTTAGATCTTCTTTCAGCGCCGCAATATGTTTTTCTTTCGAGCGGTCCGGATCCAAGTCTTCGATGCGCAAGAGCATCGTTCCGTTTTGCGCGCGCACCTGAAGCCAGGCCAAGAGCGCCGCCCAGGCATTTCCCAGATGCATTTCTCCGCTCGGACTTGGCGCAAAGCGCCCGCGGACAGACTGCGACGGTCGCCTTTCCAGGAGCCAGTATTCCTCGGCGCCTTTCTCCTGCAGAAGAAAGCCGGACTTTTCCAACAACGACTTCGATGCGGCATTATCGCTTCTCACCCGCGCCGCCACGCCAGATACGCCGCTTTCTTCAAACGCCCACTGCGTCAAAAGTTGCAGGGCTTCGCTCATATAGCCTTTCTTTTCCTCTTCCGGCCAAAGCTGATAGCCGACCTCGACGCGCCCCGCTCCGTCCGGCAAGCCTTTGAAGCCGATTTCGCCGACAATCTTATTCGCTGCGCGATCGACGATCTGCCAATACGTATACCAGACAAACTGCTTTCCCGCACGGATTGTCTTGCGCTCTTTCATACGGTATATTTCACGCAGCCGTTCTTGCCAGACACGACCGCAAATCTGAACCTGCAATTCCCTCTCCAGCGCCGTCCAGCGCAACAGCGCCGTCTGCAATTGACGGCGCGTCAGCGGAATCAGGCGCAGACGGGTACTTAACAATTCCATGTGCTACGCATCCCTTTCCCTTGCCTGTATCTCTCCCAGCATAATCCTGACCGTTTCGCGATTCAAACCGGTGATTCGCGCCAAATGACGCCCCGACAAACGTTCGTCTTCCGCCAGCAGCGTCAAAATCTGCTTACGTTCCTGCCGCCAGCGACGCTGACCAAGTTCCTCTTGCGTCAGCTTCCGTTCGCTCAAGAACTGATGCATGCGCCAGCGCGCCGCTGCTTCGGCTTCCTGCAGTGCAAACGGATCCGGCACCGACAAGAAACAGTCTCCGGCATTTTGCTCACTCGCCTGCGCCAGTTCAGCGGCGGCCGCAAAAGGATCGTCCGCCGTTTCCAACAACGAGAAAATCTCCGGCAAGACCAGCATTCCCTGCAGCAGATCGCGGTACAGCGCGGCGCTGCTCAGCGCCTGCTCATCCGCCGCCAGCGCATGGATATATTTGATGGCCGCACGCAGTCGCGCCTCATCCGCCAACGGCTGACTCTTATAGCGGTCATGAAAGACCTTTCCCGACCAGGCATATTTTTTTTGATAATACGCGGCATATGCAATGCCTAAACGTTTCGTGATTCGTTCCAAACCGGCCCGCCCTTCGCGCAGCAGGATCTGAACCTGATCCGGCAAGACGCAATAGGCATAGAGAAAAAATTCGCCGCCAGAGCGTTTCGCCTTCATCAGTTCAACGAAAAATGCCCGGTCTGCCGCTTCCCAAAATGGCGGTCTGCCGGGTGGCCCCTGAAATAAGACATGATATAAGCCTGTTTCTCCATGCTGCCTGGCCTGTCTTGGCATCCTCGAGTCCCCTGCCTTTCGCGCTGCGCGCGGATTTCGGTCGGTTTTACACTTCCATGCCGCGGCCCGCAAATCCTTTTTTTGTCTAAAGAAAAACAGCGGCGCCGCTCACGTTAAACACAAGCGGTACCGCTGTTTTTTTCTTATGGCTCATTTATTCGTCCGTTGCCTGCAGTTCGCAGCGCATAATCACATAGGCACGGCCCTTGCGTTCAAAGTATTCTCCCGTTTCACGCAGTGTGAAGCGCCGATAAAAAGCGATTTTTTCCTTGCGCGCATTGCACCAAAGCGCCGTCGCCCCCATCGCTCTCGCCTGCGCCAGACAGTGTTGCAAGAGTCGGCTGCCATAGCCTCGCCCCTGCGCTTCCTGCAATGTGGCAAACTTGCGGAACTGTATTTCAGAGCCCTGCCAAAAAAGAGAGATTACGCTGATTAACTCTCCCTCCAGGCGCAGCCCATAGTGGATGCCGCTTTCATCATCCGGCAAGATACTGTCCGTTAGCGCGCGTTCGGGCCACATGACCCGCTGACGCAGCGTCCAAGTCTCTGATGCCTTTATTTTTTCAATCGTTACCTGCGCCACTTGCCCACACCCTTTCCGTCTATTCGGCCAGCATCACCGCCGGGCCTTTCTTGTTCTTGACAGGTTTCAGCAAGAGCGCCGGAATCACGCCGATGCCGCAAATCAAAAACAAGACAAAGAACGTGTCGTCAAAAGAAAAGATATACGACTGACGCTGCGCGATGCCGCTGACGAGCGCTAGCGCCTTTTGATGCGCAATGCCCGCAACATCGCCGCGGTGCAAAAACATTTTTTCGCCGTAGCTGATGATATTTCGCGTCGCCTGCGACGCATGATTCATATTGCTGGCGATGTGCTCCAAATGAAAGATCTGTCTGTTTTGCATCACCGTAGTCAAGATGGCGATGCCAAGAGAGCCGCTGATCTGGCGGATCGCATTGTTCAGCGAAGAAGCGCGGCTGATTTTGCTGAAAGGCACCGTATTCATCCCCATTACCGTGATCAGCATCAGCGACATGCCAAGCCCTATGCCGCGCACGAACATGACCATCATGACATATTGGTAGTTCGTGTCCATATCTACGTAGACGAGCGGCAACGAGCCAAGCATCAGAATCGTAAGCCCTATCACAATAATCGGTTTCGGACCGAAACGGTCGGCAAGGCGCGCCGCAATCGGCATCATCACGCCGGCGGTAGCCGCCGAAGGAAAAAGCAGCAGACCGGTCTGCATCGCGGTATATCCCATGATGCTTTCCAGATACAGCGGCACCATGAAAATGCCGCCGAACAGGGCCATCGTGCCAAGAAAAATGCCGAACATGCTGCAGCTGAAATTCCAATCCGAAAACAGACTCAAATCGAGCAGCGGCTCCGGATGATCCAGCTCGATAAAGATAAAGAGGATCAGATTCGTCGCCGCTAAAAAGATGAGGGTGATGATATACGCCGAAGTCCAGCCTTCGCTGACCCCTTTGCTCAGCGCCAATAAGAGGCAAAACAGCCCGACGGCGGACGTGATCAGTCCGCCGTAGTCGAAGCGGTGGCTGACCGCCAACGGCGTCTCTTCCAAGACCAGCATCGCCATCACGTAACCGACCACGCCGATTGGAATGTTGATCGTAAAAATCAAGCGCCAATCCCAGTATTCGACGAAATATCCGCTTAGCGTCGGACCGATCGCCGGCGCAACCATTGCCGATATCCCCCAGATGCCCATTGCCATATTGCGTTCATGCTCCGGAAAAATCTGATAGACGATCGACATCGTGACCGGAATGATCAAGCCGCCGCCAATCGCCTGCAGGACGCGAAACGCAATCATCGTATCGTTGCTCCAGGCGGTTCCGCACAGCGCCGAGCCCAGGACAAACACCGCAAGGCTCAATAAATACATGCGTCGCGTACCGTACACGTCACATAAATATCCGGTCGCCGGCTGCACGACGCCCATCGTCAGCATATAGGCCGTCAAAACCCACTGCGCATCATCGGCGTTAACGGAGAAAACCGCCATCATTTTAGGGATCGCAATATTGACGATGCTGGTGTCAAGAATACTCATAAAACCGCCGATGATCGTAACGCCTAAGGCCCACCACTTATACTGCTCTGCTTGGATTGGTAAACGGTAATGTTTTTTCTTCATGTTCGCGTCACTCGCTTACATGAATCTTGACAAGTACCGACATTCCCGGCCTAAAGAGCAAGCCTGCATCTTGCGGCAGCGAAATCTTGATTGGAATCCGCTGCGTAACCTTGGTAAAATTGCCTGAAGCATTTTCAGTCGGAATCAGCGCAAAAGTGGAGCTGGTCGCCGTACCGACGTCATAAATCTTGCCGCTGAACTCCTTGCCCGGATAGCCGTCGATCGTGTATTCGACCAGATTGCCCACTTTGATCTTGCCAATCTTGGTTTCTTCGATCCGCGCGTTGACCCAGACATCTTTCAGATCGGTCAGCGTGAAGAGACTCTGTCCGCTAGCCACGACTTCGCCCGGATTCACCGACTTAAGCGAGATGCTTCCGTCGACCGGCGCAACGACGATGGAATTTTCCTCGCTGACATTAACCGATTGCAGAGCGCCTTCGGCCAATTTGACCTGCGCAGCCGCCGCGAGAATGACTTCATCGCGCGATCCGGCCACCAGAAGGTTCATTTTTTCCTGCGCCGCCGCTACGCCGTTGTCCGCGCCCTGAACGCTTTCTTGCGCCACACGATAGGCGGCCTCAACATTGTCCCATTGCAACGAACTGATCGCACCGTCATTATAAAGTTTCTTCATTCTCTGGTAAGTACGCGCCGCATTGGCAGCATTCACGCGCGCCTGCTCGGCAGCGGCGCGCAGTTGTTCTACATTCGCACCCGCTTGCCTGATTTCCTGCGGCCTGGAGCCGTGTACGGCTTCTTCATACTTGGCCTTCGCGGTCGCAAGATTCGCCTCGGCTTGCGCCCGCTGCGCCGCGACCTCCCTCGTATCAATCCTTGCCAGCACCTGCCCCGCTTTAACCGTATCGCCTTCCTTAATCAAGACCTCCACTACCCGCCCCGGCAATTTGGCGCTGACGTTAACCATCGTTCCGGCAATCCGTGCATCATCCGTACTTACATAACGAGTCGTCTGATACCACCACCAAGCGCCGCCGACCACGCCGGCCACGACAAATAAAATCAATAAACGTAAGACCCATGGCGATTTTCGCTTCGCTTCCCCCACAGGTTTTATTTCTTCTTCCGTAACCTTATCCGTCACATCCACGTCCATGAAACTTCCTCCATTTCGCAGCTAACCCTTTGCATACACATTTAAATCCATTTTAAATTATACCCGTTATCCCGCCTGCTGACCAGAGGGTCACGACGCTTCGCACGCGAAATTATTCCAACCGCGCGCCTGGCAGGAGCAACGAGCAGCGCCGCGACAGGAAGAGAGCCGGAACAGCTGTTCCGGCTCTCTCTCCCTTTTGGTACTATCCTTTTTTTGCCTACATGCGATTAAACCTTGAACCCCACTGAGTAGTTTAATCTGAAAGACCGTCGTCTTTCGTTCAGGCTATGACGCTATTAGTACCGACCTTTGGAGAAGCCCCTCTTTTCGCTAGCGTCGCAGATTTTCACTGTTAAAAGGAACTACTGCAGGCTTCTCTACGACTTTATTTTATCATAGCGTAACTGTTTTTTCAATATTAAATCTGAATTTTCTTTCTTTTCATTCGCGGTTTTTACAATCCTTATGTTACAATCAGATAAAATGCAGGTTGCAGCAAAATAAAGGAGGGTGCACGAGATGAATTTATATGATCTTTGCATTCCTACAGCCAACGGCGAAGAAGAATCGTTAGCCGTTTATCAGGGAAAAGTTCTTCTGATCGTTAATACCGCCAGTAAATGCGCCTTTACTTCTCAATTTCAAGAACTGGAAGAACTTTATCGTCGGTATGCGCAGCGCGGGCTCGTCATCTTGGCTTTTCCCTGTAATCAATTCTTAAACCAAGAACCCGGCAGCAACAGTGCAATCCAACAGTTTTGCCAATTGAATTACGGCGTAACGTTTCCGGTATTCGGCAAACTAGATGTGAAGGGTCCGGCTGCGCATCCGCTCTTTCAATATCTCACCAAACAAGCGCCAGGCTGGTTCGGCAAACCAATTCGCTGGAACTTCACAAAATTTCTCGTCGATGCAAGCGGCCACGTGCGTCATCGTTATGCACCAAGCACGAAACCGAGTTCGTTTGCCGCAGACATTGAGGCATTGCTCAGTGAAATCGCGCCCCCCATTGTTTGAATTCAGAAAGCGTCGCAAGCATTGCGGCGTTTTTTTCTTTTACCGCATTCTGTTTTCTTATTCTTATTCTATAAGAACGCAGAAGCAAAAAGCTTGTTTCAAGAACATTATTCCACTCCAAAAGGATTTTATTCACTTCATTTCTTTCTTCACTGTACACTATTTACAAAAAGTCTAGAGGTGTGTTAAAGTGTAACCTTGTGAGACGACAGTCCGCCGCCAGGCGGGCAGACGTCTGTTTATAGAAAATGACAAAGGGAAAGTGAGTGTTTCTTACAATGAGTATCTTTCGTAGAATCAGCCTTGAATCTTTACGGGCGGGAGCGGCCCGGACCGGCCTCAAGAAAACATTAGGCGCGCTCGATTTGATCATGCTAGGCGTCGGCATGATTATCGGCACCGGCATTTTCGTCTTCACCGGCGTTGTCGCCGCAAAGTATGCCGGCCCCGGCATCGTCATTTCGCTCGTCCTGTCGGCTTTAACTTGCGCCTTCGCCGCGCTATGCTATGCTGAAATGGCGGCTGCGGTGCCGATTGCCGGCAGCGCCTACACTTATTCGTACGCGATGCTGGGCGAAATCTTCGCCTGGTTGGTCGGTTGGTGTCTGGTGCTCGAATATTCTTTAGGAGCGAGCGCCGTTGCGGCAGGCTGGTCCGCTTACGTCACCGGCATCTTCAAGTCCGCAGGCATTCAGTTACCGGTCGCGTTCACCGCCGTTCCCGCCGACGGCGGCATCGTCAACTTGCCGGCGGTCTTTATCGCCCTATTCATCAGCGCACTCTTGGTGCGCGGCACGAAAGAAAGCACGAATCTAAACCGCATCCTGGTCGTGGTAAAATTGGCGGCGGTCTTCCTCTTTCTCTTCTTGGCCGGCCCCAAGGTAAACCCGGCCAACTGGACGCCGCTTCTCCCCTTCGGCATTTCCGGCGTCCTGACCGGCGCCGCCACGATGTTTCTTGCTTATATCGGCTTTGACTGCGTGGCCACCGCGGCCGAAGAATGTAAAAATCCAAACCGCGATTTGCCGATCGGCATCATCGGCTCCTTAGTGATCTGCACCGTCCTTTATATCGCAGTCGCCGGCGTTCTGACCGGTGTAGTTCCTTACCAGGAATTAAATAATGCCGAACCGGTCGCCTTTGCGCTGCGCAGCATCGGTTACAACATCGGTTCGGCTCTGGTCGGCACCGGAGCGATTGCCGGCATCACGACCGTGTTGATCGCAGTCATGTACGGACAGTCGCGCATCTTGTTCGCAATCTCGCGCGACGGCCTGATTCCGGCCGGCATTTGCCGCATCCACCCGACTTACGGCACGCCTTATATCGTCACGCTTGGCGCGGGACTTGCCGTATCTCTTGCGGCCGGTTTCCTGCCGATCAACGTTATTGCCGAACTGACCAATATCGGCACATTATTCGCCTTTTTGATGACGGCGGTCGGAGTTTTGGCGCTGCGCTATCGTCACCCCGATCTGCCCCGTTCCTTTACATGTCCGGCCGTCTATTTCGTCGCACCGGCCGCGATCGTCTCCTGCGGTTATTTGATGTATTGTCTGCCCGGCGATACCTGGCAGCGTTTCAGCATCTGGGTCGCTTTGGGACTTATCGTTTATCTGGCTTACGGTTACCGCAAAAGCAAGCTTAATCAAGAACAGACCAAACAGAGCAAACGAGTCGCCTGATCCATTCGGCGAAAAGGAGGTTGCCCCTGTAAAGCGGGCAATCTCCTTTTCTATGCCTTCAGACCTCGTTTACATTTAGCTTTCGTTTGGCAAAGACTTTCTTCGCTGCGCCGACCGCATTGAGAACTCTTGGGAAGCCGGTATAGGGAATGCATTGCAAAAAAACTTCGATGATCTTTTTCGGCGCAATGCCGACGTTCAACGCGCCGTTGATGTGCACCTCAAGTTGCGCCTCACAGCCGCCAAGCGTCAGCAAACTGGCCAGCGTGATCTGTTCCCGTTCCTTTAGATCCAGTTCCTCGCGGCAATAAATATCGCCGAAGGCAAACTCGACAATATAGCGCCCCAAATCCGGCGCAATCTCGCCAAGCGCTGCAATCACCTCTTCGCCTGCGCTGCCGTCCACTTCCGCCAACCGATTCCAGCCTTGTTCATAACGATTTTTTTCCATTGTTTTCGCCCTCCCGTTTTTGTTATACTCGAATTGTACTTCTTACAGTTAACTCTAAGTCAAGGAGGTTTTTTCATGCAGTATACGATCGGGCAATTTGCCGCGCTGACGCAGCTCAGTTCTTACACGCTGCGCTATTATGAAAAAGAAGAACTGCTGCAGGTCGCACGTGATGCCGCCGGCAGACGCCGTTACACCGACGCAGACGTTGCCTGGCTGCAGTTTATCAAGCGCCTCAAGGAAACCGGTATGAGCATCCATAACATCCGCAGCTATGCGCGTCTTCGTTACCAGGGCGATGCCACTTTGGCAGCGCGACTGGCGCTTCTTGAACAGCATAAGCTAAGCGTTGTCGAAGAAAAATTGAAATGGGAACAAAATTTAGTGAAGCTGGAAGAAAAAATTTCGGCCGATTGTAAAATGAAGTTGAACACCTAGAAAAAAGTCCATAGTGACTTTTTCCTCAAATGGTAGAATGGAGTTCTCACACAACCATCACCAAAGAGGAGGCAATCACTATGGACTGCCATGATTATATCACAGTGGAATCAGAACGCAAACGCGGTCAACATTTGGGTCAAGAAGAACGCGGAGCGATTCAACAGTTAAGAAAACTTGGATACTCACTCCGATCGATTGCTGCGAAAATCAATTGCTCGGCAAGCACGGTTTTAAATGAACTGCGCCGTGGAACGCCGAAACGAAAAAGCAGTCGCGGACGTGCTCCAGAGTACAGCGCAAAGCGTGGACTAGCCGTATATAAAGCAAACCGGATGCAAAGCAGAAGACATCATCGTATTTTGCATTGCGCCGCTTTCGTTAAATGGGTAGTCGATCAAGTACGTACGAAAAAGTGGTCGTTGGACGTTTGCGTAGGCCATGCACGTTTACATCGCCGATTCGCTGAAAACAATATGGTGTGTACTAAAACGCTCTATAATGAGCTGGCGGCCGGAAACTTACCGTTATCTCGTTTTGAAGTTCCTGAACTCCTCAAGCGTAGATCTAGTCGTAAAAGAGGCCGTGAACATAAGCGTTTAAAAGGTCGAAGCATTGATGAACGTCCTGCCATTGTGGATGAACGCGTAGAAATCGGACATTGGGAAGCCGACACGGTAATCGGCCGTAAAAGCGGCAAGGAAGCTGTTGTTTTGACGCTTGTTGAGCGAGTGACCAATAATTACTTAGCAATCCGCATTCCTGGAAAAAACAGTGAGTCGGTAATCGAAGCAATGGAAGAATTGCATGCTGAATTTGGCGAGCGATTCAGTTCGGTTTTCAAGAGCATTACGGCTGATAACGGATCTGAATTCGAAGAGTTTTCAACGGTTGAAAACTGGGGTTCTTCAATATATTTCGCCCACCCGTATTCATCGTGGGAACGTCCTGTAAACGAAAGACACAACGGGCTTTTACGACAGTACATCCCAAAAGGTGTTTCAATTGAAAAATACAGCCCGGCCGATGTACTTCGTTTTGCAGATGAGCTAAATAGCCGCCCGCGTAAAAGACTCGGCTATCAAACTCCAGAAGAACTTTTTGATGCATTTCTCGACAGCCTTTATGCTGCATGAGTTTGCTGCCATTTTACCGAAGTGTTCAACTTGCAGTTGCAATTTGCGAAGAAAAAATTTCGCTTTATAAAAAAATGATCGACGATATGCAAGAGCGTCCATCGTCGAGCGCCTAAAAGAAAAACAGGAAAGCGTTTTTTTGCTTTCCTGTTTTTCTTTTAACGCAGCAACGGAAAATTTCCGGTGAGCGTATTGATTTTTTTCAGCGGCCCGGCTATGCAGAGTCCCAAATAGTCAATTTCTTCTGCCGTGTTGCCTATTTTTTTTGCATAACTCTCATAATCCAACGAACGTTGGGCAATTCCGCTGAAATCGATTGCCGTAATCTCATCATACGCTTGAGTGAATAGTTTTTGGCGCAATTCCTTCAACTCCAGCTTGTCACATTGCAAAACCGGTACGACCTTGCTCGTAATTCCAAGGTGCACGTTTCCATCCCGGTCGAGAACATCCCCACCGACAATTTCCTGCAGCATCTTTCCGGCGCTGATCCGAGTACAGCTGCGGCATTAGCCGTCAAGCCGGGCGGTAATTCCTTATTTATAAGCATCACAATTTTCATCGCTTCCATCCCTTTCGCTTTTTATCCGATTATAACGGAGCGCGAAGGGGACGTATTGTAAAAAATTGCAGGCAGCTCTTCCCTTCTTTCAATATCGCTTGCCTGGCGCTGTTTTTTGATAAAATTCCGGCGTCACGCCCACCTGCTGCTTAAAGGTTTTGTGAAAATGACTTTGATCATAAAACCCCGTCTCGCAGGCAACGGCGCTAATGGCTTTCTTATTGCGCAGCTCTTTCTTCGCCTGATTAATGCGCAGCAACGTTTGGTAAGCGTGCGGCGGTATGCCGAATTCAGCCTTAAAAGCACGGATGATGTGAAATTTATTCAAACCGGATACCTCTTCCAACTGCTGTAAGGTCGTCTTATCTGCTAAATTGCGCAGCAAATACTCGCGAATTATCTTCACCTTCGGCTGCATTTTTGCCGCTTTAGCAGCCGGTTCTGCTTGTCGCAGGCAAAGCAGTTCTTCCAATAAAAGCTGCAGCGCACTTTCTTTTTCCAAATAACTCGCCGAACCTAGCAAACGATCAATCAATTGGTTTGCCTTTCGCAAGTCATTTTTCTGCGCCATCGTTCGCACCAGAGGCTTTTGGAGAAGCGTCGGCTGCATCTTGCAGCTCGCCAGAAAATCGTTCAGCCACGGCGCTTGCAGGTAGATCATTTTATACGCCCACGGACAGTTCACTTTAGGATTGCAGGCATGAACCAGCTCCCTTGGAATGAAGACCAGGCTTTTCGGCCCAAGTTCCGTGTACCTGCCCTGGCACCAAAAAGAACTGACGCCTTCGTTCACAAGACCGAGAGAGTATTCTTCATGCGCGTGTTTTTTGTAAGAAAGTGCATCACTCTTATTGCTGATCTTTATTTCAAACGGCAACTGAGCGTCACGATAAAAATCCACTTCGTTCATCGTCATTCCTCCGCTATGGGTCAACTTGCTTCCTATCTATTATATAACCCAGCGCGTTTGACTTCAATTCGCACCGTTCGCTCCCATATAAATGAAAAAGCCGCCGCAGCGGCTTTTTCATTTAACGTCTGACCCCGGTTTGCAAAGACGGTTTTACCGTCGCTTGATCGCTTGAAGAAGTTTGCACATGCGGTGCATGTCTTGTTTCACGATGCGTCTTCGCCTCATCGCCCGGCTGATAGCCGATTTCGTTCAATGCAACCGAGTAATAGGAATGTTCGCTTCCGGCCTTATCGCGTTTGATCAGGTAATTCGGACACGACAGCCATGCCAGTTTTTCGCCGAGATCGACCGATTCTACCCGCAGACAGAGACCGCAAAAACCGCACTTTCGGTCACCGGTCAAATCGCCTACGGTCGCTTCGCGCAAAATCTTCGCATTTTTTTCGATCTTCACAGACATCCCTCCTTACTTGCTACTACCTCCATCACACCATGTCTTACATTATTTGTCAATACAGTGTGCGTTTTTTTTGCTAAGCACCCGTCTGGCAGTCGCCGCATGCGCAATCCGCTTTGTCTAGGAGAGCCATTTTACCTTCAGCGGCTTACGCTCCGGCAAATTGACGTACTTATATTTTGCGTAGCCGAGCATGACGGCGCCCGTTATACGCTCGCCGTCCGGCAACGAAAACAATTCCAAGAGCGGACGGTATCCGCTAAACGCGCAGAATTCGAAAAGTCCGGCCCAACAGCTGCCTAAACCCAGTGAAGGTGCATACAATTCGAGATAAGCGAGCGAAAAGAGCGTGTTTTCGCGCCCGTTCACCGCTTCTTCTTTCGCGGTCGCCAGAATCAGCTGCGGCGCGCCGCGCAAAATGGTGTCCTTACCTTCTTTGCGGTACGCCTCGACATGACGCGAAAAACTGGGATGCACCTCTTTTCCTCTGGCCAGGCTCTCTTCCATCCATTCGATGATCCTTTGCGTTGCTTTTTGCAACAGCGCGCGATCTTGCACGACGAGGTAAGAGACGCCCTGACGGTTCGCAGCCGTCGGCGCCATTCGCGCAACATCGAGCAGCTGCATGATTTTTTCCTGCGGCGCCCTTTGCTCCCGATAGCAGCGCACCGAACGGCGCGAACGCAAAAAGACGGCTGCCGTATCGGCATCCAACGCGTTAGCAGGCAAAAGCGGCGTCTGCAGTGCGCGCGGCGTTATTTCATGCTCGAGCGCCTGGCTCGGACAGACCGCGACGCAATGACCGCACGCAATGCAGTTTTCCGGGCGAAGCGCCGTTGGCCCCTGTTTACTGTTTTCCAGTACGCGCGCCGGACACTCGGCAGCGCAAATTCCACAAGCCGTACAACGTTCACGGCATACCTCAATTAATTCCATTCGCTAATCGCCCTCCCAGTTCATAGGCGCGCGCACAATCCTGCGGGAAGACCTGCGCGCGACGCTTTGCTTTTTCAGCCGCGTCAAAACCGTCCGCCACATAGTTCGCATAATCGTCAAACTGATGCGTGTCGTTGACCAGCAACGATTCCGCCGCGCCGAACGTTCGCTTTAATGCCCATTCGGTCAGCGCAAAGCGTTTTTCATATTCCATCTCCTGCATCCGCTGCTCGTTAACATTCATCGTGTAAATAAATCCGGTCGCGATTTTCTTCGGAAACAAGCTAGAATACAGGCCGTCATAAACCAAATAAGGAAAAAGCAAGCGTTCGAGAAAACTTCGCATCGCCCCGCTCTCTGCACCAAAATATACCGGCGAACCAAATAAGAGCGCATCGCTTTGTCTGATTTTCTCCAACAGCGGCGTCAAATCGTCTCGATAAGCGCAGCAGCCGTAACTCTTGCCGTTCTTTAACTTGCAGGCAAAACAGCTTAGACAGCCTTGATAATTGAGATCGTATAATTGGATTATTTCCGTCTCCGCGTCTTGCGCAGCCGCTCCGGCCAAAGCATGCGTAAGCAATGTCGCCGTATTGCCGTTTTTACGCGGACTGCCGTTAATTGCAGTTAGCTTCATTTTTCTTCCCCCTTGCTTTTCTTAGCCTAATTGTATATCCTTTTAGTTAAAATAAAAGTATGCACTTTTTCGGTAGGTACTATGCAAAAGGAGAGCGATAATGCATAAATGGTCACCTGATGAATGTAACTGCTCGATCGCGTACACGCTGTCGGTCGTCGGCGGCAAATGGAACTGGCTGTTGCTTTACAAGCTCTTTCAAAACGGCGTCCAGCGTTACGGCGAACTAAAAAAATCGATTCCGCCGATCACGCATAAGATGCTTAGCCAACAGCTTAAGGAGCTGGAAGCCCAAGAACTGATCCATCGTGAAGAGTATCATCAAATTCCGCCCAAAGTCGAATATTCGCTGACGGAAAAAGGCAACACGCTGCTGCCGATTTTGCAGTCGATGTCGCACTGGGGCAAGGAAAACAAACCGACGGACGACGCCGTAACCCAGTAATTGATCGCCGCAGAAAAAAAGAAGGCAGACGACTGAAGTTAATTTTCAGACGCCTGCCTTCTTTCTCTTTTGCGCATCAAAACGCACGCATGCCGAGATAAACGGCGGCGCCCCAGATGCATAACGCCGCCAGCTTGTTCAGTTTGCGGCCCTGCGCAATAAAGCGGCTGCCAAAGATGCGGCCTGCCGCAGCCAGCGAAAAAAACCAAAGCCAGGATACGGCAATGCAGGAGAGAGAAAAGATGATTTTCTCCTCGCCCGCATATTGCAGCGAGGCCACGCCAATGACGCCGATCGTGTCCAGGATGGCATGCGGATTGCCGAGCGATACGCCCGCTGCCAGAGCGACTTGCTTGAGCGGCGAAAGCGCTTCCCTTGCGGCGCTTGTCTCCTGCTCACTGCGCCAACTCCTCCAGCCCAAATAAAAAAGGAGCAGACAGCCAAGCGCCGAGAGCAACGCCGCGACCATTACACTGGCCGCTACGAGTCGCGTCACTCCGGCAACCGCCAGGACAATCAAAAGCGTATCGCAAAGCGCTGCCGTCACGACGCCCGGCAAAGCGCGCCATAGTTTAGGTTGAAACGCGCCCTGGCAGAGCAGGAATAAATTCTGCACGCCCAGCGGCAAGATCAGGCCGAAAGCCAGTACTGTTCCATGAAGCATTGTTTTCATTCTACGCCCTCCTTTTTCTTTTCTTAGTGTAGCGCAACGCATTTTGCCTGTCTGCAGCCAATTGGCTTGTTTTAATACCGGCCAATTGCTATACTGACTACAAATAAAATAAGGCAAAGGAGAGACTTTGGCATGAAGAACTGGCAACCGAATCCGCATGACGCCGTTCCGTTATACCGTCAAGTGGCCGCGCATTGCAAAGGCTTGATCGCTTCCGGACAATGGCCGGCCGGCTTTCGTCTGCCTGCGCAAAGGGCGCTCGCCCTTCAGTTCGGCATCAACCGCAGTACGCTCGCCATCGCGCTGGCCGAACTAAGCGCCGACGGCCTGCTCTCGGGTCGCGTCGGCAGCGGCACCTATGTCGCTAACGACAGTTGGGCTCTGCTAAAAAATCCGCCGCCGCCGGATTGGCAGCACTATGCCTCATCTGCCGTGCATCACGCCAATCACCCGACCATACAGCAGATCAACCGCCATGAATTTCAAAGCGGCATCATTCGCCTTGGCACCGGAGAGCTGGCTCCGGATCTGCAGCCGCGCGCCGAGATGAGCCGCTGTCTCGAAAAAATCAGCCAGCAACTGCCGCCGCTCGGCTATGAAGAGCCGCAGGGTCTTTTCGTATTGCGCGAGGCGATCAGTCAGCGTCTTGCGACGCAAGGCATCAACGCTTCTCCTGCCTCCATTCTCATCGTCTCCGGCGCACTGCAGGCGTTTCAACTGATCAGTCTCGGCCTCTTGCCTCCGGGCGCCGATATTTTTCTGGAGCAGCCCTCCTATCTCTTTTCCCTGACGCTGTTTCGCTCTCAGTTTACGCGTCTGACCGGCCTGGCGATGGACAATGACGGTCTGCTTCCCGCAGCGCTTACCCATCAACAGACTAAACATCCTGCCTCGCTGCTCTACACTATCCCTTGTTTCCACAACCCGACCGGCATCACGATGAGCGCGCCGCGCCGCCAGGAAATCGCAAGCCTCTGCCGTCGCTATCGTCTGCCGATTCTTGAAGACGACGTGTATCGCGACTTATGGCTCGATGAACCGCCGCCCTTGCCGCTCAAAGCCGCAGACGTCGGCGGCAGCGTCCTTTATTTGGGCAGCCTTTCCAAGACGCTCAGTCCCGGATTGCGCATCGGCTGGTTGGTCGGTCCGGAACCGGTGATCGAACGTCTGGCCGATGTAAAAATGCAGTTTGACTACGGCGCCAGTTCGCTCTCGCAATGGGCAGCCCATTATTGGCTGCGCGGCGACGTTTATGAGCGTCATCTCGCCGCACTGCGCGGTCAGCTCGCGCTTCGCCGCACAGCGGCTTTGAACGCTCTGACGAGATATTTTTCTGAGATCGCCGAATGGCACACGCCCTCCGGCGGCTTTTACATCTGGCTTACCCTGCATCAGCCGTTGTCGCTCAGCCGCCTGTTCCATGCGGCTTTAAACGAAGGAATCCTGTTAAATCCAGGCTTTCTCTATGATGCTTGCGCGAATCGCCAGCTGCGCCTTTCTTATTCGTATGCGTCAGTACAGGAATTAGAAGACGCCTTAAAAAAACTCGCTCTTTTGATTCAGAACTTGTCAGGGAAATAAAAAAAGATGCCTCGCATCTTTTTTTCTACCGCTTTATTTAAGGAACCCGGTACTCGCCTAATGCTTTTTGCAAGGCTTCGTAACCGCCTCTGATATTTTTTACGGTCGTGATCACTGAAATATGATCGGATTTGATTCGTCCCTGCCCGAGTTCAAATGCCTCCTGCATTTCCTGCACGATCCTCTGATACGATTCAATCGCGTCCATCGCCGCATCGATCCGATTCCACCAGACATCGCTCGGTTCGGCGCCGGAAACACCGGCCAGTTTTTGCAAATGATTCAACAAGCCCATATTGATTGAGATGCGCGCAGTAGCCGGCAACTGGCTGACAACGGACAGCCAGGCTCGCTGGGCGGCCAGCGGAGCCTTCGGCGGCGGAAAATAAATCGTGATGTCGGCGTCGGTCCGTTTGGTCACGATCAGATGCGTCAGTTCATCTTCATTTAATTCTTCGAACAATTCTTGCATGTCCATCCCTCCACCATCCGTTAACGAGACCCGTCCCATGTTTACTAAATTATACTATTTTTCTCACAACTTGCCTAGTCGCCGTATTCGCGCAACATTTTACAATTGACCTGCCCGCGAATTACAGCTAGACTGAAATTAACAATAAAAGGGAGGTGCGTCATGAAATTCTTGCCCCCCACCGCTTTTCGCTACGCCAAATGGCTTCTCGTTCTTATCCTTCTCTTCTTTTCGATCAAAGCCGGTTTTAATTATTATGACAAGCAAAATGCAAAACCGACTTTTAACGGCAGCCTTGCCAATGTCGAGCGCGGCGATATCACCGCCAGCATCGCGGCAACCGGAACGATTTCCGCCGTCAATTCCGTCGACGTCAGTTCCAAAATCACCGGTCGCATCCTGAACGTCAACGTCAACGAGAACGATCGCGTCGTTGCCGGTCAGGTCTTGATTACGCTCGACGACACCAGCCAGCAGACCCAGGTCGCGCAAACGCGCGCGCAAGCAGAAAACACCCGTGCCAGCTATGAACGTTCACGCAGCCTGGCGGCAGTCGGCGCCATTGCGCAGCAGCAACTCGACGCCGACCGCACCGCTTATCAGGTAGCGCAAGCCAACTATGACAACGCGCTCTCCTCGCTCTCCGATACCGTAATTCACGCGCCGAGCAACGGTCTGGTGATCGGCAAACCGATTCCGGCCGGCCAGACGGTCTCGCCCGGCATATCGAACCCGATGGTTCTCTTGACCGTTGCCGATATGTCGATCATGCAAATTCAAGTGCAAGTCGATGAAACCGATATCGGCAATGTAAAAACCGGCCAGAAAGTTTCTTTCACGGTCGACGCCTATCCGGGCAGGGTTTTTAGCGGCAACGTGACGACCATTTCACAAAAGGCCGTCATTCAGCAAAACGTCGTCTATTATACCGTCTACGTTACGGTCGACGAGCCGCAAGGCCTCCTCTTTCCGACGATGACCGCCCGCGTCAGCATTGCGACCGGTGAACGAAAGCAGGTTTTAGTCATCCCCCTGTCGGCGATCAAAGAAAGTAAAGGCCAAAAATACGTCCAGCGCCTGGTTGACGGCAAAGAGCAGAACTTCCCGGTCACGCTCGGTCTGCTGAACGATGAAAAGGCCGAAGTGCTCAGCGGTCTGAGCGAAGGCGATGCCATCCTCCTGCCGACGGCTAAAGGGGCGGGCGCAGCGCCGGGAGCACCGAGTATGCGCACGCTCTTCGGACGCTAGGAGGTAGAAAGATGACGATTGCACTGCTTGACATTGCCAAGGAATATCATATGGGCGACAGCGTCGTTCATGCCCTCTCCGGCATCAGCCTTAGCGTCGAAAGCGGTGAGTTCACCTCGATCATGGGCCCGTCCGGTTCCGGCAAATCGACCTTGATGAACATTCTCGGCTGCCTCGACCGGCCTAGCAGCGGTTCCTACCTGTTGGACGGGCAGGAAGTCGCCCGACTCAACGACGATCAGCTGGCGCTCACCCGCAACCAAAAAATCGGCTTTGTCTTTCAAAACTTCAATTTGCTGCCGCGCATGTCGGCCTTACAAAACGTTGCGCTGCCGATGGTATATGCCGGCGTCGCAAAACAGGACCGTCTGGAACGAAGCGAAGCGGCGCTGGCGATGGTCGGCCTCGCCGATCGAAAAGACCACCGCCCCAATGAGCTGTCGGGCGGTCAACGGCAGCGCGTTGCGATCGCCCGCGCGCTTGTCAATAATCCCGCTATTATCATGGCTGACGAACCGACCGGCAATCTCGACAGCCGCTCCGGCACGGAAATCATGGAAATCTTCACGCTCTTGAACCAGCAGGGCCGTACCATTTTACTGGTCACGCATGAGCCGGAAATCGCCGCCTATTCACGCCGCGTCATCCATTTCAAGGACGGCTGCATGGTCAAAGACGAACGTCGTTAGGAGGAGTTCTCCATGTTTTGGGAAAGCATTATGATTGCGTTGGAAGGATTACGCGCCAACAAACTTCGTTCGGTTTTAACCATGCTCGGCATTATCATTGGCGTCGGCGCCGTCATTGCGATGGTTTCCATCGGCGTCGGCGTACAGCAAAAGGTAGAAAGTTCGCTCGCCGGGCTCGGCAGCAACCTCTTGATCATCACGCCGGGGGCGAATGCGCCCTCCGGCGGCGCGCGTCTGGCGGCCGGCTCGAACATCAGCCTGACCGCCAAAGATTCCGCCGCGATTATCAAGCAGATCTCCGGCGTCAGCGCGGTCGCTCCGGTTGTCAGCCGCTCTTACCAAATCGTCAACGGCAACCAGAACTGGATCACCTCCGTACAGGGCACGACGCCGGAATTTCTTGCGGTGCGCAATTTCGACCTGGCCTCAGGCAGTTTTTTCAGCAATCGCGATTTGGATACCCGCAGCCGCGTCGCGGTTCTTGGGCAAACGACCGCGACCAGCTTGTTCGGCGATATCAGTCCGATCGGGCAGATGATTCGCATTAACAAAGCGCCGTTTCGCGTGATCGGTCTCTTAGCGGCCAAAGGCCAGGCAGCCGGAGGTCAGGATCAGGATGATGCGGTATTAGTGCCGTTGACGACCGCGCAAGAACGTCTGATGGGCATTACCTATGTCAACAGCATCAATGTGCAGGCGGAAAACAGCGAGGTCATCGATCAGGTACAGCGCGACATCACCGCGCTGCTGCGCCAGCGCCACCGTCTGCAACCTTCGGTCGTCGATGATTTTACTGTCCGTAATCTGACCGCGATCATGGCAACCGCGCAGGAGACTACCGGTACGATAACACTGCTGCTCGGCAACATTGCCGCCATTTCCCTGCTGGTCGGCGGAATCGGCATCATGAACATCATGCTGGTCTCGGTCACCGAACGCACGCGTGAAATCGGCATCCGCAAAGCGCTTGGCGCAACATACCACAATATCTTGCTGCAATTTTTGATTGAAGCGATTGTCATCGGCGTAACCGGCGGACTGCTCGGCATCCTGCTCGGCGTCGCCAGCGCGCACGTCATCTCGGTCGTCGCCGGCTGGAACACCGTCATTTCGGTTCCGGCCATCTTTGCCGCCTTTATCGTCTCGGTCGCGATCGGCCTCTTCTTCGGCTTATATCCGGCCCGCAAGGCGGCGCTGCTTGATCCGATCGACGCGTTGCGCTACGAATAGCGCTTTGCCTCGCGCCCTTGCCCGCGTCCCCCTCCTAAGCGCCGTTCGTTTTTCTCTGCCGCATCGGTACAAAACTAAGCTGCCAACAGGATTTGTCGCTTGGGCAGAGAAATTAATGGCTATAGCATGTTTCGTCGATTAGGAGGAAAAAGAATGGAAAAAGACGCACGTCAATTCGCTGCAGCAATCCTTCACGCTCTGGGAGGCAAGGAAAATATCGTTGCGGTCTCCCACTGCATGACCCGGCTGCGCGTCACGGTGAGCGACGCTTCGGCCGTCGCGCAAAACAGCCTGCAAACCAGGCATGGCGTGTTAGGACTGGTACACGAAAACACCGACTATCAGATTATTCTCGGCCCCGGCATCGTACAAAAAGTAGCCGATCAGTTCAGCGCATTGCTCGGCAAACAGACGAGCGCCAAAGAAATCATCGCCGCGCGCAACCGGACGCCGTTCAAACTTTTTCTGCGCCGCCTGGCCAGCATCTTCGTACCTTTAATCCCCGCGATTGTCGCCTCCGGCATGGTTGCGGGCATCACGAATGTCGCCATCCGGCTGGGCGCAGACCCCTCCGGCGTCATGATCGCCTTGCTTAACGCAATCGGCTGGGGACTTTTCGCCTACCTGGCCGTCTTCGTCGGCATCAATGCCGCGACCGAGTTCGGCGGCACGCCCGCACTCGGAGGCCTCGCAGGCGTACTGATCATCAATCCGGCAATTGCCAAGATCACAATCAACGGCGCTGCGCTTGTACCGGGGCGCGGCGGCATCATCGGCGTACTTCTCGTCGCCTGGTTCATGGCCTGGCTGGAACAGCGTCTGCGCCGTTTCGTGCCCAATGCCGTCGATATCATTGTCACGCCGACGCTCACACTGCTGATCGGCGGTTTCGTCACTTATTTTGCTTTGCAACCGCTGGGCGGTCTTCTCTCCGATGCCGTCGTCGCCTTCTTCAAGACCTTGCTCGGCAGCGGCGGCGCGCTGGCCGGCTTCGCCTTGGCAGGCGCCTTTTTGCCGATCGTCATGACCGGCCTGCACCAAGGTCTGGTTCCGATCCATATGGAGTTTCTCAACACCTTGAAGGAAAATCCGCTTTTGCCGGTTCTCGCGATGGGCGGCGCCGGACAAGTCGGCGCAGCGATCGCCGTTTACTGTAAAACGCGCAACCGCCGCCTGAAAAACATCATCAAAGGCGCCTTGCCGGTCGGCTTCCTCGGCATCGGCGAACCGCTGATCTTTGGCGTGACCTTGCCGCTCGGCCGTCCTTTTCTTACAGCCTGCATCGGCGCAGCTTTCGGCGGCGCGTACCAGGCGAGCCTGCATACTTCCTCCATTGCCCTTGGCGTATCGGGCCTGCCGCTGGCGTTTCTCATTAAGCCGGACAGCATCGTGCACTACCTGATCGGTCTCGTCATTGCCTACTGCGCCGGATTTGCCGTTACCTGGCTGGTCGGCTTTGAAGACCTGAACGAAGAAGAAGACGCGGACGCGCCAAAGGAGGAAACCGCATGTTAAGCAAACGACTGACGCTGCCCTTGTCAAAAGGAATCTCACTTTTTCTCGGCCTGGACCACGGCCTTGCCGACTGTCTGAGTTATTTAGAAAAAGCCCGCCAGGCCGGTTATGATCGCCTCTTTACTTCGCTGCACATCCCGGAGGCAAATGCCGCCGCGCTGCTCAGCCAATGCCAGGAATTGATCACGACCGCACGGCAAAGCGGTTTTTCCGTCACCGCCGATATCTCGCCTGCCACGCTCGACCTCTTGCAATCGTCAATGGATGATCTTACGCCGCTGAAAAAACTCGGGCTCAGTGCGCTTCGCCTCGATTACGGTTTTGCAGCGCAGGACATCGTGCGCATCGCCAAGGCAACCGGCGCAATTATTGAATTGAATGCCAGCACCGTGACAAGCAATGAATTATCCGCGGTCTCCAATGCCGGTTTGCCGCCGCACCGCCTTCAGGCCTGCCACAACTATTATCCGCGTCCGGAAACCGGTCTTAGTTATGAGCTGTTCGTCCAGCGATCGCGCTTTCTGCGCGATCACGGCATTCCCGTTCTGGCTTTCATTCCTTCGCTCGTACAGCCGCGCGCCCCGCTCTACAGCGGTCTGCCGACGCTTGAAATCCACCGCGGCCATTCTTCACTGGTAGCGGCCAAGCATCTCGCTGCCAGCGGACTTGTGCAAGGCATTCTCTTCGGCGATCCTTTCGCCGCCGAGCAGGAGTTGCATGACGTCGCCAAGGTGACTACCGATTGCCTTGAACTGCGCTTTGTGGCGGAGCGTCCCCTCACGGACGCCGAAGCCGCCATCGTCCTCGCGCCGCGGCATACCAACCGACATGATCCCGGCGCGTATGCCGCCCGTTCGCAGGAAGCGCGTCTGCTTCGCCGGGCCGCCATCACGGCGGCCCGTCCGCTGGCCAGACCGCGCGGCAGCATCACGCTCGACAACGAAGACTACGGCCGCTATCAGGGCGAATTACAGCTCATCCTGCAACCGCTGCCCGCAGACGAGCGCGTCAATGTTGTCGGCCACGTCATACCGGATGATCTGTTACTGCTCGATTTCCTCCGTCCCGGCCAACCGTTCCGTTTCATTCAAGTAAAAACAGAAAGGACCAACCTATGACTCTCCATTTAGACAGCCTGTTAACCGAACGCTGCAATCCGAACACGAGCGATATCGACCAGTTGTCCAGCCTTGAAATTCTGCAGCGCATCCACGCGGAAGACCTGCAGGTCGCCTCGGCGATCACGCCGCTTTTACCCAAGATCGCCGAGGCGGTCGACTGGATCAGCGCCGCATTTCGCAAGGGAGGACGCCTTTTTTATCTTGGCGCCGGAACCAGCGGACGGCTCGGCATCCTCGATGCCGTAGAATGTCCGCCGACTTACGGCACGCCGCCTGAGATGGTTCAGGGAATCATTGCCGGCGGCGACAGAGCGGTCTTTCGCTCGGTTGAAAACGCCGAAGATTCGCCGCACTTGGCAGAAAGTGATCTGGCCAAACGCGGCCTTAGCGCGACCGACATCGTGATCGGCATTGCCGCCAGCGGCCGTACGCCGTATGTGATCGGCGGCCTCACGTATGCGCGCAGCCTCGGTTGCCGCACCATCGCGCTGGCCTGTACGCCCGAACCGCTGATCGGCGAACACGCCGACCTTTCGCTTGCGGTCTTGAGCGGCCCCGAGGTTATAACCGGATCCACCCGTATGAAGGCAGGCACCGTGCAAAAAATGGTCTTGAACATGTTCACGACCGCTGCCATGATCCGGCTTGGCAAAGTCTACGGCAACCTGATGGTCGATGTCGCCGCCAGCAACGAAAAATTACAGCGCCGGGTGCGGCGCATCGTCTCCTTAGCCACCGGCGAAAGCGAGGCAAAAGTGGAAGCCGCAGTCAGCGCTGCAAACGGTTCTGCCAAACTGGCAATCGTAATGTTGTTGGGCAATTTATCCGCAGAGGCCGCTCAAGCAAGACTCTCGGCCGCGGACGGCTTCGTAGCCAAGGCTTTGCAGGCAGGCTAAAGTCGCACCGTGCTGACGACGCTTAACGTCAACATCACGCTGACCGAAATCATAAACGGTATCAATTGATCGTTGCTCATGTTACATCCCCCGCTTCCTCGTACTATCTATCGCCCATTCACTTCGTACTGGAAATATATCATTTCTTCCAATACCTGTCTATTTTTCCACACTTTTTTCTTCATTATTTAACTTTTGTTACTAGCCCCATATAATAAACTAACCGCCTTGGAAGCATTTCTTCCAAGGCGGTTAGTTTATTATATGCACTTGCCCGCCGTCCAGGCGCAAGCAAAGCGCATCGCCCGTTACCAGCTTTTTTCGCCAGTCCAGGCGGATCGTTAAAGGCAAACCGGCGATCGATACCTCGACGCACTGCACTCCGATTCCCGCCATGCTGCCGATGACCTGCGCCTTCCAACGCCCGTCCCCTTCCCGCTCCGCTTCCTCCAGCGAAAAAGCGTCGCCGGGAATGCAGACCAGACATACTCCGGCCGCCCGGCAGCCCGGCACATGAAAACTCAAGCCATTCTCGAGGCGGATACGAGCCCCGCCCACTGACGTTTCCGCAGTCGCCGGCAGCAGATTGTCCATTTCCACCAAATGAGCCGCTTCGCGGCAAACAGGTCGGCGCAGCACGACATCGGGGCGCTCGTCCTGAACCAGTTTTCCTTCGAGCAGAAGCAAAGCCCGTTCGGCAAAGGCCAGTATCTCCTGAAAATTATGGCTGACCAAAAGCACCGTCATCTTATGGCGCTGCGCGACCGTTTTCAATTCACGCAGCAGACTGCCGCGCGTCGCGGCGTCAAGCGCGACAAACGGTTCGTCAAGCAAGAGCAGTTCGGGTTTTGCCACCAACGCGCGCGCCAGGCAAACCCGCTGCGCTTCGCCGCCGGAGAGACGTCGCGCCAAACGCCCGGACAAATGCGCGCAATGAAACGTATTCAGCGCTTCGCTCACTTTGCTTTTGATCATCTCCTCCGTCAAGCCGCGAAAGCGAAGCGCAAGAGCCACATTGTCAAAAACGGTGCCGCTCAGCAGCAGCGTTTCCTGAAAGACCATCGCACAGCGTCTGCGCAGCGCCACCGGATCGCCAAGCGCCGCTTCATTTGAAAACAATTTCACGCTGCCCTTTTGATACGGCAGCTGCAGGTTCAACACTTGCAGCAACGTGCTTTTTCCGGCTCCATTCGGCCCAAGCAGGCCTACCAGCTCTCCCTTTTCGATGCTAAGCCCGTCGATAGCCAGAATCTCGCGTCCGCGTCGCAGCACCTGAAGGTCATTGATTTCCACAATCGTTTCTTTCATATCATTTCCCGCTTTTCATGGTTTTGCAGATACGTCAGCAAGGCCACGATGCCATAGGCGAGCAAGAGCAGGATTGCGCCGAATGCAAGCGCGACATCATAATTCCCCTTGCCGACTTCCATCACGGTCGCGGTCGTCAGTACCCTTGTCTGGCCTTTGATATTGCCGCCGACCATCATCGATGCGCCGACTTCGGAAACGACGCGGCCAAAGCCCGCCATCACAGCCGCCGTCAGGCCAAGCCGCGCTTCCTTAAGCAAAAGCCAATTCGCCTGCGCGCTTGTCGCCCCCAATGCCAGCAGCTGATGCCGCAGTTTCGGATTCAGGCTGCCCAGCGCGGCAAAGCTGAAACCGGCGACGATTGGCGTCGCAATGATCGCCTGCGCTAAGACCATCGCGCTCGGGCTGTACATCAAGCCCAAATCGCCGAGCGGCCCGTAGCGCCAAAGCAGCAAACTGACCAGCAGGCCGACCACGACCGGCGGCAGCCCCATACCCGCATTCATCAGGCGTACTACGGACTTTTTCCCAGGAAAGTGATGCACCGCCAGAGAAAAGCCGATTGGGATACCAAAGACGACGCTTAGGAGCGTTGCCAATCCCGAAACCCGCATCGTAAGCCAGACGACTTCCCACACTTCCGGATCGCCATTCAACAACATTTGGATGGCTTGGACTCCGTCATTCATTGCAGTCCTAAATCCTGATCCGATTTTCCGCCGTCGGCAAAGAACAGCGCCTGGCCATATTTCTCCTTGCCAAAGGTCGCGATCATTTGCTGTCCTTCCTGCGAAAGCAGGAATTCACTGAACGCTTTGGCGCCCGCCGCGTTAACTTTGGCAAATTTCTCCGGATTCACTTCCATGACATGATAAATATTGAGCAGCGCGGCATCGCCTTCCAGCAAGATGGCAAGCGTCATATTCTTCTGTTGTGCCAGGAACGTCGCACGATCGCTCAGCGTATACGCTTTTTTCTCATCCGCGATCTTTAGGGTCTGTCCCATCCCGGCTCCCGCTTCCTGATACCAGGCATTCCCTTTCGCCGTGATTCCGGCTTTTTTCCAAAGAGCCTGTTCCATTTTATGCGTGCCGGAATCATCGCCTCGCGAAATGAACGCCGCTTTCTTTTCCGCGATCGCTTTCAGCGCAGCATCGATTTTGCTGCCTTTGACTTTCGCAATGTCTTCGGCAGCGCCAAGCAGAATGAAGTCATTGTGCATCACCAATTTACGCCCGATTGCACTGCCGCCGGCGACCACTTTCTTTTCCGCATCCGGCGCATGCACCAAAAGCACATCCGCTTCACCCTTTTCGCCAAGCGCCAACGCCTGTCCCGTTCCGACCGCCACCGTCTTGACCTTGTAACCGGTCTTCTTTTCGAACACAGGCAAGAGCGCATCGAGCAGTCCGCTGTCTTGCGTACTCGTCGTCGTCGCCAGAATCAGATCGGGATTAGCCGGTTTTGTCGCCGCAGGCGTCTCCGTCTTCGCGCAACCAGTCACAAGCAGTAACAGACATAGCGCCAACAACGTAAATCCATTTCGCACGTTTTTTCTCCTTAGCATAAGCAAATACCTCCAGCCTCATTCTTTTTTAATGGCGGGCGCACTCACCGTCGCGTCCGCGCAGGATATTGATGCCATGTTCCAGGACCGGCAATACAACTTCCAGACATTCCTGCACCGCTTTCGGACTGCCCGGCAGATTGATGATCAGCGTGCGATTGCGTACGCCAGCCACCGCGCGAGAGAGCATCGCACGACTCGTCACTTCCATGGAACGGGCGCGCATCGCTTCGGCGATGCCGGGCACAGCCCGCTGAATCACGCTCAGCGTAGCCTCCGGCGTCACGTCGCGCGGCCCAAGTCCGGTTCCGCCGGTCGTAAAGACCACTTCAAGATCCAGTTCGTCCGCCATGTGGAGCATCGCTTGGCGCAGCACCGCCTGATCATCGGGCACGACCACATAATGACGAACCTCGCCCAGTCCGGAGAGCATGGCTTCAATCGTTTTGCCGCTGACGTCTTCGCGTTCGCCGCGCGCGCCTTTGTCGCTCGCAGTGATGATGCCAACCTTAAGCATGTCCGATCACCTCAATTCGGTCGCCGACCGCAATTTCGCCGTCGCTCAGGACGATTACGAAGATGCCTTCCTTCGGCATTACGCAGTCGCCAGCCTGATAATAGATCGCACAGCGATTATGGCATTCCTTGCCGATCTGGCTGACCTCGACTTCGACCGCTCCGAGCCGCAAACGCGTACCGACCGGCAATACCGGTAGTTCGATGCCTTCGGTCGTTATATTTTCGGCAAAATCACCCGGCTTGACGTCAAGCCCTTGCTGGCGCATTTTTTCAATGCTTTCCATCGCCAAAAGACTGATCTGGCGATGCTGAAAACCAGCGTGCGCGTCGCCTTCCAACCCTAAGCCGGTCAAGGCCTTGGCGCGTTTGACGTTGGTCTTGCGTTCGCCTTTATTCGCACTGGTGCAGACTGCAATAACTGTTGCCATCTTCTCTCCTCCTCATTTGCGCAGATAATCGCCGCTCTTGCCGCCGGATTTTGCCGTCAGCCTGACATACTCGACCGTCATTGCCTTATCCGCCGCCTTGCACATATCATATATCGTCAATGCGGCAACGCTGACTGCGGTCAGCGCTTCCATCTCCACGCCGGTCTTACCGGTGGTTCTGACGGTAGCGATGATATCAACCGCCGCTGCCGCTTCGTTAAGCGTGAAGGCAACATCAATCCCGGTCAGAAGCAGCGGATGGCACATCGGAATCAGTTCCCAGGTTCGCTTCGCCGCCATCACGCCGGCGACTTGCGCCACGCCCAGGACATCGCCTTTGCCCATCGCGCCGGCCTTGACCAGTTCGAGCGTCTTTGGCTCCATCACGACCCGCCCCTCGGCCACAGCCTGACGCAATGTCTCGTTTTTTTCCGATACGTCAACCATATGCGCCTTGCCAGCTTCGTTAAAATGCGTCAGTTTCATCGCTTGGCCACCTCCATGATTTCAAACAGATTCCACTCCGCGTCAAAATAGAGCAGCTTATTGCGCAGCGGTTCGCCGCGCCCGGTGATCACCTTGACCACTTCCTGCACCTGCAGTGCGGCGGCGAGGGCAGGCGTAGGCGAGAGATTTCCCAGTTCAACTTCCACGCCGCGCGTCACCGGCCTCTCATACAAGCGTTCCAATCCGGGATCCTCCGGAAAGACGGTCATAACCTGCCCCGTATAACCGGCAATCGCCGCATGCACCAACGGGATGCCTTTCTTTTTTGCCGCGCGGCCAAGGATGAGGCGCGTCGGAATCGAATCAAGCGCATCAACCACCAGCTCGACCCCGTCGAGCAGACTTGCCGCATTCTCCTCGTCCAGCATCAACGCGCAAGCTTCGACAACCACCTCGCTGTTAATCGCCGCTACCCGTCGCGCGGCAGCCAGTGCCTTGTTGCCTGACAAATTGTCCTCTTCTGCAAGCAATTGCCGGTTCCAGTTATGGCGGGCAAAGATGTCTCCGTCAACGACGCGCAGGAAACCCACGCCGAGTCGTGCCAACAGCTCGATGACAAACCCGCCTAATCCGCCTGCGCCGATGACCGCAATCCGGGAGCGGCACAGTTTCTCCTGTCCGGCTACGCCGATCGTGCCCTGATTGCGCAGATAGCGTTCCGGCATTTTCCCTGCGTGAAGCAGCTCCAAGCTATCCATTTAACCGCCTCCCACCGGCGGAAACAGGCCCAGTCGGTCGTTTTCCGCCAGTACGCTGTCCAGCGCGGCAGAGACGCCGTTCAGCATCAAAAGATGAATCTCCGCCGGGTCAATGCCCAGCAGACTTACCGCTTCACGTACCGTTGCGCCTTGCTTTAGCTCGAGCGCCAGACAGCCGTTCGGCTGCTGCGGCGTATGGCGGCGCAGCGTCGCATAGAGACGAACCTCGATCTTCATCGCACTTCCTGCCTTTCACTGCTGGCAATCATTTCACCGGATTTCGTCAGATCATAGCCGCCTAACCCTTCTACTTGCATGCGAAACTCTGCCGACTGCAAAATGTCCTGCAGCATCGCAAAACGCATATCCTCTTCCGGCAAGTCGACCAGCAAGTCATATTGTTCCTGTCCGACGGAAATGAAATCCAGTTCCAGCGCTGACGCAGCCGCACGAATGCCCAACCCGACATCGGCCGCTCCGGCCGCTATGGTCGCCGCCACCGCCATATGCGTACCGACTTCTTTTTCATAGCCTTGAAGCGCAGCGGAGGCGATGCCGTGTTCCTTCAAACGATAATCGAGCAGCATACGCGTCCCCGCGCCGCGTTGCCGATTAACGAAGAGAATGTCGGCGCGCGCCAAGTCGCTAATGCCCGTTATTTTTTTCGGATTCCCCCGCGCAAGGATCAGCCCCTGCTCGCGCATCGCAAAATGGAGCAGCCGCCAAGGACGATCCGGCAAATATTTCTTTACACTGGCCAAATTATAAAGGCCGCTCGCTTCATCGAGCATATGAATACCGGCCAGATGCGTCTCCCGGTTACGAATCGCCAGAATGCCGCCCATGCTGCCGACATTCGCGCATGACAGCGTCACGTCATCCTTGCGACGCAGAAAGACCGCCAGGATATCCAGCGCCATATCATGGCTGCCGACCGCCAGCAGACTGTTTTTCGGTACGTCATCGCCCAACAAACGAACCGTCACCGAAGCGCCGACCGGCAAGCCGTCCTGCATTTCGCTAACCGAAATGACGCCTTGCGCCTTCGTCAGCGACGACATCAAACCGGCGCCGCGCCCTAGCGGCAGCGCAATTTGCCTTCCGTCGATTTCGCCCAGCGAAACGCGCAAATATTCTTCCACGCCAACCTGCGAATAAATTTGTCTGCCCAAGCGCGCTTCCACAGTCTTGTCCGCGGGCAACGGTATTTTTTGCCGCGCCGCCAGCACCGGTTTAATAAATAAATCGGCCGTCAGCATCGCCGACACCGGGTACCCCGGCAATCCAATCACCGGTTTGCCGTCGCAAACGGCCAGCACCACCGGTTTACCCGGTTTGATTGCAACGCCATGCACCAAAACTTCGCCGAGTTCAGCCAAAACCTGCGCCGTATAATCTTCCGTCCCCGCCGAAGTTCCGGCATTCAAGATCACCATATCGCTCTTTGCCAGACTTTCGCTTACAGCAGTTTTAATTTCGTCATACTGATCCGGCACGACCGCATGACGCTTCGCCTCTGCACCCCATTCACGCACGGCGGCGCAAAGCATATGCGAGTTTACATCCAAAATTTTTCCCGGTTCCAGTTGCGCCTGTTTTTCAACCAGTTCGCTGCCGGTTGGGATCACGGTCACGCGTGGCTTAGCCAATACCGAAACAGACTCCAGTCCGGCGGCCAAGGCTGCCGCTAAATCAACAGGACGCAAGCGAAGATGTTCCGCTAATACCAATTCATTGGCCACAATGTCCTCTCCGATGATTCTCACATGTTGCCAGGGCGCAGCTGCCGCCAAGATTTGCGCCTGTCCGACGCTTACTTGGACATCTTCAATCATGATCACGGCATTTGTTCCTTCCGGCAGCAAATCGCCGGTGTCGACAATGTAGCAGCCGCCAGGTTGATGCGCCGCTCCGACTGGCAACAATTTCAACTCTTTCGGTTCGCTTTCGCTGGCGCCGAAACTATCCTGCGCCGCCAACGCAATGCCGTCCATCGCCGCGCCGTTATAATGCGGCACCGAGCGTCGCGCATAGAGGCACGCGGCAGTGATTCTGCCCAACGCCTCATCAATCGGCAGCTCTTCATATGGAATTTGCGCAAAATATCCGGTCTGCGTCAGCCGTTCCCACCATATTGACTCTGCCCGCTGACGAGGCAAACAATCCAAATATGCGTCAACCTTATGCAACTCACATTGCCTCCTCTGCTTCAAATTAACGACGAAGTAATTCTACCGTCACCCATTCCGCTTCATATAACCCTGTCTTATCCGCAGGAATATGCACTTCGCCGTCAGCCTGCGTCATCGTAAAAATCAGACCTGATTTTCCCAGTACCGGTTCGGCTAAATATTCGCCTGCCTCATAGCGTAAACGAACTTTGATAAAATCATCGCGTCCGGCTGCCGAAGCCATGTTGCGCGTCATCTTCGCCCTCACCTTGATCTCATCGTTTCGCCATTTCCCCGACAAACTCTCCAGCGCCGGTAAAACCAACCGGCGGCAAACAGTCAGCGCCGCAACGGGATGCCCCGGTAAACCAAATACGCCGATTTTGCCCAGCATGGCAAAAATCGCCGGTTTTCCCGGTTTCACCGCCAGTCCATGAAAAACAACCGGACGTTGCCCCATTTCTTCCAACACTTCTACGGTATGATCCCGCACGCCCACCGAACTGCCGCCTGACAGTACGATCGCATGACACGCAGCCGCCGCTTCCGTCAAACACTCCCGCAGTGCCGCTTTCTCGTCACGAATAATGCCGTAGCGGATCACTCGACAACCGGCTGCCTCGATTAACGCCGCCAACGCCGGGCCGTTTGCGTCCCGCACCTGTCCCTTCTTCGGCGTCAATTGCGGTTCGATTACTTCATCACCGGTTGATAAAACGCCGACAACAGGAGGACAATACACCTTCAATTCAGCAATGCCGCAAGCGGCCAACGCGCCGACATCCTGCGGCGTGATGCGGCTGCCTTTGCTCAAAATCAGTCCGCCTGCTGAAATATCGTCTCCTGCCCGAACAATATTTTCACCGGGCGCTACCGGCTTCAATACCAGCAATGTCGTTGCATCCGGTCGCTGCGTATGTTCCAGCATCACAACGCTGTCTGCGCCTTCCGGCAGCATGCCCCCGGTCGGAATCGTCATTCCCGCTCCGTTGCCGACCCTGCCTTCCGCCGTGCTTCCCATCAGAATTTCTCCATCCAGTTCCAAGAGCGCCGGAAGTCCTTCGCCCGCGCCGAACGTATCCGCGCTGTTTACAGCGAACCCATCCACGGTTGAACGGTCAAAGGCCGGCAGATTTTCCCGACTGAAAACGTCCTCGGCCAGAACGCGGCCGCACGCTTGCGCAAGCGTAACAAGCTCCACTGTCGTTCGAATATCCGCCAACGCCGCAGCAATCTGTCGCCGCCCATCCTCTAATGAAATACAACGAAAGAACTCCATATCATCGCTCCTTATGCATTCCCGCTCCGTCGGTCACAATCACATGCAGGTTATATTCTAGCCTGCCGTGCCTCCTACCTGCCGAGACCGTAAAAAAACAGCCGCCTTGGCCCGAGGGCCAAGGCGGCTGTTTCGTCGTTCGTTTAAAATTCGTGAGCCTTCTTCAACTCTTCGCGGGAAATATCAAAGACAACTTCGTGCGGGGAGAGCGCCTCCTGACGGAAAAACTCCGGCAAATCATCGGTTTCAACGCCCGCCGCTTCATTGAAGGCACGCTCATCGCGCAGCACTTGGCGACCGATTTCCATATAGTCATTCGCGGTATAGTTCCAGCCGTAACGCGCATTGCACATCTCCACGATGCCTTCAAGACCGGACGGAATATCGAGGATTGCCAAGGCAACGAACAAGCATAAGCCGGTGCTGTCAATAAACGCCGTCGCCACCTGGAGATTTTTCGACAATTCCACTTGCCCTTCTTTAAGCAACGGATCGGTCTTGCCTCCAACGCCCAGAATGTTGCTGGTAACCGAATAACCCGCGGTATGATCGGCTCCCATCGTCGTCGTAGCGTACGTTACGCCAACCCCTTTTACCGCACGCGGATCGTAGGCCGGAATCGCCTGTTTTTTCACGACCGGCACATGGCGTACGCCATAAACCTGTCCGGTAACCGCCGCGCCCGCGCCGATGATCCGACCAAGCGGCGTGCCCTGTCCCAGCGCATGCAACAACTCGATAACGCCTGCGCTATCGCCCCACTGCACAACGCCCGCTTCCATCGCAACGCCGATCGCGACGCCGGTTTCAATGCTATCCACGCCGTAATCATCGCACCAGCGATTCATCCAGGCGATCTGATCCAAATCATCAATGCCAAGATCGGCGCCGAACGCCCAACAGGTTTCATATTCGAAGCCGCCGGTGATCACTTCGCCATCCTTGCCTTTATAAATTTGCGAACAGCGGATAACGCAGCCCGGCGAGCAGCCATGCCCGGTCTTGCCGCCGCGTTCACGGCAATTGGCTTCCAGCGTTTCGCCGCCGGTCTTGTCCGCCCCTTCGAAGCGACCGTTGCTAAAATTGCGCGTCGGCAGCGCGCCTGCCTCGTTGAGGATATTGACCAGTACCGCCGTACCGTATGTCGTCAACGCTTTGCTGGTCACCGGATGTTCAAGCAGGGCCTTGGATAATTTCTTGGCTGCCGTACGAAAGGCCGCTTCATCCGCAAACGTTACCAGCGGCGCACCTGCGTCGTCGACGACCAGCGCTTTCAGGCCTTTGCTGCCCATAACGGCGCCCATGCCGCCCCGTCCGGCTTGGCGCGTCGGTTCGCCTTCCATGTCCGTGAAACCAATGCAGGCCGACGCCATCTTGCGTTCCCCGGCTGTGCCGATACAGCCAATTGCCGCTTTCTTGCCATACGTTTCATGCAACTTTGCTACCGTATCATAAATGTTCAACCCTTTAAGCTGCGGCGCTTCCATTAACTTGATGCCTTCTTTGTCGATGTGCATCAAATACGGAACATCGCCTTGCGGCAATCCTTCGACGATAATGCCGTTGATGCCAAGCCGTCCCAGTTTATGCCCCATCGCTCCGCCGACATTGCTTTCTTTAATCGTACCGGTCAGCGGGCTCTTTGCGCCTACCGACATCCGGCCCGCATTCGGCGCGCCGGTGCCAGACAGCAAACCGGTGACGAACGCCAGGCGATTGCCCGGTCCAAGCGGATGTTCATTCGGATCCACCTCTGTTTTAACAATGCGTGAGGACAGTGCGCGTCCTCCCATTCCCTGGTATTCGGGGCAGTCTGCTTTAGTCACCGTCAGATCCGTCATATTGATGCGATAAAACATGGTTACACCCTCCTTTTATTTTGTTTATTAAAACAGAAAAACACAAAAAGGAAGCCCTATTGGACTTCCTTTGCGCACTGGCAGGCGTAAAGATTACTCTCGACACCCATCGGTTGACGCTCCCATTCTCTGGGAAACGCCGACTCGGAACTCGCTTTCGCGACATTCTTCAATTGTTGTCTCTATTGTACAGCATCATTTCCGAATTTTCAATCTTTATTTCAACCGCCAATTTGCGACATGCCGCGCTTTCGCTTTGGAGCATTTTCGCCGCCCGAACACAATGCATGTCCGCTTGGTTTGCGGCAAACAGCCAAATCAAACAGTTGCAGCAATTCCTGATCACTAGCGCCGGCACGCAGCGGTCCAGCCAAATCGACCTCTTCATCTCCAAGCAGGCAAGGTTTCAACTTACCATCCGCCGTCAAGCGCAAACGATTACAGTCGCCGCAAAAATGTTCGGTCAACGGCGCAATAAAACCAAACGTTCCAATGCTGTCCGGCAAGCGATAATAACGCGCCGGTCCTTGCCCAT
This sequence comes from Negativicutes bacterium, assembly GCA_963667825.1. Classification (GTDB taxonomy): domain Bacteria; phylum Bacillota; class Negativicutes; order SG130; family SG130; genus Azotosporobacter. Next base: position 2,880,573 of record OY764022.1, on the reverse strand, counting down.
AGACCGCTGTTTTTAGCGGAAGCAGCGAATTTTTCGCCAACTGGGTAATCAAGCGCTTAACCTCTGCAATCTGCAGCCCGCCTTTCAGCGTCACCGGGCCAATCGGCATATATTCGATAAAGCGAACATGCACCGGCTTTCGTCGCACCAACTCTAAAAACCAATTTAAATCCGATTCCTGAAACGAAGCACTAAGAACCACGTTGATCTTCACGGGCTGAAAACCAACCCGCAATGCTTCATCCAAGCCATCCAGCACTTTTTCAACTCGACCGCAACCGCCGGTTATTTCGGCAAACCGTTTTGGATCGACGGTATCAAGGCTGATATTGATTCGCCGCAATCCGGCTTCTTTTAACGCAGCCGCGCTTCCGGCCAACAAACTGCCATTCGTTGTCATCGAGAGATCATCAAGTGAGCCAAGTCCAGCCAGCGTACGAATGAATTCGACAATTCCTTTGCGCACCAACGGTTCGCCGCCTGTAAGTCGCACCTTACGAATTCCATGTTGGCCAAACAATGTAATCAGTCTGACTAACTCTTCATAGCGCAGTATTTCGTAGTGGTCGCGCAACACGACGCCTTGCTTCGGCATGCAATAGCGGCAGCGAAAATTGCAGCGATCCGTTAGCGAGACGCGTAGATAATCAATGGTTCGTTGGTGCATATCCTGCATGTTGTCACCTCATCGCCGACTCTTACTTCATTACCTCTTTACGTTCTCGAAAAAGCCCGATCTCCCTGCTTGCATCCGTTTAAGTTCATTAAATAACTATAGGCGTGCCGCTAAAGTTTTGCTATACTAAATTATATTGCATTTGTTCCGATTATATTTTCATGTAAAGGATGGCCTTTAATGACATCAGCAAAGCGCGAAGCCGACGCCCGTCCCTCTACGAAACGGCGCTTTTTTATCTTTCTCCTGCTTTTTTTCGTATTCATTCTCACCGGCATAGCAAGCTATGCGCTGGCGCAATTCCTTTTCGCACCGGATCTGCCGCCGTACGAGACGCTGCCGAAAAAGGACAAGCAAAGCGCCGCTTTACTGCCGCCGCATCGCAAGATCAACATCTTGGTCCTTGGCATCAATGAACGGCGCAACGATATCGGTCGTTCCAACGTCACCTGCCTGCTGACGCTCGACACCGACAGCAAGGCGGTATCGCTGCTTTGGATTCCGCGCGACAGCCGCGTGAACATCCCCGGACACGAATGGAACAAGATCGGCCATGCCTACACCTACGGCGGCCCCGACCTGTCCCGCAAAACGGTCGAAGATCTGCTCGGCATTTCGATCGACTATTATCTGGCGGTAAACATGCTTGGCTTCAGCCGCGTGATCGATTCGGTCGGCGGCGTCGATCTTTCGATCGACAAACGCATGTATTACTACGACCCGTACGACGAAGGCGAGGTCGACAACAACGGTCTGATCGATCTGCGGCCCGGGCCGCAGCATCTCGACGGCAACACCGCGCTGCAGTATGTCCGTTTCCGCCATGACGAAATGGGCGACATCGGGCGCATCGAGCGGCAGCATAAATTCGCCCGCGCGCTCTTGAGCCAGTTGGCGAGTCCGGCCACGATTCCGCGCATCCCCGATATTTTCCGCGAGATCAATACGACCTTAAAGACCGATATCCCCTTGAATCAGTTCCTGATTCTCGGCAAGATCGCCGGTGATGCGTACCGTCAGGGTCTGACGACCGACATGGCGCCCGGCCACCCGGTTTATATCAACGAGATCAGCTATTGGCTGCCCGATGTCGTCGCCACACGGCGCAAAGTCGCCGCGATCCTCGGCCTGCCGCAGGATGACCGTTTCCTGAAAGCCGCGCAGAAGACCGCGAACGAATATAAGACCGAACTGGCGCGCCATCGCGTCGTCGACGCGCCATAATTTTTTCTAAAACAAAGAGTGCGAACACGGAAAGCCATCCGTTTCTTCGCACTCTTTTTTATTCAAGCCAATATGCGCGGCAAAAAGCCTTTTTTCAGCATCACGTAGGACACCGGACGATCATGATGAAAGATCGGAATGCGGCGGATCGCCAGCTGATCACTGAAAGTCGTAAATCCGGAACGGGTCGAAAAGCCGCCGCAATAACCGGACTGCGCCGCCAGTTCGAGCGTCTTCTCGCTATAACTGCCGCAGGGATAGGCAACGAAATGAACCGCCTGGCCCAGCAATTGTTCCAGTTCGTCGCGCGAATGCGCCAATTCGGCTACCGCTTCGGCCTGCGTCAGCTCGGCAAGGGGCCGGTGCGTCATCGTATGCGAACCGAAGTCCATTCCGGCGCGCTGCATCTCTTTGATCTGCGCCGGTGAAATCCGTTCCGCATCCTGCAGCATGCCCGCAATGATATAAAAGCTGGCCGTCAGGCCATACTGCTGCAAAATCGGAAATGCGTTCGTATAGTTATCCAGGTACCCGTCATCGAAGGTGATCATGACCGGGCGATCCGGCAGTTTGGCGTCCTTGTCCTGCAAGCGGCGGCGAACCTGTTCGAGAGAGAGAGTATTATAGCCCTCACGCTGCAAGAATGCCATATCCCGTCTGAAATGTTCCACGCTGACGGTAAGATCATCTTTTTCCGAGCCGACACGATGATAAAGAAGAACCGGGACGCTGTCAAAGATCCGTTGCCAAACTCCAGGCTCCGGCAGCAGTGAACTGGCGGCCGCGGCCGCCATCGTTCCGGCGCAGCCAAGTAAAAACTGACGTCTGCTAAGCATCCCAACCTCCTCGATTTCGCTAAATTCCTTTTTTATATTACTGCTTCCATGCGAAAATGACAATATGACGGCGACAAAAAAGAGACGACCTGCGCCGTCTCTTCGCGTTTAGCGTTTTTTGCGCCCGATCGTCAACGTGCCAAGCGCCTCTTCATTTTTCACATTCAAGGCCGCCAGCTGCGATTCGTAGCTCTCGGAAACAGGTTCCACTTCCGGCTCCGGCAACGGCACGACGGCGTTGAGGACTTTCTTTATTTTTTCATCATCAAACGGTTTGCGAATAAAATATTCCGCGCCGTATTTGAAGCACTGCTTAATGAATTCGCCCTGCCCCATCGCAGAAACCATAATGACTTTCGCCTTAGGGTCCATCTTCTTAATATATTGCAAGCAATCCACGCCGTCCATTTCCGGCATCGTAATATCAAGCAAGACGGCATCCGGTCGAAGATACTGGTATTTTTCGATCGCTTCCTTGCCGTCGGCTGCTTCGCCCACGACCTGATAGCCAAACTGCTCTACCGTATTCCGTAACTTCAACCGCATGAAAAGCACATCATCCACGATCAACAATCGGTTATTCATTGCCGTCCTCCTTTTACCCTTCGCCTGCAGAAACCACTTACTCTCAGCATATATTCTATTATCAATCGCGTTATTATTCAATTTATTTTATTTTTTTAAGCGGATATTCTTTTTTGAAAGCCTTTCTTTTTTCGGCAGGGTTTCTTCGCTTTGCGTTGTATAATAGGAAGGGTGAGCTCAAATGACGCAGGAGGTCCAAAATGAAAACAACCCTTCACCGTATTTTCTTTCTTTTTGCCTGCTTGTTTCTCTTCCTCTGCTCCCCCGGTGCGGCGCAGGAAGACGCAGGCGATCCCAATCAGTTGCTTGCCGACTATAGCGCGGCGTTGGCCGCTACGCCGGACAACGATGATCTCTACGCCAAACGCGGCGAAATCTACTTCAACCAAGGCCGCTTCGACCTCGCGCTAAGCGACTTCACGCGTGCCATCGAAATAAATCCTTCCAATGTCGGCGCACTGAGCTGGCGCGGTTATTTGTATGAAAAAAACGGCAGCGCTGACCTAGCCATCGCCGATTACAGCCAGGCCATCCTCGGCGATCCGACGTACGCCTATCCTCATATCCGACGCGGACAGCTTCTCTTCGCAAAAGGACAGACGGATGACGCGATTGCCGACTATACAAAAGCGATCGAGCTTGAGCCGCAAACGGCCGAACCCTACGTCAGTCGCGGCATCATCTACCGTAACAAAGGCCTGATTGACGCCGCAATCGCCGATTACACAAAGGCAATCGAATTGAATCCCCGCTATCCGGTCGCCTATTTCAACCGCGCCATCGCCTACAGCAAACAAAACCGGCCGGATTTGGCCATTAACGATTACAACAAAGTACTGGAGTTCGCCCCCAACAATACGCTGGCTTATTTCAACAAGGCCGTTGCCTGTGAGCAAATGCAGGATTATTCCGAAGCGATACGGGCCTATCAACTATTTATTCAGCATTCGCCCAGCCAAACCGGATCTAAGATTGATTATGCGCGCATCCGTTTGCAGGAGCTGGCAGGCATCATCCTGTAGCAATTTCGAGGAGGTCTTACTATTATGCCTATCGAACGTGTCCAAGATTTTCTTAAGCATCATCCCGATCTAAGCGTCACTTATTTCGATCAAAGTACCCATACCTCAGAACTCGCCGCCGAGGCACTTGGCGTCAGTCCGGCTCAGATCGCAAAAACATTGGTCTTTCTCGCTGACGCGACGCCGCTGCTCGTCGTCACCTGCGGCGACAAAAAAATCGACAGCCGTAAACTGGCTAAAACGGTCGGCGCCAAGAAGATCCGCTTTGCCGATGCCGAAACCGCAGAGAACGCGACCGGCTTTCCGCCCGGCGGCGTTTCGCCGATCGGCCTACTGAACGAGATTCCGCTCTATCTTGATCGAAGCCTTTGGGATTTCGCCACGGTCTATACGGCGGCCGGCACCGCCAACTCGGCTTTGCCGCTCAGTCCGGACCGGCTGAAAGAATTGACCGGCGCAAACGTGATCGACGTCTGCAAATAAGATGCAAGAAAAAAGCGGCAGCAACGCACCTGTGAGGTTGGTTGCTGCCGCTTTTTTCTTTCACTCCTCTTGCCTAAAATATTTTCCCAAATGCTACAACGTAACACTTGCTTTTCCTAAATTCACCTACTATTATTAGTATTTGTGCGCATTATTTTAATGATAAATTAACCGGTGCACAGCGCAATCTCGCAAGGGTTTTTTCGCTCCATGCCGAAAGAAAGCAATATATCGTGTGCAAGTACAAAACAGGAGGCTATCATGCACCCCAAAACACAGAAAAAAATCAAAAAAATGTTGATCCAATACATCGTTGTCACCATCGGCTGCATTCTCTGCAGCGTCGCGATCAATTTCTTCTTCGTGCCGCATCAGCTGCTCAGCGGCGGCATCAGCGGCTTGGCCATCATCATCTTCTATCTGTTCAATTTGCCAATCGGTGCGCAAATTCTGGCGATGAACATCCCGCTTCTTTACGCCGCCTATCGCCTGATCGGCAAGAGCTATGCCGTTCACACCGTATTCGGCACGCTAATGTTTTCGTTTATGGTCGACGCCATTAAGCCTTTCGCGACTGTACCGATTGACGATCCCATTCTGGCCGCTTTGACCGGCGGCATTTTATCAGGCCTTGGAGCCGGCCTGATTTTCCGCGTCAACGGCAGCAGCGGCGGCATGGACATCGTCGCCGCGATCATCAAAAAATACTATTCCTTTAATATGGGCTTTGTCAGTTTCTCTTTCAATTGTCTGATCACAATGATAGCCGCCTTCTTTTTCGGCCTCAAGTTGGCGATCCTGACGCTGATTGCCATGTACATTACCGCTACCCTGACTGACAAGGTCGTAGAAGGGATCAACCGAAAAAAGACCGTGTTCATCGTATCCTATCGTTCAACGGAAATTGCGGCGGCCATTCTCGATGAGATCGGCCGCGGCGCTACGATCCTGCATGGCGAAGGCGCTTTTACCCACCAGTCCAAACAGGTCATTTTCGTCGTCGTCAGTCTGACGCAGATCGCACAGATCAAATTCATCGTCGAAGAAGTCGATCCGCTGGCCTTCGTCATTGTCACCGATGCCGCCGAAGTGATGGGACGCGGTTTCACTTTACCCGGCACCCGCCCTGCGCAGACAAAGAACTGATCCGCTCGGACATCCTTTTGTATTACGACAAGAGGATGTTCTTTTTACATTTTAAGCAAAAGACAGCAGGAACTAATCGCAAATAGGCGAAACCATTTATTAGATCGCGTACTCATCTTTTTTTAATATGAGCCAAAACAGTAATCAAAGGGGGGACTCCGTATGTTAGGAAGTCAGAAAAAATTCGCCCAGCCTGCGCCCGGTTCCTACGACGGCGCCAGTCGCGTCGCAGCCTCTTTCATGTCGATGGATAGCGCTTCCCTGGGCTATCTCGCTGAGCTTCGCCCCATCATTGAAAAGAACCTCGATCTAATCACGAGCACGTTTTATCAGCGCCTGACCATGGTTCCCGAAGTGGAAGCCTTCATCCGCCAGCATGCGACGATCGAACGCTTAAAAGGCACACTGCGCAGCTTTTTGCAAACGCTTTATGAGCCGAAGATCACGACCGCCTACCTAGCGCATCTGCAACGCATCGGCGAAGTCCATAACCGGATCAAACTGCCGGCCGAGTGGTTCTTGCTGGCGACCGGCACCCTGAAACAGACGATCCTGCCGTTCATCATCGATGCCTACCGCACCGACGCACAGCACCTGCGCAAGGTTCTCGCCGCCTTCGATCAGATCGTGCAGCTCGTGCAGGCCGAAGTTAATCAATCCTTCATCAATTCCTACGCGAAAGAGATCGATAAGAAGGACGAACTAGAAGCGATGTTCCGCGAGCAGGCGGCTACCGTCGCCCGCGTACAGGACGCCAGCCAGACCTTGGCCGCAACGGCCGAAGAGACAAGCGCTTCCGCAGCGCAAATGGCGCATTCGGCCAAACTGATCAAAGAGGCTTCCGATCTGGCGCGCCAGGAATCAGATCGCGCGAAAGCGGCCTCTACAACCGGCGAGCAGGAAAGCAAAGAAACTAGCGTCCAGGTTACGCAGATGATCGACGCCAATCAGGAAGCGCTGAAAAAAGTGGCGTCGCTCGAATCGACCTCTAAATCGGTCGCGATGATCGTCCAGACAATCACCGGCATCGCCAGCCAGACCAATCTGCTGGCGCTCAACGCCGCCATCGAAGCGGCGCGTGCCGGCGAAGCGGGGCGCGGTTTTGCCGTCGTCGCCGAGGAAGTGCGCAAACTGGCCGAGCAAAGCGGCAACGCCGCCAATGAAATCGTCGATCTGATCAAAAAGAACAACGACTCCACCAACGAAGTGGTCAGCAGCATGCGCGAGCAAGCAGTCACGATGGAAACGGTCGGCCAGTCGGCGAAAAAGATGGCCGACAGCATGGCCTTGATTTCCACCTCGATCACCAGCAACTACAATCAGATGCAAAGCATCAATTCTTCGGTCAGCTCGCTCGCGACGACTTCGCACGAGATTGAAAACGCATCGGAAGAAGTGGCCCGCGCAGCGACCAACCTGTCTTCGATGGTCGTTAAGTAAGCCTAAGAAAAAGGCTGCCGTCACTGGGTCTTACCCAGCGGCGACAGCCTTTTTTTAGTTTTCTACCGTTCGCGATTGAAGGTCCTGGCGTAGTCGGTGCTTTGCTGACAAAGCAGCACATACTGCTGGCGAATCTGATCGATGACGTCTCTGCGGATCTTACAATCCTGCGGCACCGTATCCAAAATGCCGGTCAAGCGATCCATTTCGTCGGCCACTTTGCGAACTCCCTTAATCGTCTCTTTTGCACAATCCCGTTGCGTAAACATAAATCCATCATCCTTTCCACTAAGGAAATTTTTTTCTGCCTTACCGCTATGACTGAATGAGCGTAAAACCGGAAACGATGGTTTTTACTGAAAATTGCAACTTTGCTATGTAATATAGATTCGCCTCGCAGCGCCCGTCTTCCTCTTTCACAGGGAAATAAATTATCTAGTCGCCGCTATTTTCATCACGCAACAAAAAGAGACCGATATAGAGTACGATCGGGATCGTCTTGCGCAGCGCCGGCCCCTGCAGGTCGGTCACAGTCCAGCCGATGGAAACCGCCCAGGCGGCAGGTCCGAGCCACTCGGCCCAGAGCGGGATCTTCTTCACCGCTTCCTGAATCAGACGTTTGCCGAGCCCTTTGCCGATGAAGCCGGCAATCGCAGTCAGCGCCAGATCGGCGATGATTTTCTCCACCACCTTCGAACCGAAAACCTGCAACAGCAGCGGCGCCGATACGCGAATTGCATTGCGCTTTAAAAAATCATTGATTTCTTCCTGCGGCACGCCGATGCCCGCCAAGACCTTGCGCTGCTTCTCGCCGTCCAGGCTGGCAAAGTGCTGACCGACATAGTTTTTTACCAACTCCGTCAGCTTGGCTTCTTCATCGCTAAAAACAGGCAGCACGATTTTCAGCGTACGCGCCACATCCTGGATTATTTCATCCCAGCTCACGCCCGGTTCCTGACCGAGCGCCTTGCGCGCCAGATACGCGGCGTCCGCACTACCGAGATAACGGATCTCGCGCTCCAGGACGCGACAAAGTTCCTCCACCGCCGCAGGCGAATGATCCACTTCCACCGCCAGCAGTTTTTCCTTCAAGACGCGGCGATCCGCCAAACTCAGTCCGTCGCTGATGACTTCAACCAAGAAGCGATAATCGGCAAATGACATTCTGCGCAAAATTCCTTGCATCGGAACTACCTCCCCGCATACGGCTCTATCTAATGACAGTTAGCCGTCGGACGCGATAACTCCTGCTTGCGCTTCTTTGCCGCGCGCCGTTTTCACCAGTTTTCCTGATGAACAATTTCCTCAAGCTCCTTGCGCGGCCGCGCAGCCGGATTTTCTGCGCCATAGCCGAGGGTGAGAATGCCGACGACATATTTGTCTGCCGGAATCTGCAGAATCGGTCGGATCTCCTGCTGCGTGAACCACGCGACCCAGCAGGTCGCCAGTCCTAAGTGGTCAGCCTCGAGCATCATCTGCGTCATTGCGATCGACGTATCGCGTATGATCTGTTTCACTTCTTCTGCTGCGCTGCTTTCGTCCACTGCGATCGCTGCCTCTTCTTTTATTCGCGCACGGATATCGGCCACGCAGACAATAAAGAGCGGTGCGGAGAGCATCCATTTTTGTTCATGGGATACTTGCGCCAGTTTTTTCTTGCTCTCCTCTGATTTTACGATAATAAAGTGCCAGGGCTGCGTATTGCTGCCGGACGGAGCCAGTCTGCCGCTTTCCAGCACCTGCAGCAGCTTTTCCGCCTCGACCGCCTTGTTTAGATAGTCCCTTACGCTTCTGCGTCTTTTAATCTCTTCCATTTTTCACTCCCCCTTTTTTTATCGTGTTCCCGCTTCGCTGCGCTCTGCTTCGCTTTGCGGCGTTGCGGCGCGCTTCGCAGCCCACCAGCCGAACGCGCCCAGCGCCGCCGGATAGAGCATGACCCAGCCGGTAAAGAGATACACCGCTGCGCAGACCGCCAGCGACAGGACCGCGCAACCCTGCCCGAAGCCGCGCGGCAACAATTTTACCGCCGCCGCCATTGCAATGATGTAGAGCGCAATGAAAATCGCGCTGGGAAATTGGATCAGCTCCTTGATATTCCAGCGAAAGAACTCTCCGGCCAGCAAGAGTGAAGCGGAGACCGGCAACAGTAGGAGCAGCACGCGATGCGGCGTTTGGTATTTCGGATGCAGTTTGGCAAACCAAGGCAAGAAAGCGCCCTCGCGTGCCTGGGCGAAGACCAGACGCGAAAAGCCCGCCACATAGGTGTGGATCGTCGCATAACAGGATGCCGCGCCGAGCAACGCAACCAGCAGACCTGCGCCGCGTCCCCAGCCGCCTTCAACCATGCTGGCCAGCGCCGTCATCTTATCCGGCCCGAGATAGACGCCGGTTCCAACCGTGACCAGCGCCAGCAAAAGATAGAGTCCATTGACGATCAGCAGCGACCAGCCGAGACTGAGACGAATGTCGCGTGCCGGATCGCGGAACTCTTCCGCCAGATGTCCAATCATCTCCCAGCCGACATAGGCCCAAAATAAAAGCGTCATCGCCACGCCGACCGGTTGCCAGCCATGCGGAGCCAGCGGATGAAATGCCGCGCTAGCGACATGCGGCAACGCCGTCAGCACCGCCGCCAAGAGTACCAGGACGATCGCTCCGACAACCGCCATCTGAACCGCGCCGGAAATCCGGATGCCGCGATAGTTCAAGACGACTGCAAGCGTCAGCAACGTGAGCGCCAACCAGGTCACGCCGCTGCTGCCAAGTCCCAGATAACTGCCGAGATAATGCGCGCCAATCAGCGAAACAATCGGTGCGCCAAAAGGAACTGTGCCGAGAAACAACCAGCCTGTCGCCGCACCGAAGCGTGCACCGAATGCCTGTCTGGCGTACGCGGCGATGCCGCCCGCTTCCGGCCAGCGCGCCGCCAGTTTTGCCAGAGCGACCACCATCGGCACCGTCAGTACGCCCATCAAAAGCCAGCTGACGAGTGAGGCCGGGCCTGCCAGCTCCGCAGCCAATACCGGCAGTACCAATATACCTGAGCCCAGCACCGCGCCGACCGTCATCGCGACGCCTTGCCGCCATGTGATGCTGCGTTTTAATTTCAGTTCCATCTTAACTCCTCCCGTCGCTGCCATTGTTTTTTCTGGAAATTCTTTGTCTTGTTTGTTATACTATCACAAAGCCTATAGTTCGGTATAATTGATTGTTTCAATGTACTACTTCATTTTTTTCGATACGAGGAGGTTTTTAAAATGGAACTGCGTCAGCTGAAAACCTTTGCAGCGATTGTCCGCTACGGCAGCTTCACCGCAGCAGCGCAAGCGCTTGATTATGCACAATCGACCATCACCAGCCAAATTCAAGCACTGGAAGCGCATCTCGACACCCGTTTGTTCGAACGGCTCAACCGGCAGGCAAAACTCACGCAAGCCGGTGAAACGCTCTACCTGTATGCCGAACGTTTGCTGCGTCTGGCCGACGAAACGGAAAATGCGCTGGCGGACGCCACGCTGCCGAAAGGACGTCTGGTGGTCGGCGTGCCCGAATCGCTTTGCGTCAATCGTCTGCCCTCCATTTTCAAGGAGTACCAGTCCCTTTACAGCGCGGTCAATATCCAGCTTCGCTTCGATACCTGCTGCAACTTTCGCAGCGGACTGCGCAAGGGCGATATCGATATCGCGCTCTTGCTCGACGTTCCGCTCGAAGAACCCGATCTGATCATCCAACCGCTCTTCGACGAGCCGATGGTCATCCTCGCCGCCCCGGATCATCCGCTGGCCAAACGCAAACGCGTCACGCCAGCCGACCTGAACGACCAGGCACTCTTATTGACGGAGACAGGCTGCAGTTACCGCCGCCTCTTCGATCAGATGCTCAGTTCCTATGCCGTGATGCCGCGCTCGATCCTCGAGATCGACAGCGTCGAAGTGCTGCGTCAGTTCGCGCTCAGCGGTCTTGGCCTCACCTTCCTCTCGCGCCAACTGGTCAAAGACGATCTGGCGGCCAAACGTCTGGTCGCGCTCGCCTGGCAGGGGCCGCCCTTTCCGATCCGCGCCCAACTGATTCATCACCGCGACAAATGGCTTTCCCCCGCTTTACAGGCCTTCCTCGCCCTCTTTCGCGAGCGCCTGACCGCCGATGAATTCAAGAAATAAGAAAAGCCTGCGGCAAAATCTGCTGCAGGCTTTTCTTCCTTTATGATTCCCAGCGCACTTCCGCAAAACTGCGCCGTACGCCGCGCTTGTATTGAACTTCCGGGTGACCAAAGATCAGCATGATGCCGCCGCGCAGATCCGGCTGAAAGCCATACTTCTCGCGCAGCGCACGGCTGGCCTTCAAGACCGGCAAAACGGTGCCGATCATGCAGGAGCCGATTCCGAGCGACTCCGCCGCCAGCATCGCATACGTCGCCGCGACTTCCGCATCGGCCGGGTCATTATACGCTCCGCCGTAAAAGAACATCGCCAGCGGTGCGCCGTACAAAAGAAAATCCTTGCCTTCCGCCTGCTGCGCCGCCAGATAGTCCGCGCTCGGCAACAGAAACGTCTCGATCATCTCCTGCATCGCCTTGCCGCAGAACAAACGCCATAAGAGAAGCAACGGCCACTCGAAGATCCAGATCCACTTGTGCGCAAATGCGACAACATCGGCAGCAAACGCCGCCACTTCCGCCCGGCCGTGAAACACCCTGACCTTGACGTCGGACGGCGGGATGCCCATCGGCGCGGTCGCTGCGGCTGCCAGAATCTTATCCGCCAGTTCTTTCGACACCGGCCAGTCACGATAGCGCCTCACGCTGCGCCGCGCCTCAAGCAGCCCCAGTAACTGCTGATAATCGGCGCGTTGCTCCGGCGGATTCAGCTCAAAACGATCTTCCGGCGAAAGTTCGCGCCCGTATATCTCGATGCAGTCTTGCGGACAGACCGCCATGCACTGGCCGCAGCCGATGCAGCCGAACATGCGATTCTGATCCACCATCACCCGGCCATCTTCCATATATAAAGGAGCGCCGCAACAGACCTGCACGCACTTGCCGCAACTGATGCAGGCCGCCTGGTCGATGCGAACCCGGGCCGTCCCTGTCGCCCGACCGGTCTTAATGGACATCGAACCGCCTCCTTGCAGACAATCTATTTAACAAAATTCTAACAAAAGCCTTAAACACCTGCCAAGCCTTGAAAAATAATGCAATGCAACTTTTTAAAAAAAACTTACAAAAATTTTCTTTTTCTCCTAATCAAGCTATACTGTAAATAAACGTTGTCTTTAAGGGAGAGGATTTATTTTGCGCATTCATGTTTTCCTTCGCTGTTTCACATGTCTCCTGCTGCTCGCCTTGTCAGCGCCAGCGGCTGCCAGCAGCCTGTCCGACGCATTGGCCAAATATCCGCCGAGCGCGTACGGCATCATTTACGGGGACATCGACGGCGGCCGCATCAGCGCTCCTTTGGATTGGGTCGGCTTAAAGAAATATCCGGTCGAATCGCACGGCCTTTTTTCAGGCACCAATGATACCGAAAAAAACGTCACCGTGTCCAGTTATTTCTTTGCGTTCGTCAAACCCGGCAACTATTTTATGAACGTCTTTAATATGAAGTTGTACGGCGGCGGCAGATCTTCGAATTTATCGACCAGCTATAAAGAACCGAAAGACGCAACTTCGCCGGCCCTGCGCCATGCCGTAACGGGCAGTCTTTCCTACTGGGGCAGCATATACCTGGAACAAACCAAAGCTTCAACCATGTTTTCCCACAGTGAATATGCCGTTCATCCTTTGGAGATCAGCAACCGGCGCGAACTGCTAGGATATCTGAAGATGGAAGCGCGGGGAACCGCCTGGGAAAACATCGTCAACAGCCAGCTTGGCAGCCCCAAGGCAGCGCCTGTCGCAAGCAGTCCAGCGACGCCGCCCGGCATTGGCGGCAGTTCCGCGCCTGCAACCCCTCCCAGCTCGGGCGTCGTACAGTATAACGGCTTCTATTTTGAAAGCAGTAGACCTTCCAACTTCACCATTTATTCTTATTACCGTTTTTTTGCAGACGGCAGCGTTACCGCTTACATCAGCACCGACCAAGAGTCTTCCGGCGAGATTTTTGCCAAACTGGCCAGTGCACCATTCGGGCGCGGCAATTACAGCATCGAGAATGACGTCGCCAAATTCAGCCTGACTTATCCCAAAGGCAAAGTCGACTACACCGCCTCGCCTGACGGCGACAAACTATCGATGAAATTTCACAGCTACATCATCAACACTGACGGCGTCTCCTCTTGCCGTTTTCTTCCCGTCAATTAATCCTTTCAGCGGATTCGATCTTTACACACAAAAGCAAAAAGCAGGCACAGCGTATGTTGTGCCTGCTTTTCGCTTTTCAAAGAGTAACGTTCCTTACTCTTTTTCCTTTTCGAACAACGTTTCTCCGGTCAGACACAGCGTCGTTTCTTCCTCGCCCGGATTGAAAAGCGTCACGATCAATTCCGGCGTGCCCTGCGGCGGAATGCGCACGGCCCAGATCGCCATCGTGCGGGCTTTTTTCAGCGTACTGCCGCTGCGCAGCAGACTGTTGTCAGGGCCGGCGTTTTGGTCGCGGCTGATGCGAAGAAAATCGCTTACTTGATACGGCGTCTGGTTCTCTGCGAGCAACTGTCCGATCCGTTCGTAGCGCGTTTGGCTGCTTTCGCCGATTTGCTTGTTCAGTGCCAAGAACGACTCGTCCAAGTAGTGATTGGTATGTGTCAGCACGCCGTTTTTTGTCCGCTGCACCGCATAACGTCCGCCGGGCGCCAGTTCGATCACTGCCGTTTCCTGCCGGTCGGCCAGCAAGAGATATTCGACGCCGCGCAGCCATTCTTCATGCTGCAGGACTTCCGCGACGCTCGAGCATTCGCGCAGCAAGCGGCTGGTCAGTCCCGGCGTATGCGGTTCCTGCTGCCTCGTTTCGCGCGTGACGACGCTGGCCGTCGCGGTGACGATGCTCAAGCCCTGATCGTTAAGTCCGGCTTTCAAACCGGGTTCGTTGCCGCCTACCGCGAACAAGCCCCAATAAGCGTGACCGCCTTTCGGTCGCACCAGTTTGACTTCCTGCCGATGGTTCGGCAGCCAGTCGCGGTTTTTGACGAGCAGCGTACCGCCGCCCGCCGCGCTGCTGCCGGCCGCCGACCAGAGCGTACAGGCCTGCGCAGTCGGCGCAAGGCTGAGGCAAATTCCTGTCAATAGCAGTATGATTTGTTTACGCACCCGGCAGCCTCCTCAGTTGCAAAATCACTTGCTTTCATTTTTCGCTGCGGCGCTTATTTTCCCCTTCCAGCCTGCGGCAAAATGAAAGAGACTTTTCAGCCAACCGCTAACCGGATGCTTTTCAAAATGCAAGAAGATAATCGGAATTACGATCAAGGTAAAGAAGGTTGAGGAGAGCAGACCACCGATCAAAACCCATGCCATACTGACGCGCGTTTCCGAACCGGATGTCATCGCAAGCGCGGTCGGCAGCATGCCGACGACCATCGTCAGCGTCGTCATGAAGATCGGTTTCAGCCGCGTCTTGCCCGCCTCAATGATCGCTTCGCCGGCCGTCTTGCCTTCCTTCATCAGCGTCAGCGTATAGTCGAGCAGCAATGTGCCGTTTTTCGCAACCAGGCCGTCCATGACCAACACGCCGATCAACGAGTACAAGTTGATCGTATTGCGCGTGATCGCAAGGAAGAGCAACGAACCGATCAAGCCGAGCGGCAGTGAGAACATCCGGATGACCGGCGTCGAAATCGATTCGTACAATATCGCCAGAAGCATATAGACCAGGATCAGCGACAAGCCGAGCGCCTGCGCCATTTCGCCAAAGGTGTTCTTCATGTTGTCCGCTTGTCCGGTGAAGCGATAGCTTACGCCCGGCCCCAAATCTTCCGGCTTGATCGTGCTGCTGATTTCCGCTAGCACTTCCTGCAGCGGCCGGTCGGTGATATTGGCCGCCAGGTTGATCGATTCCTGCTTATCGACGCGCCGCAGCAAAACCGGGCCTACGCCGTCTTCAACTTTGGCAACGTCATTGAGACGTACCAAGCCTTTGCTCGATTGCACCGGAATCGATTGAATGTCGGAAGCCTTGAAGCCATCGCTGCCTTTCAAGCGCACGTAAATTTTCGTATCCTGGTTGTCATTGTTCGGGTCCTGCGTCAGATAGCCGGCCTGTATGCCCGATATCGCACCGCTGAAGACGCTGTTGACGTCGTTGACCGTCGTGTTGAAAAAGCGCATTCTTTCCCGGTCGACGCTGATCCGAAGTTCCGGCGAACCTTCGCTGTAGGAACTGCGGATATCTTTGATGCCTTTCATTTTGCCGAGCAATTCCTGCATCCGGTAGGAGGCCTTGACGATGTTATCGAGATTGTTGCCGCGAATTTCGATCTGCACCGGAGCGGTATTCGGCCCGCCGCCGCTGCCGCCGCCTCCGCCAGAGACGCCGGCAATCGACGACTGCGACTCGCTGACCTGCGCGATCGCCTTGCTCTGATTGGCTTTCAGGTATTGCCGCACCTGATCTGTGATTTCCCAGATGCTGCGACTGCGCTCCTTGCGGTCAAGCAATTGGACGCTAACGCCGCCATAATTGCCTGCCGGAGAACCGACGCTGGACAGATAATTCGTCACTTCCGGAATCGTCGTCAGATATTGTTCCACTTCGGCAACGGCCAGATTAGTCTGATCGATGTTCTGCCCGACCGGGAATTGAAGATTGATCCGGAAACTGCCTTCGTCGCTCTTCGGCATGTATTCCGCTCCGATGATCCCGGTTGGAATCAGAGCTACCGAGGCAACAAAGATCAGCAGCACCGTGGCGACCACTTTTTTGCTGTGACGCAGGCTCCATTTTAGAAGGCTCTCATACTTACGGATCGCCGTCTCTTCCATCTGGGCCATGAAGTCCCAAACCTTGCCGGTAGGTTCCTGCAGCCCGTTTTTAAAGAGACGAGACGCCAGCATCGGCGTAAGCGTGAAGGAGATCGCCAGCGAACAAAGCGTTGCGAAAACGATTGTCAAACCAAACTGACGGAAATACTGTCCGGTCATCCCGGTCATAAATGTGATCGGCATAAATACGACGACGTCGCAGAGCGTGATTGCGATCGCGGCCATGCCGATTTCATTCCGCCCATCTTCCGCCGCCTGTGCGGAATCTTTTCCCATCGCCAAATGACGGTGAATATTCTCGAGTACCACGATCGAATCGTCGACTAAAATCCCGATGCAGAGCGCCATGCCCATCAAGGACATCATATTGAACGTAAAACCGGCGATGTACATCACGAAGAAGGTCGAAATCAGCGAGGTCGGAATCGCGACCAGCACCGCCACAGTCGAGCGCCAGCCGCGCAAGAACAGGTACAGTACCAGACTGGTCGTAATCAAGCCTTCGATCAACGCTTCGAGCGTATTGTGCAAAGAGTTTTCGACGAATTGCGAAGCATCAGTCACCACGATGAATTTGTAGTCCGGATATTCCTCTTCAAGGCTTTTCAGCTGCGCCTTCGTTTCTTTCGCGGTCTCGACCAGATTAGCATCGCTGTTTTTATAGACCGTCAACGATATGACGTCCTGTCCATTGGTTCGGGCATAGCGACTGACGCGCGCATCCTGTTCCTTGATCGTCGCCAGACTCGTCAAAGGGATATTGACGCCTTTGCTATTCGTGACGTGAATCGTAGCCAATTCCTCGGGCGATTGGTACTGCGCCATCAAACGGACATTGGTTTCGCTACGGTCATTAAAAACCGATCCGGCAGGCGTTAAGATATTTTCCTGTTGAATACGGCTGGCGACCTGGTTAAGCGCGATATTGAAAAAAGACAGCCGGTCTTTTTCAATCTCTACTGCCACTTCCTTGTCGCGCCCGCCGTACATAGAGACGTCCGAGACGCCGCCTGCGCGCTGCAGCCGTTCGACGAACACGTCATTGGCGACGCTGTATACTTCGGAAAGCGGCTTGTCGGCAATCACCGATATTTCCATGATCGGCGCGGCATTAACGTCGCGTTTCATTACGACTGGTTGTTGAATGCCGGTCGGCAGACGATTGAGCGCCGAATTGACGTACTGCGTCGCATTGATCGCCGACGTATCGACGTTCGCCCAGAATTCAAATTCCAGTGTGATTTGCGCTTTTTCCGGCCGCGCGATCGCCGTCATATGCTTAAGATTGGAAAGGGAGGACAGGGAATTCTCTAGCGGCTTGATGACCGTCTGTTCAATTTCCTCGGTACCTGCGCCGGGATAATTGACCGATACGGTCACATACGGCACGTTGATCGCCGGCAGCAGTTCGACGCCGATGCGGTAAAAGCTGAACAGACCAAGTACGACAAAGAGCATTACGATCATCGAAATGCCGATCGGTTTTTGGATCGAAAAGCGGGTCATATTCACTGCCCGTCACCCCGGCTTTCGAGCGTCACGCTGTTCGGCACAATGACCATACCCGGCCGCAGGCGCGCCAGATTGTTGACCGCGACTTGTTCGCCGTCCGCCAGACCTGTGATGATCTCGACGTTTTGGTCGCCGCGTGCGCCGACTTCGACGACACGCTGTTCCACTTTATTGTCTTCGCCCAAAACAAAGACGTACGATTTGCCGTTTTTATCGAGCAGCGCCTCTTTCGGTACGACGACGACATTTTCGCGCAGCAGCGCATTAATGACCGTACGGGCAAACATGCCGCTTTTTACTGCCGGATCCGGTTGCGTCAGTGCGATGCGCAGGCTGAACGCCATGCTGGTCGCATCGCTGGCCGGGCTGATATAGATGACTTTGCCCGCCAAACGTTTGCCGAGCGATTCCAGCTGCACTTCAACCGGCATGCCGACCGTAATCGCCGCCAAATCCTGTTCCGATACCTGGCAATCGACATAAATATTGCTGTTATCGACGATGCTCAATAGTTTTTGTCCCGCCTGCACCAGATTTCCGACTTCCACCTGACGGTAACCGATCATGCCGCTACGCGGCGCGCGCAGAATCAGATCGTCGCGCTGTTTTTCCACTGCACTGACCGTTCGCTGCGCTTTTACCGCTGCCGCCTGAGAGGATTGTATACTGGCCGCTACGCCGCCGTTGATCTGATTGGCCAACGCGTCCATGACGCCTTTCGCGTCGGCTACCTGTTGCTGATTCGTGTCTAGCTGTTCGCGTGATACCGCGCCGACTTCATACAGTGTCTTGTAACGTTCATAGCCCGCTACAGCACGCAGATAGTCCGCTTTCGCGCGATCAAGATTGGCATAGAATGTCGCCTGCGTCGTGAGCGCATCCGAACTGGCCTGCTGATACGCCGCCTGATTTTGCTGAATTGCGATCTCCGCATCGCCCGTATCTTGAATGATCAAGACTTGCCCGGCTTCCACCCGTTGTCCAAGCAAAGCCTGAACCGAAACGACCTTGCCCTGGTATTTCGCGGCAATGTCAATCTGCGCTTCCGGTACCGTTTGGCCGGTCAAGGAGATGCGTTTTTGTAAATTCGTGTGACTGACCACCATTACGTCTACCGTCGTCTGCTGTTTTCCGCTTTGCTGCGGTTTGGCCGCGGACTGAATGCGCTGCGCGATCGTCAAACCGCCGCACAGCAGTAAGACGACGGCGCAGATCGCCGTCAGCTTGAGCCGCTTCTTATTCTGCAAAAGATGTAATAATTTCGCTTTCATTTGCCAGCACTCCCCTTTGCGTTACCTACAGTCCGCTTATCTTATGTCTATAGGCTAACAAAAAGATATCCAGATTCGGTTAAGATATGATTGTCATTTCATTCAGATTGCAGATCAAAAATGGACTGACCGGGCTTCTGTGCCCGCCAGTCCATCGTTTTAACCTAATTTTCCTTTTAAAGCGATTATGTTTTCCGAACAGACCCGGTTACGCCCGCCTTCTTTTGCCGCATACAACGCCTGGTCGGCACGTTTGGCAAAATGCTCCGCCGTATCGCCGGGACGCCAACGGCTGACGCCGAAGCTGCAGGTAACCGGACGCACTTCTGCTGCAAAGCGTTTCTCAATCGAAACACGCAGCCGCTCCGCCAATTCAATCGCGCCAGCTAAGCTCATTCCATTACAGAGCACGGCAAATTCCTCGCCGCCAAGGCGGGCTACCAACCCTTTTCCTGCAACCGCTTCCAAGGTTACTTCGGACAGCGCCATCAGTACCCTGTCGCCAACATCATGGCCGAAGGAATCATTGATGCGTTTGAAATAATCTACGTCAAAGAAAATCAGCGAAGTTTCGGACGCTGCGTTATGCCGCAGCTGTTCCATCGCTTGTTTGAATTTAGAACGGTTGTAAAGTCCTGTCAGCGGATCGGTCACCGCCAGCCTGGTAACAACCTTGACGCGTTCGACCAGTTTTCGGTTCACTTCCTGTAATTTCTGGCGCTCTGCAATCCGGCGGCTGAACATCGCCATTAAGACAAAGGCCAGGCTAATGCCGCCTAAATGGGTCGTATGATGATGCCACGGTACCAGACGCCATTGAAGGCCCGCCATATCGTAAGCAACCAAGAACGGCATGATCATCAGCCCCCGCAGCAGCCAGCGCGCTTCCGTATTGCCCTGCCGCATCGCCATCACCAGGCTGGTTATCCAGATCGCGATTCCAACAAGCGTCAGTAAAAAATAACAATCAAGCGCATCGCGCAGCAACCCCGGCTGAAACCATTCGCCAATTGTTACCGCCAGCGCATAGGCAGTCAGCAACATTCGGCAGTTTTTGACCCATAAACGGCACTTCGGCGTAACATAATCTTGCATCATAAAACCAAAGACAACCGGCAAGGCATAGGCGCAAGTGAGAATCAAATGCATCCAGGCAGGCGGATTATTCCAAAGAAAAACGCTAAACGAGCTTTCTCCCACCGCCCATAAGCCAAGTAAAAAGAAAAACAGCGCCGTACGCAGGTAAATCGATTCTCTAGCCAGCAACCAAGAAGCAAACATCATCAGCATCATGATAAACCCCAGACTGGCTGACAACAGATAGTCGATATGATTGCGAATTAAACGGCCATAAAGTTCGCGCTCCGGCGCAACCTGCAGGTCTGATAAGAGTAGTCGATTGCGCGGATAATTATTATAAACCCGTACCATCACTTCCTGTCCGCCAACAGATTTCGGCAGGTCAATCATATGCCAAGTGGAACCGAGCAGATCGTTCTTCGGCAGCAGATCGCCGTAACGATAGAGAAGTTTTCCATCCTGATACGCTTCCACTTCATGATCCCGTGTGGTAAAAAACAAATCCGCTTCGCCCTCGCCCAACGGCGGAATCGTTATCTTCAGCCAATAATATTCACTTTCGATGCGCATTGGCGTTTTGAGGTCATAGTTTTGCCAATCCGTATCCGTCTGCCATTCGCCGCGCTCATTTTTCCACAAGTCGCCCGCATGGATCTGCCAGCTTCCGGCCGCCTGAACGGATACAGCTGCAAGCAGCAGAGAAAAGAACAGCAAGCCGTTCACTGCATACCTTGCACCTTTTTTCACTCGTCCACCCCCGTTTCGCGCTAATCACTCTACAAACTTACACACCCAGGTCACGTTCGTCAATCTTATTTAACTTTTGAAAGCTAAAGAAAGAGGCCGCCGCAAGCGTGGAATTTTTTAGATTCCACTTTGCAACAGCCTCTTGGCGTGCCTGGGCTATTCTTTCACCATCCACCATTGGCGGACGTAGACGTTGAACCCGTTCTCCGCCAGCAGTTTCCCCATACTGGTGCGTTCGCCGCCGGAAAAGTTCAGCGCCAACAGGCGCGGCGCTCCGGCCCCGTCGCCCAATGTGCGCAGCAGCAGACTGCGCAAAATCTGCGTCTTTCTCTCATGTCCGGGAAGCGACTGGCATTGATAGAGCTGCAGAGCCTGCAGGCAGCCTTGTCTGTCCCATTGCCGCCGGTAAAGAGCATAACCGACCAATTGTCCGTCTTCTTCCGCCAGCCAGATTTCCGCATCCTTGATGTGCGACCAATGGCTCTGCCAGGGAAGTTCTTCGTCGTACCAGGAGAGAATTGCCAGGTCACGAGGCGAGCCGCGCCGCAAGACGATGCCGCTCGGCAGCGACTGTGCATCCCTCTGCCAGGGCGTCTTGCGCTCCCAGCAAATCAGTTCCGCCCGCCGTTCATAGCCGACAGCCTGGTATAGTTTGAACGCCCGTTCATTTTCCTGAATCACTTCGAGCGTGGCGCGAGCCACGCCTTCGTCTTCATAAATCTGCAGTGTTTCCAAAAGCAGCTTGCGTCCCACCCCTTGACTGCGCCAGGCAGGCAGAACCGCGGTGCCTCCGTTCCAAGCCGTCTTGCAACCGGCGATCTCCTCGATTCCATTGAGCAGCAAGCCGGCGCCTTCGTTCTTGCTGAGCGCAACCAGAGAATGATCCGGCGATAAATGTTCTCCCGATAAGCGGTCGACAAAAGCTGCCGTACTGAGCCGAATCGGCACGAAATAATCCTGAAAACCATGGTTCCACGCTTGTACCGCCACTTGCAGGCTGCAGTCGCTTAACCGCTGTAACTTCAACATTGTTTCCAGCCTCCTTCTCTCTGCTTCTCTATTGGAAATAATCGAACATTTGACCGAAATCAATTCCGGCAATGCTGCGATTCTGATAGAGCCGGTACAGTTTTTCCGAGCCGTCGCGCAAATGACGCGAGGTGATTCCGTGCGCCATCGAAAGCCGCGCTTCAATATAAGCGGCGAGATGGTCGCAGCCTTTCAGGAGCTGACCGTCAATCGGCGAAAACGCATCGTGATTGTAGAGCTGATCCAGCTCTTCGCCTTTTACCTTTTCGACAACGCCGTCGCGCTGAATCTTGTTGGCGAATTCATCTTCGATGAAGTAAAGCAGCTGTGCATGCCAACCGACCGGCAAAAGCGGCAGCACTTTTTCCTGAATCTGGCGTGTTTCGATCTCTTTGATCAGTTCCTCCAGCCCGGCGACCGAACGCTTGACCGGCGATACGATGTCGCGCGTCAGCACTTCCGGCAAATCATGAAACAGTCCCGCAAAGAAGTTATTGCACAACCGCTGATCGCAGGCGCCGATTTCCACCGACAGCAAATAAGCAAGCATCGCGACGACCAGCATATGTCCCATCACCGAAGTTTCAGGCACGCGCGGCGATTGCGCCCAGCGCTGCTGGAAGCGCAGCTGTCCGACCAGATTAATGAAGTGATTCGTCTTCTTGCCCAAACCTGCTTTGCGCACACCCAGCAAGTCATAATATTCCTCGATCTCATTTTCAATGCGCGCTTTCGTTTCTTCCAGGCCGAAGATATTCGCGTTCAAATTATGGATGATCTGAAACTCCCAGTCGGTCGCCAGATAGTGCGCCGCCTTCAACAGTTTCTTTTCCTGACGGCAGTACTGCGGATCGTCAAAGTACGTCTTGAATTTATGGCTGAACTCTTCGCCCAGACACTCGAGCTGCGGCTGCAGCTGTTCCATGATCCATTCGTTCAGACGCGCGCCGTGCCTTGCCATCAGTTCATGCGCCACCGACGGTTTGATGTCGGTCAGAACGATGCGATGAAAAAATTCGAAGATGCCGCCTTCGATCAAGCCGCGCCAATCGACCGGCATTTGCCGTTCCTCTTCCTCGAACTTGGCCAGCATATAGGCGATGATCATCTTGTGTCCCTGTTTGTCCATCTCCGTAAAGCCTTTGGGCCGGATATGATCGTTCCAGCGCTGCATATGCGCGCTTTCATAGATCAGCTCCAGTAATGGTTTTCTCAACATGCCGCCCGTTCTCCCCTCTATCGCATCGCAGTTCTTATTATCTTTCTTGTTCGCTGTTCTCGCGTCTATCCCTGCCATATTTTACAAAACTATCTCCAATCCTTTTCCTTTCGCATTGCCGTACGCCAATAAGCGCAGCGCGACCGTGCGCACTTCGTTGCTGCGTACGCGCTGCGCGCCTTCGTCGAGCAGCGCAAGGAGCGGATCCAGCCACGTTTGCGGCAGACCGCACTGCGGGTCGGCGACAAACTGCCTGACCTTAGGCTCCTGGCAGATGCTGCGCCAGATCGCTTCCTCCTCGACCCAGCCATTGCTCGAACGCAACACCAAGAGCGGTTTGCCGGCAATCAGCGCCTCGCTGACCGTCGACCAGCCGCATTTTGTCACGACAGCGTCGCAAGCAGCCAGATAATGCTGCGTATCGAGCGCTTCTTGCGGCACGGGAAACGCATTCGGCAGATCCGCTACCCGGATGCCGCGCGTATATAAAAAATCAGCGTCAGCGGGAAGCGGCACGCCTTCGAGTTCGAGCGCACCGCCAACGCTCAGAAACAGCAAAGGGCGTCCCGCTCGCTTGTATT
The DNA here is from genome assembly GCA_963667825.1 of Negativicutes bacterium. Lineage (GTDB taxonomy): Bacteria > Bacillota > Negativicutes > SG130 > SG130 > Azotosporobacter. Next base: position 2,856,814 of record OY764022.1, on the reverse strand, counting down.
CCCTGCGCAAGGCTTGAACCCGTTCTTCGCACAGCGGTCGGCACAGCAAGCCGACTTCTCGCCTTATGGCAATCGGACTGGCTGCCCCGGTGGAAAGCGCATATTCAAGCTGCAGCGTGGCCTTTTCATATTGCGCGCGCAGCGGCAGCAACTCTTTTTCCGAACAAAAGCCGCGACATATCTCATACCAGGTGAAATTGGAAAGCGCAATTCCTGGTCTGCCGATTTTCGCAGCTACGCTGAATGCTTCAGGAACGATGTCGGAAACAACCAGATCACACTTCTGATCGACGTCTGCGCTTTCCCTTGCCGCAGAATCTGCCAGAGCGGCGACCCAGTTCAGCGTTTCGCGGCGCGTCGCCGCCATGTCCACCGCCCAGGCGGCCTGATCAAAGACGATGGAAAAACTCGAAGTAAATAAGCGCCACGCGATGCGCGACGCATAAGGCTGCAGATAGCTCTCTGCAAAGCGTTGATGCTGCGCCTGCCCTTTCAGCACCACCTGCAACGTCGGATCTTCTTTCAGCATCGCTTCCAGTACGGCGAGCGAGCGGGTCAGATGACCAAAGCCAAACGGCGATATATAATATAATAGTTTCATTCTTTTGCTCTTTCCTTTCTCCGGGCTGGCAAAACTGCGCCGCGTCGTTTCTTAACTTAGATTCGTCATTTTCAGCGCGCTTCCTGCCCGTAGCAAGCTTACCGATTGCCCAGATCGGCATTCGATGGTAGAGTATAGATAGATACGTTACCCGGTATTGCCCGGGAAATATAAAGACCGGCTCAGGCGCTTCGCCTGTAGTCTGCGTCTGACAGCGGAGGTCAGCACTATGGTACACTCTCTTGAAATTTCCGAATCGCACGCTTCAACCTGCCTGAACAAAGCAAGGCAAGCCTTTCGTCTGCATCAGCGCGAAACCGCCTGCCATTGGTATACGGAAGCAGACCTGCACCGTCGACCCGATGCCACCTTACAGGATCTGGCCGATTTTCTCGTTGTAGCCACCGAATATCGGCCCGATTTAGCCCGCAAAATAGCGCGCCTGCTTCTGACGCAAGATCAGCTCCTGCCCGCCGTTTATGTGCAGGATATTTTTTGCTGCGCTTTATTCCTGCCCGACCCTGATCTCGAAGAGCTGGCCATCGAACACGTCTTGGCGCGCCCTTTGACGCCGCACCTTTGTCTGCGCGTGGCCGATATGTACTTCGACTATTCCTCCAACCGCCGCGAACAGGCCAAAGCGCTTCTCTGGGTGAACCGGGCCGCAACGGCCGAACCAGTCGACTTCAACGACTGGGCGGCCAAAACGCATGCGCTTTACGTATTGGTCGAAGACAACGAGCGCGCCGCGCAGGTCATTCTCTCCTGTGCAGAAAAGAGCATCGCTTTGGCCAGTCAGGCGCCTTCCATCGACCCGACCGCGCTCGATGATCTGCTGGAAGCCTTTGACTACATCACCGTCGGACCGGCGCTCGCAAAAAAATTATACGAACAGGTCCTGCTCAACGAAAACCTTCCTTTGCCGGACAAGCATCGCATCCGGCAGGATCAAAAGGAAATCATTCAGGAGTTTGATTTATGACGCACAAAAAGGTGCGCGAACCGCACCTTTTTAGAGTATAGACAATTGAAAAATTCTTCCAGCCTTCTCTTCTTCAACTCTTCGTGTAAAAAACGTCCCACTTGATTTCGTTCTGTCTTGAAAGAAAAAAGACGTTTGCAGTTTTGCAAACGTCGCTTATTTTTTAATTGCACTCTTCCAGTTTCATTTCGATTTCGCCGCGTAAATTGCGGCAGATGACCAAGCGCTGGTCTTTGGCAATTGTTTCTGGTTTAATGTCAAAATGAATGCGGTTTGTGGCTGTATCCCAAATCATGGGGCGTCCTGCCATCATCGTCTCTACATTGTTCATCGTCTTGCCCCCTGTTATAAAGAATGTATTGTCATTTTCCCATATTTTAGAGTTGCCTTCAATTGCTGTAAGTCCTGTTGCTCTAGTCCGCGAGTCCTATTTCTTCCATGAAACACGTTTGAAGACGTTTTTGAGCGGCGCTTTCTTGACGCCTCCGGCTCTCTTTTCTTTCAAGACAGCCTCCCGCGGATATGCTATAGTAAAAGTAGCCCCTGCCGCCGCAAGCAAATGGCATAGGATGGATATTATATTACGACTAAGAGGTGATACCATGAACGCAGCCTTGTTGGTTATCGATCTGCAAAAAGCCTTTTTCCTGCACAGTCCCGAAACCGCACAATCCCTAAATCAGGCGATCGTGGCGACTAATGCCGCGATCGAATTCTTCCGGCAAAAGAATCTGCCGGTCATCTGCATCCAGCATATCAATCCGGCCAGCGGCGTAACGCCGGACAGCGAAGGCTTCGCTTTGCCGGAACATTTAAATGTGCGGCCCGAAGATCTTCACATCCACAAGACCTACGGCAACGCCTTCAACAAGACCACGCTGCTTGAAGAACTGCGCCGGCAAAACATCGACACGCTGATCCTGACCGGTTACTGCGCGGAATATTGCGTCCTTTCGACCTATCGCGGCGCGCTTGATCTGGACCTGACGCCGATCTTACTGCGCGGCGCGATCGCCAGCCGTGCACCGCAAAACATTCCGTTCGTGGAAAACGTCAACGACATCATTTCGCTCGGCGCGTTAAAGCACCTGCTGCGCTAAACGGAGTAAAACGAAGAGCTGTCTCAATAACGGCGTTTTATCGCCTGCTTGAGACAGCTCTTCGCTTTATTCTTTTGCGCTCAGATAAATTTTCCCGTACAAATACGTCACCGCTTCGCCCTCAAGCGCCACTTGTCCGTTTACTATTTCGCACGACAGCGTACCGCCCCGTTCGGAGAGCTGACGGGCGAACAGTTTGCTTATGCCGAGTCGCTTCGCCCAGTACGGCGCCAAGCTGCAATGCGCAGAACCGGTCACCGGATCTTCCGGCACGCTGCAGTGCGTCGCGAAGTAGCGCGATACGAAATCCACACCGGTTTCCCCGCCCGCTGCGGTCACGATAATGCCCGGCGCATCGATCCGGTTGAGACGTTGAAAGTCGGGCTGCAGTTCGCGCACGGCCGCTTCATTTTCTAAAACGAGGAGATACTCTTTCGCCTTATATACCGCAAGCGGCGGCGCAATGCCGAGCGCCACGGCCAGACCTTCCGGCATCGCGCATAGACAGGGTTCGCGCAAAGGCAGAAGCATGCGCAAGCGCTCGCCGGATTGGGTCACTCTCAATACGCCGCTTAGCGTATGGAAGCGAAGCGTCGTTTCCTGCACCTTTTTATGGCGGAACAATACATGTGCGGCCGCCAGCGTCGCATGGCCGCATAAGTCGATTTCCTCTTCCGGCGTGAACCAGCGCAGGTCGTAACCGTCTCTTTTTTTTGTCACAAAAGCCGTTTCCGCCAGATTGTTCTCCGCAGCAATCTGCTGCATCAGCCGCGCCGAGAGCGCTTCGTCCGGCAGACAGACCGCCGCCGGATTCCCCTGAAAGAGGCGGCTGGCAAAGGCATCCACCTGAAACATCTCCACTTCCATTCTTCTCGCTCCCTTTACTCCTCGCCCTCGCCGGAAAACTTCAGATACTCGATTTTAAAGTTGGCGTTGGCCAGCATTTCCGGCCAGCTTTTCACCATCTTATAAACATTGTATTTCTTGTCCGGCGACAGACTCTCCCAGCGAACCAGATCGGGATCGGTCTTCTTCTCCCAGTCCATCGCTTCGCCCTTTTTCCAACCGTTGGCCTTCTTATAGCGCAGCCAGTACGAGTGTTCATACGCGGCGAGAATATCCATCTCGCTTTCGGTGAACTCGATCGCAGGCGGCTTCTCTTTCACCGAGACGACATCGTAATTGATGCGCAATAGCGCATCGGGAATATGCTTAGCCTGCTCGCGCGCGAACAACTTCGGTTCTTCGTCCAGCTCCTCCCACGCCTTGGTCAGCGCGCTTGAAACGTAGGGATTGCGTTCGTTTAAACTGCGGTAGAGTTCATGGATCGCCATCGAAAGGCTCTCGATTTTCTCACTGTAAAACGTGTCATGCATCAGATGGCGCAAGAACGCTTCTTCATCGACATGAAGCTTTAACTGTTCTTTCGAAGGCAGGAACGACTGCTCCCATTTCTTCGCGCCAACTAAGAGACTCATATCGAGAATCGCTTCCATCGAACGCGACTCGTGCTTGTAGCGCGGAATCTTAAGCAGCGCGCGCAGGACGCCGGTGTCGATTTGCGCCTCACCGTTAAAAATCAGATGCGGCACTTTTTTCTCGAGCAGCGAACGCAGCAGCATCGCGCGACGGATGATGAAGAGCTGATCATAGCGCGGCTCGGTCTGGTTCGGGCCGAGGATGTTGACGTACCCTCGCAAGCGGCTGAGAAAATCCGGGCCCTTGGCGCTTTTGAACTCAGCGGCAAAACTCTTCTTTTCTTCCGCTTCGCTGATTTCTTCGCCGCAAAAATTCTTGATCGTATTGCTGGTTCCACCGGCGAAGACGAAAATAGCCTTGCCGATCGAATGCAGCGAATCGCCTTCGCGAAACACGCCGTCTTGCATCGGCGCAAGGAAATATTTCAGCCAGCCGAGCGTTCCTTCGAACGCGGAATCGAATTCATCAAAGAAGACCAGCGGAATCTTGCCTTCTAGCGAAAGATCGCGCACCTTGTGGAACGCATTGATCAGTTCGAGCGGGCTGCGAAACTGCGAGAGATTGAAATTGAGGCGTTCGATCAGCATCGGTGCGATGCTGCCGGCAACCTGCGTCACGCCGAAGGATTTCCCCGACCCCGGCGTGCCGAAGACCGCAATCGAAAGCGGACGCGTCGTATTGGCAGTGGAAATGTATTCGCACAGCAAATTTTTAATGCTCCGGTAGCTTTCGATTTCAGTCCGGTCGACCGTCTGCAATTTGCCGAACTGCGCGATCGGAATATAGCGCAGCGACTGCTGCACGCCTTTCTTGACGATATTGTAGGCGATTTCCGCCAGATTGGTCGAGCTCTTCTCTTTCAGGATATACCAGTAATGATCGGTGTTGTCCGCTTGCCGGATCGCGACGTCCTGCACATGCTCCTTGCAGATGAAATCGTCGGCCGCCTCGCTGAAGATTTCACTCTTTGGAAATGACGCCGCTTCCATCGCGGCGCCGAACCCTGCCACGAAATATTTTTGCGCCGCGACGATGCCTTCGCGGATACCTTCGCCGATCGAAAGGGAAAGATCCTCGAGGTTCGTTCCTGCCGTGATGCAGCGGGCAATGCCTGCCACAAAGCAGGACGTATAGCCCGACATCATGCCCTGGTCATCGGCAAACGAGCCGCCTTCAAACTCATACGGCAGAAAGTAAAGGTGCGATTCCACGCTGCCGGCTTCATTCTTGTAGTAAATCGCGCCTTCCATCCCGAACAGGACGATCAAATGGCGGCAATTCGCCAAAAAAGTAAGATTGGGGCTGTTGTTGATCTGCCAGACAAAATCCTGCGCCGTACGTTCCCAGGACAAGCCCTTGCTGATATTTACCCCCTTCGAACGCAAATCCTCGCTGTTAATGATCACGATCGTATTGTTGAGATGCTTGCCTTCGATCCTTTTCCACAAGGCGTTGGCATTATTCGGATTGCTCATCTTGTACAGGATGAGCGGCTCCCGGTCCGCACTCTTTATCGCCAGCGGCCAGAACTCTTCCTTCGCATTGAAACCGTTGTTCTCATCGTCGATGATCACCATATCGGCATCGGCGGTATCGTTTAAAATCGGCAGCAGCTTGATCGCGCCGTTTGCCGGCCCGGCAAAACCGAGCAACTGCTTGAGCCGGTATGTCTGCACGCGCTTTTCCTGTCCGGGCGTGCTTGAGAAACGATCGATCTCGCCGACCGCCTGAAGAAATTCTTTCGCCGACGCCGCATCCAATTCCGGCTCCTGCGGCGCGATCACCTTGCCGCTTATCGCCGCCGCGACTAGGCGCGCGAGCAGCAGCGCTTCGCCGGGCAGAAATACGCTGTTTATATTGACATGGGCCTGCCAATTCAAGCCCTTGCTGTTTCGTTCATTCGTCCGCCAATATAAAGAATTGATGCAAATATCGCCGGAGACGACAATTTTAAATGCATTGCTTACCATGTCACCACTCCCTCTTCCATCACCTGCAAACCTTTCTCACATGATATCATGCACAAGAAAAGCAATCCAGTCGAATTGTGTTAACTTTATCGACAAGTAAAAAAAACCGCCTCAGACAGGTCGCTTTCGCATCTGTTTGAGACAGTTTCAGCCTATTATTCCGGTACCCGAACAAGAAAACGCAGTGTCGGACCGATTTTTTCCGGCGCTTTTACCATTTCATAGCCGGCCCTGACCACTTCCTCCGGCACCGTACCAAAACTTTGCGGACAGTCCGCCAAGATTTCCAGCACCGCTCCCTTAGGCAGCCCCTGCAGTGTTTCCAACGAAAACACGACCGGGTACGGTCAGGCCTCGCCCCGTAAATCCAAGAAAAACTTCTTATCGTTCACGCACAACCCTCCCGACGGCTAAATTGCTTTTCCTTTTTGCTCTGACGCCAATCCGCCCAAACATAGAGCGCCGCAAGAAACAGTGCTGTGATGCTAAGCGCCAGAGGCATGCCCCATTGCTTCACCATGTCGATACGCGAAAACGGCTCTACGAAACTCGGATATACGATCGGATCCCACGCCAGCGTAAGCAGCGTCGCTCCGATGACATTGCCAAGACCGACAAGCCAAAATTGCAGTTGCCCCTCTACGGAACGATACATCCAGCCGGTTTCGCAGCCGCCGGCAATGACGATGCCGACGCCGAACATGACGCCGCCCAGTAAGGCGTTCGGGCCGGCCCACCAAATAACGTTCGGCGCCATACCCTTGCTGAGAAAGACCGCCGTGATCAGTGTCTGCACCGCGATTCCCAAAACCAAAGCCTTAGCAACATTCGGCCGGCCAAGCAGCCAGAGGTCGCGGAACGCAGAGGTAAAGCAGACCTGGCCCTTTTGGATCAAAAAGCCGAAAGTAAAACCGAACAGCGTCGCCAGCGACAGATTGACCGGATAGCTGCCGCCCAAATGCTGCAGCATGTAATACGCAAACAGTCCGATTCCCAGCATGCCAAAATAAGGCTGCCAGCGATAATATTCCGATTTGGAACGATCGCCGATCTGCGATACGTTCGACAGCTTCGGCTTGCCTTTTACCCATGGCAGCATACTGATCTTCAGGCCCAGATACGTTCCGCCGATCGTTCCGAGCGTGAACATCCAGGCATGGACGGAAAATTGCGGAATTCCCGTGAACAACGCCGCCAGGTTGCAGCCCATCGCCATCCGCGTGCCAAAGCCCGCGATCACGCCGCCGATCAAGGCCTGTACGGACCGCCGCAGCGTCGGCAGACGCAGTTTGAAATGCTGCCCCAAGAGCGCACTACTGAACGCGCCGGCAAACATCGCGATCACCATCACGCCGTCAGGACGCGTCAGCGGACTGCCGGCGAATTTAACCAGTTTCAAATAACCCAATTGCTCGATGTTCACGCCGAGCAATTGTAGAAAATGTCCGCCCCAGCGGGTAAATTCCCCGGTCACGGCCCAGGCGACGCCGAGCGTGCCGAAATAGAGCGCGCTGAGCACGCCGAGCGCCAATATCGCAAAACGCTGACTCCAAAAGCCAGTGATGATTTGCGTGTAATATCGCTTTGCCAATCCGTTCATCCTGTCACCTCGTCCATTATCGATTTTTTCTTTTCATGTCAATAAGCTTTTCTATTATAGTACGCCGAGAAAAAACTTTCCAATAAAAATTTATGCGACCGCTTCTTCAAAGCCTCCTGCTTGCGTCTGTTTTTCTGCGCAAAAAAAAGAAACCGAACTCGGTTTCTTTTTTTCGTCCCTTATCGTTTCGCTTTGCTGCAGCGATCGGCCAGATAGGCGATCGATTGGTAGCTGAAGCCGCTTCGTTCGGCTAAGCCGATCTCACAGGTTCGGCTGTTCGAGTAGCCGCTCGCGCAATCGGGCGGCAAAGCCTCCGCCAGATGTTCGAGCGCCGATTCGTTTAACTCCGGCACTTCAAAGCCCTTATCGCCGGCAAAGCCGCAACAGCGGACCTTCGGCGGCACGACGACCTTCGCGGCGCAGGCATTGGCCACCGCCTTGAACTTGTCGGTCAGGCCAAGCTTCGTCGCACTGCAGGTCACATGAAGCGCAACGGTCTTGTCAAGCGGCGTCACGGTAAGACGCGGCAACAGCAAATCATGCAGCGCTTCCACCGTATCGAGGATCTTCAAACGTTTATCCATCACCCGCTTCATCCGGTAGACGCAGGGGCTGGTATCGCAGACGACCGGAATTTTTCCGTCTTCGCTCAGCGCGAGCAGCACCGTTTCCAAGCGGTCGCTCAACTGGTTCGCCGCTTCAAAATATCCTTTGCTCTCAAACGGCATGCCGCAACACAAGTCCTCCAGTTCTTTCGGCAACACCACCTGATAGTCGGCCTTCGCAAAGAGCGACAGCATCACTTCATGCAGCTGGCGCTGATCCAAATCCTCTTTCGCCGGGCCCATCATGCGCGTCACGCAACTGGGAAAATAAATGACGCGTTCTCGCTCAGTGGCGTCTTCTTTGCGCGGCGCAGGGCTCGAACCGGCCTTGGGCATCCAGGGCGTCCATTTCGGCATATGGCCGCCGCTCAGATTGCGCATGCCGCCAGCCAAACCGCCCAGCATCACGCCGCCGAGCAGGCTATGCGCCAGATTCGCGCCGCCCAGCCCCAGCTTCGCCATACTGCTGACGCGGGAAAAATTGCCGGCGATGAATTTGGCGATCTTACGCCCTCGCACCGTCGTCTGATCGGCGCGCAGCTGCTTGGTAAAGCTGCCGGTGTTGATGCCGACCGGGCAGGTAGTCTCACAGAGTCCGTCCGCCGCGCAGGTGATTTCGCCGAAATACTCGTAATCGCTTTCCAGCCGGCGACGTCTCGATTCATCCGCGCCGCTTTGCTGCAGACTGACGATCTCCCTTTGGATCGCGATGCGCTGACGCGGCGTGCTGGTCAGATTCTTCGAAGGGCAGTTCACTTCACAATAACCGCATTCGATGCATTTGTCGACGATCTCGTGCGTACGCGGCGCCGCTTTGATATCCGCCAAATGCAGCAACGGATTGTCCGTCAGGATAACATCCGGATTCAAAAGGCGCTGCGGATCGAAAAGATCCTTGATCCGTTTCATCAGCGCATACGCCCTCGGTCCCCACTCCAGTTCCACGAACGGCGCGACATTGCGTCCGGTTCCATGCTCCGCCTTCAGCGAGCCCTGATGATCTTCCACCACCATCCGGCAGATCGCCGCCATGAAATCTTCATAGCGTTTCAGTTCTTCCTGCGTACTGAAATCCTGACTGAAGACGAAATGTACGTTTCCATCCAACGCATGACCGTAAATGATGCCGTCCTGATAACCGTGCTCATTCATCAAACTACGCAGCGCGAGAACCGCATCGCCGAGTCCGGCCTTGGGAAACGCCACATCCTCGATGATCACGGTGGTTCCCGGCTTGCGCATGCCGCCGACCGCAGGGAAGATGCCGGAGCGGATCTTCCAGAGCATTTCATACTCGGCCTTTTTATCGGTAAAGGAAATCGGCATCAGTTTGGGGATATCAGCCAGCACCGTTTCCACCTCGCCGATCCGGCGCTGCAGCTGCTCGCTCTCTTCCGTCCGGATTTCCACCAATAGTGCAGCCGCTTCTTCCGGCAAGGTCTTTAGATGTTCCGGCATGCCCGGACGGTCTTCGACCGAACGCAACGATACGCGGTCGATCAGTTCGGCGGCGGCAACGAGCGGACGCGAAAGCTGCATGACCGCCTGGCAGGCGCTGCCGATATCGGGGAACAGCATCAGCGCCGACGCCTTATGCGCATGGTCGACCACGGTACGGTACGTGATGCGGGCAATGAAACCCAAGGTGCCTTCCGAACCGATCAGGATATGATTGATGATGTCGAACGGATCCTGATAATCAACAAAAGAATTCAAACCGTATCCGGTCGTATTCTTAATTTTAAATTTCCGGCTGATGAATTCGCGCAGTTCCTCTTCTTTTTCGATTTCATCGCGCAAGGCGCTCAGTCCGGACAAGAGTTCCGGCTTCGCCTTGCAAAACGCTTCGCGCGATGCAGGATCGCCGGTATCGAGAAAGGTTCCGTCGGCAAAGACCACCTGCAGCGATTCGACGGTCTTGTAGCTGTTGTCCGCCGTGCCGCAGCACATGCCGCTAGCGTTATTGGCGGCAATGCCGCCGATGACCGCATGGTTGATCGAAGCCGGATCCGGTCCGATCTTGCGGCCATAGTCTTTCAGATATTGATTCGCTTCGACGCCTAAAATTCCCGGCGCCAGCGTAATACTTTCCCCGCCCGGCGCAATGCTGTATCCGTCCCAACCTGCCGCGGCCACCACCAATACGGAATTGCTGAGCGCCTGTCCGGACAGACTCGTTCCCGAACCGCGAAACGTGACCGGTACGGCGCAGGCCTGCGCCTGCTTCAGCACTTCAACCACTTCGCTTACATTGCGCACCTGCACCACCAGTTTCGGATTGATGCGGTACAGACTGGCATCTACGCCGTACGCCAAGGTTCGGATCGGATCGGCAAAGATTCTCCCTGTGCCGACAAGCGGCTGGATCGCACTGTAAAATCTGCGATACGCCTCCGGTAAACGCGCAACATCTCTGGCATTCCATTGTAATCCCATTCGACACGCCTCCTACTCTCATTCTGCGCGGCTGCCCGGCATCTGTTTCCATCGAGATCAGAAACAGAAAACCACAACGCCTCCGCTAACCTCAGCTGCTACTTGATCGCCTTTTTCATCAGAATATGCTCCACATCGGCTTCTTGAAAGGTTTCGCCTTCCGCCTGGTAACCGAGCACTTCATAAAAGCGACGGGCGTACGTTTGCACCGCAACGCACAAGATATGAAACCCTGCCGCCCGCGCAGCCATTTCTACATAGAGCATCAGCTCGCGCCCGGCTCCGACCTTGCGATACGGTGCCAAGACAGCCAGACGTTCGACCTTCGCGATCCGTTCGCTCTCGTAAGGACGAAAACGCAAGGTTCCTACGACATCGCCCGTCTGCGTCAAGATCAGCAGATGACGCGTGCCCTCCAAATGGTCGAGTTCATCCACATCCAAGGCAGCCAGAATCCGCTGTTCTTCCATGAACACCTTACGGCGCACTAAAAACGCCAATTCCCTTTCTTCCGGGGTTCGGGCAAAGCGAATGACATGCATGAAACCACCCCGCTATCTTCTTTTATTTCAGAATCTTTCGCCACTAGTTACTCTTTCACCTGCTGCGCCGTAAAATACTCTGGCTTTGACAAAGCTCTGATATTTTGTTATATTTAGCAATAGCAAAGGGGAGTAGTTAGCTAGGTACTATCAACATATTGGCGCAAGCCTGGTAGTGCCCGCATGCTTGATGCGTAATGAGACCTTTGGTGTTTCGGCACCAGAGGTCTCTTTTTATTTCCCTCTCTCTATTTTATGCAGGAGGTTTTTGAAATGTTGCTTAGCTACGCAATCTTGCTCATTTCCGTCATCGTCATTTATTACAGCTGTGAATTATTCGTCAATGCCATCGAATGGGTCGGCAAGAAGATCAATGTTTCCCAGTGCGCGATCGGTACGATTCTCGCCGCGTTCGGCACCGCACTGCCGGAAAGCGTCGTCACCTTCATGGCCGTAACGTTCAACGCGACGCCGCAGCAGCAGGATATCGGCGTCGGCGCAGCGCTCGGCGGGCCGTTGGTGCTCGGCACGCTGGCGTACGCGGTGACCGGCTTTTGCATCCTTTTGTTTCGCAAACAGCGTGATCAAGGACTTAGCATTCAAGTAGACGGAAGAAAATTGCGCCACGATCAGCTTTGGTTCGCATTCATCTTTATTTTCAAACTGCTGCTCGGCATAACCGTCTTTGCTTTCAAGCCGCTGACCGGTTTCTTATTTCTTGCCGCTTACGCGTTTTATTTCTACAAGGAAATGCGCGCCGAATGCGACCTTAAACTGGCCGACATGACGCCGCTTACCTTTCAGCCGAATCAGCTCGAACCGGATACGTTCCGCGTCCTGCTGCAAACGTCGCTCTCCCTGATGCTTATTTTCATCAGTTCACATTTCTTTGTTAAAAACCTTGAGCTATTGAGCGTCGCCTGGAACATTTCGCCGCTTATCGTTTCGCTGCTTCTCAGCCCGGTCGCCACCGAACTGCCGGAAATACTCAATGCCGTGATCTGGGTCCGCCAGGGCAAAGAATCGCTGGCGCTGAGCAATATTAGCGGCGCCATGATGATTCAGGCGACGGTGCCCAGCGCATTGGGTCTTTTTTTCACTCCGTGGCTGTTCGATCGCCATCTCTGGGCGGCGGGGATCATGACGCTCGCCTCGATCGCCTATCTGCTCTTCACGTTAAAGCGCAACCAGCTTTCACCCAAGCGTCTCCTGGTCGCCGCTTTATTTTACCTGCTTTTCGCACTGGTCTTCTTCCTCTAACTATGCGACGCATCCATTGCCGTTAAATTAGAAAAAGTGCGGTCTCAAAATCGAGACCGCACTTTTTCTTTTTGCCGGATATGGCCAAGCGCTTTATTTCAACTTGCCAAGCACTTCTTTTACCCAGCGGCAGAGATCTTCCGATGCTTTTTGCGCCGTCTCTACAACGTTGGCATGCGAATGCTTGCCTTTTTGGATCCCGGTCGCCATATTTGTGACGCAGGCAATCCCGAGCACTTGCATGCCCAAATAATTGGCCACAATCGTCTCCGGCACCGTCGACATGCCGATCGCATCGGCGCCCATACCGGCATACGCTCTGATCTCGGCCGCCGTTTCATAATAAGGCCCGGTGCAACCGGCATAAACACCCTCACGCCAGGCAACGCCGATTTCATCGGCCGTGCTCTTGGCCAGCGCGATCAGATCTTTCTTGTACGGTTCCGACATATCCGGAAAACGCGGGCCGAATCGCTCGTCGTTGCGACCGATCAAAGGATTGGTTCCGAACAGATTGATGAAGTCATTGATCAGCATCAGCGTGCCCGGCGCGAAGGAAGGATTGATGCCGCCGCAGGCATTGGTGATAACAATCTGCTGTGCGCCGAGCTGCTGCATCACATAGACCGGATAGGTGACTTCCTGCATGCTGTAGCCCTCATAGTAATGGAAACGCCCCTGCATCAGCACCACATCCACGCCGTTGATCGTGCCGAACACCAACCGTCCGGCATGTCCGACCACTGTAGACTGCGGAAAATAAGGAATGTCCTTATAATCGATGCCGACTTGGTTCTCCACCGCGTCAACCAGATCACCTAGGCCGGAGCCCAAGATGATCGCCACTTGCGGCTTGTTCGCCACGCGACTCTTAATATATTCCACCGAATGCATCACTTTTTCGTACATGCCATAGCCCCCCGAAATTTTATTTTTTCACTGCACAGGTACTGCCCCGTTCTTTGCGCTGATAACCGATCATGACGTTTGCCGGCCGCTTCTGCGGCCGTCGCATCCTTAGCAGCAGCAGTTCCGCCGCCTGAACGCCGGAATTGTAATAATCGTAGTGAACCGTCGTCAGCGACGGGTGCACGGTCGCCGCGATATCCATGTCATCAAGGCCCGCCACCGAAACATCCTCCGGCACCGAGCAGCCCTGCTCGCGCAGATATTGGATCGCAGCCAGCGCCAGGCGGTCGGTCGCGGCGAAGACCGCAGTCGGCTTTTCGCCCGCGCTCTGCCAAACCGTTTGCATCGCCCGATAGCCGTATTGCAACGAAAAGTCGCCTTGCGTCATCAACCGTTCCTCCGGCGCGACGCCATAACGGCTCAACGCCGCCAGATACCCTTCGCGCCGCGCCTGATCGATGACCTTGTTATGCTGCCCGACGCCCAGATAGGCGATCCGACGATGTCCGAGCGCTAATAAATATTCTACCATATCGCGCGTCCCATTAAAATCATCATATAATACCGACGGCACCGTCCCGCCCGGATCCAGTTGACTGACCAGCACCAGCGGCAAAGCGCTGCGAGCGAAAAAAGTCTGATGGCGTTCCAGCAAAAGCGTCGGAAAGGCGATGATGCCGTCGACCTGTTTCTTGCGAAAGACGTCAAAATAACGCAACTCTTCCTCCGGTTGGTCACGCGACGTCGCCAAAAGCAGATTGTAGCCGTTTTGATTCAAGACATGCGTGATGCCTTCGATCATTTCGGCAAAGGTGTCGATGCCGATCTGCGGCACGACAACGCCGATCAGATGCGTTTGCTTCGTCACCAATTCCCGCGCCAATAAGTTCGGTGCATAGCCCGTCTCTTTCAGCACCTGCTCCACGCGAGAAACCAACTGCGGACTGACCTGCTCCGGATTGTTGATGACCCTGGAGACGGTCGCTTTGGATACGCCCGCCAGCCGTGCAATATCTTCCATCTTCATAAATAAACCCTCACCTTATGTAACCGGTTTCAGAATAATCATACACTATTCCATAGGAAAATGTAAAGGCAGGGCTGAAAAAAGGGCGGATGCAAAAAGAAGCATCTTTTTGCATCCGCCCGCGCGGCTACTCTTTTGTGCCGCTCAGTTCCAATTCTTCCATCGGCAGCGTAACGCTGAACGCGCTTCCTTTTCCCGGCAGGCTGACAACGCTGATGTCGCCGCCATGCAAGAGCGCATATTCTTTGGCGATCGCAAGTCCGAGGCCTGAACCGCCGGTATGGCGCGCCCGGCTTTCGTCGCCGCGGAAAAAACGGTCGAAGACATGCGGCAGGACGTCCGGCGCGATGCCGCAGCCGCTGTCCGCCACCGTTATCGTAAGCGCCGCGTCAGAAGCAAGACGCGCGGTCACGTCGATCGAGCCGCCGGCCGGCGTATAACGGGCCGCATTATGCAGCAAGTTCGTGAAAATCTGCATCAAGCGATCCATATCCGCATAGAGCAGCGCTTCCTTTGCTCCCTTTGGCGCTTCTACCGCAAAATGAATTTCCTTTTGCCGCGCAACTTCCGCGAACGATTCCGTCAAACGCTCCAACAAATCTCCGAGCGCGAAGATCTCTTTATGAATCGACAGCTGCCGGTTCTCGGCCCGGCTCAGTTCATGCAAGTCCGTCACCAGGCGGCTCATCCGTCCGGTTTCTTCCTGCAACGAGGCCAGCGTCTTACTGTCCCAGGCCACAACGCCGTTTTCCAGCGAATCGAGCACGGCCTGGCACACTGCGAGCGGCGTTCTGAGTTCATGCACCACGTCCGCCTGCAATTGCTGTCTGAGCTGTTTGTCCTCCTGCAGATGGGCTGCCATCCGGTTAAAGTCGGATGCCAGGTCCGCCAGTTCATCGTTGTTCTTCATATAGACCCGGTGTTCCAGCTCGCCTCCGGCAATGCGCCGCGCCGCATCGGTCAGGACCTGGATGCGCGTCAGCAAGGAGTTGGAAAAGAGAAAGGCGATCAAGAAGGCCGCCAATGTCGCCGCCAAGACCGACCAGAGATTGCGCAGAATCAGCGGCATCAAGAGATGACGCGCCAATTCGAGCACGCTGTTCTCGCGCGATACGAGGCCGACTCTGCCGACGGTCTGTCCCTGCACCAGCAACGTTTCCAAATCCTGCGGGCGTTCATATTTTTCCGGTTTGCCGATCAAGATCTTGCCTTGCGCATCTTCCAGCCAGATCAGCCAGGAACTGTCGCCCTGGATCGTCATGTAACTGGTCGCCTCGCGGGTAAGAGCGGTCGCTCCGCGGCGCGGCAATTCGACCCTCACTTCCTTGGGCCGGACGTCGCGATCCTCGATGCCGACCAGCGAAAGATGCTGCCGGTAATAATCCAGCGTATTATCAACGACCGCCTTCAGATAGACTTCCTGAAATCCGCCCGCGAAACGCTCGACCGATTTCTCGCCCAAATAATAGTTGATGCTGACGTTCAACGCCGCGGTGATCAAGACGATCAGCAAGAGATATTTCAAGATGTGGCGGCGCAGCTTCATGTTTGCTCACCGAAACGATAACCGATGCCGAAAACGGTTTGGATATATTGCGGCTTGCCCGCTTGCAGTTCGATCTTCTTGCGCAGATTGAAGATATGCGTGTCGACGGTCCGCTCGTAATTTTCATAGGCTTCGCCCACGGCGCCCTCGAGCAGCTGCAAACGGGTAAACGCACGCCCCGGCTGCTGTGCAAGCATCGTCAGCAATTTGAACTCCGTCGGCGTCAGCGCGATCTCCTGGCCGCGACACACGACCTGGATCGTATCCAAATTAATCGACAGTTCGCCTTGCACGACGACTCGGAGCGGAACCGCCGCTGCGCCGCGCCGGCGCAGGATCGCCTTCACGCGCGCGACCAGTTCGCGCATGCGAAACGGCTTAACGACGTAATCATCCGCTCCTTCTTCCAAGCCCTTCAGCACTTCTTCTTCGCCGCCCAACGCACTGACGATCAGGATCGGCAGATCGCTTTCCTGGCGCAGCAACTGGCAGATCTGGATGCCGGTCAAACCCGGCAGCATCACGTCAAGGATCACCAGATCCGGTTTCATCTCCCGGATGACCCTGACCGCCGCAAGCCCGTCCCCGACGCCGCGCACCTCGAACCCTTCCTTGAGCAAAAACTGCTCGACATTTTCGCGCAATTTATCTTCATCTTCCACAACGACAATCTTATTCATATTCCGCCCCCTTTTCTCTAGGCTTCGCGTTTTGCGGCAAAAAAACCTTTCTTCTTCCTTTTGATCCTAACATAAATTAATGGAGATTTGATGCAGAGCTTGTCAAGATTGTGTCAAGTTCTTAAACAATGTTTAACATAAGCATAATCTATTCTTCGCCGCGCCATGCTAGGATAAGAAGTAAGAAAACTGCGAAAGGATGGATGCCTCATGCAGCTAGCCGTAAACGCCGGTCTTCTCGTGTACCGCTGTCACCAAAATGAGATGCAGGTTCTTCTCGCTTTGCCCGACAGTTCTTTCGCCCTGAAGAAGGATGCAGGGCAATGGACGATCCCGCATGCGCCGCTTGCCGCGCAAGACGATTTATACCAGGGCGCAATCGACGCCTTTCGTCATGCAACCGGTTCTGCGCCAGCGCTTTGCCATACGACGCCTCTGGGCTGGATCTTTGATCCCTGGGACGAAATCTTCTATGCTTGGTCCTGCCCAAGCGCTTACAACGCGGCGCAGCCGCCCTGCACCGCTCGCCTGCGCGGCGAAAGCGAGCGACATCAGCATCTGCCTGTTTTCGCCGCGCTGACTTTCTTTTCCCTCGACACTGCGGCGCAAAAAATCCAGCGCGCGCAACGCCCTTTCCTTTCCCGTCTGCGCCAGGAACTAAATAAACACGGCAGCCTTTTCTGTGCCGCCATTTGCTGATGATATGCCAACAAGCATGTCTTTTTTTATTAAAAAGGAGGATTCTTTGATGAACAAGCACTATGTCCTCGACACCAACGTATTGCTGCATTCGCCTGAATCATTGTATTCCTTTAACGAGCACACAGTGATCATCCCTGAAGTCGTCATTGAAGAATTGGACCGCTTCAAACGGGAAAGCGGCGAGCGCGGCGCCAACAGCCGCGAAGTCAGCCGCATTCTCGACGAACTGCGCGGCCGCGGCGACTTGCTGGCCGGTCTTGTCATCAACAAGCAGGGCGGGCGCTTGCGCCTGGAGGCCAATCACACCGCTACCTTGATGCCAAGTCACTGGGAACAGGAAAAGAGCGACAACCGGATCCTGCAGATCTGCAAAGGCTTGCAGGAAGAAGGCAACTCTACGATTCTGGTCAGCCAAGATACCAACATGCGCGTCAAAGCTTCGATCCTCAGCCTCGCAGCCGAAGATTTCCGACGCGATAAAGTCGCCGACATCACGCGCCAATACACAGGTCGTGCCTTGGTTTACGCATCCGGCAAAGACATCGACCGCTTTCATCGCGACGACGTCAACATCCTCCTGCCGGAAGACCTGACAAGCTACGATGAAGCATCCGGAAAGTTGCAGGCCGCCGCACTGGTCACCAACCAATTCCTCTTGCTCCGCTCCACCGAAAACCAGCAGCATACCGCGCTCGGACGTTTTGACGGCGAAAAGATCGTCCATCTGCGTTATAAGACGCATACGCCGTTCGGCGTCACGCCGCGCAGCGTCGGCCAGATCTTTCTCCAGGAATGCCTGATGCTCAGCGCGCAGGAAGCGCCGCTCGTCATCATCAAAGGCCCAGCCGGTACCGCAAAGACATTCTATTCGCTGGGAGTCGGGCTGCACAAGCATATGGACGTGCGCCCGCGCGAATATCATCATTTGCTGATTTGCCGTCCGAACACGATGCTCGATGAAGGGATCGGTTTTCTGCCCGGCAGCGAGGCCGAAAAAATCGAGCCCTACATGCGTTCGGTCAAGGACAATCTCTTCACGTTGCTTTCTTCCAGCAGCGAGGAACGCGATGTCGCCCAAGCGGAAGACACGGTCAACATGTTATTTGAAAAACGCATCATTCAGAGCGAAGCGCTTGCTTACCAGCGGGGCCGCTCGCTGCAAAATTACTGGGTCATGTTCGACGAGATGCAAAATTCGACGCCGCGTCAGGCCAAAGCAGTTTTGACGCGGCCGGGTCTGGGCACGAAGATGATCCTGATGGGCGATCCGGCGCAAATCGACAATCCGCTATTGGACAGCCAATCGAACGGCCTGTCCTACGCCAGCGAAAAAATGCAGGGTTCAAAGCTCTGTTTTCAAATCACCTTGCTGCCCGAAGAATGCGAGCGTTCGCCGCTTGCCGCCGAAGCCTCCTTGCGTCTTTAAAGGCAACATGCCAGAGAAGGCCCTTCATACGGGTCTTCTCTGTTTGCTATGCCGGAAGCGTTCTGCACTCTTTTATTCATTTCCAACTCGACAAAAATTGACAATATCCTCTCTGGTATGCTATTTTATATGTACTTTGCATATTAGGAGGTTCTTGATGAGTATGAGTACCCATGACAGCCAAAAAGTAAGCATTTCCGTTGCCGATCCTTCCGCCTTAGGCTTGCTCGGCCTGGCGATGGTCACCTTCGTGGCATCCTCGCAAAAATTGGGCTGGACGGTAGGGCTGTCCTTCGTAATCCCCTGGGCCATCTTTCTCGGCGCATTCGCACAATTAATCGCCTGCCTCTACGACTTCAAACACAACAATATTTTCGGCGCCACCGCTTTTGGCGGTTATGCCTTCTTCTGGTTCGGCGTCGCGTCATCCTGGCTGATCAAACTCGGCGCATTTGGTCCGGCGCTCGCCGCGGCCACCGATGTCCGTCAGCTCGGCTTCGCTTTTTTAGGCTATCTTATTTTTTCTTTATTCATGACGATCGGCGCCATTGAAACCAATAAGGTTTTGCTCAGCATCTTCCTCCTTATCGATGTCCTGCTGGCAGCCTTGGCCGCTGACGCCTTCGGTCTTTCGCATTCGGCCCACACCGTTGCGGCCTGGACGGAACTGGCGATCGCCCTTTTCTCCTTCTATGGCTGCGGCGCGGTCGTGCTGAACACGCATTTCGGCCGCACCTTTCTGCCGACCGGCAAACCGCTCGGCATCTTCAAATGATCGCGACACTAAAAAAGCACCGTCCGGCTTGCCGGACGGTGCTTTTTACATTATAACGGGATATTGCCGTGTTTTTTTTGCGGACGCTGTTCACGTTTTGTCTTCAGCATGTCAAGCGCCTGAAGAATCCGCTTTCTCGTTTCCTGCGGTTCGATCACCTGATCGACATAGCCGCGTTCAGCGGCTTTATACGGCGTAGCAAACTCATCGACATATTCCTGCGATTTTTTCGCCACGTCCGGATCGCCGCGGAAAATAATGTTCGCCGCGCCAGCCGGTCCCATGACCGCGATTTCCGCCATCGGCCAGGCGAAGACCATATCCGCGCCGAGATGGCGCGAACACATACCGATATATGCGCCGCCGTATGATTTTCGCGTGATCAACGTAATTTTCGGTACGGTGGCTTCCGAATAGGCATACAAAACCTTTGCGCCATGACGTATAATGCCGCCGTATTCTTGATTCATACCCGGCAAAAAGCCCGGCACATCGACCAAATTCACCAGCGAAATGTTAAAGCAATCGCAAAAGCGAATGAAGCGGGCGCATTTGTCGGAGGTGTCAATATCGAGACAACCGGCCATTACCTTCGGCTGACTGGCAACGATGCCAATCGTCTTGCCTTCCATCCGGGCAAAGCAGGTTATGATATTGGGCGCAAAATAAGGTTGCACCTCAAAGAATTCGCCGCGATCCACGATCAGACGGATGATTTCTTTCATATCATAAGGGATGGACGGATCATCATGGATGACCGTGTTGAGGGCCGGGATCGGTTCACGCGAGCCTTCTTCCGGCGCATATTCCGGCGCCGCTTCCAGATTGTTGCTCGGTAAAAAACTCAGCAGATAGCGGATTTGTTCCAGACAATGTTCATCATCATTCGCGATGAAATGCGCCACGCCGGAAACGGAGTTATGCGTCATTGCGCCGCCTAATTTTTCGGCGCCGACCTCTTCGCCGGTCACCGTCTTGATTACCTGCGGACCAGTAATAAACATCTGGCTCGTTTTTTGCACCATGAAGATAAAATCAGTAATCGCCGGCGAATAAACCGCGCCCCCGGCGCAAGGCCCCATGATCACCGAAATTTGCGGAATGACGCCCGATGCCATCGTGTTATTAAAGAAGATTTCTCCGTAACCGGCCAACGCATCGACGCCCTCTTGAATGCGCGCACCGCCCGAATCGTTGATGCCGATAATGGGCGCGCCCATCTTGAGCGCCATCTTCTGCACCTTGACGATCTTGGCTGCGTGCATTTCGCCAAGTGAACCGCCGACTACCGTGAAGTCCTGCGCAAATACGAAGACTAAGCGGCCGTCTACCGTGCCGTAGCCCGTTACAACGCCTTCTCCCGGCGTATCCAGTTTTTCCATGCCGAAATTCACGCAGCGATGTTTGACAAATTGATCCACTTCTACAAAACTATCACCGTCCAACAAACGTTCAATGCGTTCACGCGCAGTCAGTTTGCCGCTCGCATGCTGCTTTTCCACCCGTTTCGCTCCGCCGCCCTGTTTAAGCTGTTCCTGTTTATTTTTCAGTTCTTCAATGCATTCTGCCACTGTTGCCATGATATCCTCCTGCATCTGCGCTCTTTTGCCTATTTTTTCGCCGCACAGATTTTATTATCTATTATTAGCACTCGATATTATTACTTGGTACTAAAACTTTTATCAGTATAGCAGACGCGGGCAAAGATTGCAAGTCCACGCAAAAAGGGGCTGAGCGCGTCTGCGCTCAACCCCTTTTCTGTCTCTTATATCATTTCTTCGCTTTGTTCCGTCAGCCACTTTTTTACTTCATCCGCATGCAACGGACGGCTAATCCAGTATCCTTGCAGGGCGTCGCAGCCGTTAGCCGCCAAAATTTCGGCCTGCGCCTCCGTTTCCACGCCTTCCGCCACCACTTGCAGACCCAGACGATGCGCCAGATCGATGACGGTTTCGACAATGCCGCCTTGATTTTTCCTGCCGTCAATATCATGCACAAAGGCCTGATCCACTTTGATGACGTCGAGCGGCAGCTGCTGCAAATAAGTCAACGACGAGTAGCCGGTGCCGAAATCATCGAGCGCCACTTGAATGCCAAGCTCGCGCAACGTCTTCAATTTGCCGATCGCCTTCGGCAAGTCGCCCATGACGACGGACTCTGTTATTTCCAGCTCCAGGTTGGCCGGCGCCAGTCCTGTTGCATCGAGCACACCGCGTACCATCGCGATAAATTCATCTTCCATCAGCTGACGCACCGATACATTGACCGCTACGACCGCCTCCGGCCAGCCTTCCTCCACCAACTGACGAGCAAAGACAGCGGCCTGCATCAGCACCCATCTGCCGATCGGCACAATCAAACCAGTTGCTTCCGCCAGCGGTATGAACTGGCCCGGCGAAATCCGGCCGAGTTCGGGATGTTGCCAGCGCAGCAACGCTTCCAGGCGCAGCGGCTTCTTCGTCAGCGCGTCCACTAGCGGCTGATACTCGAGGAAAAGTTCCTGTGCGGCAACCGCATCGCGCAGCTGCCCTCCGAGACGCGTCTTCTCCTCGACCACATCCGCCATTTCCTGCAGAAAGAAGCGGTATTTGTTGCGGCCGGCCGCCTTCGCCTGAAACAAGGCCATATCCGCTTTTTTAAACAGTTCATCGGCCGCGATGCCGTCCTGCGGCCAAAGGGCTATGCCGATGCTGATGCCGACATGGCAGCGAATGTTTTCCACCTGAAAGTCGCCGTGAAATTCGCGGTACAGATCCGCCAGATATTGTTCGACTTCCTCTTTTCCGATTCCCGTAAACATGACGGTGAATTCATCGCCGCCCAACCGCGCCACGAACGCTTGCGCCTGCGCCACGCCATAGAGTCGCTCGGCGACCTGCAACAACACCTTGTCGCCGAAGGAATGGCCGAAGGTGTCGTTGATATCTTTAAAATCGTCAAGATCCAGATACAGCAAGGCTCCTTTTGCCTCGCCGTCCCCTGCGATCGCAGCGTCCAATTCCTTCAGGAACGAAGTGCGATTCGGCAAACCCGTCAGCATATCCACATACGCCAATTGTTCAATCCGCAAATCACGCTTCTTGTTCTCGCTGATATCGGTATACGAGCCGGCCATCCGAATCGGCTTGCCTGCTTCGTCAAAAAGCACTTTGCCGCGGCTTAAGATCCAGCGATATTCGCCTTTGCAACTATCAACGCGGAATTCGTCGCTGTAAAACTGACGTCTGCCGCTCAAATATTCTTGCAACCGCTTTTCGACGCCGTCCGCATCATCCGGATGGATCAGACGCTCCCAGTCCCTGCGATCCTTGCTTCCCTGGGGCAGGGGAACCAGTTCCCACGCTTTTTCCGACCAGATGATGCAGTCCGCCTCAATGTCCCAATCCCACAGGATATCGTTTGCGCCTTCCATCGCCAGGCGATAGCGCTCTTCGCTTTGCATAAGCTGCTGATATTGCTGGTGCAGGAGTTCGTCGGTAGCCGCCATTTCTTCATACAACGCCATCAGTTCATTATGCTGCAGGCTCAAGCGCGCCTGCGCTTCCTTATGCTGGCTGATGTCGCGAAAGAAGCACTGGATCGTGCGGTCGGCCAGCTGACAGGCCCGTGTCTCGACGATGATCCGTCGCCCATCTTTATGCGCGAGTTCCCGCTCTTCTGTGACCGTCTCCCCCTGGGCAAGCAAATCAAAGCGCAGCGGTTTTTCCGCCAGCACGTCTTCGGCAAAAAGTTTCTCCAGGCCAAAGCCGATTAATTCTGCCTGGCAATAGCCGCTGATCTCTTCAATCTGCCGATTTGCCATCATGATCCGTTCATCGCGACCGAGATAGATGATGCCGTCAACCGCTTCCTGAATTAGGCTGCGAAAGCGCGCTTCGCTCTTTTCCAGCGCACTGCGCTGTTTGCGCAGGTTCACAGCCATCATATTAAAGCTCTCCGCAAGCAGTACGGTTTCTGCAGCGCCGCGCACTTCGATCGGCTCAACCTTCAGTTTTCCGCCGGACATTTCCCGCATTCGCAACGCCATCTCCTGAATCGGCCCGGCAATGCGCCGCCCGAGCAGCCAGGCGGAAAGCCCCGTCAACAAAAAGCCCAGCAGAACGATCCCCGCCGAAACAGCCAGATCCTGACGCATCCCTTGCAGATACGCCGCCTCTTGCTTGGCTGTCAGGCGTTCCACATCGTCCAGCCAGGTTCCGGTTCCAATTACCCATTGATACGGTTCAAAGAGCAAGGAGTAGCTGCGTTTGGGCGACTCCATAGTTTCTCCGGGCTTGGGAAACCAATAGTTTGTAAAACCGCCGCCCGGTTTCTGGGCATTGGCAATCATATCGGCAATGATCTTCGTGCCGTGCGAATCGGTTAACGCATAGCGCGAGCGTCCTTCGCTCTCCCGTCCAAGCAAAACGATATTGGTTCCGTCCAGCGCATCAACCCAAAAATAATTGACGCCGCCGTCATAGCGCAGCTCGCGCAGCAAATCGGCAGACAAGCGCCTTGCTTCGCTTTCCGTCAGTAAGCCGCGTTCCTGGCGTTGCTTGACCGCTTTCACCAGACTCACAGCGGTTTCCACTTCCATCTTTACATTGCGGTCATACTGTTCCTGCATGATATTGCGCGTTTCAGCGATATAGGTTTGATGGGTTTGTTTTATCGTGCCCAAGCCGTAAAAACCAAGCCCCAGCGCCATTAAACCGCAGGCTCCTGTAACGGCTATGATGATTTGCTGTTGCAGACGCATCGCCAGACCTCCCCATTACACTCCTTGCACACTCAGCCGATATTTTCAAGAATTCTTCTTACTTCCGGCTTTTTTTGCCAAACGTCCGGCAATAGTTTCAACGTATCGTGAATCAGGGCAAAACAGTCCTGCACGCTGGCTTCCGCATCCTGCAGGCAAACGATGGTATTAATCCGCTCCGCCAGATGCGGCGGACAGCACTCCAGTTTCTCCACAATATGCGGTATCCATTTCCAATCCGGTTCCCACTGCCGGTTGAGAGAAAACAAGATGCGCAGCACGCGATGCACATCGGCAATCATCCGCTCGAGAAGAGGAATTCGGTCATCGCGCGCAGCCAGCGCGCGACGGACTTGAAGCCCAAGGTCCAACGTCCATGGGGCAATCGTACTGGAGATGATCGCCTCTTGCAATTCCGCCGGATATTGCTGCAGTGCCGCCTGCCAGATCGGCAGCAAGCCGCTGTCACGCACGCCGATCGCATATTGCACGATCGAGGCGATGCGCAATTTATCGTGGCTGTATACCTGTCCCGTGAAGATTTCTTCCAGCTGTTCGGTCAACTGACTGCCTTTTTGCCAGCCGGCCTCAAACCAAAAATTCTGCCAGCGGAAAATCAGCCATGTGGAGCGATCGCCGATCGGGCCGCTATACGACTGGATCTCACTTCCGCCAATCGACTGTATCCATTCTGTCCGTTTTGCTTCGGACACGTCTTCTTCCGTCAGGAACAGGATTTCAATATCGGAATTAGCATCGGCAAGACCGCGCGAGACTGAACCCGTCACCATAATATCGCTTGCCAAATGCGTCGGGCAATGCCGTTCCATTTCTCGTACCAGATCCAACCGTTTCAGACAAGCTTGATTCAAAAAGACTTCCATTGCAAGCCTCCCCTTCTCAGCCCAAGGCTGTCCGCCTGTAATTATTATTTTTACTTTCGGTAAAACCGGCGCTAACTCCTTTATCTTTAAACAAACAAATGAAAATCAGACCTTTAGGCAAAAAGGTCTGATTTTTTCGTCACCAACTTATTTTCACTTCAAACATCCGGTCCCATGGGTGTTCCGCCTTAAATGCAGGCGCTTTCAAATCGGGGAAATGCTGCGCGGCAAAAAAGCGCAGCGCGGCTGTCGTTTCCGCTTCCACCTGCGCGCGTCTCTCGCCTAAGCGCACAGCGCTGAGCGAAGCGGGCGTCAGTACCTGCCTAATGATTTGCTGGCGCACATTGGCTTGATACGCCCAATCATCCAAGAAACGTCCGAGCAACAGACGTTGCTGCGCAGCACTCTCCATCCGCGCCGCCAGCATCCCCTGGCTCAAGGCAAAGCCGGCCGAATTGCTGGCCGTATTCCAGCCGCCGTACGCCGCCAAGCGTCCTAAAAGATGTCGCCGCTGCATTTCCGCCATGAAACCGTTGTCCGCCCCATTGGCATATGCGATATCGGCGACAGCCACCGTCCGCCCGGCAGCAAGCCAGTTCTCAATTCGCCCCGCCATAGCAGCTGCGGCCGGACTCGGCGTCGCTCTGTTCTCTTTGGACGCCGCTTCCTTTGTCTTGCCGTCAGCCGGAGTATGTACGGCCAAAACGAGTTCCGCCCGCTCCGGATCGGGAACCGGAAACGCGCCCGTCGCCCAGATTTGCGCCGTAACATTGACGCCCGCCGTTTCATCCTGATAGCTCGGCAGCGTATTTTTGCCGCTTCCCTCGCCATAGACCGCTGCGACAAACGGAATCTGACCGCTAAAATAATTGACCGCCCTCGCCATCAAGAGCATGCCGAGCTGGTCGGCGGCAGCCATGGTCGCAAAACGGCTCGAATCCGGTTTTCCTTCACGCTGCGCAAGCAACCAGCGCAAATCGCGCCGCGAATCGGAATAGGGCCAGGCATCATCGCGTCCGAGCAGCAGATAATCGATTGCCCCCGTCTGCGTCATATCCCAAAGCGCCAAATTGTTGCGGATGTTCTTTACGCGCCGTTGCCGCCAATCGGCAAGATAGGCGGCCGGGATTTTTTCCGTAAGTCGGGCAATTTCCGCTTGCTCCGTTTGCGCGATTCCCTCGCTCTCTGCTTTGTCGGTCAGCGCACCCAGGCGGAAAAGATCGGGCCCCCATGTTTCGTAATAAGCGGCATCAACGCCGCCGGTACTCGCTTTAGGCGAACGCATCAGCGTCGAAAAGGCATAGAGCTGCAAGCCGGGCTGCAGCGTTTTCAGCTCTTCGATCTGCTTGCGCCGCAGCGTCAGCACGCTTTCGCCCAGTTCATGCGTCCGCGACGGAACCAAGCCGCCGTAAATCAGGCTGTCGAGCGATACGACCGCCGCATCGGCGCGCGGCGCCTCTTCCTTCAGCCACTGCCAGATCTTATCCGGATCGCCGCGATGATCGCGGCTCGAAAGCCATTCCTGCGGCGGCGTATGCACTTCGAGTCCTGCCGCCTGGGCGGTCGCCAGCGTATCGGCCAGACAGACCGGGCGGTCATCGAGCGGAACGAACAGGACAAGCGGGGCCGCCTCGGCCAGCCTGAACGCGCCGCACACGCCGATTAAAATCCATAATAAGCCAAGTACGATTTGCTTTTCTCTTCTCAGCTTCATTCCGCTCTTTCCTCCTTCTATTAGAGACCGTTTTCCTGCAGCGCTGCCAAGAACGCCTCGCCATAACGAGCCAGTTTGCGATCGCCGACGCCTTTGATCTCGCGCAGTTCGTTCAGCGATTGCGGACGCACACGGCACATTTCCTGCAGGACGCTGTCGGCAAAGACAACATACGGCGGCACGTGATCGCGCATGGCAAGCGAATGGCGCAGTTTCCGCAGCGTTTCAAACAACTCGCCGCCAATGCTCTCCTTGCGCTTGACAGCCGCAACGCTGCGCTTCATGACGTTCTCTTCGCCGCGCAACACCGGAACGCCGCGCGGCGCCATCTTGACGACCGGAAAACGATCATCGCTTTGCAGCAAATACCCATGGTCGATCAGCCAATGGACAAAGCGCCGGATTCCAGGTCCGGTCCAGCTTTTAAGCAACCCGTAAGTAGAGAGTTGGTCGAAGCCCATGTTTATCACCTTTTGCAGTTCACTGCCCTTTAGCACTTCGGCAATCATCTCCACGCCAAAGTTCTCTTTGAGACGCAGTACGCAAGACATGACTTGGCGGGCCGGAAGCGTCATATCTTCCATCGGGCTGTCGGATTGACAGGAGCTGCAATTGCCGCATTGATCGGCCGCTTCCCGTTCGCCGAAATAGCGCAGGATATAACCGCGCAGGCAGTCCGCCGTCCGACAATATTCAACCATATCCCAGAGTTTTGCCGCATCCTGCGCCACTTTCTCCGGCGGCGATCCGGCATCGGCTGCACCTTTTTCCAGAAGAAATTTTTGCAGACGAATATCCTGCGCAGAAAAAAGCAAGATGCACTCGGCCGGATCGCCGTCGCGCCCTGCGCGCCCCGCTTCCTGATAGTACGCTTCAATATTGCCGGGCATGTTGTAATGCAGCACATAGCGAACATCCGATTTATCAATCCCCATGCCGAAGGCACAGGTGGCAACGATGACCTTGCTGCGGTCATAAAGAAAATCGTCCTGCGCCGCCGTACGTTCGGCTTCGCTGAGTCCGGCATGATAACGCCCGACGGCGATGCCCTGCCGCTGCAGCACCTCCCACAAATGATCGGTTTCCTTGCGCGTTCCCGCATAAATGATGCCCGACAGCTGCGTCCGTTCCGTCACGTATTTCTTCACAAAACGCAGACGATCCTCGCCGCTGATTACCGAGAGCGACAAGTTCGGCCGGTCAAAACCGCTGACAAAAAGCTGCGCCTCTTCGAGGCCCAACAGGCTTACCACATCTTCTTTGACCTTGGTCGTCGCGGTCGCAGTAAACGCCGCGACAATCGGACGACGCGGCAGTTTGGCAAGCGCCGGAGCAATCAAACGATAGCTGGGACGAAAATCGTGTCCCCACTGCGAAACGCAATGCGCCTCATCGACCACGACCATCGACACAGGCAACGTCTCGAAGACCTGCGCAAACGCTTCGGAATCGAGACGCTCCGGTGCGATATAAACCAGTTTCATCTCGCCGCTGCGCACCTGCTCCAAGCGCTTCGCCGCCTCAAACGCACTGAGCGAACTATTGATGAAAGTGGCCGGAATCCCCATCGTATCCAGCGCATCGACCTGATCTTTCATCAGTGAAATCAGCGGCGAGAAGACGACGCTGACGCCATCGGCCAATAAGGCCGGAACTTGAAAGCAAATTGATTTCCCGGCTCCGGTCGGCATGATCGCAAACGTATCCTTGCCGGCCAGCAAGCTTTCGACAACCGGTTCTTGCGCCGGACGAAACGCAGGATAGCCGTAGTATTGCTGCAGCGCTTTTCTCGCTTTTTCTAACATCGATCAGCCATCCTTCCTTTTAGAAACATCTCAGACCAGTTTACCACAGATCGTCAAAGTCCTTCCAGCGGTCCGGCAATAAAAAAAGAATCCCGCAGGATTCTTTTTTTAGCCGTTCTCCGTCCGGATCATCTTGACGAACAGCACCGTCAGTTCCGGATCAAACTGTCTCCCGGCCATCCGTTCCAGTTCGGCAAGCGCTTTTTTCAGCGGCAGCGCGCTGCGGTAAGGACGATCGGTCGTCATTTCGTCATACGCATCGGCCACTGCCAGCACGCGTGCTTCGAACGGGATTTCCATGCCGCGCAAAGAAAGCGGATAGCCGTTTCCGTTCCACCATTCATGATGTTTCAGCACCAAATCCGCCACCGACGCCAGGTTAGGAATGGCCTGCGCGATCCGGTAGCCGATCTCCGCATGCCGCTCCATTTCGCTCCGTTCCGCGGCCGTGAGACGTCCGCTTTTAAAGACAATCTCGTCGGCGACGCCGACCTTGCCGATATCATGCACCTTGCCGAGCAACAAGAGGCGTTCCTTTTGCTCCGAGGAGGCGCCGGCCAGCTCGCCCAGACGACAGGACAGCGCCCCTACCCTTTCGCCATGCCCTTCATTGAGATAGTCCCGGCTGTCCAGCATCTTCAGGATCGACTCCAACATGATGCGGCGATTTTCCGAACTCGCAGCCAATTTTCGCCGGTACATGGCATCATCCGCTTCACGGATCATCGCGGCCACATGATGCGCCTTGATCGGGCGCAGTGCAGAAAACGCCCAGCCCACCGACATCCTCAGAATGAAGCCGTCGCGCTTCATTTTCACCAGTTCCAGCTGTTCCTGAATCCGGCGGCAAGCGCTACGCACATAGTCTTCGCTTTCTCCGTAAATCAGGAGCAAAAATTCGTCGCCGCCCATGCGGATCACCTTTGCCGTTTCGCCGAACACGGACAGCAGCAAACGGACGGCTTGCTGGATCATTTCATCGCCGACGTCATGACCCAACGTATCATTGACGATTTTCAGTCCATCCACATCGCAGACCACGATGCCGATCCGCTCAACATCGCTTATTTCAAGGCGTTCCAGCTCCTGTTGGAAGAAGCTCCGGTTGTAAAGTCCGGTCAGGCCGTCTCTCAGGCTCATCTCCTTCAGCCTTTCACGCGAGCTTTGCAGTTGGCTCAGCATCAGGTTCATCGTCTGCGCCGTACGCGACACTTCATCGCGGCCGGCCAAATCAAGCTGCAGCGAGATGCCGTCCTCTTGCGCCGCAACCTTGCGCATGAACTGATCGAGCTTTTCCAAGCGTCGCACCACCAACGAGCGAGAGAGGCAAAAGGTCAGCATGCTTGCCGCCGTGCCAAGTAGCAGCGTCATCAGAGAATAGCGAAAGATCATTTCCTCGACCCGCTGCATGATCGTACGCGGCAAGGTCGTTTCAAGCAGGATGCTTTCTTCGCCGAACAGATCGACAAGACTGCGATATCCCCTCACTTCATTCGCCGCCACGATCCGTTGCCAATAACCGGATGAAGCTTCCTTTTCTCCCTTTTTAAACTGCATCTGCACCTGGACGCGCCGCGTCATCTCTTTCATATACCTGGCATCGACGATACGGCCAAAAACCAGTACGCCCTGGCTCGGTCCCCGGTAATCGGTGCTCGATATGCGCTGCGCCGCAAGGAGCAGAGGCACGTCCTCGCTCAGCACCAAGCCCGCCAGCGCATTTTCGCGCGCTAGCTGCTGCGGCAGCGTTGCCGCAATCCGACGCGCCTGGCGTTCCAATTCCGGCCGCAGGTTTTCGCGTTCTGCGCCTAATCCTTGCAGTAGGATGACCTTACCTTCCGGATCCAGCAAGAGCGCGACATCGATCTTCAGATTCAGCATCTGCGCCAAAGACAGATTGCTTTTGAAAAAAACCTCCGCCTTGTTTTCGGCAAGCGCCCGGTGCATCCCGTTCCACGCCGCCCAGTCCCGCGTCACGCCCAGCAGCACTTTCGCTTCCTCATCCCAGTTATCCGCCGCCCGGCTCGTTTCCTTCAAAACCCGCTCTTCTTCCAAACGCAGATACCCGTCTGTCGCGACATGATGCCCAACGCTAAACGTCACGCCTACCAGAACCAGCACCATAGCCAGGTTTAACAAGAGAATCTTACGCCCAATGCTCATCGCCCGACCTCCATCCGTTTTTCTGCAGGATTTGCATTGCCCGAGCCGTTCAACCAAAAACGCAAGCCCTCTTTTCTTCTTATGGCGTTGAAAATGATTTTTCCGTTCGCTTTCGCCTTTTTCTCTTTTTCTAATTATTGCTATAATTCTGCGAAATAAAATCAGTTCCTGCCGCTCTTATGACGCGCCCAAGAAGCAAAAAAATGTCTTTCCCGCGCAAAAGCCAATGCTCTTGTACGATAGAAAGACATTCTTACGCCTGCATTACAGAATTTTTTGCAGAAAAGCCTGCGTGCGCGGCTGCGCCGGACGGGTGAAGATTTGTTCCGGCGAACCTTGTTCAACAATTTCGCCTTCATCCATAAAGATGACGCGGTTCGCCACTTCTCTGGCAAAACCCATTTCATGCGTCACCACCAACATCGTCATATGCTCTTCGGCCAGCTGACGCATCGCTTTCAGCACTTCGCCGGTCAGTTCCGGGTCGAGCGCAGAGGTCGGCTCGTCAAACAGCATGATGTCCGGTTGCATCGCGAGCGCTCTGGCGATCGCGACCCGCTGCTTCTGCCCGCCGGAGAGGCGCGAGGGATAATTGTCGCGTTTTTCAAGGAGACCGACTTTTTTCAATAATTCTTCCGCTTGCGGAACAATCGTCTCTCGGCTGACTTTTTGCACGGTCAGCGGCGCTTCGATCAGGTTTTCCAAAACGGTCAGATGCGGAAAGAGATTGAACTGCTGAAACACCATGCCCATCTTGCCGCAGATGCGTCGCCCTTTTTCTTCCGCAACATATTGCACGCCGCCATCCGCCGCCGGGCCGACAAGCGTTTCGCCTTCGATCTCGATCGTTCCCTGATCGATCGTCTCCAAGCGGTTCAGGCAGCGTAAGAACGTGCTCTTGCCCGAGCCGGACGGTCCGATGATCGCCACGACTTCTCCCTTGGCCACCTCCAGCGTAATGCCTTTTAAGACTTCTAATTTTTGAAAGCGTTTATGAATATCAAGTGCTCGAATCATCATGCTCGTTTCTCCTATTCGTCATGCGCGGCATAACGCCGCTCCAGCTTTTGAAACATCCAGGTCAGAACCAGCGTCATCGCCAGATAAAATACCGCCGCCACCAAGAAAGGCATCGTCGAGAAATCACGCTGCACCAGACTGCGCGCGGTGCGCAGCAGGTCGTTCATCGCCAGAACATAAATTAGCGACGTGTCCTTGACCAGCGTAATCGTCTCATTACTGACCGGCGGCAGCACGCAGCGTATTACCTGCGGCAGAACAATGCGGCGCATCGTTTGGACATAATTCATGCCCAGCACCTTGGATGCTTCATATTGCCCCCGGTCAATCGATTGAATGCCGGCGCGGAAGATTTCCGCAAAATACGCCGCATAATTCAGGACAAAAGCCAGCACGGCCGCCGGAAAATCGGGCAGCCGGATTCCGATGACCGGAATGAACGGCAACGCAAAATAAACAAACAACAATTGCAGCATCAGCGGCGTTCCCCGCATCAGCCAGATATAGACGCCAACCGCTTCGCGCAGGCTGCGGTAGCGGGAAATTCGCGCCAACGCCAATAACAGGCCCAGCGGCAAGGAAAGTAAGATCGTGACAAAGAACATTTCCAGCGTCACCACCGTACCCTCCAGCATCGGTCCGATTATATTCATTACATAGTCCATCTTTTTTTCTCCATTCTGCCATTTCACCCGCTGTTACGCGCAGAAACGCCCATGGCAAACACCACAGGCGAATCCACGCTCCGCTTATTTAACGATTTCCGCACCGAACCATTGCTTGGAGATTTTTGCCGAAGTTCCGTCCTTTTTCATCTCGGCCAGCGTCTTTTGCAGCTTCTCCAGCAGCTCTTTATCCTCTTTGCGCAAGCCAACACCGTATTCTTCCGAGCCAAAATTGTCATTGAGTACGATATACTCGCCCGGCTTCTTGGCGATGTAATAGCGTCCGACCACTTCATCAACCACGACGGCGTCCAAACGGCCCACTTTCAAATCCATCAGCGCGGCCACATTATCGCCGTATTTTTTCAGTTCTTTGAACGATTTCATCACTTGGGCTTCGCCCTCAATCGCTTCGATGCTGCTGCTGCCATCCTGCGCACCGACGATTTTTCCGCTCAAATCCGCTTTGCTCTTGATACTTGCGTTTGCATTCACCACAATGATTTGCCTGTTTTCCATATACGGACTGGTGAAAGAAATGTTTTCCTTGCGTTTTTCGGTAATCGTCAGGCCGTTCCATAGCACATCGACCCGTTTGCCGTTAAGCTCCGCTTCTTTACTGTTCCAGTCGATCGGTTTGAACTCCAGTTCAAGTCCCATTCGCTTGCCGGCTTCTTTGGCCATATCGACGTCAAAGCCGACGATTTCATTCTTATCATTGCGAAACCCCATCGGCGGGAAATTATCATCCAAGCCGACCACAATTTTCTTCTTAGCGCTCGTTCCGCACCCGGCGACCAACAACATCGCCAGCAGCGCCACCATTACCAGACTCAAGATCTTTTTCATATCGCTATCCCCCGCTTTTATAAAATCAACTGTTTCTATATTACTTTAACACACTAAAATAAGAAAGCACTAAAATGTATGCATAATTTAATTGACGCGCTTCGTTCGTTCATTTTCTGCTTCGTTCTTCTCCAATCTCATTTTTTGATTTTTTTATTTTTCCTGCGTCAGGCATAAAACGAAAGGTATTTTTTACCATTTGGCGAATCTTTTTTATTAAGATCCAATTTAATGAAGAGGTGATAATTATGACGATCCAACGGATCCTCGTCGCTTATGACGGCTCTCCTCATAGTAAGAAAGCGCTGGATTGGGGACTGAACATGGCGAAGCAGACAACAGCCTCCCTTCATTTGGTCATGGTCTTTGAACGCAACATCTACCATACCGATCTGCCAACGCACCTTGATGATTTAGAAAAAACCTATATGGAACTGTTTCAGATGAAACTGGATTCTGCGCTTGAGGCTTGCCGCGACAGCGGCATCCCGGTCAGCGGCGAAGTCTGCAACGGACATATAACGGACCTGATCATCAAAAAAGCGCTGGCATGGCAAGCCGACATGATTGTTTGCGGTACGCGCGGCCACGGCGGTTTTGCCAATGTGCTGATCGGCAGCATCGCCCACGCACTGGTCACGTATTCCGACGTTCCGGTCGTAGTCATTAAATAGTTCGCCAACGAGAGCGGCAGACGCAGTACTTTTGCTCTCGTTTCTTTTCCGCTCCGCCCTGCGAAAAGACGGCATGATGGTTTTTATTGTAATTACAATAAAAACCATCATGCCGTCTTTTCTTTAGGCTATTATCTCTTGTACGCGACCAATAATGCCGCTTTCCAGCCTTACCTTAATGCCGCGGTGATGCACCGGACTCTTGGTCAGCAAGTCTTTGACGATGCCTTCCGTCAGTGCGCCCGTGCGCTGATCCTGTTTCTGCACCACTTTTACGCGTGTGCCCGGTCTGATATTTTTTCGTTCGGTTCCATTCATCGTAGTTGCCTCTTTCTTTTCCCTTTGCTTCAGTATAGAGGATTGACGGCAAAAAGCAATGCCTATCCCTTATCCATTTTCGCCTTGACGCGGTGCGTCGCCTGCGCCAAGAGCGGATTCTCCGGCCAGTAGTGTTTGGGATAACGCCCCTGCAGGTCTTTTTTCACTTCGAAATACGTATCGCGCCAAAAATTCGCCAGATCACGCGTCACTTGCACCGGCCGCCGCGCAGGCGACAGAAGGTGCAAAAGCAGCGGCACGCGTCCCCGGCAGATGCGCGGCGTTTCAGCGAGACCGAACATTTCCTGCAAGCGCACCGCCAGCACCGGCTCCTCTGGATTTGTATAATCGATCGCCACGCGCTGACCGCTCGGCGCCACGACATGCGTCGGAGCCTCTGCCTCGAGTTCATTGCGCTGCTGCCAACTCAGGCGGCCGCGCAGCACTTCGAGCCAGTCCAGCTTCTTCAAGCCTTCCCAGTTCGTGATCCCATAAAGATACGGGCCCAGCCATTCGCCAAGCGTTTCCCGCAGCGACGCATCGGAGAGATCCGGCCACGCCTCGTCCTGGCCGTGCAGAAACAAAAGGCGCTGGCGCAGCAAATGCGCCTGACTGCTCCAGGGCAGGCACTCCACACCTTCGAGCAGAATGCCCGCCAGCAGAGCCTCTTTGACCGCTTCCGCATTCGGCTGCGCCAGCGATGTTTCCTGCAAGACCAGTTCGCCGAGCAACTCGCGCTGCCAGCTTTGCACCGATCGCGTCTCCCGCTTCCAGGCCACGCTTTCTTCCGTGCGCAGCAACGCTGCGCATTCGCGGCGCAGCTCCTCCAGTTTCAGCGGCGCCGCCAGATAGATGCGCGAGTCGCTGCCCTGATCATCGAGTTCCGCCGCGACCAGATATTTTTCCTCCGCCAGGGCCTGAACGCCGCGCAAATAAGCGCCGCGACCATTGCTGAGCAAAAAGCGTCCATTGCCCCGGCTCTGCGCGATCCGGTCCGGATAAGCCAAGGCCAACAAACTGCCGCAACAATCCGCCGCGACGTCCGCTTCTTTCTTAAGTCGCAAACGACGTTGCCACACACGGCTTTCCGCGCGGCTGCGCGCGAGCGAATTTTCTTCACGCTGTCCGCCCAGTGTGGCAGCCATCCCCTGCAGCGCATCGAGACGCAGTCTAAGATCCGCTCCCTGCTCGGCCGACGCGGCATCACGGTTGCTGAGCAGCACCGCAAGATCGCAGGCCATGCGGCCAAGCCCCCGCTTCGCCGCTGTCAAAATCATGTGTGAAAGGCGCGGGTGCAAACCGATTTCAGCCATTTGCCTGCCATGTTCGCTGATCCGGCCGTCCGTCTCAAGCGCACCGAGCTGCCTAAGCAAGCGAAGCGCCTGTTCATACGATGCCTGCGGCGGCAAATCGAGCCAGTCGAGTTCTTCCGGCCGACGAATCCCCCAGGCTGCCAGTTCAAGTGCCAAAGCGGCCAAATCCGTCGCCAGAATTTCAGGCTTGCTTTGTTCCGTCAGGCCTTTCTCCTCGCGCGTCGTCCAAAGCCGGTAGCATTGGCCCGGCCCCTGCCTTCCCGCACGGCCACGCCGTTGGTCGGCAGCCGCGCGCGAGACCGGCAGCGTTTCTAAGCGCGACATCCCGCTGCGCGGCGAAAAGCGGGAAAGACGCATCAGTCCGCTGTCGATGACGATGCTCACCCCTTCTACCGTCAGACTGGTTTCCGCAATCGAAGTCGTCAGAACGATTTTGCGCCGTCCTTTCGGCATCTGGCACAAGGCCTCTTCCTGCAGTTTTTGCGGCAAATTACCGTGCAGCGGCAAAACCGCTATTCCTTCGCCTAGCGCGTCCTGCGCCAACAATTGTTGGACACGCCGAATTTCGCCGACGCCCGGCAAAAAGACCAGGATGTCCCCTTCCCCTTCACGCAGCGCCCGTTTGACCGCAGCGACGCTCGCCGCTTCTTTGCGTCCGGGCAGTTCCTGTTCCAGATAATGCGTCACAACCGGATAACTTCGCCCCTCGGAGATCAAAACCGGAGCGCCATCAAGCAAGGATGCGACCGGTTTTGCCTCGAGCGTCGCCGACATGACGAGAATGCGCAGTTCCGGGCGCAGCAGCGCCTGCGTCTGACGAGAAAGGGCCAGCCCCAGATCGGCATGCAGGTTCCGTTCATGAAACTCGTCAAAGATAATCAGACCGACGCCGCTAAGCGCCGGATCGTTTTGCAGCATGCGCGTCAGAATGCCTTCGGTCACGACTTGGATGCGCGTGGCGTCGCCCACCCGGCTGTCAAAACGGATACGGTAGCCGACCCGTCCACCGACCTCTTCCTGCAGCGAGCGCGCCATAAAGTGAGCGGCCGCTTTGGCCGCGAGTCGGCGCGGTTCCAGCATGATGATCGTCTGTCCGGCCAACCAGGCCTCCTGCATCAGTTCTAACGGCACGCGCGTCGTCTTTCCTGCACCAGGCGGCGCAATCAAGACGGCGCAGGATTGTTTTTGCAGGGCATCTTTTAATTGCGGCAAAATATCCGCAATCGGCAAATCCGGCATGTCAGTTCCTCATTTCCTTTATCGGTCAGCTAAGAATGTTTTCAGCACGGCGAAATATTCGCGCAGCGCATAATTCAAGTACAGCAACGGACGCGAGTGAACCGCTTCTCCGCTTGCCGCAATGCCGAGCCGCGCCGCAAGATATTGCGCCCGAAATTGATGGTAATCGCTGGTGATGATGACCAGACTTCCGTCCCAGTCCGTCCGATCCTGTAAAAGGCTTTTGCTGTAACGCAGATTTTCCCAGGTCGTCGTCGAACGGTTTTCCATAATGATCCGCTCCGCCGCGATGCCTCGTTCGATCAGGCAGCGCCGCATCACTTCCGCTTCCGTATATTGTTTGCCGCGCCCCAATCCGCCGGATACGACCGCGGTCGCAGTCGGATGCGCTTCAAGATATTGAACCGCTTTTTCCAGGCGTCCGCGCAGCGTCACGCTCGGCTGATCGCCGAGCACCGCGGCGCCGAGCACGATCAAGAACTGTCCGTTCGCATTGACCGCCTCGCTTCCGGCCCGATAAACCAATCCCTCTACGATCAGCAGCGACGCAAGGAAGAAAAACGTGACGCCAAAGACCGCGCACTGCAGGCGGTGGAGCAAACGAAAACGCCTCGGATTCTGCTCGGCAAGCGGCGCAAAGAGACGGCTTGCGCCAAGCGACATAACGCCCGCACAGGCAGTCGCCACCGTGCCGAAGGTGATCCCGTAAAGCACCAGCATCAGCAGCAGCGCCAGCAGCAGCAAGAGGATTCCGGCAACGAAAAGGAGTTTTTTCGTTCTCTGACTTACGCTTCTAATTCGGTATTTCATCGTATGCGTCCGTCGCTTCATCGCTGAAATCAGCGGCTAAAGCACAGCAGACAGACACTCCCTTCCCTGTCAAAATTCAGCTCGTTTCTTTTTTTCAAAGAAAAAATCTGCAGGACTACCATGTCCTGCAGATTTATTTTACTCTTTTTTCTTGCGATGAACAACTCCGCCTGTCGCCTGATGCGTCGGCGTGACAGTCACTTCGCAGATTTGCACATGCGGCGGGACCATCGCCGTATAGAGCACCACATCGGCGATATCTTCGGCCACCAGCGGCTGGATTCCTTCATAGACGCTGTCCGCTTTCGCCTGATCGCCCTGAAAACGGATCACGCTGAAATTCGTCTCGACCATGCCCGGTTGAATGTTCGTGACACGGATCGGCTGATCCACTACATCCATGCGCAGCCCGTCGCTGATGAACTTTACCGCAGCTTTTGTCGCGCAGTATACGCCGCCGCCGGCATAGGCATGAATCCCCGCGGTCGAACCGATATTGATGACCTGGCCGTTCGTCTGATTTTCAATCATGATCGGCACGACTTTACGCGTCAGGTACAACAGACCTTTAACGTTAGTATCGAGCATCACATCCCAGTCCTCGGCATCGCCTTCGTGCAACTTTTCCAGCCCCAGCGCAAGACCGGCATTGTTGACTAAGATATCAATTTTTCGCCATTGCGCAGGCAGGTTGTCGACTACTGCGCCGACTGCAACGCGGTCGCGTACATCGAGTTTATCAACCATGACCTTTACGCCATGTTTGCTGCGCAGCGCCGCCGCGACTTCATTCAGCTTGCTCAGGTTGCGGGCGAGCAGGATCAGATTCGCACCGGCCGCGGCGAAACGCTCTGCGCAAGCCTGACCGATTCCGCTGCTCGCGCCGCTGATCAAAACGATTTTATCCTTCAATGCTACCATGAAAGTGACCTCCTTCATTTGCAAAACGAAATTACCTTTGTTCCCTTTTTTCAATTCTCCGCGTAAAAGCCAAACCCTGCTGCATTTTTTTATTTCATCGCCGCGCTTTTTTTCATTCCTAAAACAACGTTCGCCACAGATACAGCGTCGCATAGGCTTCCCAGCCCTGCCAGGCAAGCGACATTGCACGCAGTTCTTTTTCATCCGGTTTCGCACTGCGGCCCAGAATCGT
Organism: Negativicutes bacterium; assembly: GCA_963667825.1. Classification (GTDB taxonomy): domain Bacteria; phylum Bacillota; class Negativicutes; order SG130; family SG130; genus Azotosporobacter. The sequence continues at coordinate 2,817,826 of OY764022.1, read as the reverse complement.
CTTCACGGCATTCTTTACGCCGGCATCCCCGAGCAAAAAGACATCCGGCTGCAGCAGCCCTTTCATGAGCACATAATCCGCGGTCCATGGCCCGATGCCCTTGAACTGCATCAAGCGTTTTGCCATAGCGCTTGTATCTGCTTCGTGCAGCAACGCTTCTTTGTTCAGCTCGCCCTGCGTCATCGCCTGCGCAATGCCGATCAGATAGCCCGCCTTCGCGCGCGACAACTTAAGCGGCGTCAAATCCGTCGTCGCTAGCTTGGCAATCAACGCCGGCAACGGAAAGAGCCAATGCTTTTCGCCCTGCCAGAGGATAAAACTGCCAAACGCTTCGACAAAGCGGTTCTTCAACGTATAGGCAAACGAAATATTGACTTGCTGGCCGATGATGCTCCAGCAAAGCGCCTCGAACAGGTCCGGCAGTGCAAAGATCTGAAGACCACGATAGCACTGCACGCTTGCGCCAAGCAGAGGATCCTGCTGCGCGATGCGGTAAAACGGCGTTATATCGCGCTTTAGATCCAGCCAGTCGCAGACGAACGCCGCCAGCTGTCGTCGCTCCGTCTGCGTCGGCTCCCCGTTCAGGCAGCGCACGACAAGCTCGCCCCGCTGCGCAGGCCGAACCGTAATCAGCCAGCTGAAATTGCCGAAATCAACGGCCCTCTCCAGCTGTCCGTTTCGGTATCGATAGAGGCAATCCGGCGGATAATGACGCAAAAAATCCATCTGTTGCTGCCATGCGTAACTCGGCGCCGTTTTGATGCAAAACTCACGCTGCGCCGCATTCCAGTCCGCGTCCATCATTCCCCCTGCTCCAGACGCAGCAGATATTCTTTGAACGTTACGCCGAACTCTTTATAACCGACCATTTTTCCGTTTTTCCCGATCACGCGATGACAGGGAATCAGGATCGGCAGTGGATTTTTATTGTTAGCCATGCCGACAGCGCGGCAAGCCTTGGGTCGATCAAGTTGAGCGGCGATCTCGCTATAGGAGCGTACCTCTCCATAGGGAATGGCGGCAACCGCAGCCCAGACGCGGCAGAAAAAATCTGTGCCGTCTGCCTTCAGCGCAACGGAAAACTCCCTGCGTTGTCCTTGAAAATATTCCTTTAACTGCTCAACGACTTCGCGGCAGGCTGCTTTGTCGTATCGGCAATTCAGCTCCGCCTGATAAGTCTGCCATTCCCGCTCTCCCAAAAGGATTCTTTCCGTTATCCCCGCTTCATTGACGACCGCATAAATACGTCCGCCTGGCGATGCCAAAAAATCGTATGCAAGCATTATTTCACTCCTTCTTCCGTTTCGCGGCATAATTGACGATAGGCGCGGGGCGAACAGGCCATTTGGCGGCGAAAAGCCGCATAAAATCCGGAGAGACTGCGAAAGCCGACCGCAAAGGCGATTCGCGTATTATCGAGCCTGCTTTCCGCCAACAACACCGTCGCCTGCGTGATCCTGACGCGCCGCAGATATTCTGCGGGCGTTTCTCCTTTTGCCCTTTTGAACAGGCGCTGAAAATGAAAGGCGCTACTGCCGAGTCGGCCCGGCAACGTTTCCGCCAAGCCCTCCCGCCCAAATTCGAGGCTGATAATCCGGCAAGCCGCCTCGATCAGTTCTTCTTCCGGCGCGTAAACGCCGTTCATTTCCGGTCGACAGCGTTTGCAAGGCCGGTAGCCGGCTTTTTCCGCTTCGGCGGCGCTGCTGAAATAAACCGCATTCTCCCGTTTCGGCAACTTGGATCGGCAGGAAGGCCGGCAATATATTTTCGTCGTTGTCACGCCGTAATAAAATCGTCCGTCATAGTGTTCATCGCCTGCGACAACCGCCTGCCACATGACGCCGCTCGAAAAAAATTCCATCTCCCGTCTCACTCCCAACCAGCTTCTCTACCGCTATCCTATCACACTCGGCGCGCAATTTCGTCCGAAAATTTGCGCTTCAATTTTTCACTAAAAAAATAGCAGCGCAGGACAGATTCGAAACCTGTCTTGCACTGCTCTCTTGCGCATATGATTTTTTCTTATCCTCTTCCGTCGGGTAAGATTTCCAGCCAGTAGCCGTCCGGATCGGCAATGAAATAAATCCCCATCGCCTTATTTTCATAGCAAATGCAGTCCATCTTCTTGTGCAGTTCATACGCCGCATCAAAATCATCTACGGTAAACGCGATATGAAATTCATTTTCGCCCAGATTATACGCTTCGCTTCGCGCATGCAAGTGCGTCAATTCGAGTTTATGCGGCGTTTGTCCATCGCCGAGAAAAACCAGCGTGAAATCTTCTTTTTCCATGCGGCGGACTTCCTTCAGTCCTAAGGCTTCCTGATAAAACGCCAGGCTCTTCGCCAGATTCAAGACATTCAGGTTATTGTGCACAAATTTGAAATTCATTCTTGCATCCCCCTTTATTTTCCGTCATTTGTCTTCCGGATAAATAATACCATGAATTTTGTCAACGCTCAATTGACAGCAAGCGTTTTCATCTTTACAATTATAGTTAGCTTTACACCTTTAATCTGAGGAGTTGTAAATATGGAAATAAAAATCCGCCCCGTCTGCCTTGACGATGCGCCTGCCCTTCACGAGCTGCGGCACCAGCCTGGCGTATTTGAAACCGTGCTCAGCATTCCCGGCGAACGGCTCACGGACACAGAAGCGTTCCTGTCCGGTCTGAGTGAGCACGACTATCTGCTTGTCGCCGTACTGCCATACGGCGCGCACGAAAAAGTCGTCGGCCTATGCGGCCTGCAGCGCAACCGCCGCCCGCGTCAGCTGCACAGCGCCGTACTCGGCATCATGGTCGATGCCGAGCAGCAGGGAAAAGGCGTCGGACGCGCCTTACTGCGCGAGATGCTGACTCTGGCCGACCAATGGCTGATGCTGCTGCGTATCGAGCTAAACGTCTTTACCGACAACAAACGCGCCATCGCCTTATACGAATCGATGGGCTTTTCGATCGAAGGCACGCGCAAATATGCCGCGATCAAGAACGGCTCTTACGCCGATGAACATCTGATGGCCCGCTACCGCCTCTCCTAGACTGCAAAAGCACCCTGCGCCTGACTACGGCAAAGGGTGCTTTTCGTATGAACTTCATCAGCCCGCATCCTGTAAACGCACAAGCCCCATCGAAGCAAACAAGCGTTCCACATCGAGCAGGATGATTAACCGCTCCCCATCCTTGCCGATGCCTCGGATGACGTCATTTAGCATTTCCACTTCACTCGTCACGCTTTCAATATTCGCCTCTGCCAACCAACGCACTTCGGAAACGGCATCCACGATCACCGCCAAATCCTTGCCGGATGCCTCCAACAACAAGGCCCGGCGATTCTCGCTCTGCTCGGCACAGGCGAGTCCCATCTTTTTTGCCAGATCCACTACGGTAATGATCTTGCCGCGCAGATTGACAATCCCTTCCACGTACTCCGGAACATTCGGAATCCGGGTCGCCCCCTGATAACGGATGATCTCTCGCACCTGAGAAATGTCCACCGCATATTCTTCTTTGCCCAAACTGAATACAACCACTTGCTCTTGGCTCATCACGGACAACTCCTTTCTAGAAGTTCCCCCTTCTGCCTGGTTGAGCCTGGTTCCGTCGCGAATTGTCCAATGTCGCTTGCTTTTCCCCGCTTCTATTATATCATATTTTACATTTTTTAACAGCCGTTATTGTACTCTGGTTTCAAACATAGCTTTTGTAATCCATTTCCAAAAGACGGAGCCGCATCGGTTACAGCAATACAAATTCCAACCAAGATGCACCGTTCCTTCCACTACATGCGCCCGTCCGCCGCATTCGTGTCTGATGATTGAATACATTGCAACCAACTCCAAATATGGATTTTTTCCGATGCTGCAACGCAGGGAGTTACTTACTTCATAGTATTCTAAGCTGATTTCAATATTCCTTTAAAAATCAACCAAGATCGCACTAATTTTAAAGGGACCGTCCGTAGCGACAGTCCCTTTGCCATTTCCCCGCTTATTTTTTCGCTGCGCGGATCATCGTTACGCCGGTATAGATAATGACGCAAACCACAACCCACTTCAAGACCAATAACGGCAAACTCTTGACGATATAAGCCGCGACTAAGACTCCGAGCGAACCAGCCAACGCAATCCATAGGCTTGCTTTGCGGTCGTACGCGCCGGTCTGGATGAACTTAATGCTGGCAGCCGGCTGCAAGAATGCACAGGATGCCATCATAATCGGGAATGCGACCCGCGGGCTAAGCCCCAGCGCATAAACCAGCGCCATGCAGGGCGCAAACAAACCGATGCCGATCGTCATCAGCGCGCCCAAGAAGAAATTGCCCACCGCGCCGATGACCATGCTGCTGCCCGTCAGTGCGATCGCATCGCCGCCAACCGGCATCACGCCGAGTAGGCCGGCTAAGATGATCGCCGCAACCGTCAACAAGGCAATGCCCATGTAAAGGCGCACCTTGTCGACCGGCAGGCGCGCGACGAGCCCGGCGCCGATCACAGCGCCCAGCATGGCCGCGATGATCATCACGACGAGCGTGACGGGTTCCACTTCAATAATCGTGGTAAAGATAAGCGCTTCCAAAACGACCGGTATACAGCAACTGACGTTTAACGTTCCGGGAATAATTCGATCCGGCACTAGTTTGAAAAATTTGAAGAAAGCAGTTAATTGCGCAAAACTTCCAATCCCTAGCGTGTCGAAAAAATTAGTGATGAAACCGATTGCGCTCAAGGTCATCGGGCTGGCTGAAGAAAACTGGCTGCGGTTTTTGTAAAGATCACGAAAAAAGATAAAAGAAAAACCTCCGGTCATAGCCACTAGCAGTCCGATAATAATTGATAACACCTGCGTTCCCCTTTCTTTATACGGATGTACGTCGAATTATAGCATAATTCAGTAAATTTTTGTATGTTTTTTCTACGCCATTCGCCATTTTATTTTCTTCATTCTTGCAACTTTGTAAATAAAAAACGCCGTCTGTCGCGCGATGCGGGAAACAGGCGGCGCTTTCTTGCCTTGTCCTTTTTAACGTTGCAAGAGATAGGCGCAAACCGTATTGCCAGTCTTCTCATCATAGATCAGCTGCAGAATGCAAGCCTTATAGTTGAACTCAACCGTTCCCGGTTTCTCCTTCACTGCCGGGCCAAAGACCTTTTTGAAACTCTCAACGCCGTCGCCCAGACGCAGACCGTTGAAACTGATCTCCTTGCCGCTGATAAAGACCTGGCTCACTTTCGCGTCGCTGAACCAAATTCGGATGCCTTCTTTGACAAAATCAAAACCGCCTTCATCCGCCGCGTTCGGCGTTTCAGCGATGCGCACGACCGCCGCTTCACGCGTCAGGCCTAGCAATGCATAATAGCGCGACAAGTTATGGCGAACCGTCATTGCCTTGACCTGCGCCCGTTCCTCCGCACCGCGTTCGACCAGCATTCGTTGCTTTATGACGTATTCCTTGGTCAGAGGCAACTCTTTCTGCCCTATAGCGCTACTTTTATTTTGCGCCAGATAGTCGACCCGGATCACGCCATTTCCCACCGCAAGGCGCTGCGGCACAATCCCCTCGCCTAAGAGCAGCGCGTTGCTGCCGCTACGGCTTCCATCCGCCTGGTTTAGCGTAACCGCAAGATAATAATAGACCGCTTTGCTGCCGCTGCTTTCCTGTTTCAAAAGCAACGCCGCATCGAGCGTGCCGTCGCCATTCAAGTCGCCGCTCACCGGCTGCGGCTCTTCGAGCGCCGTGGTCAGCAAGCGGGATACGCCATGTGCGACCATGTCCATTTCCGCTTTACCGTCAAGCAACGTGATCGACTTGCCGTAAAAATCATACGTCGCATTGCGTGCGGCAACGCTTGCCTCATTCGGCGTCAGCGCCGCCTCTTCTGCCCACGCAGGACTCGCTGTACAGCTCAAGCCGATCAGCGCTGCGATCACCGCTTTCTTCATCGCCTTCATCGTAACACGCCCCTTTTCTAGCCTCGTCAGTTTAAACCACCTTATTATATTTCTGTACGCGTCGCAAAAGCCCTGCAAAATGCAGCTCAGCCTTGCGCGCCCCGTTCTTCTTTCTTTGCCAAATGCTGACGTCGCTGCACCAGCAGCAAACGCCCCAAGAGGCATAACGCGCCGAGCGCTAAGCCGATGATGACGCCCAGCCAATAGCCGTACGCCCCGTAAGCCGGTTGCAGCGCCAAGTAATGTCCGAGCGGCAATCCGACAAACCAGTACGCCGCAATGGTCACCAGAAAAGTGACATTTACATCCTTATAGCCGCGCAAAATTCCTTGCACCGGCGTTGCGACCGCGTCCGAAAGTTGAAAAAACGCGGCATAAAGGAGAAAGCGCCCCGTCAATTCGATCACCGCCGGATCTTCGCTGTAAATCCTGGCAATGCTGTTGCCGTAAAGCACCAGGAGCAGCGCGCAAATTCCGCCGACAAACAGGGACAGTCCTAAACCAAGATATGCATACTGCTTTGCGTCACGCGAGCGCCCCGCCCCAGTTTCAAAGCCGACCGCAATCGTCAGCGCCATCGCGACGCTAAGCGGCAGCATATAGATCAGCGAAGCGAAATTGATCGCCGCCTGATGCGCCGCGATCGTCAGCGTGTTAAAACGACTCATCAACAGCGCGATCGCGGCGAAAATGCTGGTCTCGCAAAAAATCGCGATGCCGATCGGCACGCCGATGCGCGTGATCTCGCGCCAAATTTTCGCATCAAGGCGATAAAAGCGCTGCAGCACGCCATAGGAACGAAACGGCTCTACGCGCTGCACCACCCAAACGAACATCAACAGGATGAACCAGTACGTAATGACCGACGCATAGCCCGCACCTACGCCGCCCAAACGCGGCATGCCGCATTTGCCGAAGACCAGAAGATAGTTCAGCAGCAGGTTAAGCGGCAGCGCCGCCAAACTGATCCGCATCGTGATCTTAGTGTAACCGAGCGTATCGACGAAGCTGCGGAAAATAGTCGAGAGAAATAACGGCGCGACGCCATAAGCGATAGCGCCCAGAAAAGCCTGCGCGATCCGCCGGACTTCCGGCTGCAGCGCCATCCGATCGAGCAGCGCCGGCACGGCAAAATAGCCGACGAGCAAAACCAGCGCCGAAACAGCCAGCGCCAGATACACGCCCTGAATGATCTTAAACGAAATGCTTCCTTTTTCCCGCGCGCCGAGCAGTTGCGCAATGATCGGCACCAGCGCAATCAGAATTCCGTTCAGGCCGGTGAACACGGCCATCCATATGTTCGCGCCGATCGCGACGCCTGCAAGATCGTCCGCTCCGGCATGCCCGGACATGATTGCCGCAAACAGCGCGATGGCAAAGAGCGCAACCTGGGTTACAAAGATCGGCAGCATCACGGCGCGCAGCTGCCGGTATTTTTCTTTCAAAGACCACGTTTGTTTCATTATCTTTCCTCTTTCTCCATCACTCAGGCAGCTTGGCAGACAAGCGGGTGATTTTCTTTTCCAGCCAAATTCCGTATACGGTTCCATAAAGCAGCGTATAGACGCCTGCCAAGAGAAACACGCCCGGATAACCGGTAAAAACAGCGGCAAAGCCAAAACCGGCCGAGCCCAGGATAAAGCCGAGATCCGCGGCCGTGGCAAAAAAGCCGAACGCGGTTCCGCGATTCACAGGATCGGTGCTCGCGGTCACGATCGTCCCCATCACCGGGAACGCCATGCCAAGCGCGCCGCCCATCAGTACGCCGCAAAAACTGAGCAGCGGCCAGGAATCGGTCACGCTCGTCAGGCACATCATCAGGCCCATCAACAGCACCGCGAGCAAGGTCAAACGTTCCGGCGACGCTAGGCGCGTTATCTGACGCAAAAAGAGCCGCGTTATGATTACGCTCAGCGCATAAGCAGCAAAAAACGGCGTCGCATCCGCAATGCCCCTTCCCAGCATCATCAGCGGCAGAAACGTCAGTGCGCCGCCAAAACAAAGGCTGGTCGAAAGAAGACTGAGCGTCGGCAGATAGACGCCGGGATGAACGATAATCTCCCGAATCGGTCGCGTTTGGGACGCCGTCATCTTCACCCGAATCGCCGGTCGCTTCGGAAACAAGAAGAGCGCCGCCAGCGCCAAAGCGCCGCCGACCTTGATGACCAGCGACATGCCGCCCAAGAGATAAAGCGGATTGGCCGCAGCCATCGCCAGACTAGCGCCGAGCATGCCGAGCAAGCTATACCAGGCAAAAACTTCTGTCGTATGAATCTCTTCGAACATTAAGGTCGCCATCGTCAGCGCCGCGCCGCTATAGCAGGCCAAACCGATCCCCTGCAGCAACGCGCAAAACATCGCCAGCGGCAGCGTTTTCGCAAGCGAATAACCGCCCACCGCAAGCAGCGTCAGGCATAAGCCGATGGCAACCAGCGGCGACGTTCCATAGCGGTCGACCGCCTTGCCCGCCGCGACGCGCAGCAGCAGTCCGCCGCTTGAGACCGAACCGACGACCAGCCCCACTTCAAAACCGCTGAACGCAAGGCTGTCATAATAACGCGGCAAAACCGGCATAAAGATATCCAGACTGGCCCAATAACAAAAATTTGTCAAAATCAGCCGGATGAATTGATGATTCATAATTTCACTTTTCACTGTCTTATCCACTCCATCTTTTCGTTGCAGCCTTCTGCCGCAACAACGACAAAACGGGCTTATGCACCGCCGATAAGGCTACGCATAAGCCGTCTCACATGCAACATCTGCATCCACTTACGCTTTCTTTCAGCGGTTCTCCGCCAGCAACTGTTTCATTCGTTCCACTACATTCTTCACGTGAAAGCCATAACGGCGGATCAATTCTTCGCCCGGCGCGGATGCGCCGAACGCGTCGATTCCCAAGACCCGGCCCCGCTCGCCAACGTAGCGCTCCCAGCCCATGCTCGCCCCCATCTCCAGTGCGAGGCGCGCGGAGATTTGCGGCAGCAATACACTGTCCTTATATTCGCGTCCCTGCTTTTCAAAAAGACTCCAACAAGGAAAACTGATCACCGAAACATAGATATGTTCCTCTGCCAGCTTGGCCTGCGCCTCGAGCGCCAGCGAGACTTCCGAGCCGCTGGCCAGAATCAGGCCGCGCAGCGAACCGCCTTTGCCCGGCGAAAGGAGATAAGCGCCGCGCACCACGCCTTCCTTGGCCAATTTATCGGTCGCAGGCAGTACCGGCAAATCCTGGCGCGACAAAACCAAGGCTGTCGGCGTCGCGCTCGCTTGCAGCGCAATCCGCCAGGCTGCCGCGGTCTCATTCGCATCCGCCGGACGGATCACATGCAGATTCGGCATCGCCCTAAGCGAAGCCAGCTGCTCGATCGGCTCATGCGTCGGACCGTCCTCGCCCACCGCGATGCTGTCATGCGTAAAGACATACGTCACCGACAATTTCATCAAGGCCGCGAGCCGGATCGCGGGTCGCAGATAATCGGCGAACACGAAGAACGTCGCGCCGAACACGCTCAACCCGCCATGCAAAGCCAAGCCGTTCAACGCCGCGCCCATGGCAAATTCTCTCACGCCGAACCAGATATTGCGCCCCGTCGGCTGCTGCGCAGAAAAATCGCCGCCTCCTTTGATCGTCGTCTTATTCGATCCGGCCAGATCCGCCGAACCGCCGAACAAGCAGGGAAGCGCCTGCGCCAGCGCATTAATGATTTCGCCCGATGCCGAACGGGTCGCCAAACTGGCGCCTTGCGCAAAGACAGGCAAGGCCGCCTGCCAATTCTCCGGCAGCTTACCGCTCATCGCCTGCGCGAGCCTGCTACCCAGTTCGGGATACGCAGCGTGGTAACGCACCAAGAGCGCTCGCCATTCTTCCTCGGCTTGGCAGCCGCGCTCTTTCACCGCCGTTTCAAAATGCTCATAAATTCCCGCCGGCACGGTAAAAGGCTGCGTTTCCTGCCAAGCGTACGCCTGCTTCGCGCCGGCCGCTTCCTCCGTTCCGAGCGGCGAACCGTGCGCCGCAGAAGTTCCGGCTTTCTTTGGCGCGCCATACCCGATCACCGTCTTCACTTCAATCAGACTCGGCCTGGCATCCTCTGCTTCGGCCGACGCCAGCGCCGCATCAAGGGCAGCCAAATCATTGCCGTCTTCAACCCGCAGCACCTGCCAGCCGTAGGCGGCAAAACGCTGCGCCACATTCTCCGAAAAAGATTGATTCAACGCGCCGTCCAGTGAAATATCATTCGAGTCATATAACACAATCAGGCGGCCCAATTTCAAATGCCCCGCCAGCGAGGCCGCTTCGGCGGCGACGCCTTCCATCAGGTCGCCATCGCCGCAAAGGCTGTATGTCCGGTGTGCAATGACCGGATACCCTTCGCGATTGAACATCGACGCCAGATGACGCTCCGCCATCGCCATGCCGACCGCCATCGCAATGCCCTGGCCCAGCGGCCCGGTGGTGGCATCAATGCCTTTGGTATGGCCGTATTCCGGATGCCCTGGCGTCCGACTCTGCCACTGTCGGAATTGTTTCAGGTCTTCCATGCTGAGTTCATAACCGGACAGATGCAGCAACGCATAGAGCAGCATCGAGCCGTGTCCTGCCGATAAGACGAACCGGTCACGATTGAACCAGTTCGGATTTACCGGATTATGCTTCATATGCCGGGTCCAGAGCTGATACGCCATCGGGGCAGCGCCAAGAGGCATGCCGGGATGTCCTGATTCAGCCTGTTCAATGGCATCAATCGCCAATGTCCGGAGTGTATTAACGGCAATTTGCGCCACAGATTGTTCCCGCTTTTCCATCGTACCGCCTCCCTTTTCCTGCTTGCTTTCTCTTGCAACTCTTTCGCCAAGCGGAAAGAAAATCCCTTTTTGCCGTTTATGCTGTCGCTTTCTTTACGCCGCCTTTTCCGCTCGCGCCGATCCTAGCTGCAGCAATACGATGCCGAACAAAATCAGACTGCCGCCCGACACTTGCGGCAGACTGAGCCGGTCGCCAAGCAGCAGCGCCGAAAGAAGCACCGTGATGACCGGTTCGATCATGCTGATGATGGAAGCATTCGCAGGGCCTACCCGGTTCATGCCGAGCAAAAAACCAAGCACGCCGACCACCGTGCCGAAAAACGCAATCCCCGCAAGCGCCAGCCAACCGGAAAGCGGCAGCGCAAAAGCCAAACTGTCGCTTAGCAGACCGCCGAGCGCGCAGAGCAGCGCCGCTGCGCCGCAAACATAGGTCGCGGCCACCAAAGCCGGAATTTCTTTTAACAATCGGTTGCTAAAGACAATATAGGCCGCATAAACCAAAGCAGCCGCCAAGCCCAAAGCGATGCCGAGGCCGCTGAGCTGTTGAAAGGAAATCCCCAGCACAAAACCCAGCCCGATAAAACAAAGCAGCAGCGACAATGCCTTTTGACGCTGGATTTTCTCATCGCCTAGCGCAGCCGCAATCAGCGTCACTAAAGCCGGATATGCGTAAAGCAGCAGCGCGCCGATCGAAGCCGAGACATGCCGCAGTGAGGCCGCGAACAAGACCGCCATCAGTCCATAGCCGAACGCGCCAAGCACGAGCAAATGGCGCAGTTGTTTCCCCGGCAGGCGCAGCGTCATCTTGCGCCAAACGGCAGCCGCCGCCAATAGCAAAGCCGCCAACGAGAAACGCACCGTCAAAACTGTAAACGTCGACGCTCCCGCCTCATACGCATATTTGATAAAAATGGCCACCGTCGCAAAACCGGCTGCCGAGGCCAGCACAGCCAACACTCCCGTCCATCGCATCCTCTCTCCTCCGCCCTTCTTCGTCGCCGACGCTTTTAGCCCGCCGGCTCGTTCATCATGCCATACTTGCGCATCTTCTTCAGCACTGCGGTATGCGACAAACCAAGGACCGCGCCGACGCGGCGGGAAGAACGGAATTTTTTCAGCGTCTCTTGCAAGATCACTTTTTCCAATTCCGCCAACCGTTCTTCCAGCGTCTGGTAGGTCGCAAATTGAATCGCTCCGTTTTCGCCGACATGCCCTTCCGCCTTGCCTAATAAGATATGTTCGCTATGGATCTGATTGCCGTCCACTAAATTCACCGCACGTTCGATGATATTTTCAAGTTCCCGCACATTTCCCGGCCAAGCATAATGCCGCAATCGCTCGAGCGCATCGGGCGCAAAGCCGTCCACCGGACGGCGCAGCTTTTCCGCAAAGCGGCGCAAAAACGCGCCGGCCAGCAGTTCGATATCCTCCGGCCGCTCACGCAGCGGCGGCAGAAAAAGAGGAATGACGTTCAAACGATAATATAAATCTTCGCGGAACAGATTGCCGCTCACCATCTCTTCCAGGTTGCGGTTCGTCGCCGCAATCATGCGCACATCGAGCAGCGTCTCCCGCGCGCTGCCCAAGCGGCGCACCCGGCGTTCCTGCAGCACGCGAAGCAGTTTTGCCTGCAGATGCGCCGATACTTCGCCAATTTCATCGAGAAACAGCGTTCCGCCGTTCGCCATCTCAAAAAGTCCTGGTTTTCCGCCTTTCGTCGCACCGGTAAAAGCTCCTTCTTCGTAACCGAACAGTTCGCTTTCCAAGAGCGTATCCGGTATGGCCGCGCAGTTGATCGGCACGAACTGCATCTTCGCACGCGGCGATGCGCTGTGCAGCGCCCGCGCGAACAATTCTTTGCCGGTTCCGGTCTCGCCCCGGATCAGGATCGTCGATTCGCTATCCGCATAACGCCTGGCCTGAAAAAGTACACGTTCCATCGTCTTGCTGACAAAGGAGATGTCCTCAAACGTGACCGGAAGACCCGCGGTCATTTTTTTCACCAAATCTCTCACATCACGGTTGTCGCGAATCACGACGACGACGCCGACGACTTCACGACTGCTGTCCCTGAGCGGGATCGTACTGACCATGCAATAGCTGGCCGTACATTCGACGTACACTTCACGGTTTCGATACGGAGCGCCGCTTTTCATCGTTTCTTTCAAGAGCAGACTGCGGGCCAGTTCCGCCTGCACCGGCGCGCCGAGCACTTCCTCGAGCTGCAGGCAAAGCATGCGCGCCGCCGCCGGATTGCACTGCGTCACGACGCCTTTGGCGTTGATCGCGACAATCCCATCCTGGACCGACGTCAATACGGCATCGAGCTGTTCCGCCCGTTCCTTGGACGGCATAAAAAAAGTCCGCTCCACGCGATGGATTCCATCGACAGCCGTCAACGCCTGCAACAGTTCCTCGCAGCGCTTTCGCTCCACCGTCTGGCACTCGAGAAAGATCGCGCCCTGTTCCACTTCGATCGCAACAATGTTTATATCCCGCTTAGCCAGCAGCTGCGTCACTTCATACACGAGGCCGACCCGATCCATACAAGGCATGCGCAAACGCATCCTGCCACCTCCCAGTCGAACTTCAGACAAATTCCTTCCCCTCCATCGTAGCAAATTTTCGCACATTTCACAAATCAAACTAGCCGCGTTGCAAGGCAAGCATTGTATGTCAAAAAAGCGAACGCTTGCACATTGTCCGCTTTGCCGCTTCTTTCAACAGAGCAAAAAGCCGGAAAAAGCGTTATCTTTTTCCGGCTTTTATTATGAATTTATCTTAGGCAAGCGGTTTAAAGCGTGCGGTAAAGAAACGCAGCACCGGCGGTTCGTAAATCATTTCGAGGCCTTTGATGCTGTCGCGTTGCTTATAAAGCTCGATCACCGAATCGGCCACGACATCCATGTGCGCGTAAGTATATACGCGGCGCGGGATCGTCAGACGAACCAGTTCCAGTTTCGGGTGATAATTGTTGCCCTGTTTGTCGCGACCGGCGGAAATGATGCCGCGCTCCATGCTGCGCACGCCGCCTTCGACGTAAAGATTGGCCGCCAGCGCCTGCGCCGGGAACTGATCCTGATTAATATGCGGCAGGAAACGGCGCGCGTCGAGGAATACCGCGTGGCCGCCGATCGGCTTGACGATCGGTACGCCCGCTTCTTCCAAGCGTTCGCCCAGATACCGCACCTGTTCGACACGATGCTTGATGTAATAGTAGTCTACCGATTCATACATGCCGCGCGCCATCGCTTCCATATCGCGCCCGGCTAGGCCGCCGTAACTCGGCATGCCTTCATAAAGCACGACCAGCTGCGTCGCTTTTTGATAGAGCATATCGTCGTTCATCGCCAGAAATCCGCCGATATTGACGAGACAATCCTTCTTGCCGCTCATCGTCGCGCCGTCGCCGTAGCTGAACATCTCTTTGACGATGTCCCGGATGCTCTTGTCGGCATACGCGGCTTCGCGCTCTTTGATGAAGAATGCGTTTTCCACGCAACGCGTCGCATCGAACATGATCTTGATGCCAAGCGGCTGCGTCAGTTCGCGCAGCTCTTTCATATTCTGCATGCTGACCGGCTGTCCGCCCGCCAAATTGACCGTGACGGCCAGGCAGATATAGGCGATCTTCTCGGCGCCTACTTTTTCAATCAGCGCCTTTACTTTATTCAAATCCACATTGCCTTTGAATGGATGCTCCGAAGCGGAGTCATGCGCTTCATCGATGATGATGTCGACAAAGTTGGCGCCGTTCAGTTCCTGATGCGCGCGCGTCGTCGTAAAGTACATGTTGCCCGGCACATAATCACCCGGCTTGATCGCGATTTGCGAAAGCAGATTTTCTGCGCCGCGGCCCTGGTGCGTCGGCACGACATGCTTAAAGCCGTAGAGATCCTGTACCGCGCCTTCCAATTGGTAGAAGTTCACGCTGCCCGCATACGCTTCATCGCCCAGCATCATGCCCGCCCATTGGTTGTCGCTCATCGCGGTCGTACCGCTGTCGGTCAGAAGATCGATATAACATTCTTTGGAGCGCAGCAAAAAGGTGTTGTAACCGGCGCGCTTGATCGCCTCTTCCCTCTGTTCCCGCGTCGTCATTGCAATCGGTTCCACCACTTTGATCTTGAACGGTTCCGCCATGTACTTACGTGTCATTGTTTATTCCTCCTTGCGCTAATTACGGCAACGATCCAAAACGTCCGATCGTATTCCTGCCGTACAATAGAGCAAAAAGGATGCCAACTGCGACAAGCCGTTCTTTTCTGCCTGCTTCGCTTTTTTTGGAACCCTAAGTTTCCGTTTTGGTTTCCTCTGTTGCTTTTGGTTTCCGCTTTCAAACGCCGTCCGGTGCAGCGGACCGCGACAAAAACGAAAAGAAGCGGACGCAAGGCCCGCTCCTTTTTCGTAACGCATTTACTGTCACAGACCGAATAAGTCTCTGACTTCGGCTTCGCCCAGTTTGTTCAGGAACGTTTCGCCCGGCTGAATCAGCCCGTCGATGATCTCCCGCTTCTTTTCCTGCAGTTTGTATATCTTCTCTTCGATTGTGTCTTTTGCAATCAGCTTATAGACCTGCACGGCCCGCTGCTGTCCAATTCGGTAGGCACGGTCGGTAGCCTGGTCCTCAACTGCCGGGTTCCACCACGGATCATAATGAATGACTACGTCGGCGCCGGTAAGGTTCAGCCCTGTGCCGCCCGCTTTCAATGAAATCAGAAACACCTCCGCCTGTCCGCCATTGAAGGCATGCACCAGTCGCATGCGCTCCGCGGCGGGCGTGCTGCCGTCGAGATAAAAATGCTGGATCCCGTCCGCCGCCAGTTCACGGCGGATCATGCCGAGCATCTCAGTGAACTGCGAAAACACCAGAATGCGATGTCCGCCGCTGACCGCGTCGCTTACCAGTTCTTTGAGCAGTTCCAGTTTTCCGCTGCCGCCTTCATAGCCATCAAGGAAGAGACCGGGATGACAGCACACTTGGCGCAAGCGCGTGAGCAGCGTCAGAATCTTGATCTGGCTCTTGGCAAAACCGTTGGTCGCCACTTCCTGTTCAAACTCGCGCCGTGCTTGAAGCAGCCAGGCGTCGTACACTTTTGCCTGTTCTTCGCTCAGTTCGCCGCTGAGTTTCGTCTCGATTTTCTCCGGCAGTTCTTTCAGCACGGTTTTCTTCAAACGCCGCAAAATGAACGGACGGATATGACGGCTCAATTCAGCCATCGTCTCCTTATCGCCGTCTTTGACGATCGGCGCTTCGAAACGCTGGCTGAAATCGCGATGGCTTTTCAAATAGCCCGGCATCACAAAATCGAAGATCGACCATAATTCGGTCAGCGTATTTTCGACCGGCGTGCCGGTCAAGGCAAAACGTGCTTCCGACTGCAGGCCTTTCACCGATTTAGCGCTTAAGGTGTACGGGTTCTTGATATGCTGCGCCTCATCAAGGAAACAGTAGCGGAATTGCTGCGCCTCGTAAAGATGGATATCGCGTTTAATCATGCCGTAAGAGGTGATGATAAGATCGACGCCGCTCATTTCCTGCAGCAGCTCCTGGCGCTGCCCCTGATTGCCGGTGATCAGCAATACCTTCAGCCCGGGGGCGAATTTAGCCGCTTCTTCCTGCCAGTTGTATACGAGCGAAGTCGGCGCAATGACCAATGACGGCTTGCCGTTCTCACTCTGTTCGGAGAGGAGCAGCGTCAGGACTTGCAACGTCTTGCCGAGGCCCATGTCGTCAGCGAGAATTCCGCCCAGACGATAATCGGCCAACGTCTTGAGCCATTTCACGCCGGTCTTTTGATAATCGCGCAGCTTTCCGTTGATGCCGTTCGGCACAGACCACTCTATTTCCTGCGGATCGCGCAGATCCTGCACCATCCGGCGAAATGCGCCGCTTCTTTCCAGCGCGACGCCGCCTTCTTCGCGCGCCGCCTGATCGAGGTACATCGCGCGATAGGTCGGCAATTCGATCACCGATTTTTCCAGATCGGCGCTTTGCAAGCCCAGCTGTTCAACCAACGCAGCCACCGCCTGGAATTCTTCGCCTTCCAGCGGAATAAAGCCGCCCTCCGGCAAGCGATGATAACGTTTCTTTTCTTTATAGTCAGCCAGTAGCGCCAACAATTCCCTGTGATCCATATTTTCATACTGGAAAGACAGTTCCATCAGGCCGCTGTCGCTGTTTAAACGTACGCCGGCGGACACCTGCGCCGGCGGCTGAATGCGCACGCGCAAGAATGCGTCACTGGCCATAATTTCCGCCATCTCGCGCAACGCAGGCAAGCCGGTCAGCAGGAAATCATAACAGGCGTTCTCTCCTTCGAGCATCATTTGATCGCGCCCCAGTACAAAGCCGTGCCGGTTGAAAACGCCGAGCAAACGCCGCTCGCCTCTCACGTCGCGCAGCAGCAGACGCTCGCCGCCGGGCATGACGCCGCAAGCGGCATCTTTGAGGTCAAGGATGCGCTCGCCGTACTGAAACTCAACCTTGGCAATGATGCTGTCCGCCTGGCGATCGAGATAGACGCGGCTGTTAAGCGTTTCTTTATAATAGCGACGATAAACGCTGTCGTCCACTTCGACTTCGGCAACCTCTTCCAGCGCAGGCAATAAACCGGCAAACAGTTCTGACGCCGCTTCGAGCGGCAAAGCCAACGCGTCGGTCTCCTGGCTTTGGAAGTAATGCAGGATCGGTTCCACCCCGGCGGCGAATTCCGCATCACAGTGGTAAACGGCCTGGTCGCACCAAATATAGCGGCACTGCGAATCAAGACCGATCACCTCGTTCGCATCCGGCCGCATTGTCAGACGCAGTCGCCCTTCCTCCGCCATTTCTTCCAGCTTAAAGGAGATCGGCGGCCGTTCTTCGCGCACAATCTCATTGCGGTAGCGTCCTTTATCGGTCTCCACTAAGAAAGGCCGCTTCGCCATGATCGTCAAAAACTGTTGCAGCGTCTCATCGGTCAGACGCAGCCAACGCGGCTCGGCAAAAGCCGAGGTTTCGCCGCGTCCAAACGACGCCGCACGCCACGAGTCGCGCTGCGCGTCTTCTCGCCAGGCCGTCTGCAGCAGCGCTAGCAGTTCTTTCGACAGCGGATCGAATTCCATGAGCGCCGGATCAAAGGCGAACTGCTTGCCGAACACGACCGTCTTTTGTTCTCGCACGCCTTCCAAAAGACGCGGAATGTCTTTAAGCACGTACTGCCGGCCGCTGCCGATGCCAAAGCCAAGACAGTGCAACACGCCCCAGGGTTCGCGCATGATCTGGTAAACCGGCGTCAAACGAGCGGTCACTTTCCCTTTGCGTTCGCCGTTTTCCGGCTCGGCGACAAGCAGCGGCTGTACAT
The DNA here is from genome assembly GCA_963667825.1 of Negativicutes bacterium. Taxonomy (GTDB): domain Bacteria; phylum Bacillota; class Negativicutes; order SG130; family SG130; genus Azotosporobacter. The sequence continues at coordinate 2,799,724 of OY764022.1, read as the reverse complement.
AACGGCCCAGCAATTCCTGCGTCGGTTGGTCGAGACTGACGCTCGACGCAGCCTCGACCGTAGTCGGACCAAAATAATCGACCCAGCGGTTTTGAATGTTTTTCATCACCGCGATCACATGCTTACAGGCGCCTTCATGTTCGCGCCAGGTGGCGCACTGGCATTCATAGCCTACCAAAACAAGCGCTTCGTCAAATTCGACTTCGACGCGGTAATCGGTCCGTCCCGCCACCTTCGCTTCGAAGATGCGCTTCTTTCTATGAAAGCGAAGCGGCTGCCGCACATGGCCGTCTTCAAAATAACGACAGCCTTTCTCATAACCATTTTTCAGAGCGGCTTGCGCCCGAATCATTGCATCCGTTAACATCTCACGTTTCTCCTCTTGATTCAGGATTAAAAGACCGGCCCGGTTCCCAAAGGGGAACGGCCGGTTCGTATAAAATCAGTCAGCTTATCGACTCGAAGGCATACATTTTAGTATAGCATATTTTCTCCGCTGCGTCTTAGGGGGCGTGAAAAAGAAAACGACTTGCAGCGTTTCTTTTTTATGCGCCGGATGAAAGAAACCCGGCGACGCGCTTTTTCGCATCACCGGGTTTCTTTCAGTTTTTCTTCATAAGATAGCGTTTCGGCATACGCAAGGTAAAACGGCTGCCCGCGCCGGGCGCGCTTTCGCACTCGACCGTGCCGCCTAATTTTTGCGTCACGATATTATAAACGATAAAAAGACCGAGCCCGGTTCCGCCGTTGGTTCTGCCGGTCGTGAAAAAAGGTTCGAAAATTTTTTGCCGCACTTCTTCGCTCATGCCCCGGCCATTATCGGCAAACTGGAATAGGATATTTTCTTCCGTTTCACGGACCGTAAAGCGCAGCATTCCTGCCTCGCCCGGCGCAAAGGCATGCACAAGCGCATTGACGACAAGATTGCTGATCACCTGCGCAAAGGCGCCGGGATAGCTTTCGATTTCCACCCCTTCCGCACAGTCCACTTCCAGCTGTAAATTTGTCTTCTTCAGACTCGGCCGCAAGGTAAAGAGCACTTCTTCCAAATGCGCTTTCAAGTTAAAGCGGCAGCGTTCTTCCACCATTTGTGAAACCGCTACGTTCTTAAAACTGCTGACCAGCTTTGCCACCCGTTCCAAATTCGGCAGCAAGGCCGCAAAGCCTTCTTTTTGATCCAGACCGTACTCTTGCATCTGCTTAACAGTCATCTTTTTTTCTTCAAAAGCATTGATCAGGCGCTTCGTGTTTTCTTCCAGATAGGACGCCGCCATGATGCCGTTGCCCAAAGGCGTATTGATTTCATGCGCCACGCCGGCGACCAGGCTGCCCAGCGCCGCCATTTTTTCCGCATCCACCAATTGCGACTGCATCCGCTGCAAACTCTCCAGCATCGCTTTCAGCTCTTCTTCCATACTACGCCGCTGTCGCACTTCTTCCTCCAGAGAATGATTCGCAAACTGCAACGCCTCATTAGAGGCCACCGCTTCTTCGTTCATCGCGCTCAATTCCTGATTGGATGCCATCAGCTCCTGCGTCCGCAAGTTCACCTTCTCTTCCAACGCTTCGTTCAGCGCAAGCATTTGCCGCTCCGACAGCATGATCTTCCGCGCCACCAGCAGGCCGATCAATAGAAAAATCAGTCCGGCCCAAGCGGCAACGGCAAGCATATTTTGCTTCGCACTTTGCGCCGCCGCGGAAATGGAGGTCGTTTCCTTCTGCACATTGCGCTGATGAAAATCAATGACCATCTTCATCCCATTGTTGATCCGTTCGAGATACAGCATGCTGTTCAATATCTTTTGCTCCGCCTGCGCGTCATCGCCGCTTTGGCTCGCCGTTACCGCATCGACCGCCAATCGTTTATAACCCAGCCAGTTTTCCTTCAGATATTGGTACAGTGCATCTTCACGCGCATCCGTTTTGCCGCCCTGCAGATAGCCTTGGTCGATTTCCGCAATTTGCGCCTCTACCCGGGCGTGAAAATAAGTTTTTTTCCCTTCGTCCGGCGTTGCCGCCAGTTCCGAGACGGAAAGCGGCACTTTATTGATCTTGTTCTGCAGTTCGATAACTTCACGAAAACCGCTGCGCTGCGCCTGTTCGACGCGCAGCGTGTTCTGCTCGATCAGCGACAGCTGATTGTAAAATACCATCTGCGAATAAGCAATGATTGCGAAAACCGTCAGCACCAAAAGCGACAACGGTTTTTTGCTTGACTTCATACAATTCCTCTCCTCTGCCAGGCGCATCGCCTTGCAGTCTTTTCAAAGCGGCTGACCGTCGCAAGCAACAAAGAGGACGATTCGCAAACCGCCCTCTCACAACCTGCCGTATTATTCCCGGAACATGATCCGCGCTACTTGCTCCAAGTGAACCGCCGAATCGGTAAGTTCTTCGATCGACGCTGCGATTTGCTCGGATGCGGCGGCCTGCCGTTCACTCAACGACAACAGTTCTTTGATCTTTTCTTCAATGACCATCGATTCTCCTTTGATCGCACCCAAAATATCCTGGATCCGTTTGACCGATTCGCCGCTGTTCACAGCCATTTTACGAATTTCTTCCGCGACAACCGCAAAGCCGCGCCCGTGTTCACCAGCCCGCGCCGCCTCGATCGCCGCGTTAAGGCCCAGCAGATTCGAATTGGCCGCAACGTCATTAATAAAGCGCAGGATTTCGCCGGTATTGCTGATATCGTCAATAACCTTGGCATCCGATACGCGCAACGCATCCATTCCTGACGCAAGTTCGGTCGCCGAAGCCGCCAGTTCCTGCGCGGTTGCAACCATTTGCTGCGCCGAACCGGACAGCGTATGCGATATCGAATCCAGTTTCTCCCGGTTTGTCAGACTCACCGCCATATTTAGGCTGCCGACGATCTGCCCGCCCGCCTCACGCAGCGGCACAGCGGTCGACATGATCGCCATGCCGTACACTTCAGGAGGAATCACACTGCTCGTTCTTTTTCCGCTGTCCATCGCCTTACGCGCCGGCCCGGTCGGCGCTACCTGCCGCTCAACAAGATTGCACAAATTGACCTGACTGCCCGGCTGGCAAAAAAGAATGGTTTCCTTATCGGTCACGACCACTGAACAATCCAGCGGCGATACCTCTACAATCTGGGGCGCTAGCCGAATGGCCTCTTCTATGATTCCATGCATTTCCGCCATAGCTTACCACTCCTTTTCCTTTTGCGCTCTTCTTCCTCGCGCTTGCAGCGCCATTTACGCTCGCCATTCCTTATGCGTTCATAACGTCACTTTCATTATAACAAATCTGTTCTTCGCTTTATATGATTTTTCAAAATCCTGCGATATTTTATTTTACAAAAATTTCTATTTTTGTAATACAACTGTGACAATCCTGCTCTATACTTAAGAAAACAACAGTATGCTGAAAAGGAGGTGAATCGAGTCATGAGCATCTCATCCGTCCAGCAAAATATAAATTACTATTTAAGCCGTCTCACGGCAACTTCCGGCGTGTCGACCGATTCGCAAACGACGGCAGCAAGCGCAGCCTCATCGATCGGCGCTGCCGCCAGTCTGACTTTGTCCGCCGCCGGCATCGGCGCTTCCAGCAGCAGCAGCGGCGCATCAAGCAGTACAAGCTGTCCTCAGGGAAAAAGCAGTTGTACCAATTGCGGACAATGCGGCAAACCGGTTTCCAGTTCCCTCGCCCAGACAGGTTCGGCGGCAGCACTCAACTATTATAGCGCCGCAGCACTCCAAGCGTATGATAAAACCCAAACTTATTTGTAACAAACGCACTAACGCCAGCCGACAGAGTATTTCTGCCGGCTGGCGTTAGCTTATGCCAATTTAAATGTTTCTCCTTGTATTTTGTAATGTGCACCAGCGGCAAATTCAAAATCATTGATGTGATTTGTCGTTGCATACCAATTACTGACTGTCAATACGTCCTCTCTCGTTGCGCCAGCTGAATGATAAGAAATAAGCAGATCGTCTCCATTTTGTTTTGCAGTAAACGCGGCCGGATCAAATGCATGCGTAAATACGACTCTATCTTTTCCGTCTGCACCGATTAATGCATCGTGACCAAAATCATCCGCAAAAATAAAACTGTCCGCCCCCGCGCCGCCGAATAACAAATCACTGCCGCCGCCGGCCAACAGGGTATCGTTGCCCTGCGCCGACGCAATCAGCAGACTGCCGGCATATTTCTCATCCGAGCTGGCGCGGATTACACCCGACCCGGTACAGACGTGATAGAGTTGATCGCCGCTATACAAACTTCCGTTAGCAAACTTGAAGTCCAACTGATCCTTGTTAGATGCAAATACGGTCAGCGCGTTGCGAAAGGTGACGCTTGCCGACAGATTGCCGCGGCTATCCGTCATTATAATATCATTGCCGCTTTCCGCCCACTTCATATCCTGAAAATGAATTTCGTCTACAAAATTAAACAGCAAGCGACTCTCTGCATTCATCGCGCCTTTAATGTCAACCGTACTGTTGCCGATATTCGTAAAATTGCGCTGCCACTTCAATTGTGAGTTGCCGCGCGCGCCCTGTTCAATCAAAAACTGATACGTTCCGCCCGCCTGGCCGTTGTACATGATATCATTGCCGCTGTTCCAGTAGAAGGTATCGTTCCCTCTGCCGCCAAACAGGAGATTGTTTCCGCCGCCGCCGGTCAGGTAGGCGGTGCCGGAACCGGCATATATAATGTCATTGCCGCGGCCTCCGTACAATTGCGCATTACCGCTGCCGCCGCTGATATAATTATCGCCGCTGCCGCCGTAAATCACGTCATTGCCCGAACCGCCAAGCAGCATATCGCCATTGTCGCTGCCGTAGATCACATCATGTCCGCTGCTGCTGACAACCAACGCATTCTGTTTGCCGCTGACATGCTCCGCAACGCAGATCACCTGTCCCGTTGCGCGCCCGAAAATTTTCACCTCCGGGATATTCAACTGCGAGCCGCTCCATTGCTCGACCGGCGCGCCATTCGTCCGTTCAATTTGCGCGCCAAGACCGATGGCGCCGTTCGGATCATACAGACCAAGCGACGAACCGGACCACAGACCTTCCGACTGCGCCGGCAAATGACGGTCAATTCTGCTTATATCGAGCCCGCTGACGCCCGGAAACAAATTCAATGCATCCTGCGGCATTTGCGGCGTGACGATTTGCAACGCATTGATCGGATACAGCGCCGCATAATCGATGTCCTGGAGACATTCGCGCGCCGTCAAAAGCGCCGGAACAATAACATCGATACCGACATGTCCGTCTTTCGCCGGATCGCTGCTGCAGCGAACCTGACCAACCGGATCTTGTTCCGTCAGGAGATTGACTATATTGCTGAAATCCTGCCCGACAAATGAATTGGCAATCGCCTTGGCCTGGTTCGCACGTTGCAACAGCGTGCCGCCTTCAACTCTCACGCTCCCGCCGCTCGGCAAATATATCGTATGCCCTGCCAGCAATCGCTCTTCAGCGTACATTTTCAACTGACGCAACATGCCCGGAGCTTCTTCGGCCAACGTCGGCAGTGCAACGCCAGTGTCAAGAAAGTACATCCCCGCCATCATTTCCGCCAAGCCGCCGCCCAGTGAATGTCCGGCCAATGAGATTCCATACCCTTTATCGCCAAAATCCTTCTGCACTCGCGTCATTAACTCTTTAAACCGTCCATAGCCTTCGACGACCTGGTTGGGTATGACGCCCAGACCGATTTCCAAATCCGTTACGCCATCCTTGCTCAACACCCAAGTGCTAAGCAGACTGTTGGGCGATGTACCTTCAAAAGTAATGGCCACCTGCTTGTTTGCAGCGTCAACATAGGTACTGCTGTCATAGCCGCTGACCGTCTCGGTAAAATCATAGCGCTGCCATTTTTTATCGATTGTTTCATTCGTCGCCTTGTTTGCCGTGTAAATAAGCCAGGATAAATCGCCCAGTGACGCGCCGCTAAGCGTTGCACTCGTGATCGTTTCCCCCGGCCGTGCATTAATGCTGCCTTCTTGCTGGGCAAAAACCGGCGCTGTCGTCCCCGTCGGCAGCGCATTAAAGATGTTGATGCCCGTGTCGATTACAAGTTGCACGCCATCTTTCACCAGATCTGCAGCATCGCGAACCGGATCCGGCTGACGGCCGAAAATCGCAATCGGAATGTCTTCAACGACTTGCTTGGCAACGCCAAGCGGATCGCCAACCACTCGGCCGATCTGTTTGCCCGCTAAATCGGCAATGCCGTCGATCCATTCTTTACCGCTTTCAATAATCGGATTCTCGTTTACATCCTGGATGGCCCTGCGCGTCAAATCTCCGATTAAACCCATACGCTTTTTTCACCTGCCTTGCCTTGTTCGCTGTGCATCATCGTTTCTTTTTCTCTTTTACACATACCCAACCACCCCTTATTAATTCTCATTTTTTCCCATCGCTTCAACAGAATATCCATTATGGATTTAACTGTCAACTACCTCAAGGCACCTATTTCCCATGTATTAAGTATTCTTGGTTCCACACTCTGCCAATAAAAAATGCTCCGCCTAAAACATACCGTTTTAAGCGGAGCATTTTCTCATTACGCACTGCTATTAACCAAGCAGAGCAAAACGTACAAAGGAGATCACGTTCTTTGCCGCCTGCGGGCGAACGTCGACGTTTTTCTCACTTTTCATTTGGAACAGGGTAGCCCATACCATCATTGCCAATCCTCCTACTACAATACTGTTCGCTATTATATGTCGGATTTTTCTTGTTGGCAAGCAAAATCTTATGCGTTATATCCTAACCGCGGCTAACTTTTTTACGGCCTCCAATAAGATGTCCGCACCGGCTGCGATATCCTTCATCTCGGCATATTCGGCCGGATTGTGGCTGATGCCGTCGCGGCAGGGAATAAAGAGCATGCCGGTCGGAGCAATCGCAGCCAAATGCATCGCGTCATGCCCCGCACCGCTCGGCAGCAGGCAATGACGATAGCCTCGCTCCCGACAAAGCGTTGTCAGCAGCGTGATCATCGAGTCATCCAGCGTCACTGGCGCTTCTTCGCTTACCACACTGATTTCGCAGGCAACGTCGCGTCGCCCGCTGATTTCATCGAGCGCGGCGCGTAGCGCGGCAACGACCGCCTGCTTGGCTGCCTGACGGATTCCTCTGATGTCAACGCCCAGCTCGACGCGGCCGGGAATCACATTCATCGCACCCGGTTTGGCTTCGATCACGCCGACCGTTCCGACAATCCCGTCAGCCGATGCTGCCTGCGCCAGTTTCTCCACCTGCAAAATGACTTCCGCCGCCGCAGCGAGCGCGTCATGACGCAAATCCATCGGCGTCGCGCCGGAGTGACCGGCCTGTCCGTTTATGACAATCGTAAAGCGACTCGGCGCGGCAATACCGCTCACGATGCCGAGCTGCAGCTTGGCGCTCTCCAATACTTTTCCCTGCTCGATGTGCAGTTCGAGAAACGCCTTGATCGGCGCCAGATATTTCGCCTCAGCGACACGCTGCGCTGCAAAGCCTCGCTTGGCGAGGGCCGCAGCCAGACTGACGCCGTCTCGGTCTTGATATTTTTCACTTTCTTCCTGCGTCAGTTTGCCGCAAAACGCCTTGCTGCCAAGCGTCGCAACGCCGAAACGGCTTGATTCTTCGGCCATGAAGACCACTACTTCAATCGGGTTTTCATGCTGCGCTTTCGCATCGGCCAGACATTGCAGCACCTCAATAGCGGCGAGCACGCCGACGACGCCGTCGTAATTCCCGCCGCTCGGCACGCTGTCAATATGCGACCCCAGCATCACCACCGCTGCAGCCGGATCGCTTCCCTCACGCCGGGCAATCAGATTGCCGAAGCCGTCTTCCCGCAGCGCCAGCCTCGCCTGACGCAGCAAGCCTTTCACGTAATCCCGCCCCTGCCAGTCCGCATCGCCGAAAGCAAGGCGCGAAAAGCCGCCGTCGCTGCCGCGCCCGATTTTCGCCAGCGCAGCGAATGTTTTTGCCAGTCGCGCCTTGTTAATCATCCCGCCACATCCTTTTCTTTTGCTCAATTTCCTCCGCGCTTGCGCAGCAAAGGCGTCAGCTCTCCCTGGTAGAGAATATGCAGGTTATGCATCGCCCGCGAAAGCGCCACGTACAGCAACCGCGCGTCAAACGGCGTGTCTTTGAACGCTTCTTCCGACGCATCCCAGACGATGACGCCATCGAACTCCAAGCCTTTCGCCAGTGCTACCGGCAAGACGGAAATGCCGCCCCGATATGTCGCGCCATCGCCCGACACCAAAGACAGCGGCAGTTCGCACTGCGTTTGCTGCCTTTCTTCTTTCAGCGCCGCATAAAGTTCGACCGCCTGGCGCTCCTGCTTCGTGATCAGCGCGATCGATTTCGCGCCGCGCGCAAGGAACGAATCGAGCATCGCCGCGCACCGTTTTACGCCGTGCGCAAAGGAACGGATCTTTTCCGCGGTCGGCTTGCGTCCGATCTCATAGACCGGAATCGCACGACTGTGTCCCTGCGGCATCACGCGGTTAAAAATATCGACGATCTCTTTCGCCGAACGATAACTATGCAGAATCTCACGATATTCGGCCTTGGCATCGCCGAACACCTCTTTGATCACGACATTCCAGTTTGCAATGCTGCGGTAAGAATGAATCCCCTGCGACAGATCGCCCATGATGGTAAACGAACCGTTGGCCGACAGGCGTTTCAGCACGGCAAATTCCAGCGCGTTCAGATCCTGCGCCTCATCGATGACCATATGATCAAAGCGCTCCATATGCTTCCAGCCGGTAAGCAGCAGCGCCAGATAGGCAAGCGGCGCGAGATCCTCGCGTTCCACCTGTCCCGCATCAAGGAGAGCAAGACTCTGCTGCCGGATCGCGTCAAGATCATAATGGGTATCTTTCACCGGTTTGAAAATGCCTTTCTTCGTGAAGACATCGCGATACGCGTCAGACAAAGACGGCGTCTGCCAGTCCTTCGCATGTTTTTTCAAAAAGTCCGCCGCCTCTTTGCGGCAGCGCTTCAGATCCTCTTCCGTGCCTTTGCCTTTTTCAAAACGGGCCTGCATGACATCGAGATAGTTGTTCAGTTTAAAGCGGATAAAGCGCCCTAGCACTTCGATCCGTTCCTGATACGGCGAAGCGGCGGCTTCCATGAATTGATCAAGCTGTTCACGCGCCGTGATCGTCAGTTCCCCTGCAAAAAGCGAGATGTCTTTTAGTTTCAGACAAAAGGAACGCGCTTTCTGCTCGACGTAATTTTCGAGAATTTGACTGAAGTCGAGCGACCCCTTCAGCCGTGCGCTGTCTTCGAGCAACTTCACCGCTACGCGGTCTTTGCTTTCAAGGATCAGCTCCAAACGGCGGTCGGGCGCAATGTTCCATGTCTGGCGCGTGATCGCCGCCGCCAGATCGTCCCAGACCATCTGCTTGACGTCTGCCGCGTCAATTTCAGGCAGCAGCTCGGAGATATAATCGAGAAAGATCCGGTTCGGCGCAATCACAATGAGTTTTTCCGGATTCAGTTTTCCGTTATAAAGCAGGAACGAAAGACGATGCAGGCCAATCGTGCTCTTGCCGGAACCGGCCACGCCCTGGATCACAGTCACCTGATTCAGAGGCTCTCGAATGATCTTGTTCTGCTCCGCCTGAATCGACGTGATGATGTCCTTCAGCTTATCGGCCGCGCCTTCGCGCAATCGTTCGCGCAGCGCCGGATCCGCAAGCAGCGCCTCTTCCTGGCGGTTCAAGACCTGATTTAAAATATAATTGTCCATCACCGCCTGCAGCTGTCCCTGCGCGATCTTATACTGCCGTTTCAGACTGACGTCGCCGCTGTAATGGTAACGATCCATCACGGAATAACTGGCTCGTCCGTCATAACATTCGTAAAAAACCGACGCGACAGGGTCACGCCAGTCAAAGACCAAAATATCGGCCGGGCCTTTTATCTCCTGACGCGCCGCTTTGCAGCGTCCGATATAAAACGGTACGAATTCTTCCGTACCGTCTTCTTTAAAGTCGACGCGGCCAAAATAAGGATTCGCCAGCGCATTATCGAGGTCAAAGATTTTCTTGCTGTTGTCGCCGCGCAGCATCGCATGGACATAGGCGCTCACTTCGTCTTTGATCGCCAGCGCATTTTGCCGGCGGTTGAAGCGTTCGTCAATGTCATGCTGCAGCTGGGCGATGATCTCCTTCATCTCCGTTTGGGTCTGAGTAAGATGCTGCTCTTCCTGTTTAAAATCAGCGTGTTCTTCTTCCATACATCCTCCCGCGTTATCCCTGCAGCCTTTGGCCCCGTCGTTTCTTCACTTGCGCAAGCTTGACGGCGGCAACTGCTTATATTTTTTAAACAAGCGACTGAAATAATTGATATCGTCAAAACCGACCGCCATCGCCACTTCGCTGATATTCATGCTGCCTTGCTGCAATAGCTGCACCGCGCGGCTGATTCGCAGATGATTCACGTACTCGACCGGCGCTTTGCCGGTGAGGCTTTTGAACTGACGGCAAAAGTGCGGCCCGCTCATATTGGCCAGCGCAGCCAATTGCGGCAGCGTGATCTTGTTCGCATACTCGCACTCGATATGTTCGAATACCCGTTTCATCTGCTCCAGCCGCCGTTCCTGGCGCTGACGTTTCGCAGGGCTGGCCTCGTCTTGATGCCGCCGGAGCAGACAGACAAGAATCCGATAACAGCAAGCCTTCACCGCCAGTTCATAACCGACCTGTTCCGCATTGAATTCCGCCAGCAGACGTTTGATTTCCGCGCGCAGCTCATCGTCCTTTGCAATCCAGTTCTTAAAACAGATCTGGTTGTTCAATAGCGGCGTCATGTAGCGAATCTGGCAGAAATCCATCTGGCTGCTGAGCAAAAACGATAAGTCCATCTTGATCACATGATAGATCAAGTGTCGGCAATGGTTCTCGCCGAAATGAAGCTCATTACCGTTAATCACCACGACCGAGCCTGCTTTGATCTCAAATTCACTGGAATTGCAATGAATCATGCCTTCGCCTTTTTCGCACCAGACCATTTGAAACTCACTGTGCCAGTGCCGTTCAAAAATCGGCCCGACGGTAAATTGCTCATGCCGCACCACTTTGAGCGGCAACTCGCGTTTGAGTTTTTCCCGCCACTGACCGTCATCATCGACTTTCATGCAAACACCCCGTCAATATCATGCTAGTTTAGCGCAACATACTCCATGTATTTTCCTTTGATAATCTATATAATACTATCATATCCACAGCAACAAAAGAGCAAGTTCATGCTACTATGCGAAGAAAGAGGTGCCCGAATGTCCCAGCTACTGCAACAATTGCGGACGATGGACCGCAACTATTTTTATTTTCTCCTTTCGACCGCCTTTATCGGCATCGCGCAAAGCGTCGACGGCGCAACACTGACCAACTACCTGCGCGACAATCTCGGCATGATGATTCTGGAGCGTTCCGCGCTCGAATTTCCGCGCGAACTGCCGGGACTTTTGATCGTCTTTATCATCGGCGCTCTCTCTTCGCTCGGCGACATCAAAACGACCGTCGTGGCGAACATCCTCGCGGCCGCCGGCATGTTCGCACTCGGCGTCATACCGCCCGATTACACGCTGGTCGTCATCTTCATCTTTATCTACAATATGGGTACGCATATCTATATGCCGATGTCCAACAGCATCGGCATGAGCTTCGCCAGCGCCGCAGACCTCGGCAAAAAACTCGGCCGCATGAACGCCGTCAATACGGCGGCGCTCGTCAGCAGCAGCGCGGTGCTCTGGGCACTGTTTCATTTTTTCCACATCAGCTTTACCGCCGCATTCAGCATCGGCGCCGTCGCTTACCTCTGCGCCGCCTTTTGTCTGAGCAAAGTCCATAGCGCCGCCGCAAGCAAAAAGAACAGCCGTCTGGTGCTGCGCAAGGAATATGCGCTCTACTACTGGCTGTGCGTCCTCTTTGGCGCACGCAAACAGATTTTCATCACGTTCGGCCCTTGGGTGCTAGTCGACATCTTCCATCAACCGGTCACGACGATGACTGTGCTGTTCTTCATCATTTCACTGACCGGCATCGTCGTCAAACCCTGGATCGGCCGGATGATCGACACGCTGGGCGAACGGCGCGTCCTTTGCGGCGAAGCGGTTGCGTTCCTCTTCGTCTGCCTCGGCTACGCGTTCGCGACCGACCTGCTGCCCGAAGCGCAGGCGCTCTTCTTGATCTGCGCCTGCTACATCCTCGACCAGTCGATGAGTTCGGTCAGCATGGCGCGCGCCACCTACATGCGCAAACTCGCACTGACGCCAGCCGACATTTCGCCCAGTCTCTCGATGGGCACGAGCATCGACCACATCGTCACCATGTTCCTGCCGATTCTCGGCGGCATCGTCTGGTATAACGGCGGCCCGAACGGTTATAAGCTTGTCTTTCTCGGCGGCGCGCTCATCGCCTTGCTGAATTTTTTCTCCGCCCGCTTCATCAATCTGAAGCCGCTCAAAGAAAGCCGCTAAGCAAACGCGCCCAAAGGAATACCCGTTTTTTTCGACGGGTTTTCTTTTTTTATGACAACTTTTCATAGAGATAGATGCTCAAATTCTTAGCAAAGACGGATGCTTTTTCTTGTAACTCTTGTTTACAAGAGTTATAATGTCGTTTATGTCCCTAAACTGCAATAATTGAGGTGTATTATGAAAAACTGGTTTGAATTGGAACAACGCGGCAGCTCGGTTTCCACGGAACTGATCGCCGGTTTCACGACGTTCCTCACAATGGCTTACGCCGTCATCGTCATTCCCGCTGTGCTCAGCAGCACCGGCATGGATTTTAACGGCGCCTTTCTCGCCACCGGATTGACGATCATCATCGCAACGCTGATCATGGGCCTGTTCGCCAACTACCCGATCGTCATCGGCCCCGGTCTCGGTCTTAACGCGTACCTCGCCTACAGCGTCGTTTCGGGCAGCGGACACAGCTGGCAAACGGCGCTTGGCGCAGTCTGCCTGTCCGGCATCCTGTTCTTTTTGATCTCACTTACGCCGCTGCGCTCGATTCTGATCGAGGCAATTCCCGCCAGCTTGAAACATGCGATCACCGCCGGAATCGGCCTTTTCGTCTGCTTCATCGGCCTGCAAAGCGCCAAAGTCGTCGTCGCATCGCCGGCCACGCTCGTTACGCTAGGAAAACTCAGCGAACCGACCGCGCTGCTCTCCTCTATCGGCCTGATCCTCTCGTTGGTTCTGATGGTCTATCGCGTAAAAGCCGCCTTGATCCTCGGCATGCTGATCACCGGCATCCTCGCCTACTGGCAGGGCATGCTGGTACTACCGGAACACAGCCTAGTCATACCAGGCGGTTTAGAAAAAACACTGCTGCAACTCGATCTCTCCTCGATCTGGCAGCAGGGCCTTTATTCCGTCGTCTTCACATTCCTTTTGATCACGCTCTTCGACACGACCGGCACTTTGCTCGGCATTGCCGAACAGGCGCATATCTTAAAGGACGGCCGCCTGCCGCGCGCACGCGGCGCTTTCCTGGCCGATGCCACCGGCACCGTGATCGGATCGCTGCTTGGCACCAGCCCGACTGCAACGTACATCGAATCCGGTTCCGGCGTTGCGGCGGGCGGCCGCACCGGACTGACCGCAGTAACGGTCGCCGCCTTGATGACGCTGACGCTCTTCTTCGCGCCGTGGGCCAAAGTGCTCTCGACGATTCCGGCCGTCACCGCCCCACCCTTGATCATCGTCGGCTTTTTCATGATGAACAGCCTGCGTCACATCGACTGGCAAAACATCGAAGAAGCGTTTCCCGCCTTCTTGATCATGGCGACGATGCCGCTGACCTATAGCATCGCGACCGGCATCGGCCTCGGCTTCATCGTTTACCCGCTTTTAAAGCTGCTGCGCGGCAAATATAGCGAAGTGCATCCGATCTTATATCTTTTCATGGCGCTCTTCGTCTTTCAGATGACGCTGCAAAGTCATTAAAAAGAACGCGACTTCCTTGCTTTAGCAAGTGAAGCCGCGTTCTTTTTTTACTGACTCATATCCTGGCAGATGCCGTAGAGTTTTTGGTATTCCCGTTCGGCGTAGGCATCGGTCATGCCGGCGATATAATCGGCGACGGTACGCAATAACGCCAGCTTGAAATCGAGGCGATCCACTTCGATCCGCTGCCCCTGTGCGGCGGAAAAGTTGTTCCAGGATTCTTTCGCATAGCAATGTTCAAAGGTCACGCGAACCTGCGCCGGATCATCGAACAAAGGCCGGGCAAACGCCAACGGATTGCCCTGACTGCGCAGATACTCGCGGAACACCGATTCGATCGCACTGTCCGACATCTGCTGCGGCGACGTGACATACGCTTCAAATAAGCGCTTAATGACGAACTCGCCGCGTCCGTCCATCCGTTTTACGCTGCGCGAGTTCAAAATCACGTTTTTCAAACGGTATTGCAGCAGCTTGTCGGCCAATCGCGTCGTGCCGTCAAAGCCCATCAAGCGCGAAATCTCAGGATTATAATAGACCTTCCTCTGTTCGCCGTCTTCCTGCGGTTTTTCCAGCAAGATGCCGGGGTTCGCCAGCGGCGTCGGATCGGCGAGCAGTTTCTTCAAGCGCTGAATATAACTGTCAGTCAGCCAGTTGACGATATATTTCGGCACCGCCTGAATAAAAAGATTGCGGTCCGAAATGTAATTCGTCACCGTGCGCCGCGTCGCGCCTTTGATCTTATTGGCCGTCAACATCAGGTCAAAGATGCGGAAGTCCGCCTCGGCAAACTCCGGCATTTCTTTGACCAGGTCGCGCCGTTCATATTCTTGAATCGGCATTTCGAACACGTCGATGATCCGCTTCGGCGTCAGATAATTGCAGGAGAGCGCGTCTTCGATATCATGGTGACGCTGCGCGATCTTGTCGGCAATCGCGACCGCCAGACATTCGCCGCTCCAGATATAGTGCCCGTCCGCCTGCAGGCGTTGCAGATACTTAGCGTAATAAGCCGGAATCTCGCGTTTGCCGTAGGTGATCGTACTATGAAACAAAATGCCCGACAGCGCGAACAGCGTCAGTTCCATGCTGAAATTCTGATAGCTGCGGCTCAAATCCTCCAGAATGCGAATGCTCTGCCAGTTATGCTTGAAGCCTTCGTGCAGCTTCAGGCGCAGACGGTCTTCGCCCTCATCGGCCAGATAGCGATTGATGCCGAGCTTGGTATTAATCTTCTTGTTCTGGTACGACAAAATGGCGTCGATCGTCCGCTCTCCGGCATGGCCGAACGGCGTATGCCCGAGATCATGACCGAGCGCGATCGCTTCGACCAGATCCTGATCGAGACCGAGCGCCTTGGCAATCGTCTTGCCGATCTGCGCCACTTCAAGCGAATGCGTCAGGCGATTGCGGGCATGATCGTCATGCCCGTCGCCGTAGACCTGCGTCTTGCCTGCCAACCGCAGCAAGTTCCGGCTATAGAGGATGCGATCGCGATCGCGCATAAACACGGTGCGATACGATTGCATCCCTTTCGTCCGTTTATTGATCCCCGCACTGATATGAAAATAATCTTTCAGCGGCCGACCAGCCAGTCCGGCGAACGCCTTGCGCACCCGTTCCTCATACGTTTCACTCATCGCAGTTCCTCCCCGCCTTGCGCCGCAGCTCATTACTCGGCGCTGATCAGATATTCCGTCCGCAAGTCTTCGACCTTCACCGGTACGCAGGCCCACTGCTCCGCGCCGTCAGCCGGCGGCTGCGGAAAGGCGATTGACAAGCCTTCCGACTTCGCGACAAAATCAAGCAGAATCCGCAGCTGCGATTGCGCAATGCCGCGCACCGCCACCTGATCGGTTCCGAATCCGGCGCCGAACCGCTGCGCGCTAAGACGCGAAAAGAAGAGCGGTATGCAGCGCGTCCCTTCACCCGGTCCCGGAATCCAGACATAATTGCCGTTAAGGCGTTCTTCCTGCACTTCCATCAGCGCCCAGAACGGCTGTCCGGCTAATTGATCGGCGGGAATCGCCTTTTGCTGCAGCATATACGACAATACCGCCTGCAGCTGCGCCAGATCGCTTTGATCGACCAGCATCAGATTGAATTGCTGCGCAAACGTCGCCATATCGTCCTCATAGCCGTTGCGTGCGACGACAACGCCCGCCAGCCCCGGTACATCGGCTACCTGTCCGGCAAAATCGGCCAGATCGCGCCCCGATAACGGTTGTTGATCCTCGCGGCAATGAAACGCCACCGGCAAACGCAGCTCGCCGACCGCCATTTCCGCATAAAGAGGAAACTCGTGATTCTTGCCTGACATCCCCCGGACATACGTATTCTTCGCCAGCAATGTTTGCGGCTGCTGAATCTTTTGCAACGCAGCATACACCTGCTGCAGGAATTCCTTTTCACTACGCGTAACTTGCGCCATCGTTCATCTCTCCTTTTCCTTCTCAAAGACGGGCAGCTTGCTTTGGCTTCCGTCAACAGTAAGACAACTTCTATAGTATTCTGCCCCGTCGTTTCTTTTTCCTTCGCTAAAATCGCATTCTAACTTTTGAAAACGCTATTTTAATTTGTTTAATTGCCATTTGCTGAAACGGTTTTACATCTATCTTTCACGCCTTCGTTCTCTCAAGCCTCGCAGCTGTGCTTTTTGTGGAGCATTAGCAATTTGAATTTGCAAAACGTTACATATGGAAAGAAGGGGCGCCAGCATGGCTCCCCTTCTTTCCATATGTCACTACGCTGATATTTTCACCTTTCATTGTCAGCGAAGAAGCAGACGCTCATCGTCTCGCCTTACCGCTGATCTTTTCCACCGCGAGCTTTATCACAACGGTACGCGCTTTGCCTTTGACAATGTAATCCTTGCCTGCAGCGATAAAGTCGGGCGAATATTTTTCCACCAACGCCAAGAGTGCCGCGTCTTTTTCTTCGCCTTCCACCAGACTCGCGCGGCCAAACGCAATCGCACTTTCATATTTTGTGCTGAATTTTTCCGGCAGCACTTGCGTCGCACCGACCACACAGAATGATACTTTATCATTTTGCGCCAGGCAATCGAGTTTTTTGCCTTCCGTTGCGCAATGGAAATAAATCGTAGCCGCGTCATAGACATAGCTTAGCGGTATCCCATAGGCATAACCGTTTTCGCCCTGCAGCGACAGGATGCCGTATTCGCCGCCACGCAAAATCGCCTCTGCCTCTTCTTGCGTCACTTGGCGTTCCGCCTTTCGCATATCACGATACATCAAAACTCCCCCTTCGCGTTAGCGCTTCTTATTACCGGATTTTCCGCTCGGTTTGGTGCCCGGTTTCGCCCACGGCGCAAGATTAGAATGCCCCTCCGATTTCGCAAACGATTTCGGTTTGGCAATTTTTGCTCCTGCCGGACGTTTCCCCTCTCCCGCTTCGCTTTGGCGTTCGCTCGGCTTGACCGCCGGTTTTGCGCCCGGTCTGACAAATGTCGCAGGCGGCCGCCAATCAGGACGATCACCCGGTTTGCCTGCGCCGGTTTGCGCTGGTTTTGCCGAAAGACGACGTTCCGGCGTAGCGGCTTTGTCGCCAGCCGCAGTTTTTTTAAGCGGGGCTTTCGTATAGTCTTCGACGCGCTTGTGGCTGTCAAACAAGCGACCTTTCGCAATCGCCTTCGCCTTGATTGACAGTTTTAGTACTTTTTCAAAACGTCCCATCAGCGCCGCTTCGCGCGGATTCAAGATGCAAAGCGCCGTGCCTTTCTTACCGGCACGTCCGGTTCGCCCGGCGCGATGCAGATAAACCTGCGGTTCTTCGGGCAAATCGAGATTGAAGACGAACGCGACGCCAGGGATGTCAAGACCACGGGCCGCCAAATCAGAGGCAACGAGCAATTTGGCCTTGCCTTTGCGAAAATCTTCCAAAGACTGCTTGCGATCAGTCTTGAACGAACTGCCGTGCAGTCCTACCGCCTTAAGACCGTGGTGGTTCAACTTGGCGACCGTAATCTCGATATCTTCGCCGCGATTGACGAAGACGAGCGCACGGTCGACTTCGAGCGCAAAGACCAATTTTCGCAACACTTCGATCTTATCGCGCTGTTCGGCGACGAAGTAAAAATGTTCGATGTCCGGCCGCGAATCGCCGCTGTCGGGAATATCGACCAACACCGGCTGATTCATCATTTTTTGCGCCTGTTCCAGCGTCTTGGGCGTAATCGTCGCGGAAAAGAGCATAATCTGCCGATCTTTCAGCGTCGTCTGCACCACGGCTCTGACGCCGGCAAAGTTGTTTTCATCAAGCAGACGATCCGCTTCATCAATAACGATTGTTTTGATCGTCGGCGCGGCAATCTTCTTTTTCTGAATCAATTCCATGATCCGGCCGCTCGAACCGACGATGATATGCGGCTTTTCCTTTAGCTTATCAATCTGACGCATGATGTTGACATTGCCGATCAGCGAGGTCGACGTAACCGGCAGACCGGAATTCTTCGCCAGCAATTCAACCTGACGTAAGATTTGGATCGCCAGTTCATGCGTCGGCGCGAGGATCATCGCCTGAATGTCGCGTTTCGTCGTGTCGATACGCTGAAAAATCGGCAGCAGATAAGCCAGCGTCTTACCGGTGCCGGTAGCCGACTGCGCAACGATGTCCTTGCCTTCGAGCGCCTCTGGAATGACCTGAACCTGAACGGCGGTCGGTTTGCTGATCTCAGCCTGGAGGAGCCCGGCGCTAAGCGCCGGGTTCACGCCAAGGTCGGTAAATGTTTTATTCATCTTTCATTCTCCTGTATTCCATATTGCAGATTATCCTATTATACCGCAAAACCGCTTTGCTGCCGACTCTCTCCTTGCATTTCCTTAAAAACGCGTGCTGCAGATCGGTTTTTCTTCCGTCGCAAAGAGCCGCTGCACAATGTCGCGGTATCGTTCATCAGACAGTGTTGCCAACCCGTAACGTTCAAGCGTCTTGAAATCGACCGCGCCCATGACGAGCGAAGAAAATTCGGCCACGTCGATATGCAGCTCGACCTCCGCCTCCACCCCGGAAACAATGCTGGGCAATCCGTTTCTGAACGCAACGACCAGCGGCGCAGCGTTCTCAGGCAAAAAATCATCCCTGAGCATAAGAGAGAGCGTGCAGTCCTGGCCGCCGAACGATTGCTTGGCCGCTAAGCGAAAGAAGCCGGCAGCATCGACCACGCGGTACATGATGCCGACGCCGCTGTTATGGCTGGCGTGCGCCAGCACCGGCATCACATGATCCGAGCCGTCGCGCGGATCGCTCAGCAAGTGGTGGAAGTTTTCTTCCTGGCTATAGAGAATCACCCGCTTCACCTGATCCGCCTGGCTGCGCAAAAAATGCAGCAAGCCTTGCAACGCCGCCGCGTCTTCATAGATCAGTTCTTCGACGACCATGTCATAGACAAGAAAATGACTGTCCTTGCGCGGCTGGAATTGAAAGTTCAAAAATCCTTTCAGCCCTGTCCCATCATCATAGCCTACGACCCGATAAGCCGGATTGTTGAACAGGAGTTCAAATGCGCCCGCCGTCCGGGCCAGCATGCCATGCCTGCTTTTGGCGCAGCGATTATAGCAGGCGGCGGTTTCCTCGGCATCACTGGCCGAAAGCATCCGGCAAGCTTTTCGCCCCGTTTGTGCGAAGGCCAATGGATCGACGCTATATTCGCTGTACTTGCCGCCGAAACCGAAGCCCATCCGTTTGTAAAAGTCAGGCCGGAACGGATACAGCGCGACCAGGCTCTGCTTCTTGCGTCTGGCCTGCGCTAAGAAATAGCGAATCATCTCCTTGCAGACCCGTTCCTTCTTATGCAGCAAATCAACCGCGATCGAGCCTACGCCGCCAATCGGCATTCTACCCTGGCGATAGGTCAGCATGAAATCGTAAATGATCATGCCGCCCAGCATTTCACCGTCCCGATACAGACCATGCACGCTCTGGCTCGCATCATAGGCCATCCGTTCCAATAATTGAAAGCCTACGGCGGCCATATTTTCCGTTGTGCGCGGCACGCGCAGCGGATATGCATTGGACATCAAGTCCACAAATCGTTTGATTTCATTACCTGTTACCTTGCGAACATCCTCCATCACTGCGCCCCCAAACTTTTTTCCTCTTCCTCTCTCTTTGATTTCGTCAAGAGCCGCGCTTCCCCTGCCTCCTTCTCTCTTTTGTCGGCCTTTCCAAACTTTTTTTGTAAAATCTCCTACCAATTATTGCGCTAAACAGGTATAATGACCAGTGGTCACTTTGATTTTATAAAAAAGAGGTATATTGCATGTCTATCGACTTTAAAGCGCTCGGCATTCGGCGTGAGATACATACGTATTTGGCTGAAAACGGTATTGCGACCCCTACCCCGATCCAGGAAGAAGCGATTCCTGTCATTCTCTCCGGCAAGGACGTCATCGCGCAGGCGCAGACCGGCACCGGCAAAACCCTGGCTTTTTTGCTGCCGTTTTTAGAAAAAATCGATCCGAAGAAACCATACACGCAATGTCTCGTCGTCACGCCGACGCGCGAGCTGGCTCTGCAAATTGCGGAAGAAGCCTCCCGTCTCGCTGAACTGCTCGGCATCGGCGTGCTTTCCGTACACGGCGGCCAATCCCTGATGCAGCAACGGCGCAAGCTAAAGGGCGACGACGCGATCCATCTTGTGATCGGCACGCCAGGCCGTATTCTCGATCAATACCGCCGCAAGGCCTTGTCGCTGTCCGGCGTTACGCGCCTCGTGCTCGACGAAGCGGACACGATGCTGCACATGGGCTTTTTGACCGAAGTGGAAGAAGTCATCCGCCTGACGTCCGGCAACCGCCAAAGCGTAATCTGTTCTGCGACGTTGCCGCCCAAGGTGCGCAACCTGGCGCGCCAGTATATGAAAAAACCGACCGTCATCCAGGTGCAAAGTCCGAAGGTGACGCTGGATGAAATTCGTCAGGTCATGATGGAACTGTCCGCCGACGATAAGCTCGACCGTCTCTGCCAATTGATCGATCTGTACACGCCGTATCTGGCGATCGTCTTCTGCCACACCCGGCAAAAAGCAATTGCGCTCAATCTGGCGCTTGGCCAGCGCGGCTACAACACCGACGAATTTCACGGCGATATGTCGCAAAACAAACGCCAACAGGTACTGAAGCGTTTCAGCGAAGCCAAGCTGCAAATCCTGGTCGCCAGCGACATTGCCGCACGCGGTCTCGATATCGAAGGCGTCACGCATGTCTTCAACTACGACATCCCGCATGACGTGGAAAGCTACATCCATCGCATCGGCCGCACCGGCCGCGCCGGCGAAAAAGGCATGGCGATCACCTTTGTCGAAGAAGCGGAGCGCCGCTACCTTCGCCTGATCGAACAGGGCATCCGTTCGCCGCTGGAAAAAATCCGCCCCGATGGTCACAGCATCATTAAGCGCGCCCCGCGCGCCAAAGCCGTCGAAGAGCCCGGCGTCAAACCGCCGCTGCCGAAGCGTCTGGAAAAGAAGAAAAAGATCACCGCTCACAGCGGCAAGAACCATCGCAGCAGCCGCAAGCCGAAAGCAGTTCCCAGCAGCGAAGAGACAAAGCCGAAAACAAGCAAAGCGCGTCCCGGACGGACGCGAAAATAGCAAAAAAGAAAGCGTCAGATTCGTCTGCCGCTTTCTTTTTTTGCTGCGTGCTGTTTACTTCAGTTGTATTCCAGAACCAATCCCACGCCCACTTCCTTTAGCGTAAAATCCTGCGCCAAACGAACTTTGGCCGCGAGATCGGTGCAGTGCGCCGCATGCAATGTCTTCAAATGTTGCTTCTTCAAATGCGCACAGGTTTGTTCGAGAACTTCCGGCGGACTGTCGAGTAGATGAAAGCCGCCGATGACGTCTTGTATCCGCGTTTCTTCGCAAACCTGCTTGGCGTAGTCCACGATATTGCAGATTCCGGCATGCGAACATCCGGTAATAATCACCAAACCGTCTTCGCCTTTGTATGCCAGCGCCGAGTCGTCAAGGCTGAAATCCGGTTCTCTGCCGCTGCCGTTCTCAACGCTGCCGACCGGCGTCTGATTTTCAAACCCATTGCCGCGCGGAATTTCGCCGAGAAAGACCAAGCGTTCCGTCAGCCAGACCGGTTGCCGGCTTAAGAGCATGCTAAACTGGCGCTGCAGCACGTCCAGGCTAAGCAGCGAACCGATTTCGCCGACCTCCTCAACGCGTTTGCTGTAAAACGCGCAAGGGTGGGCGACCAGCGTCGGCTTTTGCGCCGCCTGATTCTCAGACAGCCATTGCACCAAATGGCCCAGCCCCCAGGTATGATCGTTGTGACCGTGCGAAATAGCGACAAAATCAACTTCACCCAGCGGCAGCTTCATCTTTAGCGCATTCTTAAGGAAAACATCAGAATATCCGGCATCAAACAGAATCTTGTTTTCGCCTTCTTCAATAAAATACGCTACCCCCGGTTCACCCAGATAATAGCGGTCAATCAACGTATTATTATCTACCAAAACGCTTATTCTCATGCTCTGCTCCCTTCTTCTCTCTTGGCTTTTACTTCCCTGTTCGCTTTTCATTGTCCTGCTTGCCTTTTCCGTTTCGCGAAAGAGAAAGCAAAAACGGCCACCCCGAAGCCTTGCGCTTCCAGGATGACCGTTTTATTCCTATCCTTACTCATTGATCAAAATCGCCGTTGCGGCCAAGCCAAGCTTTAAATTGCAATGAGTGATCTTCCAGTTGCTGTTGTTGCTTCATTTCCAATTTTCCCTGTTCAACTTCCTGTTCCGTCAGTTTTCTCGGACCACTAACCTCAATTTCGCGAAGTTCTGCCATCAATTTCATGCCTTACTCCTCCTATACGTTTAGGATTTGTCGCAATCTAAAATTCATGTAGTATTTATCACTTTTCACAATAAATACACATCTCTCCGTCCCTCCTCCTCTCTTCTTTCTCTTGGGAGAGTACTTCTATATTATCTTTTTTATACAAACTAGTCAAACCGCACCATTTAGCACTAACTGGTAAAAATCTCACATATTAGCGGTCAATATCCTTCCTGCTCTTTTTTTCAGATTATTTCAACTTGTTTTTTACTTTTTTTCCCATTCAACAACCACGCAAACGCTGCCAGCTTTTTTGCCGTTCTTTCTGCAGACACTCACGTTCCAACTCGAGCATGACGTCCTGCACATAATTCATGCGTCGCATCCCGACGAGCGCCGTACTGATGCCCGCCGTAGAGCGCAATACCCGTATCGCCAGTTGGCTAAGATTATCCGTACCCGACCAGTCCTCGGCCAATTTTTCCACTTTGGCTTTATAGCGCTTCGCCTCTTCATTAGCTTCGCCTTTATAGGCCTGCTCGGATAAACGAACGAGCTTGCCTTCCTTGATCGCATTCAGCGTGCGATTGGTCAAAACGCCAAGTTTTTGCTCGCGTGCATAATCGAGAACGGAAAGACCGCACGGCTGATTTTTCTGTAATACGCCGCCGGGTTCCATCAAATTCAAAGGAAACTGAACCACGCGAAAATGGTGCTGCGGCGAAATCTCCTGCGCCAATTCCCATAGTTCTTGCAGACAAGTAAATTCATAATGGCTCTGCGGTCTGACGAAAGTATTGGAACTGACGCCATAATAGCTGATCCGACCGGCGGCGACTTCCTGTTCCAGATGTAAGAAAGCCTGGCGGAAACGCTGCAGATATTCGCCGCGCGCTTCCCGTCGTCCCACCCGGTGCTGCTTCGCCCAGGTCAGATAATATTCCGGATTATGCAGCAGGTAGCAGTCTAGGCGCTCTAAATTCAGACGTTTCAAACTCCGTTCAAGCTGATCCGCCAAAAAATCGGGATGGATGCAATGTTCCAAGCCTTCGCCATAAATGACCAAATCGGAAAATTCTTTGCCCGCGCTCTTTCGTTCCTGACTCAGCAAATAATTCTGCCCCTGCAGATATCCCGCTTTGGATATGACAACCACCTGATCGCGCGCGATCTTCCCCTGACCGATCAGTTCGTTAAGCACAAGCCCGACCAACTCTTCCGATTGTCCATCGGTATAATTGGCACTGGTATCGATCATGTTCACCCCGGACAATAAGGCTTTCGTCAACGCCTCTCGCTGCTCTTCGCTGCCAGCGGCGACACGGTAGCAGCCGAACCCAACGGGACTGACCGCCAAATCCAGCCCGCCCAAGCTATGATAAGCGATGGCAGGGTGGTCTTGCGCATATTTTTTTGTTCCCTCGGGTGTGGCTGAGCCTACTATCATAATGACCTCCAATATTCCAAACCAAACAACGGAAAAGTTCCGGCATCCGGCAGCTATCCATTCCTTGAAAAGCCTCTTACTTCTTCATTCACCGCCCTGCCGTCACAATCCTCTAATCTGACGTCAGATTCAGTGAAAAAGCTATGGAAGAAGTGGAAATTGCAAAGTAAAAACAGTCCCTTTACCTGCTTCACTGCTGCAAAACAATTCGCCGCCGAACGTCTGCTGCGCCAGCTGATAAAGGACATAAAGCCCGAGTCCCGTATTGCCGCCGCTGCGGTTTGTCGTATAAAACGGATCGAAAATATGCGGCAATATTTCCGCTTCGATCCCTTTGCCGTCGTCGCGATACGTAAAGATAAAGCGGTTCTCTGCCTGGCGCGCCGACAACGTTATTTGTCCTGCATCGTCCGGGTTATAGGCGTGGCTGAGTGAATTCAAGATCAGATTGGCCGCAACCTGCGACAGCGCGCCCGGGTAACTGTCAACGCACCAGTCCTCCGGACATTCCACAGTGACTTTCAGTTGCGTATTTTTTAAAGACCCGCGCAAGCTGGCCACTACATCCGCCAAACATTGGCGCACCGGAAAGACGCGCCGGACTTCACTGGCCTGGTCCGCGGAGACCCGCTTAAAGCTTTGCACCATTTCGGCCGCACGCTGTAAATTCGCCAGCAACAACGCCGCCGCTTCCCGCTGTCCGCTCAAGAACTCCTGCAATTCACCGCGCGTGAGCTTGCTTTGCGCAAAGGTTTCTTCCAGTTCTTTCGCCTGTTGCGCCAAAAACGAGGCCATCGTGACGCTGCTGCCCAGCGGCGTATTGATTTCATGCGCAACGCCTGCCACGATCGTATTGAGCGAAGCCATCTTTTCCGACTGGACGAGTTGGCTCTGCGTTTTTTTTAGTTCTTCGAGCGTGCCGGCCAGTTTTTCATTGCTTTCTCTCAGCTCGTGATTTGCCGTCGTCAAGGCCTGCGTCCTCTTTGTCACCTGTTCTTCGAGCTTGTCGTTGACGCGGCGCAACGCCTCGGTCTTTTCCGCGACTTGACGGCGCAGCGAACGGTTCCAGGCAAAGCCAAGCGCAAAGAGCGTCAAGACCAGGCTGGCCGAAAGCGCGGCCACAATGCGAAATTCGCGGTTTTGCCAGAGGCTCTTCTTCTTCATCAACCATTTCTCATTGATCCGGTTGCGTTCGCTCTGCGGTATCGCAGCCAGCGCCTTGTTCACGATGCCTGCAAATTCAGGCCAATCTTTGCGCACCGCCATGCGCCCTTCCCAAAAGTACGGCGTTTCCATTGCAATTTTAAGATTGCCTAGCTGCAACTGTTCGATCTGGTAATTGGCGGTCGCCGCATCGGTAATATACGCATCGGCTTCGCCGACGGCCACGGCGCGCAGACAATCGCTTTCCGTCTGGTAATAGCGCCAGGTCAAAAACGAATAGACCAGACGGCTCAGATCATATATCCAGTAATCTTTAACGCCGGCCACTGCTTTGCCGCGCAGCCCTTCCACCGACTCCAACTCCTTCAGCGTATCGCGCGTCACGACGACCACCGGATAGCGCAGATAGACTTCACTGAACAGCATATACTTCTCCCGTTCTGGACTTTGCGCCATGCTGCAGATCAAGTCGACTTTCCCTTCTTTAGCCGCCGCGAGGACCTGCCCCCAGTTCAGACCGTACAGCGTCTCGATTTTGACATTGAGCTGACGCTCGAGGATCGCCGCATATTCGGCGCTGATGCCGATGAATCTGCCTTTTTCGTCATACGCTTCCAGCGGCAGATATTCTTCATCCAAACCGAGCCTGATTACTTTATGCGCCTCCAGCCATTGACGTTCGGCCGACGTCAGATTCAATTCGGTCGGCTGCCATGCCGTCTCGGGCAGGCAAAAAGACTGGTAGAGAAAAAAGACGCCCAGCATTGCCGTTAGCAACAAAACCGCCAGCGCAATCCGCCGCCTAACTGCCATCGTTGCTCCCCCTTCTCCTGCGAATCCCATTATATGCCACTTCGCCGCCTTCCTGCGATTCCCTGCTCTCGAAGTGTTATAAAACGCCGCTTCGACGATTTTTTCGCTGTTTTTTCTTTTCTTTTACGCTCCATCCGCCGCGAGAAAACCGCCTGCCTTTTTGCGCAGCAATTGACAAAGCCTGCGTCGGCTAGTATAGTTTATCCATAATGCAATATTGCATCGCAATGATCGGGCCGAGTACCTTCTTTTTTCTTCTTCAGAGAGCCGGTGGCCGCTGTGAACCGGTGAAGCAACGTTGGGAACTACCCCCGTGAGCAGCAGGCCGAACCCTTTGTGGCAGTAGGCTGAGCCGGCATGCCGCCGTTATCCGGCAGACGACCGCTACGGCAGTCGTTCACGTGAGAGACTGGAGCGCTGGCTCCGGTAATCAGGGTGGTACCACGGGTTTTTTGACTCGTCCCTAACTGGGGACGGGTCTTTTTTTATGTTGAAAAAACATTGTCGCATCGCAAAATAATACTGGGAGGTTTCACCATGTCCGTTTTTGACGTATTGAAAGAACGCGGTTTTATCCAACAGGTCACCCATGAAGAGGAACTGAAAGAACGCCTTGCCAACGAATCCGTCACCTTTTATATCGGCTTCGACCCTACCGCTGACAGCCTGCATGTCGGCCATTTTCTCACCCTAATGGCGATGGCGCACATGCAGCAGGGCGGTCACCGTCCAATTTGCCTGCTCGGCGGCGGCACCGGTTCGGTCGGCGATCCGAGCGGCAAGAGCGATATGCGCCGCATGATGGATCGCAGCGAAATCAATCACAACATCGAATGCTTCAAAAAACAGATGCAGCGCTTCATCGACTTTTCCGACGACAAGGCCCTGATGATTAACAACGCCGACTGGCTGCTTGAACTGAATTACGTCCAACTGCTGCGCGAAGTCGGCGTCCATTTCTCGGTCAACCGGATGCTCGCTGCCGAATGCTACAAGCAACGCTGGGAAAAAGGCCTGACCTTTTTTGAACTGAACTATATGATCATGCAGGCGTATGATTTCTGGGAACTCTTCAACCAGCAGGGCTGCATCCTGCAAATGGGCGGCGACGACCAATGGTCGAACATCCTCGCCGGCGCCGACCTGATCCGCCGCAAAGAAAGCAAGGCCGCTTTCGGTCTGACGCTGACGCTGCTCACGACCAGCGACGGCCGGAAAATGGGCAAGACAGAAAAAGGCGCCTTATGGCTGGACGGCGAAAAAACGTCGCCGTATGAATTTTATCAGTATTGGCGCAACGTGGCCGACGCCGACGTGGAAAAATGCCTTTCCCTGTTGACGTTCCTGCCGATGGATGAAGTGCGTCGCCTCGGCGCGCTGGAAGGACAGGCAATCAACGAAGCCAAGAAGGTGCTGGCCTTTGAAGTGACGAAACTGATTCACGGCCAGGACGCGGCGGAAAAAAGCCGCCAGGCGGCGGAAGCTCTCTTCAGCGGCAGCGGTTCGCTCGACAATACGCCGACCGTGCCCGTCACAACCGCCCAGCTTGGCGGCAAACTGCTCGACATCCTGTTTGAGGCCGGCATCTTCGCCTCTAAGAGCGAAGGCCGCCGTTTAATCGCGCAAGGCGGTCTGCATCTCGAACAGGAAAAGATCAGCGATCCCGATCGTCTGCTCAGCCAGGACGATTTCAACGACAATGCGGCACTGCTGCGCAAAGGCAAAAAGAATTACTATCGCCTCGTCTTGAACCAATAAGCAAAAGATTTTTCTCGTGCTGACCGAACCGCGCTTTCGCGGTCCGATTCTTTCAAAGCAAAGGGAGTCTTCACAAAGCCATCCGGCTGACGAAGACTCCCTTTGCTTTTCTTACGCCGACTTTTTTGCGCCGCAGGCGTCTTTCTTTTGGCGCAGCATCAGCCAGTAAACCGGTACGCCGAGAAGCGTCAGCGACAACGCATAGAGCGTGTCCTGCGGATTATTCAGCAGCGTGCTGCCGATGATATAGAGGCCGCCAAGGATCGCAACCGCCGGAACGAGCGGATAAAGAGGCACCTTATACGGCCGCTCGGCTGCAGGCTGGCGTTTTCTCAGCAGGAAGACCGCGACAAACGCAAGCAGATAAAAAATCTGAATCATGAACATCGCGATATCAGTCAGGCGATCGGGATCGCCAAGCGTCATCAAGAGCACCGCCATACAAACCTGAAACAAGGTCGCGCCGACCGGTGTGCCGTATTCCTTATGCACCTTCGCTAAAAAACGCGAACCAGGCAGCTGTCCCGCTACCGCCATCGCATACGGCACGCGCGCGTTGGTCATGATGTAACCGTTCAGCGCACCGAAGATCGAAACCAAGATGCCGATGCTGATCAGCTTGCCGCCGATATCGCCGAAAAGAATCCCGGCGGCAGCGCCGCTGGCGAGCGGCCCGAGCGCCGCAATTTCTGCGGCCGGCAGCACATGCAGCACCGCAAGGTTCAGCGAAAGATAAGCCACGATGACAATGCCGAGCCCCAGGATGATCGCGCGCGGCAACAACTTCGCCGGGTTCTTCATCTCACCGGCGACAAATCCGGCGGCGATCCAACCGTCATACGCCCAGAGCGTCGCCAGTATCGCCGCACCCATGCCGGCCGATTCGCTTACGCCGCTGCTCATATTGAGAATTTGTCCGTTGCCCTGCCACAGTCCGAAGACGGCGATGCAGGCAATCGGAATCAATTTGGCGATTGTCGCGACCGACTGGATCATCCCGCCGCAGCGTGCGCCGAGACAGTTGATGCCGGAAATGAACGCCACCGCCAAGATGGCCAGCGGCATCTTATACGTAACCGGGATATTTAAAAAGGGAATCAATAAGGCCGAGAAATAAAGCCCCAATGCGCCGATTGTCGCCGGACCATAAATCAAAGTCTGTACCCAGCCGAACAGATAGGCCCAGAATTTTCCGTACACCTCCTCTAGGTAGGCGTACATGCCGCCGGTACGCGGAATTTGCGCGCCAAGTTCGGCAATCGTCAGTCCGGCCGTAATCGTGATGATGCCGCCGATCACCCAGGCTGCGAGTCCCAAGGTCGAATCCCCGGCCGCTAGCAATACCTTGCCCGGTTTCATGAAAATCCCGGAACCGATTACCATCCCCACGACCAGCGCCATCGCGGGAAGCAAACCCAATTCCCTCTTCAGCATGTTGTCCGCTTGCGATTCTTTTTTCATTTTGCTTCACTCCTTCTTTTGCCCCTCCAGCCTGGGCTGTTCTTACAACTTTTGTCTCTGCAGAGGAATAGAAACAAAAAGAGTCAAATCATTGCTGATTTGACTCCGGAGGACACTTCGAAAAGGGTATTTCAATCCGGCATGTACGCCATGCTTTGCGAAAACACAGACCCTGCGTTGCCGCAGCGTCTTTTCCCGTTTCTCGACACCAGTTTCTGGTGCTTCTTGTGCTCTGTCCTTTTGCCTGAGAGATTGAGCAGCATTTCTGCCGCCTTGCCCCTTCGGCGCCCTTGTTCAGGGTCTCTCCAGAGTCCCGTCCGTTTACGGTTCCACCTGCAAGGCAGGTACCTGAGAGTGTTACTCCTTCGGTGAGCCAACGACCAACGCCATGGCTGCTCTTCCGCAAACATCATCCGGCTATATGTAGTTGTGTACTGGACACTAACTGATAATGATCGATTATACAATAGCGCCGGAAAAAGCGCAACCGTTTTTCCATTTTTAAGCCTGATTTCCATTGACGAAAAGCACCGCTTTGCTGTATTCTGAGAGCTACAGTATCTTTTAATATCCTGATCGGACTATCCAGTCAACTTAGGAGGTGCACGGCATGACCAAACGTTGTCCTACTTGTCAGCGTGAAACAAGCGAAGCTGGCGAATCTTCTTCCTGCGGCTTTTCCCTTCATGCGACGCTAACCGGACTCAGCATGGAATTTCCGACCGCACGTCGCCTTCCCTGGCGCGCTTTTTTCGGCATCCTGCTGCTGATCGGCATTTGGCAGACGATTGCCGCATTCATTTGCACGCATCTCTTGCAAATGAGCGCCGCCGCCACCGACAGCATTCGTCAACTGATCGCCGGCGCCTTCTTCTTTTTCGGCTGCTGCGGCGCTTACCAGCGCAGCGTTGCCAAACGCACGGCAAACCTTGACGCCAAAGAAAACTGTCCCGATTGCGGCCGCGCCTTCACGCACAAATAAGCAAGCCTAATGATAAAAGGGGCTGTGACAAAATGAGGAATCATTTTGTCCACAGCTCCTTTTTTGTGTCCATTTTGAGTTTTTCACAAGATAAATCCGAAAAAAGAGTATACGCCCCCTTTCCCCATAAGAACTGCAACTTTTCAGCTTATGCGGCTTTTTTGATTCGCAATGTTTTATTGTGATATTTATATAGGTTGTAACCGATAGAAACCAGGAAAATCTCTAACCGAACCTGTCCCATGCCTTTTCGCACGATTCGTTTATACCAACGGTTGTTTTTCAGGATGCCGAAGGTACCTTCAGATTGAATGGAGCGATTCATCCGCAGCAGCGCTCCATGGATGCTCTCTAAGTTTTCCACGACTTCTTGATGCATGGATGTCAGTTCATGATTGAGCTGGATTGTCCGGTTTTTATCTGTTTTCTTACATTGAGCGGCATATGGACACTCTGTGCAATCTTCGCACTGGTAGATTTCTTCCTGCCGTCCGTATTGGTTGCCTTTTACATTCCGGCGGTATTGAAAATGAAAGGCTTTTCCTGCAGGGCAGCGGAGAGTTCCTTCTTCGTCTATCTTGAAGTTTACGGCCCGAAACGGATTGTCTCGATACTTTTTCTCCGTCGTTTCCTTTTTGAACAGGGTAAACTTCATATACTTTTTCATCCCATGCTGCTCGCAATAGATGTAGTTGTTGTAAGAGCCATAGCCTGCATCAGCGACAGGGTATTGGGGATAAAATCCATAAGTTTCATGGAATTTCTCTAGCAAAGGAATGAAACAGTCCATGTCGGAACGGTACTGATTTACGTCGGCTACGGCAATATACTCATCGGCAATCCCAAACTGCACATTATAAGCCGGCAGCAACTGGTCGTTGCCCATATAATCCGTCTTGATCCGCATGAAAGTCGCAGAATGGTCCGTCTTTGAATAACTGTTCCGAGCTGGACCACAAAGAGCAATCTTTTCGACATACTCCCGGAGCTTTGCCGTATATTCTCGCAGCCGCTCATAGTGGCGTTGCTGCGGCGTCTTATGATGCCCTTTGCCATATACGAATGTGGAGTAGTCAATGCCCACGATTTTCGCATAGCGTTCCGTGATTTCATCCAAATAATCTGGAACATATTCCGTATTCGTTTCAATGCGGATACCAAAGCCAGCAAGTTCGTTGTTGATTTCATTGAGCAGCAGGGTAATCTTTTCAAAAAGTCTGTATCTGGATTTTTCGGTCGCTTTCTTCCAAACCCAGCTGTATTTATTGGCATTTGCCTCGAACTTTGAGCCATCGATATACAAATGACTCAGATCCACATGCTCCTCAGCAAAGATAGCTTTATTGATATCCTTGAATAACTCCTCTATGGATGACTTCAATACATTTTCGATGAAATATCCAAAGGTTCGATAGGATGGCGTTTGATGCTCCATGAGATACATGAAACGAAGATTGACCTTGCAGCTATCTTCGAGCTCACGGAGTGAAATATATCCATTGGTCATAAATCCGAATAAGACTGTTTTCACCATGCTGGTCGGGTTGTATCTGATGCGTCCGGTAACGTGCTCCGGAACATTCCGCAGGTACTTCTCCAAGTCAATTCCCTCCATGAATCGGTCGAAAACCAGCACAGGATCACAAATATCCAGAAAATCCGAAATGAATAGTGGCAAAAATGCCTGTTTCGCTTTAGAATGATTAGTGGTAATGTTTTTCATTTGGTACGTAAAATTTTACCACAAAAAGAGGTCCGTCAGCTCTTCCGAGCCAACGGACCTCTTTTTATTTGTCAGGGCGTTATTTCACAGCCTCTTTTATTATCCGCACTATTTTACGTTGCCCGACAAACATTGAAAGCAGTGGAGAAACTCGCTTTTCACTTCGCTCATCTTTCTCTCACTGACATCCGGTTTAGAGCGAAGCGGCGTAACCGCGCCGTTCAGACCTTGTTGGTGCAGTTTGTCGAATTCATAATACAAGAGAGTATTGTCAATTGCGTCAACATGGGCAAACTCCTCTTGCGTCAAATCGCCAAGAGCAAAACGCTCATAGATCAGCTGCTGCAGTCGGCCTTCGATCTCCCGATATTCCGGCAGATAAATTTTGACCGGCCGAGTAACGTCGGACAAATAAGCCTCGCTGCCGTCGTGAAGCAGGCATGCCAGTTGCACGCGCTTTGGCAGTTGCCGCGCTTCGGCTTCCTTGCGGCAATTCAGCGAATGCTGCGCAACGCTGTAAAATGTTTCGAAATGCCCGTTTGCGCGACAGATATGCGAAAGCGCATGCGCGACGTCCGCAATCAGAATTTCTTCCTGGCGCGCTGCGAGCGGATAAAAAAGAACATTGCTGTGCGTCAAAATCGGATTTTCCCGTTTCTCCATGCTAACCTGCTTTCTACCCGCTTTATTTCAGTTTAAGTTTCGCCAGTGCATCGGCCAGCGCGGAATTGAGCGGTTCTTCCTTCGCCTTGCTCTGATTGCGCAAATATTGGTTCACATCGCTCTTCGAAACCTTCGACGTTTCTTTTTCGCGCCGTTCGTTGAACGACGACAATTTTTCCCGGTACCCGCAGCCGCAGACGAACAGGCGGGCATCGCCTTCGCCGCGCATTTCCATCTTCTTGTGGCAGTTCGGACAGCGAGCGTTCGTAACTCTGGCAATGCCCTTGCGATGTCCGCATTCACGATCCTGGCAGACCAGCATCTTGCCTTTCTTGCCGTTGACTTCAAGCATATACTTGCCGCAGTCGGGGCATTTCGTGCGCGTCATATTGTCATGCCGGTATTGTTCCTGGCTGTTTTTGATATCGGTCACGACCGCACGGGCATACGCGCGCATTTCATTGATAAAAGCAGTCTTGTTCAGTGCGCCTTTCGCAATCGCGGCCAGTTTTTGCTCCCAGTTCGCAGTCAGTTCCGGCGATTTCAAATCGCGCGGCACCAGTTCCAGGAGCTGTTTGCCTTTCGACGTGATGTGCAAATCCTTGCCTTTTTTCTCGATCAGGAAACTGTTGAACAATTTCTCGATGATGTCAGCCCGCGTCGCAACGGTACCAAGACCGCCGGTTTCGCCGAGCGTCTTCTTCAGCGTCTCATCGCTGCTGCTGATGTATTTCGCCGGATTTTCCATCGCCGTGAGCAGCGTCGCTTCATTGAACAAGGGCGGCGGCTTCGTGTCCCCCTTCGTCTGCATCAAGGCCGCGACTTTCAAGCGATCGCCTTTGTTCAATTCGGGCAGGTTTTGCTCGACCAGGTCATCCTTAGCCTCTTCCTCCTCATATTTGTTTTCGTAGACTTCCTTCCACCCCTGCGCAATCACGCGCTTGCCTTTGGCGGCGAATGTCTCGTCGCCGACCTTGGCCCTAAGCGTCGTCTGCTCATATTCAAAGGGCGGATGCAACGCAGCCAGGAAGCGCTTCACAACCAGGTCGTAAATCTTGCGTTCCTTATCGTCGAGATTATTGAGAAAGACCGCCTGTTCGGTCGGAATAATCGCGTGATGGTCGGAAACCTTGCTGTCGTCGACGACATGCTTGTTCGCCCTGACATTGCCGCGCAGCGCCTTGCCGCCCAGTTTGGCGTACGGTCCGACTGTGCAGGCGCGAATCCTCTCCGGCAGCGTGTCGACGATGTCCGCTGAAAGATAACGCGAATCGGTGCGCGGATACGTCAAAATCTTATGCGTCTCATAGAGGCGCTGCATGATGTTGAGCGTATCCTTGGCCGAAAAGTTGTACTGTTTATTGGCGTCGCGCTGCAATTCCGTCAGGTCGTAGAGCGACGGCGCAGGCGTCTTCTTATAAGCCTTATCCACATCGACAATTTGCAGTTCTTTGCCCTGCAGTCCGTGCAGGAGTTTGTCGCAGGCTTCTTTGCTGAAAGTACGCGTTTCTTTTGTCTTGCCATCCTGCCAAAAGAAACGCGCGCCCGCTACCGCCGCCGCGATGCCGTAAAACGTGCGCGGCTTGAACGTCTGGATTTCCGCTTCGCGCTGCGCGATGATCGCCAGCGTCGGCGTTTGCACGCGGCCGCAGGAAAGCTGTGCATTATAACGACAGGTCAGCGCCCGCGACGCATTCATGCCGACTAGCCAATCCGCTTCCGAGCGCGCCACGGCCGACGCGTAGAGATTTTCATAATCGCGGCCGGGTTTTAAATTGCGAAATCCGTCCTGGATCGCCTTGTCGGTAACCGATGAGATCCAAAGCCGCTTGACCGGTTTGTTCACATGCGCTTTGGCCAAGATCCAGCGCGCCACGAGCTCGCCCTCGCGTCCGGCGTCGGTCGCGATGATCACTTCGCTGACGTCCTTGCGCAGCAATTGCTCCTTGACCGTGTTATATTGCCGCCCGGTCTGCTTGATGACGACCAGCTTAAGCGGCTCAGGCAGCATCGGCAGATCTTCCATCTTCCATGACTTATAGCGCTCATCATAGCTTTCCGGATCGGCCAGCGTCACCAGATGCCCGAGCGCCCAGGTCACGATATATTTATCATTTTCAAAATAGCCGTTGCCCTGCTTGGCGCAGCGCAGCACCCGCGCCAGGTCACGCCCTACCGAAGGCTTTTCCGCCAGTACCACTGCTTTACTCATATCATTCTTCCATCCTTTTGTTCTCCGTTAGACTCCTTTGATTGTACTGGATATCCTCAGAATCGGCAAGTTCAGCGCTTCTTTTCGCTGCATGTTCCTGCAAAAAACGACCTTGGGTGCATAGCCGCCCAAGGTCGTTTTTTTCACTTACGCTGTGCGTTCCATGTTGTCCATGATTCTGCCGGCTTTTGCGCCGCATAGGCGTAGAACTTTTCCAGGAATTGCAGCCTCTCCTGCGACGCTTTTATTTTCCATGCTTCCTGCGAACTTTCTTGCAGCAGGTCGGCGCCGCCGAGCAAGTACTGACGCGCCAGAATATCATGAAACGAAACCTGCTGCGCATTTTTCAG
Source organism: Negativicutes bacterium (assembly GCA_963667825.1). Lineage (GTDB taxonomy): Bacteria > Bacillota > Negativicutes > SG130 > SG130 > Azotosporobacter. The sequence continues at coordinate 2,764,398 of OY764022.1, read as the reverse complement.
CATGTCATACATCGCCAGGAAGGTTGTCGTACGGCCATGACCGGCCTGGCAATGAAAATGCAGCGCCGTGCCGGGCGGCAGCTCCTTGCAAAAGGCAAGGAAACGCTCGACCGCCGCATCGTCCGGCCGCAAATGGTCGGTTACGCTCAAACGCAAATATCCGACGCCGCGTTCCCTGACGAATGCTTCCTCACTGAGTGCGCTCAGGACAAAGAGATCTCGTTTGTGGTCGGCGCGTTTCGCTTTATCGAGCGACGCGATGCGAACGATTCCGTCTTGCGCCTCAGCCAAGCGCATTTTTTCATCCTGCAGCACTTCCTGCAGATTTTTCCCGAGATTGGCCCAGTCGCGCGCACCATACCAGCTCACCGCAATTCCATTCAGCAAGCCGTGCGATTCCTGGCGCAAATCAACAATAACCAGCGGCGTCGGCAGTTTCGCCTGCAACGCTTCAAATTCCAAACGGGAAAATTGCGCGCTGCCCGAAGCCTGCAATTCCGCCAGACCTTGGCGTGAAGGAAGGAAAGCATCGCTAACCTTGAACTCAGCCTCGCTCGTTCTAAAATTGCGCGGCAGGCTCGCCCCATTTTCCGTATCGATCCGCCAAAATTCTTCGCCTGCCTGTACCTTTGCCGCTCCGGCATGCAGCACTCCGCCGCATACGACGGCAAGAAAGACTGCCGTCGCCAGCCATATTCTAATTTTCACCTTTCCATCCTCCCTTTTCTTTTACAGAGTGCGCTCGTTTATATTTCGCCTTTGCACGGCGCAAATCAGCGTCCGCCGCTCAGCCATTCGCCAAGTTCGCCGCGCAGTTCGCCATAAACCGAAATAATCCGATCCGCCTGCGATAAATCCTGCTGGCCGGAATTTGGATTTTGCAAACCGATGCAGGCCATCCCGGCCGCTTTGGCTGCCGTAACGCCGTTATAAGAATCTTCAATGACCAAGCATTCTTTCGGCGACAGGCCGAGCAGCGACGACGCTCTGAGAAAAATATCCGGCGCAGGCTTTGAATGCGTCACTTCATTGCCGCTGACTGACGCGACAAAAAAAGACGACAGGCCCAGCATCTCAAGAATCAAATCAATATGCTGGCGCGGCGACGAAGAAGCTACCGCCATTTTATGCCCCTCATGCTTGAGACCAGCGACCAGTTCGAGTACGCCGGGAATCGGCGCATCAACATTCTCGGCCTGAAGCGCCGCCATATATCGCTGTTCATACCCTTCCACCAATGTCGCGATTGAATCCGCCAACGAATATTGTTCCTTCAGCCTCGCAAAAATTTGTCGATTCGTCGTGCCAATGAACGCATCATGGTCAGCCGGCGTCAAATTGACGTCCAGTTCCTTTAAATACTGCAAGAATGTTTTCTTATGTATCGGTTCGCTATCGATCAGCACCCCGTCCATATCGAAGATTACCCCTTTAATCATAAATCGTTTCTCCTTTTCATATCCGCAGTGTCGCCAGCAATCGCTTCGGATGCAAGAGCAAACCGATCGCATCCTGCGGGCTGCTTACCACCAAGTCGGCTTCGCGCAGCGCCGCCATGCTGGCGCCTTCGCGTCCGACCACCGCAATCGACAACGCCGCCAGGGCGAACATCGCCGCATCATTCGAACCGTTGCCGATGCAAACGGTGTGTTCCGGGCCCAGCTTGCGCACCAGTTCGGCTTTCTGCGCTCCTTCCGCGCCCGGTTTGATCACCGCGACCTTGACGCCAACAAGCTCTGCCAATTGGGGACGCGCCTGGCCGAAGGTATCCGCGGTAATCACATTGACGTTCAATTCCTGGCTTAACGCAAGCAAAAGTTCCTTCACCATGGGCGCAATCAAGCCGTCCACGGCCAGCGTTCCATTATAATCAACGACCGCATAGCGCAATTCGATTTTCCTGCCGTCCGGAAAGAGCACCGTCTCCATACTGCAACCTCCTCGCATCCTTTTCTTGTGCAAACGGGGCCTCAACGCCGCTTTCTCTTCTTCCACTTCTCCACGCACGCCGCTCTCTCCTGCCTGCAGGAAGAGCGCTTCTTTTTTCCCTTTTGTGTTAGCCATTTTTTTACACATCAGCAGGATAGGTTTCCTTCTCAGCGAACTATACTACTAAATATTATTCTATTTTTTCAACAGGCAGGTGAATGAGATGTTGGATCGGAGCGCTTTACGCATCGCACAGATCTATTTACTCTTCGGCAGTCTCTGGATTTTATTTTCCGATCAATTTGTCTCTTTGCTGACGCAGGACCCGCTCTGGATCACCCGCCTCTCGACTGCCAAAGGCTGGCTATTCATGCTGGTCACCAGTTCGCTGCTCTATTTTTTAATCTATCGTTCGCATCACGAACTGCGCAGCGCCAATGAACGCTACCTTTCCGTACTGCGGGCCGCAGAAAGCTATTCGATCATCGGCACGAATTCAAAGGGTCTGATTACCGTTTTCAACACCGGCGCCGAGCATCTTTTAGGCTATGCGGCGCACGAGGTCGTCAACCGACACACGGTCGAACTGATCCACGATCCCGCCGAGATCGTCGCTTGCGCCGCCGAACTCAACGTAAAGCCCGGCTTCGACGTTTTTGTCGCGCTTGCCGCAGAAGCGCAGCCCGAAAAAAGATATTGGCACTACCTCACAAAAGACAATCGACGCATCCCGGTTCAATTATCGCTTTCGCCGCAGCGCGATGCAAACGGCGTCATCACAGGCTTTCTCGGCATTGCCAATGACGTCAGCGCTCATCTGAAAGCCGAAGAGGCTTTACGCAGCAGTGAAGCGCGCTTTCGCCGCATCACGACCCACCTGCCGATCGCGATTTCCTGCAGCGACGCGGCCGGAAACATCTTATTCTTAAACCCTGTTTTCGAAAAACTCTTCGGCTATACGCTTGGCGATGTCCCGACGGTCGCCGCCTGGCTTGAGAAAGCGTACCCGGACGAGACGCTTCGCGAATCCGCCGCGCAATATTGGCAGCAGTTTCTTTCCCAGCCGGATCAAAGAGCCGCACAGCCTTGGGAAGGCACACTCGTCCGCAAGGATGGCGAGAAACTCATCATCCAGATTTACGCGGCGCTCGACGAAGATTACCGCTATCTGGTCTTTTTAGACATCACCGAACGGCGCGCTGCCGAAAACCTGCTGCGCGAGCAGCGCCTCTTTACCGACGCGGTCTTAGACAGCGTTCCCGGCATGCTTTACCTCTACGACAGTCAGGGACGTCTGATCCGCTGGAACCGCCAGCACGAACGGATGACCGGCTACTCGGCGGAGGAAATGGCCCGCATGACGCTCCTTGACTGGTACCGCAGCGATGAAGCTTCCGCGCAGCGCATCCTGCGCGCCGTCGAAGGTTGCCTGCAAAACGGTTTTGCCGAGGCGGAAGCCGATCTTCAGACCAAGAACGGCGAAAAGCTGCCCATGTTCTTCACCGCGGTCAAGCTCGATATCAAAGATGAGACCTATTTTACCGGCATCGGCATCGACATCACCTCGCGCAAGCGAGCCGAAGCGGCGCTATTGGAAGCCAATGCAATCTTGGAGCAGCGGGTCGAAGACCGCACGCAGGATCTGAGCGCCGCCAACGAAGAACTGACCGCGATGAATCAGGAGCTCATGGCCGTCAATGAGACGCTGCTTCAGCTGAACGAACAATTGCGCCAGACCAAAGCCTCGCTGGTCCGCTCCGAGCAAATGGCCTCACTGGCGCGTCTGGTTGCAGGCATCGCACATGAGATCAATACGCCGGTCGGTTTATGCGTAACCTTATCTTCGCATCTGGCGCAGCTGAATGACAGCTTTGCCGCCCTCTTCCAAAAAGGCGGTTTAAAGCGCAACGACCTGGCGGACTATCTGGCTGAAATCCAGGAGACCAGCCAAATGCTGCAAATCAACAGCGAACGCGCCGGCAAACTAGTCAGCAACTTCAAACAAGTTTCCGCCGACCAGGCCGGCGAAACCAGGCGCTCTTTTAATGTTCGGCAGTACGTCGACGACATCTTACTCAGCCTGCGCTCGCACCTGAAAAACAGCGGCCACCAGATCAAAGTCCACGGTGCGACCGAGCTGACGCTTGACGGCTACCCCGGCGCATTTGCGCAAATCATGACGAATCTGATTCTCAACAGCGTCGTCCACGCCTATCCGTCCGGTCAATGCGGCGCGCTTCAGATCGATTGGCGCAAGCAGGACGATGATCTGCTGCTCACCTATCAGGATGACGGTCTTGGTATGGAAGCCGAGGTACTGGAAAAGATCTTCGAACCATTCTTCACGACCCGGCGCAACCAAGGCGGCACCGGCCTCGGTTTGTCAATCGTCTACAATCTGGTCACGCAGCTTTACGGCGGCACAATTGAATGCCGCAGCACGCCAGGCCAGGGCGCGCTCTTCACCCTGCGTCTGCCGCTTAGCATTGCCGCACAGGAAGAAGCAGACCTCTAACAAGTGCGACGCTTTTCAACGAGTGCAAATCATCGCACTCGTCTTTTTCTTTCGGCGCAGCGTCTAATAAACATCGCTCCGCCTCCGGCAGACGTCCATTGACGCTTTAATTTATTTTTTAATTATTTATTCCGTCAATTTTAAAAGGGAACTTTTCTTTTATGGCTAATTAGTATAGAAGAGATTGTCATTATTCGGATCTATTTTTCGAAAGGAGGATCGCATGCCGCAGTAAACTTCATCTCATTACAGAGCATTAGAGAAAGTGGGGAGAACGTATTGCAAAAAATAAAGTACAAACTGATGGCCAGCCTCATTATGGTGGGCGTAATCTGTGTCTTGCTTCTGGCAGGCTATGATGTATTCAGCACAATCCGCAGCAACGACAAAGACATTGCCGATTATCGCACCGTGCTGTACGAACAGTTTGACCGCAATATCAAGTTGCAGGTGAATACGGTGCACAGCCTTGTGCAGGAAATTTACAATCAGCAACAAAAAGGTCTTCTAACAGAAGCGGATGCGCGCAAGCGTGCGGCCGATTTGGTTCGTTCGCTCCGCTTTGATGACGGCAATTATTTTTGGATCGATACGACGGAAGGCGTCAACGTCGTCCTGCTTGGCCGCCCCGCTGAAGGCAAAAGCCGCATAGCGGACGTCGATAAAAAAGGAAATCTTTTCATCAAGAACTTATTGGATGCCGCGACGAAAGATGGCGGCGGCTACAGCGACTACTGGTTCCCCAAGCCGAATGAAGAAGCGCCGCTGCCTAAACGCGCTTATACCCAGCAGTTCAAACCGTATGGTTGGGTCATCGGCACCGGCAACTGGGTCGATAACATCGACAAGTTAGTTGCGCTCAAGGCAGAGGAAAAGAACAAGGACTTACAACGCAGCATCGCGGTCACTGCGGGCATCGCCTTACTGGGCATCCTCCTGGCCGCCGTGATGGCGCAAATCATCAGCAAAAAAATCGCCACGCCGATCAGCCTGGTCGCTGACGGCGTGCAGCAAGTCGCCAACGGCAACCTGGCAGGACCGAATCTGCCGGTGACAACAGAGGATGAAATCGGACAACTGACCGCTTCGTTCAATGCGATGAAGCACAGCTTGCGCAACCTGATTCAAGAGACCGCGGAATCCTCCGAGCAACTGATCGCCGCCAGCGAAGAGTTGTTCGCCACTTCGGAGCAGGCGGCGCAGGCCTCGGCTCAGGTCGCGACCTCGACGACCGCGGTCGCGCAGGGCGCCGATAATCAAGTGCACAGCGTCCAAAAAACCGCCAGCGTAGTCGAGGAAATGTCGAACCAGATCGAACAGATTGCGCTGAAAGTCTCTACCATGTCCGACACCTCGGAAAAAACGGCGCGTTCCGCCCACTCCGGCGGTGAAGTGCTCAAGGTCGCGATCGGTCAGATGAACAGCATCGAGCAGACCGTATCCGGTTCAGCAGCCGTCGTCGCCAAGCTCGGCACCCGTTCGCAGGAAATCGGACAGATCGTCGACACCATCGCCGGCATCGCCGGACAAACGAACCTACTGGCGCTGAACGCAGCGATCGAAGCGGCGCGCGCCGGCGAGCAAGGACGAGGTTTTGCGGTCGTCGCAGAGGAAGTCCGCAAACTGGCCGAACAATCGCAGGAAGCAGCCAAGCAGATCGCCGATCTGATCCAGGAAATTCAAAGCGATACCGGCAAAGCGGTCAACGCGATGGATTTAGGCACGAAAGAAGTCAAAACCGGTGCGGAAGTCGTCGCCGGTACCGGAAAAGCCTTCCAGGAAATTTCTGACATGGTCAAAGAAGTCTCCTCGCATGTGCATGAATTGTCGCACACGGTGCAGCATCTCGCCGAAGGCGGTCTGACGATCTCCAATGCGATGGCATCGGTAGAGGAAATCTCGCGCAATGCGTCAATGGAAACGCAGACCGTATCGGCCGCGACCGAGCAGCAGGCGGCTTCGATGCATGAAATCGCCGCGGCCAGTCGTTCGCTAAGCCAACTGGCGGAACGACTGCAAGCGTCCGTCATTCAATTTCGCTTATAGCAGGCAAAAGCCCGCAGGCAACGGCCAACGCCGTTCTGCCTGCGGGCTTTTTTTATAATTTTTCGCAGTAATAATGGCTGTGAAACTTGCTCTCCTTGAGATAAACGGACGGCGTCTCGCCGACAAAGCCTTTGAATTCCTTGATGAAATGCGCCTGATCATAGTATCCGTTATCGAGCGCCAGCGCCAGATAGTCGTTCTTCTCCTGCAGCATCAAACGTTTCAGGACGCCTTCGAAACGGACAATGCGCTGAAACGTCTTCGGCGTCACGCCGACGCATTCTTTGATTTTACGCTGCAGCTGACGGTCGCTGACGAACAGCTCGTCACCCAGATGCGTCGTCCCTAGCGCCGGATTACGGTAATACAAGCGGCGAACCGCCTCATCCAGCCAGGCTTCCGGTTTATGAAAGCAATGAAAAAATCGGCGCAACGCCTCTTCAAAAATCTGTATCCGCTGCGCTAAATCGGTTGCTTCGCATAATTGCTCACGCAAGTTTCTCCCTGCCTCGCCCCAGATGTCTTCGACTGCGACCGCATGATCGACCAGCGTTTGAACCGGCAATGGGCAAAAGTGGCGCAACGCGCCCGCGCGAAAACGCACGGAAATAAAACCGACAAGGCCATCCGGCTCCACCTGCAAATTCGTCTGGCGCGGCGACAACAAACAGCAAACCGGCAAACGTTCTTTGTGCGCCGGAGAAAGCGTCAGCCACGGTTTGCCGTAATGGAAGATCAGTTCATTGCCGGTCCCCGGCAATACATCCGGCAACTCTCGCTCATTCTCCCAGGCCCAATAACGGTCGACATACGGCCGCAGTTCACGACTCGGCAGGATTCCACGCACTTTCATCCCACAATCCCCCATCCGGCACAGTTCTCTTCTTTACTCTATACGCTTCAGAAAAGAAAAAACCTGCCGGAAACACAAAGAATGTCTTTAAAACAGTTCATCGCCGCTACGGTTGCCAAATGCCGGATGTCCGTCGAAGCGAACCACGCCGACCAACGCCTTTCCGGCGACCGCCGCCTTGATTTCAGCTATGCCGCGAACGCCAAACCCAGCGCATAATTCAATCGCTTCCACGCCTTGCGCAATTAAACTTTTAGCCGCTACGACCGCTTCGCGGTAATTTCCAACCCCAACCACCGTCAGCTCCAGCTCCGGCGTATGGATCACCGTCCTGTGTTCTTTTTCATTCGCCTTCGGCGCGACAAAAAGAAACGCCGCTTTGCATCCCATAAAAAAACCTCCCTGTTGCAGAATTTTTTCAGCTTCTTCATCTTAATACAACGACCACGCCACGCATTGTAAAAAAACGACGGGGACTGCTTTTTTTCTGCAGTCCCCGTCAATCTTGCGCTTCTTATAAGGTTATTTTCGCCCCGAGCAGGTCTACGAAAGAACGCAACCAGGCCGGATGGTTCGGCCAGGCCTGCGCCGTGACCAGATTGCCGCTGACCGCAACCGGCACGTCGGCCCATTCACCGCCCGCCAGACGGCACTCGGCCGCACAGGCCGGATACGACGTAAGCGTCTTGCCTTTTAAGACGCCTGCCGGAGCCAGCAATTGCGTGCCGTGACAGATCGCCGCGACCGGTTTGCCGGCGGCGAAAAAATCCTGCACCAATTGCAGCGTCTCGGCGTGCATCCGCATATATTCCGGCGCGCGTCCGCCCGGCACGACCAGACCGACATAATCGGCGGCCTTGGCATCTTTCGCGGCCAGATCGACCGGAATCCGATGACCGGTCAGTTCAATGTAGGTATCCAGCCCCGTGAAATCGTGTACGACCAGTTGCAGCATATCGCCTTTCTGCTTGGCCGGCGCGGCGATATCCACCTGATAGCCCAGCATTTCAAGCGCCTGTTGCGGCACCTTTACTTCATAATCTTCCGCACAGTCACCCGTCAGTATGAGGATTTTTTTTGCCATAATTTCTACCTCCTGCGCTCTATTTTCTTCCACTATACTATATTGCGGTAAACAGCGCATTGTAAAAAAACGACATGTTTTAGCAAAATTAAGCTGGCATGAGGCTTTATCTTCATTTCATAAAACAAAAACCGCCGACAAAAGCGGCGGTTTTTCAGACTGTTTATACGATTTTCGTCGTCCAGTTTTCCACATTCCAGACCTCGGTCACCCAGTCCTGATAAAAATCGGGTTCATGCGAAACCAGCAAGACCGTTCCTCTGTACTCGGTCAGCGCCCGTTTCAGTTCGTCCTTCGCATCCTGGTCGAGATGGTTGGTCGGCTCGTCAAGCACCAGCCAGTTAACGTCCTGCAGCATCAGCTTGCAAAGACGGACCTTCGCATTTTCGCCGCCGCTCAAGACCATCATCTGGCTGGTGATGTGCTCATTCGTCAAACCGCAGCGCGCCAGCGCCGCGCGCACTTCATAATTGCTGAGGCCCGGGAAGTCCTGCCAGATTTCCTCGATCGCAGTATTGTTGTTCTTACGGTTCGATTCCTGTTCAAAATAACCGATCTGCAAATGATCGCCCATTTCCACCTTGCCCGAAACCGGCCGAATCGCGCCGATCAGCGTCTTTAACAGCGTCGATTTGCCCAGACCGTTGACGCCGCGAATCGCGACTTTCTTGCCTTTTTCTAAAATCAGACTGACCGGCCTGGTCAACGGCTCGTCATAGCCGAGCACGAGGTCTTCGCACTGCACCACATATTTGCTCGGCGTGCGTCCTTCGCGGAACTGGAAGACCGGTTTGATCCGTTCTTTCGGTTTTTCCAGCATCTCCATCTTATCGAGCCGCTTCTTGCGGCTGTTGGCCATGCCGCGCGTCGCGACGCGCGCCTTGTTGCGGGCGATGAAATCTTCCATCTTGTCGACTTCCTGCTGCTGGCGTTCATACGCCTTCAGTTCCTGGCTCTTGCGCATTTCATACATCGCCTGGAATTGTTCATAGTTGCCGGTATAACGGGTTAAGACCGCATTTTCCATATGGTAAATGACGTTGATAACTTCATTCAAAAACGGCAGATCATGCGATACGAGGATGAACGCATTCTCGTAATTTTGCAGATAGCGTTTCAGCCATTCGATATGTTCAAAGTCCAGATAGTTGGTCGGCTCGTCGAGAATCAAAATCGTCGGATTCTCTAAGAGCAGCTTCGTCAGGAGCACCTTGGTGCGCTGCCCGCCGCTCAGATCCGCGACATCCTTGTCGAGACCGATGTCGAGCAGGCCGAGGCCTTTAGCGATTTCTTCGATTCTGGCGTCAATCATGTAAAACGAGCCGTGATCGAGTACGTCCTGGATTTCGCCGACATCCTCCATCATCTTTTCCAGTTCCTCCGGCGAAGCCTCGCCCATCTTGTCGTACATCGCCAGCATTTCCGCTTCCATATCGTACATCGACTGGAACGCTTCGCGCAGCACGTCGCGGATGCTCTTGCCGCGCTCCAGCGACGCATGCTGATCCAGGTAACCGACCTTGACGCGACGGCACCATTCTACCTTGCCTTCGTCCGGCGTCAACTGTCCGGTGATAATGCTGAGAAAGGTCGATTTTCCTTCGCCGTTTGCGCCGATCAGTCCAACATGCTCACCTTTGAGCAGGCGAAACGTGGTATCGGTCAAGATCGACCGTGCGCCAAAACCATGGGATACGTTTTCAACTGTTAATACGCTCATTCGTAAATACTCTCCTACTTTTCGCTTTTACTGCCTGTGTTGCTGCCTCATTCCCAAGTCTGCCAGACCTCCGGCGCATAGCCGAGCGTCGCCTTGACGCCGTTGCGCACGATAGGGCTTTTCAATAATACCGGCGAAGCCAATAGCGTTTCTTCAATATCATGCAGCATGTATTTCAGATTCCGCCTGGCATATTCTTTGCTTTCTACGTCGATCAACTTTGTCATGCCGCCGACGGCGGCCTGTACTTTAGCCAATTCACCGCGACTTAGACCTTTAACCTTCAAATCGATAAATTGAAATGCAATGCGCCGTTCTTTAAAATAGCGCTCCGCTTTTCGGGTATCCTGACAGCTCTTCCTGCCGAAAATTTGGATGTTCATTTATCGTCGCTCCCGAATTTTCATATCACCAATGATTTATTGTATCGGCCAAACCAGCTGCCGTCAAGCTGCCCATGCAAATTTAGCAGGAAGATTGATTGTACTACGAGCGGACGTAGAAAACAACAAAGACACGAAGCACATACCGCTTCGTGTCTTCCCTATCTTTTACTGCTTCTTGTCGGAACCTTCTTCCCTCTTCTAATTAGAATATGCCAAGCTCATGCAACACCGCATTGGTGATTTGAATGCGCTGCGCGGTAAAATCGGCCTTCACCGGTTTAGGCGCGGTCAGCACGGTCGCAAAATAATAGACATTGTCGTCCGTTTCCAGATAACCGACATACCAACCGACATTGTCCGCCGGTTCGTTGGCCCAGCCGGTTTTTGCGCGCAGGACATACTCCTTTGTTTTTTCTTTTAGCATGATATCCTTGACCTGATCGAGCGTCCGTTTTGAAAACGGCAATGCATCGTCATGCAGGCGGCGCAGGAATTGGATCTGTTCATCCGGACTGATCCGCAAGGCTCCCGTTAACCAGAAATTGTCAATCCTGCCGCCGATATCGCCGTTTCCGTAGCCAATCCGTTCAAGATATTGCCGCATTCGCTCCGCGCCGACGCGCCGCGCCAATTCCTGATAGTACCAGACAACTGAATATTGAAACGCGCTGCGCAGCGTGTGGTCGCGATTCCAGTCAGGAAAGTCGCGCTGCTGCCTGTCCCAAGGCAACAGATAGTCCGCATCCGGAATCACGCCCGTCTCCAGTCCAATCAGCGAATTTGGAATCTTGAATGTCGAAGCCGGTAGAAATCCTTCCCGGCAGCGCTCGCGATTGACATAGATGAAAAGATCGCGTTTTTGATCATATACAACCATGGCGCCTCTGACGCCGGCAGCAGTGAAATACGGCGCGAATTCCGGGCGTTCTTCTTCTCGCGCCTCTCCCTCTTGCAGCGGCAGCAACAGCAGACATACGCTGCAGGCCAGCAAGAATATTAGATTTTTCCTTTTCATCGTATCACTCCTTTTTCCTTTGCTCCTTGCTCCGATTATACCTTTGCCGCCTGCGCTTCGGCTATGTCTGCAGGCTGTCAGACGCCTCTCACTCTGCTCGCAGGAAAAAGATACGCCAGCGGAGAATAAGACGTTGTTAGCATAATCGACTATAGGAGGTTCCACCATGTTGCAACAATTAATCGAAAGCGGCTTCGGCAACGCCGAAGATTTCAATTGCGCCGAAAAGATACTCTACGGCGCCAATCTCATTTATAAACTGGGCCTCGATCCCCAGGCACTGCGTCTCTCCGCCGGTTTCGGCGGCGGTATGGGCATCGGCAGCACCTGCGGCGCAGTGACCGCCTCAATCATGGTCTTAAGCGCCCTCTTCGTCAAGGAACGGGCGCACGAAGGCGAAACGATCAAACAGCTCAGCCAGCAGTTTCTCTCCGCGTATCAACGCGAAATGGGCGATCTGAACTGCGACGCATTAAAAGCCCAGCATCGCACGCCGGAGACAAAATGCACCTTTGTGATCGCCAAGGCCGCTGAGATCCTCGACCGGATCATCGAAGAGCAGCGCCAGGTTCCGGCATAAGCACTTTAGGGTATATTAAAACGAGGTCAACGGCGCGCTGCTGCCGCTGACCTCGTTTCTTCTTGTATGCACTTTTTCTCTCCTAAAGCAAAGAGGTAATAAGCAACGGCAGCTCATCGACCGTTGCCGTAAAGCGCCGCTCGCCGCAGCGCACGTCGAGCGCGTCGCTCGTCGCTCTGACTGCGACCAAGAGCGGCGGCGCGGCGCTTGCCGCAAATACGTCAAACGACGCCTGGCCTTCTGTCGCCTCGAAAATCACGACGTCGGGGTTCAGCATCTTCAGTTCCGCTCCGGCCTCCTGCAGCGTCTGCTCGATCAGCCGCACGCGCAGTTCTTTTGCCGTTTGCAGCGAAGAGGCCAGACTATATAGGTAGAGCGAGTTGCCGCAGAAAATGATTTCAATCGCTTTCAAACCTTCACCCGCTTTCGCTGACTTTGATCCTGCCACACGTTTAACTCTAACAAATTTTAAGCCTGGGCACACTGGCCTAAAGTATAGTCTGCAAAAAAAGTTCCCGGCGATAAAAGACAGCTGCGCTGCAGCCCGCTTTTATCGCCGGGATTCCCCCTGTTGCAAAGAAGTCTTTTTATTTCTTCGCGAGATATTTTCGGATGTCGAACGCAACCGCCATGACGATGATCAGGCCTTTGATGATCAGTTGCCAATAAGGGTTGATGCCGATAAAGGTCAGGCCGTAGTTGATGACGCCGAAAATCAAGACGCCCGCCAGGACACCGGGCACGGTGCCGATCCCTCCGGCGGTCGACACGCCGCCGACGACGCAGGCGGCGATCGCATCGAGTTCGTACATGTTGCCGTAATTGTTCGTCGCACCGCCGGTCCGTGCCGCTTCGAGCACCCCTGCGATACCGTACAGCGCGCCGGCGATCGCATAAATGATCAGCAGGTTGCGGCTGACGTTGATGCCGGAAACAACCGCGGCCTGCACGTTGCCGCCGATCGCATACATATTCTTACCCAGACGCGTCTTGTTGAAAATGACCCAGACCACATAGGAAATCGCCAGGGCGATCAGGACAATATAAGGCACCGTATAGTCGCCGGAGCCGAATGCGCCGGAGCCAAGATTCGTGAAGTCAGGCCGCAGGCCGCCGATCGGCTGCGATTCATTCGGCTTCATGTCAAAGTAAATCGAGTTCACGCCATAGACGATGACCATCGTGCCGAGCGTCGCAATGAACGGCGGGACATGGAAGCGCGAAACGATCAAACCGTTGACCACGCCGACTAAAAGGCCTGCGAAAATCGCCAGCAGTACCGGCAGCCAAAGCGGCAGTTCGGGCATATTCGGGTAAAAAAGCCTCGAATAATCAGATACCTGCAGCATCGAGGCCGAGATGACCGCAGTCAGGCCGACGACGCGGCCGGTCGACAAGTCGACGCCGCCGGTAATCAGTACGAAGGCCGCGCCCAGTGCGATGATCGCCCGCGTGGATGACTGGAGCAGAATATCACGCATCGTCGTTACCGATAAGAAACGGGGATCATAAATGGCAATCCCGATTGTCAATACGAACAGCACGATATAGATGGCATTTTGCGTGATAAATTCCTGTATTCTTTTTCCGTCTATATTCACAATGGCACCCTCCTTATTACGCCATGCCCTGAGCCGCTAGGCGCATGATTGCTTCTTCATTTGCTTCTGAGCCTTCAATGATCCCGGTCAGCCGCCCCTCGCTCATCACCATGATCCGGTCCGACATGCCGAGCAGTTCCGGCATTTCCGAGGAGATCATGATGATGCTCTTGCCCTGCTTGGCGAGTTCGGCGATGATCGTGTAGATCTCATACTTGGCGCCGACATCGATGCCGCGGGTCGGTTCGTCGAGCAGCAGGATCTCCGGTTCCGTCAGGAGCCAGCGAGCCAACAGCACCTTTTGCTGATTGCCGCCGGAGAGGTTTTTAATCAGCGTCTTGATCGACGGCGTTTTCACGCGCAGCTTTTCCATGCTCTCATTAGCGTCTTTGCGCCGCGCTGCGTCGTCCAGCAGAAAATAAGGCGTCTCATAACGCGCCTGCTTGGCCATCGCGACGTTTTCCAACACCGACAGCACCGGAAAAATCCCGGTCACCCGCCGTTCCTCGGTCAGGAGCGCCATCTTATTCTTTTTCGCATCGACCGGCGATTTAATCTTCACTTCTTTGCCGTTGATGAAAAATCGCCCTTCCGACATCGCCCGCAGACCGAAAAGCGATTCGATCAGTTCGGTGCGCTGCGCGCCGACCAGGCCGCCGATGCCGAGGATCTCGCCTTTGCGCAAATCAAAACTGACATTGCGGAACGATTTCGGATAGATGGAGGTCAGCTTTTCCGCGCGCAGCACCACATCGCCCGGCACATTGCTGCGCGGCGGGAAACGATGCGTCATATCGCGGCCGACCATGCGGGAAATGATCAGGTCGGTCGTCAGTTCCGCGGCCGGCCAGGTTCCCATATGCTTGCCGTCGCGCATAATTGTCACATCATCCGATATTTTTAAAATTTCTTCCATTTTATGCGATATATAAATGATTGCCACGCCGCGTTTTTGCAGATCGCGAATGATGCGGAAGAGATGCTCGACTTCCGTGTCGCTGAGCGAAGAGGTCGGTTCGTCCATTACGATGACGCGCGCATTATGCGAAACCGCTTTCGCGATTTCGAGCGACTGAATCTTCGACACCGACAGACTGCCGACCCGCGTCGTCGCTTTGATGTCAATTTCCAAATCCTTTAGCAGCGCCTCCGTGTCCTGACGCATTTTTTTCTCGTCGATCAACTTAAGCGGACCGTAACTTTTTACCGGAAAGCGGCCCAGCCAGATATTTTCCATTACGTTGCGATGCGGCACCGGGTGCAACTCTTGATGGATCATTGAGATCCGATGATTCAACGCATCTTTTGAATTATCGATTTCCACCTTGCTGCCGTTTAAGAAAATCTCTCCGGCATCTTGCTTATAGATGCCAAACAGGCATTTCATCAGCGTCGACTTACCAGCGCCGTTTTCCCCCATCAAGGCATGAACGGTTCCAGGACGCAGTTGGAACGAAACATTGTCCAACGCCTTGACGCCGGGAAACGCTTTGGAGATATTCTTCATTTCTAATATATAGCCAGTGTCTGTCATGCTGTCGCGCCTCTCTTTCCCTTGCAGTTCGGTGCACGGGTGGCGGGCAGGGGCCGCTGCCCCTGCCGTCAGCCGCTTTGCCTTACTTGGCTTCGTTCATGTTCGCCTTGGTGATTTTCTTGTAAGGGACCCAGACATATTTTCCGTCGATGATTTCAAAGCCGGTGTTCTCTTTGTTCGGCACTAAGCCTTGCGCCAGTGCGTTGGAAATGGCAAACGTCGCCTTGCCTTGGTTGTTGGCATCGTTCAGCACGGTGCCGAGCAGCGTGCCGTCTTCGAGGGCTTTCAGGGCCGGAGCGGTCGCATCTACGCCGACAACCGGGATATATTTGCCGTCTTTGAAGTAACCGGCAGCTTTCAGCGCTTCAATCGCGCCCAGCGCCATGTCGTCATTGTTGGCAAATACGCAGTCGATCTTGTCGCCATTGGCCGCTAAGAAGGCAGCCATTTTTTCCTGGCCTTTGACGCGATCCCACATGCCGGTGTCTTCCGCTACTTTAACGACTTTCAAACCGGCATCTTCCATTGCTTTGATCGCATATTTGGTGCGCAGTTCGGCATCTTGATGGCCCGGTTCGCCTTTCAGCATAACATAGTGAACTACGTTATCCTTGCTGCGATACGCTTCCGGATGCGCTTTAAAGTAATCGACCATCAACTGACCGGAAATCGTGCCGGATTCTTCCGCTTTGGCTCCGACATAAAAGACTTTGTCCCATTTCTTCATGTCTTCGGCCAACGGCTCGCGATTGAAGAAGACGACAGGGATATTGGCTTTTTTCGCTTTGTCGATGATAACACCGGCGGCAGCGCGGTCAACCGGATTGATCGCCAGCGCATTCACCTTTTTGCTGATAAAGAGGTCCACTTTGTCATTTTGCGTCGCCTGCGCATTTTGGCTGTCTACGATATCCACTTGGGCTTTTCCTTCGGCTGCTTTGGAAATCGCGTTGCGAACACCCGTCATAAAGGTATCGTCAAACTTGTAGATGGCCACACCGATCGTCGATTTGGCCTTGTCTGTGGCCGCCGGCGTCGAACTTGAGCACCCGGCGAATAATGCTCCCGCGAGCATCGTGGTGAGAATGAGACCTTTCCAGTTCCGTTTCACAGATTAACCCTCCTTACCAAATTTTGTGGAATATCATATACCATGAGCCAAACCGTTCGCCTTAGCATTCGGAAGATTCCGATATTTAAGGCCGGATCGTTTCATGATAACGACCACCGTTAGCGCTGACTCAGCCAGGCCGAGTCGGCAATTTCAGCCAGTACCATATCGGCCATGCCCTTTGCCGTATGGATTGCCGTTTCGTTCGAGTAGCGAATCTCCAGCACGCTGCTGCAGCTTTCGAATGAGTGTTCATTCACCGTTTCCTGCAGTTGCTGTTCGATGAATTTTTGCGCAACGGCCAAGCCGCCGCTGATTACGATCAGTTCCGGATTCAGCGCATTCACCATATTCGCAATACCAAGCCCCAAATGATGCGCTACTTTTTTCAATATCTTGCAAGCCAATGGATCGCCCGCTTCGGCAGCTTGGTAGATTTCATCGGCAGTCAATTGCGCGATCTCGCCTTCCAGGATTTCAGACACCAGACTTGTTGCGCCGCCCTGCAACGCCTCACTCATAAATTCAACCAGCGCGCTCTCCGAAGCCAGCGCTTCGAGACAGCCCTGTTTACCGCAGCTGCAGCGCGGGCCGTTCATATCGAGCGTCATATGTCCGACTTCACCGGCGCTGTTGTTCACGCCCCGGTAGAGACTGCCGCTGAACATCAGGCCGCAACCGATCCCATAGCCGACTTTCAAGAGCAACAGGTTATTGGCGTTTTTCGCCGCGCCATAGTAATACTCGCCGTTCGTCAAGGCTTTCGCATCGTTTTCCACAAAGACCGGCAAGCGAAACTTCTCTTCCAGGATATATTTGAGCGGCATATTGCGCCAGCCAATGTTCGGCGCAAAGACCGAAATCCCTTCCTTGGCACGCACCGGGCCGCGCGCAACGACGCCGATGGCGACGATTTCTTGCATCGCTTCCTTGCAACACTCGCCGACCATAGCGACCAGCAGATCGACGACATCCTGCTGCCCGAGGCCGCGGATATTGCTGCTGTGCTTGTAATGAATCCCGAGCGCCGGGTCGATCACATAACCGATCATCTTATAGGAGCGGATGTGAATGACGACAATCTGTTCCCGCGCCGGATTGACTTTCATCAATACGGGACGCCGTCCGCCGCTTGATTCGCCGAGCCGATCCGTTTGAATCAACTCCAGCATTTCCAAACGTCCGCTGATCGTATTGACCGTCGGCGGCGTCAAACCGGTAAGCTTTGCGATATCGGCGCGCGAAATCGGTCCGCGCCGCCGGATCATGTCAAGGATCAATGTTTCATTGCTGACCGGTTTGCTCAATTGCATCGCAAGCCCTACCTTTTTGCGGTAAAACCGCGGGGATTTTTCTCATGCCAACGCCAGGCGGTGGCAATAATTTCATTGATCTCACAAAATTGAGGCTCCCAGCCTAATTCCTCTTTAATCTTCGTCGCGGCAGCGACCAGAATCGCCGGATCGCCGCTGCGCCGCGGAGCGGCTTCGCGCCGGATTGCAATGCCGGTGACCGCTTCGGCCGCATCAATGATTTGCCGGACGCTGAAGCCATTTCCATTGCCGAGATTGTACGCGCCCGACCCCTGCCCGGCTTCGAGCGCTTCTACCGCCAGCAGGTGCGCCTGCGCCAGATCGTTGACATGGATGTAATCGCGCACGCAGGTTCCATCCGGCGTCGGATAATCTTCGCCGAAGATCTTGATCGATTCACGCTGTCCGAGACAGGTCTGCAGCACCAGTGGAATCAGATGGCTTTCCGGCTGGTGATCCTCTCCGATATCGCCCGCCGGATCGGCGCCGCAGGCGTTGAAATAGCGTAGCGCCTTGTAGCGCAAACCGTACGCGCGCGAATAGTCTTCCATCGCATTTTCCATGATCAGTTTCGTTCGTCCGTATACGCTCGCCGGCTTTTTTTCCATCTCTTCCGTGATCATTGCCGCGGACGGCTCGCCGTACACCGCCGCCGTCGAGGAAAAGACCAGCTGCTTGACGCCGCATTCGGCCATTACATCAAGCAGATTCAACGTTCCTCCCACATTGTTGCGATAATAAGCCTGCGGTTCTTCCATCGATTCGCCAACCAGACTGTAGGCGGCAAAATGAACGACGGCCGTTATCGAATTACGTCGGATCGTTTCGCGCAGCAGCGCGCTGTCAAAGATGTCTCCCTTTACCAGACGGTGTCCGGCGACCGCTTCCTTATGCCCTTTGCTCAAATTGTCGTATACGACGACCTCGTGTCCGGCTTTAGCCAGCAGGCGCACCGTATGCGAGCCGATATAACCGGCACCGCCGGTAACTAGTATATTCATTGCTGTTCCCCCTATCTTGGCGCCTGTCGTGGCGCGCCATCGCGCGTCAGCGCCTGCGTCGGCCCGGCTAACGAGGAATCTTTCCTGCATTCGGCCCGGCGCATTATATTACTTTCGTTTAAATGGCAAAAAACCCCTTTATCTTCTTTAACCTATGCCGTTCCATCACGCTAGGCCAGAACCTTCACTCCATCCGATACCGCGGCGACATGGAAGTCGGCTTTCAAACCGGTGGCCTGGCTATAGCCTGCTCCGACCTGCTCGCTAAAAGCTGTGACCGCATCGCGTTTTACCAGCGCGATCGCACAACCGCCAAATCCGGCGCCGGTCATACGTGCGCCAATGCAGCCCGGCGCTTTCAGCGCCAAGTCGACCAAGCAATCCAGCTCGCGTCCCGTTACTTCATAATCCTGGCGCAGCGACGCATGCGATTCGCGCATCAATTGCCCAAAAGCGGCCATATCGCCCTGCATCAAACAGATTTTCGCCTGCTTCACCCTTTCATTTTCCGTTACCACATGGCGCGCCCGGCGACGCAGCGTTGCATCGCTCAATTGCTCTTCCACTTCGGCCACGCTCGCCTGGCAAAGATTCTTCAGCGCTTTGCGGCGGCGCAAAATATCGAGCGCCGCTTCACATTCGCTGCGCCGTTGGTTGTATTTCGAGTCGGCCAGCTCGCGCTTCTTGTTGCTGTTCATGATGACAAGGCTGTGTTCCTGCAAGACAAACGGTATATATTCATAGGCAAGCGTTTCGCAGTCAAGCAGCATCGCCTTGTCCTTCTGCCCCATCGCGATCGAAAACTGATCCATGATGCCGCAGTTGACGCCGATAAATTCATTCTCCACCTGCTGGCAAAAACGAGCCAGCGCGACGCGGTCGATCGCTGTCTCCCCGGCAGCGCTGCGCAGCATGAACGCAGTCAGTACCAGCAGCGCCGCCGACGACGACAACCCTGCGCCATCCGGCAGATTGCCGGAAAACAAAATATCGCAGCCTTTGAGCGTCATTCCTGCATTGAACAATTTGGCAAAAACGCCTTTGGGATAGTTGGCCCAACCGTCTTCGGACAAAAAAGTGAGCGTATCGGTCAATTCCAGATTTACGGCCAGTTCGGCATTCGTCGATTTCAGGCAGACCCGGTTGTCGCGGCGAAAACGCAACGCACCCCAGATGCCGACCGACAAAGCCGCTGGAAAGACAAAGCCGCCGTTATAATCAATATGTTCGCCAATCAGATTGACGCGGCCCGGCGCAAAAAAACAGCGTACCGGTTCCTGCGTTGCACCATAATTTTTTTCAAACAATGCCGTCAGCTGTTTCGCATCCATTATGACTTTTCCTCCGCTTCCTCTTGTACCGCGGCGCAAGCGTTCCGCAAGGCTTCAACCGTCTCTTCCACCGCATGCGGATTGCAGGCTGCCCACGCCCCCATTTCAGAGGACGCATAAAACTTGATTTTTTTCGCTTCGCGAAGCGGCGGATAGAATTCAATATGAAAATGATAATACGCATCCGCGTTCTCATCTTCTGCGCAGTTTACCGGCGTCTGATGCAGACACATCATATACGGAAACGGACGCCCAAACAATTTGTCAAAAGCAGCAGTCACGCATTTCAAGATCCGCGCCAGATCCTTTTTCTCCTGCGCATCGAATTGCGTAAGATCGCCCTTGTGTTCCTTGCTGACAATGAAGACGCCATACGGATAATCGGTGAAAAACGGCAGATAAGCCAAAAAGTTTTCATTTTCAGCGACAATGCGCTGCGCAAATCTTTTTTCTTCCCGGTTCATATCACAGAGCAGACAGCGCTTTTCTTTTTCATGGTATGCGCGGCAACTGTCCAGCTCGATCTGAATCTTTTGCGGCACGAACGAATAGGCATAGATCTGGCCATGCGGATGCGGCATCGTCACGCCGACTTCTTCGCCGCGATTTTCAAAAGGAAAGATATATTTTATTTTCGGATCCCGGCTTAGCTCTGCCTGACGCTCTGCCAACAACGTCAGCAACTTCTCGATATGCGCGACAGGCAACGCAGACAAGCTGCTCGTATGATCCGGCGAATACAAAATCACTTCACACTTGCCGTAGTTTTCCGCACTCCGGTACGGACCGCCAGCCACCGCATCCGGCAAACCGGGGGTCTGGCTCAGCGCGGGAAAGTCATTATCGTAGGCAAACACGTCATATTGCTCGGGTACTTTACCGGAACCCGGACAAAAGGGACACCATTCTTTCGGCAAATGCGGTCTGGCCTGGCGATTCGACGCCACCATCGTCCAGGTTCGCAGTAAAGGATTCCAGCGTAGTTCAGCCATCTTTGCCCCTCCCTAGTAAATCGACAAATTTCTCATTTATATTACACGCTTTATTAAGAATTTAATTAAGTCTGTTTTACATTTCTCTCTTCCCGTGAAAATTCCTGCCGCTTCTTATCTGTTTTTTGTAAATATTTGAAAAATAATGCAAAAGAGGCTACCAGGCAGCCTCTTTCTTTAACGCAGGATTTCGTCGATGCGCCGCAGTTCTTCGTCTGCGAACTGCAAATTTTTCAACGCACCGATACAGTCGTCAATCTGACTCACTTTGCTGGCGCCGATCAAGACCGAGGTAATGCGAGCGCCGCGCAGCACCCATGCCAATGCCATTTGCGCCATATTCTGCCCTCGTTCCCTAGCGATCTCATGCAGGCGCTGAACCTTCGCTACCAATTGCGGCGTCAAATCGGCCGCCTGCAGGAAGGCGCTGCCGCTTGCCGCGCGCGAGTCGCTCGGAATGCCGTCCAGATAGCGATTCGTCAGCACGCCTTTGCCTAAAGGAGAAAATGCAATGCTGCCGACGCCCTCTTTTTCCAGCAAATCCAGCAGGCCGTCTTCCGGCCAGCGTTCAAGCATCGAATACTTCGGCTGGTGAATCAGACAAGGCGTACCCAGCTTGCGCAAGATACGAAGCGCCTGCGCCGCCTCCGGCGCTTTGTAATTGGACAGACCGATATAGAGAGCCTTGCCTTGGCGAACGATCTGATCGAGCGCCGCCATCGTTTCCTCCAACGGCGTTTCCGAATCAGGACGGTGATGATAAAAAATATCGACATAATCAAGCCCTAGCCGCTTTAGGCTTTGCTCGAGGCTGGCAATGAGATATTTTTTCGAACCCCAGTCGCCGTAAGGACCGGGCCACATCGCATAGCCCGCCTTCGTCGCGATGATCATTTCGTCGCGCAGCGCCGCAAAATCGCTGTGCAAAATACGGCCAAACATTTCCTCGGCCGAGCCGGGCGGCGGCCCGTAATTGTTAGCCAGATCAAAATGGGTAATGCCAAGATCAAAGGCTCTGCGCAGCATCGCCCGGCAGTTTTCCGCCTGATTCACCTCACCGAAATTATGCCACAGGCCCAGTGAGATCGCCGGCAGTTTCAGTCCGCTTTTGCCGCAGCGCTGATAGCGCATCGTTTCATAGCGCAGCGGGTCAGGTCGATAGTTCATCGTATTCCCCCTGTCTTTGACGCTCCGTTTCATACACTATATATTTTCTCTCGTTCCGCTTTCCCCTTTATTTGCGCCATTATTTTTCGACTGCTCTACCATTATCGCCGCCTTCTTCATTTAAAATCCATATTGTCGTTTCTGCCGGCAGGATAACGTGCAAAATTCTAGAAATTACCAAACAAGGCTTTTCTTTGTTCGCACTACGTGAAGATGAGGTGATTGGGTTGAAAGAAATTTTCTTGCGCCGCTCGTTTTTCTTTCTGACTGCGTTGCTCTTTTTGTTCGCCTTGCCGCTCGGCGGCTGCCTGAAAAAAGAACCGGTCCGGATCGGCTTCGTCGCCGACCTGACGGGAAAGCAGGCGGAACTGGGCGTTCAGGAACGCAACGGCGTACAGCTGGCTGTTGACAATCTCAATGCAGCCGGCGGCATCGCAGGCCGTCCGATCGAACTGCTGATTCAAGACGACCTGGGCACTGGCGACGGCGCCCGCGCAGCGATCCATCAGCTGCTGCAGGCCAATGTGGCTGCGATCATCGGCCATGCCACCAGCGCGCAAACCACGCTCGGCCTTCAGGTAACGGATCCGGCTAAAATCGTTCTGCTCAGTCCGACCGCATCGACGCCCGACCTGAGCGGCAAATCGCCTTATTTCTTCCGCGTTTATCCTACGTTTCTGGACAGCGCGCGCGGCTTCGCCAGCTATGTCTATCAAGATCATGCGCTGAAAAAAATCGCCATTTTATCGGATAGCGACAACGCCGCCTACGCGTTGACGTACCGGGATGTCTTCAGCGATAAATATACCCGTTTAGGCGGCAGCGTCGTCAAATCCATCTCGTACGCCTCTTCCAAACAGCCCGATTTCGCTCCGTTACTCAAAGAACTCAGCCAAGCCGAACCGGACGGTCTGCTCTTGGTTACCTCTGATATCGATGCAGCGTTGATCGCGCAGCGCGCTCGGTTGATGGGCTGGCGTGTGCCGCTCTTCGCTTCCGCATGGGCGCAGACAGAGATTCTTCTGCACAATGGCGGCATGGCGGTCGAAGGGATGGAAATTGAACAGGCCTATGCGCTCGACAACGAAAACCAGCTTTTCTCAACCTTTAAACAGCAATACCAGGCACGTTTCGGCCGCGCACCTTCGTTCGGCGCTTCTTTCGGTTACGAAGCAGCCTTGGTTCTGGCCAATGCTTTGAAAAAGACAGGCGGCCAACGTGAAGGATTGCGCCAGGCGTTGCTCGACACCAAAGATTTCCCCGGCTTACTGGATACGATTTCTTTCAGCGCCAACGGCGACGTTGTGCGTCCGTTCTATCTCAGCACGATTCGTAACGGCAAGTTTGTCATTCTTGCCACCTTGTCGCAAGCCAAGCAATAGCCTTTCCGCTAAAGTCAACGCAAAGGGGTGGTGTGCATGCGTTCTCCTCGCGAAAAAATTCCGCCTTTGGAACGGGTGCTGCTGCGTCTGCTGCTCGGGCGATTGTTTATTCCTCTGCTGCTTTTAGGCCTCGCAGTGCTTTGCAGCGCGACATATTTCAACGACCGCACCTTAAAGCAGCACCAGGAACAAACCGCTCTGACGACTGCGCAAATGGTCGATCACTACCTCAAGAACGGTGATCGCATGCTTGACGCACTAGCCAAGGCAGCCGCAAAATCGCCCGCAGACCTCGTCGCTTTTACGCAAAGCAGTTGGGAAGCGTACGGCATCTTTGAAACGATTTATTATTTGGATGAAAAAGACACCATCGTCTTACTGATGCCGCCCGACCCACGTTATCAGGGCATGGATATGTCCAATCTGCCCTATTTTGAGGAACTGACGGAATCGGATCAGCTGCTGGTCTCTCGGCCGTTCATCTCGCTGCGCACCGGCGAACCGACCGTTTATCTGGCGAAAACGCTGCCGCACGGACGTTTGATCGGCGCCTTAAACTTAAACGGCGTGCAACAGCAAATCGAAGAACTCAACGACGTGAACCGGGGCAATACCGTGTTCATCCTCGATCAGTCCGGCACCTTGCTGGCCTACCCGAGCGCACAGCAAATCCGCCAGCAAACGAACCTAAGCAATCTTTCGATTTTCCAGCAAGGCTTGCACGGCAATACGACGGCGATTTACCAAAACAACGGCGCTTTCTTTCTCGCCAGCACCGCTAAGACGACGAAAAACGATTGGATCATCATCACCCAGACGCCGCTTCTTGCCTCATGGGGCCCCTACCTTGGCGCATTCGCCTTCTCTTTAGCGATCGCCCTTTTGCTTTGGCTCGCCGTCTGGCGCAGTCTTAGCCAAAGCCTGCGCAGCGACATCGTCCAGCCGATTGAGGAATTGAGCCGCAGCACTGCGGCGCTTGCCTGCGGCGATTATCCGGAAGCCGAGGCGCAAACGCCGCCGACTTTCTTCGCCGAGCTCAATAAGCTCGCACTCGATTTTTCACAAATGAGCCGGACATTGCAAGCCCGTCAGGAAGCACTCGCGACGAGCGAACAGCGTTATCGCAGCCTCTTCGCCGAAGTGCCGATCGGTCTCTTTCGCACCATGTTTGACGGACAGATCATTGATGCCAACCCCGCCTTTCAGCAAATGCTGGCCTGGCCCGAGCAGACGCCGCTCTCCGCTTATCGCCTGACCGATTTTTACGCCTCCATTCAGGATCATGAACGCTGGCAAACTCTTTGCGGCAGCAACGATGCTTCGCTCGATGCCGAACTGAAAATGCGTCGCAGAGACGGCCGCTTCATCTGGGTCCGCCTCAGCATGCGCGGCATTAGCGCCTCTGACGGGCGCGCGGCCTTCTACGACGGCAGCATGGAAGACATCACCGCGCGCAAAGAGGCTGCCGATGCACTACAGAGCGCGCATGACCGCCTGGAAATGAAAGTGGAATTGCGTACCCAGGAACTGACTTCGCTCAACCAGGAACTCATGGCGATGAACTTTGAATTGACGGAAGCGCTGGACCGTTTGAAGAAGACCCAGGAAATTTTGATCCATTCGGAAAAAAGAGCCGCGCTCAGCAATCTGGTCGTCGGCTTGGCGCACGAGGTCAACACCCCGGTCGGCGTTGCGATCACGGTCTCTTCGCACCTGCAGGAACTGTTTCTCGCCACCGCCGCCCGTTATGCAGAAGGGCGCATGAAACGCAGCGACTTTACGCAATTGCTCGCAGACAGCCAGGAATCGATCGAGCTGCTCCTTACCAGTCTGAACAAGGCTGTGCAACTGATCCGCAACTTCAAACAGGTATCGGTCGATCAAAGCGGCGAGACGCGACAGCGTTTTATCGTTCGCGAATATCTGGAGACGCTGGTGAACAGTCTGCGTTCCGCCAATCCTGATTTTTGCCATCAGATCGAGATCCTTTGCGCCGAACATATCGAGCTGGACAGTTTCCCTGCCGCCTTTTCGCATATCGTCACAAGCTTGCTGCTGAATTGCCAGCATCATGCGTTCGCGCCGCAGCAATGCGGCAAGATCACCCTTTCGGTCACGTTTGACGCAAACGGCTCCTTCATCTTGACCTGCCGGGACAACGGCCATGGCATGTCGCCGGAAATGCGCGAAAAGATATTCGATCCGTTTTTCACGACCCGGCGCGGCGCCGGCAGCATCGGACTCGGTCTATACATCGTATACAACATCATCACGCTGCAACTTTTCGGAAGCATCACCTGCCAAAGCGAAGTCGGCAAAGGCACTTCTTTCGTCATCACCTTGCCGTCCGTATAAACAAGAAAAAAAGCAAAGAGGATTGCCGCACTGCATCAGCAGTAAGACAAGCCTCTTTGCTTTTTCTTTTTGCTAAGCGCCGCGTCCGCCGCTGAATTCATCGATCGCGCGCTCGATCTCCTGCGTCAGCGCATCGGGCAAGCCCTCGATCTTGACGTGCAAGAAGCCGCGCACAATCGTGGCGACCGCGGTCTCTTCACTGAGCCCTCTGGCCATCAGATACTCGATTTCTTCCGGCGCGATCTTTCCGACCGCCGCTTCGTGGCTCAATTCTGCATTGTCAGTCCGTACTTCCAGTTCGGGAATCGCATAAATTACGCCTGCCGGGTTGAGAATCAAGCCATGGCATTCAAGATGCGCCCTTGTTTCCGCCGAAGAGGCCAACAAGTGGCCGCGATTAATGCTAGTTCCGCCAAGGCTCAAGGTACGGGCGATAATTTCGGCTTTTGCCCCCGGCGCTGCCAGAACGGCGCGCCCGCCGACGTCAAGATGCGAGCCCGGCAGCGCCACCAAAATCGAATTCAAGCGCGCCAGCGAATCCTTTCCGAGCAGGCGCACCGTCGGATACATTTGCAAATCCTGTACCGGCTTCAAACAAATGTAGTTCGACAAAAAGACGCCGCCTTCTTCGACCACCACTCCGGTGCGCGGTCTGACCGCCACTTCTTCCGCCCATTGATGGATCATCGTAAAGGTCAGTTTGCCGCCTTTCTTGATAAAAAATTCGCTGATGCCGATATGCATGCCGCGTTTGACGTCCGGATCGGTCGTGCAACCGGTGATCACATGCAGCTCCGCCCCTTCTTCGACAATGATCATATTGTGCACGTCCTGAATCAGCCCGTCCTGGCTGATATACAAACAGGCCTGCACCGGATGCGGCACCTTTACCCCCGCCAGCGCGCGGATAAAATAGCCGTGCTCCTGGTGCAAGGCCGCTCTGGCAGTATATTTGTCGGCATCCGCCGACACGGTCTTCCACCAGTACTCTTCGAGCCAGGGATGGCAGCGCAGCGCCTGATCGGTCGACATCACTTCGAGCCCTTCTTCCGCCATGCTGCACTGCAGAACCGAATGATTCATCTGCACATAACTGCCGGAGCGCGTCGCGGCATCGGCTTCCGTTTCCACGCCGACCTGTTCGAGCGCCTTGCGCCGCTTCGGCGTCAGATCATCCCCTGTCGCTGCCTTTGCTTCGTCGTCCGTATAGCGTTTCAGATCGACATCCGCGCCGTATAAGCCAAGTTTCTCCGTTGCTTTTTCCGCTTTTGCCTTCCAGCCAGCCGTTTTCTCTTCGCTCATTGACAGTTCCCCCTTCCTTCTGCGCAACGGATGCAGTGTTCATAGCCGCCCTGACGGATGCAGCTTAGCATCTCCTGTGGATTTCCGCTGCAGGAAATCGTGCCGTCATAGAGTACATGGGCAATATCAGCCGGAACATACTGCAGAATGTGTCCGGTATGCGTGATGATCAGGCCGGATTTGCTGCGTTTCGCCCGCCGTTGCCGCAGCGACTCTCCCGGCGCAACGTTTTCCGCGACCGCCGCGCCGCGTTCCATGATCCAGTCGGCGGCGGCGCCGACCAGCGCAATATTTTCCAGGTCTACGCCGGATTCCGGCTCATCAAGCAAGAGCAGATCCGGCTTCTGCGCCATCAGTTGCAACAACTCAGAACGCTTGATCTCCCCGCCCGAAAAGCCTTCATTCACATTGCGGTCAAGAAATTCGCTCAGATTCAATTTTGCCGCCAACGCGTCGGCGTCCACCGCTTCTCTGCTGCAGAGCGTTACCATTTGGCGCAGCGTCAGGCCGCGGATCGTCGGCGGACGCTGAATCATCACGCCAAGACCCAGCTCGGCGCGGACATCGACCGGCAGCGCCGTAATATCGGTTTCGCCGAACAAAATTCGCCCCTCGACGACGCTAAAGCGGGGAAAGCCCATGACCGCCCCGACCAGCGTCGATTTCCCGGTACCGTTCGGCCCGAATAACGCATGCACCTCCCCCGGTTTTATATGCAGGTTCACGTCGCGCAAGATAAGTTTCCCCTGAACTTTCACACTGAGATGCTCAATGCGCAGCATCGCATCCGCCTCCTTCATCCCTCGCTGTCTAAGGTGCAGGAATTTTTTTCCTATCTAAGCCAATTGTATCATTTCAGAGCGGCAAAATCCATATTTATCCAATGCGTTTGCTTACGCAAAAAAAGAGGACCGACCCGGTCTTAGCCAGATCTGTCCTCTTACATCTTTACCCTTACGTGCTTGTCCGTCATCAGACTGCGCAATTCGCGTTGGTACTCTTTGTTAAGCCGGTCGATCTCCAGCTGACGCTGCTGCAGCATTTCATCGCGTTCCCAACGCTCCTGCGGCGTATTGACCATCTCGACGAATTTCTCATATACCCGCACCTTGTTTTCCAACAACGTGATTCCTTTGGCATGAATCTCTTTGATCTGCGGCGTTTTCGCTTCATACTTGCGCTGTCCGTCCAGCTTTTTCAGCAAGTGCTCTTTGCGCTGCTGCAATATTTGCACCAGCTCTTCCTTCGTTTGCGCGCTCGTGATCGAACGGTCTTCCGCTTCGCTCGACAATTCCTGCGCCTTCTTGCCCTGTTCGAATTCAAAGCTGACGTACTCTTCCAATTCGCTCTTTACCGGGTCGCTAAAACAGCCGCTCAGCACCGGCACCAGGACCGCCACGCACAGTCCGACAATCGCCAGCTCTTTTTTCCAGTTCATTGCGCCTTACCTTCATTTTCTTTATAAATTTATGCTCTCTCATCATAGCAAAAAACCGCGCATAAATCTCTTTTTTCAATTATTTTTAGCGACAATTTATAAGAAGTTCGTTACAGCAAACGCGTTGCTGCACGGGAAGGCTTGTTTCCTCTCTATTGATAGTCCTTCGCCAGCGCGGCCCGTACAAACTCAATGTGATCCGCCATCTCGACCCCCAGCATTTCGGCGCCTGCCCAGAGCGTCTCGCGATTGACCGCGCGCGCAAACGCCTTGTCTTTTAATTTTTTCAACACGGATTTCACTTCGACATTCGCCAGGTCTTTGTCCGGCCTTACCAAAGCGCAGGCGATGATGAAACCGGTCAGTTCATCGACCGCATAGAGCGTTTTTTGCAGCTGGCTGCGTTCGCCCGGCCAGTCTCTGGCATGCGATTCGACGTCGGCAATGAACGCTTCGCTATAGCCATGCGGCTGCAGCAGCATGGCGGCCTGCGTCGGATGCTGCTGCGGGTATTTTTCAAAATCGACGTCATGCAACAAGCCAACCGCACCCCAGTATGCGACATCCGACTGATATTTTTCCGCATAGGCGCGCATGGCCGCTTCCACCGCGCGGCAGTGATTGAGCAGCACCGTTTCTTTAACATGACTCGTTAAGACGGACCACGCTTTTTCCCGACTCGTATCCATTTTTCTTTCCTCCCGCTTATATCTTTTTATTTTTCCTAACCGCTGACAATAAAAATCTTATTCTTTCGTAGCCCTGTCTTTGAACTCACCGGTCACGACCGCACGCAGTTCCGGCTGATTGCGCAACAATTCGTCCAGTTTTTCTGCGCCGAAATGTCGCATGACCGCTTCGATCATGATGTCATGCCGCACATATTCGGTCGCGACCAGTACAAGCGCAGGGTCCTGCGTCTTTACCGCCCAAGAGGCGCCATGATCAAGAAAGTTGGCAATGATGACCTCTTGCCGGTCTTTGACGGCCAGCGTCAATTGCCCGCCGATTCGCGCCTTGACCACATCGGCCGGCATATAATCATGATGAAAAGTCGTTCCCAGACGGCAAGCCGCATTGCCGAAGACAATCGAGCAGACATTGACGCCGCGTTCTTCGGCGCAGGCCACGCTCTGGCTGAGCAGCGTCGCCTGCGGCTCCCAAACGGACAGCCACAACTCGCTTCTGCTGCGTTCGACCAGACTGTTCAATTCGTTGAACACCGGTTCACGGCCATGGATCCTAGCAATGACCGCCAGTTCGTTATTGACGCCGAGCGCTGCTAACGATTGATCGAGAAAGGAAAACGTCGCATCGACATCGCGGCGCAATCGCTTCAACAACTCTTTCGCCGGCACCGGCGAATATTTTACCGGTTCCGACGGCAGCGTGTAAATCGCGCCGCGTTCGCTAAGTTTGTTCAGCACTTCGTAAATCATCGAGCGAGGAACGCCGCAACGTTTGCTCAATTCGTAACCGGTCACCGGCGCTTGTTGCAGCAAAGAGACATAGGCCTTGGACTCGTATTGCGAAAAACCGAGTTTTTGAATCTCCAGCATGATTTTTTCCATGCAGGCCTCCTAGTCGTTTTCTTTATAACTACGTCGTTTGTTTTATAACTACTATAGCAATTCTTTTTTCGCCTGTCAATCGCATCCGCTTCGCCTGCAAAAAAAATATCCGGCAGCATCGATCTTTTGCAATCGATGCTGCCGGATATTTGCGCTGCGTTACGCCTTTCTTTTACGACTAACTCGCCAGACCCGGCAGCAGTTCTTTCAGTGCATGCGCGACGCCGTTTTCTTCGTTGCTGCGCGTAACGGCGCGGCAAATGCTTTTGACTTCCACTGCGGCATTTCCCATTGCCACGCTGTAGCCGACCGCTTCCAACATCGAAATGTCGTTTTGGCTGTCCCCAATCGCCGCCGCTTCGCACAGCGAAATACCCAGATGCTTCGTCAGGCAGCGCAAGCCGTTCCCTTTCGATGCGGCGGCAGAAACCGCCTCAAAACTATTCGGTCCGCCCTGGTAAACCGCAACGCCCGGCATCGCATTCAACGCAAGGATCGCTCTTTGGCGAAACGCCGCATCATAACTGATTGCATACAGTTTGTACAACTCTTCGTCCGGCGGTATCGCCTCATGATACTCCTGTACCATAACCCGTCCGTCCTGACTGCTTTGCTGCCTTTCTACCGCAGCCATACTGAAGCCGTCCGGCAGGGAATCCGTCTCCTGCAAGCGCTTTACTTCAGCCGCCAGGCGCGCCATTGCATACGCAGGCACATAGATGGAGCTGGCGCTCGACGTTTCATAATACACTTCTTTTTCTTCCAACCACTTTAATACCGCCAGCGCATCGCACCGCTTCAGCGCGGAATGCTGCAGCAAATTCCCCTTTCGGTCATGCACCGCGCCGCCGTTGGCGCTGATGACCGGCGTAATAATGCCGGCCCGCCGGCAAATCGTCTGCACGTCAAAATACATCCGTCCTGTGGAAATCACGATTTCCACGCCACGCTCCTGCGCCGCCCGTATCGCGGCGACGTTAGTCCGGCTGATTTCACTTTTCTTATTGAGCAAGGTTCCATCCAAGTCAATTGCAACCAGTTTCATCCTATCCTCCAGATCGCTTCCTCATTTGTCGTTGATCTTTTCCGCCAGTTCCGTCAGGTAAGTCCAGCGTTCTAAGAGCGCGTCGAGTCGCGCTTCCATTTCTTCCTGCAACGCGGTCAATTCCTGCAGTAGCGTATAATCGGCTCCGGCATTTTCAATGCGCGAACGCAGCGTCTTGAGTGCGCCTTCCGCTTCGGCAATGACCGCGTCGATCGTCTCATATTCTTTTTGTTCGCTATAACTAAACTTGCGCGGCCGTTCCCTCGTCCGCTCCATGATTGGTTTTTCTTCCTCCGCCGCTTTTGCCGCGCCATCCGCTTCCTTACGCAGCTGGCAACGTTCCTGATAATCCGAATAACCGCCATTGTACGGCTCTATTTTTCCTTCGCCTTCAAACGCGAAAACTCTCTCCACTACCCGGTCGAGAAAATAGCGGTCATGCGATACCGTAACGACCGCGCCGGGAAACTCATCGAGATACTCTTCCAGGATCGCCAACGTTTGAATATCGAGATCGTTTGTCGGCTCGTCGAGCAAGAGGACATTCGGCGCGCTCATTAAAATCCGCAGCAAATAAAGACGCCGCTTTTCGCCGCCTGACAGTTTGGCGATCGGATTCCACTGCAGATCCGGCGGAAAAAGAAAGCGCTCCAGCATTTGGCTGGCGCTGATCGTGCCGCCGTCGGCAGTCGGCAAGTAATTTGCCTCTTCACGGATATATTCGATGACGCGCAAGTTCTCATCCATTTCGCCGTTTTCCTGCGCAAAATAACCCAGTTTAACCGTCTGCCCGATTTCCCGCTTGCCGCACTTTGGCTGCAGACGACCGGCAATGATATTAAGCAACGTCGACTTGCCGCTGCCGTTAGGACCGATAATGCCCACCCGATCATCCTTGAGCAGAATGTAGCTGAAATCTTCAATCAGGCGCCGCTCCGCATACGCATGGCCGATATGTTCCAGTTCGATGACCGTGCGGCCGAGCCTTGTCGCGCCGACGCTGATTTCCACCTTGTTCTCGCTCAGATCGACCGACTGCTCGCTCAGCGCTTCGTAGCGCTGAATGCGCGCTTTTTGTTTCGTCGTTCGCGCCTTCGCGCCGCGCCGCATCCAAGCCAGTTCCTTGCGCAGCAGATTCTGCCGTTTCTGTTCACTGGCTTCGGCCGATTCTTCGCGCGCCGCTTTCAGTTCCAGGAACTGACTGTAATTGCCGCTGTACGCATAGAGCGTCCCCTTGTCGAGCTCGATCATCCGGGTCGCCACCCGATCGAGGAAATAGCGGTCATGCGTGATCATCAACAGCGCGCCTTTGCGTTTGGCCAAATATTGTTCCAGCCAGGCGACCGTGTCATTGTCGATATGGTTGGTCGGTTCATCGAGAATCAGCAGATCCGCCGGCGTGATCAACGCGCCAGCCATCGCGACGCGCTTACGCTGACCGCCGGAGAGACTTTCGACCGTTGCGGAAAAATCACTGATGCCCAGTTGCGTCAGGATGATCTTCGCATCGCTTTCCAGCTTCCAGCCGTCGACCGTATCCATTTCCTGCCCCAGATCGATCAGCCGTCGCTGCAGTCTTTCATCCTCCGGCTGCCGCCGACTTTCTTCCAGTGCCTGTTCATACTCACGCAGCACCCGCATTTCCGGCGAGTTTCCCTTGAACACCTGTTCCAGCACCGTAGCGCCTTCATGAAACACCGGTTCCTGCGGCAGATATTCGAGGCGACTGACGCCGCTTTTTGTTATCTTTCCGCCGTCGGCCGTATCCAGTCCGGCCAATACCTTTAAAAAAGTAGATTTCCCCGCGCCGTTTACGCCGATCAAACCAATCTTATCGCCTTCTTCGACGCCGAACGTAACATCGTTGAACAAAACTTTCATGCCATAACTTTTACTGAGATTTTCTACCGTTATTATCGTGCTCATCTATTTCGAATTCCTTCTATCCTTATTTATTCTCAAGCGATTTTATCTTTCTCGGGCCCGCCGTCGCAATAACTATCGCGCCAAGCAACGCGGCGCAAAATGAGCCCAGCAACACGCCAAGTTTGGCCTGATCCGCCAAATGCGGCGTCGCAAAGGTCAGTGCGGTAATGAAGAGCGACATCGTAAAGCCGATTCCGCCCAGACAGGCTGCGCCGAAGAGTTGCCGCCAGGACAAGTCACGTGGCTTCGTACACAGTTTGCATTTTACCGATAGCCACGCCGCGCCAAAAATGCCAAGCGATTTGCCAATCAGCAAACCGCCAATTACGGCAATACCCAGACTACCGAGCAACGGTCCGCTCGAACCGCCGATCACCTGAACGCCGGCATTGGCTAAGGCAAAAAGCGGTAAAATCAGAAACGACACCCAGGGATGCAGGCCCCGTTCCATCTTTTGCAGCGGCGTTTCCACGCCGTCGCACAGACGCGTCAAATCTTCCACCGCATCCTGAACCGCGGCGTCACGCAAGATATTGCCTTGCAGTGAACCCGCGCCGGCCAGGCTGCGAAACACTTTCTCTCCGGCCTCAATAAACGGCCGCGTATCGATCGGCGCACGCGCCGGAACGGCCATCGCCGCCAAGACGCCCGCAATGGTCGCATGAATGCCCGACTGCAAAACAAGCAGCCAGAGAAAAAAAGCAAATGCGGCATAAATGGCGCTGTGCCTCACGCCCAGCCAGTTGACGATGGCCATAACGACAAGCAGCGACGCCGCCAGGCCCAGCGTGATAAAATCGGGCGGTGCAGAATAAAAAAGACCGATGATCACGATCGCTCCGATGTCGTCAACAATCGCCAGCGCCGTGAGAAAAACCTTGAGACTAAGCGGCGCCCGTTCTCCCAAAAGCGAAAGAATGCCGAGCGCAAATGCGATGTCAGTGGCGGTCGGGATCGCCCAGCCGTGCGCCAGCAATGGATCGCGCAGCAGCAAGAGATACACAAGCGCCGGAGCCAGCATGCCGCCCAAGGCTGCAACAAGCGGAAACAGCGCCTTGCGCAGATCGGCCAGTTCGCCGGCCAGCATTTCCCGCTTGATTTCGAGTCCAACCAAAAAGAAGAAGATCGCCATCAGTCCGTCGTCAATCCAGTGCTTCAGCGTTTTTTCCATTTCAAAAGCACCGATCTGTATCTTTGCCGTCTGCTGCCAGAGCGAAAAATAATCGGCACTCCATGCGGAATTTGCCCAGAGCATCGCCGCAGCTACGCAGATTGCCAGCAAAACTCCGCCAGCCGAACTATTACGAGCAAACAGACGAAAGGGACGCAGAATATAATCAATCGGCGCTTTGCGGTATAGAGCGCCAATCCGTCGTCGCGGTCCTTTTGCAGCCATCCGCCTCACCTCTTTTTCTTTTTTCTATCCCATCATACCATGCAGCCAGACCAATTGCCATAAGCCTCACCTGCCGTTTTGCCGCCGAAAATCGTTTCGCTGCTTTTCCTTCATTAAAGCAGTCCGGCGTTATGACGCTGATTTTTTTCTTTATCCGGCGCTGCAATATTTTGGTTTTTTTGTCGTTTTTTCGCCGTATTAGTTTACTTTTAATTGTACGCTTTTGCAAAAAACATGCGCTCAGAGTTTGTTTGACCACGCAGTCTGACTGCGCAGTCTCCATTTACAACTCTTTTTTTTATGTTACAATAGTGTCCTGTATACGTAGTCTTGGGAGTAAGTACTAATTAGCAATAAAGCGGCCGATCTTTTCGGCTTTCCTGGGGAGGAATTACACAATGAATATGAAAATCATCGCCCTGACGCTCGGCGTCCTCTTAAGCAGCGCGACCGCCTTCGCTTCTCCGGTCGAATTTGAGAAAGGCTCACTTGAAGTCGAACTTGGCGCAACGCTGAATGCAAAATCCGCCGGGAGCGGCAGAATCAGCATGGAAA
Source organism: Negativicutes bacterium (assembly GCA_963667825.1). Classification (GTDB taxonomy): domain Bacteria; phylum Bacillota; class Negativicutes; order SG130; family SG130; genus Azotosporobacter. Next base: position 2,729,250 of record OY764022.1, on the reverse strand, counting down.
CCAGCGCTAAATCCGGCTATAAATCCGTTGCCACATTGGGCTTGAGCGACAAATTTGCGTTGCAGGTCAAACACGGCAACTTCACCTCGGTTGATTCACATTATGGCGCGCTGACTACTTTTGTCGAATCAACACCAAGCGATTTTAATATTTTGTACAAGCTCAGTCCTGCCGTTACACTGATTGGAGGCTACGAGCACACCGATATCAGCTATGGCAAATATGTGAAACCAGCAACCAGTTCTGCGTTCCACATCGGTTTCACCGCCAAGCAGCCTCTGTCAGAAAAACTGTCGCTATTCACGACTCAAGTGATCGGTAATGACGTTTCACTGCAGGAGTACGGCGTCAGTTACAAAACTTCAAAAGTAACGACGCTCAATGTCTCCTATGCCGACCGCAGAATGAAGAATTTGGATTTATCGATTCCAATCGCGGGAATCTACGGCAAAGAAGATTATAAAATGACCGGCTACACCTGCACCGTCGGCGTAAAGTTCTAATTGTTTTTCCTCAACGAGACCGCTCATTTTTTTGCGGTCTCGTTTTTATTTCGCTTATTTTTTTCTTCGGCAGGGATAGCCTCCTGCATGACGAACTTTTTTAGGTATCGCCAGCGCTTGTCCTGGCGCAAATTTTTCAGGGAGGTTTCAGAATGAACAGAGCCAGTAAACGCATAGCCACGCTCCTTCTCTTCGTTTTTCTCCTTTCCTTCTCGCTCTTGGCCGAAGCCAAGAGTCCTCTGGTACTGCAAACGGACTTCGGTCTTAAAGACGGCGCCGTCAGCGCGATGCAAGGCGTCGCCGTCGGCGTCGATCCTGACATTCGCGTCTTCAATCTGACGCACGAAATTCCCGCCTATAACATTTGGGAAGCGTCTTACCGTCTGATGCAAACCGCAGAGTATTGGCCTGCCGGTACGGTCTTTGTCTCGGTTGTCGATCCAGGCGTCGGAACGGAGCGCAAATCGATCGTGCTGAAGACGCAGACCGGCCACTATTTTGTCACGCCTGACAACGGCACCTTAACCTTAATTGCAGAAAAGATGGGCATCGCCGAAGTCCGGCAGATCGATGAAAACACGAACCGTCTTTCCGGCTCGAACGAGTCCTATACTTTCTTCGGCCGTGACGTCTACGCCTACACCGGCGCTCGTCTGGCAGCCGGCGTCATCGACTTCGAGCAGGTCGGTCCGCGTCTCTTGACCGACATCATCCGCATTCCTTACCAAAAATCGGCCGTCAAAGGCAGCACGGCGATCGGCACGATTCCGATCCTCGATATCCAATACGGCAACGTATGGACCAATATCAACAAGACAGCGCTGGATTCGCTGCAGCTGCGCCCCGGCGATATGCTGCAAGTCGAAATCTTCAACCAGGGCAAAGCAGTCTATAAAGGAAAGATGCCGTTCGTCAACACATTCGGCGATGTTCCCGACGGCAAGCCGCTCGCTTACTACAACAGTCTGATGGATCTGTCCTTCGCACTCAATATGGACAGCTTCTCGGGCGTGAACAAGGTCTTTTCCGGTCCGGAATGGAGCGTAAAAGTGGAAAAGGTCAGCCGCTGATTTAAAAAGTGCCGTCTCGCCACGAGCGAGACGGCACTTTTTTTATGCAATTTTAGCATCACTTCCGACTTTAGGCGAATCGGCGGCGTTTTCTTTCTCCTCTTTCGTCTCCGCTTCTCGCGCAGTCGTCGTATCCGTCTCTCCACCGGAAACATAGACGCGACCGCATTCCGGACAGACCGAAGTGAAAATCCTGACGCTTTGCGCAACGACTTTGCGTCCCTCCTGCTGCGCTTTCGCCCGTTCGTTTCCGACATGCTCCTGTTCGTGTGAAGAAACCGCCGCCGCCTCGCTTCCCGGTTCCAAATGCGTCGGCGACTTGAAGGAAACGCCCGGATCATTGGATACGTCGCTATACTTTCGTTCCTTGCACGTCTGGCACTCAATCTGATTCATCCGCTTCAATTGACGGAGCTGAGGATCGTTCCAATCCTGTTCGCTGCTCCGGCCGGACAGTTCGAGCGTATAGGCAGGCCCTACCTTGGCCGCCAGATCCGGCGCTTGCGCCGCTGCGCTCTCTCCCGCCTGCTGCGACGTCTGGGTCAGCGCCTGCAGTTGCGCCGCCTGACCGCTGCCGCCTAAGGCTGTTATTGCCGACATCACACACCCTCCTTTTAGCGCTTCAATGTTCCGCCTCGCTTCGTTCTAGAAAGACGCTCCTTCCGTTTGCGACGCCCATCACGATGATGCTGTTTTCCACATCATGCTTGCGATTCATGCTGATGGTTCCGCTCACGCCGGGAATGTCTTTTGTCTGCTCCAACGCGGCGCGAATTCCCTCTCCCGTGACGCTGTCGGCTCTTTTGACGGCATCGAGCAAAACCAAGGTCGCATCATAGCCCAGTACAGCCGCCGCATTGGGCATACGCCCTTCCGACAGTTGCATAAATTTCTGCTTAAACTCCGTTACACGTATATTATTATCATCGGCAGAAAACATATCGGCATAAAATAGATTTTTCAGATGGCTATCGCCAATCAACTGACGTATCGTATCGATATCCCAGGCGTCACCGCCGACGATCGGTCCTTCAAAGCCAGCCTTTCTCGCCTGCGGTATGAAACGACTCACATCGATCGAAAAACCGGGGATGAAGACAAGATCGACATTGTCGTTTTTCAGTTCTTGTTTTATTTTGCCAAAATCCGTTTCACCGCCCCGGTACTCGTTTTTATAAACGATCACGCCGCCGCGCTTAATAAATTCCTTTTCAAAAAAAGAGCCGATTCCCTGCGAGTATTCGGATAAAGTATCGACATACAACGCCGCGCGTTTGCCATTCAGGCGCACTGACGCAAAGGCCGCCATCGCGGTTCCCTGAAACGGATCGGTAAAACAAGCCCTAAACGCGTACGGCTTCGTCCGGCCGCTGTCATCGAGCGTCACGCGCGGATGCGTCGCATTCGTGGCAATAAACGGCGTCTTCAGTTCTCCGGCCCGTTGCCCCAGGGAAATGGCCGTGTCCGAGTTTTTCGGTCCCAACACCGCCACGACATGTTCCTCTTTGACCTGCTGCTCAAAAATCGCCTGCGCAGTCGCCGGATCCGACTTATTGTCGCCTACGACCAAACGAACCGGCAAGCCTCTGATCCCGCCCTTTTCATTCACTTCCTGAACCGCCATTTTCATTCCTCTTAGCGCCAGCGCTCCGGTGCCGCCGTATTTTCCGCTCAACTCCAAATTTACACCGAGGCAAATTTCGTTTGGCCCGGCGTTTTTTTCCCGCGCCGCATTGTTGCAACCGATGATCGAGAACGATAAAATAACCAGGGCCACGCGTAACCACAAGCCCTTCTTCGTCATTTCAACACCTCCGCCTTTTCGTTTACAGCAAAGCCTGCGCTCTACGCGGCAACGCCTTTACAACTAACGCATACGATTGCTCCAGCAGTTTTTCCAGTTCCGCATCCGTTAAACCGCCGTCGAGATCGATCGTATTCCAATGCCGCTTGTTTAGATGATAACCGGGCTGAATGCACGCATACTGACGACGCAGCAGTTCGGCATATTCCGGATCACACTTTAAGGACACGACGCTTTGCGCCTCGCGCACGGCAAAAATAGCGAATATCTTGCCGCCGACCTTGAGCACCGCGATGCCCGGGCCAAACGGCGCCTCTTCGACAGCGCCGCGCTTGGCAAGGCCATAGGCCAACATCTCTTTCCCTTTCATCGACCGTTCTCCCTTCCATACAGATACTGTATACTTTCTGATTCATAAGAAAAACTCCTGCAAAATTCGTTGGTAGAATCTTGCAGGAGTTTTTTTATCCGACGATGTCGCAGGCCGCCAGCACGAGCAATTCGACCGCCTGCGCCAACACCGCCTCATCAAAATCAAACGCGCCGTCATGGTGCCCGGCGGTCCTATTAATACCGAGCATCGCGTAACTGCCCTGTCCGCCGCGCTGCTGCACGCGCTCCAAAAAGCAGGTGAAGTCCTCACTCGCACCGAGACTGCCGCTTTGCTGCAGCTTTTCAAACGTGCCTTGGCGCTCGGCGACTTTGCCTAAACGCAAGGCGAAAGCGGCATCGCTGCTGCCGCCCGCCGCGCCGCCGCTTTCGCTGCTTTCAGCGCTCACGCCGTACATCGCAGCCGCTCCGGCGATCACTCTAAATGCTTCCTCTTTCATATATTGGTTGATCTGCGTCGTTTCGCCGCGCGTTTCCAGCTTAAGCAGCGCGCGATCCGCAATTACATTGCGCCCGCTGCCCGCTTCCAGCACGCCGACATTGATGCGCGAAACTCCGCCGCTGTGCCGCGAGATCGCATGCAGGTTCAGCGCCGCGTTTGCCGCCGCCAGCAATGCGTTGCGCCCTTCCTGCGGCGCAGCGCCGGCATGTGCCGGAACGCCTTTGAATGAAACATCGAGTTTCGTCGTTGCCAGAAAACCATCGGTACCGCAAACCAGCAAGCCGCTGCGGTCGGCGAGAAAGCCAAGATGCATGCCGAGCAGATAGTCGACGTCATCGACGACGCCCGCTTCTACCATCGCTTTCGCGCCGCGCACCCCTTCCTCCGCCGGTTGGAAAATCAGCTTCACGCTGCCGGACAGTTCTTCCCTCAGCGCAGCCAAGACCGACGCCACGCCCAAACCGATCGCCGCATGTCCGTCATGCCCGCAGGCATGCATCACGCCTTTATTCTGCGAAGAAAAGTCTTCCTGGCAGGGTCGGTGCGTCTTCGTCTCCGCTTCAAGCACCTCATTCGCGTCGATATCGAAACGCAGCGCCAGGACCGGCCCCGGACGTTTGCCGCGCAAAAAGCCGACCACGCCGGTCATACCGCCCCGCATCGCTTCAATCAGTTCCCCGTTGCCGCCTTGCCTGACGGCGCGCGCCATGTTTTCCTCCAGCTCTGCGCTCGACGGCACACCCATCATCGCCGCTTTTTCGATGACCGCTTCGCCCAGTTTCACTTCATAGCCAAGCGCCGTCAGTTTTTCCGCTATCTTGGCCGCCGTGCGAAATTCCGTCCAGCCGGCTTCCGGATAGCGATGAAAATCGCGTCGCCAATTCACTATTTCATCCTGCAGCGCGGTTACCGCTTCGCGGATTTTATTCTTCTTCATTTGTCACCCTTCTTTGCTTTAGCGTTTTATTTTCTCTATAGGAGCATGAACATCGAAACGATCGCGGCAATCAGCATGCCCGGCGCATTTCGCTTCGCAATCTCCATCGGACTGACGCCGGACAGTTGCGCACAGATGATCGCAGCGCCCGCGAGCGGCGACATCGTCCGACCAAGCGCGCCAGTCAGCTGCGCGAGCGAACCAAGCTGCGCGATTTCGAGACCGAAGTGCTGCGCATGCGGCGTTATCGCGCCGTTGAACGCCAGCGTCGCCGCATCGCCCGAGCCGCAGAGAACCGCGATCAAAAACGGTCCGAACGTCGCCGCCAGTTTGACTATGCTTTGCGAATTCTTCATCGCTTCGATCAACGCATCGGTCAGGCCGATCAATTGCATGCCGGTCGTAAACGTGGCCGCGGCAATAATGATGCCCATCACGCCTGCGTACGCGCTGCCCATCGCTTCAAAAAACGCTTTCGATATTTCCTGCGGACTTTGCCGCGTCACTAAATAGGCGAGCAAGGTACCGCTGATCATCGCCTGCGGCACGCTGATTTCCGGGATCAAGTGCACCTGCTTGCTGCCCAGCAGCAACATCACAAGCGGTACGAGCGGCACAAACGCTTTCAAAAAATTAATTTTGAACACCGCCTGCTCGGCGACAGAAACGCCGGCAGCTTTTTGCCAGCCGCGGTCTTCCTTGCGGAAATAAGCCAGCGCGGCCAAAACCAAGGCGCCGATAATCGCTGCACTGATCGTCGTCTTGCTGTGTACGGCAATGACGCTAAGTACGTCCATGTTCGCCAACTTGGCGACAAACGGGTTATGCGTCGCGCCGGGACTCAGCACGCTGCCGATCGTGCCGGCAAAAATGGCCGCGCCCGCAACCGCCGGGTGCACCCCCGCACTCATCAGCGTCGGAATCAGGATCGCGCCAACCGCAGCCGCACAACCGGCCGCACTGGGCAGTGCGATATTGATCACAAACGTGACCATGACCGCGCCGGGAATCAGCACCGGCCTGCACTGCCGCAACAGTCCCGCCAGCATCTGAACCAAATGCGCGTCGCATTGCGTCAGTTTCATGACATAGGCAAAGCCCATCACCGTCAGGATGACCGTCACCAACCCGGGGTTGACCATCGCTTTGGCAAACGCGTCAATCGCATCGAGCGGTTTGCCGGCCAGCGCGGCCATCAGCAAACCCGATAAGAAAAGGACCATCCTCACTTCGTAGCGTTTTACGACAGCCGCTCCGGTAAGCAAAATAATGATTGCGCCCAAATAAACCACTCTATCATCCATCCTTTTTCTTTTTTTAGACAGGCCTTTGCCGTCTCTTCGCCTTCATTATATCTTACGTTACGGACTATTAAAAGACATTTCCATAATTGAGCAAAAAAATCACGCGACGTTTTATTTTAAGCGAAACGTCGCGCGACAGCGGCTTCTTTTTCTCAACCGCAGAGGCCCTGTTCCTCATTCTCCGGCGAGCAATTGCGAGAAGGCCTGCATGCGCAGCTGATATAGATTGCGCGGCCTCCCTTTATGCAGCGTTTCCTGCTGCGTCAAAAGGGCGAGATCCTTTTCAACCAGGCTGGCCAGCAATCGCCGCGCGCTGCGCGGCGTAATCGCCAGATGAAGCGCCAATTCATCGGCGCCGACCGCTTCGCCGCCAATTTTGCCGAGACTAGCCAGCAGACGATTCAGCGTCGTAACGCTGATGTTCATCTCCTGCGCCATGCGCCGACAGTCTTCATCGGCCGCACGCAGCGAATAACGAAGATGCGCCGCCGAACTCAGCGGCCCGGTCACGGTTCCTTCATCGGAAACCACCATCCAATTCCCTTTTCCCGCATGTCTGGCAAAGCCCATCGCCTTGTAGGCGTTTTCCTCCGCCGCATGCGCAGTCTGGCCGAAGCCGATGCCTCCGCTGACCGGAACCGGCAGCGCCTTGATGATTTCTTCTTTGATCGGCATGACCGTGAAGTTTTCCGTAATCGCCTCGACCGCGCCGCGCGTCGAATAAATGCTGTACTGGCCATGGCCATGCGCGTGGATTGCGCCTTTGGCCATTTCCGCATAATTGATCAACAGCGTGTACAGCGTCGCTTCCAAACGCCGCACCGTGTAACCGGAATGCGCTTCGCGCACCACCTCCGCATAATCGTCGATCGCGACATGCTGCACCGCGATCTGGCTCTCCTTGAACGCGGCCGCTTCCACCGTTCGAATCGCCAAATTCAATGTCGTCCGGATGTTATCGCGCAGCGGCCAGATGCGAAACACCGGTACCTGGCGTTTTTTCAGTTCCTCATAAGCCGACTGCAGCGTCGTGACCGCGGCCTTGGTTTTTCCGGCCTGCCATAATTCATAATGGTAGGCGGCCAGATCCTGCGTGGAAATGATATCTTTGAATTCTTTCACATAGATATTTTTGACCTTTAGCGGAATATCGGCAAACGTCTCTTCAATCTCCGCCCGGCTAAGCAAATCGAAACTGATTCCGTCAAAAGACATTTCTTCGATGCAGGCAATTTGCAGCAAGACCCGGTAGAGGCTGGAACCGGTATGCGGAATATAAAAGAGCGGCTTACTTGTCGCCTGGCAGGCAACGGCAAAATAATACGGCACCTGACCGGAAAAGAGCCAGACATCGGCGCTATCGCCGTAGCGATCCATCAGCTCCGGAACTTCCGACGGCACCGCATAGATCAGCGGCGTCATTTCAATCCGTTTTTCGTACTCTTTGCCGACTTCGCCAATCAATGAGACCGAGTCGCGCGGCCCGACCACGGCAATTTTTATTTTTCGCATGCTATCCCTCTTCGCTGACAGATTCTCGCCTTTTTCTTCTGTCATTATAGCATGATTGGCGGCAGGAAATCTTCCGCTCATCTTGAATCACTTCACTATGGGGGTGAAAGCAATGGGGAAATCGTTTCAGGTAACCTGTCCGTCCTGCGATGCCGCTATGGTCGATAAGACGCCGGATTCTGCAATGCATTTTTTTGATTGTCCCAATCACTGTCCCGGCTCGCAGCGAATCGTACAGGAAGAGAACACCAGTCAGGAAGAGTTGGATGCCGAACGCGAGCGGCATGTGCAGTGGAAAAAAGAACATCCGTAAAACGAACCCTGATCTTTGACGCCAGGCAAAAAATCCCGCCGCCGATTCTTTCGGCGCGGGATTTTTTTCGCTAAGTCTGATCAGAATTCCGTAGTGGGCATGCGCAGAAATAAATCGACAAGCTTTTCCGGCGCCGCTTTGGCATCGAATAAGATCTCATAGACCGCCTGACTGATCGGCATTTCCACCTGGCGGCCGATTTCACGCAGCGCGACGGCCGTCGCCGCCCCTTCCGCCAGTTTGCCGAACGCCTCCTTGCGCACAAACGCTTCGCCATATTTTCGGTTATGGCTATGCGCCGAAAAAAGCGTCGCCTCATAGTCGCCCAAATGGCTCAAGCCGTATGCGGTAAGCGCGTTGCCTCCCAGCGCCAGCGTGAGACGGGAGACTTCCCGCGCGCCGCGCGCCATCAACGAACCTTTCAGACTGCCATAGCCAAGCGCGTCGAGCATGCCGGCCGCCAGTCCCATCACGTTTTTCGCGGCCGCGCCGATTTCACAGCCCAGCAGATCCTGTCCATAATAAAAGCGGATCAGCGGACTATGGAACGCCGCAACGATTTGCCGCGTCAAAGGTTCCTGCAACGAATCGATCACCATGCAGTTCGGAATGCCGGCGACAAAATCCTGCACATGGCCAGGCCCCAGCCAAACGGCCAGATTGTCGGAGCGGCCGCTTTCCTCGGCAAAGACCTGCGACAATCGTTTGCCGCTTTCGCTTTCCAACCCTTTCATGCAGAGCACGACCGTCTGGCCGCGCCAGTTTTTTCGCTTTGTCAATTGAGCGGCAAAGCTTCTTACCTCCTGCGCGCCAATGGAAAGCAAAACGATCTCAGCGTGCGCCAGCGCCTCCTCCAAATCATCGCTTACGCGAACATTCGGCGGCAGCGTCAAATATTCATTCCTTCGCTCCGCTTGAAAACGCGCCAGATTCAATGAAGTCTCGCGCCCCCAGAGCACAACCCGATGCCCGACCCGGGCGGCGTACCACGCCAAAAAACTGCCCCAACGGCCACAACCTAAAACGGAAACGTTCATCTCTTTTTCTCTCCTACGTTTCTTCTTTATTTATTTTTTATTTTTCGCTGTTCTTCAGCGTTCGGATCACATAGAGCATCGGCATGCCGTAATACAGGATGCCATAGCCCGGCAAGGAAAAATCGCCGATGAATTTGACCATGTCCAATAGGCAGGAAGCCGTCAGCGCATACAGGCTGAGACGTGCAGCCTCGCTATACGTCAGGCGGCGTTTCATGCTCCAGGCCAGCAAGAACGTCAGCAGCGTGACAATCGTCGCGCTTACGATCTGCGCAAGAAAATAGTAAAGCAAACCCATGAAGAGTGCGATCAGACTGAGCCATTTCAAGGCCGGCAGCCAATGCGCCACATCGCTTTTCGTCAGCGTCGCTTCCTGCAAACGGCTGAAATCGGTCATGCGCATGTCGCCTTCGCCTTTCTTATTGATCATCGCATTTTCGGTGAACAACACGCCGCTTTTATAACCCTGCAGCGCCGCTTCGCCCGTCTGCCCCGTCGTATCGACGATCACAATTACATCCCCGTCCTGCCGGAAGACAACGTAGGGCATTTTCCCCTCGACCTTGAGTTTACCCTCTGCAACGACAAATTCGGGAAACGAATCGTTAAACGTTTCGACGACCTCGTTCACGCCGCTCGTGACCCAAAAGATCACCTTGAACCCCATCAGCGTGCCCAAAATCAGCGAGAGCAGTAAAAAATAATGGATCGCTTTGCGCAGCGGTTCCTGCAGCGCCAGCTTGTAAAATTCTATCCGGAACAAACTTCCGATCAATTGTTGCAGCATCTTCGCTCTCCTTCCCCCGAAAACTTCTTCTCCTTCTATAAATTCAAAACGCAAACGAATTTTCCTGCCGTAAATTTTCCGCGCGCATGCTGCAGACAAAAAGACGATAACGCTGAAGGCCGCAACATTTCTTTGCGGCCTTCAGCGTTATCGCTTGGATCAACTATCTATTCGTTACGCTGGTTGCCCATTACGCCAAATAGCTATTGCAACGCCGCCTGTTTTTGCCGCTGCAAAAACAGGCGGCAGATGCTGGCGTGTCAGCGGGCCATTTGCGTCTCAAGCGGCTTGAGCAGCGCAATGATGTCGCTCGGTTTTTCCAAGCGATAATCCGGCCCGAGCAAATCCTTCGTCATCGTTCCCCAAAGCGCCAGTGCAAAATCAACGCCGGCTTCTTTGGCGCAGCTGAAATCATGCACCGTATCGCCGACATATAACGCGGTCGCGGCATTCGCACCGCTCAGCGCGAGAAATTTCAAGAGCGGATCCGGGTTTGGCTTATGTTTGACCGTGTCGTCGGAGCAAATGACGTAGGGTATTTGTTTCACCAAATGCGTCACCAAAGGTTCCGCCGCCAGTTGCGCCTTGGTGCGCGACGTCACAATGCCAAGCGTCAACCCTTGCTCGGCCGCCATGCGGATGACCGCTTCGATGCCCGGATAGAGCGCGATCTTCTCTCGCCAAAACTTCACATTATCGAGCCATTTTTCCATGATCCCCTCGGCATCCTCTACGCCGAGCAGCGTCAGACCGCGCGTGCCCGGTATGCCGCATACGGCGGCCAGCTCCGTCAGCGTATGCTCGCGTCCCAATTCGTCAAACAACACCTTCTGCAGCGCCAGCTGATTTACCGTCTCCGTATCGATCAGCGTACCATCGACATCAAAAACCAGCGTCTCATACTTTTTCATCCGAATCGCCAACCCATCTTTTTAATATCGTTTATTATCGTTATCACTATATTACAACAACTTTTCTTTGTTTTCAATACAAAACAATTTAAATTAATAATAAACCTTTCTTTCCTGCTTGTTGTATAATGATTTCGGAGGTGTTGCTCTTTTGTTTGCGCAAGAACGTCACGATGAAATCCTGCGTCGTCTCGCTGCCGCCGGAAAAGTCACAGTCAAGGAACTGTGTCTCGCATTCGGCGTCACCGAAGATTGCATCCGCAAAGATCTGAACAAGCTGGAACGGGAAAAAAAATTGAAACGCGCCTACGGCGGCGCGATTGAACTGCGCAAGAAACTTGCGATCGCCGCTTTGAATGAACGACGTACGGAAAACATCGCGCTGAAACGCCGCATCGCCGGCAAAGCGTTTCGCTTACTGGCGCCCGGCGATCATATTTTTTTAGACACCTCGACGACCAATCTGCTGTTGGCCGATCTGATCGCCGACAGTCAGCTGCCTTTAACGGTGATGACCAACATGATCGATATCGTCAAGGCGTTCGACCGCAGCCAGACCAGCACCGTGCTTTGCACCGGCGGCACCTACCGCCCGAGCATCAACGGCTTTGTCGGCGCACTGGCCAACGCGACGATCGAACGCTATAAATTCGATAAGGTGTTTGTCGGCGTCGGCGGTCTCAATCTGGCCGAAGGCTATTTGACGATTCTCGAAGCCGAAGAGGGCTTGACGAAAAAGACGATCATCGATGCCGGACGCGCCGTATATTTGCTGATGGAAAACCGCAAATTCCACTTTGACGCCTATTACAAATTTGCTACGACCAACGATCTGACCGGGATCGTCAGCGAAGACGATCCCGGCGAAGAAATTTGCGCCGCACTGGCCGAACAAAATATCGCGCTCTTTTGAAAACGGCCGCTGCGGCGCTTTTTCCGCAGCGCTCGAACGCAAAAGGGAAGGCGGCAAAGGTTTCCTTTGCTGCCTTCCCTTTTCTTTCACGCAGGCTAATCACGAATCAGCCATTTGCTCTCGACGGTCGATATGCCGGCCTTGCGGTATTGATCCACCAGCTCCTGGCGGCTTTTCTTCGTCAGCGTCAGCACGACATCATCGACGACCTGCACTTTGTAATCGCGGTTCACCGCGCCCTGCGCCGTACGATACACGCAATACGCTCCGTCGAGGCCGAGCAAAAAGATCTCATCCACCTGATTGGCAATCAGCAGTTCTTCCAGATCACGGTTGGAAAACGCATCGGCGCGACATTTCGGGAAGTAGTGCGGCGACACGACTTTGAGCCGTCCGTCAAGACGCGCGCCGTCGCTGCCTGCCACGGCGCGACCCCGGCCGAGCAAACGGTTCAATAAGGTGTCCGGCCATTCGTGGCCGATATATACGACCAGCATATCCTGTTTCACCGCGCCTTCGATCACGCGATTCGCCAAACTTATGAAGGAAGCCGTTTCAGGAAAAAGCGCTTTCTTGCCGTTTCTTTCTCCGGTGAAATCTTCCTGAATATCGACGACCAACAGCGCACTGCGTGGTTTGAGATACGTCGCGATCTTTTTCCCCTTGGTTGGCATCAGCGTCCTTGCCGCTTTAAGCGCCAGCGTACCGGCTGCGCCGACCACGCCGAGCAATAAAGACCCCAATAGATATCTGCCTAGCTTCATCTTCTTATCCTCCGCTTCTCTCTCGTTTTTTTGCCTCAGCCGCGAAAGCTTTTCTCTACTAAGAAAATTCGCGCAAAATTTTCAAATTCCTGCCTTTTTACTCTCTGACGCCTGGAAGAGAGCCTTTCCGCAGGAGCCCCTCATTTGACGTCAGGCGACAGGCAAGGTATCGTATAGATAAAACATTTCTTCCGAGAAGCGACTTTTGTTTTCCTGCGCAGCATCGTCCGCGCAACGACTCAGCGATGGAAAGAAGGTTTTCTTATGCATCATTTTTTGCCGACTTCGCCGCGTCTGCGCGGCATCTGCCTCTTGCTGCTTGCGTCCACGCTTTGGAGCACCGGCGGCCTGTTCATCAAGTGGGTGGATTGGAACCCGCTGGCGATCGCCGGTTGTCGCAGCGCCATTGCCGCACTGGTCATTGCGTTTAGCTTTCGCAACGCTACGGTTCGCTGGAAAAGCAAACCGCTGCTGCTCGGCGCAGTCTGCTATGCCGGAACAATGCTCACTTTCGTCGCCGCCACCAAGCTGACCACCGCCGCTAACGCCATTTTGCTGCAATACACGTCTCCCGTCTATGTTGCGATCCTCGGCGCGCTCTTTCTGCGCGAAAAGGTCACGCTGCGCGACGTTTTGACGTTGCTTTGCGTCGCAGGCGGCATGTACCTGTTTTTTCAGGATCAGATGTCGCCCGGCCATCTTTACGGCAATCTGCTCGCGATCGCCTGCGGCATGATTTCCGCCGTGATGATCGTCGCGTTGCGCCGTCAAAAGAATGCTTCTCCGTTCGGCTCGATCCTGCTCGGCAATGTGCTCACGTTCTTCTGCGGTCTGCCGTTTATGTTCGCAGGTCAGCCTTCACTACGCGGCTGGCTGGCGCTGCTCATTCTCGGCGTCTTTCAGCTCGGCATCTCCTTCGTACTTTACTCGATCGCGATCAAATCGGTTACCGCCCTCGAAGCCTCCGTCATCACGATGCTCGAGCCGCTTTTGAACCCGGTCTGGGTCTTTCTCTTTCTTGGCGAGCAGCCCAGCAACAGTGCTCTCCTGGGCGGCGCGATCCTGCTCGCAGCGCTGAGCGCACGCTACTTGGCGCCGGAGCGGAAGAAGAAGACGACGCCGCTTGCCTCCTAGTTTTAAAAGCCAAAGAAACAGCCTCCACGCTTAGCAACGCAAGGAGGCTGTTTCTTTTATCTTTCACGTTTCTCTTTCTCTTCTTCCTCCAGCTGGCGAAAATAATTCAGCCAGGAAGAGGTCTTGTAACGTCTCCAGTTGCAGGGCGGAAAATAGCGTTCCTGCAGGACTTTTTCCGTCGACGTTGCGTGATACGCCTGATAAATGCTTACATAGATGCATCTTTTTTCTCCGGGAAAAACCTCGCACCATCCGTCGCAACTGCCGCCGCAGGCTCCGTTTCGCTGCTGCTTGGGGCAGCTCGACATCGGACAGATGAAGGCCAGATCGTGCAGCACGCAATCGCCGCAGAAAAGGCATCGATTGACGAGTCCTTTGACGATGAATTCAAACTTGGTGAACGGTTCTTTTAACGCCGAATGCTCAATCGTATGCATCAAGCGCCGGATCAGCGGAAAACAGCGCGCCTCTTTGGCGAATACCGTCTCATGCAGCCATTCAAAAAACTTCAGTCGCGCCGTTTTCCCCGCTGCCTCTTCGGACGCCGAAGTCGGCTGTGCGGCGCTCAGATAAAAGCGCCCCGGTTTCGCGTAGGCGAACTCCGGCAGCAACTTCAGATAATCGGCGGACAGCGCTTCTCCCTGCTCGATGATCTGCTTCACGTCCCGGTAATGCAGTCCATGCCCGCCGATATTGATGCCGTCATAATTCAGACCCTTGAGCACCGCATACAATTTGGCGGCGCGCAGCAGCTGCCGCTCTTTTTTCTCGCCCGGCAAGGCCGCCTCGGCCTCGATTTCGCGCAAGAGCGCATCGCTGACCACGCAGCCGGGAATCTTGTTGGCATGCATCAGACGGGCGGCGGGCAGCGACAGGACAAACACGTTTCCGATCAGAGCGATTTTAGGATGCTTCTTGCGCATATACTGCGCCAATTCGCTGCTCTTCTTCGCATCATAACCCATCTGACTGATAATGAATTGCGCGCCGTTCGCTATCTTTTTGTCCAATTTATAATACTGCGCCATCGTTTCGGCTTCCGTTTCTTTAAAAGGCGAAACGACCGCACCGGCAAAAAAGCCGGCCTCTTCTTTTTGGTTCAAGGTTTCAACCAGGCGCAACGTCTGAACCGAATCGAGATCAAAGACCGGTTTGGCCTGCCCCAGCACGCTGTCCATCGGATAGTCGCCGGTCATGACCAGCAGGTTTTTAAGCCCCGCTCCCGCCAGTGCATAAAGATCGCTTTCGATCGCGCTGCGGTTCTTGTCCTTACAGGTATAATGGACAATCGGCTCGATTCCGCTTTTCTTGATTGCCGCCGCCAGCGGATAGGTCAGGATCGAAGGCTTGCCGCCCGGACTGTCGGTCAGCGTAATGCCGTGCAGCAGACGATCGTTCGCCGCCAGTTCCGCCATCTCCAGCACTTTCTTTTGATTCGGCGCATTCACGCCGCGTCCGGGGACCATTTCCCAGGTTAACGCAAGGCGATCCGTCCGCTGCAGCGCTTCTTTGAGCGACATGCCTTTTTCCGTCATCTTCTCATCCCCTTCCGCAGCGCGCCCTTAGCGCCCGCGCCCCACCGGGCAGGCAAATTCACAGCAGCGACAATACTTCGTTATCTTCACCGCTTCCGCGCCGTCGACGGCGCAAAGCTCAGCAGTCTCTTCATCGCTCTTCATCTGTTGGTTGCAGGCGACGCGGCTGTAATGGCCGCTTCGTCCCGGCAATTCAGCGCGACCGTATTCCGCTTCGCTGTACAGTTGTGCTGCAAATGAATGTTGCGGACAGGCCTGCCTGCAGTATCCGTCGCACGCGGCGCACGGATCAAAGGCGAGCGGTCCAGTCGGCGGAAGTTCAAGATCGAGCGTCAGCGCGCGCAGTCTGACGCTCGAACCGTATTCCGGCGTCAAGAGCAAATTATTTTTTCCCAGACAGCCGAGTCCTGCGAGAACCGCGGCGTCCTTTAAAAAGATACCGCCTTTTTCCACATGATACGGCAGATTGACGCCGTTGAGCGAAGCCGTTTCTTTCAGCCAGTCGCGCAGCGCATTGAGCGTCGCGATCAGTTTCTTGTTGCCGGGCGGATTCAACTGTCCATGCCAGTGATCGAGTTCCGGCTGCTCTTCCGGGTGAGCATAGGCGATGACCACGACCGAGCGCGCGCCTTCGGGCCAGACGACTTCTCCGGCTCTGACCGCATGCTTTTTCTCCTCGCGTGCGCCGACGCCGTTGTATTCCGGCATTTGCGGCGCGACCGTGAAAGAAGGCGCGCGTTTAAGCGCCTCCACCGAAGCAATGCCCACCAACGTGGCGCCGAACTCTTTCGCCTTGTTAAGGATTTGCGCGGCAAGCGCCAGTCTTTCCCTTTGATTCATGCAATCCCATCCTTTCCATAAAAAAAGCAGGCCAAAAAAACCCTTCTGCAGAGTTTTTTCAGCCTTCAGTTTTCTGATCGGCTATTTCTTTTAAATTACGCTTTGAATACGTAAAATATAGCACGCGTCCGCATTTTTGTCAATTTCCGCTTGTAATATTGACAACTGCTCTCTTTCCTGTCATACTAATGTCTATCATTCATCGTCTGATAGCTAATTGGAAAACCAAAGGCTAAGAACGGTTCTTTCGTTCTTGGTCTTTTTTTATTTTCCAAAGGAGGAATGCCGCTTCAAAAACTCTTCGGCGCATCCGTTCCAGCATATTTTCATCTATAAAAGGTAAGGGAGGAATTCATCTTGTCTAAAAAGCACCTTGCACTCTTGCTGTCCTGCATTTTTTTATTTTCCTTTTCGCTCTTTGGCTGCAGCAAGCCAAACGCCCCGGCCGCCCAAGTCTTGAAGGTCGGCTCCGACACCACGTATGCGCCCTTTGGCTTCCAGGATGAAAAAACGAAAGAGTACGTCGGTTTCGATATTGACCTGATCAAGGCGGTCGCCAAACAGGCCGGTTACGAAGTACAACTGCAGAGCATGAACTTCGACGGTCTGATCCCGGCGCTCGACAGCGGCTCGATCGACGTTGCAATTTCCGACATGACGATCACCGAAGAACGAAGCAAAAGAGTCAACTTTTCCAAACCCTATTATAAAGCCGGGCTCTCGATTGTCGTTGCCGCGGGCAACACTTCCATTCAAAATTTTAAGGATCTGGAAGGCAAACGAATAGCCGTTTCCATCGGTTCTACCGGCGCCGACGAAGCGCACAAGATTAAAAACGCCAAGATCGTCGAGTTTAACGCAATCGCCGAAGCGTTTCTCGAACTGAAAGCCGGCGGCGTCGACGCGGTGATTAACGATTCGCCGGTCAATGAATATTACATTCTGCACGAAGGCAGCAAGACCGCCAAAATCGTCGGCGAGCCGTTAAATTCCGAAGACCTCGGCATCGCGACCGCCAAAAACAATCCGGAACTCGGCAAGAAGATCGACAAGGCCCTGGCAGAACTCAAAGCAAACGGCAGCTACGAGGCCATTTATCTGAAATGGTTCGGCAAAAAACCGCCGCAATAAGCTTCTTGCACAACCTTAAAAGGCCCTGCATGTTGATTTCATAACATGCAGGGCCTTTTCTCGCAGTCAAGTTAGCGGTTCGCCGTCTCCAGCGCGCGCGCCAGCTGATCCGTGCAGGAGGTCTGATTGCGACAGATGTTCCCTTTAAACTTCGCAACAACCTCCTCTACGCGCATTCCTTCCAACAGCTTACTTATCGCGGCAAGATTGCCCTGACAACCGCCGGAGAATTCCACTTTTTCTACAATTCCATCACGCAGCGCAAAGCGAATTTCTTTCGCGCATACGCCTTCCGTCCGATAGGTTTGCATTGTTTTTCCCATTGTTCCTCCCCTATTTCGCCGCATTGCCTGCGATATTCATGATGTCCCAGGGGCGCGAAAACGGCGGCGCATAAAAGAAATCCATCATGCCCAGTTCCTTCGTCGTCACGCCGCCTGCCACCGCCATCGCCAACGCATTAATCCGTAAGACCGAAGCTTCCCTTCCGGCAATCTGCGCACCCAGAATCCGCTTGTTCTCGCATTCGTAAATCAGTTTCAAAAAAATCTCCTCTTGGTTTGGCAAATAATTACTGTGATCCTTGTCTTTGACAAACACCGTCCGATAGGAGATTCCCATTTTTTTCGCCTCGGCCTCCGTGATGCCGGTGCGTCCGGCAGCCAGTTCCATTACCTTCACTGCCGCCGTTCCCAACGTGCCGGGAAATTGTTGCGTACCGCCCGCCATATTTTCTCCGACAATACGGCCAATGCGATTGGCCGTCGTCGCCAGCGGAATATAGACGTCTTTTTGACTGACCAAGTGATACACGCTCGCACAGTCGCCTGCGGCATATACATCGGACAAGCTGGTTTCACCCAAATTATTTATCCAGATCGCGCCATTGGGCAGCATGCGCAAATCGTTTTCCGACAAGAAACCGGTTTGCGGCTTCACGCCGGTACAAATCACTACCAAATCTGCCGGATAAACGCCCTTGTTCGTGACAACTGCGCTGACTGACGTTTCCCCTTGCAATCGCTCGACGGTTTCCGCTACATGCAATTGAACGCCTTGGCTCCGCAGTTCCGCT
This sequence comes from Negativicutes bacterium, assembly GCA_963667825.1. Taxonomy (GTDB): domain Bacteria; phylum Bacillota; class Negativicutes; order SG130; family SG130; genus Azotosporobacter. The sequence continues at coordinate 2,710,848 of OY764022.1, read as the reverse complement.
TCCATCAGAGCGGTAATTTCCGGATCAAACGAATCCGGCAAGACGCGCTCATCAAGCTGGATCATGCGCACTTCTTTGCCCTGTTTGTGCATCGCTTCCGCCAACTCGAGGCCAATATATCCGGCGCCAATAATGACGACATTGCGAACGGCCGCTTGGCGGACGAGAGCTTTCAATGCCTGGCCGTCCGCGAGCGACTTTAAGGTAAACACATTCTCGAGCGCAATATTGCCAATCGGCGGCAGCAGCGCGGTTGCGCCGGTTGCAATCATGACCTTGTCGTAGTGATCTTCAAAAATTTTCCCGCTGGCCAGGTCTTGCACCTGCAACGTCTTTTTGCGCGCGTCCAGCTGCAACACCTGATGTCCGGTCCGCATCTGAATTCCGCTGTCGCTCATTTGCTGCGCCGTGCGTGAAACCATATAATCCGGATCGTCAAAATAATCTCCGACATAATACGGCAGGCCGCAGGCGCCAAAGGAAATGACATCTGATTTTTCATACATGACGACTTCCGCATCATCAACCATCCGGCGCAATTTAGCCGCAGCGCTCATCCCCGCCGCTTCGGCTCCGATAATAATAAAACGCATCTTTTTTCCCCTTTCTTTGTTACGCAGCGTCTTCCTCTTCCGCTTCGTCTGAACGGCTGTAGGATTCGCCGTCCAGTTCGCCTGCGATGCGGCTCGTCATGACGCCCACCGTCATCGCGCCGCTTACGTTAAGCGCAGTCCGTCCCATGTCGATCAACGGTTCGATTGCGATCAGCAAGCCCACCAAGCCGACCGGCAAGCCCATCGATGAGAGGACGACCAGCGCGGCAAACGTCGCTCCGCCGCCGACTCCGGCAATGCCAAACGAACCGATCGCGACAATAATGACAAGTTTCAATAAAAAGCCGAGTTCAAACGGATTGATGCCAACCGTCGGCGCGATCATTACCGCGAGCATCGCAGGATAAATGCCCGCGCAGCCATTTTGGCCGATACTCGTGCCAAACGAGCCCGCCAAGTTGGCATACCCTTCCGGGACGCCCAATTTTTTCACCATCGTTTCGATCGTCAAAGGCAGCGTACCTGCACTGGTGCGTGAAGTAAAGGCAAACGCCATGACCGGCATGATCTTTCCTACATACGTAAACGGATTCAAGCCCATGCAGAATAAGAGAAATAAATGAACGGCAAACATCAGAAGCAGCGCCGTATACGAAGCGAGCACAAATTGCATCAGCGTCAGAATTTCGCTAAAATTGCTCGTCGAGACAAATTTGGCCATCAACGCCAAAATGCCGTACGGCGTAAGACGAAGCACCAGCGTCACCAGACGCATGACCACATCATGCACAACATTGACCATCTTAACGAAGAAATCCGCAACCTCCGGTTTTTTCTTTTTAATCCCCAGCACCGCAATGCCGATAAAGGCCGAGAAGAATACCACCGATAACGTGTCATTGCTGCCCTGTCCAGTCATTGCGTAAAACGGGTTGGTCGGAATAATTTCAATCAATTGTTGTTGAATCGGTTTCGCCTGGAACGTAGTCAGTTTGCCCTCTAAATTTTTCTTAGCGCCCAACTCCGCTTCGCCGATTTGCATGTTTTCCGCCGACAGATGGAACGCCAATGAAGATCCTGCGCCAATCGTCGCCGCAATCGCGGTCGTCAAGAGCAACAGGCCGATAATCATGCCGCCGGCCCGGCCCAGCGTTTTGGCGTCTTTCAGATTCGTAATCGCCGAAGTGATTGAGACCATGATCAGCGGCATTACGATCATTTTTAATAAGCGGACATAACCGGAGCCGATTACATCAAACCAACTGTTGGTTTGTTTGATCAACGCCGCATTGCCGCTGAAGATCAGCTGCATCGCCCCACCCAATGCAATACCGAGAACCAAGCCTGCCATAACCCGTTTACCGAAACTGGCATGTTTTTGCTGCATCCGGTATAGGACGCCCATCAATACCGCCATCACCAATAGATTTGCCAATAGTGCCGTCACATTATTCATAAGACCCCTCCTGCTTTCACATTTTCTCTTGCGTCGCGTCTTTTTCCCTTCCCTTTTTTTACTCGGTCCCGCTTTATAACTAAGCAAAATTCATGCCAACTAAGCACACCAGCAATAGCAAGCTTCTTTCGCCTTCCTTTTATGCCTCTTTCTCATATTGCGAACTTTATTATCCCCGCATCGCCAATCAGCCTGCCAAATCCAACTTCTCATTTTGCGATCTAATTCTCATATTGCAAAACCTCCTTGCCTTAACAAGGAGGTTTTGCCTCATCACTCCGCTTCGAGCGCTTCGTATTCCTTTAATTTTCGGTACAACGTCGCTTTGCTGATGCCGAGGCGCTTGGCCGCTTCTTCTTTGCCCGCTAAGCTAAGTCCGAAGGTGGATAACGCTTTTTTGATCATTTGCCTTTCCACTTCCGCAATCGTGGTAAATTCCGGCACGCAAACATTGCTGCTCGAAATCCGACTGGCCACATTCTGCGCCGTAATCATGCTTCCGCTTTCCACGCTGACCAAGTACTCCATCACATTTTCCAATTCGCGCACATTCCCCGGCCAATCATAGCTGATCAAAATCCGGTACGCTTCGTCTTCGATTCCGTCAAGCTCATCTTTGCCGCTGGCATTGCGATGCTTTTCTAAAAAATGCCGGATCAAACCGGGTAAATCTTCGCGCCGCTGACGCAGCGGCGGAATCAGCAGCGGAAACACATTGATGCGGTAGTATAAATCCTGACGGAATTCATTGCGCGCCACCATCGCTTCAATATCCTTATGAGTGGCCGAAACAATCCGCACATCCGCCGAAACGCTTTCGGTACCGCCTACACGTTCCACCCGCTTTTCTTCCAGCACGCGCAGCAGTTTGGCCTGCAGCGGCAACGACATATCGCCGATTTCATCCAAAAAAAGCGTCCCGCCGTCGGCCAGCTCAAACTTGCCCGGCTTGCCGCCTTTGCGCGCTCCGGTAAATGCACCTTCCTCATAGCCAAACAGTTCGCTTTCCAGCAAATTTTCCGGAATGGCCGCGCAGTTTAGCGCGACAAACGGTTTAAGCATTCGTTCACTCATGCAATGCAACGTCCGCGCGAACAGTTCCTTGCCGGAACCGCTCTCGCCGCGAATCAATACGTTGGTCGTACTGCGCGCCGCTATAGCCGTTATTTTTTTCGCCCGCTGGATCGCTTCGCTAATCCCCAGGATCATGTCGGTGTCGCAGCCGATCGTTCGGCTGTACTTCGAGACGATTTTTTTCACCGCCGTCATTTCCTGAATCGCGGCAACCGCGCCTTTCTTTTCCGCACCGTCAAACCACGGCGTCACCGTGGCAACGCAATGCACCAGCCGATTGCGAATCATACTCGACACCTCACGATTGGCAATTTCACGTCCCTGCTTCATGCCGCCTTCCGGCAGCAAGCCCGGAAACAAACTGCTGATGGCAAGGCCGATTCCTTCCTCTCCCTGAAAGCCAAGAATCTGTTTGGCCGCGGTATTCAAACGAACGATGACGCCATTTGAATCCAAAGCAATAATGCCTTCCTTCACGGCATTGACGATGGTTTCCAATTCGTTTTTCATCGCTGCCAGTTCCTTTATGCGTTCCTGTTCCGCCACCTTGCCTGCCAAGAGTTGTACCATGCCTTCGACAACTTCGAACAATTCATCCCGGCGCGTCAGCAACACTTCCTTTTGCTGCGGCAAAAAGGCGACCAGCGCCACCAGACCAATGACCGAACCGTTCGTGCTGATCGGCACGCAAAGCTGCGCCAATTCCGTACAACGTGTGCGATTTTCGCACAGTAAACATGAATCAGCCTGAAGCACATCCTCGATGACGACCCTTTCGCCGCTTTGAAAGACCGACGCAAAGACCGGGGTCTGCTGCAGTCGTTTGCCAATCAATTTCCTGTAAGGACCCGTTCCGGCGACCCGGCTGAACTTTCTGTCTACAATTGTCACTTCTACGGCCAGCATGCCCGCCATTGATTCCGCGACCTGCTGCACCATTTCATGTATCTGTTGCAAACTTGCCATACTTCGACCTCTCACGCCGCCGTTTTATCCGGCATCTTTTTAAAATAACTATTCACATAGTAGCACACTTGCGCACGAAGATATATCGCTAAACACTCACCTTTAAAAAGTTCTTTGCTTGCGAATGGCGCTCCAACCCGTTTTCAAATGCCAAACGGACTGGAGCGCCATTTTTTATTCGGCTTTTGGACCGGCTGCGGCAATTTCCGGCAGCATGTCCTCGCTGAATTGGGCAAAGTTTTTTTCAAACAACTGCGCCAACTGGCGCGCTTGTTTTTCGTAAGCGGCGCCGTCTTTCCAGGTGTTCTTCGGTTTCAAAATCTCCGCCGGTACGCCGGGGCACGAGGTCGGCACCTGGACATTAAAGATCGGATCCAGTTCATAGGCGACGCCGGCCAATGCGCCTTCAATCGCCGCGCTAACCATCGCCCGCGTATACGCCAGATTCATCCGTTTGCCTTCGCCGTATGCTCCGCCGGACCAGCCGGTATTGATCAGATATACGTTCGTACCGTGCTTGGCCAATTTCTCACCCAGCATTTTCGCATAGACCAGCGGCGACAAGGGCAAGAACGGCGCACCGAAACAGGCGGAAAAGGTTGCTTGTGGTTCTGTTACGCCGCGTTCCGTACCGGCCAGTTTACTGGTATAACCGGACAGGAAGTGATACATTGCCTGTTCGTTATCGAGTTTGGCAATCGGCGGCAGCACGCCGAACGCATCGGCCGTCAAAAAGACCACTGTCTTCGGATGACCGCCGACGCCCGGAATAACCGCGCCTGGAATATAATCAACCGGATAAGCGACGCGGGTATTTTCGGTAAATTCGATGCTGTCGTAATCGGCCTCGCGCGTTCCTTCGCGCAGCGAAACATTTTCCAGCACCGAGCCGAAACGGATCGCCTGCCAGATTTGCGGCTCGCCGACTTCGCTGAGTCGGATGCATTTGGCATAGCAGCCGCCTTCAATATTGAAAATGCCGTCGTTGCTCCAGGCATGCTCGTCATCGCCGATCAGACGCCGCTTGGGATCGGCCGAGAGCGTCGTCTTGCCGGTACCGCTCAGTCCGAAGAAAAGCGCGGTATCGTCTTGATCGCCGAGATTGGCCGAGCAATGCATGCAAAGAATGTCGCGTTTCGGCAGCAAATAATTCATGACCGTAAAAATCGCTTTTTTCATTTCGCCCGCATAATGCGTGCCGCCGATCAATACCATCCGCCGCTCAAAATTCAGTACGATGAAAACCTCCGAATTGGTGCCGTCGATCGCCGGTACCGCCTTGAAGCCGGGAATGCAGATGACCTTAAAATCATAACGGCTTTCCTGTTGCCCCTCTTCCGGACGGATGAACATCTGATGCACGAATAGGTTTTGCCAGGCAAATTCATTGACGAAGCGGACTTTGACGCGGCTGCTTTCATCCGCGCCGGCATACCCGTCAAAGACAAACATTTCTCTGTTTTGCATATACGCCTTCATCCGGTGATACAAATGAATGAATTGATCTCCCTCAAACGCCTTGTTGCTGCCCCAGGCGATATCGCTATGCACGGCCGGCGTTTCTACGATAAATTTATCGTTAGGCGAACGTCCCGTATATTTGCCGGTCGTGACGCGCAACGCGCCCGTTGACGTCAGTACCCCTTCCGCGCGCGCAACCGCTTTCTCCACCAATTCCGCAGGCGTCAGGTTGGCATATACATGACTCGCACCATCCACCATAGACAGGTACTTATTTTCTCCTAAACTCTCCATAATTACCTCCCATTGAATATTATTCAGTTATATAGTGTATACGATTCTTTTATATTGTACCACATTTATATTCGTTCTTCCATCCCGCATTTCCGCTTTCTCATTTTTCCGCAGCCAACGCTATACGCCGCCGTCCCATCATGCTACAATCAAAACAACATTTCGCTATTTCGAGGAGGTCATTGCATGAACGATACGATTCAATTGCTCCGGCGTCATACTTCGGTTCGTCATTTCACCACACAAGAGGTTCCCGGCGAACTTGTACGCGCCATCGTCGAAGCGGGACAGTGGGCGTCCACTTCGAATCACATTCAAGCCTACAGCATCATCCACGTCCGCGACCAGGCAAAAAAAGACCGCCTGGCGCATTTGGCCGGCGATCAGACGTATGTGGCGGACTGTCCGGTCTTTCTCGTTTTTTGCGCCGACCTGAAGCGCTTGGAAACCGCCTGCGCTCTCAACGATACGACTATGGAAAGCGGTTCGAGCGAAACCTTTCTGCTCGCCACGATCGATGCGTCGCTGGCTGCGCAAAACGTGATGCTCGCTGCTGAGTCGCTGGGACTTGGCGGCGTATACATCGGCGGGCTGCGCAATCGGCCGCGCGAAGTTTGCGACCTGCTTCAGATCCCCGCACAGGTTTATCCGGTTTTCGGCATGTGCCTCGGCTATCCGGCGCGCCTTAACGCCGTCAAACCGCGCCTGCCGCTCGCCCTCGTGCTGAAGGAAGATTCCTACGACACAAGCGGCGATGCGCCGCTCTTAGCGCAATACGATCAGGAAATCAGCGACTACTATAAAAAACGCAGCGCCGGCAAGCGCAGCAATACCTGGTCGCAAGGGGTCACTGCGATGCTTAAAGACAAGCAGCGGCCGCACATGCGTCAATTTCTTGCCGAACAGGGATTTCATCTGAAATAGCATCCGTTTGGGCGGTGCGCAGCCAGTGATACAGCTGGTTGCGCACCATTTCTTTGTCCTCTTTGCTCAGACGCAGCGCATCTTTTTTCAGCGTTCGCAGCAGTTCTGCTGCCGTCATTTCCGTATTATGCATCGTTATCTCACACTCTTTCTTTTTATTAGCGAATATTTCTTTCGCTCATCATTTCATCATGCACCTGGTTCTCCGCGCAGGGAAAAACCTCCATTTTAGGACGCCCTTGCGCACCGCGCGCGTATCTTTTTTTCAACACGCCTTCCCGTTCCATATGGTTCAGATATCTACACACCGCCGTTTTAGAAAGCATCGTCCATGTTGCAATTTCATCGATCGTCTGCCATTTTTTATTTTCCTCCATGCATTCCCATATTTTTTGCAGCGTATACGGATTCACGCCCTTTATCGATTTGTTAAAAAAGAGATTGCTTTTCGGCAGTTCGACCAAGCCTAATATTTTTTCATCGACATCACGCTGTGATGTTATGCTTGTTTTTTCCGCCATTCTTGCTTTTAAGAATTCGAGCGAACGCTGCAGCCGCAAAACTTCAACCGGTTTCACCAGACAATCGGCTGCACCGTAGCGCAGCGCCGCAGCCAGCGCTTCGCCATCAGAGCCATTCATCAAGACGACGATCTCTTTGTTATATTCTTTCCTGCGCAACTTCAAGACGCTGCCCGGTTCCCGCCCTGCATCGACGATGATCACGTCGACTTCCGAAAAACGCAGCGTTCTTTCAGCCAAAGCATAGGAAGCGTAATTACCGTGCAGCGTAAAGCCGTCCGTCTCCGCCAGGCAAGGTAAAAGCATTGCACTCGTTTCTTTATCTAAATTGATCACGGCCACTGCTATCATCAAATCTTCTCCTTTAGCCGCTTTAAACTCGCGCTTTTTCACTAAAAAACAGCGCCAACCTTCTTACAAGAACGCGGCCAGTTTCAAATCGTTCGCTTCCGGCAATTCTTCTTCCATCCGATTAATGCCATTAATCACATCACAGAGCGGATCATAACTCCAGGATACGCCAATGCCGATTTCAGCGGCCAGCCGCTCCGCCAGTCCGGGCATCCGTCCCCCGCCGCCGCTTAACACGACGCCACGCTTCATGATATCGCTGACTAATTCCGGCGGCGTTTTTACCAGCACCGCCTTCACCAGTTCAAACAATTCCTCCACCGAGCAGCTAACGGCCTGTCGGATCTTATGATTATCCAGGCGCACGCTTTTCGGCAGTCCGCTCATCAGATCGCGTCCGCTCACTTCAATCTCACTCGCCGCTTTTCGTTCCCGCGTCATACCGACAAGTTCCTTCGCCTGTCTGGCGGCCTGCGTGCCAATCAGTACGCCGTATTCCCGCTTCACATATCGCACGATATCGGTTTCAAACTGTTCCCCGCCCATTCTTTTCACACTGCGGCAAACAACGTCATTGCAAGACAGCACCGCCGCTTCGCTTCTGCCGCCGCCGACATCAAGCAGCAAACAGCCTCTGGCTTCCTCTACGCGCACGCCTGCTCCCCATGCGGCAGCAAGACTTTTATCCAGCAGTTCCACTTCATCTACCCCGCCCCCTTCCAGCGTCGCCAGAAACATCTGTTCTTCCATTTCGTTCAGCGCCGACGGTATTGCCACGCTTGCCGTGACTTCCGTAAATCGCATCTTCCCGATTGCTTTTGCTAAAAAGAAACTCAGCATCGACTGCGCAATCTGTCGGTCTGTAACAAGCCCCGCTGCAATCGGCGAAAAAATCGTAAAGCCGCGCGGCAAACGCCCCGCCGTCTTAAACGCATCGCGCCCCACTGCAATAACCTGTCCATCGCTTAAAGCGACAACGCTCGGTTCATTCAAGACAACGCCCCGTCCGTCAACGCAAATGCGCGTGTTGCTGCTGCCGAGATCAATACCCAGCCAAATCCTACGCCACTTATACCAGCCCATGATCTTTCCTCCTGCACGTACCGCACTGCACCGCTTTCTTCCGTTTACATTCACTGCAACGATTTGAAAAAGGCGCTTACCACCTCCGGATCGAATTGTCCGCCCGCACAGCGCTTCAGTTCCGCCAAAGCATCTTGTTCGGTCCGTTCTTCCTTGTAGCAACGCGCGGACGTCATCGCGTCATACGCATCGGCGACCGCGCAAATCCTTGCCAGCAAAGGGATCTCCGCGCCTTTCAGCTGATAAAGATATCCGTTGCCGTCAAAGCGTTCGTGATGAAAAAGCGCAATCTCCCTGATCTCGTTCGGATATTCGCCGCTGTTGAGCAACTCATAGCCCATTATGGTATGACGTTTCATTTCGCCGAATTCCTCTGCATCCAAACGCTCTGCCTTCGTCAGAATCTGCTGTGCGACCGAAAGTTTGCCGACGTCATGCAGCAAACCGCCCCAGCCAAGCTGCGTCATCGTCGTCTCATTCAAGCCCATTTCCCTGCCGATTCCGAGCGCAAAGCAGCTCACCCTGAGCGAATGTTCCAGCGTGTCGAAGTTTTTTACTTTTAACTCCTCAAGCATCGGCAGCGGCGGCGCAGCAAACATTCCTTTCATGCTGAGCGCCATCGCTTCCTTCATCATTCCCCCATGGCTTTCAAAGCTTTCTCTTAGCTCGCCTAAAATTCTCGCTACACTTTCTTCCTGCAAAGCATACCTCTCCCTTATTTTTCAAGCTCTCCCCATTCTGCTCCCTTTAACTAAAAAAACCGATAACCCCCCCGTCTCCGGAGTAAATTATCGGCTATACAACAACCAGTCGAAACCATTGTCTATTCTGCCTGGAACGTTATGCACTTTTAGTCTTCTCTCTAAAACGGAATCGGCTGCTGCGTCGTCACGATGACGACCGCCTTATTGTTGACGATATCCCAGACCGGTATATAGGCAGCCACTTCATAATCCGCCATGAGTGACGTTATGATCTGACGTAAATTTTGCCGGGCCAAGCGTTCCACCAGACAGCCGCAGCTGCAGGCATTCTCTTCCGCAAAACGCTGTTGCTCGCCCAAGGAAAAGAAACCTTCGATTTCAAATAAAAGGATCTTCTCTTCAAACGCTACCACACGGCACCACTTCGGTCCGCGTCCCAACAATTCTTTCATTTGCCGTGCAAAGCCGCTGGCCAACGCATCTTCGCTTTGCGCCTGCGCGCTGGAACGCGTCGCGGAAAACGCTTCTTTGAAGCGGGTCACGCAATAGAGCTTATAGCGGTTTTCTTTTTTAATCATTTTTACAAATACATCTTTCACGTCACAGTCAAAACGGTTCTCCAGCATTTGCGCAACGAGACTGTGCACCTTCCTGCACACGACCGGCGCGCCGCTTTTCGATTCGGCGATATGGATCAAGCCATCCAGATGGACTTCGTCAAACTCGTCCCTGACATCGGCCAGCGCCGACACCATTCTCACATTCTTGCTGTGAAAGATCTGTTTGATTCCAAAGGAAGGAATTCGATTTTGCAGACAAAACAAATCCATGGTCTGTTGCGTTTTCTCTTTTTCACACACCGTCACATCCATGTTCCCAACATCCCTTTCCGTGGCATTATTTACTTACACAAGACTGTCCTCACGGCAAAAATGCCGTTTCTCCCCTCATTTCCAAACATCGGCCCGTGTATGCCTAAAACCATACGGATTGCCAGTACGTTAGATCTTGACGCCATAATAAAAAAAACACAGGCTGCCGCCTGCGCTACTCTTCCATGCAACATGGAAATCGGCGGCCTGGCGATCATAGGCACTGCCCTTAGATCCATGGCTTTGCGTCTCCGATTTTCATCGGATTTGCCTTTTCTTTGCTAGTAAACTTTTTTAAATTCATTTGTATAATATCACCCCTCACCAGCTCCGTCAATTACATTTATAGGACTAAAGTCTCTTTTCGGCAAACTTATGTCCTTTTTTCCGCTTTTAAAACTTAAAAAACTTTTATTTTTTTGTTACATTTTCAACAAACACTCGCTCCTGCGCAAGATAAAAACGGCCTGCCCTCAAAACTACGTTTGAGCGGCAGGCCGTTTTCGACGTCTTATTCGTTTACTTCTTCTTCCTCTTCTTCATCCAACGTCGATTCAAACGTATCTAACACGTTGCCGTGATGAGTATCGATCGCATCGTTGATGAGCCGCAGGACGGCGGCGGTTTGCTGCTCGGGCAGCCCCATGGCCAATACGATGTCCGCCAGCGTATCTTCCAAGAGATCCATATCATCCGAGAATAATACCGGTATTTCGTCCGTCATTTCAAGTTCTTTGTCGTCGCACATACTACACACTCCTTCTACGGTCTTACTTGCCGTCACGCTCTGACGGCGGCTGACCACTCTCATGGTATCACGAAACGGAGCCTTTGTCTCGTAAAGAGTTTGTAAAGGCAAAAAATTCAAGCCTCTTTCTGCATTCGAGAAACCTGCACCAAATTCGTATGCTGCGGATTGCCTTTCGCCAGCGGCGTCGGGTGATACTTCGTCAATGTGTTGATGCACCCTCCCTGATCCACGCCCTTGGCATCCGGGCGATGCCAGGCGCCCTGGGGCATCGCAACGACGCCCGGCATGATCCGCTCCGTGATCTTGAGCGCAATCGCAAGCGTACCGCGTTGATTGAAGACGCAAACGCGTTCGCCGTCCTTCAGTTTGCGCCTCTTTGCATCCTCCGGATGCATCCACAGGCAATGCGGCTGCAGTTTTTCAAGCCGCGCGGAATTGCCGAAGATCGAATGCGTACGCCCTTTCGCATGCCAGCCGATTAGCTGCAGCGGATACTTTCGCGTCAAAGGATCGTCCGGCCCCTCCCAGCTTGCCACATATTTCGGCACCGCCGGTATCTCCTCCGGACGCCCCAGCGCATAAAGGCGCGGGGAAAAGATTTCAATCTTGCCGGACGGCGTGGGAAACGGATATTTTTCCGGCGCTTCGATTTGCTTTTGAAAGGCGATATAAGGCGCTTCGCGCGGCTTGCAATATACGCCCAGCGCAGCGAACGATTCATAGGAGGGAAAATCGCTTTCCCGCTTTTTCGTTTCCTCGACGATGTAACGCGCCCAGTCCTCATAACTTCTCCCCTGCGTGAAAGCAGCCTCCACGCCAAGCGCCGCGGCCAGCTCGCGCATCCAATCATAACCGGTGCGCCGTTCAAACTCGGCTTCTACCACTTTGTTTTGGAAAATGACATACTCGGCATACCCCCATGGCTGAAAAAGATCCAAACGCTCCAGAAAATTCGTGCTCGGCAGGACAATGTCGGCAAACTTGGCGCTCGACGTCATGAATTCTTCACTGACCAAGATAAATTCGCACTTTGTCTCATCCGCCAGCAGGCGACTGGCGGCAGCGATGTCGGAATGCTGATTGATCAGACAATTTCCGGCCAGGCTGGCAAGGAATTTGATGCCGACTTTCAGCCGCTCCGCGCCTTTCACGCCGTCGGCCGCCGTCATACGCTCTCCGTCTTCAATTGCCTGCGGCCAGGTATATACGGAAATCGACGTCTTCACCGGATTTTCATACGGAATACCCGCCAGTTTAAGCAAAGAATAGCCGCCGTAACCGGAAGCCCAGCCGCCAAGGATGCCGACATTTCCGGTCAGCACGGCCAATACCGTTGCGCCGCGCACCGCCTGCTCGCCGTTAGCATGGCGCTGCGGTCCCCAGCCCTGCAGCAACGCGGCCGGCTTGCACGTCGCATACTCTCTCGCTAAACGCCGGATCGTCTCCGCCGCTACGCCGCTGATCGCTGCCGCCCATTCCGGCGTCTTGACAACGCCGTCCGCAGCGCCAAAGAGATAGCCATGCAGGGACTGCTCCGGCGCGACGCCGGACGGCATTTGCGTTTCATCAAAACCAAGGCAGAACCGCTCGACAAACGCCCGGTCATACAGATCTTCGCTGATCATGACCTGCATCATCGCAGCCATTACCGCGCTATCGGTCGTCGGGCGCAGCGCAATCCACTCGTCTGCAAGCGCAGCGGCCGTATCGGAATAGCGCGGATCGACGACGACAATCCGCGCACCGCGTTCCTTCGCCGCCTTCAAATACTGGAACGTATTCGTGCCGAACACCGTTTCCAGCGGATTGTGCCCCCACAAGAGGATGAGCTTCGCATGCAGCCAATTGTCGCGAGAACTGCCGCTGTCCGCGGTACCGTATGTATACGGCGTCGCGGTCATCGTGCAGGCCGTGCTATACGAGTTGTAATAGTCAAGATAACCGCCGCCGTATAAGGAAAGCAAGCGGCGGAAAAATTCACGCTCCGACAAACTGCCGGCAATGCCGGTCGCATAATTTATATAGCGCGCTTCCGGTCCATAGCGCTCTGTGATCCGCTTTAGCTGAGCGGCAATCTCAGCGATTGCTTCCGGCCAGGAAATCGGCGCGAACTTTCCTTCGCCTCGTTTGCCGATCCGCTTTAACGGCTGCTTCAAACGGTCCGGATGATAGAGTCGATCCATGTACATCAAGCCGCGCATGCAACCTTTAAGCGTTTCACGCCCTTCACCGCCCGCATCCGGCGTTATCTTCACCAAGCGGCCGTCCTTGACGTGCGCCTGCATCACGCAACGCCCGCCGCAATTATGCCCGCAGGTCATTAATACCACTCGTTCTTCCGTCACCATGCGCCTCCCGTCACGCTTATTTTCCGCTACCAGTATACCATAAGATGCGGCTCGCGGCTTGCCATAGACAGCGAGCAAAGAGGCTGTTCAAAAAGCATCAGCTGCTAGGCGCACCGAGGATTGCGCAGCGCCGCGTACTAACGGTACGCAAGCCAGCAACCGCAGAAGCAACAACGCAAATGATGCTTTTTCAACAGTCTCCGGAAAATAAAAAAACACCCTCGCATACGCGAGGGTGATACAACTCCTAGTAACGCGGGTTGTTTTTGCTGAAGCAATCGCGGCAATATACCGGACGATCGTTGCTCGGACGGAAAGGAACTTGGGTGTCGATTCCGCAAGCTGCGCAAACTGCGTCATGCATTTCGCGTTGTTGGAAACCACCACTGCGGCCACCACCGTTGTTTTGTTGCTTGCGTGCTGCACGGCACTCAGGGCAACGACCCGGCTCATTGGTGAAACCTTTTTGAGCAAAGAAATCTTGCTCCGAAGCGGTGAATACGAACTCGGCGTTGCAATCGCGGCAGGTTAAAGTTTTGTCTTGATTCATGTGATAATAGCCTCCTCAAAATTGTTACCCCAGTTATAGTTATTGGAAAGTATTCATTGGGCTTTCTCTAACAATGTTTGAGAAGGACTAATGACATTTTCGCGTAGCCTATTGTTGAGGGCTTCTTTAATATACCTTACCCAGAAGCAAAAGTAAAGTATTTTTCGTAAAACAACGCGACTTTCTTCTTATATTTTTTCTTTCGCTTTAAGCGCCATCTCATTTGCGATCCCCATGCTCAGCGCGGTCATTCCTGCCATGTTGCCGAGTTGCATCGTTTCCACCGCGGAACTCGGCACGATCACGATCGTCGCATTATCCTTCAGTCCTTCATAGAGCATGTTCATCGCCCGCAAGTGAAGCGCTACCGGATCGTTGGCATACGTTCTGGCCGCTTCGGCAAATTTTTCCGCCACCTGACGTTCCGAATCGCCCAGGATAACCCTCGCCTGCCGTTCGCGTTCCGCCTGCGCCTGCATCGACATCGCGTCTTCAAGCGCCGGAGGAATTCTTACATCCTTGATTTCCACGGAAATGACGTGTATGCCCCATGGTTCGGTCCGTGCGTCAATAATCCGCTGCAGCTCATTGCTGATCTGTTCGCGCCCTTCCAGCATGTTAGACAGCATCGTCTTGCCGATCACATCCCTAAGCGCCGTCTGCGACGCCCAGCTGATCGCGCTGCGATAATCGGCTACATCCAATGCCGCTTTTTGCGGATCGACGACCTGCCAGAACAGCACCGCATCGACATCGACCGGAACCGTATCCTTGGTCAGCGTCTTTTCCGCATTGAAACTGGCGGAAATCACGCGGATATCAATCCAATACGGCATCACATCGATAAACGGAATGATGAAAAACAAGCCCGGTCCGCGCAAAGAATGAAAGCGGCCCAGCCGCAAAACAATGACGCGTTCCCACTGATCGGCGACCTGAATCGAACTAGCCGCCAAGGCGGCGAGCAAAAACGCAGCGCCGGCAATGGCAAAACTTTCCGCATTGGCGGTCACGCCGTAGAAAAGCTGCGTCAGTCCCATGCCAACTCCTAAAATCACCAGAAAGATCAAAAGTGAAAACATTCGCATGTCCAACATCTCCTTCTGTTGCATTCAGACTGCCGGCAGTTGAAAAACTGTTCCTAATCCAAGCCGCTGACAATACTGTTATGCGGCAACTTCGCTAGCCTTATTCTACCACATTTTTACATTTCATTCAATTTCAACTCTGCCGCGCTTTCGAGTGCCAGCGCAATGATCCGGCAGGTCAACGTTTCGCAAAGATGCGGCGGATTGTCGGCTTTAAAGCCGGCCGGCCGGAGCTCACGACATAGCAAACTGCCAAACGACTGTTCAACCCGCTGCGAAAAAGCGCGGCAAATGTCAATGATTTCCTCCTTATCGAGTCCAAGTTGGCTGCCGTATATCCCCATAAAAACCAACGGCCCTTCCACTAAACCGCATTGCGCGCCAAACCGTCCCGCACCGTTGAGCGCGATCGCCCCCTGCAGCACCTGCGCGTCGAGTTTGATTTGGTATTTTTCCGCCAAAACAAGCAGACTCGTTATCGCGCAGTTGCGTTCTTCCCGCCAATAATACTGTCTCACTCTGCCCGCAATCCATTCTTCCATTTCATTCACTCCCGCCTAGTTTTTCTCTTTTCAGCTTAGCCGAAAATGCCGCGCACGAAAAGAGCGGCGAGCTGACGAAACACTCTCAGATCGCCTACGAAAACACGCCGCTTCGTCAAGACGAAGCGGCGTGTTTCTCTTCTCATTTTTCCGTGTTTTTCAGCAGCATGATCGCTGCATCGAGTTGCGTATCCTGGACCGGTTCCTTGCTCTCTGCCTGACGCTCCGGCAGTTCGACCTTCACGTCCGGTTCCAGGCCCATGCCGTTGATGGAGCGTTCATTCGGCGTCAAATATTTTGCAATCGTGACTTTGACTGCGGTCTCCTTATCGAGCGGAATCACCTTTTGCACCGAGCCTTTGCCATAGGTTTTGACGCCGATCAGCGTTCCCGCCTTCGCATCCTGGATCGCGCCCGCGACAATCTCCGAAGCGCTCGCGCTGCCGCCATTGACTAAGACCGCCAGCGGATGCGGCGCATTTTTCAGATTGGACGTATACGTCGTTCGCGTACCGTCTTTCGTCACCACTGAAACAACCGGGCCTTGCGGCACAAAATGTTCGGCAACTTTTACCCCTTCTTCGAGCAACCCGCCCGGATTGTTGCGCAAGTCAAGAATCGTATATTTCATACCCTGTTCTTCCAGCTCTTTCAACTTGGACGTCAATTCGGCATCGGTGCGTTCGCTGAACATGCTGATGCGCAGATAGCCGATGCCGCCGTCCAACATTTTACCGCTGACCGATTTGACTTGAATCGTCGCACGCGTGATCGGATACTCTTTGACCGCCTCCCCTTTACGATAAATGGTCAGCGTGACCAGCGTTCCTTTCGGTCCGCGGATCCGGTTCACCGCTTCATCGAGAGACAGGTCGGCAGTATCCACGCCGTCAATTTTCAAAATCTGATCGCCGCCGAGTACGCCGGCCGCTTCGCCGGGCGTTCCCTCGATCGGCGCGACGACCGTCAGCACCTTGTCCTTAATGCCGATCACGATGCCGGTTCCGCCGAACGAACCGGTCGTCCCGAGCATCAATTCTTTATACGCTTTTTCATCCAGGTACAGCGTGTGCGGATCACCAAGCGCTCCGACCGCGCCCTTCGTCGCGCCGTTCAGCATTTTCTCCATTGACGCGTCGCCGATGAAAACAGCCTTGGCCACGCGCATCGAACGGAACATCTTCAGCGCTGCGGCCAGTTCCTCCGGCGTCATTTTTGTCAGATCCTGATTGATTTCATTGAGCGCCAGGATCTTGATCACTTCCGCCTTATTTTCCGGCATTGCAAGCGCAGAACCTTCCTGCGCCGTAGCCCCATTGCCGATCAACAGCAAGAACGTCAGCAAAAGCGCACCACTCATTTTTGCCGCGTGTTTTCTTATTTTATTCATCTTCGCCTCCATCTTTATCCGGTTGCTGCATCAGCATACTTGCTCAAGTCAGTTCGTCCAGAGTCAAACCGGATCTTCTTTTTATTCGACGTCCGCTTTGCCTCTTCCTCTCGGAACCATTCACGCCACTAGGCAAAAAAGGGATGAGCAGCCGATTCGGCCGCTCATCCCTTTCCGGTTACACACCCGCTGCCGTAAACGCATCGCTGACGATTTGTTTCGCTTCCTCTTGAATCTGCCGCAAATGCGCTTCGCCTTTGAAGCTTTCCGCGTAAATCTTGTATACGTCCTCGGTGCCGGATGGGCGCGCTGCAAACCAGCCGTTTCTCGTACAGACTTTCAAGCCGCCAATCGATGCATCATTGCTCGGCGCCCTGGTCATTTTCGCCGTAATCGATTCTCCTGCAAGCATATCAGCCTTTACCTGTTCGGGCGACAGCTTGGCCAGTATCGCTTTTTGCGCCATATTCGCCGCGGCGTCGATCCGCGCATAAAGCGGCGTGCCGAACTTTTCGGTCAGATCCTTATAATGCAGTCCCGGATCTTTGCCTGTCTTCGCGGTGATTTCAGCCGCCAGCAAAGCAAGAATCATCCCATCTTTGTCCGTCGTCCAGACGCTGCCGTCCTTGCGCAAGAATGACGCTCCCGCGCTTTCTTCCCCGCCAAAACCGAACGAACCGTCCAGCAGTCCGGGCACAAACCATTTGAAGCCGACCGGAACTTCCGCCAGCGGGCGATTAATGCTGGCCGCAACCCGGTCGATCATCGAGGAACTGACCAACGTCTTGCCGACCGCCGCATCGCTGCGCCAGCCGGTACGATCCTGAAAGAGATAATAGATCGCCACCGCCAGATAGTGATTCGGATTCATCAGTCCCACACTCGGCGCGACAATGCCGTGCCGGTCAAAATCAGGATCGTTGCCGAACGCCAGATCGTATTTTTCCTTCAACTTAATCAGTCCGGCCATCGCATACGGCGAAGAGCAGTCCATCCGTATCTTGCCGTCGCCGTCAACATTCATAAAGCTGAACGTCGGATCGGGATGACCGTTGATCAGTTCCAGATTGAGCCCGTAGCGTTCGGCAATCGGCTGCCAATAACCAAGACCCGCGCCGCCCAGCGCATCCGCGCCGAGTTTTAGCCCGACTTCCTTGATCGACTCCATGTCGATAACCGCTTGCAAATCCTCCACATAGGGCGTGATGAAGTCATATTCCTGTATCCATTCCGTTTTGCTCGCCCGGCCAAACGGGATGCGGTCGACCTTCTTGTTCTTTTTCGCCAGATATTTATTCGCCTTCAGCGCGATCCATGCCGTCACGTCGGTGTCGGCGGGACCGCCGTTAGGCGGATTGTATTTGATGCCGCCGTTGTCCGGCGGATTATGCGACGGCGTAATCACGATGCCGTCCGCCAAGCCCGCACTGCGACCTTTATTGTAACTGAGAATGGCATGCGAGATGCCCGGCGTCGGCGTATAGTTCATCTCCGTGGCAATCTTGGTCTGCACGCCGTTTGCGGCCAACACTTCGATCGCCGAAATAAACGCCGGTTCCGACAGTGCATGCGTATCAAAACCGAGGAACAACGGCCCATCAATGCCATGCTTGCGCCGGTAATCACAGATCGCCTGCGTTACGGCCAGGATATGCGCCTCATTAAAGGTTCCGTTCAATGAGCTTCCCCTGTGGCCGGATGTGCCAAAACTCACCTGCTGCGCCGGATTATCGGCTTCAGGCCGGTTTGTGTAATAGGCGCTGATCAGGCGCGGGATGTTGACGAGAATGGATTTCGGCGCTTTCTTGCCTGCCAATGGATGCGTGGACATAAGTGCATACACCTCCAAGAACTCTTTCGTTATTGAATTCTTCAAACACCGCCTAACACCCTGCCGGGTGCACGCATTTATTTTCCCTCTCGCCTTATCGTCCCGCCCCGTCAGCTTCAAACGCCTGCGCAGCCGCTTTGACGACCGTTTCCAGCACCGCGCGGTCGAGATCGCAAGCATAGGAAGATCTTTTGCGCACATCCGTACCCAAATGGACTTCGTCACTGCCGACCGCCGTTAAGAGCTGCCTCATATTTTGCCGCGTCACGCCGCCGCCGAGCAGAAGTTTTATTTCATTCCCGGCCGCCTGCCGCATCGCGCGCAGCGTCTCTACATTCTCAACGATCGCGCCTGCGCCGCCCGAGCTTAAGATCCGCTTAATCGTAGGATACTGGCGCAGCACGCCGACTGCCGCCAGCGGATCGACTGCCGCGTCGATCGCCCGGTGAAACGTGACGCTGCATTCCGTTACCGCGCTCAGCAAGATTTCGAGCGCCGAACGGTCGACCTCGCCCTGCGGCGTTAAGGCGCCAAGCACTACGCCTGCCGCGCCCGCCGCCTGCGCAAGGCGAATATCCTCGCACATCACGGCCAGTTCGTCCGGCGTATAGACAAAGGAATGCGCCTTGGGACGAATCATAACCTGTACCGGTATGCGCACGTGCTGCAGTACGCTTTTCAGCAAACCGGCGCTCGGCGTAAGACCGCCCAGTTCCGGCGCCGAAACCAGCTCGATCCTTTGTCCGCCGCATCCTTCAATGACTTGCGCATCACGCAGATTCTGCGCGATGATTTCTACTTTGCCGTTCATCTTCTCTGCCCTCCCTTTTCAACATAACCCTTTTTCTATTCGTCTAGTCTCTGCCAAGCTCCTTTAACGTACTTTTAGGCTTTCCTTTAGAAAACATTGCAGGATATCGCGCTTTCACGCAGAATATCCCTCTTTATTACACCTTTCCAGTATTTCATTCCTTTTCAGGCAGACTAAATTCCACAGAAACAAGCACGATTAGGAGGTCTCTTATGTTCGCCTTAAATTTCCAAGCCGCCCATCACGAACCCTTGTTGCGTAGTCGGACGAAAAATTGCACCGTCCGCCTCGGCGATCTGCGCGACATTTATCCGGAAAGCTCTATCGTCTGGATCACCTTCGGTCCTAAACTGCAGGCCAAGCGCAAAATGTACCAGGCTTTTATCGACAAGGTTCGCGTCAAGGAAATTTCACAGTTAACCGCCGATGACCTGGTGCATCAAAATCCGAACATTCACAGCGTGAGCGACTTGATTGACTTTTTCGAGCAACATTATAAACGTTCGATCTCACCGAACGACATTGTCAGCGTCATCTTCTTCTCTGAAATTTTACCGGAATAAAAAAATCGCAAGTTTGCACTCAAGCAAGCTTGCGATTTTTTCGCTTCATACCTTTATTCAGCCAAGACATATTTGCGCAACGCTTTGGCAATGCCGTCCTCTTCGTTACTTTCGGTTACTCGCCAGGCAATCGCCTTCACTTCTTCTTCGCCGTTGCCCATTGCAATCGAATAACGGGCTTGCTTCAACATGCTGATATCGTTGTAATTGTCGCCAAAGGCCACCGTTTCCGCCAAATTCAGACCGATTGCTTTTGTCAGAAAGGATAAACCGTCTCCTTTGGAAACATCGGCCGCCATGATATCGGTCGCGCCGGCCATCGACTGCACCAGCGTCAGCTGCGTCGCGTTTTGAAAGGCGCGGATTGCCGCCAGCGTTTCTGGCGATGCTTCCCAGAGAAAGACTTTCATGCATTCTTCCTGCGGCAAGTCCGCAACGGAAGCGATGCTTTTTAGCGGCAGCGTAAAACCATCGGTTTGCCGTTCGTTATAACGCCTGTATTTCTCCGCCCGGCCGCTCCACGGACTATGGTAAATATAATGGTCGCCGTAGACCAACAGGTCGAGACGCTGCGCCAGACAATACGAAACCAATTCGTTCAGCGCGGCGGCCGGAATCGCCCGGCGCTGCAAAATCTCTCCGCTTTTGGGTTTCCAGACCAGGCCGCCGTTGCACGCGATGATCGGTTCCGTCACGTCTAAGCGTGCGGCAATTTTTTTTACGAAGAGATGACTGCGTCCCGTCGCCAGAACCAGACGGACGCCCTTTGTACGAATTTCACGCAGCACCTGCACCGTTTCTTCCGTCAATTCGCCCTGATTATTCAAGAGGCTGCCGTCAAGATCGCAAACACACCAAGAAATTTTCATCGTAATCGCTCCTTTTTGCTTCAAGCAGCAAAAAATCGCCGCTTAGCAATCTCTCGCCTCTCACCCGATGCTGAGCGCGAGGCTTTCCTTTATTTTCCCTTCGATCTCCGACTCCGACAACAAATTTTGCAAACCGATCACCAACGGTTTATTCTTCCACACGGCAAACTGATCGACGAACGCAACCGAGCAAAAGACCGCATCATAGCCCGCCGCAGCGGAGCGCGCCTCGCCGACGCTCATATGATGAATTTCCGCCGCTATGCCCAGTTTTTTAAAAACCTTCTCGATTTTCATCTTGATGATCTGGCTCGATCCCATCCCATTGCCGCAGGCTGCTACTACTTTCAGCATACTCTAATCTCCTTCGCTGCTTTTCGCATTCTTCAGCCGCTCCCTCGCTTGACAATCTTTGGTGGATGTGTTTAAATTTTCTTGAACATCAGTTCAATATTCAGTCTTTTGTTCACTTACTATGATAACAAGTTCTCTTTCCTTCGTCAATCGAGCGACACGTTTTGCCGAAGAATGTTATGCGAGGAGATCAATTTTTATGGAAGACATCGAACTGTTATGCGAAGTTTCCCGTCTCTATTACGAAAACAATATGACGCAAAACGACATTGCCAAACAGATCCATACGTCGCGCCCCACCGTTTCGCGCCTGCTGCAGGAAGCGCGCGACAAAGGCGTCGTCGAAATCATCATTCATTATCCCTGGGACCGTTCGCCGCAGCTCGAGCAGGAGTTGACCAGCCGTTTTGGATTGATGGACATTCGCGTCCTCGACAGCAGCCGACTCAGCGGCGACGACGTTCTGATCGGCGTTTGCCGTCTCGCAGCCCGCTACCTGCAAGGCGTATTAAAAGAAAACACCTCGCTTGGCCTTTCCTGGGGGCAGACGATGTATCATACGATCCAGCAGCTGCGCCCGGAACAGCAATTCCCAATCAAGGTCATTCAGCTCTTCGGTGCCGCTAATTCCGCCAACCGCCTCACCGACGGGCCTGACCTGGTGCGCCAGCTTGCCAACTTGTACGGCGGTGAATGTTATTACATCCATGCGCCGCTCTTTGTCGAAAGCAGCGATACCCGCACCGCGCTGCTGCAAGACCCGCACATCAACGAAACGCTATCGATGGCTCGTGAAGCCGATATTGCGCTGACCGGCATCGGTTCGCTCGACAAGACGCAAAATATGACGGCCAGCCGCTATCTCGACAAGAAGATGATTGATGCGTTAAAGGCGCAGGGTTCAATCGGTCATATCTGCGCGCAGCACTACGACATCAACGGCCAGGTGCTGTCGACCGACATCCACCAGCGCCTCATCGGCATTTCACTGGATGACCTGCGCAAGATCCGTCAAGTCATCGGCGTCGCCTGCGGCAACGTCAAGGTTCCTTCGATTCTCGGCGCGCTGCGCGGCCAACTGATCAACACGCTGGTCACCGACGACGTCACGGCCCGGCAGGTCCTGGAACTCAACCAGCGCGCATAAAAGCGACGCATCGCAAAAAATAGGCAAGCGCCCGTCAGGTCGCTTGCCTATTTCCTTTTAGAGAAACGATTTATACGGCAGATCGATTTCAGCGCTGAAACAGTCGTCAAAACCGCGCGGATAGTGGTATTCGCGTTTGTCTTTGTCTGCGGGGAAGACAAATTTCCCGCCGACCTGCCAGATAAAAGGCTTAAAGCCGTATTGCAGGCGATGCTTCTTCATCTCATAGAGGACGCTGATTTCTGACGGATCTGCCTGGAAGTTCGACCAGATGTCATGGTGAAACGGAATGATCACCTTGGTATTCAGCGCTTCCGCCATGCGCAGAATATCGGAAGACGTCATCTTGTCGGTGATGCCGCGCGGATTTTCACCAAACGAACCCAGCGCCACATCGATTTGATGCTCGTTGCCGTGTTTGGCGTAATAGTTCGAGTAATGCGAGTCGCCGCTATGGTACAAACTGCCGCCCGGCGTCTTGATCAGATAGTTGACTGCGCGCTCCGCCATATCGCCCGGCAGTTTGCCGGACAGTTGCACATCTTTTCCGGCGGTAATCAACGCAGTACGATCAAACGAATCAAGCGCGATCAGCTCGCTGTCTTTGATTTTCACCACATCGCCCGGTTTTACAACGATGCAGCGTTCTTGCGGCACGCCCCAGCTTTGCCATAAGGCAACGCAGGCCTTAGGCCCGATAAACGGAACCGTATCCGGACAATTTTTCAGCACCGCCGCCGCCACATTCACATCGATATGATCATTGTGATCATGCGTCGACACCACCGCGTCAATCTTGCGAATCGCAAACGGATCAAGCACGAACGGCGCCACGCGCAGATTCGGCTGCAGTTTTTTCCCGCCGCTCATCCGCGCCATCTGATGGTGACTGTCCATCAACGGTTTTGCTTTTGTCCGCTTGCCGCTGCCGCACCAAAAGTCGATGCAAATATTGGCGTCGCCTTCCGACTTCAGCCAAATTCCCGTGCAGCCCAGCCACCACATCGCAAAGCTGCCCGGCGCAACCACTTCATTTTCAATCTCTTCATTCAACCAGGTTCCCCACTCGGGAAACGTGTTCAACACCCACGATTCACGGGTGATTTCATCAATCTTGCTCATACCTGCACCTTCCTTGTCGATCGCTTATTTAGCCTGTCCATAATAGGCATTGCTGCCATGCTTGCGAAAATAATGCTTGTCGAGCAGCACCTGCTCCACTGCCTGACGCCCTGGCGCTAACTGCAGCGTATGCAGCGCCATCATCGCCACCTCTTCCAATACCACCGCATTGTGCACCGCATCCGCCGCGCTCTTGCCCCAGGCAAACGGTCCGTGCCCGTTGACCAAAATCCCCGGCATCGCCGCCGCGTCAAGCGCTGCGCCTTGCAGCGTCTCGACAATCAGCTTGCCGGTGTTCGCCTCATACTCGCCTTCGATTTCCTCGTGCGTCAATTGACGCGTACAGGGAATCCTACCATAAAAATAGTCTGCGTGCGTTGTACCATAAGCCTCAATCTCCCGCCCAGCCTGCGCCCAGATCGTCGCCCAGCGCGAATGCGTATGAACGATGCCGCCGACCGCAGCAAACGAACGGTAAATTTCCAGATGCGTCTTCGTATCGCTTGACGGACGGAACCGGCCATGAATAACCTTGCCGTCAAGTTCCATTACGACCATATGCTCTTCGTTCATCTCTTCATACGCGACGCCGCTCGGCTTGATCACGACGATGCCGCGGCTGCGGTCGATCGCGCTGACGTTTCCCCAGGTAAACGTGACCAAGCCATAGCGCGGCAGGTCTAAATTGGCTTTCAGCACATCACGAATCAAACGTTCCATCTTCCGTCTCCTTCCTCGCGTCCGTCAGGCGTCAAATCCGGCCTCACTGAGCAGCGTTTCGATGAATTCTTTGGAGCGCCGGATTTCCGGCAACGGCTCCGCGAGCTTATCGCCCCACATTTCCAGTACAAACGGGCCTTCATACGCCAATTCCTTCAAGTCGCGAAAGATTGCGGCAAAATCCATATCCCCCTGGCCGAACAAGACGTCGCGAAACTGCCCGCCATAATCGTCCGTAACATTCTTCGTCTCTTTCACATGCACCGCGACAATCCGGTTGCGCCCTTTCTGCAATTCCGCTTTGACGTCATTGCCCCAGGCGTTCAAATTGCCAATGTCGGGATATACCGCCAGCCACGGCGAATCAATCAAACGGTCGTACTCGAGATACTTTGTGATGGAGTTAAGAAAAGGCGTGTCCATGATTTCGACCGCCAGCATGACCTGTTCGCGCGCAGCCATCGCCGCGCATGCCTTTAAGCCGGCAATGAAATTTTCCTTGGTATCCTGACCGGACGGTTCATAATAAACGTCATACCCGGCCAGCTGAATGACGCGAATCCCCAGATCGGCCGCCAGGCGAATCGCTTTTTCCATCAACTCCAGCGCCAGACGCCGCGTCTTCGCATCGCGGCTGCCCAGCGGGTAACGCCGATGTCCGCTAAAGCACATCGAGCGCAGCGAAACGCCGCTTTCCCGCATCGCCTGACGGATCGCTTCGCGCTCTTCGAACGACCAGTCCAGTCGCGCCAATCGTTCATCGCTTTCATCTACCGATATTTCAATAAAATCGAAGCCCAACTCTTTGGCCGTTTGAAATTTTTCCGGCCAGCTCATGCTTTGCGGCAATGCTTTTTCATATAAACCCAGTAAATTCTTCATCGCACTCACCAGTATTTCGCAAATTCAGCCTTAAACGCTCTGGCTGCCGCCGCCGGGTCGGCCGCATCACGAATCGCCCTTCCGGCGATAAATACATAAATTGGGAAATCCTTGAACAGCTTGACGTCCTCAACATTCACGCCGCCAGTAATCGTCACTTTAAAGCCCATCTCGCATAGCCGCTTCACTTTTTCCAGATCGGCAGGCCCCCAGTTAACGCCGGCTGCCTGCGCATCGCGCGAACGATGGTAGACGACTTGACTCACGCCGATGCGCTTCCAGTCTTCCGCCATCTCAAAATTCCAGTAACCGGTCAGCTCGATCTGGATATCGCAGCCTCTCGCTTTCGCAATCTCGAGCGCGCCCGCCGCGGTCGGCAGCTCCGCGCAACAAATGATTGTCGTCCAGTCGGCGCCTGCGTCAAACATCATCGGTGTGATGATTTTGCCCGCATCGGCAATTTTCGCATCGGCCAGGATGATTTTGTCCGGATACATCGTCTTCAGATAACGCACGACCCGTTTTCCTTCAGCGCATAAGAGAATCGTTCCGACTTCAATAATATCTATTTCTTCCGCGACGCCTCCCTGCAATGCAGTGATGGCCTCAGGATAGGATAAGTTGTCCAGTGCAATTTGCAATTTAGGCAACATATTATAATCCTCCTCGTATTTTATTCCGGCACCGTAAGGTGCTCGCGAATTTTTTCTTCGATTTCCTTTTCGGAAAGCAGATTCACCAAACCGATAACGATTGTTTTTTTATTGCGCCCGCTAAAATTCTCCACCAGCGTCGCGCCGCAAAACACCACATCAAATCCATTGGCAGCCGACTTAGCCTCACCGACGCTCATATGATGAATATCCGCTTCGATATTCAGTTTTTTAAAGACCTTCGCAATCTTCATCTTGATGATTTGACTGGATCCCATTCCATTCCCGCAAGCGGCAACTACTTTAAGCATCTGCAAACCCTCCCTTCTTATTCAGACCCCTGATGAAAATAATGTTCCTTGTCGGCGCTGCGCCGATATTGGATTTGCGGAATCACCAACATCGCTGCGATGACCGCGAACATACCGACCATTGAAAAGTTCTTCATAATCACGCCGATCAAAGGCCAGAGCGTATCCCAGTCGATATTGCCATGCCAACCGCCGTATTGGTAGAGTTGGAAGTACCATGCGGCAAACGCGCCGCCTGAAACTTGAATGAGTCCGGTGCAAAACGTCATGATGCCTGCTGCTTTGACGCCGCCGAATTTATTGGCGAACACCGCTGTAGTCGCATTGTCGAAAAATACGGGAACAAAGCCGGTGATAATCAGGATTGGCAGTTTGAAGAGAAACAGCCCGGCAATCGCGACAAACTGACCCAAACAGCCGAATAAGAAGCCGAAAAGCACCGTGTTCGGCGAAGAAAAGCCGAAGGTAGCCGCACAGTCAACTGCCGGCAACGCACCCGGCAGCACTTTTTCAGAAATGCCGCGAAACGATTCGGTCAGTTCCGAGACAAACATTCTGACGCCGCTGATCAGGATGAACAGGTAGACCGAAAACAAAAGCGATTTGGATAGGATATATGTGGGAAACGCCAAACTCGCCGGAAAGCCTGCTTTATCAACGCCGCGCAGATAAGGCTCGCCGAGGATTCCCATGATCACGCCGAAGAAAACAATCATCAGCACGCCGGTCGTAATGACATTATCATTGAAAATCGACAGCCAGCGCGGCAATTTGATATTCTCCACCGTATGTTCAGGATCGCCAAGCATAGGCGCCAGTTTGCTGGTCAACCAAACCCAGCCCATCTGTTGATGTCCGACCGCGAAACCGCCGCCTTCGGTCAGTTCTTGCGTCGGCTCGACCGTCAGATTGGAAAACACCGCCCAATACGTTCCGGCCAAAATACCGATCCACATCGCACCTTCAATGTTGCGCAGTTCCGGAATCGCAAAGAACACCAACCAGGTACAGGTCGTCGCCTGTTGAATCATAATATGCCCGGTAAGAAAGAGCGTCCGGCATTTCGTCTGTCGCCGAAATAAGACCAGTAATATATTCCAGCCAAAGCCGACCATCAGCGACACCATCGTCCAGGAGAGCGACATGCCGATGCTCTTGATCGCTTCCGAGGCTGCATTCAAACCGAAATAAGGATCGATGACCGCCGCATGTAATGCAAAACGGTCGTTCAGACCGGCCAAAATCGGCCTAAAGGTATTGACCAGGCCACCTGCACCGACGTTCCAGATCATCATCCCGACCGCCGCCTTAATAAATCCGCCAAACGCCTCGTAAATCGGTTTACCCAACAACAGATAGCCGATAAAAACCAGGATACCGATGAAAAATTCCGGTTTCGTGAGAATATTGTCGGCAAACCCTTTCGATACTAGATTGATCGTGAGTAATATTTGCTCCACTGTTCCTAGTCCTCCTCTCACTTCTTCCCTGCCTTTTCTTCAACAACTCAATTTTTCAACAAACGCTTCAGGTCATCGGTATTTTCGACCTCCGCCAGTTCTTCAAGAAAACCATCTTCCGAAATCGCTTCGACCAATGCCTGCAACATTTGTAGATGGTTTTCGCTGTCGATCGACGCCAGTACAAACAGCAATTGGGCCGCATGTTCCGGACTGTCGCTAAAAGCCACCGGCTCTTTGACGCGCATAAACGATATCGCGGTCTGATGTACGCCGCTATTGCCGCCTTGCGCATGCGGCATCGCGACATTAGGCGCAATGACGATGTACGGCCCGTGCGTGAGAATTGATGCAATCATCGCATCAATATACGACGCGTCAATCGCTCCGTCTCTGACCAACGGCTGCGCCGCCGCCGCTACCGCCTCTTGCCAGGAGGCAAATTTATCGGCAAAAAGTACACGATTTTCTGCAATCAATTGGTTAAACATACTTTCTCTCCCTTTCTCTTCTGCTTATCCACCTGCACCTGAACATCCGTTCATTGTTTCGTCATTTGTTCAGACTCATTTTACCAAACAATCAGAAAATTCGTCAACGACTTTTCTGGACAATGCCGTATATTGAACCGATGTGCATTTTTAGTCTTTTCCAATTTATTTTTGCATTTCAAATAGGCAAAATAAAAACAGCAGCAGACGTACGATTTTTTCTCGTTGTCTACTGCTGTTTTTATTTGTTTTCTATTTTACATGATGCCAAGCCATTTCCAATACGTCATGCCAAGCAGCAAAATTAAAAGATACGCTCCAATCGTAAGCGGAATGCCTGTTTTGATGAAATCTTTTACTTCAAAGGTTTCTGTACCATATGCTACCATGTTTTGCGGTGCGTTGACCGGCAGAATGAAACCGAAACTGATCACGTATTGCAAAATCATCGTCATGCCGACCACATTGACGCCCGGCGTCTTGACGCTTTGCAGCACCGAAATCAGAATCGGAATGATGGCCGCCGCCAATGCAGTGGCGCTGGCAAAACCCAGATGGATGACAATTAAGAACGCGGCTAAGCTGGCAAGAATACCGATAAGCGGCATCGTCTGCAGGCCGAACCAGGCAACGACAAACTGCGCCAGCCAGGCAGCCGCTTTAGTCGATAACAATGCCGAACCGAGACTGATTCCGGTACCGAACAGTACCAGCGTTCCCCAGGGAATCCTGTCCTGCGCCTCTTTCCAGTTCATGATCCCGATGCCAGGCAGCAGCATCAGCGCAATCGCCGCAAGAGTCGTTGACGAGGTGTCAAAGGAATGGAGAATTTTCTCCGTCGACCAGAAAAAAAGCAGCACGACCGAGAGCGCCAACAGTTTCTTTTCCGCAAAGCCCATTGGCCCTAAATCATGCAATGCTTTGGCGACAGTCTCTTTGCCGCCCGGTACTTCCTTCATTTCCGGCGGCATGATTTTTAAGAGCACGAAATAAAGCACCACCGACATGATCACAGCAAACGGCGCAGCCGCAATAAACCACTCCATCCAACTGATCGTCTGTCCCAGTTGCTTTTCAATAAAGCCCATCGCAATCATATTTTGCGCCGCCGCTGTCTTAATGCCGACATTCCAAATGCTGTCAGCCTGTGCGGTCGCAATCATCAAAATCCCGGCAAAACGGCTCTTTTTATTTACGCCGAACGCGCTGATGATCCCCATCACGATCGGTACCATGCAGGAAACGCGCGCGGTTGTACTGGGCACAAAAAAGCTTAAGATAAGGCCGACCAAAATCACGCCAATTAAAATACGATTCGTCTTTGCACCAATTTTAGAGAGAACCAAGAGCGCAATCCGCTTATCCAGTCCTGTCTTCGTCATCGCTGCGGCGATAAAGAGTGCTCCGCCGACCAACGCCAATGCTGTATTGCTGAAGCCGCTCATCGCAATCGTCAAAGCCTGCGTTGTGCCGATCAGCTTGCTAGGCGCTGCAATATCCGGCGCCAGTCCGAGAATGAACGCGATCAACGCGATGATGACTGCTGCGCTGACAGGATAAGAGATGCAATCCGTCATCCAAACAATAATGGAAAATACTAAAATCCCTAACATTCGATGCCCGGCAACCGGCAAGCCAGTCGGCGTCGGCAACAAGATGACGGCCGTCAGCGCCGCGAGCGCAAGCAACAGTCCATATCGCTTGGCCGCGCTTTCTGCGCCGTTTTCTTCTTTTCCTTCGCTATTCTTTTCCATACGCTTCTGCCTCTCTTTCTCTTTCTCTTTCACGTTTTCTTATTTCGAATTTTCCGTCTTTTTAGAGAAAAGAAAAACGCTGCACCATTGCACAAAGCAATGCCAAAGATAGCGGAAAACGAATCTAACGTTTTAGTTTTTCGTTCTCCGTATTCTTTCGCACGTCGTTGTGCACGCACGCAGCGCTTTTTCTTATTTTACCGATTCATAACCGAGCCGCAGCGCTTCCATGTTTTTGGCAACGGTAGCAGGCGGCACACGATGGGCAACCGCTTTTTGAATCGTTTCAAACGAGACTACATTCGTCACCTTGACCAAGACGCCAAGCGCGATAATATTGGCGAACAAATCGCGACCCAGTTTTTCCTGCGCCAGGCGCGTAATCGGCGTCTTAACGATTCGGCCGCCAAACACAGGCACTTCCGGAACCAAGTCCTCGTCGATAATTAAGATGCCGCTCGTCGGCAGATCGGCGATATATTTCTGCGCCGCCTGCTGCGTCATTGCGAGCACGACGTCCGGCGTCACGACTTTCGGATGATAAATGAAACTGTCCGCAATGATGACCTCGGCCTTCGACGCGCCGCCGCGCGCTTCCGGTCCGTACGATTGCGACTGCACCGCTTCTTTGCCTTCCATGATCGCGGCTTCCGCTAAGATGATGCCGGCGGTGATTACCCCTTGCCCGCCCGAGCCTGATAATCGGATCTGGTTCATGCTTCGCCCTCCCCTGCCATACAGATGACCTGCGCATATTCGCTGCAGTATTCAGGGAACTGACTCTTATGCAGCACACCGGTCGGAATTTTTCCTTCGCGCTGCTCTTCGCTCATTTTTTCATAAGCGATCAGCGGCACCGCTTGCTGACTCATGCCTTTCAGCATCGCCGCGGCATCGCCGAGCTTGTTGCGGCGACCATACGAAATCGGGCAGGGCGTCATCGTTTCCACGAACGAAAAGCCTTTGTTGGCGATGCCTTGCGCGATCAGGTCGACCATTTGGTTCACATGATAGGCCGTACTGCGTGCAACATAGGTTGCGCCGGCCGCTTTCGCCAGTTCGCAGGCGTCAAACGCGCGGTCGACGCTGCCGAAAGGCGCGGTTGTCGCCTTCTTGCCGTGCGGCGTAAGCGGCGACGCCTGGCCGCCAGTCATACCGTAAATGTTATTGTTGAACAAGACAACGGTCAAATCCACATTGCGCCGCGCGCCATGAATGAAATGATTGCCGCCGATGGCCGTGCAATCGCCGTCGCCGGTGATGACAATGACGTTCAGTTCCGGATTTGCCAGCTTAATTCCGGTTGCGAACGGAATCGCCCGACCATGCGCGGTATGCAGCGTGTCAAAGTCCATATAACCGGAAGCGCGCGAGGAGCAGCCGATGCCGGATACGATTACCGTTTTGTTTTGATCAAGTCCCTGTTTGTCGATCGCCTGCGCAATCGCTTTCATCACGATGCCGTTGCCGCAGCCGGGACACCAGATATGGGGCAGACGATTCATACGGAAATATTTTTCGTGCGCTCTCACTTTGCCACCTCCGCGTTCAGGTCTTCTATCGCCGCGACGATTTCCTGCGGCGTAAAAATTTCCGTATCATATTTAGGCAGCGATACCACCTTGGCCTGTCCGGCAGCGACCCGCTCCACTTCCAGCACCAATTGGCCGTAATTCATTTCCGGTACCAGAATTGCTTTCGCCTGCGCCGCAATTTTCTTGATGATCTTGTCGGCGAACGGCCAGATCGTCATCAATCGTACCATACCGACCTTGACGCCTTTCTTGCGCGCCGCTTCGACGCCCGCATACGCGGTCCGCGCAGTACCGCCGTAAGCAACAACGACGATTTCCGCATCCTCCATGAAAAACTCATCATAATGCGTGATCTCATCCTGCGCGCGCATGATTTTTTCATGCAAACGGTGCGTGACATCCTTGGTCAGTTTGGCATTGCCGCTCGGAAAACCGGTTTCGTCATGAAAGAGACCGGTGACATGATAGCGATGCCCGGTTCCAAAATCGGCCGGGCTCGGCACCAAATCGTCCATCGGTTTGAACGGTTTATAGGGTTCGCCTTCGGTTACAACCGGCTTACGACGCGGATAGACTTCGATTTCTTCCGGGCGCGGCAGCACGACGCGTTCGCGCATATGCCCGACAACTTCATCGAGCAAGATGATGACCGGCGTACGAAAACGTTCCGCGTAGTTAACGGCCTTTACCGCCACGTCAAACGACTCGCGTACGGTCCAAGGCGACAGCGCGATCATCGGATGATCGCCATGCGTGCCCCAGCGCGCCTGCATGATATCGCCCTGCGAAGGAGAAGTCGGCTGGCCGGTCGAAGGACCGGTCCGCTGCACATTGACGATGACAGCCGGAATTTCGGCAATGCAGCCATAACCGATTAATTCCTGCTTCAAAGAAAATCCCGGGCCCGACGTCGCGGTCAGAACTTTCTTCCCGGCCAGCGCCGCGCCAAGTATGACGGCAATGCCGGCAATCTCATCTTCCATTTGGATGAATGTGCCGCCGAGCGCCGGCAGCGCTCCGGCCATATGTTCGGCAATCTCGGTCGACGGCGTGATCGGATAACCGCCAAAAAAACGTACGCCTGCGGCTAAAGCGCCTTCAGCGCAGGCTTCGTTGCCCTGCATCAATCTTGCTTCGCTCATTTGCTCACCTTCTTTTCCACATAAATGGCATAATCCGGACAGCGCAATTCGCACTGGCCGCAGCCGATACAGTCTTCGCCTTTGAGAACTTGGACCTTGCTCAAGGTATCCAGACCCAGCACTTGTTTCGGGCAAAGCCCGACGCAAATGTTGCAGCCTTTGCATCGCTCGCTGATAATCGTAATTTCGTGTTGCATACTGCGCCCCCTTGACTTTTTCTTCAATAACCTTCGCTGGTTTGGCGGGATAAGCTGCGGACGGTTTGCGCCGCCATGCAAGCCGCATCGCCATTGCATCGACAACAAAGAACTGTTCTTCTCTGCGTCTAGAGGAAAATCCTCCAGCCAATGCAAGAAAGATTGGCTCACAAATGCGAAAAGCCTGCCGCAGCAGGCTTTCTCTTGCGAAACGAACCTCGTTGCCTCTCATCACAACATCGCCTTGCTTCAGCAAACGGTGCGGCGTATCCTCTTTCTTTTTGCAGCACTATTTTTCACAACAATTCGTTTGTCCGTTTCACCAGGACTAAATTGTTAAAATTAATTTTATCATTCCTCACCGCGCCACGTCAAGGCGAATAACTTACACAAAAACGCCGTTTTTCCTCTTGACACGTCATTGCGCATTATGGTACCATTGGCATCATCAATTCCATACTGACTTCATCGAGAGCAGCCGAGGGACTGGCCCTATGACGCTGCGGCAACCATCGCAACCTTGCGAACGGTGCCAAATCCATCAGGATCTTTCCTGACAGATGAAGAGCGGATCGCCTGCTAGCCGATCGAGCCTCTTCACTGCGTGAAGGGGCTTTTCCTTATTTAAAACAGAGATAAAGGAGAATTATACTATGTCAAATACTATCCTGCCTTACGCTTCCGAAAAGGCCAGCCAGTTCAGCGAATCGGTCATCCGTGAAATGTCGCGCATCGCCGCCGCGCATCAGGCGATCAATCTGGCGCAGGGTTTCCCCGACTTTCCCGCGCCGAATGAAATCAAAGCGGCCGCAGTCAACGCGATCAACAGCGATTACAACCAATACGCAATCACCTGGGGCAGTCAGTCGCTGCGCGAAGCGATCGCCTGGAAAAATCAGCGCGATTACGGCATCGAACTCGACCCGCAGCGCCAAATCACCGTTTGCTGCGGTTCAACCGAAGGAATGATCGCCGCACTGCTCGCTACCGTCAACCCCGGCGACGAAGTGATTATTTTCCAGCCATTCTATGAAAATTATGGTCCCGATGCCATCCTGTGCGGTGCGACGCCGCGCTATGTCGCGCTGCAGCCGCCGTCTTTCTCTTTTTCGCCGGACGAACTGAGCGCCGCTTTTAATGAACGCACCCGGGCCATCATCATCAACACGCCGAATAACCCGACCGGCAAAGTCTTTAACCGTGAGGAACTGCAGCTGATTGCCGACCTTTGCATCAAACATGACGTATTGGCAATCACCGATGAGATTTATGAACACATCTTATTCGACGACGCGCTTCATATCCCGCTTTACACCCTGCCCAATATGGCGGAACGCACCATCGTGATCAATAGCATTTCAAAAACATACAGCGTTACCGGCTGGCGGATCGGTTTCATTCTCGCTTCGCCGGAAATCACGCAGTCGATCCGGAAAGTCCATGACTTTCTCACCGTCGGCGCAGCCGCGCCGCTGCAGGAAGCGGCTGCTGCCGCATTGCGCTGGAAACCTTCCTATTATCAGGAGCTGGCCGAATTTTACCGCGCACGTCGCGACTATCTGCTGCGCGAACTGACGCAACTCGGGTTTGCCTGTTGCATTCCAGGCGGCGCATATTACATCATGGCCGACATCACGCCGCTCGGCTGGGATAACGACATCGCCTTTTCCCGCTACCTGGCCGAAGAAATCGGCGTTGCGGTCGTTCCCGGTTCGAGCTTTTATCAGTCGGATCATCCCCGTCGTCACCATTTCGTCCGCTTTTGCTTCTGCAAAAAGATTTCCACACTCGAAGCCGCAGTCGAACGACTGCAAAAATTGAAGGAGGTTCCACGAAAATGAATCGAAAACGCTTTTTCTTACCGACACTCTTAGCCGCCAGCCTCTTGCTCACCTTCGCCGCCGGTTGCTCAAACAGCACAGCGCCGGCCAGCGATAAGCCTCTAAAGTTAGGCGTTACGGCCGGGCCGCACGCCGAAGTTGCCGAAATCGTGAAGAAAACAGCTGAAAAAGACGGTCTCAAAATCGAAATCGTTGAATTCAGCGATTACGTTCAACCCAATGCAGCCTTAAGCCAGGGCGATATCAAAGCCAACAGCTTTCAACATCAGCCCTACCTCGATAATGTCGTCAAAGACCGTAAGTTTGAAATCGCTTCGGTAGCCAAGACCATCCTTTTCCCGATGGGCATTTACTCGCAAAAACTGAAAACGATTCAGGATTTGCCGAGCGGCGCTGTGATTGCGATTCCCAACGACCCGACCAATGGCGGACGCGCCTTGATGCTCTTAGAAAAAGCCGGATTGCTTAGCTTGAAAAACGGCGTCGGCCATACCGCGACACCGAGTGACATTGTAAGCAATCCGAAGAACCTGCGCTTCAAGGAACTGGATGCGGCCCAAATTCCTCGCTCACTGGGCGATCTTGATCTTGCCGCGATCAATACCAATTATGCGATGACGGCCGGTCTGCTGCCGACCAAGGACGCATTGCTCTTAGAAGACGGCAATTCGCCTTACGCCAATATCATCGCCGTGCAAACAAAAGACAAGAACGATCCGGCAATCGCCAAACTGATCAAAGCCTATCAGTCGCCGGAAGTGAAAGCTTTCGTCGCCGAACATTTCAAAGGCGCGGCCATTGCCGCCTGGTAACGCATAACAAAACAGCCGGAAGGTGCACGGGCTTAGCCTGTTTCACCTTCCGGCTGTTTTATTATTTTCCTTTGCTCACTGTCCAAGCGTCGATCAAAGCACCGCTTTGCATAAACGATTTCACGCTCAGTTCGCCGCCGTTGACTTCGACCGTCATATAATTCGGCTCATCAATCGGGTTAAAAAAGAATTCATTCCACTCTTTCGCTAATGTCGCTTTATACGTCTTGGTGCCGCTTCGACCGCACGTCACATAGATCGTACCTTGCGCCGGATTCTGCATAATCTGCCCGTCATAGAGCGGATAGCTGCGGACGTAATCGTGGTCATGCCCGGCAAACACAACATCGACATGATGCTTGTCCAGCAGCGGCGTCAAGCCGTCGCGCAATTCTTCATCGCCGGGCTTCGGGCGGTTATGGTAGGGAGGACGATGGATCAGCACCACTTTCCACTGTTTGGCGCTGGATGCCAAGTCCTGTTCCAACCAACTTTTTTGCAGTTCCAGCATATTGGCGACGAAACTTCGTTCTTCGCCGAGCTGGCTATCGAGCACGCTGAAATGCACATTGCCGTAATCGAATGAGTATACCTGTCCCTTCAACCCTTCCGGTCCGTTGCTAGGCACTTTGAGCTGCGCGGTAAAGAGCGTCGGCAGCGAAAACTTGGCTTCCGGCGTATAGGTCTCATGGTTGCCGACTACCGGAACGACAGGAATGGAGTCGATCACGCCCCGCCCAGCGTTAAGCCAGCCGTTCCACTGGCCGTAGTCCTGCCCGACATCGACCAGGTCGCCGACGTTAACGAGAAAGGCAGCATCCTGATTGGCCCGATACGCCTGATGCAGCGTTTTTTGCCACAGCTCATACGTATAGGACTGCGAGTCGCCGAAGAGCAGGAACTTGAATTTTTCCGGGCGCGCCGGCGCTGTCGTGAAACTGTTGATCTCGCCCCAATCTTCACCGTCTCCCACCCTGTAGAGATAACGACTGCCGGGTAGGAGGCCGGTCAGCGTGACCGAATGGATGCTCATAATCCCCGCATTGCTCGCCAGCTCTTCCGCCTGCGCCTGTGCCGTATAGGATTTTGCAGGCAAAACGAAACCGTTCTTGACCTGCGCATACTGCACAAGCCCAGGCTTCGCTGCAACTTCCGTCCGCCAGGTCACAGTTTGCGTCGTTTTCGGATCGGAGGCCCAGGTCAACGTGATATGATCCGGCGCGGCCTTCGCGCCGTTCGGTCCCGAAAGAAGCAGCGCCAATGCTGTGACCGCCGCGACGCCGAACAGCATGGCGTATTGGATCATTCGTTTTCTTTGCAGCATAGCATCCTCTCCTTTTTTCGCCATTCGTTCTCTTTTAAAATGTATCATCGCTCTTCGCACTATGCAAGCACGAAAAGCACTTCCATTAGACTTTTTCCCTCAATCTTAGTATGATAGGTAAAGTGTCCGTTTCTTCTTGCGCCGCTGCGCAAAATACTTCCCAGGATGTGATTCGATGAATTTTGAAAACCTTCCCCTACTGATCATTCTCGTCTTAGGCGTATTGGGCAATAACCATAGCGTATCGATAGCTGCCCTGATCTTGCTGCTCATCAAGCTGCTCGGTTTCGGCCAATGGTTCCCTTTCATTGAAGCGCACGGCATTAATATTGGCGTGATTATTCTGACGCTGGCCGTTCTTGTGCCGCTCGCGCAAGGGCGCATCGACGCAGGCGACATCGCAAGTGCACTAAAATCTCCGGTCGGTCTTGTCGCGCTGGCGGTCGGAATTTTTGTCGCCTGGGTCGCCGCCCAAGGCGTACCGTTTATGAAAGGTTCGCCGGAAACGGTGACCGCATTGGTAAGCGGTACGATCATCGGCGTTTGCTTCTTCAACGGTCTGGCCGTAGGGCCGCTCATCGCCGGCGGCCTGGTCTCCTTGCTCGTCAGCTTGTCCGGTTTATGGAAGCAATGATTACAAGCGCAGAGGGTGTCGCAAAAAAGGTTGTTTAAAACCTTTTTTGCGACACCCTCTTGCTTTTTCTAGCCGTTCAGCTCTGAGATCGGCAGCTTGATCGTAAAGGTGGTTCCCT
The DNA here is from genome assembly GCA_963667825.1 of Negativicutes bacterium. Lineage (GTDB taxonomy): Bacteria > Bacillota > Negativicutes > SG130 > SG130 > Azotosporobacter. The sequence goes on along the minus strand of OY764022.1, from coordinate 2,673,348 downwards.
GGCCGGGTTCGCTCGCTACACTGATCTCGCCGCCATGCTTCTTGACGATATCGTAGCTGACGCTCAAACCAAGCCCCGTACCTTCACCGATTTCCTTCGTCGTGTAAAACGGTTCGAAGATGCGGTTTATCTCTTCCGGCGCAATCCCTTTGCCCGTATCGGAAACGCTGATGAAGATAAATTTCCCTTCCTGCCAGCTGCGGATTGCGATTCGTCCGCTGTCTTCAATCGCTTGTACTGCATTTAACAACAAATTCATAAAGACTTGGTTCAACTGCCCTAAATTGCAACTGATCTCCGGTAGAACGCCCAGCTCCTTCTCAACTACAGCTTTGTACTTCAGTTCATTCCAGATTATATTGATCGTGCTTTCAATTCCCTCATTAACATTAGAAATTTTTCTCATGTCATCCATTCGGGCAAAGCTTTTCAAATCCTGCACGATTTTTTTGACCCGATCGGCGCCGTCTAACGTTTCTTTGAGCAAGTCTTCCGTATCGGAAAGGACATATTCAATCCCCAGCCGCACTTTAGCTTCTTCCAGTTTGGCCGCCAATGCCTCTAGCGGAAGCCGACATTGCTGCACATCGCCTGCCATTTTCAACAATTCTGTTTTAACTTCCGCCTGCACAGTTAGGAATTCTTTTGTTTTTTCGGTATACGTCTGCAGTGTACCCAAGTTGCTGATGATATAGCCCATCGGATTATTGATTTCATGCGCTACGCCAGCGGCCAATTGTCCGATCGAAGCCATTTTTTCCTGTTGCACGATCTGCGACTGCACATTCTTCAATTCAGCGTAAGCCGCCTCTATTTCCGCTCTTTTTTGTTCCAGCTTCGTCTCCGCGCGTTTGCGTTCCGCCACTTCGCCCTGCAGCGCATCATTGGAGCGCTGCAGCACATGATTGAGTGAAAAAAGTTCCTGCGTCCGGATATCGACTTGCACTTCCAGACCGTCGCGCGCTTGCTGCAGCGCGTCTCTGTCCTTTTTCTGCTGCCAGAGGCCCCACAACAGCGGCAGGATGAACAATATGAGGATCAGGCTGCTGCCGCTTGCGGCAAGATAATAGCTCTGGCTGCGTTTGTTCAGGTCGGCGAAGACCGCCGCTTCCGAAACGCCAACGCTGACGACGAGCGGATAATCTTGCAGCGCCCGATAACTATAGATCCTTTTCTTACCATCTACCGCGCTATGTGAGATATAGTAACCTTCGTTTTGCAGCTTCAAGGCTTCCATGAACGGAGCGCCATTCAAATCTTGACCTATTTCGGCATTTTCACCGGAACGGCGTGCGCGGACAATACCATCTCTGCCGACAAGTGTGATCGACGAATCCGGGCCTAGATCAAGACGTTTGTAAAACTCGGTAAAGTAAAACGGATCGACCGACACGACGACAACGCCGCCGAAGGAGCCGTCCGCCTTATTGATCCGGCGCGTCATCTGAATCGACCATTTGCCGGAGGAACGTCCCAAAACCGGTTTACTGATAAACAGCTTGTCGCTGTCCGAATTCAAATGGACTTTGAAATGTTCACGATCTTTCAACGACGAAGGGACGAATGGTTCTTGGCTGCTAACGCGCAAATCGCCGCGTGCATCGATAATACTAAGCAAAACGAAGGGCTGATCGGTCAGACGTCCTTCTTTGATGTAACCGGGTATGCCGATCCACTCATTGCTTTTTTCATATTCATATTTTAAGAATAAGACCGTCTGATCAACGCTCTTGATCGTACGCAGCGTGTGCTCCTCGAACGAACGGGCGAAATTCCCGGTCTCGCGCACGGCATTGCTGATTGCGATCTCGCGTTCATCTTCGATTTTCAAATATACGCCGCCCCAAATAACGCCAAGCAACAAGAAGCCGAACGCGATGACGCTCACACCGATCATGCGCAGGGAAATCATTTTTTTCACTGTTTCTGGCCCCCTTCCTCTGCCTGCACTTATAAGATCAAGACCGCATAAAGGAAAAATCCGATGCCGACCAGACCGACGCCGCTGCCCACATACCAATATAGATAGGTTTTGTTAATCGCGGCGAGCGATGAGAGCAAGATGCCGACCTGCAAAAACATCAGCGCCTGCCCCAAGACATTGTTATACTTTTGCGCCATGTCGCGTTCCATTTCCAATTTCTTGGCGGCCTGCTCAATTTCAGCGCGTTCCTGGCGATAGCGCTCCACCTCTTGGTCAAAAATCTGCAGTTGTTTGACCACCTCCGCAGTGCGCAGCGCCGCCGGCGTCAGCGCCGCCAAACTATCGCGCTGCACCTTGTATGTGGTCTCTTTAATGCTTTTCGCCTGATAATAGGCCCATTGATCCGACGCCTGGCTTTGCGCCAGCACCATGCGGTTGCCGTATCCGGCCGCCTTGAAGGCAGACAGCGTCGCACAGGCCGCAAGCAGCAGCGTCGTAATCGCGATAAAAGTCGTAATCTTGTCTTTCCATGTTTTTTTATTTGTATTCTCGCTCAAACGATAACCCCTTTTTCTTTAGCTTTCATTTTCCTGCAGACAGACTCGATTGCGCCCCGCCTGCTTGGCTCTGTACATCGCCCGATCCGCGGCTGCCACTAGGATATCCGCCTCGAGCGACAGCGTTGGCAAAACCGCCGCAACGCCCAGACTGACGGTCACACAACTTGCAACGCTGGAACCGGCATGCGGCATGTTGGCCGCTTCGATTGCGCTGCGAATCTGCTCTGCAATCTGCGCCGCGCCTTGCAAATCACTTTCCGGTAAAAGCAAGACAAACTCCTCACCGCCAAAACGGGCCGCCAGGTCAGAAGCGCGTTTCGCCGCACTCTTCATTTCTGCGGCGATAAATTTCAAACATTCATCGCCAGCCAGATGTCCATACGTGTCATTATACGATTTGAACTGATCGGCATCGAGCATGATCAGCGCGACGGGGCTTTGATCCCGCAAGCCTCTTTTCCACTCCCGCTGCAACGTCGCATCAAACGAGCGGCGGTTGGCGATACCCGTCAGACCGTCGAGCTGCGAAACGAGCCGCAATTCTTCGTTGGCCGACTGCAACGCACGCGTACGCTCTTCAACCTGCCGCTCCAAACTTTCCGTAACACGGCCGATTTCCTCATCGCGTTTTGCCAACTGCTCCGCAAGTGAATTGAACGCAACCGCCAATTGATTGATTTCATCTTGCCCCATTGTGCGCAGTCGAATCCCCCAATCGCCGGTTCCCAATCGTTTCACCGCCTCCGCTATAGTGACGATCGGTTTTGACAAAGCGCCAGCAATCGCAAGGCCGATCGCAACCGCTAAACTCGTTGCCAACACTAACACTATTAGGCTTCGTCTCTTGATTTCATTAACGCTTGTCATCGCTTCTTCTTTTGATTGTTCGACGATAACACCCATCTTCGTTCGCGGCACAGGGCTATAGCCGGCCAATCGAAGTTTACCATTCGTTTCATATTCTATCCAGCCGCTTTCGCCCGTCAGCGCCGCACGTACAGGTGCAACCGTTGATTCGTCCATGCCGTTTTCGATCAGGCCAAGATCCGGATGAATAATCACCTTGCCTTGCTGGTTGATCACATAGGCGGCTCCGCTTTGCCCTCTTCGCTTCGCGCCGATGCGTTGCATCAATTTTTCCAGCTCGAGATTGATGATCAGTACGCCGCTCATCTCATTCTCCCGGTAAATCGGCTCCGCGATCACGATACCCAACTTTCGCGTGCTGTATGCGCGAAGCACTTCCGATATCGCCGTTTTTCCGCTTTGCTTCAGAGCCTGAAAATAAGCGCGTTCGTTGTAGTCGATCGTCGGATCAGGTCTCATCCCATCCCAGCGCGCCACTTGGCGTCCGTTCCTGTCCGCCACAACCGCCAATTGCACGTCGGGATACTGTGCGACGATATAGCGCAGTACCGGCTGTTGGCGCGCCGGGTTCATCGAAAGAATCTCCTCATTGTTGACCAGAAGGTTCAGCATGCGTATCTTTTCGGCAAAAGTCCAGTCGATCTCGCTCGCGATTTGTTCGGCCTGTTCCTGGTTTCGCTCTTCCACGGCAAGCGTCATCGCTTCTTCATACGGCTGCCAGGTAATCAGCGTGGTGGTTAAAAGCGGCAGCGTCGTCATGATGACGAAGGCGATGCCGAGCTTTTGCCGCAACGATAAATTTCTCCATAAGCGTGTGAGAAAAAACTCCGCTTCATTTTTCCGGCGCATCCGCAGTCACCTTCTTCCGCTAACTCCAACGCCGCACTTGATGCGCCGGGCCGCTTCCTTACGTTTCTGCTTACTTCGCCGCTGCCCCCGTCAAACTCCTCCTGCAATAAAAAGATGCCTGCCCTTCCACTGCGAAGAGCAGGCATCGATCCGTTTTATTCCTGCAGCGCATGCAAGAGGCGCTTCAACTGCTCACGCAGCTGAACGGCTTCTTGCAGCGACAATTTACTGGCGCACAACGTCTGCGCAGGCAAGGAATAGGCCTTGCTTTTCAGCGCTCTGCCCTGTTCGGTCAGGCGAACTACCATATTTCGTTCATCGGTCGTGCTGCGCAGTCGCGTCAAAAGTCCGGCAGCTGCCATCTTCTTCAGCATCGGCGTCAACGTGCCCGAATCCAGGAACAAACGCCCCCCCAATTCCTTCAGCGTCATCTCTTCCTTTTCCCATAGCGCCAGCAACGCAATGTACTGCGTATAGGTGAGGCCGATCTTTTCCAATTCCGTTCGGTAGGCGCCGACAATCGCTTTTGCGCTGGCGTAAACGGCAAAACACAATTGATTATCCAAACGCAGCATGTCCTCTTCTTTATCATCGTTCATCGTCGGCCGCCTCCTCTTGGCAATGACGCCTTCTTAGCGTTGCCGGATATATTCTTCCGCCATCAGCGCAGCAACCGTGCCGTCGCTGACCGCGGTCGTCAGCTGACGGATGCGTTTGCTGCGCACATCGCCGGCGACAAATACGCCTGCGACATCCGTCTTGCAATCTTCTCCCGCCACCAGATTCCCTTCCGCGTCAAGCGTCAGATACTCTTTATAGATGCCGGTGCGCGCAACCGAGCCGATGTAGACGAAGATGCCGTCAAGCGCGATCTGCTGCCTCGTCCCGTCTAAACGATTTTCCACGATCACGCCGCTCAGTCGTTCGTTGCCGAGCGCCTCTTTGATCTCCGAATTCCAAAGAATCTCCACTTTTTCATTCTCCAGCAGCGCCTGCTGGCTCTTTTGATCGGCGCGCAGCTTTTCCGAACGATGGATCAAGGTGATCTTCGCCGCATAATTGGAAAGATTCTGTACCGCTCCAACCGCCGCACTGCCGCCGCCGACGACCGCAATATGCTTGCCTTCGTAAAAACGGCCATCGCAGAGCTCGCAATAATGGATCCCATTGCCGCGAAATTTTTCTTCCTCGGCAATCGGCAGCTGACGTCGTTTCGAGCCGGCTGCGATAATCAGCGCTTTCGCATGATAGCGATAATTGTTGGTTTCAACGATTTTTTCCGCAGCGCTCAGCTGCACGGAAACGACCGCATCCAGATCATCGATCACAGCGCCTGCTTCGAGGCTTTGGCGCTGCATTCGTTCCGCCAACTCCACGCCTCCGACACTGGAAAACCCGGGGTAATTTTCAATCGCATAAGCATCGCGGATCTGACCGCCGACCAATTCATCTTCGATAATCAGCGTCTCCAGTTTTGCTCTGGCGCCGTAGATCCCTGCCGTCAAACCGGCGGCGCCGCCGCCGATGATCAGCAGTTCAATATTCTTATCTTGCTTTTTGCTTTGGTCCGCCATAGTATCACGCCCGCCCTTACAGTAATTTTTCTAACGCATCGGCCATCGCCGCTGGCTCGGTGGTTGGTTCAAAGCGTTTCACGACATTGCCTGCGCGATCGATCACGAATTTTGTGAAATTCCACTTGATCGAATCGCCGACCAACAGTTCCGGAAATTTTTCTTCTAAGAAGCCCTGCAGCATTTTTCCGTTCGGATGGTTCATATCAAAGCCGCCAAATGCAATGCTGCTGCTCAGATAGTTGAAAAGCGGCTGCGCGGATTCGCCTCTCACGTCGCCTTTGGCAAAGAGCGGAAACGACACGCCGTAATTCAGCTGGCAGAAGTTTTTCACTTCCTGATCGCTGCCCGGCTCCTGTTCGGCAAATTGATTCGAAGGAAAGCCGAGGATCTCGACGCCTTGCTCTTTATATTGCTGATACAGTTTTTCCAGCCCTTCGTACTGCGGCGTAAAGCCGCATTTGCTGGCCGTATTGACAACGACCAGCACCTTGCCCTTGTATTCCTGCAGGGAAACTTCCTTGCCTTCAATCGTTTTTACTTTAAAATCATATACGCTCATCTTGCGCCTCCCAAAATTTATTTTTATCTTTTGTGCAATTTAATCTTATGATATTAATTCTTTTTTGTCAATAATAATTATTAAATAATAGAGCGATAAGTTTTCTGCAAACTTATCGCTCTATTATTTAGCCGCTCTTTTTTCCGCTCATGCTAAAGAGCGAATACGGATGTTCGATGCCGTTTTCCAACTTCTTTTTGCCGTGATAAAACGTCTTCGCCTGCACTTCACAAAAGCCGACCTTTTCCAGGGCCGCTTTGAGTTCTGTCTGCTGAAAGCCGTGATAGCCGGAAAAATTTTCTTCCTGCCGATGAAAGCTTCCGTCGTCTTCATCCAAGTCGACGATGCAGAGGCTACCGCCAAAACGAAGCAGGCGCGCCAGCGTAGTGAGCGTTTCTACAAGATCGCTTGCATGATGCAGCGCCATCGACGTATAAATAAGATCGAAGCCTTCGCCCGGCGCTTCGATGCTTTCGATCGGCGCGCAGCAGGTGCGGATGTTTTTTTCTTTGCGCTGTGCAATCTTTTCCTGCAGCTTTGCAAGCATCGCTTCCGACAGATCAACGCACCAGATCTCCGCGAGCGAATCCGCCAGTTCTAAACTGATCAAACCGGTTCCTGCGCCGAATTCGAGCGCCTTCAGCTCGCCCTGCAAGCTGACGTTACGGCGGATTTCCCCGGCAATGACTGCCGCACGTTCCAGTCGCTGCGGCGTGTCCCAGTTGGCCGCTTCTTTGTTGAAATCCATTTTCATCCCGCCTTTCTTCCCTTACTTGATTCCGCATAGCGCCGTCCGCCTCCTGCTTTTGCCGATACGTTTATCGCAAAAGCCCGCAGCAGACGAATCCAATCCGTTTGCCGCGGGCTTTCCCTTGTGTTTTTAGCTGTTTTCCTTTACGTCCAGGTTCTGCTTCAGCGCGCCGGGGCCGTCTTCGGCAACGGCGACCTGCGCATCGCCGAACGTTTTCATATCGTTTAACATATGCAGCGACGCGTCGACTAGCGCCATCCCTAGCGCCGCGCCGCAGCCGCCCTGAAGACGCAGGTCGAGTTTCAGATACGTCGGCAGACCGAGCTGCGCTAGCGCTTCGCCGTGCGCGCCGTCCGGCGAAAGATGCGACGCCATCAAATATGCCTTGCTTTGCGGCGCCAGTTTGAGCGCGAGCAGCGCGGCGGATGCGGTGACCCGATCGTCGAGGATGACGACGCAGCGGTTGGCGGCGGCGCCGATGATCACGCCGACCAAAGCGGCGATCTGTCCGCCGCCGCATTCATGAAGCAGCGTAAGCGCATCCGACGCTTCATTCTTGCAGCGGGCAATGATCTCTTCCGCCGCGCTGTAATCTTTCGTCAACGCGCCAAGGCCGATGATGCGTCGCCCTTCGGCCGCCAAGCGTTCGGCCAGATCGGTCCCCTCGTAAAGCGCCGCGATGATCTCTTGCGGCGCAAGGCGCCGTTCCTTCGCTACCGCGACGACAAGCTCCGCCCCGGCATGCTGCGCAAAACGACGCGCAATCGCCGCATCTTCCTCTACGCTATCCGCTTCGCAGAGCAGCACTACGCTTTTTTTTAGATTGCGCGGCCTCGCCTGCGCGGTCACGCCTGCCAATTGCAGCGCGATATGTTCAAAGTGATGCAGACTGGCCAGCGGTTTCGTCAGATTGTCCAGGCGCACTTGGCACGCCTGCATCGCCGCTTCATCCAGCGCTTCGATTTGCGCAATCCGTTCCGCCAAAAAGAGCGCGCCTCTTTTCGTTTTCGTTTCGTTTTCCTCCGACAAGGCGCTTGGCGGCGTTTTTTCCAATAACGAAACCGACAGTTTGATCATATCCATCACGACCGATGCGCCGATCGCTTCGCCGAGCCTCACGCCCATATCGACGCAGGCTTCAAGACCTAAATGGCGCAATGCGATGCGATGCGCCGGCTCGCCCGAAAGGTGCGAGGCAAACATGTACTCTTTAGCGAGTGGGTGTATGGCCTGTGCAATCAGCGCAGCCGCCGTGGTATTGAGTCCGTCGAGCACGACGGCGCAGCGGTTGGCCGCGCAGCCCAGCACGACGCCGGCCAGCGCGCCGATTTCAAAACCGCCCACTTTGGCCAGGACATCGAGTCCGTCCGCCGGATCGGGGTTGTTCACCATAAGCGCACGCCGAACCAGTTCCATTTTCACCTGCAGACGGCTGTCGGAAATACCGGTGCCCCGTCCGGTAACGATTTCCGGCGCCAGCGCGAGAAAAGCGGCCACAATCGTCGCACTGCACGTGGTATTGCCGATCCCCATTTCTCCGAGGCTGAAGCAGCGGTAGCCTTTTGCCGCCTGCTCATTGACGAGCGCAATCCCGCTTTCCAGCGCTTGAACGGCCTGTTCTTTCGTCATCGCCGCTCCTTCGCTGAAATCCTGCGTGCCGTATGCTATTTTTCGCTGCAGCAGGCCCGGCACATGCGATAAGTCGCCGGCCACGCCCATGTCCATTACGATCATGTCGGCGCCGCAAAAATTAGCAAATGCATTTGCGCTGGCCCCTTTTGAAACTAGATAATTTTCCGTCATCCCCATTGTCGTCTCAATCGGATACGCGCTGATGCCGCGCTTTGCGACGCCATGATCGGCCGACGCGATCACCATGCAGTTCTTCGGCGCTTTGGGTGCAGCGCTGCCTGTTACCGCTGCGTATTGTTCGAGCATCGCGCCTAGGCGTCCCAACCGCTCCGGCGCAGGGATCGCCTGCGCCAGTTTTTTTCTGACGCTTTCTTTTATCGCCTCATCCGGTAAAACAATTTTCGCCAGTACTTCTTCCAGTATTTTCATAATACAACCTCCAAGCTGATCAGTATGCGCGCGCCCGTCACCGGACGCAGCCGAAAAAAAGAAGAAGACCTTTTTGATCGCTGCCAAAAAAGCCTTCTTATTCCACGAAGGATCGATAAACAAACAAGGCAGGTCTCCTGGCTCCCGCTTCATCGCCGTCTTGCGCCTTCCCCTTCCGAGTGGCATTCATTGCAAGGGCTCTTGCGGTACAGTGGTGGGCCCGCGCCTACGCATGACAAACCGTCTTGCTCAGACTTCCCTATTCTCCGCCCGAAGGCGGCACCTTGACCGTATACTCTATTTATTTAATAGTTATTGTAGCAAGATGTCCTGCGCACGTCAACTGCTTATGCGCGTCTCTTTTTTCTGCGCGCAAGACCCCTTCTTTCTTTTTCAGCACTGTTCGCTTCATTGTCCCTGCCCGATGCGCCGGAAAGCTTCGTGTACCTTCTCGAATGCAGCAAGGATTTCCGGGTCAAAATGTTCCGGCTTCGTTCTCCCGTCGCCGTTCAGAATGATCTGCATCGCCTCTTCATGCGAAAAACCTTTCTTGTACGGCCGCACGCTGATCAAAGCGTCATAGATGTCCGCCAAAGCCATCAATCGCGCGCCGAAGGGAATTTCTTTGCCTTTAAGACCGTGCGGATAACCGCTGCCATCCCATTTCTCATGGTGGAATTCGGCGATCTCGCCGACCAAACCGAGAAAGGAGTTGTGACCGATCGCCTGTTCCGCGCGCCGAATGATCAATCCGCCCACCAACGTATGCTTTTTCATTTCTTCGAATTCTTCGGTGGTCAGGGCGGCCGGTTTTTGCAAAATCGCATCCGGCACCGCAATCTTACCGATGTCATGCAGCACCGCCGACTGACAAAGCAGCTGCTTGCGCTCGGCCGACATCCTCGCTTCTTCATTGTCGAGCACAGTCAGCAACACGCTGACATATTCCTGCGTGCGCTGCGTATGTGCGCCGGTTTCCGTATCCCGAAACTCGCCGAGCACCGCCATACAACCGATGATCGCCCTTTTCGTCGCCTCCAGTTCACCGGTTCGCAGCGCAACCAGTTCTTCGAGCGAATCGTGATAACGCTTCAGTTCCAGATGATTGCGCACGCGCGCCTTGACCATCGCCAGATTATACGGTTTTATGATGTAGTCTACCGCGCCGAGACTGAGCCCTTTCGCCTCATCCGCTTCGTCGGTCAGCGAGGTTAGAAAGATGATCGGAATATGACGGCAGTCTTTATTTTTCTTCAGCCGCTGGCAGACTTCATAGCCGCTGAGTCCGGGCATGACGATATCGAGCAGGATCAGATCCGGCTGCGCCTCGCCGACCGCCAGTAGCGCCGTCTCGCCGTCCAGTGCGACACTGATTTCATAGTCATCGCCTAGCGCCTCGACCAAAATGTCGACGTTCACTTCCGAGTCTTCCACGATCAAGATTTGCGACCGTTTTCTCATTTCCATTTCAATCCCCCGCTTCCCCTGTGCAATCCGCCAACAATTCGCTCGCGCGGCGTAAATGAAGCAACGCTTCCGCAAAACGGTAATGCTCGGTCGCTTCGCCAAGTTCTTCGATTTCGCGTTGCGCTGCCTGCGGCCAGCGTTTTGCCTTCAGCCTTTCGATCAACTCCCGACAGGGTTTGGGCTGACGTCGCTGTAAGAAAGGTTCGAGCTCTTTAAGCAGCCAGCCAAGTTCTTCCGGATCGCCGACCGGCGCAGCAAGCGCCTGGCGTTCTTCCTGTTGCGCAAAAAAATCGCGCAGCGTCGTTTCCAAACGTTCCTGCTCCTGAATGAAAAGGCTCAGCGCTTCCTGATAATCCGCTTTCCGATTAAGCGCCGTTTCCAGTTCAGCAGCCGTCTTTTGCACGCGCGTCGCGCCAAGATTAGCGCAAACTCCCTTGACGCTATGCACCAGACGCACGGCCAGCTCCCACTCTTCCTTCTCCAGAGCGGCGTGCAGCTGGGACGCCGTTTCGCTGTATTGTTCAAGATATTTTTGCAGAAGCCGCATGTACATGCTTTCGTTGCCGTCGAGCAACTGCAAGGTCGCTGCGGCATCGATCCCGTCGATGCCGCTGACGCGTTTGCCGGTCTCGCTCTCTTGCGACGTCGCCAGCGTTGCCGCATACTGCGACAGCCAATGCTCCAGCACCTTTTCCAGCGCATCTTGATTGATCGGCTTCGTCAAATGATCATTCATTCCGGCCGCGAGACTTTTTTCTCGGTCGCCTTTCATCGCATGCGCGGTCATCGCAATAATCGGCAATTCCTTCAGCGCCGGATCCGGCAATGCCCGAATCCGTTTCGTCGCCTCAATTCCGTCGAGTACCGGCATCTGAATATCCATCAGCACCATCATAAAGCCGCCTCGTTGCACCATTTCGACCGCCTCTTCTCCGTTGCAGGCGATTGCCGCTTCGATTTCCAGTTTGCGCAGCAATTCCAGTGCGATCTCCTGATTGATCTCGTTATCTTCGACCAGCAGGATCCGCGTCCCGGCAAACGTGATCCGTTCTTTCAACTGCCGTTTGACGCTGCGTCGTTTGCCAAAGCAGTCAAGGATCGCCTCGAACAGTTCCGAGGGTTGAACCGGTTTTGTCAGCAGCCAGGCCAGGCCGTTCTCGCTGCCTTGCTGCGACGCCTCTTCCGCTTCGCAAGCCGTGACTAAGAGCAGCTTAGGCGCATCCGAGAGCGCCTCCTGCCGGATGGCCTGCGCAGTCGCAAGACCGTCCAGGTCCGGCATCGACCGATCGAGGATGATCAAGTCGAACGTCTCGCCGGCCTCTTTCGCTTCGCGCAGTTTCTTTAAGGCGGCCATGCCTCCGTCTACCGCGCTGGCGCTGAACTGCATCGCGGTCAGCATATTCGCGACGATTTGCCGCGCCGCGGCATTGTCTTCCGCCAACAAAATCCGCTTGCCGCGCAAATCCTCCGCGGTCAGCCAACGCGGCTGTCGGCCGCGCTCCGCCGCGATATTGAACGGCAGAACCACGATAAAACGGCTGCCGACGCCCGCTTCGCTTTCCACGCGAATACTGCCGCCCATCAGCTCGCACAGCTGCCTGCAGATTGCCAGGCCCAAGCCCGTTCCGCCGTACTTGCGCGTCGTAGAACTGTCCGCCTGATTGAACGCCTCGAACAGCCCCGCCTGCTGCTCTTCGTTCATGCCGATGCCGCTGTCTTCCACCGTCAGTTGCAGGATGAGCGTCTCACGAATCTGCTTGAGTTCTTCGACCTGCAGCGTCACTTCACCGCGCTGCGTGAACTTGATCGCGTTGCTAAGCAAGTTATGCACGATCTGGCTTAAGCGCAGCGGATCTCCATGCATGCACGGCGGCAAATCGTCCGGCATCCGGACGTTGAGTTCCAGCCCCTTTTCCGCCGCTTTGACGCCATGCATGCCGACCGCCGTACGAACCAGATTCTCCAAATCGAATTCGATCCATTCGATCTCCAGTTTGCCGGCTTCAATCTTGGAAAAATCGAGGATGTCATTGATGACGCCAAGCAGCATCTGCGTCGCCATATCCATTTTCTTTAGCCAGGCGCGCTGTTTGTCGTCCAGCGGACTGTCCGCCAGCATTTTGCTCATTCCGACGATCGCATTCATCGGCGTTCGAATCTCATGGCTCATGTTGGCAACAAAGCTTCCTTTGGCCTTGCTGGCCGCTTCGGCAATTTCCTTGGCGTTGATCAGCTCCGCGTTCACCCGTTCCAATTCCTGCGTCCGTTCGCTCACGCGCGTCTCCAGGCTGCTGTTCAGCTGCCGGATCTCTTCTTCGGCTTGCTTGCGCTCTGCGAGTTCCACCTGAAGGCGGCGGTTTACAACGAGCAGTTCTTCCGTCCGCTTTTGCACGATCTCTTCCAGACCTTCGTTCATCGCTTCCAGTTCCTGCCGAGCACGGCGCAACTCGCTGTTTTGGTTGTACGCATTTTCATAGGTAGAAAGCAGCAAATCCAGAATCTGCAGACGCCCGGCCGAGACATGAAAGGTTTGTTCGGCAAAAAAGATCGTGATCTCGTCACTCTCGGAAGACGCGCGCCGCAGCTCCTTGTTCACCAGCAGATAGCGGATGCGCGAGACCAGATATTTCCCGACATACGGCTTGGTGATGAAATTATTGGCGCCGACGTCGAGGCCCTTGATCACGTCGATCGGGTCGGACAGACTAGTCAACAGGATCACCGGCACTTCCTGCCACTCTTTTGACTCGCGCAAGCGCTTGCAAAGCGCATAACCGTCCATTTCAGGCATCACGACATCGCTGATGATGACATCCGGGCAGCACTGAGCAAGCATTTGCAACGCCGACAGGCCGTCCGGCGCAACCGTTACCGCAAAGCCTTCCTTATCGAGAAAGTATTTTAACTGTTCCGCCTGTGTGGGACTGTCTTCCACGACGAGAATTTTCACCATTTGCCGTCCTATTTCCTGCATGCCGCCGCTCCCTTTCGCTGCACGTCTTCAGCTATTTTTTTCAACAACAACACGATCCGTTCCGGCGGCAACACGTAACTCGCACCGTTCAGGCGCACGGCTTCCCCAGGCATGCCGAACACAACGGAACTTTCGCGATCCTGGGCGATCGTCAGCGCCCCCGCCTTCTTCATCAAGGCCAATTCCGCCGCCCCGTCCTTGCCCATGCCAGTCAACAGGACCCCCATCGCCGCCGCGCCATAGTGAAAGGCCAGCGATTGAAAGAGGTAGGAGACCGATGGACTCAGTCCGTGCATGCTCATTTCTTCCGTGCAGATCAGCCGGTTATTGCCGTCCACCTTCATTTGCAAGGCGTCCGGCGCGACATAGACCTGTCCCGCTCGGATATTGTCTCCGTTCGAGGCAAGCCGGACCGGCATCGCTGCGGTCTTACCCAGCCACTCGACGAAACCTTCGGTAAAGCCCCGCGCCATATGCTGCACGATCAAGATCGGCAAAGGAAAATCAGGCGGCATCTCCGCCAGTATTTTTTGAATGACCGGCGGTCCGCCGGTCGACGCGCCAATGGCAAGCACACGTATCGCCTGCCATTTTTCCGTTGCCCGGATTTCCGCTTCGCGCTGGCAGGAAGTGTTTTGTTCAAACGCGCGCATGCGCCGCCTGACCACTCTGATTTCAGCCATCAGTTTGACCATTCTGGTCAGTTCTTTCGCCGCCTGCGCCTGCTCCGGATGCCCTGCCCCGGGCGGTTTTTTCACGACCAGCAAAGCGCCCACATCGATCGCACTGAAGGACGTTTCGAGTTCACGCATCTCCGGCTGCTCGGTCAGCATGATGATCGGTACCGGATTCATTTCCATGATGCGGCGCGTCGCCTCGAAACCATCCATTTCCGGCATGCAGATATCCATCGTGATCAGATCCGGCTTATCGCGCGCGACAAATTCGACCGCTTCACGGCCGTTTTCCGCAAATCCGATCACTTCAATTTCCGGATCGGACTGCAGAATATGAATGATCCATTCACGCGACACTCTGGAGTCTTCCACCACCAATACCCGAATCATACCGTTCCCTCCCGTGTGGGCGTTCGCGTCAGATCAGTCGTTCCAACACTTCAAGCAAATGATTCTGCTCAAAACTGCTCTTGACGATGTAAGCATCGGCGCCGACGTCGATGCCGCGTTCCCGATCGCTCTTTTCTTCAAGCGAAGTGACCAGCACCACCGGAAGCTTGGCAAAGCGCTCATCATGCCTTATTTTTTCCGTCAAAGAAAAGCCGTCCAGTTTCGGCATATTGACGTCGGATATGAGAAGCTCGATCTTGCGTTCCTGCTTCTGCAGCAAAGCGAACGCCTCCATGCCATCGACCGCAGTGACGACTTCATAACCGGCGCTTTCCAGAATATGCTTTAGCATCATGCGCGCCGTGATCGAGTCGTCCGCCACCAAGACCGCCTTGCAGACTTTCAGCGGCGCATCGTTTTGCAGGCGGCAGGCCTCCGGATTGCGCAGCGCCGATTTTATCAGATCCGGCACATGGAGAATCGGCGCGATTTTCCCGTTGCCGAGAATGGTCGCGCCTGCGATGTTGCGTACCCGGGAGAGTTGACGCCCGAGCGGTTTTGCCAAGACCTCCTGTTCCTGCAGCACTTCATCGACGCCGAAAGCCAGACTCTGTCCGCCGGAGTGCAGGACAACCACCGGGATATAGTCTTCTTCGCTTTGCCGCGGCTGCTTTTGAGTTTCAATAGCAAGCACATTGGCGAGACGAACGAGCGCAACAGGGCGTCCGTCGAGCGACACCATCTCGCAATTTTCCACCGTGCGTATCGCCTCTTTATGAATGCGCGCGACGCGCGCCACTTTTCCGGCCGGGAAAATGAAGAAGCGTTGCCGTTCACTGACCACCAGGCCGCGCAGCATCGCCAGACTGATCGGAATCGACAATTGGAAGGTCGTGCCTTTGCCCGCTTGCGTTTCAAGTTGCAGCGCGCCGTTCAGCTTCTCAATCTTTTCCCGCACGATCGCCATTCCTAAACCGCGTCCCGCATTATCAGTTATCATCGGAGCGGTGCTGATTTCCGAATGAAAAATCAACTGCAGCGCGTCTCCCGTGCTCAGCGATTCGGCTTCGCTTGCTGAGAGCACGCCTCGCTCGACCGCCGTTTCTTTGACCCTCTCCACGTCGATGCCGCCGCCGTCATCGCTCACATTAATCTGGATCCGGTTGTCTTTTACCAGTACAGCAATCTGAATGACGCCGCAGGGCGGTTTCTGCCGCTGCTGCCTTAGCTTTGGTTCCTCGATGCCGTGCACCATGCAGTTGCGCAGCAAATGCAACAACGGGTCCTTCATTTCTTCTAGTACGCGCCGATCGATTTCAATTTCCCGCCCTTCAATGACCAGCTCCGCCTGTTTGCCTGATTCTCGGGCCAGTTCACGCACAAAGCGCGGAAAACCGTCGAGCTGCGAACCGACCGTCAGCATCAGCGCCTGCTTCATATCCGTTAACAGCGTGTCCACCATGCTTGCGGTCCCCCGGCTATCGTACTCCATCGCTTTCGTCAGCTGATTCACTTTCTTCTCCAGCTGCCCCAAGTAAAAGCCGCTTGCCCGTTCTCCTATTTTCCGTTCCGGCAAAGCGCACGTGTCTTTTTTCAGCAGTTCGGTCAGTTTCTTGATTTCGCGCAAGTCGACTGCCCGCTGGCGCAGCGCCATCTTGACGACCAACAGTTCTTCCACCTGCAAAAGCAGCGCATCCAGTTTGCTAAGCGATATCCGCACGGTATCGTCGGCCGCTGCGGAAATGACGCTCAGCGGCAGCGTCGCCTGCGCCTCCCGTTCCGCATCCTGGTAAGCGGTCGCTTTTTCCGTTTCCCTGTCGTTCGCACTTTTTTCTGCGCCGTCCGCCGCCTGGCCGTTGACCAGTTCCTCCAGCTCGCGGACCAGTTCTTTGCCGAGCAGCTTCGCATTCGGCGTCAGCGCGGCTCCGGCAATCAAATTTTCCAGCCAATCCGTCGCAGCGAGCAAGCGATCCTTCATGCGCAGCGAAAAGAAAAGGTCGCCGCGTTTCAATGCGGAAAAGACATCTTCCATCGTCTGACAAAGC
The DNA here is from genome assembly GCA_963667825.1 of Negativicutes bacterium. Lineage (GTDB taxonomy): Bacteria > Bacillota > Negativicutes > SG130 > SG130 > Azotosporobacter. The sequence goes on along the minus strand of OY764022.1, from coordinate 2,656,647 downwards.
GCGACGATGTCGCTCCAATTGACCGAACAGGCCGCGCCTTTCAAGCTGTGCGCTTCGCGATAAATCCGCTCTACGACCGCACTTCCCTGCTGCGCATTGCAGTATTCCAATTCAGCCAGGCCCGTCGCAATGATTTTCAAATGTTCCTGCGCTTCAATCTTGAACAAGACCAACAGTCTTTTCAAGAATTCTTCATCCTTTTGATCCATTTGCGCCGCCTCCGCATCCTTCGCTTTCACACCCGATATGCATCTACGATCCGTTTCAGCTTTTGCCCGAGTTCATTCAGACTTTCCGCCGCCGCCTCCACTTGTTTGGTGCCGGAGAGATTTTGCCGCGCCGCCTGCTTGATGCTTTCCATCGCCTGCGCCACCTGCTCCATGCCTGCCAATTGCTGTTGGCTGGATGCGGCGATTTGAATCGCGGTTTGCGCCGAATCGGAAATGCCGTCCGCGAGACGACGGATCGATTCGCCCGAATCATCGGCCTGTTTCACGCCGCCGTCGACCGCATTGCTGACCTGTTCGGCCGCGAGCACCGAAGCCCCGCTTGCCTTTTGAATATCGGCCAGGATCGTGCGCACCTGCTCGGTTGCCTGTTTCGACTGTTCGGCCAGACTCTTGATTTCCTGCGCCACTACGGTAAAGCCGCGCCCCTGTTCTCCCGCCTTCGAGGCTTCGATCGCCGCATTGACGGCCAGGAGGTTCGACTGCTGCGCCAGATCATTGACCGACGCGATGATTTCTCCGATCATCTGCGTCTGTTCGCTCAGACGCACAATGCTTTCGACGACCGATTCCATCAGCGTGCGGATATGATTGATGCCGCTCACCGTTTCGCGCACCGCCTCGTTCCCCTGCCGTGCAATCAACGACGCTTTTTGCGCCGTATCCGAGACGCTCTTTGACTTTTCCGCCGACAATTGCGCCGTCTGCTTGACTTCTTCGACCGTGGCGGTCGTTTCGGCAACCGAACTGGCCGTCTCCGTCATGCTTGACGAAACCTGGCTCATCGCAACCTGGATTTCCGCGGTCGACGCTGCGAGCACGTTTACGCCGTCGCGCACTTCCATGCTCATCTGGCGCAGATTGGCAATCATGTCGGCGTACGCGTTGCCCAGCATATCCTTGCTGGATATCGGCTGCACCATCACGGTCAGATTGCCTGCCGCGATCTGTCCCGATACTTCGGCCATTTCGCGCAGGTAGTGCAGCATCGCCGCATACGCATTGCCCAGAACGTCCTGTTCGGAAAGCGGCGTCACCGGTACCGACAGATCGCCTTTGGCAATCTGCTGCGAAACATCGGCCATATGCTGCAAATACGCTACCATGTCGACATACGCATTACCCAGGACATCTTCCGCACAGCAGGGCTTGACCTTCACCGCCAAATCTCCCCTGGCGATCTGCTGCGACAGATCCGCCATATCCTGAATGTAGCGCACCATCGCCGCGAAACTGCCCGTCAGCATGCCCATCTCATCACGCCGCACTTCACGCGCGGCTTCAAGGCGCAAGTCGCCCTGCGCAATTTGGCGCGCCATCGCCGTCAGTTGATCGAGCGGTTTGGCCAGACTGCTGTTCAGAAAAGAGATCACCAGGAGACTGATCAGGATGCTGCTTCCCCCGACCACAGCGAACCAAAAGCCGATTTTTTCCGTACTCGCTTCGGTCTTCTTGATCTTCTCCATCGCTTCCGACACCGCAAACGCTTCCATTTCTTCCGCCAGACGCCGGATCCGTTCATAGCGTTCTTCCTGCAGCGCATTCGACAGTTCCATCGCTTCGCCGATCCGGCCGCTATTGATCAAAACGATTTGCATTTCACGCGTCTTTCGATACTCCTCGATGCGCAGCATCATTTCTTCGAATTTTTTCAGCTCACTCGGATGCTCTTTCACCGCTTCGCCAATTCTTTGCAAATTGACATCGACCAGCTTAGCCTGGCTGCGAATTGCGTTCTCCAATGCCAGCTGTTTTTCCCGGTCTTTTGTCATCATCATTTCCAGGAGCTGCACCCGGCTGCGGTTTTGATCGATCCTAAATTCGGCAAGATCGCGCACTTCTAAAAAATCGTCATTGAACAGTTCGCTTTGCGAGCGGCGAACGCTCGTGATTCCGCTATAGGCAAGGATCAATACCCAGAGTAAAAAAAGAACGATCACGCCAAACCCGGCCACCAACTTCGTCCGTGTCGACAAATTCAAAAACCATTCCATCTTGCATCCACCCCCCTTGTTTCCCCTCTGCCGTAAAACGACCTTCACACTTCTTCGTCGACAATGATGCGCGCATCGCTCAACAACTGCCGCGCATCGATGACCGCGCAACCGCAGCGCGTGATTCCGCTCAGCCATTCGCCTCGCTTTTCCGCCAGCGTCGCCAGCGGCGGCTCGATATCCTGGCGCGCCACTTCCGTCACGCCAATAATTTCATCGGCCAAGATGCCGAACTCCATTTCCCCGTCGCGCAGGATCATCACTTTGCTCGTTTCACTGACGCTCTGATCCGTCAGGGCAAAGAACGTCTTGATATTGACAAGCGAAAGAATCCGCCCGCGCACATTGATTAGCCCGGCAACAAACGACGGCGTCCCCGGTAAATCGGTATAGTCTTTCAGCGGGCATACTTCTTCTACATAGGCGGTTTCGATGCAGTACGACTCGCTGCCCAGCTGAAACTCCAGCATTTCGTGGCGCTTTTCTTGCGGTGCGGCCGCTTTTTCCTGCGCCAGACGCTCTGCCCTCGCCTTGAAAATCAACGCCTTTCTATCGCTATCCGGATTTTCGTTTGCCGCCAGCGCGGCGCTGACCGCAGCCAAACGCTGATAAACCGCCTCCCAGTTCATGTCTTCACCCCGTTTTCGCCTTGCGCTATGCCTTGCATGATCTCCAGCAAACCCGCCACGCTGATTCCATCGCTCTCCGCTACCACTTCTTCCCCTTCGTGCCCCGCAAGCAGCATGCGGACCGTGGTGAAATATTTTTCCGCTTCTGCAGGCTGCTTCTGTTGGTGGTAGAGACAGCCGAGCGAAAAATGCGCGAGCACGGAATCTGGTTTCAGATAAATGACGCGCTTCAACGCGATGCCCGCTTCTTCTTTGCGTTCCAGCTCAAGGAAAATCATCGCGCTCAAATGATACAACGCCGGGTTCAACTTATCGCGTTCGAGCGCCGCCTTGCACCATTCGAGCGCTTCCGTCAAGCGTCCCTGGTCGGCGAGATTTTGTCCCTGCGCCGCGTCAATGACGCTCCTTATCTCAGGTTCCGGCGCGTTTCTGACTAATGCGTCGCCTTGCGGCGCTTCCTGCGCCAAAAAACCGTTTTTCGCCAGGACGGGAGCGTCGCCAGCGTCGCAAAGCGGCTGCTTCGTTTCAGACGCGGCTTTGCCATGCATGGCCGACGTGAACGGACTCGGCAGCGTAAAGAGAGCGCGCACCTCGGGCGTCGCCTCGAGCGGATTCATTACAATCCAACCGTACGGCGCCGTACAGTCATATAATCGTTTGACCACCTGCAGACTTCGCTCACGCGAAAAATACATCAGCACATTGCGGCAGAAGATCAAATCCAGCTCTGCAATGCGGCTGTTCACTCCGGCATAGTCCGTCCGCGCGAGATTCAAAGCAAAAAAGTTTACCAGACGTTTGATTTTCTCCTGCAGGACAAATTCATGTTTCAGTTTGTCAAAATACTCCTCTCTGACCCAGTCCGGCGTATCACGAAACGACCATTCGCCATAACGCGCTTTTTCTGCTTTCGCAAGCGCCGATAAATTGAGATCCGAAGCCAGAACGACGATCTTCCAGTCCGCAATATCCGGCAAGAGGCGATCCAGCAAGATGGCAAGCGAATAAGGCTCTTCACCGCTCGAACAACCGGCGCTCCAAATCCGAATCGTCTTATCCTTTTCGCGTTTGCGCCTGATCAGTTCGGGAAAAAACTGCTCTTCGAGCGCCGCAAACAGCTCCCGGTCGCGAAAGAAGAACGTCTCCCCGACAGTCAGATGGACCGCTATCTTTTCCAGCTCTTCCTTGCTCGCTTTTTCGCTTACCAGCCGAAGTACATAAGCTTCGAGGTCGGCAAAGCCCAGCTCAGCAGCGCAGGCCGCCATCCCCCGTTCCAAGTCGCAGCTGCGCTCCGGCGGAAAATAAAGTCCCAGTTCCTTTTCAATGAAAAGGCGGCTCTGCTCCAAGAGAGAGATCGGACACTTCACTTTTTCGTCCATGCTCTTTAGCAGCTCCTTCCTGCCCGGCTTAGACAGCGCCGCCTTCCGGCAGCATCCGCTTTAAATCGCAAAGGTAGACGATTTCTCCCGCCCGCTTTGCTATGCCGGATATGCCGCGCATCGCGCACGCTTCTTCATGGGCGACCTCTGCTTGCGTCCAGCTGAAAACCCCGCTGACCCGATCCGCAAGAAAAGCCGCCCATGCTTGCTCTTTGACAATGACCAACGCATCATCGAGCCGCGTTTCCCGTTCCGGTAGCGCCAGCAATTTACGCATGTTCCATACCGGAAGAGGCGAACCTTGAAAATTAATGACGCCGAGCAGTTCCGACGCCGCTAACGGCAACGGACGAATCTCGACGACGCGGACCACGCGCTCGATCTGACAAAGCGGCAGCGCATACGCCTGCTGATCCAAGTAAAAAAGAAAAAACGCATTTTTTTCTTCCTCTTTTTCCTGCATCAACTCCGCCTCCTCGTAGCGCCAAAGTTGCTATTCTTACATCTTTTTCCATATGGTTACTTTTCTAGCTCCGGCGTCAAATTCCTTTTAATTCCATAAACATATAAGAAAAAGCGTTACGCTCCGACCGCAGTCGCTTGCGTAACGCTTCTTTCAGTATAAACTTAGATATTCGGCTTCCACGTAGCGACGCAATTCCTGCGCGACCGGGTCATGCAACTCGATGCCGTAAAACTGGAAGCGTTGGTGAAAAAGATTCGCATACAGGAGATACCAGCGACCATCCGTTTTGAGCTGCAGACCGCTGAAGAAATACTTGTTTGCCTTCAGCTGCGCCTCAAGTTCGAGCGGCTGAGGCTGATCAAGCGGCAAAGAGAGAAAACAGGTTAGAAAACCATCCTGTTGCATCGCGACGCTTTCCTGTTTCAAGACAGCCGCAAAGTCAGCGCCGAATGCCTCGACTTGCAGATCCATCAACTGTATATCGGCGCAGGGCTCTTTGATCAGCTTGCCATGCAGCGGCAGCATAGACGCGTCTTTCGCCTTGCCCCAACTGTGCGAAACGCCGACATTGCATAAGAGTCGGCCGATGATCGCCTGGTGCTCCTGCGGTGCGTGAAAGGTTTGGCTTCGGCCGCTGTCTTCCATCTTACGTACTGCGAACACATAGCTTTCACGCTGGCCTTTTTCTTCGTTGATCCCGATGAATTTTGCGCGCTCATGCACTGAGAGCTTCAGGCCCAACGTCACCATTTTCAGCGTATGCATCAACCGCTGCGAATAGGTGTGCGTCGTAACAAAATTAGCGCAAAAATATACTTTTTTGAACGAATCGTCGCGCAGTAATCGATACAGTTCTTTGACCAGTAAGGTAACCGCACTGGTCGTCCTATAATCCGGCGCCGTCATCAATGTGCCCAGTTCGGCAAAGCACGCCGTTTTGAAGTGGATAATGCCGCAACCGATCATTTCCTCTTCACCGGTCAGCGCCGCCAGCGCGATAAGTTGCCGCTTTTCGAGCGCAATTCGAAGCGCCTTGTCATCATACAGTTCTGCTTGCAGATAGGAATAGCGATAGGTGCGGTAAATAAGGCCAATTAATTGCGTCGCATCGTCCGCCGTGGCTTGCCTTACGTGCAAACCGAGATTTTCCTGGGAAGGAGCGGCTGCCTGCGTCACTGGCAATGAGAGCAACGAACGAAAGGCGGGCAACCGTTTGGAAAAAGTGATCGACCAACCGTCATTGCCGCAATTGATGCACTCAAAGTGATCGGTCAGCTGCTTGACCAGACTGAAGCCGAGTCCGTCGAGCGTTGCGTCGAGGTCGGACGCGTCAAATTCCGGCGTGGCCCTGACATTGATCGGCGTCCCATGGTTACTGAACTGGCAGCAGATCGCTTCACCGTCCTCTCTTGCCTGCAGATGAAAGAGCTCGCTTTCCTCCGAAGCCGGAAACGCTTCCATGATATACGAGAAGACTTCTTCGGCCGCCAAGCGAAGCTGGCGCGACTCCTGTTCGTTTGCGCCGAGCGCCTGCGCCGCTTCGCCGACAAACGAGGTGACCAGCGGCAGTAATTCGATCCGGTAAGGAATCTGCAGCAAAAAATCCGTTCCCTTTTTCATCTTCAAAAGAATCCATCCTTTCCTACGACCTATTTTCTTTTTTGCCGAAACAGGTTTATACTTCTCTTTAGAGGTGATGTAACATGCGAAAACAATTCTTGCACATCGGTGCGATTCCGGCTGTCTTATGGGGCGATCCGTCAGATACGTTATTCATCGCCGTGCACGGCAACCTATCAAACAAGGAAGACGCGGCGATCGCGCTCTTTGCCGAAGCGGCTGTCGCCAAAGGCTATCAGGTGCTCAGTTTCGACCTGCCTGCGCATGGCGACCGTAAGGAAGACGCCGCATACTGCAGCGTGCAAGACGCCGTACACGATCTTTCCCTTATTTTACAGCATGCCCGCTCGTTAGCCAAGCAGATCCGGCTCTTTGCCTGCAGCATGGGCGCTTACTTCAGCCTCTTGGCCTACCGCGAAGCAGATTTGGCGCAGTGCCTGTTTCTTTCGCCGGTCGTAGATATGGAACGCATCATCTTGAACATGCTGACCTGGTTTGAAATAAGCGAAGAAAGGCTGCAAAGGGAAAAAGAGATCGCCACCCCGATCGGCGAAACGCTCTCCTGGGATTACTATCGCTACGTCAAAGAACATCCGATCGTTGTCTGGGACAAGCCGACCGCAATTCTCTACGGCGCAGAAGATACGCTCTGCGAATCTTCTCTCGTAGCGGCGTTTGCCAAACGATTCGACTGCGCGCTTACAGTACTTGAAAACGGCGAACACTATTTTCATAGCGAAGAGCAACTCGATTTCTTCCGTCGCTGGTTGCAAAAAGAGCTGTCGCCCACTGCACAGGACAACTCGATACCCTCGATTTAGAGAGTAAAAAGCCGTCTCCACACAGCATGGATACGGCTTTTGCTTTGCTTAGATTATTTTTTCCCCGCCGTAACGTTCGCCGCCGGCATCCGGCAGGATTGCATAGCGTTCGGTCCACAGCGTCTTGTATTTGACCGCCTGTGCATGGATGCTGTCCCACTGTTCAGGAATCTCTCTGACCACTTTGCCCGGCACGCCGACAACCAAAGAGTTGGGCGGGACAATCTGGCCTTCGCGCACCAGCGCACCGGCCGCGACGATGCTGCCGCGCCCGATAACCGCATTGTTGAGCACAATCGCGCCGATGCCGATCAGGCAATGGTCTTCGACCGTCGCGCCGTGCACGACGCAATTGTGTCCGACCGTCACATAGTCGCCGATGATGCAGGGCGATTCGTCCGCGACATGCAGCACGCTGTTGTCCTGGACGTTCGAGTAACGCCCGACCTCGATGCGGTTCACGTCGCCGCGCGCCACCACATTGAACCAGATGCTGCTGAATTCTTTCATCGTTACTTTGCCTATCACTTTCGCTCCGTCGGCGACAAAACTTTTGCTGTCGCGCTGCGGCTCGTTTCCTTCAAATTTCATTTTCTCTTCCTCCTGTTATCCTTTTTAAAACGAAAATGAGACGCCGATTTTTGCTTCGCTGGCGCGCAGATAAATTTCCTGCGCGGTGACAATGTCGACCACAGCCATCCCGACCGACTTAAAGAGCGTGATTTCAGAGGCCGTCTCGCGCCCGGCCTGGCGGCCGAGAAACAGATCTCCGATGTCGCCGCTGATGGTCGCAGCAGAAATCAATCCCGCCTGCAGCGGCACGATGAAATCCCCGGCTTCGGCCAGCGCCGCCTGCTTCGATTCGCAAAAGACCTTGCCCGCACGTTGCAGCGTAAGCGCATCGATCTCCTGCATCGTCGGCATGTACGAGCCGATTGCGTTGACATGCGCGCCGGGCTTTAGCCATTGTCCGTCAAAGACCGGTTTTGTCGCCGTGGTCACCGCGGTGACGATGTCGGCATTTTGCACCGCTTCTTCGGCCGTAGCGACAGCAATCAGCTTCGCGCGTTTCGGCTTTAGCTGCTCGCGCATCCGCTCGACAAACGCAAGCGTCTTTTGATAGTCGCGGCCGCATAAACGCACTTCCGTCAGTTCACGCACCGCGAGCATCGCCTCTAGCTGCGCCGGCGCCTGACCGCCGGTACCGAGCAAAGCGCCGATCGTTGCATCCTCTCTGGCCAGCGCCGCCGTTGCTGCGCCGGTCGCCGCACCGGTTCTTAGACGCGTGACGTACGTGCCGTCAAGAATGCAGTTCACTTCGCCGTTCGTCGCGTCGAGCAGCAGCATCGTCGCCGGCACCACCGCTTTGCCCTGACGGCTGTTTTGCGGAAAGACGGAGACGATCTTCACTCCGGCGCAATCGAGTTCCTCCACATAGCCCGGCATAAAAAGCATCTGTCCTTCGTATTTCGGCGCCGCGATATTGCTGCGCAGCGGCACTTCGCTGCCGCCGCGCGAAAAAATCTGAAACGCTTTCTTATACGCGGCGATCGCATCGTTCATGTCGAATACGCGCCGGATATCCGTTTCTTTTAAGAGCAGCATCGAGCCGCCTCCTCTCTTTTTCTACTTTTTCTGCATCATCGTAAGCAGCAGCGTCGGCAGATAGTACATGCCGGGGTAGTTAGCAAACAGTAGCGTCTCTCCTTTGTTGTAGAGGAAGCCATGCGACGTATAAAACTTTTCGATCCGCTTTTGGTCGCCGCCGATCCCGTCCGATGGATAGACGAAGGTGATGAAATTGTACTTGTTGCTGATCGCAAGCAATTCGACCAGAGCTTCCGTACCCAGCCCCTTGTTGCGAAAATGACCCTGCACCATCAGGCGGTCGAGCATCACGCCGTCAAGCGCGCCGACCTTATTGGCCAGCGTCAGACGAAGCACCGAGATGATCGTCTCAACCCGCCGCGCTTCCCATTTTTCCTGAAATTCAAGCAATTCCTGATTAATCAAATTGGAAGAAATGAGCATGCTGTTCTCCTTTATCGCGCATCACTTTATCACAACGCCGAACTCGTGCAGCAGACCGCTCGCCTCGGGCCAACTAAAGACGGCCTTGCTCACGCGATTTTGCACCGGATTGATTTCATACTCACACGCCTTAGAAAAATCGGCGCGCCTGAGATCACAGTTTTGAAACACGCTGCGCTGTAAGCTGCAGCCGCTGAAAACGCAATCCGACAAATCGGTTGCAATAAAATCATTCTCCGTCATTTCACAGTCTGCAAAGCGCGTCTGTCTGAGATTCAGTTTGGAAAAATCGCAGTTCTTTATCGCACAGGCGCTAAAAGACATTTCCAGGATAAACGTGTCGCAGTCGCAAAACGCAAGGCCAAGCAGTTTGCATTTTTCAAAACGCACACGGCGCAGCCTGGCGTCCCGATAGATCGCCAGCGCCAGGTTGCAGCCTCGAAACGTACAGTCTTCAAATGTCGCTGCGCTAAAATCCTGCGCAGTAAAATCACAATTCTCAAAATCGCAATTAAAAAATTCTTTTCCAGCCAGCTCACGCTGCGCTGTTTTACATTGACTGATCTTCAAATTTTCATAGCGTTCTTCTTTGCCGTTCATCATCAAATGTTCACTTTCCTCATCTAGCGCAGCGTCTTTAGTTCCGCTGGTAACGAAAATTTTTCCACCGCATCAAAACGCGAAAAAGCGACATGCACGGTCATATGCACGTTGCCAAAGAGCTCGCGCAGTTCCGCTTTCTTCTCCGCCGGAGCATCGACCGTATCGGCAATGCTGTTGCCAAGTTCGGCAATGAACGAAGAAAGATCCATTTCCAGCGCAGAAACAACGCCGCTTTTTTTCTCGAGCGTCAACAGGTACGCTACGTCGCCTACCCTATTTAGCATCTCGGCGGACAGGTTCATTTTCTCAAGGCCCAGCGAAGGCATCTGGCGTGCAAGGGCGTCTTTCATATAACTGCCCTTGATGACGACGTTGAAAGTGGCGTAATTTTCATCCTCGCTCACTTTTTCGACGCGCTCGATCCCTTGACTGTATTTTTCATATTCCTCCAGCGGATCGTAGGCCCCCTTCTTTATCAGCTGTTTCTTCCACTGCTTGTCGACTTGCGTATAAAGGTAGACGCCGCTCTTTGTTTCTTCGACATATTGCAGCATCGTCTGGTTCGTCGTCTTATTGCCTTGCGCGCTTTCGACATTGGTGACGACATCCAACGCCGTCTTGGCCAGCATCGGCTTCGTCAGAATATCGATTTCGCCTTTCACATTCGATCCGACGGCTACGTTCGCACCGCGCAACGACATCACCGTATCCACCGTCATATGATAACTTTTAAAGTCTCGCATCTTCTGATACGCTTCGGTAACGACCGCCTTGTCATCGAGCGCGGCAGCTGCGGCAAACGACGGCTGCGCGCCAAAAAACGCAGGCAACAGACAAAGCAATGCTGCAGCGGTCATTCGGCCTAACATTTTTTTGCATCTCTTCATTTTAAAGCTCCTTTTCCGTCCTTCTCTACTTTGATTTCTTCTCTTCGCGGCGAAAAACTTCCTGCTAGTTTTTCCGATTTCATAGTTACGCAATTTTTGCGCAGACAAAAACGTAAACCGGTTTGCTTAAGAGGAGCACACAAGCTTTTAGCTTTTAGCTATTTTCACAATCCGGCAGGAACTTCTTTCTTACAGCACGAATGAAAACGATAGCAATAAACCATACTATAGAATTCAGGAGTTGTGACGACATGCATGAAGACCAGTTGCGCTATTTATCGCTGTTAGCCCGGCATTATCCTTCAATTCAAGCCGCTTCAACCGCGATCATCAATCTTTCCGCCCAGCTTCAGCTGCCCAAAGGAACCGACCACTTTCTCTCCGATATCCACGGCGAGCATGAATCGTTCCAACATGTGATCCGCAACGGCGCCGGTTCGACCTGGCGCAAGATAGAAGAGCTGTTCGCCGACACATTGTCGAAACAGGAACAGCGCAGCCTGGCCACATTGATTTATTATCCGGCGCAAAAATCGGCGCTGATGCTGCAAACCGAACCCTGCCCCGAATCCTGGTGCCGCAACACGCTGGTCCGGCTAATCAAACTGTGCCGCGTCCTGATTTCAAAATACCAGCGTTCCACCGTTTTGCGCCTCTTGCCGCCGGAAGCGAGCGCGATCATCGAAGAACTGCTCTACGAACAGGAAAATCTCGAAAACAAAGCGCTCTATTACCAGAGTCATATCGAAACGATCATTTCAACCGGCAGCGCGCAGCAGTTCATCATCATTTTGGCCGAATTGATCCAGGATCTGGCGATCGCCAAGCTGCATGTCATCGGCGACATTTATGACCGCGGCGCCGGCGCGCATCTGATCGTCGACGAACTGATGCAACACCGCCATGTCGATATCCAGTGGGGCAACCATGACATCGTCTGGATGGGAGCCGCGGCAGGCAGCCAGGTCTGCATCGCCAACGTCATCCGGGTCTGCCTACGCTACGCGAATATGGAAACGCTTGAGAATGCCTACGGCATCAATTTGCTGCCGCTCGCCGCGTTCGCGCTTGACAACTATAAGCTTGATCCCGGCGAACGCTTCTTCCCGAAGACGCTGGCCGAGGAAGACTTCTCCAACTATGAACTCAAGTTAATGGCAAAGATGCACAAAGCAATCAGCGTGATTCAATTCAAACTGGAAGGGCAGCTGATCCGGCGGCGGCCGCATTATCAGATGGAGCACCGTCTGCTGCTTGACAAGATCGACTACGAAAAGGGAACAATCCTGCTCGACGGCGTCGAACATCCGCTGCTCGATACCTATTTCCCGACCGTCGATCCAAACGAGCCGTACACGCTGACCGAGGACGAAACGATCTTGATCGACAAGCTGCAGCTCTTTTTCACCAACAGCAAAAAACTGCAGCAGCATACCCGCTTCCTCTACTCCAAAGGCAGCATCTATCTCGTGCATGACGGCAACCTGCTCTATCATGCCTGCATCTCGATGAATGAAGACGGCACGTTCCGCCCGTTCATCGTCGACGGCCAGGAATTCTCCGGCAAGGCCTTTCTCGACCGCGTCGATCGTCTGGCGCGTCAGGCGTTTTTCTCGACCGGCAATGACGAACACAAGCAGTACGGCCTCGACGCGATGTGGTACCTCTGGTCCGGCGCACAGTCGCCGCTCTTCGGTAAGGAAAAAATGACCACGTTCGAGCGCTATTTTCTCGAAGACCCGGCCACGCATCTCGAAGAGCGCAACCCCTATTACACCTTCCGCGACAAGGAAGCGGCGGTCAACCGCATCCTGAAAGAATTCGGTCTTTCGCCGACCACCGGGCACATCATCAACGGCCACGTCCCGGTCAAAGTAAAAAAAGGCGAGAAACCGGTCAAAGCCAGCGGCAAGCTGATCACGATCGACGGCGGCTTCTCGAAAGCGTACCAGCGCCAGACCGGCATCGCCGGTTATACGCTGATTTCAAACTCGAACGGCCTCCTGCTGGCCGCGCATCAGCCGTTTGAGTCCATTCAAAAAGCAATTTTAGAAGACATCACGATCGACTCCAAAACCGAAATCATCAAAAGCCATCCGGTTCGGATGCGCGTCAAGCATACCGATGACGGCCAGGCGATCGAACGCCGCATCGCCGAACTGCAAGCGTTGCTTGCCGCCTACCGCGACGGTTTCATCAAAGAGCATGTCGCCGGCACAGGCACTTCGCCGACTGACTTATAAGAAAAAGAAGACTTCGTCTGCGGACGAAGTCTTCTTTTTCGTTCAGCCCCGATAGTCAGCCAAACGCCTCACCAGTTTTTCATATACGATTTTCATGTGCGGCTCGCTGCTGGCGGCGACCATTTCGCAAAGCGGCAGCCAGGCCACATCTTTCGTTTCCTCTTCATTAAGCCTCAAGGGTTGCGCCGCATCGGCCTCGATCAGATACGTCAGCGACAGATGCAGATGCGCCGCAACGTACTTGCCGTGTTTCCGGTGCGCCGCGACCGGCAGCACATCAAGCGCGAACGGAGTTTTAAGGAGCGGACGGCAGCGCGTCACGCCGGTTTCCTCCGCCAGTTCCTTAAGCGCTACCGCCAGCAGGTCCTCTTCGCCGTCGGCATGACCGCCGGTCCAGGACCAGGAATCATAGATGCGGTGGTAAATCAGCAACGTCTTGTCGCGCTCTGCGTTCACGGCAAAAGCCGACGCTGTGAGATGCGCAATTTCGCAGCGTCGCGTCAAAATATCCGGCAAAAACTTGGCGCACTCGAGCATCACTCGCTGATCCGCCGCTTCCTGTTCGTTGCCGGGTTGATAGTTTGTCACCGCCTCGAGCCAAAGCATCTTCGCTTCCTCCGTCCATTGCCTGCCGCCTATTTTAACGCGCTGCCCATCGCGCGTTCCACCATCGCTTTACCGGTATTGTAATCGTACAGCGCCTGCGTATAATTTGTTCTCGCTTTCGCCAGCGCCAGCTCCGCATCGATCACATCCAGATTCGTACCGACGCCGGCTTCGTAACGTTCCTGTGAAAGCACAAAATCGACTTCGGCATGTTCAACCGCCGTTTTACTCGTCTCAATCCGTTTTTCCGCTTCCTTCAGCGTCAGGTAAGAGCTGCTCGCTTCGAGCGCTATTGCATCGCGCACCTGCTGCGCCTGTTCCTCGGCTACCGTCAACGCAGCTTCACCGCCTTTGATCTGCGCTTCCGTCCGACCGGAATCAAAGATATTGTACTTCGCAAGCAGCGTGATGTTTTTCGTCTGGTAATTCCAGCCCGGCGATTTCATATCCTGCCATTTGGCGCTGGCCGTCAGCGCCACACTCGGCAGCTTATCACTCTGATAAATTTTGATCTGGTCTTTCGCCGCTCCGACCATGACCGCAGCCTGTTCCATCTCCGGCCGTTTGCTGAGCGCCGTTTCGACACATTCTTCGAGCGTCAAAAGGTATGGGCGGTATGCCAGATTTTCTTTTGTTTTGACTTCGCTGTAAAGAGGCATGCCCATCACCGTATTTAGCGTGAGCGCCGCCACTTCATAATTGTTTTGCGCCTTGATCAAACCATTCTGGGCATTGGCCCATTGCACCTTCGTCTGCAGCACGTCAACCTTGGCCACCGTACCGGCGTCGAATTGATTCTGGACGTTTTTCAAATGCGCCGCAAAATCATCGACCGATTGTTTGGCAATGTCGCGCAGATTGCGCGCCTGCAACAGATTAAAATATGCGCGCGTCGCAGTCAGTTTGAGCTGCTGCTTCATCGCATCTTCATTCAAGACAGCCGCCTGACTGCCTTTCTTCGCCTGCGCGATTGTGCTTTCCAATTTGCCGCCGGTATAGAGCGGCAAGGTCGCGCTGATCTGATTGCTGAAATAATTATAATAAGGGACTTCCCAGACCACCGTCTGATTCACCCAGGACGGCGGCGCGTCAGTACGCAATTGCGTATAGGCGTAATCCAGACTGATGCCTTTGGCCGCCTGCGCCTGCTTGACCGTCCAGGCGGCCTTTTCTTTTTGCGCTCCGGCGATTTTCATGCTCGGATTATTCTTTAGCGTCAATGCGATACTGTCTTCAAGCGACAGTTCCAGCGTCTCCGCATGCGCCGGTTGATTCAGCGCGAGCACCGTTATAATAGTAATGGCCAAGCCAGCCATTACGCTGCGATATGCTTTCATCTTGGTTCCTCCGACTTTCCCTTCTTTGTTTTGCTTTTTCGCTCTTGCTTATATTCCCGCAAGCGCCAAAAAGCTCCTGCCTAAATGACATAAAAATCCGTGCGAACTTGCGCAAAAGAGAAGACACGCAGCGTAAAAACGCGCTGCGTGTCTTCTCTTTTCCGCATCCCTTGCCTACCATTCTGTCTGCACGCTCAAGTCGGCTCGCGCCTGCGCTGCGCCGATTTTGAACATCCTGTATAGAATATAGAGTCCGCCGTACCAAACCGGTGCGACATAGAGTCCGACCAGATTGTCATGGTCGTAGCCCATGCCGAGCGTCACCGCCAGCATAAACGCGCCGACCAGGTAGTTGGCATACGGATAACAGGGCATCGGATATTTTAGCTGCGCAATCTGCTCTGCACTGAGGCTTTTGCGCCATTTGTACTGGATATACATGATCAGCGACCAGGTCCACATGCATCCGGTCGTCGTGATGGCCGACATATAGTAGAATACGCTGTCCGGCGAAGTATAATTCAGATACACGCCGATCAGGCAGACGATGCCGGAGACGATGATGCCGTTGGCCGGCACTTGATTCTCCGACAGTTTGCCGAGAAACGCCGGCGCTTCATTTCTAAGCGCCAAACCATACAACATCCGGCCGCACACGTACATGCCGCTGTTCAGGCAGGAGGCAGCCGATGAAATGATGACCGCGTTGATGATCGAGGCCGCGTAAGGAATGCCCGCCTTTTCAAAGATCATCACAAACGGGCTGACGCCTTTCGGCAGTGTTTCGTAGGGGAAAATCGAAAGGATCGCGACCATCGAACCGACATAGAAGACGAGCACGCGCCAGAAGACTTTATCGATTGCCGATTTCAGCGACGCTTCCGGATTTTTTGCTTCACCGGCCGTGATGCCGATCAGCTCAACGCCCGAATACGCGAAGACAACCATCACGAGCGCCATTGCAACGCCTGTCCAGCCGAACGGCATGAAGCCGCCGTGCGTCCAAAGATTAGAAAAGCCGATTGCAACGCCGCCATTGCCGATGCCGAACAAAATCATCGCAAAGCCGACCACCAGCATCGCAACAATTGTCACGACCTTAATCAAAGCAAACCAAAACTCAAACTCGCCGTAGTATTTTACCGAAACCAGATTGATTGCGAGAATCAAGGCAAGACAAATCAGTGCGGGAATCCATTGCTGTATATCCGGCGCCCAGTACTTCATATACATGCCGACCGCCGAAATTTCGCACATTGCCAACACGACCCACTGATACCAGTATGTCCAGCCGGTAATAAAGGAAACCAGCGGCCCGCAGAACGTCCGCGCATAACCGGCAAAAGACGATGTCACCGGATGTTCCACCGCTACCTCGCCTAGCGCGCGCAGCACAAAGTACATGATCACGCCGCCGATCGCATACGCCAGCGTAAGCGCCGGCCCCGCCATTTTGCTGGCCTGAGCCGAGCCCATGAATAAGGCGACTCCGATGACGCCGCCGATGGCAATCAATTGAATGTGTCTGTCCTTGAGATCTTTTTTGAGATTTTCTTTTGCTAAATGTAGCGACTTTTCTTCCATATCGTTCGCCCTCCTTTTCTTTATCTAAAAAAAGACGCTGATCGGCGACAATGCGCCGCCGACAAGCGTCTTTGCCCGTCTTGCATCTTCTATGCTTCCTCTGCCGCTTTCAGCAGGCTTTTTTCCAGCACCGACAAACCTTTATCCAGCTGTTCATCGGTCACGACTAGCGGAATCAAGAGGCGGATCACATTGCCGTAGATGCCGGCGCTGATCAGCATTACGCCTTCTTCGAGGCAATACTTGACGACTTTAGCCGTAAGATCTTTCGCCGGTTCTTTCGTCTGACGGTCTTTTACCAACTCGATGCCGATCATGGAACCGAGTCCGCGCACATCGCCGATGATCTTGCAACGTTCTTGCAAGGTTTTCAACCGCTTCATCGTGATCTGGCCGATTTTAGCGCCGCGTTTGCACAGCTCCTGCTCTTCGATCAGCTTTATCGTTTCAAGACCCGCGACGCAGGCCAGCGGATTGCCGCCATACGTGCCGCCGATCACGCCCGGACCAGGCGCATCCATATACTCGGCCTTGCCAGTCACCGCACTGAGCGGTACGCCGGCGGCAATCGATTTTGCGGTCGTCATCAGATCCGGCTCTACGCCCCAGTTTTCAATCGCGAACATTTTCCCGGTGCGCCCGAAACCGCTTTGAATTTCGTCTGCAATGAACAAGATTCCCTTCTTCTCGCAAATCGCTTTGACGCCCGGCAAAAACTCGGGCGGCGGTACGATAAAGCCGCCTTCGCCTTGCACCGGTTCGATGATCATCGCTGCAATCTGCTCGGCATCCACTTCAGAAATAAAGAAGCGTTCAAAGTTTTCCAGACAATGCATGCCGCAGCCGGGATATTCGGAACGATAATGACAGCGGTAGCAATAAGCGCTTGGCACCTTGTACACTTCCGATGCCATCGGCCCGCAACCGTGCTTGTACGGTTTCACCTTACTGGTCAGGCTCATCGCCATCAGCGTCCGGCCATGAAAGCCGCCTTCAAAAGAAATAATGCCCGGTCGCTTCATCGCCTGTCGTGCGATCTTCACCGCATTCTCAACCGCCTCCGCGCCGCTGTTGGCAAACATCGTCTTATTGGGCCCACTGCCCGGCAACAGTGCATTCATCTTTTCCGCCAGTGCGACATAGGATTCGTACATGCCGATTGCAAAGAAAGAATGCAGCAGTTCGCCTGCCTGCTTTTGCACCGCCTTCACCACCGACTCCGGACAGTGGCCGACATTCAGCACACCGACGCCGGCATAAAAGTCGAGAAATTCGCGCCCCTCGACATCCGTGATCACCGCACCTTTTGCCCGCTCGACAAAAATCCCCGTTGTATTGGATATGGGGGCGGCGACCGCATTATTTTTTCGTTGCATCAGTTCTTCCGTTTTGCTCATTTCCTTTGTCATGCTAATTTCCTCCCGTCATGATAAATCGGGCAAAAATAAACGCGCTGAGACATATCTTTTTGATATGCATCAGCGCCATTGCTAAATTCATCATTTGATTTTTTCCTTGACCCAATACTATCATTTACAACTTTACACGTCTAGGTGATTATCTCACAAAAAAACCGCTCGCTTTTTGTGAGATAATCCCTTCAGTCGGAAAGATGCGGCGAAACAGCCTCGCCGTCCAATTGTCTTGCAATCAGCGTCCCTAATTGCAGCGTCAATCTGTCATACGGATCATTCAGACTCCGCGCGGTAATTTCTTCTATTTTCTTTAATCGGTAATCGAGCGTATTGCGGTGCAAGAACAAACGTTTCGCGGTCTTGGCCGCATTGCAATTTTCTTCAAAGTACACCGTCAGACATTCCGCCATCGCCATATGATGTTTTTTATCATATTCATTGAGTGGTTCGATCACCTCTTGATGATAGGCAGCCAATTTGTCCGCTTCCACTTCAAAGAGCAATTTATAAATACCCAACTGCTCATACAAGTAGATCGGCGGCGAAACCTTCTTCCGTTCGCTAAAACGCAACGCTTTATTCGCCTGCAGATAACTGTTTCTGGCCGCCTGCAAACATTCAAACGTACCGCCGAGCGCAGCCGACACAAACAAGCCGGGGATTTCCGACGCGAGACGCTCGATAATTTCCGCAAGCAACGCGACATTTTGGCGCGACTGCGTATCCTTTTCCGGATGCGGCATCAGCAAATGCATGTCATCGAGCCAGAGCATCGAAATCATTTTCCGCCCCCGCCGCTCCAGCGCCTCACGCACGATCCGTTCGAAACGGACCTTCAGCGCGACCAGCGCCTTTTCATCTTTTTCGCGCTGCGTCTGCAAAAACTCCCGTAATTGATGCGGCCGGATAATCGCCACCTGATGCGGTTTTGCCAAATCGTAACCGTAAAAAGCCGCACGCTCGATCAGCACTTCGCTGTCAGCCAACGGACGAAAAAGCAATTGCTCCAGGAAATCATTGAGTGAGCGCTCTTCCGTCTGCTTCATAATAATATGACTGCAGATTTCCTGCGTCACATCAATCAGTTTCACTTCCCAAGGCAGTTCAAAAATCGGGAATCCGGCTTTGTCGGCCAGTGCGACAACGTCCGGCGGCACGTCCTTGATGTAGCGGCCAACGTTCACGATCAGTCCGGCCAATTTTTTTCGGATACTGCCGCGTACCACTTCTTTAAGCTTGGCCGCGTCGCCCTGCAGGCCGATACCGGTGATAATCAACAGTTCGCCGCCCTGTACCCAGGGAATCACATCCGGCAGATCAATAAAGTGTACCCAGCGCACGACACGATCCAAGCCCCCTTCGCCAGCCACCAAACGAAGCTTGTTCAAGGACGGCAGATGTACAATTTCCCGGCAACTGATCATATCCGATTCCCTCCTTTTGCCTCAACGCCGCAACTGCTTATTTGAAATTGAACACGATCAACTTTTCTTCCGTCATTTCCTTAACCGCGTATTGCGGGCCCTCACGACCGATGCCGCTTTCCTTGACGCCGCCGTACGGCATATTGTCGGTTCTAAACGTCGCCCCGTCATTGATGATCACGCCGCCCGTCTCAATTTCCATCGCACAGCGCCTGGCCAAATCCAGCGATTGGGTAAACACGCCCGCTTGCAAGCCATAGACCGAAGCATTGACCAGACGGATCGCTTCTTCAATCGTGTCGTAAGGCACGATGCAAACTACCGGTGCGAACGTTTCCTGGCAAACCACTTTCATCTCCGGCGTCACATCCGTTAAGACCGTCGGTTCAAACCAAGCGCCGCGCCGTTTGCCGCCGCTCAAAAGCGTCGCTCCCTGCGCAACCGCCTCGTTGACCCAAGCTTCAATCCGTTTGGCTTCCGACTCGCTGATCATGGGCCCGATGCCGGTTTGCGGTTCATGCGGATCGCCGACGACAAGACTTTTCGCATACTTGACCGCGCTGGCGCAAAATTTCTCCATTACGTTTTTTTGCACATAAACACGCTGGCACGAAATGCAAACCTGCCCTGCATTGACGAAGGCCTGTTTCGCGCAAAGTTCCGCGGTCGCACTCACATCCGCCGCATCGTCATGCACAATGTTGGCCGAATTGGAGCCCAGTTCAAGCGCGACGCGCCGGAAGCCCGCATTCTTCAGCAACGTCTTGCCGACTTCCGGACTGCCGGTAAAACTGTAAAAGCCGATGCGCGGCTCTTGCGTCAACAACTCGCCAAGTTCCGCGCCGGAACCGGTTACTAAATTCAAACAGCCGTCCGGTAATCCGGCGGCAGCGAAAATTTCGCACAAGAGTACCGCCGAAAGCGGCGTGACGGTCGCCGGTTTATAGAGCAACGTATTGCCTGCCGCCAGCGCCGGACCGATCTTATGACAAGCCAGATTCAGAGGAAAATTGAACGGCGTAATTGCGCAAACAATACCCACCGGCACGCGCAGCGTAAACGCCCAGCGCTGCCCGCAGCCGGGAGCGCCCGCAAGCGGCACCATGTCGCCCGTCATCCGTTTTGCTTCCTCCGCCGACAGAATCAAGGTCTGTTCGGCCCGCGCGACTTCCGCCATCGCTTCGCCAAACGGCTTGCCCACCTCGGTGCAAATCAGGTTGGCCATTTTTTCCTGCTGCTGCATCAAAAGACGGCTCGCTTCCAGCAAAATTTCATAACGCCGGTACGGCTCCAGTTTTATTGTCTTAAACGCCTTTTCCGCCGCATCAACCGCCTGTTTCACTTCTTCCGGCCCTGCCGCCGAGATATACGCGCATTCTTCGCCGCTCGCCTTATCGCGCACCGCGATCTTTTCCTCCGTTACCTGCCACTTGCCGGCAATAAATAAGCCATGCGTCTTCATCTAAAACCCCTCCTGCTTTTCATCCATTTCCTTTAACCTAGCGCCGCCTGCGGCAAAAAAAACAGACCGGTTACAATACGCATTGATCGCGCATCATTTTCCAGTCTCCATTGACCAACTCGTCTGCACCGGCAAACGTTTTGTTTTTCCTAGCGTAACAGAGTTCTCTCGACAGGTCAATAGAATTGTCTTGTGAATCATTCACAAATCCGACATTTTATTTCGTGCATTATTCACAAGATGTTAGCGCGCATAAAAAAAAGACCCTGCTTCTGCGTCTGCAAAAACAGGGCCTTTTCACCGGATCATATTTTTTTGACGAATTCCGATTTCAACTTCATCGCGCCGAAACCGTCAATGTTGCAATCAATATTGTGATCGCCTTCCACCAGACGGATGTTCTTCACTTTCGTGCCGATCTTCAGCGCCGAAGAGCTGCCTTTGACTTTCAAATCCTTGATGATCGCGACCGAATCGCCGTCCGCTAAGAGATTACCGTTAGCATCCTTAACGACCAATCCGGCATCGCCGGAATCATCCGCCGCTCCGGCAGTCCACTCATGCGCGCATTCCGGGCAAACCAGTTGAACGCCGTCTTCATAGGTGTATTCGGAATTACATTTGGGGCAATTAGGCAAATCAGACATCTTTCACATGCTCCATTCTTTGTACTCAATTTCAATATAGTACCATAGTTTACTCGACTTGACAAACGATCCTTGCTATATGCTTGCCCAGTCTTTTTTTTTGCTCTATTCACTTTTCATTTGCAAACAAAAACGCGAGTTGGAAACTCGCGTGAGACTGTCGACAAAACGAAATTAAGTGGGACGTTTTTTACACAAAGAGTCGAAGAAGGGAAGGTGGGAAGATTTTATTATTATTCTTCCTACCTTCCGGGCCGATCGAATCGGCCCGCTTCGCTTCTTCGTGTTATCGTTTCTTTTCATCCTTATCTTCTTTCGTGTCTATTCTCTTTTTTTAATTGTCTACACCCTGACGCGAGCTGGAAACTCGCGTTTTTGTTCATAACGCACCTTTTTCAACGGAATGTTACACCTGTTTATCCCACTCCGTTTCCTTAAAACCGACCAAAACCGCTTTGGCCGTAACCAGTATCGGACGCTTGACCAACATGCCGTCGCTTGCCAAGAGTTCGATCTGCTGCGCGTCGGATAACGTCGCCAGTTTGTCTTTCAAGCCGAGCGCTTTATAGACCAGACCGCTGGTGTTGAAGAATTTGCGCAGCGGCAGACCGCTCCGTTCGTGCCAGGTCTTTAGTTCGGCCGCGCTTGGCGGCTGCTCTTTGATATCGCGCGCTTCATAGCGGACGGCACGTTCATCTAGCCAGCGTTTTGTCTTTTGACAGGTCGTGCATTTCGGATACCAAAGAAACAATGCTTTATCCGCCATCTTATTTCACCTGCAGCGAAGCGGTAAAGATTTTTTCCAGTTCGGATACGTTTGGCTGGCGCGGCGTGTTGGCGATATTTTTCGCCTTGCCGGCTTGCGCCGCAAAAGCTTTCATTTCTTCCGCCGTGTACGTTTCGTCGTTACACAGCAATTCGCTCATCAGCGCCTTGAACTCATCGATATTGGCAACAGCGGCGGCCTGCAACACGTTGGCGATTTTTTCCGGCACAGCCGGTTCATTGAAACGCAGGTATTCGCCAAGCAGCAGACCGTTGGCCCGGCCATGCGGCACCTGATGGAAATAGGTCAGCGAATAGCCCATCGCATGCACCGCCGTCGTACCGGTCTGTGCAATCACCATGCCGCCGAGCATCGAGGCGTACAGCAGCGATTCACGATCCGCCAGGCTGAATGTGCCGGTTTTTAACGCCTGCTTCGCGGCGGCAAAATGCCGGATCGCTTCCAGCGCCAGACTGTCGCTAAGCGCGGTGGCCCGGTTTGACAGGTACCCTTCGACCGAGTGCGACAGCGCATCGATCACCGTGTTTACCGTTACGTCGCGGGACTGACTTTGGCTATAGCGGGCGTCAAGAAAGGCGGCTTTAGGAAAAATGCCGTCGCCGCTAAAACTCCGCTTTGTCTCTTGGCTCGCATCCGTCAACACCGAATACGGCGTCACTTCACTGCCGGTTCCTGCCGTAAGCGGAATCGCAATGATCGGCAGCGCCTCGTTTTTCAGTTTGCCGCCGAACAGTTCCAGCGCCGCGACGTCATTGACCGCAAGCGTCGCAATCGCTTTCGCCGCATCAAGCGGCGACCCGCCGCCGATTGCAACGACTACATCCGGTTGCCACGCTCTGGCGAATGCACCGCCCTCGGCCACCGATTCGACCGTCGGATTTTCTTCAATCTTGTCAAAAATTTTCCACTGCATCTCTTTTTGCGTCAGCACTTTGACGACATCATCGAGCGCACCGCTCGCCTTCGCCGAATGGCGACCTGTCACAAGCAACGCTTTAACGCCCCAGCGCGAAAATTCATCCCCTTGCTGCAATACGCATTCACTGCCGAAATGAATTTTAGTCGGCATGTAAAAATTAAAGTTCATCTTATTTTCCTCCTCGTAAGCCAACTTGTATTCTTACATAATACGCCGCCGTATTTTTGAATCCTGTCTCTTTTTTATTTTTTCTTGTACAAATAAAAAAAGATTGCCCTCGCTGCTTACGCAAACGTGGCAATCTTTTTTCCAGGCAGTTCGCTTTTTATTTTTCCGCGCCGTATTTTTTTGTCAAGCGCAAGCGCCCGTATTGATGCGAAACCACCATCGCCTCACCGAGCGAATACGCGGCGGGACGATCCGGCGCGCCTTCATCAATGCCGGCATTCCAGGACAAAAAAACAAATTCGCCATTTGGCGCCGCAATAATGCGCCCTGTGTATTGCCGCCTTTCCGTACCGCTTAAGACAGGATGCGACTCCGGCAGCGTAAACTCGCCGTCGAGCGACTCGGCTGCCAGATATAAAACGCCGGTCTGCGGCAACTCCGGCGCAATCGCTTGCCGGTAGGCTTCGCTATACCATTCTTCCTTTACTGCGAACAGCATATACCATTTCCCCTGATGCCAATGCAGCGACGGAACTTCCATGTCGGTAAACAAGCCCGGCGAAGCCGCCGGAGGCAACGTCTCCCAGTGGAGTAAATCTTTCGAGCGGGCGCGTCCGATGCAGCCGCGCGCCTTCGGATCGCTGCGCTGCCGATCCCTTGCAGTAAAAAATGCATAATACCACTCACTGGTTTCATCTTTGACGACAAACGGGTCACGCCAGCCCTCATGCTTATTGTGCGCCTCCGTTACGCTTTCATAATAACGATAGTCTGCGGTCAAAACCGGATTAGCGGCGTATTTTTCCCAGCTCAACAAGTCGTCTGATGCCGCGAGGCCAATGCGCTGCGTGTGTCCGACATAGCCGTCGTCGGCAACATCCTCTTGGCAGCGCGCCGTATAGAACATATAGTATCGTCCGTCTTTTTTTATTGTGCAGCCGGTCCAAAGCGACACACTGTCCCACTGCGCCGGATCGTCAGCGGCCTGCAGCGCGCAATCTTTTTCCGTCCAATTGCATAAATCGCGCGATACCGCATGTCCGATGCTGGAGTGACGGTGCCGCTGACGCGGCGTAAGCGATGCGTCAGCCTGCAAATAAAAGAGATGATAGTCGCCTTGTTCACGATACAGCCAAAAATCCCAA
Source organism: Negativicutes bacterium (assembly GCA_963667825.1). Taxonomy (GTDB): domain Bacteria; phylum Bacillota; class Negativicutes; order SG130; family SG130; genus Azotosporobacter. The sequence goes on along the minus strand of OY764022.1, from coordinate 2,632,253 downwards.
AGATATTGTCCCCTAGGCCGATAAATTGCGTTCATTTTCCGTCTCCTTTTCCGCATTTGCGTCTTTAAAGCCGAGCAGACAAACGCTGGCAAACGCACCGCCAAACGCCAACGCCATACCGATCAAATAGTGTACTGCGCTAGCCGGCTGCACAATCGACAAGCCGGGAATCCCGGTCAGACCGACCGCCGTCATGCCCACCTTCATAAACACGACATATGCGCCGCCAAGCGCGCCGCCGATGGCCGCCGCAATAAAGGGCCGTCCCAAGCGTAAATTGACCCCGAAAATGGCCGCTTCTGTAATGCCGAGTAAGCAGGAAGTTGCCGCCGGAATGGCAATCGCTTTGATTTTCTCGTCGCGGGTCTTAAAATAAACTGCCAGTGCCGCACCGCCTTGCGCGACGTTGGCCATCGACCAAATCGGCAGGAGGAAATTGCGTCCGACATTTTTTATCAATTCCGCTTCAAAGGCATGAAAACTATGGTGCACGCCGGTGATGACAATGGTCGAATACAAGCCGCCAAAAAGCAGCCCGGCCAACAATCCGGCCTGATCGTACACCAACGCCAGGGTTGTTGAAATGCCGTTGCCGAGAAAGCGGCCTGCCGGGCCAATTGCCGCCAGCGTAATCAAGCCTGTCAGCACAATCGTTGTGAACGGCGTTACGATAATATCAAGCGCATTCGGCACGAAACGCCGCACGGTTCGCTCAATGCCGCCCATCACCCAGACCGCGAACAATACCGGCAACACGGTCCCCTGATAACCGACCATACCGATGCTGACGCCGAACACTTCGATCGTTTTTTCTATGCCGCCGCCCAACGTCCAGGCATTTTGCAGCGCCGGATGGATCATAATGCCGCCCAACGCAGCCGCTAAAAACGGATTGGCGTCAAACTCTTTGGCCGCGCTGAAGGCGACCAGCACCGGCAAAAAGACAAAAGCCGTATTGGCAAACATGTCCATCACCATAAACAAACCGCTGTCGCCGCTTACCCATTGAAAGGTTTTAGCCATGCCAAGCGTCCCCATCATCAAACCGCTGGCAACAATGGCAGGGATAATCGGCACGAACACATTCGACATCGTCCGCGCCAAACGCTGCAGCGGGTTCAACTTTTTCATCGCCGCCCGCTTTACCTCACTCGTCGTCGCAGCCTGAATTTCTCCTTCGCTTGTCATATGACGATAAACCTTATTTACCAAGCCGCTGCCTAAGATGATTTGAAACTGGCCGTCAGTGGTAAAGCAACCTTTCACATCATCGAGATTTTCAATCGCAGCGACGTTCACCAACGTCATATCCTTCACCACCAAACGCAGCCGGGTGGCACAATGCGCTGCGCTTTCCAGATTATCGCGCCCGCCCAAATGAGACAACACTTCTTGGGCAATTTTCATCGGTTCCATGTTTATCCGCCTCGCCTTCTTTTTTCTATTACGCTTGCGCTATAAAAAAAGACCCAAAAACAAAGACGCTGCACCTTTGTTTTTGGGTCTTGCCTGTTTCCAGTAACAATCCCGCCTATGCGATTTCCTTGCCTGCATAAGATCTCTACTCTTCCTTCGCCTGGCAAATCCGTCTGAGATGCAAGGCAATGTAAGCCGCTTCGGCTTCCGGCATTTCATAGGCATAGTCGGCGCGAATGTGTGCGGCAATTTTTTGCGCACAAGCAAACTCCGCTGTATATTTGCTGCGAATCATCAGCAGCAGTTCCTCTTCCATTTGATGCAAACTTTCTCCGCCAACGAGACGCTGCAATGCAAAACGTAAGTGCGTCAACAGACGCTGGTAGGAAATACCGCCTGCCGTCAAGCGCAAATTGAACTCCGTTTCAATGATTTCGAGCACTTCCTTAATCATTGACGTAACATTTAACGTCGCAGCCATATCGCTGCGCTGCATCCTGGCCGTGTGAATGTGCAAGGCCAAGTATCCGGCCTCGTCTTCCGGCATCACAACCTGCAACCATTTTTCAATATGCGTAAGCGCCCAACAGCCAATCGCGTATTCCTGCGGATAGAGCAAACGAATTTCCGGCAGCAGCCGGTTTTGAATCTGCAGGCCGTTTTTCTGTCGTTCAATGGCAAACGCCAGATGATCGGCGAGTGCAATGTGAATATGTCCATTTAGCGACGTTTTTAATTCCCGTTCCGCCTGGCTGATAATGTCTTCCGCCGTCTGCATATGTTCTTCAGGAATTTGCTTAACCAGTTTTTCAAACGCACTGCTTTCCTGATTGGCCAAGACAAATATTTTTTCAATCCCCGTCTTATCAACCGGGTCGTTGTGCTTCTTTTGAAAACCCAGCGCTTTGCCCATCACAATCTTTTCCTGACCGTCTTCCTGGACGATGACCACATTGTTGTTCAGCACTTTATGGATCTTCATCGTAGGAGAAATCCGCCTCCCTCTTTTGCTGCATTGTACGGTCGGCAATAAAAAAGCCTACGCACAACAAGGACAATACCGTTCCTTGTCGCACCTAGGTCTTGCCCGCTATGCGGTAACAATCCTGCTTATTGATTTCAGCTTCATTTTATAAAGGAGAAGGCAAATTGTCAATCTATTTCTTTTCGTCTTTTCGCTCTGCTTCACAACAAGCGTTAACGCTCTAATTTTTCAAAGCGTTCAATCCGACTGCCGGAGACCCAAACCTTGCCGCACTACTTTCTCAAGTTCCGAATCGGCCAAGATCCTCTTACTTCTTTATTATCGCCAAAAGACAAACTGCGTCAGAGCATATTGCTCCGACGCAGTTATCCGTGTTTGTATTATACTCTGAACTTGCCGACCGCAACCTGCAATTGTTCGGCCATCTTAGCCAGCGCCAGGCTGGATGTCGCGATTTCCGACATCGTCGCAGACTGCTCTTGCGTCGCCGCAGACACGGTCTCGGTTTGCGCCGCCGTATCCTTACTGATCGCCTCGATGTCATGCACCGAGGTAACGATCTTTTCGCTGCCGGAGGAAATGCTTTGGATCGCACCCGAAATGCTTCGTATCTGCAGCGAGACTTCACCGACCAGCGTCACGATGTCGCTGAACGCCTGACCAGCGCTGTTAAAGACATCCGTTCCCGCTTTGACTTCGCGTGCGCCCTCATCCATCGCGACGACCGCCTTATCGGTGTCGGTCTGAATCTCCCCGATCAAATCGGCGATTTGCTTGGCCGCTTCCTGCGACTGTTCGGCCAGCTTGCGCACCTCTTCCGCGACGACCGCAAAACCGCGTCCCTGCTCGCCGGCGCGCGCCGCTTCGATCGCAGCGTTCAGCGCCAGGAGATTCGTCTGTCCGGCAATGCCGGAAATCGTATCGACGATTTGGCCGATTTCTTTCGAACGCTCGCCCAGTTTGGTGACGACCTGTCCTGAACTGGAAACCGTTTTTTCAATCAGTTCCATCTGCCGCATCGCGGCGGTCACCGCGCTGTTGCCCTGCGTCGCGGCAGCCGAGGTCTTATCGGCCACGCCGGAAACGACATTGGCATTAGCTGCGACTTGCTGGATGCTGGCCGACATTTGTTCAACAACGGTCGCCGTGCTGTCGACCGCTTTCGATTGTTTTTCCGCACCATGCGCCACTTCGCCGACGGCCTCCGCCACCTGATGCGTCGCCTGCGCCGACTGCTCGGCACTGGCGGTCAATTCCTCGCTCGAGGCACTGACGCTTTCCGCCTGTGCCTGCACCTGTTCGACCATCTGGCGCAAGTTAAGTCGCATCGCCTGAAACCCTTGCGCCAGTTGGCCGATTTCATCTTCGGACTGCACCTGGACGCCTCGGATGCTCAGATCGCCGTCGGCCAACGCGATGCATTCATCACGCATCAGCTGTATCGGTTTGGCAAAACTCTTGCTGATGTAGATGATAAAGAACACCGCGATCGCGATGAACAACACTGAGATCAAAAGCAGCGTGTTCGCCAGTTTCTGCGTCGCCTGCGTCACTTCGGACTCCGGCGCCGATACCACCGTGATCCACTTTTGGCCGCCCGGCAGCTGCAGCGGCGCAAAGACGCCGACATGCTTGACGCCGTCCAGATTCGTATATTGACCGATCACCTGCTTATCGGCCTTGGCGGCTTCAAAGAGCGCGGTAAGGTTTTTATCGACTTCGCTGACTTTCGTTTTCAGTTCAGGATCAATCTGTTTTTGCGCGACACTTAGCCTGCCGTTCAATTCCGGCTGTCTGCCGTGCGCCACGATCGTCCCTGAACTGTGGATGATCGTGACAAAACCGCTCTCTTTGAACCGGCTTTCCTTGATCAACTCCGAGATCCGCTCGAGCGAGACATTGCCGGTAATGATGCCGACCAGTCTTCCGTTTTCCAGCACCGGCAAAGCAATGATGATCGCCTGCTTGCCGTTAACTCTGGCCAGAATAGGGTCTGAAATATACGTTTTTTTCGTACTGATCACTTGCTTGATATATTCGCGATCCGCCACATTGGTCGTGGTACCGTCATAGCGGACGCCGCTGCCGTTTGGCTGCACAAAGTTGATATTGTCAAAATCACCGGTCCGTTTATGCGTTTCTGCCAGCAGTCGGACGATTTTTGCCGTATCGGCATTCTCATGGATTGTCCAATTGCTGGCCAGATCCTCGAGTTCCACGACCCGTTCACTGATAATCGCGCGGATCTGATTGGAATAATCCACATTGATCGACAACGCCGTTTCATTGGAACTTTTCGTCAGCGCCTGTGTCGAAAAATAATAACTCACGCCGGAAAGAACCAAGAACGTCAGAATAAAAAACGGCAGCAACATTAAGAGTAACCGTGTGCGTACTTTGGTAATCCTCACCTGATAACCCTCCCTTTCATACTTTACTATTATACATCCTCTCTGTCGTTTTTCAAATTATTGACCTTTTTTTGAGCCATTCCTGTTTTTTTCTCCAAAAACACGAAGACCACCTGCCGATTAACATTCTTTTAACAAAAAGTTCCTGCCTCTTCAACGCTTCTCATTCTATGCTGGCATGCAGCTTGGGAAAACGGATTTCAAAGACTGCGCCCTCGTTCAGAGAGCTGCGGCAGCTTACCGTTCCCTTGAAAATCTGCCTGACGATGTTATAGAGGATGTGCAGGCCGAGGCCTGTGTTCCCGCCGCTGCGGTTGCCGGTGAAAAAGGGATCGAAGATCTTCGACAGCGCATCCGGCGCAATGCCTTTGCCGTCGTCTTGATACAAGAGGACGAATTCATCGCCTTCTTCCAGAAATGAAATCTTGATGTTGCCCGCGTCTTCGTCTGCATACGCATGCGTCAGGCTGTTCATCAGGAGATTCATCACCACCTGCGCAAACGGCCCCGGATAGCTGTCGATGACAAGTTCGCTGCGGCATTCGACCGCGATGCGATGTTTCGTTTTTTTCAGTCTCGAATGCAAACTGCGCAGGATGTCCTCCAGATAATCCCTGACATTGAAACTTCGCTGCTGTTCGCTGATCTGATCGACCGATACCTGCTTGAAGCTTTGCACCAGATTCGCCGTGCGGTTCAAATTGCCCAGCAGAATTTGCGCCGCTTCCTGGCAGTCCTGAAAATACTCGGTCAGTTCCTGGCGTCGCAATACGCCCTGCGTCATTTTTTCCGCCGCGCGTTGCGTAATCTCCGCCAAATGCGAGGCCAACGTGACGCCAAGCCCGACCGGCGTGTTTATTTCATGCGCCACTCCGGCAACCATGCTGCCCAGCGCCGCCATTTTTTCCGCTTCCACCAATTGATTGTGCATTTTCGTCAGCTGCGTAAATGCATTTTGCAGTTCTTCGTTTATCGCGCGCAATTCTTCATTCGCCGCCATCAATTCCTGCGTGCGGCTTTCCACTTTCTCTTCCAGCTGGTCATGCGCCCTGCGCAATTCATCCATCGAACGCTTGCGCTCCGTGATATCGCGCGCGACGATCACCACATAATAGAGCGAGGCAAAGACAACGATGCGAAAACTGATTTCGACCGGCACGAACGCGCCGTCGCCGCCTTTCAAATCGGTCACCAGCATGATTTTCTCTTCTGTTTCCGCAGCCTGCCCGCTCAATTTTTCAATCAGCGGTTCCAGCAGGCCCGGAAAAAACAAATCATAGATCGAAGTTTTTTTTAGCGTTTCCTCTTCATAGCCGAGCTGACTGCGCGCCGAAGCGCTGACGTCGATCAGAGCGCCGTCAGCCGCCCGCGCCAAAAAAATATAATCGTTGCAATGGTCGAGCAGCGTCTTGAAGCGTTCCAGTTCATCAAGACGCTCCTGCAGTTCCGGATAATAGCTCTTGCGCATCGACACGTCGCCCAGGCCGATCAGCTTGTCGCGCAAGTCCGCGTTGTTTTCTTTCGCGTCAGAATGCCTGTTCATACACTTCTTCCACCTCGCGCCGGGTCAGTGCCCGCGGATTCGTCGCCATGCAGACATCTTGAACCGCATATCCTGCGAGACTTGGAATCTTTTCCCGCGTCATCCCGAGTTCACGCAGCGTACGGGGCAAGCCGACCGACCTGCGAAAACGCGCCAGTTCATGCACCAGCGCATGGCGCTGTTCCTCCTGCGACAAGTTCCTCAGGTTCAGCCCCATCGCTTCGCCGATCACATTATAGCGCTCCGGACAAGCCGAAAAATTCATTGCCACGACATGTTCGAGCAGGATCGCATTGCACTCGCCATGCGGCAGATCGAGCAACCCGCCCAGACTATGCGCCAGCGCATGCACCGCGCCTAAGATCGCGTTGGAAAAGGCCAGCCCGGCTTCCATGCTGGCCAGCATCACCTGCGCGCGATAATTCACTTCCTGCGGCTGTGCGATCGCCAACGGCAGATAGGTATGAATCAGGCGGATCGCCTCCAGCGCGTGCAGATCGGCCAGCGGCCAATGAACGTTCGAGACATAGGCTTCGATCGCATGCACCAGCGCATCGACGCCGGTACAGGCCGCCAGATAATCCGGCATCGTCAGCAAGGTGTTCGGATCGATCAGCGCGATATCGGGTACGATCGTCTTACTGACGATCGCCATCTTTACATGGCGCTTCGAATCGGTGATGATCGCAAACTGCGATACATCGGCCGAACTTCCCGCGGTCGTCGGAACGCAAAGCAGCGGCGGCATCGGATGCGCCACTTTATCTACGCCCTCGAATTCGCCGATATCGCCGCCATTGCTGGCAACGATGCCGATCGCCTTCGCGCAGTCCATCGGACTGCCGCCGCCGACCGCCAGCAATGCGTTGCAACGGTTCGCATGGTAAAACTTCGCTCCGGCCATGACCTGATGATCGCGCGGATTTGCGCTGATCTCGGCAAAAATCTCATAGGACAGCCCCGCTTCCGCCAAACTGTCTGTGACGCGTTTCGTCCAGCCTGCCGCAATGACGCCGCTGTCGCTGACGACCATCACTTTGCGTGCGCCGAGATTGACGGCATACCGTCCGGCCAAGTCGATCGCGCCTAAACCGAAGATGATTTCAGGGGCAACAAACTTTTTCAGTTCCCATTGTTTGTCCATTCTCTTACCCCCTTTTCCAGCCGCATAGCGTTAGCGATTACTTCGCCATCGCCGCGTAAAACTCCTTGCCTTTTTCTGCCAAAGAAAGAGCCTTGCAAAATTTTCATTTTCGCAAGGCTCTTCATCGACCGTTCCCGGTCGTTTTTCAGTTTTCCCTGCGCACGTCAAGAGCCTCTACTTGGCGTTAACCGCCGCTTCTTCGATGCTGACGCGTTCTTCCAGGTTCAAGATGTTCTGCGGATTCAAGATGATGATGATCCGCTCATCCATTTTCCCGATTCCTTCAATATACTTCGCACTGATTCCGCTGACAAACGTCGGCGCCGCCTGTATGTCCTCCTCTTCCAGCTTCATGATGTCCGTGACCTCATCGGCGATGCAGCAGGCATTCGACTCGCCGATGTTGAGCATGATGAACTTGCTCTCTTCATCCATTTCCCGCGGCGCAAGGCCGAATTTATGCCGCAGGTTCAATACGTAATTGATGCTGTTTCGCACATTGATGATCCCTTCGATCACTTTCGATGTGCCCGGCATCGTCTTGATCGTGAATTTTTTGGCGCGCAGAATTCCGTTGACTGCCGAAACGTCAAAGCCGTATTCTTCTTCGTTTATCGAGAAAACGACAAATTGCTTGCTCACCAATTTCGCCTCCTTTCAGCCGAATCGGCCCATCAGCCGCCCTTATTTGCCATTTCGCTCAGCAACTCGCTCAGACTGCTGATTTCCTGAATGCTCGCGGTCACCTGCTCGATCGCCGCGGCCTGCTGGTGAATCGTCGTCGTCGTCTCGCCGCCCATCCGGACGGTCTTTTCGACCGATTCCTTGATGATCGTCGTCAAATCCTTGATTTTGCTGACCGTCTGTTTGGAATCCGCAGAAAGATTCCTGATCTCCTGCGCCACGACGCCGAAGCCCAGACCGGCTTCGCCCGCGCGCGCCGCTTCGATCGCCGCGTTCAAGCCAAGCAGACGCGTTTCATCCGCGATGTCCTTAATAAAATCCATGACCTCATCGATCTTGCCGGTGACCACATTCACATTCTTAATCTCTTCGTTCAAATTCGCCTGGTTGTCGCTCACCGTCGAAGCCGAAGCCGCCAGTTCCTCCATCGTGGCCGAAATCTGATGCGCGCCGTCGCTAAGCGTATTGACGACGCTTTTCAGCTTCATTTGCCGGTACGCCGCGCCGGAAAGGCTGTTCGCCACGATGAAGAGTACATTCGCCGCCGCTTCAATGCTTTCGCGCGTCAAGATGCGAGCTTCTTTCGAGGCTTCGACATATTCGTCTTCATTGACGCCGATTTCCTTGGCAATTTGCCGGTATTTTCCTTCCACCGGCGGCCCGGTCAAGACCTGCCCGCCCAGGATCGTACCGATCAATCGTCCTTCCAGCATGATCGGCGCTGCAAAGTCAATCAAACCGGCATGACATTCGGCAACTACCGGTTTTCCGGTTCTTGCCGCTTCTTCGCCGCATTTGCGATGCGATTCCGCGCAGCGCCTGTCGCCGGTTTCCGTCGCATGGGTATAATCCATGCAAAAGCGGATATAGCGGCTGGGCTTGGTTACAGGGTTCCCGTCCGGGTCGACCGTGACGCTCGCCAGGCCCACGCCTGTAGCGAAGTCATCCTGAAATTTCTGCAGAAACTCGATGTCGATTACGTCTTCCAGTTTGACGTTATTGAGATCCAGGTCACCATCCACTCTTTTCTTATCAACGCTTGCCATCAGAATCCCTCCTTGCCTTTTCATCTTGCCACAGGGAAGAGATACGAGGTCTTCACCAGTTCACTGCTCTTAGTATTCGACAATAAAATACAATCACCTGCAAATATTTGTAATTTTCTTACAAATATTTGCAGGTGATTGTTCCCTCGCGCCGCCTCTATTTATCGTGCAAAAAGCCCTGTTTTTTGATGCTCGGATACACCTCCGGAAAATAAACCTGCTGATATGCGCCGGCGATCTGTCGACTCCAGTTGGCGACCTTGTCGCCGCGCGCACGATAATACGTCTCCATCGTACGATCATATTCGTCGATCGCCTCTTTCATTGAAGCCATATCATACGTTTCCTGATGCACCAGCGCCGCAAGCGGCATTCTCGGTTTTTGCGCCGACGCATCGGCCGGATAACCGACGACCAGTCCGACCAGCGGGTAGGTATAGGCCGGAAGATCGAGCAGTTCGATCATCGCGTCAGGCTTGCGGCGCACCGCACCGATCGGCACGATGCCAAGGCCGAGCGATTCCGCCGCGATGATCGCCGCGCCCATCGCGAGCCCCGCATCAAACGTTCCCACCAATGCGCCCTCCACGCTTTCATGAATCACTTCCGGTAAACCGTTTTTTTCTCCCGCCAGGTGCGCCTTGTAATAATCGGCGACGAAGACCAGAAAGACCGGCGCCTGTGCAATCCAGCTCTGATCACCGGCCAGATGCGCGATCGCCTCTTTTTTCGCTTTGTCTTTTACCACGATAATCGAAAGTTGCTGACCGTTGATCGAGGTCGGCATCGCTCTGGCCGCCGCTAAAATTTCCTGCAACAGTTCGTCCGGCACTTCGCGCACCAAATAATTGCGGATCGAGCGATGATTTTTTATCGTTTGTATCGTCGTATTCATCAAATTCACTTCCTGCTATCTTTTATAAACTCTTCGTCAAAATCGTCCGTACAACATCCGGCGTTACCAAACCTTTTTCGCCAAGTTTCACCATACCGTTCGCCTGCAAATTGGCAAGAATCGGTTCAATCACTTCGCTCCCGAGTCCATAATCGGCAAAACGAGTTTTCACGCCCACCGTTTCAAAAAAACTCCGGGTTCGTTCAATCGCGGCAGCGGCTTTTTCATCGGCAGCCATGTCATGCGGCAGATTCCAGACCCGCTCGCCGTATTGCAGTAATTTTTCCTGTTTTTCCTCTTGCATCACATCGAGCAGCGAAGGCAGGACGATTGCCAGCGTCTGTGCATGATCGAGACCATATAAGGCAGTGATCTCATGCCCGATCATATGGGTCGCCCAATCCTGCGGCACGCCGCTGCCGATCAGTCCGTTCAGCGCCAGCGTGGCCGCCCACATCAAATTAGCGCGCACCGCGTAATTTTTCGGCTCTTCAAGCGCTTTCGGCCCTTCCTCGATCAGCGTCAATAGCAGTCCTTCGGCGAAACGATCCTGCAGTTTGCCATCCACCGGATAAGTCAGATATTGCTCCATCACATGGATAAACGAATCGACGACGCCGTTGCTGATTTGCTTGGGCGGCAGCGTATACGTATACACCGGATCCAAAATCGCGAAACGAGGAAATACGGACGGACTCATAAACGGCAATTTTATTTTATACTCCTTACGGGTAATGACGGCGCCGCTATTCATTTCCGAGCCGGTCGCCGGCAGCGTCAGGATAACGCCAAACGGCAGCGCATTTTGCACCGCTAACTGTTTCTTCACGATATCCCACGGATCACTTTGCAAATGAGGCACCGCTGCTGCAATAAATTTTGTTCCGTCAATTACTGAACCGCCGCCGACCGCCAACAGAAAATTGTATTGCTCCCGGCGGATCACTTCAACCGCTTTCATCAGCGTTTCATACGTCGGATTCGGTTCGATGCCGCCAAAGGTTCCCACGGTATACGCACTCAATTTTTCTTTCACGCGATCGAGCAGACCGCTTTTTTGCACGCTGCCGCCGCCGTATAAAATCAGCACTCTGCTGCCGGATGGAATTTGCCCCGCCAATTCTTCGATCTGCTCTTGACCAAAAATAATTTTAGTTGGATTTACAAATTGAAATTTTTTCATATTATTAACCCCTTTACTTTTCGTTTCGCAATAAATGACCATTCGTATAACTATAGTTTTTAAAATGCGTCACGCGTATAACCGGCACACGTGACGACATTTTTTTAATCACAATATTAATATACAACTGGTCATATTGTTTGTCAATCCTTTCTCTCATAAAAATGAGGGCATTTACGCAATAACGCATAAATGCCCTCATTTTTCTTTTTCCGTTTACTCAAGGCCAATATTTCGCCAGGACTGCGGCAACCAATAATCCAGGCAGTAAATTGGCCACGCGTATCTCCTTGATTTCGAGTACCAGTAGGCCGATGCCCAAGATCATGACGCCGCCGGTCGCAGTCATCGCGGTCAGCATCGGTTCCGTAATCCATTGACTGGCCGCGCTGGCCAACAGTGTGATCGAGCCTTGATACAACAGTAGAGAAACAGCGGAAAATGCCACGCCGATCCCCATGCCCGCCGCGAAGATAATCGCCGAAACGCCGTCAAGCATCGCTTTGGCATACAGAGTGCCAGCCTCGCCAGTCAGACCTTCTTGAATCGCTCCGACAACCGCCATCGCGCCGACGCAATAAACCAAACTTGCCGTCACAAAACCTTTACCGATATCGCCGAACTGGTTACCGACTTTGGCAGTCAGCTGATCGCCAAGACGCTTTAACCAAGCGTCAATATTGAGCGCTTCGCCGATCAGTCCGCCTGCCACCAGACTGATAATCACGATCAGCGCATTGTCGCCTTTCAGCGCCATCTGCAGGCCAATTACGCCGACTGCCAGACCAAGACCGGCCATCAACGTTTCCCGACAGCGTTGCGGCAAGCCTTGCCGCAGCAGGCACCCCGCCGCCGCACCGATCAGCACGGCTCCGGCATTCACTAGTGTTCCCGTCATCTTTCTACCGCCTTCCCGTCTCTTGCTCCAACTTTTCTCAGCATTTGCTGCAATTTTTCTTCGCTTTCATTACACGCTTACACTTTATCATAAACTATTCCGTAACGGGAGAGTCAATGTCCGTTTTTACCGGGATCTGGATTTCGCTCAACTGCATCTTTTCGTCTTTGGTTATATATTCGTCAATTAAAATCCGTTCAACCGCATCGCCGTTCACCACGTAACCGCAACGTTCAATTTCGCGCAGCATTTTTTCGTAACAAAATGGCGCCGCGCTATGCCCGCCGCGAAAGCGCATGCACAAATATACTCCTTCCGCCAGACAGGTCTCCTCTTCTTCATCTGGAGACAATTCCTCACGAAAGATAAAGACCGCGTCATATCCGTCGAAGCGTTTTTCCCACAAGCGGTCTTGCGTCACGATAAAACCTACTTTGCCGATAAACAGCGACGGATGTCCGCTACTCAGGCGTTCCAGTTTACTTAGCGCGATTTCCCACTCGGCCTCGCTGCTGACCGGTTGGGCGCTGATGCGGATCAAACGGCGCGGCAACGTTTTGAGCAGCGGCTGCTCAAGCATGGAAAAACTGGCGCAGTCCTCCAGTTCGTTAATCCGATTTGTCACTTGCGCCGCAATCGCCTGCAATTTTTCCAGCATCGCCGCCGTTGCACCGCGTTGCTTTTTCAATAAACGCAAAAAACCCTGCATATCTCTGGCGGCCAAGTGCTCGTCAATTTCTTTGAGGGAAAAGCCGAGAAATTTCAAATACTTGATCGTATTCAGGTGCTCAAACTGTTCGACTGAATAATAACGATAGCCGCTGCCTGCATCGACCGACGCCGGTTTGAAAAGTCCGATCGCATCATAATAGCGCAGCGTCCGAATCGGCACATCATGCAGTTTTGCCATTTCGCCAATCGCATATATTTTTTTCATCGCCGCTCCTTTTTCGCCTACGCCTCGTTCAATGCGGCAATAAAGCGCAGGACTTCTTCTTCCTTTGTCGCCCAGGACGTGACGAGACGAATCGCCGAATGACGTTCATCAACCTTTTCCCAGCGATAAAACGCATAGTTCTTCTCCAGCTTTTCGATCAATGCATCGGGCAGGATCGGAAAGAGCTGGTTGGACGGCGAATCGACCAGGAAGCGATGCCCCGCATCGCTGAGCGCCTCTTGCAAAAGTCCCGCCATGCGATTGGCATGCTTGGCCAAATCAAAATAGAGTTCATCGCGAAACAATTCACGAAACTGAATGCCAAGCAAACGGCCTTTGGCAAGCAGTGCGCCGCGCTGTTTCAGATGAAAGCGAAAATCGCGCTTCAGTTCATCTTTGACAATGACCAGCGCTTCGCCAAGCAGCGCGCCCCCTTTGGTGCCGCCAATGTAAAACGAATCGGTCAGCTGCGCCAGATCCGGCAGCGTCAGATCGTTTCCTTCCGCACAGAGCGCCGAGCCCAAACGCGCGCCATCGAGATATAAAAACAGTTGCTTGGCCCGGCAATAGCGACTTAGTTCTGTCAATTCGCTTTTCGTATAAATGGTGCCGATTTCCGTCGGATTCGAAATGTAGACGAGACGCGGTTTTACCATATGTTCATCGCTGTGCGCGGCGACAACCTTTGCAATGTCTGCGGCGCGAAGCTTGCCGTCCGCGCTGTCAACTGCAATGATTTTATGCCCGGTCGCTTCAATCGCACCGGTTTCATGCACCAGAATGTGTCCGGTATGAGCGGCAATCGCCGCTTCGTGCGGGCGCAAGAAAGCGGCCAGCGCCGTAAGGTTGGTTTGCGTGCCGCCCGACAAGAGATGGATGTCGGCCGCTTGGCAATGAAGCCGTTCTTTTAAAAGCGCCGTCGCTTCCAGCGTATACGGATCATTGCCGTACCCTTCGCCCTGCTCCAGATTCGTTTCCAGAAGAGCCTGCAAAATACGCGGATGTGCGCCCTCGCTATAGTCATTTTTAAAGCTGTACATTTGCCAAACCCCATTTCTTTTTTCTTTTCTACGCCAAGATATACTTCGTCACCGCTTCATACAAATTCGCCGCTTTAGGTACATCCGGCGCGACAAGCGCTTCCTCCTGCGCGCCATGCCCGGTTCGGACAAAAATCGCTTTTACTCCGGCAGCCCGCCCGGCTTCCACGTCGCTGTTGTGATCGCCTACCATATAGGATGCGCCAAGGTCGATCTGCCGTTCCTGCGCCGCTTTCAGCAAGAGACCCGGCGCGGGCTTGCGGCAGTCGCACTCTTTTTTGTATTCGCCCTGTCCCAGTTTAGGATGATGCGGACAATAGTAGAAGCCGTCAATCCGGACGCCCGTTGCTTCCAATTCCGCCATGAGCCAGCGATGCAGCGCATCCACTTGCGCTTCACTGAAATGTCCCAGCGCAATTCCCGCCTGATTGGATATGACATATACTTTATATCCGGCCTGATTTAAGAGCCGAATCGCCTCGAGCGAACCGGGTTCAAATGCAAAGTCTTCCGGACGGTAAAAATATCCTTTATCCAGATTGATCGTGCCGTCCCGGTCGAGAAACACGGCCGGACTTTTCTTATTACAAACCATCTTCAACCTCCTGCAATCCGCTTGATCGCGCTTATTTTTTCAGATAAGGGAACTGCTTTAATAATTCGGCCAGCAAATCATCGAGCAGGCCCAGCATTTCCTTCGTCTTCGACTTGGCAAATTTATGCGTCAGCTTATAGCAGATCCGCTCCGGCGGCGGCTCGCTTAAATGTTGAATGACATATTCCTGCGTCGCCGCCTTCGACTGCGCAATCGACAGCGGCACGATCGCCCATTGCTGCGGCGTCTGCAAAAGCGGCAGCACCATCGGCCCGTTGCTGACCTGGATATGCGAGGCCTGAAACGGATCCCACCATTTATCATGCCAGATCGGATAGCCCGGAAACCATTCATGGTACAGTTCATCCTGCGCCCTCAACTGCCGCGGATCAATCAGCGGCGCAGCCGCATGCTCCGCCGCAGCGAGCCGGATTACGACCATCGGTTCCGCAAACAAAGGCGTCACTTCAATATTCTTAATGATCCGTTCCTGCAGCACGAAGGCGACGTCAATCGTCCGTTCTTCCAGCAACGGATACAACGCCGCGGAATTTTGCGTATGAATGTGCAGGCGCAAATCCGGTTGACGACAGATAATCTGTTGATACAGTCCGGGCAGCAAATAGGTGTTTACGCTATCGACTGCACCGATCGCCAGTGAGAGACGATTCTTTGCTTTTAGCGACTGCGTCTCCAGCGACAATTGCATCCAGCGTTCGGCGACAAACGTAAATTCTTCCCCGGCCGGCGTAAGCACGATCGATTTTACGCCTTTGCCCCTTTCAACCAACAGCAATTCCAACTCCTGTTCGAGGTTTTTCAGACGATGACTGATCGAAGACTGTGAGACATGCAAACTTTCAGCCGCCTTAGTCAGACTCCGTTGCGCGGCAATAGCCAAGAACGCTTTCATATCTTCCAGATTCAAGCCGCTGCCCCCTTCAAATATCGAAAAATCGCATATTATTTATTAATTTAACATATTTTACTTCATATATGAAGCCCGCCTATAATAATAACGGCATCGGCTTTCGCTGACAAACGCGGCGCGGCTCTTGCGACTTTTCCATCAGGAGGTCTTTTGCTATGGATTCTCTCAGCGGCGAAATGCTTGGTTTTCTTCTGGGCGCGGGTTTTCTCGCGGCCTTTATCGACTCGGTCGTCGGCGGAGGCGGTTTGATCTCGGTGCCGGCTTTGCTGATGACCGGCCTGCCGCCCGGCATCGTACTGGGTACGAACAAACTCGCTTCCATCTGTTGTTCGAGTACCAGCAGCCTCTCTTTCCTGCGCTCGAAAAAAATCGATCTCGGCCTGATCAAATATCTCTTTCCGCTCTCCTTGCTCGGTTCCATCTTCGGCGCACACACGGTGCAACTGATTCCGCCGGAATTTTTAAAGCCGCTGGTCATCGTCATGCTGGTTCTCGTCGCCATTTACACACTGCTGAAAAAAGACTGGGGCGATCGTTCCACTTACCGGGGGATCAGCAAGCGAGTCGGAGTTTTCGGCGGCTTGGCCGCATTTGCGCTTGGTTTTTATGACGGTTTCTTCGGTCCCGGCGCCGGTTCGTTTTTGCTCTTTGTCTTCCTGCTGCTTGGTTTCGACTTTGTCGTCGCCGCCGGTAACGCGAAGGCGCTGAATTTTGCCAGCAACATCGGTTCTCTGGCGACTTTCATGCTCTTTTCCTCCGTCAACTACACCTACGGACTCGTGATGGGCTTGGCGATGATCGCCGGCGCGCTGGTCGGTTCGCGTTTTGCGATCGCCAAGGGCGCCGCCTATGTCAAACCGCTCTTTGTTTCGATCACCGCATTGCTGATCGGCAAACAGCTTTGGGACGTACTGCATTAACTTTATCGTTTTGCTTATAAACAAAACCAGCCCTCTTATCTTTGCACAGCATAAGAGGGCTGGTTTTTAGTTTTTAGGCTGCATCCGCCTATACTTCAACCAGTTCATATTGTTTTGTCCCGATGCCGAGTTTTTCCGCATGTTCGAGACAGCTGATCCAATTGGTTTCCGGATGCGTGTTGTGGAAATGGTCCTTTGCACCGTCTTTGGCGGCTGCCAGTTGCTCGGTCAGGTAGCTTCCGGCATTGACCGGAGCCTTGTTCGCCATGTCGGCGCAGGCCATGTCGAGCGCGACCGGATCAAACGAGGCAAACATGCCGACGTCGGGAATAATTGCCACGTCATTTTCCGCATGGCAGTCGCAGTTCGGCGATACGTCGATGACCAGGCTGATATGAAAATGCGGCCGGTCGTGCAATACCGCATGCGTATATTCGGCAATCTTCTTATTCAGTACATCGTTCGATTCATCCCAGGCCGGCAAAATCGCATTAAAACGGCAGATGCCGATACAGCGACCGCAGCCGACGCATTTTTCTTTATCAATCGCAGCCGCCGCTTCGCCGAGCGCGATCGCATCCTGCGCACAGATTTTGATGCACTCGCCGCATTTTACGCAAACCTTGCTGATGACGCGCGGCTTGCCGTCGCAGTGCATTTCCATCTTTCCGGCGCGCGAGCCGCAACCCATGCCGATGTTCTTCAACGCGCCGCCGAAGCCGGTCAGTTCATGTCCTTTGAAATGATTAAGGCTGATGATGATATCCGCGTCCATCACCGCGCGGCCTATCTTGGCTTCCTTGACATATTCGCCGTTCGGCACCGGCACATAGGCTTCATCGGTTCCTTTCAAGCCGTCGCCGATAATAACCTGGCAACCGGTCGTCAAAGGATTGTAGCCGTTTTCATACGCCGCGTCGAGATGCTCAATCGCATCTTTGCGCCGTCCGACATAGAGCGTATTGCAATCGGTAAGAAACACCTTGCCGCCCAGACCTTTTATCAGATCCGCGACCACCTTCGCATAGTTCGGCCGCAGATACGCAAGATTGCCCGGTTCGCCGAAATGCAGCTTGATCGCGACAAATTTGTTCTTGAAATCGATTTCCTTGATGCCTGCTTTTTTGATCAGGCGTTCCAATTTTTGCAGCAGGTTCAAATTAGCCTTGGCCCGCATATTAGTAAAATAGACGAGTGACTTCATCCCTTACTCCTCCTCATGCTGATGGCAGCATTGCATTTTTAAGACATTGCGCGCACGACGCATCTGACTTCTTTATTAATTCACGCGCAACAACGATACTCCTGCCTGGCAAAAAGAAAAAAGCAGGGCTGGCGTGTCCGACCGACACCTCCGCCCTGCACGCCGCGCAAACAATCAACCGACAGACTCGCTATTTATAGCGGCCCACATACTCTTGCAGCAGTTTTGCATTTTCATTAATCCGTTCGATGTTGCTCGATATCTCCTGCGTCGTCGCCGCCTGTTCCTGGCTGATCGCGCCGTTGGTCTCGATCGACTTGCTGATCTCTGCGACCGCCTTGCTCATCTCCTGCGACGTGTCCTGGATTTTTTTCACCGCTTCCTGCGACTGATCGGCCAGTTTTCTCACCTCTTCGGCAACCACCGCAAAACCTCTGCCGTGCTCGCCCGCCCGCGCCGCTTCGATGGCCGCGTTCAAGCCCAAAAGATTCGTCTGCGCCGCGATGTTCTTTATGAATTCGAGGACTTGCGCCGTGTGGCGATTCTTCTCGGTTAGATCCTGCGCGATCTTGATCGCCTGCTGTCCTGCGGCCGCGAGCGCGCTCGCGCTTTGCGCGATCTGCTCGACGTTTTCGGAAACCTGCAGCGTCGACGCCGCCAGGTTCTCGACGTTATCGACCAGTTCCAGACTGTGCTTCAGATCGATCCCGGAGCTCAGCGTGCCGATGATTTCACGGTTCACGCCGTATATCGGCGTGAAGATCGTCTTGATTGTCCGTCCATAGACCTCAGGCGGAATATCGGCATACGTGTCCTTACCGGTACGGATGCATTCCTCGATCGTATCAATCTCCTTGATTGATTTTCCTGCCGGCAAATCCAGTTCGAACTCCCGGGCGCGGTAATAGCTCAAATAGGCGTCCAAGTCGGTCAAACCGACCGCCATATCCTCGCGTACGATTTTATTCAGATAGGGTAGAACCAGCTTAAATGCCTCGAGAATGGCTTCATTCGTTTCGATCTTATCTCCACCCGCCAAAGTTGACACCCCCTTCGCTTGCTCGTATCGAGAATATTTCGACAATAACGCGAAAACTCCTTTTACGCTGCCATATTTTACTATTTTTCTTCTCGTTCCATGAATTTGACGAGTTGCGAGACTTTCGTCAATTCATTCTGCGTGGCTTGATGCGAGGCATTCAGTTCGTCAATGCGGCCGACCAGTGAGGAGATGACGTCCACCGCTCCGACAATTCCGGTGACGACGCTCGTCAATCCGGTATTGAACGTTTCCATATCCACTTGAAATTTTTGCGTAAAATCGCCGCTGACGCTGAGTTTCGTCGCGATTTCATTCACACTCGCAAACAGATTGTTGATCGAGTCATTCGTCTTGTTCAAACTGTCCTGCGTATTTTGCGCCAGCTTGCGCACCTCTTCGGCAACGACCGCGAAACCGCGGCCCTGTTCGCCCGCACGCGCCGCTTCGATCGCGGCGTTGAGCGCCAGCAGATTCGTCTGCGCCGCGATATTCATGATCAGCGCCAGCACATTCTTGATTTCCTTCGTGCTCTCGGTCAGCGCCGCGATGCTCGGTGCGATTTGGCTGTTGCTCGCAATCAGCTCATTTACGCCGCTCATGTTTTTGCTCAGCGATTGCAGCAGGTTATTCGTGTCGCCGCCAACGTTGCGCACCTGATCGCCGATCTTATTGACATTTTCCAGTACCGTCGAAAGGTTGCTGCTGTTGGCATCTAGCAGCTCAATCGCCTTGCCGCGTAATTTGTTCAAAATTTTAATCTGCGTCAGTTCGCGCGCTAAAAAATATTTTTCAAAATTCCCATAGTGGATCGGCAGGTTGTCCAGGTATTCGTCGCAAAACTCCGCGTCGCCCCCTACATTAAAAAAGAAAATAGCCGTCAAAGTTTCGTTGATATTTGAGCCCAGCAGCTCGCCAAAACTCGAATAACCGGCCACCGCGCCATCCGGAAATCCTTTGACGCTCTCGAGCGATTCCGCATTGTAAAGACGCCGCAGGATGCAGTCGTTTAAGATGCCGCCGAGCGGTTTCGGCTTGCCGCGGCTGAACGCCTGCCAATCGCGTGCGAGCGTATCGGCCAGCGGAGCGCGCCGCACCAAATGCAGTTTTTCTCCCATCGCCAAGTCGCAAAAGAAATAGATGCGATCACTGGCCTCATCAATCTTTGCAATGGAACGCACCAACATTTCGCCGCCGATTTCAATCGCAAAGCTGTAAGCTTCCAGCGTTTTCGTCAACTGTTCAATCGTTTGCACATTGAAGCGCTTTTTCAATACGGAAAGAAAACTAATGCTGTTATAGTTTTCATCAAACACTTTGCTCACATAGCGCAGCGCCGAATTCGAATCCGATACGACAAATTCACCATTGTCCCTTGTAAAGGATTGCGTCTTAAAAATGCCGTAACGATAATCAGGCTGCAATTTCAACAGACAAAGCACCGCACAATTTTGCCGGACCGTGTGCCCGTCAAAAATATACGTGTTCAAAAAATCCAAACTGCCGCCGGCCGAACCGCCGACGAACATACAGGGAAATTTTTTGCTCGCATAGACCGCTTGCATAAAAAAGGTTTCCGAATTGGACAGTCCGTCAATATAAGCAAGCGCCACCGTGTTGTAGCTATTGATGCTGAAGTCGAGCGAAATTTTTTCCAGCTCGCGCTTTATTTGCGCAACCCGGTCATCAACGCTTTTTTCGACGACGCCTTTTTTGAGATCTTCATTTACCAGCGGCACCGCTACGATCTGGCACGCTTTCAGCATTCGTTTGGAATACGATTGCAGCAGAACTTTTCTGCGCGCATCATCGGCGGGTCTGTACAGGCAGGCATTCTCACCGTTGCTGCATAACTCCCCTGCAGTCGTCAGCATCAAAAACGCGGTTTGCTTTGGCAAACATTGCTTGATCGTCGCCGCCAATTGGGAAAAATTATTGTCAGGCGATGCGAATGCGATAACCAGCGCCGCTCCGCCTGCCACAGAACATACTTTGCCGATGCTGGCTTCATTCAGCTCTGCAAGCGACAGATACGCGGCCTGCATGTCCTCCATTTTTTCACCGGACTCGCACCGCTGCGTATCGCCCATTTCCCGCTCTGCTCCCGTTTGCGCTTTATTGAACCATTTCAGCACGAACAACAGCTCCCTTCCTCTTTTTATCATTTTATCATTTATCACCTTGATTTCAATTAAATACGTACATATAATTCAGAAAATTCATTGCTAACGCCATTTTCCGCATCGTATAATAGACTTACAAAGTTATCCAATTTTACTTTTTTCGCAAAAGGAGGGGCTATTCATGGCTATCTTGCACAACCAAAGAGTCTCGACAAAAATCACAGTGATTTTAAGCATCATGCTGCTTTTCACCCTGTTGGTCGGAACGGTCGGTTTTCTCGCCTCCGCAACGATCGCCGCCAAATCGGCTCAAATGTACGAAGACCGCTTGCTGCCGATTCAGATGATGGATGAGGTTCGTTTGCTCAGCAAAGATACCGAAACAACGCTGCTGCAGTTGATCCAAACTGCAGATCCGGCTCGCCGCCCGGATCTGCTCGCACGCATCGACAGCAACACCAAAGCGATTAACGTACTGCAGGAAAAATACCAAGCAACAAAGCTGGATCCAGTAGAAAAAGAAAACTGGGATGAACTGCAAAAAAATCTGACCGAATACCGTCAGGTTCGCGCTGCGGTCATCAAGTTGGCCAACGAAAACAAACCTACGGAAGCATTTGACCTCTACGTAAAAAGCAAACCGATTTTCGAAAAATCATTGACGCCGCGCAAAAACATTTCCGACTACAATGTGCAACAAGCCAATGCGTTATATCTGGAAAGCCGTTCCGTCTCCGATAAGGCGCGCCTTTTAATCGCTGTAGCTACAGCCGCCGCTTTACTCCTTTCCGCACTGCTCGGTTTTCTCTTGAACAAGGCCATCTGTTTCCCGCTTGCCCGGATGCTGGCTGCCGTACGTACAATTGCCAACGGCAATCTGACCGAAATGCCGCGCACGTTCGTCTCGCGGGACGAACTTGGGCAGTTGGCCGATGAGATCGTCAAAATGCGCCAGGATTTACGCCAGCTTGTCATGCGCCTCTTCGCTTCGAGCCAGCAGATCACCACTGCGGCCACCAGCTTAAAAGCGACCGCGGAACAGTCGGCCAGCGCCGCCAGCCAGGTCGCAGACGCGGTGACCGATGTCGCCGCCGGTAGCGCACAGCAGGTGAAGGGCGTCACCAATACCGCCTCGACGCTCGAAACGATGTCCGCCGGGATCGAAGAAGCCGCCGCCACCACCGGCAATGTCGCTTCCTCAATTGAGAAAACCTCGGACTCGACGCAGGCCGGTTTAGCCGCGATCAACAAATCGGTCGAGCAAATGTCGCATATTGAAAAGACGGTTTCCTCTTCCGCCGAGGTCGTCAGCCAACTTGGCGAACGCTCCAAAGATATCGGACAAATTGTGGAAACGATCTCCAATATCGCCGGTCAGACCAACCTGCTCGCGCTGAACGCCGCAATCGAAGCGGCGCGCGCCGGAGAGCAGGGGCGCGGCTTTGCGGTTGTCGCCGACGAGGTGCGTAAGCTCGCGGAACAGTCGAACGACGCGGCGAAAAAGATCGCTGAAATGATCGACGAAATCCAAAAGGATACCGACAGCGCGGTCCGCTCGATGCATAGCGGACGCAATGAAGTCAAAGTCGGCACCGAAGTCGTTGCCGAAGCCGGACAATCGTTCCGAGACATTACGGCATCGATCAATCTGGTTTCACAGCAGGTAAAGGAAATTTCGCTGACGATGCATCATTTAGCCGAAAACAGCCAGCAAATCGTAGCCGATTCGCAATCAATCGACGGCGTCACGCGCAATATCGCATTGCAAACCGAAACGATCTCCGCCGCCGCCGAAGAGCAAGCCGCCTCGATGGAAGAAATATCCGCCGCCAGCCGCGACTTGGCAAATCTCGCGCAGGAACTCGAAGGCATGGCGAATCAGTTCAAGGTCTAGCGAACAAAAGAAAAGCTCCGCGTCTTTCTCTCTGAAAGACGCGGAGCTTTTTGCTTATTGCGACGCCAGACAATAATCCCCTCTGGCCGTTTCCTTGCACCGATACATCGCCTTGTCAGCCTTGCGAATCAGTTCGGCTGCGGATTGCCCGTCTGCGGGAAAGAGGCTGACGCCCATGCTGGCCATGACCGTAACCGTCTGGCCCTTGCTTTCAACCGTACAGCGACAGGCATTCTTCAATTGCTGCAGCACGGTCGTAAGGATGCCTCGGTCGCCGGCATCGTTCAATACGACGACAAATTCATCGCCGCCCATACGGGCGACCAGATCCGACTCGCCGACATAATTGCCCATTTTCAGCGCAACCTGCTTCAGCACATTATCGCCTGCGTCGTGACCAAACCAGTCGTTGACCTGCTTGAAACCGTCGAGATCGATAAAGACGACGGCCAGTACGATAGGCAGCGCCAGTTTCTCCGTTTGAGCGATCAATTCAGTCAAATGCCGCTCCAGCATGCGTCGGTTCGGCAACCCGGTCAGCGCATCATGATAGGCCTGGTATTCGAGCTGATCTTCAAATTTCTTGCGGTCGCTCACATCTCTCGCCACCGCTAAGATCCGCTCGCGTGAAGCGATCTCGGCCTGGCGGATGCTAAATTCCAGCCAGATGCTCTTGCCGGGGCGCTTCCATTCCAGCATGTAGCGCTTTAACCTTGGATCGGCCCGCAGTTGCTGCACCACATGCAATAAGGTGCTCGTCAGTTCGGCGGCAATATCAGGCAGACATTCTTTTTTTTCACACTGATAATCCAACAGCTCCATCACCTTCTGATTGATGTCGACAATGTCGCCGGTTTGCGCATCCATGACAAAAATCAAATCGCTGACCGAATCAAAAATACCGCGATAATTCATTTCCGAAGCGTGCAGCGCCGCTGCGACGCGCTTCTTCTCTTCCAACTCGTTTTGCAGTGCCTGATAGAGCTTAGCATTGTCAAGCGCGAGCGACGCCAAAGCGGCAAAACGCTCCATCACATCTTCTTCGGCTTTGCTGAAACTTTTCTTTTGCACTTGAAAACCAACGCCGATCAAACCGACGACCTGCTCGCCCGACATCAGCGGCAGACAGATGATTGCCTGTATCGAATAGCGATTTATCATACGATCATTCGCACGGCCTGCCCAATGCTGATAGTCGATTACGCTCAGCGGCTTGCCGCTGCGCCAAACGGCGCTCGAAGCCGAAGGCTCGTCTTTCTTGCGCCGTACGCCCTGATAGCTTTGGTAGACGCCAAGGCCGACCTTCACCACCATTGCGTCCTCTTCCGGCTCCAAGAGATAGATAAAACCGTGCGGCGTTTTAAGAATTTCGCAGGCTCGCGTAATGATCGTCTCCAGCAGTTCGTTTATGTCGAGCCGATTTATCAATGCCAATGCGGTCTCATGCAATATATCCGTATACTTCATCTGCTGTTGGCTCTGTTTCGTTGCCATACGCCTTGCCCTCCGTTAACGCCTCTACCTATAACTCTCTTTGTTTTCGCTAAAAGCCAGGCTTTTCCTGCTTTTTCGCCTCTTGCAGACAAAAAGCCTTGGCAAATCTACGCCAAGGCTTTTTTCCTCGCACTTTTTTCTTCAAAGACAACGTTTTGCCGCATCGCCAACCACACCGATCAAAACATCCAGCTTGGCCGTTTCTAATGAGAGATCGCAATCCGCTAAACTTGCCGCCATGACCAGCTCTTCCAGCGCAGCATTCCCCGCCCGCTCCCCTAAACCAGAGATTGTCGTGCTGGCAAAAGTCGCGCCTGCTTGCGCCGCCGCCAAGGTGTTGGCCGTCGCCAAGCCAAAATCATTGTGTGCGTGAAACTCGATCGGCAACGGACACTTCGGTACGATTTCGCACAAACGCAGATAGGTTGTTAACGGATCCAACCTGCCAATCGTATCGGCGTAGCGGATTCGTTTCGCACCAAGTTTCGCCGCCAGTTCAGCCGCCTGCAAAAAATCCTTCGCCTCGGCCCGTGATGCATCTTCCGCTCCGACCGATACGTCGCAGCCAAAACTCCTGGCCAACATGATCGAACGCTGCAATTGCTCAAGAACCCAGTTTCGCTCTTTGCCGAACTTGTGCCGGATATGAAGCTCCGATATCGGCACGGAAATATGCAAGAACGAGCAGCCACAGGATATGGAATCTAAAATATCCTGTTTCACCGCACGATTCCAGGCAACAATAGTAGACCGCAACGATGCGGCGAGAAGCAGTCGCATCGCAGTCTGCTCCTCTTCTCCCATTGCCGGAGTACCTGCTTCGATCCAGGCAATCCCCGCCTGGTCGAGCGCCTTGGCAATCGCAAGTTTTTCCGTCGCGTCAAAGACAATACCCGCAGCTTGCTCGCCGTCGCGCAATGTCGTATCGACAATTTCCAGCCGTCGTCTCCTCACTTTACACCACCTGCCGATTGCTCTCACAGTATAACTGCAAAAGCTGATCCTCCGTCAGAGCTTTTTTTTGCAGTACCGCTAAACGTCTTACTTTTTGCAATAAAATTTTTCCGGCCTCCGAAGCCAGGTTGATGCCAAAACCGGCCAAACAATTTTTCAGCGAAGCGGTTCCCGAATGCTTGCCGATTACCAGTCGCCGCACTGCACCGACGTCTTCCGGAGAAAAGGCTTCATACAACGCTGGATTTTTTATCACGCCATCCACATGCAGCCCCGATTCATGCGCAAAAACATGTTTGCCGACAATCGCCTTATTCACCGGCAATACCGCATCAAAACAGGCTGCGATTCCTTCGCACGCGTCGACAAATTTTTCCGTGCCTGTGGTTTCTTCTCCCAGCAGGATCTTGCTGCCCATAACCGCTTCTTCCAATGGCGCATAGCCATTTCTCGTCACAGTTCCGGCAGTTGCGGCAATCCGCCTGATGCCGACGCGAATCGCGCTCAAGGCATTGGCCGTTGCCAAACCATAAGTGTTATGTCCATGAAACTCCAGTTCCATCGGCAACTTCGTCTGCAAAAACGCAAGTTGTTCCAGTGCAGCAAGCGGCTCTAAGAGACTTTCCGCGTCGCCGTATGCAAAGCCTCGAATCGAAAAGCCGTGCATTTTTTTTGCCATTGCAGCAACTTCCCCCGTAGAAATTGCCGACGCATTCTCTAAGAGCAGGTCCGTTTCAAGACCAAGTCCGTCAGCCGCTCGCAAGGCTTCTTTAATGCCCTCCACATCTACCCTTTCGTCGTGACGGTACGACAAGAGGATTTTCTTAAACCCCAGCCGCTGCGCCGCAAAAACTTGGGCAGGATTGGCCGTCACTTTTCCCCGCAGCTTCGGCTGTGAAGTTAGTTCCGGCCATTTTAGGCCACAGTTCTTCCAATCGTCGATCCACACATCGATGACGCCGATCGGCAGCTTTAATAAATTATCTAGCAGCATTTCCAGTTTACGCCCTTTCAGGCCCTGCTGCAGGCCTAATGCAAGGGTTTGATCGATCCATTGTATTGCTGTTGCCATCCCTATCCGCCCCCTCCTCATTGCAGATTATCTTCTAGCCTTGCGCCTTGCGAATCTGAAGCGTCATTTCACTGTTGCCGCTTTTTTTCAGCTCACCGGACAATTTACCGCTGATCATTTCCTCTTCCAGCCACGGCGGAACATGGCTGCAGACAACCTCCAGCTGCTGAAAATTCCCTTTGCGTAAAAAAGGTTGCAAAATTTGCTTGGAGGTGATGCCGCTGTTCATTGCTTGAATCTCTTTAATCGAAACAGAAAAACATCCGTCCACGATTTCTTTCGGGGCTGGTACTTCCACTGCAGACTTTATCGTCTCCTGCCGCCTGACCTGTTCTTCTTCAACAGCAACATAAGGAAGAAATTCAATGGGACTGCCGCTAAATTCCCAGATATTGCAACCGGCTTTTTCCAGTTCAAAATACGGCATGCCGTTGATTTTTTCTCCGACGACCACTTTGCAGTCCGCCAAAAAGCCGACGGCCTCGGCCATTGCCCAACGCATCTGTTTTATCCCCTGCGATATATCGAGCCCAAATGGAAGCTGTCGCACAATGCGCCAATTTCCGTTCTGCTTAGCATAGACGGCCAATCGTCCCGGTTCGTACAACGTCGCGCTCAGACCTGCTTTATTAACAAACACTCCCACTTCCGACGCCATTGTCCCTCCTCCTTTCTTTTTACAGCACCATTTCCTTTACCGGTTCTCCGCCTTCAATGTGTTGCTCAACAATTTTTTCCACATCGGCCGGCGTAACCGAACCGTACCAGACATTGTCCGGATACACCGCTACAATCGGCCCTTTCTCGCAAATGCCGAAGCATCCGGTATTGGAGACGAACACTTCGCCGCCGAGCTCGCATTCTTCAATTCCTTCCATAAAACGGCTCACAATTTCCACGCCTGCTTTAGCATGACAATAGCCCTTTTGCTGTCCATTGATTCGCGAACTGGTGCAAACAAAAATATGACGTTTCGGTTTTTCCATCTTATTCACCCCTATGCCGATTCTGTTTTTCCCTGACGCAACCGTTCCACCGCACAGCGCAGTCCGTCTTCTACCGTATAACACGCCTCCACGCTGAGCAGTCCCTTGCCGCGCAACTTTTGCTGCGCCTGTTCGCCGATGCGCATCGTGAGTACGGCATCGCAATCGCCGATTGCATCGATTACAGCCTGTCGCTTCGATTCTTCCGCATCGCATTCGGCCATGCCCCGGCAATATTTTTCAACCGGACGGCTTTCCATCAACCGTATAAACTTCCCATCCGTTTGATAGATTAAAAATTCTCCGGCATGACCGAAATGAAGATCAACCAGCTTGCCGTACTTTGACGTTACCGCAATCTGATATAACGGTCTTTTCTCCGCCGTTGTTGCCACCGGCATCGCTCTAGCCAGACTGTGTTTGGCAAATTCCTGCGCGCGATCTTCCTCCAACAAACCGATTGCGTCCGCGCGACACTGTTTGCAGTGTCTCATTTGCTGCAGATCGATCTGGCATTTATCACGCATCTTTTCGAGTTCTTTCATGCTCGTTTGCGGAAACGTTTCATAGACGCTGCCGGGAGCCGGAATCAGCGGCATGATGTTGCTAATAAACGCGCCGAGCTCTTTCACTTTCTTCACGACTGCCGGGATATGCCAGTCATTGATGTCTTTGATCATGACGATATTCACTTTGACCATCACCTGATGACGGGCCAAATATTCAATCCCGGCCAATTGGTTGCGAATCAGTATTTTTGAGCCTTCCAAACCGCTGTAATTTTGCCCCTGATAATTGACGAAGCGGTAAATGCGTGCGCCAATTTCCGCTTCGAGACAATTAACGGTAACCGTTACGTGCCGAACGCCCATCTTCACAATTTCCGCCGCCAATTCCGGCAAACGCAGACCATTAGTCGACAAACAGATCATCACATCCGGATCAAGTTCCTTAATCAGAGCAATGCTTTCTTTCGTCTCTTCCCAATTGGCCAACGCATCGCCCGGCCCGGCAATGCCGACAACGCTGAGATTTGTTATTTTTTCCTTCACCCGTGCAAATTTATCCTTAGCCTCTTGCGGCGTCAGCACTTCGCTGGTCACGCCCGGACGACTTTCGTTTACGCAATCATATTTACGGTTGCAGTAATTGCAGCCGATATTGCAGCGCGGCGCAACCGGCAAATGCATGCGGGCATATTTATGATGGGCGTCTTTTGAATAGCAAGGATGTTCGCAGGTTCTATTTCTTTTCACCGTTTCCTCTGCATCAGTCACGCGGATCACCTCGCCTTTCCTCAGTCGCTTCTTGATAAAATGTTTCATACAACGATCTGCGATAGGTTTTTTGCCTTTTTTCCAGCAAGCTATTGGTTATCCTGTCAAGAAAAAAGGCGGTTCCCCGATAGCCTACGGAGAGCAAGCGTTGACCGCCCACCCGGTCGTGAATGGGAAAGCCAAGTCTGATTAACGGAATGCCCTGTCTCTCTTCGAGATAGCGTCCGTCGGAATGACCAATTGCAATCACGGCTTCGGCCTCTTTTGCCGACTGACGGATCGCGGCAAAATCCGTTTCATTCAAAATCGTACATGCTTCCGGGCTGGCTGCCAATTCGCTGCGTAACAAGGCATCGAGGCGCGTTGTTTTACTGCCGGTAGCTATGACAACCGGGAAAAGACCGTTTTCCAGACAAGTTTTTGCTACGGCATAAACGATTTCCGGTTCGCCAAAAATCACACTGCGTTTTTGAAAATTGTATTTATGCGAATCAATCATGCCGTCAAGCAAACGCCCCCGCTCCTGTTGCAATTCCAGCGGCACGCGCTGCGCGGCCGCATGTTGCTGCAGGCACTCCAAAAACAAATCGGTGTTTTTAAGTCCGATCGGCAGCGGTATGTTGTAGAGCGGTACGCCAAACGCATCCGCCAGATACTGGCCCGGCGAATACTTATCTTCGACCGTCATTCCCATTTGAATCGTGGCGACGCTGCCACCCATCGCTTTGATATCGGCGAGCGGCGTTCCGCCTTGCGCAAGCTTCGTATAGCGCGGCAGAAACGGCCTGTCCAACGTGTCGGAGATATCCGGATACAAAATATAATCGACCTGCAACAATTGCAAGATACGTTTGATCTCTCGGATATCGGCCGGACTGAGATTGGGCAGGATGATATTGACTTTGCTGTGCCGCTCAACCGGTTCAGCCAGTTGCTCAACGATCCGGCGCAGCGTGAAAAAATAGCCTTCCGCATGGCTGCCGCCGTAACCCGGCGTTGCCGCACTGACAAGCAGCGGACTGGCCGCGTCCTGTTGCGCTGAATAACTATCGGCAATCCGCTCCACGTCTTCGCCAATCGTTTCCGCCAAGCAGGTGGTCAATATGCCGATCAATTTCGGCTCGTAGACTTTCCGGACATTATCAATCGCCTGTTTCAAGTTGCTTTCGCCGCCGTAAATCGTACCTTTTTCGTTTAACGAGGAAGAGGCAACATCGACCGGTTCGTTAAAATGTTCGGCAATGTGGCGGCGCATATAGGTGCTGCAGCCTTGTGAGCCGTGCAATATGACCATGCTGCTTTCAATGCCTTTCAGCGCTAAAATCCCGCCCATCGGCATGCACATGTTGCAGGGATTTTCATTTACATTGCGGCAATGTTTTAATTCATCATTCACTGCAGCCGCCTCCCTGCTCTTTGACATAGTTCCAGACCGGCGAACAGACCGTTGCATAGACCTCGGCGGCAAAGTTTACCGCACCGGCAAAACCGCTCAACGGATGTTTGCGATCATGGTTGTGGTCAATAAAGGCCACGCCCAGTTTATAGGCCAGCGGCCGTTCCTTCACGCCGCCGACCAAGAGATGTGCGCCCTGTTCAATCATGAATCGTTCCAGCTCGGCCGGGTTGGCGTCATCGAGAATGACCGTACCGTCAGCCACCAGACGATTGATCGCATCATATTCCTCCTGCCGCCCTGTCTGCGTGCCAATCATCACCACTTCGATGCCGATTTCACGAAACTGCTTGATCAGGGAAATGGCTTTGAAACCGCCGCCAACGTAAACCGCCGCTTTTTTCCCCAACAGCTTTTGCCGGTAATAATCGATGGCCGCCTTGGCTTTGCCTTCTTCGCGTTGAATCAGCGCTTCGGCTTTTTGCGCTGCCGTTTCATCCTGCAGCGCTTTGGCAATGCTGCGCAGCGAAGCCGCCGTGTCTTCGAGGCCGAGAAACGAAACTTGGAGATAGGGTATGCCGTACTTTTCCTGCATTTTTCCCGCCAGATAATGCATCGATCCGGCGCATTGCATAATGTTCAACGTCGCCCTGTTGGCCGTCTTCAGACGCCGGTAGGTAGCATCGCCGGTAAAGGCCACGTTAATCGACACGCCCATTTCCCGCAGATAATTGGCAATGATCCAGGCCTCGCCAGCCAGGTTGAATTCGCCCAGATAATTGATGCAGTTTTTTTCTTTCAGCGCAGCGCTCTTTCCCTCCGCCGCTGCAATCAACTGCAAAAGCGCATCGCAGGCTGCACGGTAACCGGCTGATTTGTTGCCCGCAAAACCGCTCGACTGCACCGGAATCACCTTGATGCCGTGCCGTTTTTCCGCTGCTTTGCAAACCGCCGTCAAGTCATCGCCGATCACGCCGACAATGCAGGTGGCATAGACGAAGACCAGCTCCGGCTTGTACTTTTCCACCAATTCATCGAGCGACGCAGCCAACTTTTTTTCGCCGCCGAAAATGACATCCTGTTCTTTCAAATCCGTGGAAAAGCTGTTGCGGTACATTTCGGATTCGCTGCTCAAACTGCCGCGAATATCCCAGGTATAACTGGCGCAGCCAACCGGTCCATGCACCAGATGAATCGCATCGGTGATCGGATTCAGCACCACCCGGGCGCCGCAATATACGCAGGCGCGTTGGCTGACGCAGCCGGCAATGCTGTCGGCGTCGCATTTCAAACTTTGTTTTTGTTTCCCCTTTGTCGCAATGAATTCGCTTCGTTCGCCGATCATGCGTTCATCCAACATATACAAGCCTCCCCCTTCCGGCCTTCCTCTTCACCACTTTTTTTACATGACCAATTCAAAGTCTTCGTCGGCCGCATCACGATCGGCCCGGTCGAGCAGCGCATTGGCTATCATTTCGATCAAACGCATCGCGCCCTTGTAACCGACGATCGGCAAATAGGAGTGCACGCTGCGATCCAGAATCGGAAAGCCAACCCGGACAAACGGAAGATCTTCCGCCCGCGCGATATATTTGCCGTAGGTATTGCCGATCAACAAATCCACCGGTTCGTTCTTGATCCATTGATGCAAGGTAAAGAGATCGCCGCCGGCTTTTACATTGGCCTCTATCGCCCCCGGCGCCAACAGTTCCCTGATATCGTCCTCAAAGCTTCCCACTGCGGAACCGATCGCCCCGCCCGGCGTTCCGGTCAGCACATGCACCGGCAGCATGCCGAGGCCAAGCACGAATTCCGTCAAGCCGGTAACAACGTCGGAATCGCCGAAGATCGCCACTTTTTTACCATGAAAGTGAAAATGCGTGTCGGTCATGATATCCACCAGTTGCCCGCGTTCTTCCTCCAGACTGCGCGGCACTTCCTGGGCAAAATTGCTGCGCAGCGCCATCAAAAGCGCATCGGTCGCCTTGATGCCGATCGGCGTCTTAAGAGCCATCGCCGGCACCTTGCATTTTTTCTTCAACGCTTCGGCCGCATCGCTGGAAGCAAAACGACCCAAAGCTAACGTAAGTTTTGAATTTCCGGTATCGGCCAATTGCCAAAGCCGCGTGCCGCCATCCGGATACATATTGAATTCTCCGGTCATCGGCGAATCAACCACGCCGGACGTGTCAGGAAAGAGAATTGAATCGATGCCCATTTCTTTTACCAGTCGTTTGATCTCACGCATGTCGCCGGGATTAACGAAGCCCGGAATGATGTTGACCTGCTCCTTCTTGACGCCGCCTGCCGCTTCGGAGAAATAGTTTACCATCGCTTTGACCATGTTAGAAAAACCGGTGACATGCGAGCCTTGATAGCTGGGCGTGTTGGCATGAAATACGACTTTTCCTTCCGGCACTTCGGCATCTTTGATGATCGTCGGGATATCATCGCCGATTGTTTCCGACAAACAGGTGGTATGTACGGCCATGACGTCCGGATTGTATATGGAAAATACGTTTTTGATCGCGGTTTTCAGATTGGCCGCGCCGCCGAATACGGAGGCGCCTTCGGTGAAACTACTGGTCGAAGCCATAACCGGATCGCGAAAATGACGGGTCAGGTGCATCCGGTGGTAGGAACAGCAACCTTGTGAACCATGACTGTGCGGCAAGCATTTGTGAATACCGAGCGCCGCATACATCGCACCGATCGGTTGGCAGGTTTTTGCCGGGTTAATCACGCCTCCGCTGAGGCGTTCTTTGATTTCTTTCGGTGTGCAATCCAACATTTTAGGCCACTCCTTCCTCTGTCAATTCACCGTTCAGCAACGGTTGGCTCCGCCAAGGCGGCGTAATGAAATTCCAGGTCGGCGAAGCAAAGCCCATGCTGATATCCCGGGCAAAATTCACCGCGCCGTTGAATCCGGCGTACGGGCCGCTGTAATCATACGAATGCAGTTGTTTCGCCTGAATGCCCATTTTTTGCACGACATATTTATCCTTGATGCCGGATGCAAAAATATCCGGTTTCAACAGTTTGATAAAACATTCGGTTTCATAATGGTTCAGGTCGTCCACCATCACCGTTCCTTCGCTCATTTCGAGTTGCATGCCGCAGTAGTGGTTCAGTGGAATTCGCTCTTTTAGCTCGGTCATTTTTTCCGGCGACAATTTAAGTTTAAAGCGCCTTTCGTCCGGTTTGACCTGCAAATCGGGAATGTTTTTACTGTCGGCATCCGGCTTGATATCCGGAATGACCTGTCGGCCTTCATAATCATCGCGATGCGCGAATTCATAACCGGCGAGCACAGTATCAATGCCCAGTTCCTTGAATAGGTTTTGGTAATGATGTCCGCGTGAACCACCGACAAAACAAAACGCCGTCTTGCCTTCGCAGATTTTGCGGTATTGCTCCATGATCGGTTCAACTTTGGCCAACTCACGGGCAATCACTTCTTCCGTCTTGCGCGTTAACTCAGCATCGTCGAAATACAACGCCATATCGCGCAACGAATCGACGGTCCCCTGCACACCGATAAAGTTAACCTTGAGCCAAGGCGTGCCGTATTTCGTTTCCAGCATTTCAGCAATATAGTTGATGGAACGGTGGCACTGCACCAGGTTCAGTTCGGCGACATGCGCTTTCTTCAATTCTTCATACGAACCGTCGCCGGTCATTACCGAGACAATATGATAGCCGATGTCTTTTAAGATGCGTTCAATTTCCCAACTGTCGCCGCCGATGTTATACTCGCCTAAGATATTTATCGCATACGGGGCTGGCGCACTCTCTTCCTCCGAAACTCCGATGACCTTGTCCATCAAAATATTGTTGGCGATATGATGACCGGC
Source organism: Negativicutes bacterium (assembly GCA_963667825.1). Classification (GTDB taxonomy): domain Bacteria; phylum Bacillota; class Negativicutes; order SG130; family SG130; genus Azotosporobacter. Next base: position 2,598,332 of record OY764022.1, on the reverse strand, counting down.
GGACTGACTTACCCCTTTGTAGCCTTCGCAGCTGAAGGCCAATACCTGAATTCCGTGCCGCTCTTCGGCGGCACGCGCGACCGCGTTAATGTCGTCGCCAATCAATCCGACCGGACAGGTGGCCGATATCGTCACCGCGTTCGGTTTAAAATTTTCCACCACTTCATCGATCATCGCCGCCAGCTTTTTTTCACCGCCAAATACGATGTCGCTCTCTTGCATATCGGTGGAAAAACAATAATTTAAAAAGTTTTTCGCCGGATCTTCCGACCTTGCTTTATTGCGCCTTGTTCCCCATGCGTAGTAGCTGCAGCCGATTGGTCCGTGGACGATGTGCGCCATATCTTTCAGCGGGCCCAACACCACGCCTTTACAGCCTGCATAGGCACACCCCCGGTTGCTGATAATGCCGGGAATCGTTCGCGTATTCGCTTCGATCGTCTGCGCATCCAGTGCAGTATTTTTTACGACGATATGTTTTTTCCGGTTCTTTACCACTTTAGACGGCAATTGATCCAACATCGCTTCAATCTGTTGCTCTGTCACCGTTTTTTTCATGCTTTACGCCCCCTTTGCATTTACTTGCGCCTTCTCAAATCGCCTCTTTACCGGTTTCTCCGGTGCGAACTCTGGCAACGTCGCAAATCGGCATGATAAATATTTTTCCGTCGCCCACCTTATTTTCGGTTCGGTTTGCCTGCATCAGCGCTTCCACGATGCGCGGCACATCTTCGTCATTTGCCACCACATTGAAGAGCCGTCTCGAATAGAGGCGCGCGCCGTCCAAAAAGCCATCGATCAGTTTTTCCGCTTCTTTGACGTCTTCCGCATCCACCATCGACATGAGTTCAATCTTCCGGTCGGCAATCAGCGATTTGTCTTTGACTAATTTCCCCCGGCCCAGTACCTTTGTCGCTGTAAAACCGGTCGCCCCGGCCTCGACCAACGCTTTTTTCGTCGCATTCGTCTTGTTCATCCGTACAATGGCCATGATTTCTTTCATGCCAATCCCTCCTATATCCCGGTCGCGCCGGTCGAGATCGTGTACGCCTCTTCAATCGGACTGACAAAAATCTTGCCGTCTCCATAGACGCCCTTTTCGCCGGTCTTAGCCGTCCGCAAAATAATATCGACAATATCCTGACGGTATTCGTCGCGAATGGCCATCACAATCATGACTTTGGGGATTTCATCATAAATGATGCTGCCGATTTTAATCCCTTTTTGCTTGCCGCGCCCGACCACATCAATCACCGTAGCCGCATTGAAACCGCCTTTGGTCAATTCCGCCAGCACCTCATCTTTTTTTTCCGGTCTGACGATTGCTCTGACTAATAACATGGCTTCATCACCTTTCTCTTTTTATTTTTCTTACAGTTCCATCATTCCATAGTCCATCATCAGTTGCTCCAGACGGTCTTGCACCATTGGTTTCGGAATAACGAACATGTCGTTATTGTCGATATTCGAAGCGAGTTTACGATATTCGTCGGCTTGTCCGGCTGTCGGATCGTAATTGATCACGGTCTTCTTGTTGATTTCAGCGCGTTGCACCAGATTGTCGCGCGGCACGAAATGAATCAATTGTGAACCGAGTTCTTCGGCAAACGCTTTCAGCAGTTCATATTCGCCATCCACCTTGCGGCTGTTGCAAATGATTCCGCCTAAACGAACCTTGCCGTTTTGAGCATATTTTTGAATCCCTTTGGAAATATTGTTCGCGGCATATAACGCCATCAGTTCGCCGGAAGCAACAATGTAAATCTCCTCGGCTTTGCCTTCACGGATCGGCATCGCAAAGCCGCCGCAGACAACATCGCCCAATACGTCGTAAAAAACATAATCCAGTTCGTCGGTGTATGCCCCCAACGACTCCAACATGTTAATCGAGGTAATAATGCCGCGCCCGGCGCAGCCGACGCCCGGTTCCGGCCCGCCCGATTCAACGCACATCGTTCCTTTGAAGCCCGGCTTCAGAATGTCATCGAGATCAATGTCATCGCCTTCATCGCGCAATGTGTCGAGCACTGTTTTTTGACACAGACCGTTAAGCAATAAGCGCGTTGAGTCGGCCTTCGGATCACAGCCGACCACCATAATTTGCTTGCCCGCTTCCGCTAATGCCGCCACTGTATTTTGCGTGGTTGTGGATTTTCCAATTCCGCCTTTACCGTAAATCGCAACTTGTCTCATATAAAAAACCTCGCTTTCATCTGCTTTTTATTTATCGCTTGAAAACATTTCGCTTTGTGCCTTATAATAAAAAATGGGTATGCTGAATAAACCCTGGCGACCACTGGGGAAGATGACGCAACCTGCGCTCCATGAGTATTTGCGGTACTCATGGAGCATTTTTCTTTTTAGCAACACTTGGTTTTTTCGCCGCAACCACCTCCTTTAGGCAAAAAGCTTATAAACGCTAATTACGTTTATAAGCTTCATTGCTCATAAGCGGCTCCGGAGATTCCTCTCCAAAAAGACAAAAAGCTTACAGGCAAATCATACGCCTGTAAGCTCCATCGCTTTTCGCCAACTTATTTATTTTGTTGTTACTCTATCACAGTTTTTTCAGCTTGACAATAGCGCGTGTCATATTCACAATTTTCATTCTTTCTCTGCTGGAGCCTTTTTAAAAAACTTTCATGCGACATCTGCTCAGAGCGGCATCCGGATCTGAAATTTCGTTCCTTTCCCCGGTTCACTCTCGCAGCGAATGCTGCCGCCGAGTTGCTGGACAACAATATTGTACACGACATACAAGCCTAAGCCGGTTCCGCCTACCCCGCGCTTCGTCGTGAAGAAAGGATCAAAAATCCGTTCCTGCACATTTTTCTCCATGCCTTTGCCGTCATCGGCATAATCGAGCACCAGACTTTTTTTCTCTTCATAGACCTTAATCGTCATCTTGCCCTCATCCGATTCATCATAGGCATGCATAATGGAGTTCATCAGCAAGTTCGTGATGATCTGCGAAAAAGCGCCGGGGAACGTATCTACTTTCAAGTCTTCATCACACTCGGTTACAATATGATGTTTCGTCCGCTTGTAATGCGGTTGGATGCTCAGCAATACTTCCTCCAGATACTCCTTCACCTTGAACACCCGTTTTGCTTCGCTGGCCTGATCGGCCGACACCTGCTTGAAGCTTTTGACCAGACGGGCAGCGCGTTCCAGATTGACCTGTATGATGCGAGCCCCTTCCAGGCAGTCGTCCATATATTCGACGAATTGCCGCGTACCCAGTTTTTGCAGCTGATAAGCCTCGCGCAGTTCTTTCGAGATCACGGCCAAATGCGACGCCGCCGTTACGCTGCTGCCGATCGGCGTATTGATTTCATGCGCCACCCCGGCCACCAAACCGCCGAGCGCGGCCATTTTTTCCGAACGCACCAATTGATCCTGCGTTCTGCGCAGCTCCAGCAGCGTGTTCGACAATTCCTCATTGCTGGCAATCAGCTCTTCATTCAGCGCGGTCAATTCCTGCGTCCGCATCTCCACCTTCGCTTCCAGCTGGTTGTGCGCCTCCTGCAGTTGCTGCTGCGCCTCTTTTAGCTCGCTGATATCCTTCCAGGCAAAAATCGAACAGCGTTCGCCGTTGATTTCAATCGCTTCGGCCGACCATAGGCCAAGACGATTCACGCCGTCTTTCGTCCGCCACTCGACTTCACGGTTGCGCACCGCCTTCCCCTCGTTCAGCTCACGATACACCGCCGCACTCTTCGCTCTCTGTTCATCCGTATCCGGCATCAGACCGATTTCAAGCGTCGTATGTCCGAGGATCTCCTCTGCCGCATAGCCGAAGATCTCATAAAACGCCTCGTTCACTTCGACGATCTTCCGGTCAGCTAGGCGCGTGATGCCGATGACATCCGCGTAATAGCGAAACGCCTTGGAAAACTTGATCTCCGATGCCGCCAAGGCCGCCCGATCCAACTCGCGTTCCATATTTCTCTGCTGCAGCGTTTCCGCCATCACGTTATACGCCTTCGCCAACTGCCCCAGTTCCTTTATCCAGCCTACCTTCAAGCGCTTCGATAAATCCCCTTGGGCAATTTCATCCGTTCCGGCAATCAACTCGTTGATCGGCTGCACGACGCGCCGGGAGATGAAGAGATATACGCCGCCGAAGGCCAGCAGCAAAATCACGCCGCCGATCAGAGCATTGCGACGCGTCACGTCATACACCAGCGCCAGCGCGACAGACTTGTCCTGCACGGTGATAACCGCCCAGCGGCTCGGGATTTCCGGTATCTCAATCGGATAGTACGCGCAAATCATATCGTTACCGTCCAGGTCTCGGTATTCCGCAGTTCCGCTTTCTCCCGCCAACGCCTTCACGCTCACTTCATGCAGCGTGTCCGGAATGGCAATATCCAACACTTCTGTTTTTTGTTCTCCTCCCACAGCCAGTTGGACAGCTTTGCCGCTTTCATCCTTAACGACTATACTTTTTGTTCGCGTCAAATAATTGTAGCGTTCTTGAAATTGCTTACGCTCGTTATGCGCCAAGACAACGCCATTCGCGTCGAGTATGTAGGCTTGGCTGCCCGGCCGGTCATTAAAGCGTTCCACCAATTGCTGTATGTAATCCAGCTTCAAATCGCCGCCCATGATTGCGACGTAGTTTCCCTGTCTGTCAAAAATTGGTTCCAAAATTGCAACGACGGCAATATCGCCGGACAAGGTATACGCCGAGTAAATGCGCGGCAGACCGGTTTGCTTCATTTCCAAAAACCAGTCTCGGTTACGACGACTGGCATTCGGCCCATATGCGCGCGCGATCTGCATGCCGTCACTAAGCGCAGTCGAATGCAAATTGTTAAAAAACGGAAAGCGAGCCGCAGTAGCGACAAAAAGTTGCCGCTGCACTTCGGCATCCATGCCGCGCACGTCATTATCTTTAGCCAGACCGTCAGTGACATGATACGCATTACGAAAAAAACTATATACGTTTTTCGACAACGCTTCGGCAAACATCAGATTATCTTCCTTGCTGTGGCGCTCGAACGAAGAGGACACCATATACATGTTCACCGCACCGGAGACAAAAAACGATATGGAAACGAGCAAAAAAACGATCATCAAGAGCTGACTTTTTATTGAACGCAGCATCCCGCTTCCTCCTCGTCGCATTATTCCAACGATTTCAATTCTAATTTTAACCTACTCGCCCAAAAAACGCCATCCGATTCAAGGCTAAAGTCTAAGTTAGCAGAAGAAAGTCCTACTTCTTTACCATTTGACGTCCGCTTTCCTATCCGCTATACTGAAAAAAGAAGCATAGCGCATGTATTTTTTGGAGGAGCCTGTCGCCAAGGGCTTCTTCTCTTTATTTTCAACCGAAAAGGAGTGTTTCATTTGCACGATATCGCTTTTTATGCCTCAATCCTGATTTTTACGCTTACCTATATCCTGATCATCTGGGAAAAATTCCACCGCATGGTGGTCGCGATGACGGGCGGCGTCGTGATGCTGCTGCTTGGTTTCTTAAGCCAGGAAACCGCGCTGAAAGACGATATCGATTTCAACACGCTGGGCTTACTGATCGGCATGATGATTCTCGTCACCATCACCCGGCGCAGCGGCGTGTTCGAGGCAGTCGCGATCTGGTCGGCGCATGTGACCAAAGGGCATCCGTTCCGTCTGCTCGCCTTGCTCTCCGGCATCACAGCCATTGCCTCCGCTTTACTCGACAATGTGACCACGGTCTTATTGATCGTTCCGGTGACGCTCACGCTGACCGATAAACTGCAAATCAACCCGCTGCCGTTTTTGATTTCCGAAATACTCGCTTCTAACATCGGCGGTACGGCGACCTTGATTGGCGACCCGCCCAATATCATGATCGGCAGCGCCACCGGTTTAAGTTTTAACTCATTCGCTTATAATCTTGCGCCGATATGCATTTTTATTTTGCTTGCCACCATCGCCCTTTTGCTTTTCTTTTACAGAAAGGATTTACATGTCGAAGAAGAACATCGACTTAGCGTCTTACAATTACGTTATCAAGATGCGATTCACGATCAGGCGCTGCTGAAGAAATCGCTCTTCGTGCTTGGCCTTACCATCCTCGGTTTCACACTGCACGGCTTCTTTCATTTAGAATCCGCGACCATCGCCTTGGCGGGCGCGATGCTTTTGCTGCTCATCAGTAAGGCAGAGCCGGAAGAGATCCTGCTGCATATCGAATGGCCGACGATCTTCTTCTTCACCGGACTCTTCGTCTTGGTCGGCGGCCTGAAATCGACCGGCGTGATCAAGGCGATCGCGCACTGGGCTCTTGCCCTGACGCAGGGACAGGTGATGGAAACTTCACTTTTTGTGCTCTGGCTCTCGGCGATCGCCTCGGCTTTCATCGACAACATCCCGTTTGTCGCAACGATGATCCCAATGCTGCAGGAAATGGGACAGCTCTCCGGCATGAATCTCGAGCCGGTCTGGTGGTCTCTCGCGCTGGGCGCCTGCCTGGGCGGAAACGGCACATTGATCGGCGCGTCCGCCAATGTCGTCGTCGCCGGAATCGCCGAGAAGAACGGCATCGCGATTACCTTCCGCAGTTTTTTCAAACTCGCGTTCCCGCTGATGCTCGTGTCAATCGTACTCAGCCACATCTACGTCTACTTCCGTTATTTTTTCTAAACGCAAAACAAAGACCGCCCGGCAGTTTTCGCCGAGCGGTCTTTCGCTTTATTTCTTGTCTATCGGACACCTTTCTGCAGCAGTCCATACGCCTCACCCATGTAAATATGCTTATAGGAATTCGCGTCAAGCGCAGGCGCCGTCAGCGTAAAGTGGGCCTGCGGCTGAAACAGCATCACGATATCGGAACCGCCGAAGAGGAAATAACCGAGCGGGTCGCCTTTTTTGACCTTCGCGCCGACTTTCACGCTTGTTTCAAAATTAACCGAAGACACTTGCGACATGCCGATCGGCAGCACTGCGACCAAGCCGTATTTCTCCGTCTCGATGATCACGCAGGCGCGCGTCTCGATCGCCTGCCAGCCGGGAATTTGATCCTCCAGCACGTACTTGCGCAATTGTTTATCCCAGACGATGATGCCGCCCACCGCATCGTCGGCGAGAATCGTGCGCACTTCTTTGATCGTACCGCTCACCGGAAAATGATAACGGTGATAATCATTCACGTCCAGGAAAGTATGCGTCAGCACGCCATTGGCGAATTTTCCGGCATAGGCGCTATCCTTGCCGATAAGATCGATTACAGAATTAAAGTTGGCCGATTTTAACTGCACGCCCGGCTGTTGTACAAAGCGGGAGTCCTTGTCAATTTTCCAGACGCCCTGCGGCGCGGAGTCCGCCGGAGAAACGACGACCGCTTCATTCGCTGCGGCGGCAATCGGCCGCGCAGCCGGCGAACTCAAATAACGGGCGAAAAATTCATTGAAGGTTGTCCATTTTTCCGGACTTTCATACCAGCCGTTGTTCATGCCGAACCGTTCATCGGCGCAGGATTTTCGGTAAAACTCTTCATTCCAGGAATTCTTGGTGCTCAGATAGTCCCCCCAATGCTTCGTGAAAACGACCAGCCACGAACGATACGGTTCGACATATTGCAGCGAATTGTGGTAGTAGCCTTTGCCGCTGAGTTCGGCCAGCGGTTGGTCATTGATGAAATAAAAGTAGTCCAGGCTCTGATCGATGCTCTCGTACAATTTAGGATACCGCTCCGCCGCAGGCAGAATGTTGAACGGCATGGCCGTTGTCGCCCAATCGATATAGTCGTAATACTCTTCCAGCGATTGGGCCGGATTCGTTTCCCGATCCGGATTGATCCGCTTCGCCTGATCGATCGATTGCAGCAGCATACGCTTGACGTCCGCATTGTGTTCAACAATCGTCATCAGCAGCTCGGTATCCGGCGCATGTTGCTTGCTAGTTTCCGCTGCAGCGACGGTACTGATGCCGGAGAAAAAAGCAGCATTAAGTATGGCCAGTGCAATCAGCAAACGGGCAAGAATGATCCAGCGTTTTCCGAACATATCGCGTCCCCCTTTTTACTTTCCATATTTTAGGTTCTTTCGACGCTATCTGCCGCATTCCCTTTCAGCGACGCTAATAATATCGGATACTCCGCTTGCCCTTTTTTAATACTGCTCGTAGTGAATCCGCGTCGCGTCAAAGCGATCGACAAATTGATTGTCCGGCGAATAACCGACGGCCAGCATGGCAAACGGCGTCACGCCTTGCGGCAACTGAAACAGATCTTTAATAAACTGCATCCGATCCTCTTCCGGCGCAACGCCCATCCAGACCGCACCCAGGCCGAGTTCCACCGCTTCAAGCAGCAGATTTTGCGTCGCGGCAGCCAAATCCTGCTGCCAATACGCCGGATGTTTTAGCGCCGCTTCTTTCGACAACACAAGTATGCCCAGCGCAGCCTTCGCCATCGGCAGCGCATAAGGATGCGCCTTCGCCAGTTTTTGCAGCATCTCCTTATTTTCAACAACGAGAAATTCCCACGGCTGCTGATTGCCCGCCGACGGCGCCTGCATCGCGGCCCGCAGTAACTGCTCAATCTTTTCCCGCTCCACCGGACGCTCCTCATACTTTCTCACGCTTCGTCTGCTTCGTATCGCTTCCGATGTTTTCATGCGCCCACACCCTTTTATATTTATATCCGTTGTCCCGGCACGCCCTGCCAGGTCGTGTTTTCAGGCAGCATCTCGCCTTTCATGATCAGACTCAGATCCGATACTTCGCAGCCGTCGCCCAGTTCGGTATCGTAGAGTACCGTCGCCGACGCGCCGACCGTGCAGCGATCGCCGAGCGTGATCTTGCCGATCTTCATGATCCGGTCTTCGAAAAGATGCGTTTGCAGATTGGCGTCCTCATTGAGCGCCACATCGTCGCCGATTTCCACCATGTCAAATTCCGTGATCCAACTGGTCTGGATGTAGCTGCGCCGTCCCACTTTCACGCCGAGACAACGCAGTACCCACGCCGCATACGGCGTACCGCACAAAATTCGATAGAAGAACTGCACGACTAAGTCTTCATACAAACCGGTGAGCAACTCCGCAAGCCAGACATGAAGACTCCAGAGCGGATGCACGCCGGGTTTGTAGCGGCCCACCAACAGCTGCTTCAGCAGCGCAAACAGCAGGATGCAGGCGATGCCCGCGCTGATATAAATGAGAGGCATCAGCGCGAGCAGGACTTCGATGCGGCTTGCGCCAAAATCGCTGAACACCAGTTGGATCACAATGCAGGCCAGGCTGATAAAGATCGTCATCGGCAAAAGGATCTTGCAAAAATCAATCAGCCGCCGCTGCCAGATCAGTTTGGCCGACGGTGTAAACGTCTGCGCGTCGCCGAATTCTTCGACCTTCTGCCGTTTCGGCAGAAAGATCGGCGGCGAACCGAGCCATGACGTGCCATCCGAAACCGGCGTCTGCACGTTCACCGTCGACAGCACGCCGATCAGGCAATGGCTGCCGATCTGCGCTCCGGCCGGTATGACCGCGCTGTTGCCGATAAAGCTATGATCGCCGATCCGCGTCTTTTTCAGATACAGTTTCCCGCCGTCAATGACCGCGCCGCTGACGCTGGCATCGTCGGCAAAGAAGCAGCCGTCGCCCGCTTCCAGCATATCCGGCATGATGTCGCGCACATAGGACACCTCACTGCCTTTACCAAGCCGCAAACCAAGAGTTTTCAGCCAGGCAGCGGTATAGATCGTCCCGAAGAGGCCGCTGAGCATCGATTCGACATGCCGGAACAATTGGCTGAACAGCCAGTAGCGAAAATAGAAGGAACTGTTGAGCGGATAGCAGCCTTCCTTCATATCAAAACACAGGATCTTTTTGCTGAGTGAAGTCAAAAGCAGCAGGATCAGAATATAGCTCAGCGCCAAAAACGGCGCGCATAAGAGCCAGGCCCCAATGCTGTCGGGCACTTCGATCATCGTCTCAATAAAGAGCAGGCCGGGGAAAAAGAGGCTTTCCATCAACGTCGGCAAAAGCAGCGCACTCAGTGCAAAGAGCGCGACCAGTCCGCCCGACCATTCGACCGTTTCATTTTTGATCAAATGGCAGGGTGAGGAAAACGTAGCCGGCGAACCGTTCCAAAGTTCATGCGACGGGATGTTGACGCCTTCCGGCAGCAGCGAGAGATCGCCGAGCGCCGCACCGTCGCCCATCACATTATTGCCCGCCAGCACCGCGCGGTTACCGACCAGACATTTCTCGCCGATTGCAATCGGCGCAAGATGCAACCGTCCGCCCGTCACCCAGGCACCGCTCACGCTGCTGCCCGCACAAAGCGTCGCGCCGCTTCCGACACGCAGCAGATCGAACGTCATCAAACTGGCTGAGCCCATGTACACGCCGCTGCCGATCTCAGCGCCCAAAAGCCGGTAGAACCACGGCAAAACCGGACTGCCTTCGAAAAAATTCAGCGGCAAAATTTCGACCAGTTTACAGACCAGCCAGTAACGGAAATAATACGAACCCCAGAGCGGGTAGCTGCCCGCCTTCAGCCTGCCGATCAACAGCCATTTGGCCGCCAGCACGAAGATAAAAAGTAGAGGCAGTACGATCGCATAGCTGGCGATCGCCCAGCCGACAGCCTGCGCCACTTCGAAACCTTGGTTCGACAGATAAGCGAAGACGAAGAACACGCCCAGCCATTGCCAAAAGTGCAGCAGCGACAATCCGGCAATCGCCAGGCCTTGCGCCAGCGCGCAAGCAAGGTAGGAAGACGTCGTTGCATGGTAGAACTCGCGTTTGACGTCGGACGGCTGCGGCGCAGCGGACGTTTCGATGTTTCTCGCCAAGCCCTCTATCGTCGGATATTTATAAATGTCGCCGACCGCGACGCTCTTGAAGCGGTCCAGCTTGCGCAGCTTGGAGACCGCACCGGCCGCCAGCAGCGAATGGCCGCTCAGATCATAAAAAAAATCATCGGTCACCGATATTTCGTTCAGCTTGAAGACTTCCTTCCAGACCGCCGTAATCTCCTCTTCGAGCGGCGTACGCGGCGCAATGATCTCGCGCTGCTCATCGACGAACGGCTGCAATGCGGTCGGCAGCTGTTTGCGATTGATCTTGCCGCTGATCGACGTCGGCAGCGACGCCACTTCATCGAGCCAGGACGGGATCATGTACGGCGGCAGCTTTTTTTTCAGCGTCTCGCGCAGCGCTTTGTAGTCGATTGTTTCCCCTTCGCGCAAGACGACGTAGGCCGCGAGCTGCTGTCCTGTCTGGTGCAGCGCGACCGCCGCCGAAAGAATCGCCGGGTCTTGCATCAGAAGCGATTCGATCTCCGACAGTTCGATGCGGAAACCGCGCAGCTTGACCTGATCGTCGCCGCGTCCATGATACTCGATCTCGCCTTCCTCCGTATAACAGACCAGATCGCCGGTGCGATAGAAGCAGTCCGGTTCGCCGGTGATCTTATGCGTAAAGACGAAACGCTTGGCGTCAAGATCGTCCATGTTCAGATAACCGCGCGATACGCTCGGCCCGGCGATCAACAGCTCTCCTTCCGCGCCGATGTCGACCAACTCCAGTTTTTCGTCGACGATGTAGGTGCGATAATTCGGCAGCGCCTTGCCGATCGTCACCGGCTTATCGGCCTTCAGTTCGCCGACCGTCGCGACGATCGTCGCTTCGGTCGGCCCGTACGAATTATAAATCGTGCGCTGCGGACCAGCCCAGCGTTTCACCAGATCGTGCGGACACGCTTCGCCGCCAAGAATCAAAAGACGTACCGTGTCCATATCGCTTTCGACCATCGAGAGCAAGGTCGGCGAGCAAGAAAGCACCGTGACCTGATGCTGCGTCATCATTTCGCCGAACAGCGCACCCGCCTGCATAATTTCCTTCGTCCCGACGATCAGCGTGCCGCCGTTGGCAAACGCCATCCATATTTCTTCAAGCGACGCGTCAAACGCGACCGAAGCGCACTGCAAAATGCGATCGTCGCCCTTGATGCCGTAGGTAACGGTCGCGCCGCGCACATAGTTGCAGATGTTGCGGTGGTCGATGATGCAGCCTTTCGGCTTGCCTGTCGTTCCTGACGTATAGATGATGTAGCAGGAGGAAAAGAGAGCGCTCCGGTTCAGACCGATTTCTTCCGGCGTCAAGCGCGCCGGACTTTCCTGCTCAATCTGCGGCGCATCGCGATCCACCAAGACCGGCTGCACGCCGCCTTCACCCGGCACGATCCCTTTCGCCTGCCAGATCTCGCTCGAACTGATGCAGAAACGCGCGCCCGAATCGGCGATGATGTATTCCACCCGTTCGCCCGGAAACGACAAGTCGATCGGCACATACGCCGCGCCCGCTTTCATGATGGCCAGCATCGCAATGTACAGGTTTTCCGTCTTGTCGAGCATCAAGATCACATGCTCGCCGCTCTTTAGACCACTGCGGCGCAGATAAGCGGCCAAGCGGTTGCTGCGTTCCTCCAGTTCGCGATACGTAAGCTTGGTCGTGCGGCATTCCAGCGCCATTTTCTCCGGCTGCTGATCCGCGTTCTTTTCAAACATCTCATGCAGAAACTCATCGCGGCAATACTCTTCGCGAAACGGACTGCCGCTCAGCTCATGCAATAATCGATGACGCTGCTGTTCATCCATATTTCCCACCCCTTCGCCTCAAACGAAATCTTTTAACGGCGCCTTGCGCACACGGCTTGGTAAATTCATGTATCAGTTCCTTCGCGTCGCCGCAGCCGAATCCCTGCCCATGCGAGCCGCGCTTTTACATTTATTCGCTTTGCAAAGCATTCAAAGCGCAAACAAGCTTCCAGGCATTTGCCCGGAAGCTTGTTTTGTTGCATAAAAAAAAAACCGGTAAGGACGCTTACCGGAATGAAATGACTACGCAAGGACATGCAGAAAATTGCCGACCGGATTGCTTTGCAGCCAAGCCAAACCTTGTTTCAACATCGTTTGATATTCTTCCTCATCATTTGCTGCCGTCTGCTCTTGCTCATCCGCCGCCGTGTTCTGCTGGATCGCGGCATCTTTCGCCAGCAATCCGCTCAGCCCATTCTCTGTGACGGCTTCTGATACTTTTTGACTGCCGCTGATCAGCCCCTTCTCTCCGCTCAGCGCCGTCAGCGTTGCCGAACGATCTTTTTCTAAAGCGCTCTGAAGTTGCGCGCTATCCAGTTTCAATTGTCCGGCGTCATCCAGACGAATGCCGCGCTGCGCCAATTCCGGTGCGGCATCTTTTGCAACCGCCTGCAGCTCCTGTCTCAAACGACTCTGCTCGGTAAGACTCTGCACCGTGCTGTTGTATTGTTGGGCGAACTTCTCTGCCTGTTGCACGATCTCAGCTGTTCCCGTTGCCGCGTTATCCGTTGCCGCCGTTTGAAAATCCTGAGCCGCCTTCTGTAAAAAATTCACCTGGTTCCATATTTTTTCGGCATCGCTAATCACTGCACCGAGCGAACTGGCGGCATACGGCGCAGCAAAAGAAGTGCCGGGAAGCGGCAAGATGGCATACGGCTCCGCGGATGCGTAAATCGGCGTCGAACGGTAATTGCTGTAGTAGTAGAGTGCACCTTTCGAAGCGACATTACTGATCATCGCAAACACCTTCTTCGATCCGTAGCGGCTCATCATTTGCCTTAAGCATAAGCCTGTTAAACTCTATAAGCAATGGTGTTTTCAGACTCTTTTAGCACGCAAGAAAACTTACGGACGATTGCTGCGAAGATAGCTTCCTCTATTTACCTTTTACTCCTTATTACTTCTCATTGCTCTCCTTATCACGCAATTCCCCCGCCCTTTTTCATTTCCACAAAACAGCTGCGTACGGATTTTTCCTTCCCTGAAAAAACTTCTACATCGCCGCGCTTCAAATCACCTGACTAATATGCATCACTTTGAATTTTCCGTTGCTGCGGGCGGAGGCTTTTTGCAGTTGTACGAGACAGGTCGGGCATTCGGAGACGACGATGTCCGCGCCGGATTGTTCGATGTTGCTGCGTTTTTTTCCGAGGACTTTTGCCGCGATTTCGGGGTAGTCGAGATGAAACGAACCTGCGCCGCCGCAGCAGCGGTCGGAGCCTTTCATCTCGACGAAGCGGCCTGTCGCCTGTAGCAGTTCGCGCGGCTGTTTTTTTATGCCCTGACCACGTCCTAAGTGACATGGTTCATGGAATGTAATCCCTGCGTCGCCTCCCTTGCGCGGCGTATAGCCGGCTTGGACGAGGTATTCGCTGAGTCCCATGACTTTTGCGCTGAAGGCGGCCGCGCGTTCGCGCCAGACGGGGTCGTCCGCAAAGTAAGCGGCGATATGCTTCAGCGTCCCGCTGCAGCTGGCGCAGTCGCTGACGATCCGATCGGCATCTTCAAAGAGCGCGATGTTCTGCTTGGCCAGCTCCAGGAATTCCGCTCGCTGGCCGTGCGCAAGGTGCGGCAGGCCGCAGCAGTGGTTGTCGACGACTTGCGGCGTCGTCAGCGTGCGCAGCGCAGCAAGACTTGCCGCCACTGCGTCGGGAAACAGCATTTGCATGCCGCAGCCGGTAAAGTAGGCGACCTTGCTCTCTTGCGTCACGTTTTGTTTCGGCAGCGGCGCAGTCGAGCCCAATGCAGCAGGCCCGGCAAAAGACGCCAGGTATTGGCAGCGCGTGAATTCGCTCGGTACGACGCCGTTCGGCAAGAGCGCATTCGCGCCGATCTTGCGCAGCACGTTGCAGGTTCCGGCTGACAATTTCACCAGCGTCCTGTTTTTCATCAGCGTGCCGAGCGCCTTATATTTCGCGCCGGGGCCGCCGTTTTTGTCGGCGAAGTATTGGCGCAGCGCGATCATCGCGTCATCGGTCTTCACCTTGTTCGGGCAATTGTCGACGCAGCTGCGGCACAGCAGGCAAAAGTTGACCATGCCAAGCACCTCATCGCTTGGCTGAACGACGCCGTGCACCAAGGCGCGCGCCAGGTTGTTCTTGCCGCGCGCGCTGGAAGACTCGACGTCTTTTTCGCCGAACAGCGGGCATACGGTCAGGCAGCTACCGCAGCGGTCGCACTGGCTGACGATGGCGTTCACTTCCGTAAAGCATGCGTTTGTATCTCCCTTTTTCATATTGAACTCCTCGCTACCAAATTTTATTGGGATTCATGATCCCTTTCGGGTCAAAGGCCTGCTTGACGAGTTGCAGCGCATTGACGCCGCTTGCGCCCAGCGCCTTTTCGATGTGCGGCCGTTTGGTTATGCCAATGCCGTGTTCGCCGGAGAGCGTACCGCCGACGTCGATCGCGACCGCGAAGATTTCATTGATCGCTTCGTGCACTTTCGCTTCTTCGCCCGGTTTTGAGAGGTCGCAAAGCACGGACGGATGCACGTTGCCGTCGCCTGCATGCCCGTAGACCGCAATGGTCAGGTCGTACTTTTCCGCGATTTTTCGAATCCGGCGGATCGTTTCGGGAAACGCGTTGCGCGGCACGGAGATGTCTTCGCCGAACCGGTTCGGCGCGGCTGCGCCGATGGCGGAGCTAAGTCCGCGCCGGATCGCCCAGATCTCGTCGACTTCCTGCTGCGACGCGGCGACGCGGACTTCCTGCACGCCGCGTTCTGCGGCAATGGCTTTGATCTGCTCCGCCTGTTTAGCAAGATTCGCATCGCTTTCCGCATCGATTTCCAGCACGATGCACGCTTCGATGCGCGGATCGATGTCGAGCTTGCGATGGCGGCTCACCGCCTGCAAGCTGATCTTGTCCATGATTTCCGCCGCTGCAGGTACGACGCCGGTAACAAGCATCTTGTGTATCGTCTCGCAGGCGCTGTCGAGCGAAGGAAACATCAGTTGTATCGTGTTGCGCAGCTTTGGCATCGGGATGAGACGCAGAATCGCCTTGGTGACGATGCCGAGCGTGCCTTCCGAACCGGTAAAAAGCTGCGTCAGGTTATAGCCGGTCACATTTTTGATCGCTTTGCCGCCGGTGTTGATGACGCTGCCGTCCGGCAGGACGACTTCGAGCCCCATCACGTAATTGCTCGTCACGCCGTATTTGACCGCGCGCATGCCGCCCGCATTCTCCGCAATGTTGCCGCCGATCGTCGAGTATTTCCAGCTTGCCGGATCGGGCGGGAAGAACAGGCCTTTGGCCGCACAGTGATCATAGACGTCAATCGTACGCACGCCCGCTTCGACCGTGACCATCATGTTGCCTTCGTCCAGTTCGATGATCCTGGTCATGCGATGCAGCGCGAGCGAAATGCCGCCGTTGTCGGGGATGCTGCCGCCGGTGCGACCGCTCGCCGTGCCGCGCGGCGTGACCGGCACGCCGTATTCGTGCGCGATTGCCATGATGCCGGCCACTTCCTGTGTGGTGCGCGGCATGACGACCAGATCGGGAATATGCTGCTCCGCCAACGGTACGAATGAGGAGTCATAAGAATAGCCAAAGCATTCGTCTTTCGAGTCCAGCGCATTCTCCGCGCCCACGATCGCGCGGATCTTTTTTTTGATTTCCTCGCTTATCATTCGCTCTACCTCCAACGTCTGCGCAAAAGAAGCGCATTCACATTGTTATTTTATTCCCATATCTACACAGTATCACCTTGCTCCGGCAAAGCAAAATACATTCTAACAATGAGTTGATAGCCTGAGCCTATCATGTCGCCAGACCGAAGTAATAGAATTAAAAAAACGATTACAGAATGAGCTTTGCAAATCTCTATGATTTTCCTCAGCCGTTCCTTCAAATTCCCCGCGGAAGTAGTTTTTCCGGGACGTTAAGAGCGAGGAAACCAGCCAGGGAGCAACAACCAAAATCACTGGAACAAGCAGCAGGACGCTGCTTGCAGATATTGCGCCATGGATGGCGTCATATATCTGGTATTCCCGTGGTTGCAGGTTGGTGCGACGACGGAGCCGGATTCTCCTAGTGTCGGCTGCGCCATGGATGGCATAGCAGCTGACCCATGGCTGGTCCGAAGAACGATCAGTTCCGGTAAAACTATTTTCGCGGAAAAGACTAAAAGTATTAATAAATCGCATGACTATCAAATTTATTTTGCTAAGGTAAATTCTTAAAACACTTATAACCCAAGTATGAAGGAAGGGACATCGCAAAATAGCGTTTCCTATTTTGCGATGTCCCTTTTATGAATGCTTTACCTGCGTCAGTTTATACTGTTCCTTAATGAATTTAATAAACGCGAGCGAAGCGTTGGAGAGACAGCGCTCTTTTTTCCACGCCAGGCCGATGTCAAAACGAATCGGTTCCTGCAGCGGCACGACCGCGATCTGCGGATCGTCGCGCACGACCATCTTCATCAAGAGCGAGATGCCCGATCCGTTGGCGATCAGACTCTTCATCGTCTTGATCTGGTTGGTGGAAAGGATCGTATTCGGCCTGAAATGCTGACGCTGACAACGGCTGACGACGATCTGGTGCTGGAACGATTTTTCTTTCAGCAAGACGAACGGCTCGTTTTTCAACTGCTCAAAACGCACCGCTTTTTCGGCGCAAAGCGGATGCCCCGGCTGCACGCAGAGCACGAACTCTTCCTGCGTGATCACCAGCGTGTTCAGCGTTTCCGAAGTCTCCGGCAAAATAATGATCGCCAGATCGAGTTCTTCTTTCTCCAGCTTGTCGCCCGCATCGAGCGAGGAGGTTTCTTCGAACGCGATCAGTTGCAGACCCGGATAGAGCTGCTTGAAGCAGGAAAAGATATCCGGGAAGAGATACGATTCGATCATCGGCGGCACGCCGACCTTGACCGTGCCTTTGCGGCAGGACTTAAAGTCTTTCGCTTCCTGAACCGCTGCGCGGCAGTCTTCAAGAATTTTTTGCATGCGGGGCAGAAACGCTTCGCCTTCCGCCGTCAGGACGGCCTTCTTTTTGCTCCGGTCAAACAGCTGCACCGCGATCTCTTCTTCGAGCTTGCGAACAGCCTGCGTGATCGACGGCTGCGAAATATGCAATTGTTCTGCGGCGCGCGTAAAACTTTGCAGTTTGCCCACCATGCAGAAATATTCGATCTGTCGTAATTCCATGCTCCACCGAGCCTCCCCTGTCAGCATCCCATCTCTTTCCTTCAATTATAACACTGCACCTAATAAAAAAATCGCCGCGCCGTTATCGCTTGCGAAAACATTTTTAGTTATATATAATAATTACCATAGGTAACTAAATTAAAGAAAGAGGCATCCCATGTCTACATCTGATCTGGTCATCCCGATTTTAGAATCCCTCTGGCTGGCAAAAAAGGCAACCGAATTGCTGCCCGAGCTGCCTAGCAATATGAAGGCGAGTCATATCCGCGTCTTGCACACGATCCATCAGCAGCTTGCGCAAAACGGCAGCGTCCGCGTCAGCGACGTCAGCAGCGCGCTGCAAATCACCAAACCCAGCATCACGAAACTGATCAACGAACTGGCCGAGTTAGCAATGCTAAAGAAGGTCACGGACGCTGCCGACAAGCGGATCGTATTGCTCGAACTTACGCCGCCAGGCCAGGACTGCGTCCAGCAATATGTGCTCGACTACCATGCCAAACTGGCGACGCTCTTCTCCCGCCTTGAGCGCGAAAAATATCTCTCGCTGATCGACACGGTCGCTTTCATCCATCAATCGATGCAGGAGGTGTCCGCTTGAACCGCCCCGCGCTTGCGGTCGGCGAAGAGACTGCCGTGCATAAAACCACACTGATCGTTATCGTCTCGCTTGCTCTGGTCACGTTTATCGGCATCCTTTCCGAAACCGCCTTGAACATCGCGTATGCGTTGCTGATCGATGAGCTTAACGTTTCGGCCGCCGTCATTCAATGGCTGACCACCGGCTATCTGCTGACGCTTTCGACGCTGATCCCGCTTTCGCCGCTCTTGGTAAAAAAGGTTCGCACGACACGCTTGTTCCAAGCGGCGATCTTTCTCTTTGCCTTCGGCACGCTGCTCTGCGGCTTCGCGACGACGTTCTGGCTGCTGCTCGCAGGGCGGATCATCCAGGCGGTCGGCACGAGCATCTCGCTGCCGCTTTTGATGAACATTATCTTAGCGCAGATTCCGCTCAGCCATCGCGGACGCGTCATGGGACTCGCCGGACTTGTCGCCAGTTTCGCCCCGGCGCTCGGCCCCACATTCGGCGGCGTGATGATCGAGTGGCTGAACTGGCACTGGATTTTCTTCAGCGTGCTGCCGCTGCTTGTGCTTTCTTTGCTTTGCGGCAGCCGCTATATCAAGGACATCCGCTCGGAAGAAAGCATTTCGATCGATGCGCTTTCCATTTTCCTTTCCACGCTCGCCTTTGTCGGACTCGTTTACGGCGTGAGCATTTCCGCCGAGCTTGGCTGGAAGGACGCTGCCGTACTCGGCTGTCTCGTTAGCGGCGCTTTAAGTCTGGCCGCATTTGTCTTTCGGCAATTGCGTCTCGATAAACCGCTGATTCAGGTTCGCGTATTTTCGCATGCCCTGTTCAGCATCGGCGCGGCCATCGTGATGATCAGCATGATGACGGTATTGGCTGCCGGTTTCGTCCTGCCGCTTTACGTGCAAAAAGCCTTGGGCTTTTCGAGCATTGCAGCGGCCTTGGTCATGTTGCCCGGCGCTATGATTAACGGCATCATGTCGCCGTTTACCGGCCGTTTTTACGACAAACACGGCGCAAGACTCTTGCTGCTGACCGGTTTTTTTCTACTCAGTCTGACGCTGGCCGTTTTTTCCTTCACGCAAGCCAATCTGAACGAGACAACCGTCGTTTACGCGCTCTTCATGTTCGGCGCTTCGATGCTCTTAATGCCTGCGCAGACAAACGGCCTCAACCAGTTGCCGCCGAAGTACAACGCCGACGGCGTCGCAATCATGGCCACTTTGCAGCAGGTCGCCGGCGCGCTCGGCACGGCGCTGGCCTCAAGTCTCCTGACTATGAACAGCGCCAATTTTCTTACGCTCTATCGCGACGTTACGCCTGCGCTGCAAGCGCAAGCAATCGCATTCGGCGCGCAGCAGAATTTCCGCTTCTTTCTCCTTCTGGGCATCGTCGGCTTCGCGCTCTCGTTGTGGACGCGCAAAAAACGGACGGTTTGATTCGATTTATTTTCCCTAAAGTATTTTTTACTTTTTAGCGATAAAAGATTGTGTAGATTGCAGCATTTTCGAAGCGATTTAGCGCAATCTGCATATACGCAGAGAAATAAAAAGGAAAAGGTATCGCATATGGTTGTAGTCGAAATTGATTTTCACGCCGCTCAACCACATACAAAGAAAGAACATTTAGTGGAAGCCATCGAGTGCCTACTTCATGCATTGCGCATGGGTGGGAAAATTATCGGTCGGGAGTATCCGCTTGCAAGCGTTCCTACTGGCTATCGTACTTACTTATGTGCGCCGGAGGAAACTGCATTGGCGCAAGCTCCCACTATCTACGAAAAAAATTTCTCTGCCGCACTAAAAAATTTGGGCATTGAGTGGTCATGGAAAATAATCGGACATGATCCTTCAAGCACACCGCTTTGCAATTGCCAAAAAGTGCATGCTTATTTTCTTTATACCAACTATCTTTCACTGGAATCGCCGCTTCGTTGTGGCGATTGCTTCGGTTCAATCCCCTTATATAAGATACCGACAACAAAAGATGATGAATATGTTGACATCATTACCTGGGAAAGCGATTATCGGGCATGTGATGCCTTGCAAATGAATTGTTCGACTGGTGAACGCTTTGCTCTAAAAGAACTGTCTCAGGCCGACAGCAGCCTAAGCAAACGCGGCATCGATATTTGCCGACGTATTACAACTCTGACCACTGTACCAACCTATTACTATCTCCTACGATCTTCTGGCCGAAGTAAAAAAGCCGAACTACAACGCAAATGCCCCTGCTGTAATAAAAATTGGTTGCTGAAAGAACCTCTTCACGGCCTGTTTGATTTCCAATGCAACTCTTGTCGCCTTCTTTCTAATGTGGCTTGGTCGCTTTAAAAGTGTTGAATTTGCTAAAAGCAGCAGTAACGGCAAGCAGGAAAGTCCGCTTGCGGCGCGAATTCTTATATACATAAAACAGCACTATAATTCGTGCCAGAATGAAGGGATGATAACGCTTGCAACATATGATGGATGGCTTTGTCCAAAAGGTCATGCACAGCATGGCTTGGCATACGGGAGCGAAACTGACGAACCTGTTGTTCGTGCCGATCGTAATCGCGTTGGTCGGCTACGGCATTTACCGCTTCGTGCAAACAAAACGGCAACAAAAAAAACTTGCAGATTGATGCTGCAAGTTTTTTTGTTGCCGTTTGCTTTACGCTGTCTGATTCTGCGGATTTTGCCCGTATTGGTTGTCGCCTTCCTGACTTTTAAACGTCATCAGTCCTAAATAGACAAACACGCCCAGAATCGGAATGAACAACGTCAGCATCCACCAGGCGCTGCGGCCGGTATCATGCAGGCGGCGAAAAGAAACTCCAAGGCTCGGCAAAAGTGTCGCAACCATGTAAATCAGGCCTAACAATCCTTCGCCGCCCATGCCTAAAAGACGATCCAGCAGCGACAAGCAGATATTAATGATAAAACTGACTAAGGTAAAATACCAAAATTCTTCCCGTCCGGCACGACCATTAAATACGGCATACTTTTTCAAAACTTCTATATACCAACGCACAGGGACTCGCCTCCTTCTTTCGCTCGATTCCCTTTTATTATATAAGAAATTGGCGCGGCTAATTTTAAACAATCTATAAACTTTTAAAGCAAAACAGCTGCAACAAAACAGAAATCCTGTTTTGTTGCAGCTGTTTTTCACTTCTCTTCTATTTTTTAACGGGCGCGATTCACCACGGTTTCCAGTCGATGCGCGATGCCGTTGATGCTTTCCAGCGTAAACATCATTTCCTGCGTGGCCGCAGCCTGTTCCTGGCTGACGGCTCCAGTCGTCTCAATCGCCTTTCCCATTTCCGCGACCACCGTATTCATTTCGCTCAAAGTCTTTTGAATGTTTTTCGCCGCTTCCTGCGACTGTTCCGCCAGTTTGCGCACTTCTTCCGCGACGACTGCGAAACCGCGTCCGTGTTCGCCTGCGCGGGCCGCTTCGATCGCGGCGTTTAAGCCCAAAAGATTAGTCTGCGCCGCAATGGTTCGGATGAACTCCATCAAGTCCGTCGTTCTTTTTGTCCGGTCACTCATCTCCTGCGCCAGACGAATGCTGTTCTGGCCTGAGTCGGCCAATTCCGCTGCGCTTTGCGCCATTTGCTCCACGCTTTCGGTGACGCGTCCGGTATTCGAGGCCAAGTTTTCCACGATTTCAATCATATCCATCGTATCCTGCGCATCAATCCCCGAACTAATCGTACCGACAACCTTGCCGTTTTCGATCACCGGCACGAACATCGTCTTTATCACGCGGCCGTACACTTCTTTCGGTACATCGGCATAGACCGTCTTGCCGGTTCGGATGCACTCTTCAATTCGCGCAATTCCTTTGATCGGCTTGCCGGGCGGCAATTCAACGCCAAAACCCTGCGCCGACTGCGAACCAAGATATTCGTTTAAATCCGTCAAACCTACCGCCATATCAGCCCGTACAATTTTGTTAAAATAGGGCAATACAGCTTTTAGCGCATCCAGCAAAGGGCTTTTTTCGTCGTTTCTCTCCACTACTCAACACCTCTTTCCCATTTTTCACACACCGTCACTATGCTCATCGGCTTCGTTATATTCAGCTAAAATATAACATATAATATTTTTATGCGCAATGACGCACCCTTGTGCGTGATACTGTCCAAGCAATTCTTCAAACCGCAACGGCAGCACCTACTTTGGAAAAATAAAATACCCGAACCGCCGATTGGAGGAGAATTGCCTCCGCCAATCGCTGGCCCGGGTAATGAGAGAGGGCTATTTTCTTAGTGCCGCGCGGTTTTCTTACAGGTAATGTTTGGCTTGGCCGACGTCGTTGAACAGTTCCAGTTTTTGCTCAATGACTTCTTTCATCGCTTCGATGCAGGGCGGATAGATCGCGTTCGGTTCGCGCAGCGACGAATCTTGCAATACTTCACGGCATTTTTGGTAAAACGCCTCTTTGATGTCGCTTGAGATATTGATCTTGGAGATGCCGAGTTTGACCGATTCGGCAATTTCGCTGTCGGTGTTCGCCGAGCCGCCGTGCAGGACGAGCGGAATGTCGACGCAGCCTCTGATTTCCTTCAATAAATCAAGGCGCAGCTTTGGCTTCATGTTTTTGGGGTAAATGCCGTGCGAAGTGCCGATTGCAATCGCCAAGGTATCGACGCCGGTTCGTGAAACAAATTCTTTGACGGTAGCCGGATCGGTATAAATGATTTGCTCGCTGCCGCTTTCGCCGCCGTTTCCGGTGCTGCCGATCGTGCCGAGTTCTGCTTCGACCGAGACGTTTACCGCATGCGCCATTTCGATGACCTTTTGCGTAATCGCGACATTTTCCTCAAACGGCAGCAGCGACGCGTCGATCATAACCGACGTGAAGCCGCATTTAATCGCTCTGACGACTTGCGCAAAGTCGCCGCCGTGATCGAGATGAATCGCAACCGGAACGTTGCTTTTGCTTGCTTCTTCCCGCACGCCGGCAATGAAGCTGTCTTCGAGAAACGATAATTCATCCGGGTGAATCGCAATAATAACCGGCGCTTTTTTTTCGTTGCACGATTCCATCACCCCTTTGAAAATCATGCTGCTGCTCACATTGAACGCAGGCACCGCAAATTGATTTTTCTGCGCCACTGACAATAATTCTTTCATGTTTACTAACATATTCATCGATCTCCTCAATTTTTATTGTTGGAACCCGCTAAGCGAATGTAATGCCGCACCACTTCACGGCTCTCTTTTTCCACTTGGCTGACCAGCTCGTAATAGTTTAGCTCGCCCTCTTGTTGCAGATATTGTTTCGCCGCGCTCAGATTGGCATTCATGAAATCGCAGCCGACATTAATCTTATTGATCCCGTACTTGACCGCCTTCAAAATGTTGGCTTCGCCCGAACCCGAGCCGCCGTGCAGGACGAGCGGCATCTTGGTTTGCTTTTTTATGTATTGCAGCCGTTCAAAGTCAAAAGCGGGGATCATGCCGGGCGGATAGTTGCCGTGCGACGAGCCGATTGAAATCGCCAAGGCGTCAATGCCGGTTTGCCTGGCGAACGCAACCGCTTCATCGGGATCGCTGTACATGGAACCATCGGTAAACTCCGCCTGCTCGGTGCTGCCGATGCAGCCGATCTCGCCTTCTACGCTGACGCCTTTGGGAAACGCGTAGTCGACGATTTCTTTCGTCATTGCAATGTTGCCGGCCAGGCCGAAGCGCGAGGCATCGACCATGACCGAAGAAAATCCGTCATCGATCGCTTTTTTCAGCAGCAATATGTCCTGTCCGTGATCAAAGTTGAGCGCGACCTTTACCGCCGTACGCTCGGCCAGCGTCTTGACGAGCGGAGCAATCAAACGGCTGTCGCAATGCTCGACCAAATGATCCTGGTAGAGATTGATGATAATCGGCGCGTTTTCCTCTTCGGCGGCGCGAATCACGCTGCGCGCCGTCTCCAGATTAAAGCAGTTGATCGCCATGACCGCATAAAATCCGTCGTTTGCTTTGTCTAACATAGCCTTCATCGAAACATACATAGCGTCTACTCTCCTACCTATTTTATGCTGATGCTCGACAGATCCAGCTCGTCCTCCTCTGCCTCGACCGCTTCGGCATTCTCGTCAACGTCTTTCTTCAGTGCGACGAGCAGCAATGCGGTGACCAGACTGCCCGCGCCGAGCGAGAGCAAAAACCCAAGCGGATTTTGCATCGCCGGAACGATGAACATGCCGCCGGATGGTACCGGCGATCCGACGTCGAACAGCATGATCAGCATGCCGCCGATCGCCGCGCCGAACGAGCAGGAAAAGATCACGCGAAACGGATCCACCGCGGCAATCGGGATGACGCCTTCGGTAATCATGCAAATCCCCATCGGAAAGGCAATCTTTATATTGTCCGCTTCGCTCTTGCTGTAACGCGCCCTTCTAATCAGCCAGGAGAGCGTTACGCCAAACGGCGGGATCATCGATGCGCAGATCTTGATCGCCTCCGGCCCGTACACTTTGTCAATCAACAGGCCGTCGGCAAAGAGCGAGGCCACTTTGTTGACAGGCCCGCCGAAATCGAACGCCGCCATTGCGCCCATGATCAAACCGAATACCGCTTTTGAACCGCCCTGCATATTGACCAGCATATCGCGCAGTTCAAACGATGCGGCGGCAATCGGCCGTCCGATTACAAAGAACATGATAAAGCCGACGATCAGCGATGCCAGAAGCGGGATGATCATCATCGGCATCAGGCCTTGCGCCCAGAGCGGAACTTTTATGTTTTTCTTGAGAAAGTTCACGCACCAGCCGGACAGATAACCGCCCAGCATGCCGCCGAGGAACCCGGCGCCCATCGCATTCGCGATCATGCCCATCAACAAGCCCGGCGCAATCCCCGGCCGGTCGGCAATCGAATAGGCGATCGCCGCCGACATGATCGCCGGAATCAGACCCATGCCATACACGCCGAGCGTTACGGCCGCTTCCCAGATGTTGTACTGGCTTTTATAATCCGAAATTAAGGCCGGATTGCCGCCGGCTATATTGCCGATCGCAATCAATAATCCGGATGCAACCACGAGCGGGATCATGTAGGAGATGCCGGTCAACGCATGCCGTTTTAATTCCAACTCTTTCAACATAAAAAACAACCTCCACTTTCCTCATTTTTACCCGTTCAGATCGGCTTGGATTTTGTTCAGTAAGGCTTTCGGCGATTTGATCGCGATGTGCGTAGGCACTTCTACGATCCGTTTTCCTTGAAACCGTTCCCTGCCGCCCACTTTGATGTCCGCGGCGATGATCACGACGTCGGCTGCGGCAATTGCAGCGGCGGGCAGCTCGTCTTCGGTGCCGATCGTGCCCTGTGTTTCGATATGGATGGTATGGTTTAACTCCTTCCCCGCTTTGAGCAGTTTTTCTTTGGCGATGTAGGTGTGGGCGATCCCGGACGTGCAGGCAGCGATTCCGACAATGTTCATCTTGCTCACTCCTCTTATTTATTTCCGCTGAAGATAGCGATGATTTCACTGGTTTGCGTACTGCTGAACAACCGTTCCACCACCTGTTCGTCGGCCAGTTTTCCGGCAAATTCGCCGAGCAGCTTCACATGCACCGTGGTGCTGTCCACATCGCGCACCGCAAACAAGATGATGCATTGAATCGGTTCGTCATCCAAAGACTCCCATAGTATCGGCGCTTTTGTCCGTCCGATCGCCAACGACGTTTTTATGACGCTGTTCGATTTGCCGTGCGGAATGGCAATGCCGCCGCCGATTCCGGTCATCCCTTCCGCTTCTCTTAAATAGACGTCTTGTACGAAACCTTCCTTTGAAGATAATGCGCCCGATGCCATCAGCATATCCGCCAACGCGTCTATCGCTTCCGCTTTATCCGCCACATCCAGTTCCAGGTTAATGCGGCTTTCATCAATCACCATCGACAAATCCATATCTGAGCCCTCCGCTTGTTGTAGTTTATCCCTGTTTTGTCTCCAGCAAAAAAGAATAGCATTTTCGCAGCAGCGCTGCGGACAATTCCTGCCCTTCAGCGAGCGTAAGAACCATTTTGTTTTTTCCGGCGGCCCTCTCTTGCAAGACGGTCACGCTCTCTTCTTTTTGCCCGCTTTGTTTCCGGTAGACGCAAACCTCCAGCTTGTTCCACGCAATGCGTTCGATAAGCACCGCCTGCGCATGCTCTGCGTGCTGCTCTTTTGTCCATTGGAGTTCTTTTTCCTCCGGCATTTCCCGTTCCGGATTCGCCTCTGTCGTCATAGACTGATGGCCTTTGACCAGCAACTCCTTGATCCGGCCTACATCCGTCTTATTGAAGAGTGCGCTGACATAAGCCACCGGTTTGTTGATCGGCTTGGCCAGTTTTACCGTGGACAGCACCAGATCAATTTGCGTCAGATCCTTTTTGCGTTCCAATTCTTTGGCCGAAATGATATCGACAATGTTCCACTCAGGAAACTGATTGGTCACCCGCTTCGCCAACAGATGCGAAGTGCCGACGCCGGTCGAGCAAATGATCATCACATTTTTCCGCTGAATCGCCTCTTCAATCGCCGATTGAAAATAGACCGCGATATAACTGATCTCGTCTTCACTGATGCGCGGCAGTTGGTAGCGCATTCTGATTTTAAGGATCACCAGCTTCAGCAGCAGCACGATCGCGGGAAACTCTTCTTTTATTTCCGCCAGCAACGGATTTTTAATTTCGATATTGTACTCGATCCGGTTCAGCATCGGTTTCAGATGCAGGATTAAGTTGTTAAACAAGAGCGGCGTAAAGAGAAATTGAAGCTGCGAAATCTGTTCCGCCAATGCAATCATTTCCGTTGCCATTTGCTGCAGCAGGTCATCGACCGCATTGTTTTTTCCGCCGTACGTCTCTTGCGCAATCACGCCGCCTGACGACATCAGATAGCGGTAAATATAAAACACTTCCTCTTCGTTGATCGGAATCGCAAACGTATCGCTTAGGACTTTGGCCACTTCTTGCGAAACGCGATAAAACGACGGGTCCAGCATTTTTTCCGCTTTTGCTTGCGCATAAATGGTTTTTCCCTGTTTGGTGCGCCGAATTAAAATCAACAAGTGCGTGATCAGATTAATATAGTAGGGTTCCGTTATTTGATACTGCAACAGCGCTTCCGCTTTTTCGACTATTTCCTTCACCTGATTGACGTTGAATTCGCCGAAGTGTTCTTCCAATTCCAAAATCGTTTCCTTATCGATACGCGAGGTTTCCACTTGCTTCGCACAGATCAGCTCGTTCAGCCGCTCGACCATCGCTTTGCGGATATCGCTTTCCGCACCGACCAAATAAGTACCCTGCATGCTTTTTTTCAATTGCAAATTGTACTTTGCCAGTTTTTCTTCGATCACCTTGAAATCATTTACGATCGAAGTCTTGCTGACGAAATACTTGTCCGCCAGATACTGGATCGACAGTTTTTCTTTCGTGCCTTCAAACAGTTCAAACAATATTTTCAGCCGCCTGTTTTCCACCGATAAATCCGGCAGCGAGTTCCTCTCGGCGACGATATCGCCGATCTGATCGCGCCCCGCCGGAAGAATCCGAATCCCCCGCCCTGCCGTTTTTTCCAGCAGCACGCCGCTTTTTTCCATGCTCGCCAAATCATTGCGGATCGTTTTGACCGAACATTGCAGCACCGCCGCCACATTTTTAACAGGTGCAAAATCCTCCGTCTGCAACAAATATTTCAAAATTTGTTTCTGCCGCTGCTGTAGCTCCTTCATTTGGATTTCCTCCTGCCTTTGCTTACATTCGAATTGTAGCATTATTGAATCAATTCAAAAATGACAAAACATTGCCACAATGCCATTCCCATTTTAGTATACTCACCACGTTAAGTCACACATAAAGAAAGTCTCGTAAAAGTGCCGTTCTCGCAGATCGTAAGAAAAACGACAGCCGCCCCATTGGGACAGCTGTCGTTTAATTTTTCCTCTTAAGCTCATCATTTCGCTCGTTATTTTACTAAACTGTTTCCGTTTCCAACGGTAGTTCCATCAAGAAACGAATGCCCTGTCCGACCTGGCTCTCGCACGTCACGCTGCCCTGCAATTGCTTCGTGACGATATTGTATAGGATATGCATCCCAAGGCCGCTGCAGCCTTTACCGCGCCCTGTGGTGAAGAATGGCTCGAAGATTTTCGACAGTACATCGGCTGGGATGCCTTTTCCGTCATCGGCATAGCAAAGCAGCAGACGGTCTTCACGTCGTTTTGCCGTGAAGCGCATTTGACCGCGCGTCTGCGGTTCATAGGCATGAATGAGCGAATTCATCAGCAGATTGCTTGCAATCTGCACGAAAGCGCCGGGATAGCTGTCGAGCGTCAGATCGTCCGGACACTCGATCATTACGCTGTGTCCGCTCTTTTTCAAGACGGACTGCAAACTCTGCACCACGCCTTCGAGATACTCTTTCAACTGGAAGCATTGCTTTTCTTCCTGCGCCTGATCGACCGAAACCAGTTTGAAGCTGCGGATCAGCTCGGCAGTGCGACTTGCGTTTTGTAGGATCATCTCTCCCAGTTCTTCGGCACTATCCATGAATTCGCTGAAGCTGGTACGCGTCGGTTTGTTTTTGGCGCTGTAAGCGCGGTAATCCTGAATGGTCTTCAATAAATGCGACGCGGCGGTCACGCCGACGCCAACCGGCGTATTGACTTCATGCGCGATTCCTGTCACCAGACTGCTCAGGGCGGACATTTTTTCGGCCTCGATCAGCTGCTGCTGCATGTCTTTTACTAAGGCCAAAGAATCCAGCAATTCTTCATTCGCCTGCCGCAATTCCAGATTGGCAGTGGTCAGTTCCTGCGTCCTGCGCTTGACTTCCGCTTCAAGCTCTTCATTCGCCTTGCGCAAAACCTCCTCCGCTTCTTTTTGCTTCGTGATGTCATGCCAGACGAAGACGCTGTATTTCTTGCCTTCAATCTCAATCACTTCCGCCGAAAAAAGACCGCTGCGTCTAACGCCGCTGGCCGTTTTCCAAACCACTTCCTCGTTATGACAGCTTTGCCCGGCCCGCATCTTTTCATAAACGCGGCTTCGCTGTTCCGGCGCGTCCCATAGGTCAAATCCGCTGGAAACATGGCCGATCACCTGCGCACGTTCATAGCCCAAATTGTGAAAAAACGCTTCGCTGACTTCGACAAAGCGCTTGTCCTCCAGCGAAACAAGCCCGACCGCATCGCCAGCGTGACGAAAGGCTTTGGTAAACTTTTCTTTGGAGAAAATGAGCGCGGCCTGAATTTGCCTTCGTTCTGCGATTTCCTGCGTCAAAATCCGGTTTTTCTCCGCCGACTCTTCAATCAGTCCGCGTAAGTCACGCCGCATATTCACGATGGCATTCGCCAACTGTCCCAGTTCATCGCACGATTGAAAGGTATGCGGCGTTTCTTCCAGTTTTCCGGCCGCGATTTTTTTGACGTTCGCCAGCATCTGCGAAAGCGGCAGGCAAATTGACCTTGCGAGCACAACGCCAAGCCCCGCAGAGAGCAAGAGCGCCAATAGCGTAACCACAACGATGATAACACGAGTATTGGCAGCGACTGCGCTGCTTTCAATATATAAATTCTGCGCTTGTCTGACATTGTATTCTGCAATAACGTTGCGCGGCATCAAGACATCGACAAGGATATGCTTGTTGCTTCGATAGAGCGCGAAGGCTTCCGCCGTCTTATTTTGCTGTACCAGCGCAATGATCTCTGTGCGAACCTGACGATATTCACCGAGTTTCTTTTGTAGTTCACTCCAGTTTTGCCGTTCCACATCATCGAGTTCGGTCGCTTCGTATTTTTCCTGCAGACGGTCAATTTCTCGCGTATTTTTCTCAATCGTATTAATCAACGCCTGGCGGCTATCCGCCTCCGGCGTTTCGATCAATTCCACTAAGGCAGTCTGCGTATCTTTGCTGAGCAGACGAACTTCATCCAGTATTTGTATTGGTTGCAAGCGTTCGCCGTACATTTCTTCCGCCATTTGCGCAATATTGGTGGCGGCAAAAAAGCCGACAATGCCGACCGTCAGCGTAAACACAAGCATAACGCTTAAGATCATGGTAATCTTGACCGCTACTTTTTGGTTATGAAGGACATTCATCGGTACAATCCTCCCTCTGCGCTGCATTCCCTAACGCAAAGACCTTCCTTGCTTATTTATTAACCTAGTAAGCAAAGAACTCCTTCATTTTTTTACGCAAAACTTTAGCGAACATAAGTTCGTATTTTATTAAAAATACTGCCAGTTTATTTTATACTGTATAGTAGTATGATGTTGTTTAGCGCATCGCCATTATAAAATTTTAAGGAATAGGTGTTGATCATTTTGTCCGAGATAAAAATCGTAAGCCGCCCTGAAGTAAAAGCGTTGGCAATCAGCAACAGCGTTTCTATGTGGAAGATGCCTGCGACAATGAAAAACAATTTTTTAAACCTTGCCGCCTGCCTGAAAGCAAATAACGCAGACATTTGCGAGCCGCCGTTCGCACGCTATTCGGCCATCGAATGGCAATCATTGATAACCGAATCCAAATTAGCTATGTTTTTCAAATCATTCACTAAAAAGTGGCTCTTTCAAACCGGCTTTCCGGTACAGTCCGCTTTGTCTTCAACAAACGCCAATATGGAAATGATAACATTGCCGGCCGGAGAATACGTTACCGCACTGCACAAAGGTTCCTATATGAAAGTCGGCGACACGTATAAAAAAATGGTCTTATGGGCCAACGCGCAAAACATTACGCTTGCGCCCGAATCGATCGAAGTCTACACCAGTGATCCGCGCATAACGGCAAAAGAAAGCCTCGAAACGCAGCTCTTCATTCCGCTGGCTTAAAATTCTACAAACAATCCAATACGAAAAACCGGCATTGCAGCTTAGCAAAGACGCAATGCCGGTTTTTCATTTTAAAGCGCTTTTATTTTATTCGCCCTGCCATTCTCTAAAGAAACGCTCCAGAAAATATTCCATCGTCTCATGACGCGCCTGCGCTTTTCTCTTTCCTGTTTCGGTATTCATCCGGTCCTTTAAGAGCAGAAGCTTTTCATAAAAATGCGCGATCGTATCTTCGTCCGCAGCTTGCTCTGGCGCCTCTTTGGGATTGTACATCAGCCGCTGTACATGCCCCCCATAGGTAAACGCCCTGCCGATTCCAATCGCGCCCATCGCATCCAGACGATCCGCGTCCTGCACGATTTTACCTTCCATCGTCTGCATGACATGCGTATTTTTGCCGCCTTTAAACGAAATGAAGTTCGCGATATAGGTCACCTGATCAATAACCGTTTGCTCAATCGCCAGCGGCGCAAGAAATTCGCCAATGATCCTTTCTCTGTCCGCATCCGTATAGCCGAATTTATGATCCGCGATATCATGCAGCAATGCGCCTAATTCAACAATAAACCGGTCCGCGTCTTTTTCATGCCGGGCAATCTCCAGCGCATTATTATAGACGCGCACAATATGCCACCAATCATGTCCCGAACCTTCCCCGTCCATTTTTGCTTTAACGAACTTCTTCGTTTCCTCGACAATCGCTTCCTTATTCACCGTAAACCTCCTTGCGCCACTTCCAGTGTTCCAGTGGATAATTCATTTTTCAGCATCTTCGCCAGATTTTCAGCGCCATTTTCTCTTTTATTATAATCACTGTATATACAATATCCACTTTAATCACACATTTCTTTGCGTTTTTTCTAGCGAGTGCATCGTTCTTTATTCTATCACGTCCTCTTTGGCGCAGATATTTTTAATTTCTTACATTTTCACACAAGCATAAAAACAGGCGCATGTCTCTTTCACAACATGCGCCTGCAAAACTATTTTATACTGCGCTAACTACACTACTTTTTTCTTTCGCCACTGTTCAATTTTCTGCGTCGCTTTTTCCACGACTACGAACAGTACCGGTATCAGAAAAATGCCGAACGCGGTGGCCGCCAGCATGCCGCCGACGACTGCAGTCCCCATCGAGGTTCGCGCACCTGCGCCTGCGCCACTCGCAATCGCCAGCGGAATACAGCCGATGATGAACGCGAACGAAGTCATCAGGATCGGGCGCAGTCTGATTTTCGCCGCTTCAATCGCCGCCTGAACCGGTTCCATGCCGTTGTCGACTCTGACTTTGGCAAATTCGACGATCAGAATGGCGTTTTTCGCCGCCAAGCCGATCAGCATGATCAAACCGATCTGCATGTAGACGCTGTTTTCCAGATTGCGCATGTACTGCAAGAGGAACGCGCCGAAAATTCCGAGCGGTACGCCGAGAAGCACCGCAAACGGCACGCTCCAGCTTTCATAGAGCGCTGCCAGACAGAGGAAGACGAAGACGATCGCCAGACCGAACAGCAACCCTACGCGCCCGCCGGCTTCCTTTTCTTCGCGGCTCTGCCCCGACCACTCGTAGGCATAACCGGCAGGCAGCGTCTGTTTCGCAACCTCTGCCAGTGCATCGAGAGCCTGACCCGAACTGTAGCCGCTCGCCGGACTGCCGTTGATCTGAACCGCTTTAACGCCGTTGAAGCGGCTGATAATCGTCGGCGCTTTCACCTTCTTCGCCTTTACCAGCGTATTGAGCGGCACCATCGTATCGCTTGCGCTTTTCACATAGAGATAACGCAGCGCTTCCGCATCGCCGCGATACTGCGCTTCGGCCTGAAGAACGACCTTGTACGTGCGACCGAATTTATTGATGTCATTGACCTGATTCCCGCCGAGGAACACCTGCAGCACAGAAAACACTTCATTGACCGATACGCCCATCTTTTCCGCCTTTTCACGGTCGACTTCAAACTCATAGCCCGGCGTTCCCGACCTGAAATTAGCCGAGATCGAACCGATTTCCGGCCGTTGCCGCGCGGCATCAACGAATGCCTGTCCCGTTTTGTCCAGCAAATCCAAAGAGCCGCCGCCGCGGTCTTCCAGCATCAGCGAAAAGCCGCCGACCATACCGAGTCCTGGCAATGAAGGCATCGAAAACGCAACTACCGTGCCTTCCTGCAATTGCGCACCGCGCATAAACGTCTGACCGATGATCGCATCGAGTTGCACCTCCGGCTCTTTGCGCGCCGACCAAGAGTCAAGGCCGATAAACATCGTGCCCGCGTTCGGCTTCGCACCGCCGCCCATGATGTCGAGGCCAGCCAGCGCCAGCACATCAGTAACGCCAGGCTGCTGCCTTACCACATCGGAAAACTTGTGCAGCGTCAGACTTGTCCGGTTAAGGCTCGACGCCTCCGGCAGCGAAAGCGATGCGATGTAAAAGCCTTCATCTTCATCCGGCACGAAGGTCGCCGGAACGAGGCGATATAAAATACCGATCATAATAATCACAATCCCGAGGAAGAGCAGGCAGCGACGCGATTTGCCGATCAGGCCGCCCAATGTGCCGCCATAGCTTTCGGTCTTTCGTTCAAACCATTGATTGAACCATTCAAAAAAACGACCAATTCTGCCGCTGTGCGCGTCTGGATCATGCGGCTTCAAAAGCAGCGTGCACAGTGCCGGAGTAAGCGACAGCGCGACCACTGCCGAGAGCGCCATCGACACGGCGATTGTCAGCGCGAACTGCCGGTATAGAATTCCGACCATCCCGCCGGAAAACGCGACCGGAATAAATACCGACGCCAGCACGAAGGCAATCGCAACGACCGGCCCGGACACTTCGCTCATCGCCCGCCGCGTCGCGTCCAGCGGACTCATTGCCGCATAACGCATATGATGTTCGACCGCTTCGATTACGACGATAGCGTCATCGACAACCAGTCCGATCGACAGCACCATCGCAAACAGCGTCAGCGTATTGATTGAAAAGCCCATCAGGCTGAATGCCGCGAACGTGCCGATCAGCG
Organism: Negativicutes bacterium; assembly: GCA_963667825.1. GTDB lineage: Bacteria > Bacillota > Negativicutes > SG130 > SG130 > Azotosporobacter. The sequence goes on along the minus strand of OY764022.1, from coordinate 2,563,930 downwards.
ATACCGGCACTGCCAAAAGCGGAATCAGCGTCGCGCGCCAGCTTTGCAAAAAGATGAACACGACCAGCACCACCAACAGTAACGCTTCGGCAAACGTCTTAACTACTTCCAAAATCGATTCCTGAATAAACTTCGTCGTATCGACGACAAATTGATAATGCATCCCTTCTGGAAAATCCTTCGCATCTTCTTCGATGACCTTCTTCACATTGCCGATCGTCTCCAGCGCATTCGCATCACTGGTCAGCTTCACCGCCATCATCGTCGCTTGACGTCCATTGGCAAAACTCTCATAGGTGTAGTCCTTGCTGCCGAATTCTACGCGAGCCAAGTCTTTTAGCCGAATAAACGAACCGTCGGTCTTAGCCGCGACAATAATCTGTTCAAACTCTTTCGCATCGCTTAAGCGCCCCTTGACGCGAGCCGTATATTGAAATTCCTGTTCCGCGACCGCCGGCATCTTGCCGATTCCCCCAGCCGGGGCTTGCAGGTTCTGCTTTTCGATCGCCGCGGTCACGTCGGTAACCGCTACGCCGAGCTGCGCCATTTTTTCCGGCTGCAGCCAAATCCGCATGCTGTAGTCCGAACCAAATTCCATGACCTCGCCGACGCCTTTTACGCGTTTGATATCGTCGACCAGATAAATCGTGCCGTAGTTTTTCAAAAAGTTTCGACTGTAGGTATCCTGATCCGACCAAAGGCAAAGGATCAGCGACATATCCTGCGACGACTTGCGCGTCGACACGCCGGATGTCTGAACCGACGTCGGCAATGACGATGTCGCCTCCGCTGCGCGGTTTTGCGTCTGCACCGCAGCAATATCCGCATCGCGTCCGGCTTCAAACTGCACCGTCAGCGAATAGGAACCCGAGTCTGTACTGGTGGAGGACATCGAAACCATCCCGTCCACGCCGTTGACCTGCTGCTCAATCTGTTGCGCAACCGACTGCTCCACGACCTCGGCATTAGCGCCTTGATAATTTGTACTGATTGAAACCGTCGGCGGAGAAATCTGCGGATACTGCGCAATTGGCAGCTGAAAAGCCGCAATCGAACCAAGCAGCGTGATAATAATCGACAGTACGATTGCAAATATCGGCCGGTTAATGAAAAAATTAGCCATAGCTCAATCCCCTTATTTCATTAAGTCTTCCAGCGTCATCAACGTAATCTTCAGCGGCGTCCCCTGCTTCACTTTGTCGATGCCTTCGACGATCACGCTTTCATTCGGCGTCAGGCCGCTTTCGACGATCCAGAGATTGCCGACCCGGTCTCCCATCTTCACTTTTCTGCTTTCGGCTTTGCCCTCCGGCGTAACGACCATGACAAATGTTTCATCGAGCAATTCCTTGACCGCCCGCTGCGGAATCAAAATCGCGCCGCTTCGTATGCCGCCCTGCGCCGTGATCTTGGCGAACATGCCGGGCAGCAGGAATCGCTGCGGATTGTCAAAAGACGCCTTAACCGTCATCGTCCCGGTGGCGTCGCCGATTCCGTTATCAATTTGCTCAATTTTTCCCGACAGCGGATATTGCGAACCATCGCTGAGCATCAACTTCACTCCGTCGTTAAAGGAACCAGCCAGCGTACCCTGTCCCAAGCGGGCCAGCTTGATATATTCGTTTTCGCTGATGCTGAACTGCACCCAGATCGGATCGAGCAAAGACACCGTAGCCAGTGTCGTTGAACCGGCGGTCACAAACTGCCCGAGGCCTAAATCTTTGATATCGATGCGTCCGTCAACCGGCGAAACAATCAGCGTGTCCTGCTCGTCTTCCATTGCCCGCTGCAGACTGGCGCGGTTCTCTTCCACCGTTGCCGCCTGCTCCTCCGCCTGCGCCACATACGAATCAAGCGTTTGCCGCGCTACGCCATCCACAGCGGCCAAAGCACGATAGCGCTCCACATCGCGCTCTGTGTTGCGCAGCGTAGCCTGCGACTTGACGAGCGTGGAACGAGCCGCATTGATGGACGACAGGTATTGTTTGTTGTCAATTCTAAACAACGGCTGTCCCGACCTTACCGTATCGCCGCCGTTGACCATCTTAGCCACAATATTACCGGCAACCTTGGACATGATCTTCACTTCATTCTTCGACGTCACCTTGCCGGTAAATTCATAGAGCAGCGGCGTATCGCGCTGCACCGCCTGCATCGCCTTTACTTCGACCGCCATGCCCGGGCCGGGGCCAACCGGCGCTTTCCCAACACCGAAGCGCATAAACGCCCACGCGCCCAGTAAAAACAATACAATAAGACCCAGCATCACTCTTGGCGAAACTTTCATGCTCATTTTCTCCTCCCACCCCATTCAGCAACGAATTTCTCACAGTGGATATACTACTCATAAACCATTCAGCCATTTTTTCCCTTTTCCATTACTTTCGTTGTCTCCCAGTTACTTCCTCCCCTATTGTTTAAGTTATTTCCTTTTTATGGCACAGAAACTTAAAAGCGTTATTTGTCTGCATTAGACAAATAACGCTTTTAACTATAGATAATGCACTTCGTCGTTTTCTTTAACACCAGACTCCTAAACTTCAGGAAAATAACCGCGCCGTTTCCGTTCAGCCAGTTTTTCATTAGTATCGCGCAACTTCCGACTTAACGTAGCCAAAAGTTTTAGTGCGACTGAAAAATTATTTTCTAAAAACAACTGGAACTCCGTCCGTTTAAGACTAATCATAATCGTTTCTTCTACCGCTTTCGCTGAGGCTGAGCGGGGAGCATCATCAAGCAACGACATCTCGCCGAAAACATCAGCGGAATCCAACGTCGCCAAAACCGTTTCATAACCACTTTCGTCGCTTCGATATATTTCAACCTTTCCTTTGATGATCAAATACATCCGGTCGCCTGCATCGCCTTCACGGAAAATGACGCTGCCCGGCACTACATTAACGCCTTCTCCCACTTTGGCGATAAACTCCAGCGTCTGATCTTCCAAACCTTCAAAAAATGAAATTTTACGCAAAAGCGCACTGATTCGTGTACAATCCAATTTTTATTCCTCCCAAATTCGACTTTCGACAAACAGGCGTACCAGTTCGCCGTCGAGTTTACCGGCCTCGGCCATATCCGTAATGATCGCAAACGCTTTCTCCGTCGGCAACGCTTTCTTATAAGGACGGTCCTGAGCCGTCAGCGCATCATAAATATCCATGATCGTTAGAATGCGCACCGGCAAAGGCAGCTCAACCGCTTTTAACTTTTGCGGATAGCCGCTGCCGTCAAGAAATTCATGATGCGCACACGCCCAACCAGGAACCGCCGCGTATTTTTCGCCAAACGTAATTTGATCCAGCATTTTCTTCGTGATTATCACATGATTCTCTATCGTCTGCCGTTCCTGATTCGTCAGAGTTCCTCGGGGAACCAAAAGCGCTTCCATTTCCGCCGGCGTCAGCCATTGTTCTGTACTTCCTTCGGCTGTAATCCAGGTATGTTCCGCCGTTTCTCGGATCAATTCCTGCAACTGCAGATCGACAAAGGTTGCCGGATTGTTGGCTTTCGCCAAGAGGGCAGCGGCATTATCCATCTCCTCTTCAATCACCGCAATCTGTTTCCAAAACACAGCGATATCATCTGTCGTTTTCAGTTGCTCATGCTTCAGCGCACTTTTGACAGCTTTAACCTTACGTTGTTCGCGAATCATCATCAATCGGTTTTGCACCAATTCATAGCGCTCACCAAGCCGACTGGGCTTGTCCATGATTTCCAGCGGCACGGCAATTTTGCCAATATCGTGCAACCAAGCCGACATGACCAGTTGCTCAACTTCTCCCTCGCTCAATTCCTCCGCCAGACCATTTTTTCGTTCTTTCAAATAATGGGCGAACTTTCCGGAGAGTCGCGCAATATTACGGGTATGGTTCGCGTTATATGGGCTGCGTTCGTCGATTGCGGTTGAGATCACTCGAACGAAAGAATGCAGCATGCCGTCGATTTCCGCCAGGTAGCGCATATTGCTGATGGCGACTGCTGCCTGCGAAGCGAGAGCCAGCACCACCTGCTCAATATAATGCGCAAACGGAATCACTTGCCCTTCGCTATCCTTGGCGTTCATCAACTGCATGACGCCGATGATGATGCCGTCATGATCTTCCAGCGGAACCACCAGCATCGACACGGTTCGATAGCCGGTAATCGCATCGTAGCGTCGCGGTCCGGAAAAATCAATCCCCTTTGTTTCCGTATGATACACATCCGAAATATTGATGGTTTCTTTGTGCAGCGCGCAATAACCGGCCACTGCCGTTTCATCCATCTCCACTGGCGGCAGATTGATTTCCTCACCCAAACCGCCCTGATTAATCTGCAGTTGATCGTTCTGAATGATTTGAAAGGTCAATTTGCCGCCTTCCACCAAATATAACGTTCCCGCATCGCATTGCGTGATGCGACGCGCCTCGCGCAAAATGCGTTCCAGCAATTTTCTGTGGTTTTTTTCGGCCGACAGGGCAATCCCAACATCCAGCAGTTCTTTAACGGCAGCCACCACTTCCGGCGAATAACCGCTCATAAGATCAACTCCATTCCTTCCCGCGCAGCAAAGGTCGCCGCAAACTCCCGTTTCGCCAGTTCTTCGATTTCCGCTTGCCCCTGATCCGTGCGTGCGGCATCATGGTGAAAGAGACACAACTTTTTTACAGCAGCCCGTTGCGCTACCATCACGCAATCTTCCCAACAGGCATGGCCCCAGCCTTTTTTGGGAAAGCCGCCGACGCGTCCTTCATATTCGTCGCGGGTAAAATTGGCGTCCATAATCAGTAAATCGCAGCCTCGTGCAAACTGAACCAGCGAGTCGACAAATTCCGGCTTTTCCAGCGCACATTCGGTGTCGGATGCATAGCAGACCGTCCGCCCTTCATAAGAAAATTTGTAGAAGCTTCCGCCGTTCGGGTGTTGGTTTGGATGCGTCGCAACCTGGATCGACGGAACAAAGTATTGTCCAGCGGTAATGTCCCGCCAACCATCTTGCAAATTGAACATCGCACCAGGACTATGATTTGTAATGATATTTCGACTCTTCAAATCATCAAAGCCAATCGGAAAATTCGGGTCGCGCATCACGTTGCGAAGCGCCGTCTCAAAATCATAGGTCTGTCCATCAACACCATGAATACGGAAAATATTCTCTGCCTGGTACAGCGGTTGAAAAAAGGGTAAACCCAAAATATGATCCCAATGCATGTGCGAAATGAAGAGATCCGCATAAATAGGCTGCCCTGTCCCATTCAGCTCCGCCATCAATTCGCAGATGCCGGTTCCCGCATCTAAAATAATCCGATGCTGGCCGCAGCAAATCTCAACGCAGGCGGTATTGCCTCCGTAAAGCAACGTCTTATTTCCCGGCACAGCCCGCGAACCGCGCACGCCCCAAAATTTGACTTTGCAGGTCATTGCTTTTCCTCCGTTTCAAGCTGCTTCAGCCGCTCAATTCTTCTTTCCCTTGAACGAATTCAGCATACTGCAAATCCGATTCGGTAGTATGTTTTTTCAACCAGTCGCTTAAAAAATCGAGCAATTCAAACGTGACGGTAATCTGCTTTTCCCGAAAATCATTCTGAATATCCACTGCTTGTTGCGTTAAAACGTCATGTTCGTGTTTGTGTTCTTCATAGTGAGGATATTGTTGCGCTAAAAACATCCGCTCCTCCGTAGCAAAATGCTCCACAGTATAATCAATCAGCTCATCCAATATTTTTCCGGCAACGCTTTGATCCTCTCCATTAACAACAATCTCATGCAAACGGTTCACTAATTCAAACAGCTGCTGATGTTGCGCATCAACCTCCGGCAACCCCAGTTGATATCGCTCGCTCCATTCCATAAATGCCATATTCCTATCATCCTCTCCCATTTTTCTTCTCCTGCTTAGATTCCGCTGATGCCTTTCCAGTCAGGACCGGGCGGAATTCGTTGCAGCGTGCTGCAGCGTTTGATGTAAACCGCCAGTAACTGATCCTCCGGGCATACGTCCCTGCATTGGCGAAATATTTCTTCGGCCCTGGCAAAATCGCCGTCCTTATACAATGCAAGCGCCTGGGCAAACAACGGCAACGTATCGAGTTTCAAACACCTCAGTTCATTTGGATCACAGTCGAAGACTTCATAAATTTTAATCGGCAACGCCTTCCCTTTCACTTTAACGGTGTCGACTTCGCGAATGTTAAACTGCTCCGGCTTTTGCAACTGTTCATAGGCAGCTTGCGAAATCAGCATATCAACGCCGTATGTTTTTGTCGCACTTTCCAGCCGCGAGGCCAGATTGACCGAATCGCCGAGCACCGTTGTATCCATGCGGGCATATGTACCGACCGTTCCCATCATTACGCTGCCAAAATGAATACCGGCGCCGGTTTGAATCGGAGCGCCTTCGTGCGTAAAATTACATTGCTTCATTTTTCGGCGCAGCTCGATAATCGCTCGTAGCGCATCATCCGAAGAATCTGGAAACAATCCCATGATGGCGTCACCGATAAATTTATCAATAAAGCCATTGTTGATCGTGATCACATCCACAGCCAAGTCCAGATACTTATTGATAAACTCGAAGAGCTCGCTATTGCTCATGTTTTCCGATATCTTAGTATAAGAGCGAATGTCGGTAAACAAGACGGTGATTTCTTTTTCCACATGGTCTCCAGGCGTGATTTCCGTAATGTCATGTTTCCCAAGCATCTGCAAAAACCCATACGGCACAAAACTCCCTGCCGCTTTGTTTAGTGCCGCCCCTTGTTCGCGCATTTGCCGTTCTGTTTCCGTTGCCTTCTTTTCCGCCGTCAATTGCATTTTTAGTTTTACCGACATTTCATTGAAGCTATGGATCAATTGACCGATTTCGTCACTGCGCCGTTCCTCGATCGTCGCGGAAAAATCTCCCTCGGCAATTTTTTCCGCCATTTGGTTTACTTTTACGATCGGATTAATGATATAGCGCGCCGTCGCGATTCCGGTTATCACGCCCAATAAGCAAGCGATCAGCGTTATGCCCAACAATTGCTTCACAAGATCCTGCAGCGGATAAGTCAAATCCGTTTCCGGAATCAAAATGACGCTTGTCCATTGCAAATCATTTTTCCCATGCACCGGATTGGCATAAATATAAAACGAGTCGCCGTTAAAGCTAAAACGGGTCGCAACACTTTGCGTAAGCATGCCCAGCTGCGGCGTTTTTTCCTTTAACGCGCTCAGACCCTGAAAGAGCTGTGGATTTTCGACGGCGCTGAGCACCGATTTTTTAACAGTCGACTGCGTGCTGTCGACACGTCCATCAGCAGCAGCGATAATCTCTTCCTTGCCTGACAGTATATAAACCGAAGAATGGTCGGTGACGCGCAGCGATTGCAAGAAGTCGTCAATCCAGTTCATCAGCAATGAGGAATTGAGCACTCCAAACACATGTCCTTCTGCCGTATATAATGGGCATACCTTAGTAACGACCAGTCCACGACCGGTTGCGGAAGCATACACATCCGTCCAGCCCGGCTTATCCATTGCAATGCCTTTCAAATAGGATGGACGTTTGCAAGGTTCATAATTCGATAAACTTTTGATATATGCGCTCTGTCCAAGCCGTTCATCATATTGATAATAATCCAGCGTTTTGTTAGATGCATTACTGTTCCAAACGATAAAACTACCGTCATCTTCGCGGCGTGCGCCATATTCATCACCGCTGGCCAAGACCACGTAATTATTCGTTACGCGAGGAAACGTTTTTAGCATTTCTACAAAATGCTTATCCCGTTGCATCTGATTAGCAAAATCAACTTGCTGGTTTAGAATCGCATTCTTATTAATTTGTTCAATCTGATACGGGTCTTCCAGATAATTACCCAACATTTTTCCGATTTCATCATTAACGATTGCAGAAACCTGATCTGCATTGTGCTTTATTGTATGCAGTCCGCTATTATAGGCTAAATAGCCGATCAATAACGCGAAAAACAATATTTCCACGCTAAAAACCATCACGATCAAGTTCCGTACCGACTTGTTTTTCATCAGACACGCTACGCTGGTCTTCATTGAAACCTCCTAACTCGCTCCGCTTATCTATTTCATTTCTCTAAGAGCAGGCAATTACAGTTCTGCAAAATAATGTCACTACTTTACCATTATTCTCTCAAACGCTTTTATATCCTTTTTTACCCAAAGAATGTATTTGCAGACAAATTCATTCTGTCAAAATCTATCCTTGCATTTTTCTTTTTCTCCCTCTACAATACGATTACTATGATGTTATCCTCAATCGAATCATCCGTCCCAATTGACAGCAATAGTAAGGATCAAAAAGGAGATATGATATGAAACGAGTTGCTTTTATTTGCGTCCACAATTCCTGCCGCTCCCAAATGGCTGAAGCTTTTGCAAGAATCATTGGCCTCAACCTATTCGAAAGTTTCTCTGCCGGCACCGAAACAAAAGACCGGGTCAATCAGGATGCCGTGCGAATCATGAAAGAAGTCGGCATCGACATGGAGCTGCTGCAGAAGCCAAAATTGTTAGGTACTATACCGACAGTAGATATAGTCATTACAATGGGTTGCAATGTCAGTTGTCCTTTTTTACCGTGCACGCATCGTGAAGATTGGGGCCTCGATGATCCGAGCGGGAAAGACGATGCCGAATTTCGCCTGGTACGAGACACGATCAAGGCCAAGATTGAGGAGCTTGCAGCGCGGATTAAATCCGGCGCTCTTTAATTCAACACAAAGAAAAAGAAGCAGGACGTTCTACCGCTCGGGCAGAACGTCCTGCTTCTTTTTACTTCATTTCTTTTTCGTACTCTATCCAGCGAGTTTTCACTTGCCGATAATTCCCCTAAAGCTCCGCCCGTCAATTTTTGCTTTGAATGGTTCTTCGCGCCGTATCAGTCTGACATATTTCGTTTGCTGCAAGACAGGCTGGCTTAGCAGCCAATCCCAATCCAGCATTCCAGCCGACGGATTCTCATATTGGATATGGAAGTAGCCCATGTGCGTAGCGGTCAGATTATGGAAGAAATGACTGCCGAGCGACGGTTCGGGACGGAGGTTCTTGCGGTCGACTTCCACGATGATCCGCGCCTGCGACATTTGTTCCCACGCGAGCGGGATGCCAAGCCAGCGATCGGAAGTCCCCATGCGGCCGAAGCCGATCAAAATGCAGCGCCGCCCTTCCTGGTAGAGGCGCTGATTTAACTCGGCGATCTCACTGGCAATCTGAACGCTCTCCTGTAGGTTGAACGTGTCGGGATCGACGACGATGATATCCTGCATGTCGCGATAGACGCCGTTGCCGATCGTGCGTTCGCTGAAACACCAAGACGCTTCCGGCTCATCCATTTTGATCTCGAACGCTTCCCGGCCCACCACCATCGGCCGGATCTGCAGAAAATTGAATTCTTTCGGCTTGCTTTTGTCCTTCGGGATATTGACCGCGAATTCGATTTCCACATCGGTACCGAACGATTCTTTGCCGAGCCGCAGCAAATCCTTGACGATCGGACCGAGCGGCAGACGGTTGTATTTGAGGATCGGCGCGAACGTCACCAGCTTCGGCCCTGCCTGGTGCACATTGTCGTAGATGCAGTCATTTTCCGCCGAATACGTGCTGCCGATGTACTCGAGCGCCTCTTCCTTATGCGCCTGCGCAATCGGCAGTTTTTTGTAGATGTGGTCTTCGTCGGCGCGCATCGTGACGTCGGCGCAGGACTGAACGTCGATCGCATAAAAGGCATGCTGCGATTTTTTCAGATATTCCTCCGGACTCGAAACAAGCGGATTCAACTTGGGATGCGTCGGCGAAAAGCGATGCACCTGTTCGCCTTCCGCGATCGCTTTGCCCAGCCCCAGCGCCAGACTTACCGTGCCGTCTTCCGGCTTGAGCGGATCGTACGGATAGAAGTTATACGACTGCGCCACGCCGGAAATCGCCGGGTAATAATGCTCGCCGTAGCATTCACCGACCAGCTCCTGGATCAAAACCGCCATCTTCTCTTCTTCGATCCGGATGTCCGCGTTCCTTGCATACTGCACCGGCGCGGCATAGAAAACCGATGCATAGACCAGCTTCACGGCATCTTCCAGTTGTTTCAGGCGGATTTCAAGATCCGTGTGACAGTTAGGCGCGACATAGGTGTGGTAGATGCCGGCAAACGGCAGAATGCGCGAGTCCTCCAGGATGCTTGAGGAACGGACCGCGATCGGACATTTGATGTATTGCGTCAGAACGCGCAGGTTTTCGGTAATTTCCGTCGGCAGCGGCGTTTCGGTAAATTTTTGCGCAATCGCCGCTTCGCTCGGATTTTCAGCAAGAAAGGCATAGAGATTGTTTTCTTCGATGAATTTTTCAAAGACATCGCTGCCGACAACGAACGAACGCGGTACCTTAACCTTCATATCATCATACTTATCCGCCAGCTGCGCCTTGCTGATCATCACGTTCATAAAGGCGACGCCTCGTCCCTTGCCGCCCAAAGAGCCGGTTCCCAGCTTAATAAAGGCATTTTCCCGGTCTTTTTTTGAAAAGCCCTCAAAGTCGAGCACCAAACCAAACTGATACTTTTGAAAATAGTCGCTCAAGACTTTCAGGATATAGGCGCGGATATCCGCCGCCGCACGGATCTGTTCCGTATCGACAAAACGCAGCCGGTCGGCGACTTCGATCTCGGCCCGGGCGCGCAGCCAACGGGAAAAATCATTGCGCGTCGCATGGTAGTAAAGACTCTCTTCCGGCAAATCGCGGATGATCCGTTCCAGATTCGTGATGTCGCTCGCCTCGTCAATGACGCGACCGTCCGGATACTTAAAGATAAACGAACCGAAACCGTAGTTCTGGAAGATATAGGAACGCAAATGATGCAGCAGGTTGGGCGAGTTCTTATTCAGGAACGCCAAATCGAGCGCCTTGGCCTTATCGGCATTCGTCCTTTCTTCGGATTGCAGCAAGAAGAGCAGGTCGGGAATCATTTCCTTGGCGATCTTGCTCAGTTCAAAACCAGCCTGGGGCTCTAATACTCCGTTCTTCGGGAAACGAACGTCGGAAATCACACCCAGCAGATTGTAGCGGTATTTGACGATGATCGCCATCGCTTCCTCATACGTCTCGGCGATCAGGATTTTCGGACGCAGGCGGACGCGCAGCAAGCCATGCTTGATGTTCATCGCGTGCAGCACCAGGCAGCGCGTCTGCGTCAGAATTTCCGTATAGATCGCAGGCAGGATCTGCGAATAATAAGCCGGGGAATCCTCCACCAGCAAGATCGCCTGCACGCCGAGCTTGCTGTCCGCTTCGACATTCTTCTTGTCTTCCACGTATTTGATAATCGCGACCAAGACCTTGTTGTCGCCCGACCACTGAAAGACGCGATCGATGCAGGAAACGCTCCGAACCCTGGCGATCATGTCCGGCGTCATCCGTTCATACGAGAGCATCACGATCGGAATTTCCGGATACTCTTCGTGTATTTTCGTTTCAAAGTCGAATGAACTCATATCGCTGGCACGCGACATGGTGATGATCAGATGGATGTTGCGCAGCTGCAAAATCTCGCAGGCCTCTTCCTCGTCGGCCACCCAATGGATCCTCGGGATGAACGGAATATTAAGATCATTAAAATGATGGTAGATCTGTTCTTCCAGACGTCCGTCTTCTTCGAGCACATAGGCATCATAGGCTGTGGAAATCAAGAGTATTTCCGTGACTCTGAACTTCATCAGATCATGAATCCCTGAGAAGCGCGCTTTCATATTCCCTAGATTCTTCATAACCGTCTCCTCTTGCCTGAAATCATCTCAATATCAGTATATCCTAAATTCTTTTCAGAAACGATGACAATCCAAATCCACCGTAAAAACGTTAAACCACAGGCGACTGACGCCGCCACAGAAGCCGCGCTGCGGCTTAACAGTTTCTGAAAACCGTTAATTTCCGTGGCGACAACGTCGCCTGTGGTTCAGATTCTCGCGTTACGCCCTGTTCCGTCGCGCAGCGCCTATACCAGACCTTGCGCTTTCATCGCTTCGGCCACTTTAATAAAGCCCGCAATGTTTGCGCCGATGACCAGATTATCCTTGTAGCCGTATTCTTCGGCCGCTTTGCTGGCGTTGCTGTAAATATTAAGCATGATCGTCTTGAGCTTGGCATCGACTTCTTCGAATGACCAGGCAATCCGCATGCTGTTTTGCGACATTTCGAGGCCCGATACCGCGACGCCGCCAGCGTTGGCTGCCTTCGACGGCCCGAAATAGACGCCTTGCTTGATCATATAATCGATCGCCTCATTGGTCGAAGGCATGTTCGCGCCTTCGCAGACGAATTTCACGCCGTTTTCGACGATCTTCTTCGCGTCGTCGATCAGGATTTCGTTTTGCGTCGCACAGGGGATCACGACATCCACTTTGACGCCCCATGGCTTTTCGCCCGGATAGAACGGCACGCCGAACTTGTCGGCATAATCCTTAACCATGTCACGGCAGGAGGCGCGCATTTCGAGCAGGTACTCGATCTTTTCGCCGCTGATGCCGTCCTTATCGTAGATGTAGCCGTCCGGCCCGGAAAGCGTCACGACCTTGCCGCCCAGCTCGACCACTTTCTTGATCGTGCCCCAGGTGACGTTGCCGAAACCGGAAACAGCAACCGTTTTGCCGCTGAACGAGGTTCCTTTGGCCTTCAACATCTCCTGGCAAAAATAGACGATGCCGAAACCGGTCGCTTCAGGACGCGCCAGGCTGCCGCCGTAGCTAAGTCCTTTTCCGGTCAGGACGCCATTTTCATAGTTGCCTTGGATTCTTTTATATTGTCCGAACAGATAGCCGATTTCACGTCCGCCAACGCCAATATCTCCGGCTGGTACGTCGGTATTCGGTCCGATATGACGATACAGCTCCGTCATAAAGCTTTGGCAAAAACGCATCACTTCCGCATCCGACTTGCCTTTCGGATTGAAGTCCGAGCCGCCTTTGCCGCCGCCCATAGGCAGGCTGGTCAATGAATTCTTAAACGTTTGTTCAAAGCCGAGGAATTTAATAATGCCGATATTGACCGACGGATGAAAACGCAAGCCGCCTTTGTATGGCCCGATCGCGCTGTTGAATTGAATCCGGAAACCGCGATTGACGCGTACCCTGCCTGCATCGTCCATCCAAGGCACGCGGAAAATGAATTGCCGTTCCGGCTCCACGATTCGCTCCATGATGCCAAGCTCGATGTATTCCGGACGCTTTTCGAGAACAGGCACCAGCGAGCCCAGTACTTCCTGCACGGTCTGGTGGAATTCCGGTTCGTTCGCATTTCGTTCAACCACGCGGCGGTAGAGTTCATCACAATACTTTTCAGCATTTGTAGTCATGTCTTACTCCCCCTCAATGTTTTTTCGTCCAAGAATCATAATTCGACTGTAAACATTACACTTTTTCCGCAGCAAGACCTCCTTTTAAATAAAAAGCAGCTTCTATTGTATATATCACCATAATATCAGAAAAAATCAAACAATACAAATTTTATGCACAAATTATTGCTTTCTGTACAAAAATAAAAAGTCGGCTGCAACCTTTCGCTGCTCTTGCTGCCTTCTTTCAATTGCATTTCTTATTTCCTCATTAAAAAATTCAGCCTCGCACAGGCTTCGCATTTCATCCATTTTCGTTTTATAATACTTTTTTGCACATAAAAGTTCATAAAACGAGTCCGATAAAGAAAAGGGGCAGACAACCGGTTTGCAAAACAAGTCGTCTGTCCCTTCCTTCTTTACAATTAAAACTTCGTCTGCATGCCGAGCAGTGTCGTGCCGCCCAAATCCCCGGCAAGATAGGCCACGTTAAGTTGAACGTTTTTATCGACATTGACGCCTGCGCCATATGTCATCGAGCCGTGATAATTGCCGATGCGCAGCGCTATTTTGTCGTCGAGCTTATGTTCGACGCCAATAGAATATTCCCGTTTCGAGCTAAAGTCTTCGGTTGCATTATAGACGTCAAAAGCCAGAATCGTTTTCTTGTCCGGCCGATAAGCGACCGCAGGACGCCAATTCGCCGTTTTATCTTTGCCGGAAGAATCTTGTATCAACAAGCCAAAGGACAGTTTCTCGCTTTCTTTATACAGAAAACCTAAGTCGGTCGAGTACGCCGTGTCGCTGCTTGCGCCCGCCTGCAGCACGCCGCCTTCAACGCGTCCATCCGCGCTTTGTTTTTCCTGGCGCACATTGATGCCGACCGCCAACTTTTCATTGATTTTCTGTCCGTAAGAAAGCGTCCACCACGATGATTTGTAATTCACCGCGTAATCCGTGCTGCTCTCTCCAAAGACAGCCGCTTCCCGGTTATTCGTATAATGAAGACCAATGCCCGACTTATCTTGTGCCAGCGGCATCGCAAATTCAAAGACATCAATATAATTCATCGACTGCCGGTTATTCGTCGCGCGCTGCCAACCGAACTGCTTTTCTTTAATATTGGCCATGCCCGCCGGATTCCAGTAGACCGCTTGCACATCATCAGCAACCGCGATAAAAGCCCCGCCCATCCCCATCGCTCTTACCCCATAGCAGGCAAAAGCCGTCGACGTCGTAACGCCCGCAAACAAAACCGCAGCCAACATTGTCGAAACTACCTTTTTTACCATTACATGGCCTCCTCATTCTTCATTTTATTCATTTCAGAAAACACGTACCTTACGCCTTAATAGCCCAGCGCAACTTTGCCGAACGCGCGCGACTGTTGACGTGGCATTCCTGCGCCGATGCACGGATCGGATCGGGTGCAATTTCACTGTAAACGCCTTCGCGCAAGAATTGCTTGAACGATTTTTTCACGCGGCGGTCTTCGCCCGAATGAAACGTAAGGATCGCAACGCGTCCGTCTTTGGCAAGAACGTCCGGCAGTTTCGCCAAAAATTCATCCAGCACTTCAAACTCATTGTTGATATCGATCCGCAACGCCTGAAACGAGCGCTGACAGGATTTTTTTATTTCATCCTCGCTGATTTTAGGCACGACCTTTAACGCCGCTTTGATAATTTCGCGCAGCTGCGCCGTTGTCGCGATCTTAATGCCTTTTTTTATGTTGGAAACGATCGCGCGGGCGATTGCCTCGGCATGCGGCTCGTCGGCATTTTCGATCAGCATGTACTGTAGTTCCGCCACCGTCATTTTTTGCAAACGGTTGGCCGCCGAGTAACCCGTCTCCGGATTCAGTCTCAAATCGAGCGGCCCTTCCGTCTTAAAAGAAAAGCCCCGCTCCGGATTGTCGATCTGCATCGAGGAAACGCCAAGGTCGGCCAGAACAAAGTCAAAGCGTCCCGCTTCGGGAACAATCTGGTCGATTTGCGAAAAATTCATTTGCCGGATCGCTACCCTTTCCTCGCCATAGCCCAAACGTTCCAGCCGCTCTCTAGTGCGCGGCAACTCGATCGGATCGACATCCGTTGCATAGAGTCGTCCTTTCCCTTCCAATCGCTTGGCCATCTCGAGCGTATGCCCGCCATAGCCGAGCGTCGCATCAAGTCCGGTCTGGCCAGGCTTGATCTGCAGGATTTCCAGGATCTCGTTGACGCAAATCGAAATATGCATCCCGGCGGGCGTGTTGCCCTTTTGCATGATCTTTGCCACATCATCCGCATATTGTTCCGGTTGCAGTTCTTTGTATTTTTCCTTGAAATTTTTCGGATGCGTGCCTTTATAGCGAGGACGCCGCTGATGTTTCGTCTCATTACCGTCCAAGGTCTGTTCTTTTTCCATGCTCTTCCCTCATTCTTATCCTATATTCTACAAACTACATCATAGCAGATATGGCTCTGCTTTGGCAGAAGGAAAAAGAAAAAAGCCCGCACAGAACATAATCTTGCATAAGGCTTTTAGACAACAGGCATATCGTTGCCATTTAAAAGATGTTTTAAAACTCATTTTGTCGCACCTTACTAAGGGCTTTAACGTATTTCCCCGGCGTGATGCCAACCATTTTTTTAAATACATTTCCAAAGTGACTTTGATCGGAAAAACCAGTCGCCAGCGCAACCGCGCTCCCTGTCATTCCGGATGCCAGCATCTCCTTCGCACGACGCATGCGCACCTGCTGTTGGTAGAGATGCGGCGGTATGCCAACCTCTTGGCTAAAAATCCGTATCAAATGATATGGGCTCGTATAAGCGAGTGCTGCTAACTCTTCCAAAAACAAAGTCTCTGCATAATGCGTCTCAATAAAGTCTTTTACCTGACCGACTCCATAATTTCTCTTGCCGCTGTACTTAGAGCTAGAGATTCCAAGACGTTCCATTACCTCGCCGCTCAAAGAAAAAAGTTCACTTTGTTTAGAAAATTCATCTCCTTCCGTCGCTAGTAATATGTGCAGTTTGCGTAACTTACTAAAAATTTTCCGGTCATCAAGCAACAACGAAGTGCATTCATATTTTTCTTCAAACCCCATCTGCTGCAGTATTTCATGGCCCAACAGCAAAAGCCGATAACTGTGTTCCTCTTTATTTTCTCCGCAGACATGCGGTTCGGCAGGCGGTATGATGAAAACCTGTTTCGGCAAAATTTCATAGCACTGACCTCGGCAATGCAAGATGCGCCGCCCCTGTTCGACAATCCCAATACAAAAACTGCTATGCGTATGCCGCGAAAAAACATGCTGCACTTGCTTGCCCCATACCAGTTCAATTCCAAGGGACTGCCTCAAGTCAAAAAAGCGCAACTCTCCCGGCATTTGCTTCACCACCATCACCGCCCCAACTAGAATGTACAATCTCTGTCATCCTTCAGCCTTATAACAGCGCTGGAACAAATTTCGCCAACAGATACAGATCTTCCTCCCCAGCCTGTACGCAATGCACAAGTTTCGCCGGAATAACCGCGCTTACGCCCGGCTTGTAAATAATATTAATATTGCGCTTTTCCATCCGGCACTGCCCTTCGCCTTTGATCACTTCATGCAGTTCCCATTCTGCTGCATGATTATGCCAGCCGATTTCGCAGCCTTTTTTTATCCTAACCAAGTGGCTGCTGAATTTCCCTTCCGTTTTTTTACCGGTAACCAGATGTTTCAATGCGACGCCTGCAAAGGTTGGATGTTCATGCCACTTCAAATCTGCCGCCTTTTCCATTTCAACGTGATCAAACACCGCTTCCGTTTCTATCGCCTTTACTAAGTCTTTATTCATTTTGTCATTGCCCCTTCGCTGCTTTTTCTATTTAGCATACGCCTTCCATAAGGGCAACGTCTTGCAGATTATTGCGATTTTATCGTTCGCTTTTTTCAGCCATCAACTTATTTCTCACTCACTCTCGTTAAACCAAATTTGAATTTTCCCAATAATTGCTATATAATTTAATTTACAAATTATTCCTGCAATCATCTCAAATAAGAAAGGAGTTGAACCGCGATGAGACTGACTAGCATCAAGGCCAAAACCCTGCTAATCATTATGCCCATGCTTCTTTTAGTCATGATTTCACTCTCTTGGATTAGTTACTATTATTCTCGTCAAATCATCGAAAATGAATTAAATCAAAAAATAACAATGCAAATGCAAGCTACTTTGGAAAATTTTCTAACGAAATTAATCAGCCATAAAACAATTCCGGAAACCTTAGCGCGCATTGTGGAAAAAGGCGGTGATTCACTTACTAAACAGCAATACGCTTCTTTTCTGCAAAACACGCTTAGCGCCAAAAACACGTTAACCTTCGGCGTCGGCATTTGGTTTGAGCCAGGCCGCTACAAGGCAGATGTTCACTATTTTGGCCCCTATGTTTATAAGGACAAAGGTCAAATCGTCTACACCGAAGATTATGAAAAACCAGACTATGATTATCCCACTCAAGACTGGTATAAAATCGGTGCAACCGCCAAAGAATCGGTTGTGTGGAGTGCGCCATTCTACGATGATGCCACAAAGGTTACTATGTTAACGGCTAATGCTCCTTTCTATGATGAAAACAAAAAATTCCGCGGTGCAGTCAGCGCAGATATGGATATCAGCGATTTGCAACAATCGGTCGTCAATATCAAGGTCGGGCAACACGGTTGGGCCTTTCTACTTGACAAAGATGGAACGTACTTGGCCGATCAAAATAGCGAAAAAGTCATGAAGGTCAAAATCGACGCTGATCCCAACGCCAGTCTGGCTGAAGCCGGTAAAAGTTTGCTCCTTGGCAAACAAGCACAAACCAGTTTTACCGTGGACGGTAACCGCTATCTCTTATATTCGTCGCCCCTGTCTGAAACCGGTTGGGTTCTAGCCTTGGCTCTGCCTGAAGCAGAGGTCTATGGACCGCTCAACGCATTATTAATGCGCCAGCTTACAGTAGCGGCAATCGCCATCATTCTGGTTTCCATCGGCATTGTCTTCTACGCCCGTTTTATCACTAGCAACATTAATGAAATTAAACGCTTGTCGACGTTAATGGCCGATGGCGACCTGCGTCAACAACTGACAATCCATTCCGCCGATGAATTTGGGCAAATGGCTGAAAACTTTAACCGCATGCTACGCAACCTGCAAGGACTACTCCATAAAATCATGGACAACTCTCAGCAGGTCGCCGCCTCGTCCGAAGAACTTACCGCCAACGCGCAACAAACAGCTCTCGCAACCGAACATATTGCTCACAACATTCAAAACATTGCACAATCCGTAGAATCACAGGCCCAATCGACCGTATCAACAACCCAAGCTGTTAATGTCATTTCCGACGAGATTTCACATATCAGCGCAAATATGAAAACAGTCACTGAAAAGACAACTCAGACCGCCGAAAAAGCAACGGAAGGAAATCAGGTCGTGCATCAGGCCATCGGTCAAATGACGCTAATCCACGAAAAAGTCGGCTCCGCTTCAAGCGTCGTTAATATCCTTGGCGATAAGTCGCGTGAAATCGATCAGATTCTGTCGCTGATCACCAACATTGCCGGCCAAACTAATTTGTTAGCGTTAAATGCTGCGATTGAAGCAGCCCGCGCCGGGGAACAAGGCCGCGGTTTTGCCGTAGTAGCCGACGAGGTGCGCAAGCTAGCCGAACAGTCGGAAACGGCAGCCAAACAAATCGGCGCAATCATTGGCGAAATTCAAAAAGAAACCGGACGCGCGGTACAAATTATGGGCGAAAGCACCACGTCAGTTCAAACCGGTATCACCATGGTGAATCAGGCCGAAGTGACCTTTAAAGAAATCCAGGTTGCTATTCAGGCTGTTTCCATTGAAGCGCAGGCAATCGCGCAGGCAATCAACGGTATTTCCAACGGCGCCGACAATATTGCAACATCAATCCAACAGATTTCCGATTCCACAGCGCAAACCAGCTCCAACATTGACGGCGTCGCGGCCTCGACCCAACAGCAAACCGCTTCAATGGAAGAAATCCAATCCGCATCTACGCTGCTGGCAAAACTCGCCACCGAGCTGGATGAGGCGATCAATCGCTTTAAGTTATAAGTATGCAAAAAGAGGTTGTCTCAAATTTTATTGAGGCAACCTCTTCTTTTGCGTCTAAGAATTGATGTACAAGCTAGAAAACAAGGAAAAGTAAAGTTTAAACTTTGTTTAAAATATCGCCGCGCCTTTTTTGATAGACTATAAGCAAACAAGATGAAGGATGGTGCATACAAGTGTTGCAAGCAAAAAAACTGACGTATACCCTCATGGCCTCGTTTTTATTATTCTGCATCCTGCTTGCCGGTTGCGGCGCAGTGGACAAAAAGGCGGAAATGGAGAAAGCCTTGGTCGCTCTCGAAGCGCCGATCACAAAGATGTCCGACACGACCGACAAATGGGGCGAAGCGATGGACGGCGTGATGGACAATAAAATGAGCAACGCCGTTGCCAATCAGGCGTTTCTCAAGGTAAGCACGCAATATGCCGAGAGTGCCGAGGCCGTCAAAAAAGTGACGACGCCCGACTGGCTAAGCGATGCCAATAAGAAAAAATTCGATTTGATGAAAAAGCTCTATGCCGACAGCGCCACCTTAATGGCCGATGCGAGCAAAAATTCGGCTGACATTCTGGCGAAACGCAAGATGACGCCGCAGGAAGTAAAACAAATGTCCGACAACGCCCTCGTCTTCTCTTCCTCGCTGCAGAAAGCGACCGTCATTTATCAAGATTGCGCCGACGGCAAATTGAATGAATAAAAAAAAGACATCCGCCGCAAGTTGACGCTTGCAGCGGATGTCTTTTCTTATCGGCTCCATTATAAAGTTGCAAACACCTGCACGCCGTAGAGCGAGCCGTCCGCCGCAGTACAAATTCCGATCCCGACATGCGTATACTTCGCATGCAAGATATTATCGCGATGTTTCGGGCTGTTCATCCAGGCCTTTTCCATGGCGGGAACGCTGGCATTGCTGGCGATGTTCTCACCCGCGTAGCTGTAACGGATTTTTTTCGCGTCCAAACGGTCAAACGGCGACTGACCGTTGAGATTCGTATGGTCAAAATATCCGTTTTCCACCATATCGGCCGCATGCGCCCGTGCAACCTGGCTCAATCGGGCATCCACCTTCAGCGCGGCCAAGCCTTTCTTCTTCCGATCCTGATTCAGCAGCTCTACCGCCTGCGATTCCAGTTGCGCAGCGGATGCATCACTCGCCGCAGCGTCGGAACTGCTGCCTTGCGCTTCCTCACCCCAGATCAGCTTCGCGCCGTTCACGCACATGTTGAATTTGCCGAACAAGACCGTCTTCTTATCGCTGCCCGGCGGACACTTTTCGCCGTCATAATAAGAAAAACTCTCTTTGATCACCGTACGCTTGATCGCGTCGCTTTGCCCCTCGCCGTTGTCAACGGAGCTATAGAGGTAGGCGTATTTGAGCTTCGTCGAGTCCGGAAACACATATTCCTTTTCCGTATGCGCCGGCACATTATACCAGCCTTTGCAAAGCCACTTGCCGACATTATCGTCGCGATACAAAATCGCAAACGATTTCTTCGCATCATAATTATTAACCACCGTAAGATTGAACGCCTGCGCAGTCGGCATCGCCGTCCAAATGAAAAAGGCCGCCACGACAGCGCTCAATAGCATGCGCCACTTCGGAAAACAACAACTTCTTTCTTTCACGCTAACACCTCTCGTATTTCTTTCTTGCCCTCCATCATACCATTTCATCGCTTCAGCGTGCGATTAAAAAAGATTTTTAACTTGGCAAAACTTTTTTGTATAGGAATAAGTAACCCAATGAATTTTTGCTTGCAATCCAATTCTTAATAAAAAAGCCGGACAATATAGAGGATCGTCGCCAGCCAGATCAGGATGAAAATACCGCCTGCCAGCCAGTTTCTGGATTTATTTCCCGGGGAATGATTTTTCTCCAAATGGACAGCCCGCTTTTTTCCCGCTATACTGACAGCAGAGAATGTCGTAAAGGAGCTTTGCTTATGTTGCTGACGGCCATTATCTTTATCAGTCTGGCCGGACTATTTTATACCATCGCCGTAATGGCGGAAAAGGCGCAACGAATATTAATGCACTGGCATGTCGCGTTGTTTTGGCTCGGCTTTGTCTGTGACACGATCGGCACGACAACGATGGGCAAGATCGCTGGCGGCATCCAGGCCAACTTTCACGGCATCACCGGCATCATCGCGCTGCTCTTGATGATCGTTCACACGATCTGGGCCACCTGGGTGCTGACCTCAAAGAACCATAGGCTGCAACTCAGCTTTCACAAATTCAGCGTTATCGTCTGGGCCATCTGGCTGATTCCGATGGCTTCCGGCCTCTTGTTCGGAATGACGCATGTCGATTAAGCCGCCGCTTTACCACCTTTAAACAAAAGCCAAACGGCAAAGGACAATTCTCCGAGCGCCATCGGCAGGCTAAGCAGCAATTCAAGCGTTGCTTTGTAATGTTCATAGTCAGCCCAAAGCAAATTCGCAAAATTAGTTGTTACATAACAGAAAGCGCCTATTATCAATAAGCCGCCTAAAATTTTAGGAATGCAGCCCGCTTTAAGAACTAAATAAGCGAGTAAAAAAAGATGCACGCCGAAAACAATTAAACCGACAGACCATTCCATCATAAACGCTTTAAGAAATAAAAACGCCTGCGCCTGCAACTGTTCGCCGATAAATAGCGTCAAACAGTCGGCGTCGCTTACAAGCAGCAGCACTTTAACCAAATTAAACAGCGCGCTTCCTAACAGCGCTGCATAGATCAATCGGAGCCAGGCCATCAGCAACGCCAAATGCTCATTGACCGGCTTGAGAAAAAGATAAAGCGCCCACGCCACTACGACATCACAAAGCAGCATGATCAGAAAACTGCAAACCGTTAAACGAAGAAGCATTGGCGCAGCGATGATTTGATTGACTGTCGCTGTTGCATCGCCCGGCGCAATAAGATGGCCGAGCGCAAATCCGTATGCAAAGAGGGCCGCCACCGTCATCAGAAAAAATGCAATCCCTGCCGTTATTGCAACTGTACGCTGCGATAATTCTTTCATTCTCAATCCTCCGCATACTTTCTTTCATTAGGCAAACACTCGAAAGCTCTCACTGCCGCCCCTTCAGCACCGCCCGCAGCACATTCTTGCCGTCTTCATACTGATAGGAAAGCGTTTCGCAGAGTTTTTCCAATAGCGTCAGCGCGAGGTCGTCAGGGCGTATTCCTTTTTGCAAAAGCGCGAACGGCGCGCCTTTGCTTTCGATCCGGCACTCCAGGCTGCCGCTTTTTTCCGAATAGGCAAGACTGAGCAGGAGCTCTGCAAAATCCTGCTGCAGACTTAACGCTTCTTCGACGACCAGCAGCGCATTGCGGCAAGCCGCTTTGCCCAGCAGATGCTTTTCGCAGAAGGTTTCGATCTCAGCATTCATCGCATACAGATCGTACTGCGCGCTGCTGATAAGATACTGAAAACTGCGTATCCGGTTGATGAACGCTTTTGTCTTTTCCTTTTCCGGCGCGTCAAAAATTTGCTGCGCCGTTCCCTGCTCGTAAATGACGCCTTCATCCATATAAAGAACGCGGCTTGAAATATTGCGGGCGAATTCCATCTCATGCGTGACGATCAACATCGTCATGCCTTCTTTCGCCAGACGCCGGATGACCGCCAACACCTCGCTCACCATCGTCGGGTCGAGCGCGGACGTCGGCTCGTCAAAGAGCAGCACTTCCGGCTCCATCGCCAGACAGCGTGCGATCGCCACGCGCTGCTTCTGTCCGCCGGAAAGCTCATCGGGAAAACTGTCCGCTTTTTCGCCAAGCCCCACCAGTTCCAAAAGCTGCAGCGCTCTTTCTTGCGCTGCAGCTTTGCTTTTTTTCAGCAGCTTGATCGGCCCGAGCGTAAGATTATCGAGCACCGAAAGATGCGCGTACAGGTTGAACGACTGAAACACCATGCCCATTTTTTGCCGCACGCGGGCGACGTCGGTCGTTTTGGCGAGCAGCGGCGTCCCTTCAATAAAGATCGCGCCGCCATCCGGGACTTCCAGCAGATTCAGGCAGCGCAGCAGCGTGCTTTTTCCCGTGCCGGACGGCCCGATGATCGAGATGATCTCCCCCTTCTCGATGACTGCGTTCACGTCTTTCAGCACGGTCTGTCCATCGAAGCGTTTGCAAAGATGTTCGATTCTGATCATAATGCGTCCCGCCTTGTCTTGCGTTGTTGTTTCGGGTCAAGCTTCGCTCCGGCATAATCGAGCGCCAGCGCCAGCGACCAGGAGACGATAAAATAGAGCACCGCCACCATGACGATCGGGAAGAATGCGTCAAACGTGCGGCTGCGGATGATATCGCTCGCTTTCGTCAGATCCTGCAGCGCGATATAACCGACGACCGAAGTCATCTTCACAAGCGAGATGAACTCGCCCTTATAGACCGGCATCACCTGGCGCAGCGCCTGCGGCATGACGATGTAGACGAACGTCTGCAGTCTTGAAAAGCCGCCCGCCAGCCCCGCTTCCGTCTGGCCTTTGTCCACGCTTTCGATCGACGTGCGGAACATCTCCGAGACATAGGCGGCGAAATTCAACGCGAAAGCCAGCACCGCCGCGATAAGCGGATTGACGTCAACGCTTGCAAACGCAACGTAAAAGATCAGCATCAGAAGTACCAGCACCGGCGTTCCGCGCATCAGCGCGATATAGACTTTGGCGCTGCTGCAGACCAGTCTGTTTTTCCGCATGCGCATAAAGCAGATCAGCGCGCCGAGCGCCGTGCCGAAAAAAGAAGAGCTAATCGACAGCACAAGCGTCGTCTGCAGGCCGTCGAGCAGCAGCAGATATCGTTTTTCACGGATGATATTGTTGTGAAAACTGTCGGCAAGCGACTGCCAGCCGCTTACTGCGACTGCCGCATTCGTTTCGCCTTGCGCCTGCGCAAGATTTTTCTTCAGCGCAAAGGCGCTTGCGCCCAGTTCGTAGTACGGTTCGGAAAAATCGATCTGCTTTTTGCGCTCTTGCGTGATCATCAGCGTGCTGGTGATCTGGTCGATCTTATTGCCGGAGACCGCAGGAATCAGCGCGCCGAACTCCATATCGGAAAGTTTGAGTTCTTTGCCGAGATAGGCCGCAAAACGCTGCGCCATCTCCACATCAAAACCGATCATCCGGTTGTCTTTGACGATCGTAAACGGCATGCCCTTATCGCTTACGATGCCGACCGTCAGGACGCCGTTCGCCTTCGGATTTTCAATGTCCGGCATCTGCGTCGTTCCGTCCAGTATCCAGCGCCTGACCATATCATCATAGATGCCGCTTTCTTTCAGCTGCCGCAAGAAGAGATCGAACTGGCCGCGCAATTCGTCATTGCCCTTCTTAAAGCCCATGCCGATCGGCACCGAAAAGATCCGTTCCGCCAGGAAGCCAATCTCGTCATCGCCGCGCAATATTTCGAGCAGCGTCTCATGCGTATAAAAGGCGGCGTCCACCTTGCCGGTCTTTACCGCCAGCACCAGATCGGACGGACTCTTATATTGAAGCACCGTCGCGTCAGGAAACGTCTTGGCAACATATGCATCATGAACGGAACCGAGCAAGATGCCGATGCGCTTGTCCTTCAAGTCTTCCAGCGTCGCCAATTTCGCGCCGCTTCGCTGCGTCGCCTCGTCCTTTGGCGCGCCGCAGCCCCCTAGCGCCAGCAGCAATAGCAATATCAACAACAGTAACCCTGTCTTTTTCTTCATCCTTTTACTCCTTGGTTATGTCACTTTTGAAACCATGAGCCGGATGCTAACACGGCGTCATGCACGTATCGACACTTTCTCTTTCTGCGCCAGGACTTCCTTCTTATCAAATCAATTATATTTTTAGCCAAAGACGGTCATACGCCTTATCCTGCAAGAACGTTCCGTTTCCGCCCAGCTCCTGCCGCGCCGCACTCTGCAAAAAAGCGTTCATGTTCCCGTCTTACGGGGAACACGAACGCTTTTTTCTCTTACCCTTTAATCAATCCACTTTTTACGCAAGCCGTCAAACTCTTTCTTTAACACCATTTCTTCCATCCACATGTCCACAAAATTAGCGAAGTCCTGCTCGCCGTGCTTCATCAGATAGCCGAACTGGTTGGAAGTAAACGGCTGCTCCGTGCAGGCGGCAAACAAGCTCGCATCTTCTTTCGCATAACGCAGCGCCTCGATGCTATCCGTGATCATCACGTCCACCTGCGCGTTTGCTACCATTTTCGGGATCGCCAGATTATTCGTCACAACGATGATTTCCGCGTTCTTGATGTTGGCGCGGACAAATTTCTCATTCGTACCGCCCGGATTGACGCCGATCTTTACGCCGGACTGATCAATGCTGGCAAGGCTGACGTACTTTTCCTGATCTACGCCGCGAATCAACGCCGCTTTGCCGAAAGGAATATAGCCATGCGACAGGTGCGCTTTCTTTTCCCGTTCAAACGTCCGGGTAATCCCGCCCATCGCAATATCGAACTGATCCGCCAGCAGATCACGCATTAAAGTCGGCCAGGTCGTTTTGACAAATCTCGCTTCCACGCCCAGATCGCGCGCCAACAGCAGCGCGGCATCAATGTCATAGCCTGTATACGTGTTCGTCGCGCTGTCATAGTAGGAAAACGGTTTGTAGTCTCCAGTTGTGCCGATCAAAATATAGCCCCGTTTTTGAATCAATTCCAGACGCGACTGCGAAACCGCAGGCGTTTCGCCGGCAAAAGTCGTTTGCCCGAGCGAAAAAACAGCCAAAAGCGTAAAAAGCATCGATACCATCCATTTTTTCATCTTTATCATCCTTTCTTACATAGAAGCCAGCCAAGCATCATCCTGGCAGCTTCCCGTTTTCAAGGCGCAAAAAGCCGATCCAAGTGTCCTTGAATCGGCTCCGTTGCCTGCTTATCCCATATCATAGTTTATCCGTCTTACCTTGTCAATCCAGGCGACAACGCCGCCATTTTATGGCTTCGCCTTTATTATTCTTTGATCCGCATCGATAAACTGCCCGGTCTTATGGTTGTACGTCTTTACCACCACCTGCTCCGGATAAAGATATAGCGAATTCGTCCAAATGGTTTTTCGATCCAGATCGGCATTGTGTATGTTCCAGACCCTATTCTGATAGAGATTCAGCGGCGCAGCAAAACTGGAATTGGTCGCCGGCGTATGGGTATGTCCGGCAACCCACAGCACAATCTGCGGATTGCCTTCTATGATTTCGTCAATCTTCTCCTTGGGCTGCGCAATGAAATTCGCAGTATTGACGTCCTTATTATAATCCGCCAGCGTTCCGGCCAGCGGCGCATGAAAAAAAAGCAGCGTCGGCGTCGTCGTATTTTCGGCCAGCGTCTTTTTCAGCCACTTTAGTTGCTTTTCCGAAAGCTCGCACAGGTACTGGCTGTCCGTCTTATCGGGCGCTAAAAAAACCAGCAGATAATCGCCCACTTTTTTGCTGTAGTATAGGTTCTCCAAGCCATACGAATTTTTAAAGCGCTCTAATTTCATTTCCCGTTCCTTTGCCGTCGCACGCTGCAGTTTTCCGTTTGCACTAGGCTCGTCACGATAAATGAAATCACGATTGCCCGGAATCACGGCAACCGGTTTCTTGATTCCCGCAAGTGAGAAAAACACCTGCCGCATTGCACTTTCGGCAAGCGTTTTTTTGCGACGCTCTCCCTCGCGGCCATTCACGCCTGGCTGCAACTACGGCAAAGAGCATCACACGCGATGATGCGTGTGATGCTCTTTTTACGCCGGTTTCTTATTTATTGACTTTTTGCACCTTAACTGTCCATTCCGGGCCCGAATAGACTTTATGAACAGCCGAGAAGCTATCCATATTCAGCGCAAAGGAAAGCTGCATCAGACTGTTGGCATATGCCAGCGGCTTTCCGTCCGGTACGTCTCCGAAGCTGTTCACGTAAGGAATCGTGCCCTGGTAGACCCGGTTTCCTTTATTGTAGATTTCCACTTTCAGCAGATCATTCTTTTTAATGTTCAGTGCGTCGATCAACTTCTTGTCAATATTCGTCCAGACATTGCCGTACTGGATGTCCAGGATCGGAATATTGCCCAAGACGACATCGCCTTGCATTACAGCTTTTTGATACCCAATCTTAACAATCTCGCGGTTCACAACAGGGCCAATCTGCTCAAACGTGATCGCTTTTGCCGCTAAACGCGCGCCGGTATAGGCATACACATCGCGGCCATGAAACGTATACGAATCACTGGAGCCCTGCAAACGATTGATGTTTTCATCAATCTGCCGTATTTCACTGATGCCCATCGACTCTTCGATCAGCGTCAGTGTTCCGTTGTCCGGCGTCACGAAATAATGTCCGGTCTTCGTTTTTACAACCACGGAAGTGCGATCCGTTCCTACGCCAGGATCGACTACCGAAACAAAAACCGTACCCGCAGGCCAGTACGATGCCGTCTGCATCAGGCGATACGAAGCTTCCCAAATATTATACGCCGGAATCTCATGCGTCAGATCGAAGATCCGCAAATCCGGATCAACGCCGATGGCCACGCCCTTCATCGCGCTTACCGCGCCGTCTTTCAAGCCGAAGTCTGTTTGCAGCACCAGGGCGTTCCCCTTCGCTTCCTGCGCGAATACCCCTGTCGAAAATACCGCCAATAGGATAAGAACGATTGCAACTACCCGATTCAACTTCATCATTAAAGCCCTCCTCGATTTATTCTTTTTCTTACGTTAGTTATGAAAAACTGGATTTTACGTCTGCGCCAGCGCCTACGCTGCCCCCTCCTTTTCCGCGCTTTATTACAGGCGTCTATCAAAAGGCATGCTCCGAATCAGAAACCTAACTGGTAAAACTGCAAGCTTCAGCACCTTTCCAGTACGGCAACCATCTTTGCATACTGCTCCTTTGTAATATAAATCTTGCCTTTTTTCACCGACAGCATTTCGCTTTCTTTTAACGCTTCGATATTCCGGTTGACCGTTTTAACGCTTGTGCCGATTTCGTCGGCAATTTGCTGTCGCTTCTTATTGATTAAAAACTGCTCATCCTCTTTGATCGTTCTGCAGTATTTCACAATGTACGCCTGCAATTTTCGAATACCCGAAAAAAATTTAATCTCTCCCGCTTCAAACGATGAAATATACATCTTCTTCGCAAGAACGCCAACAACCGTAAGCAAAAACTCCGCATCCAGCTTCAACCATTTCTCAAAATCGTCCCGGACTACGATCATCACTTCACAGTCGGTCTCGGCTTCCACATTGCAGGCATACGCCTCTTCTTCCGCAAAAACTTCTAATTCGCCGATAAAACTAAGCGGCGTCAAATGTGCGAAACTATACCGTTCCCCATTCGGAAATTCGTTGATAACCCGTGTATCGCCATGAATCAGGATATAAACGCAATTTACCGGTTCGCCTTTTTGCGTAATCGATTCTCCGGCCGCGATCGTTTTTACCAGACACCGTTCTTTTATTTCCTTAGGAACCCGGCGCAAGAATTCAGCTAATTTCTGTTGCGGGTTAAAGAGGTCAAGCAATTTTCTCAACACCTCAATCTCGAATCATTCTTCTTTTATCTGATTCTATCTATTTCTCCCTTTAATAAAAAGGTCATATGTCCTTTTTATTAAATATTTTGAGATTCATTCTCCAGGCAAGGCAATATTACCTGCCGTCGCTAAAATAAAACACCCCTGCTTCAGGTTATGCAGGAGCGTTTTATCGTTCAAGTCCCTTTTATTGCAGAATCCTCCGACTGCTTTCAACTGAAGCGTTGCAGCCGTCTTTCCAATATGCCTTGCATTTTTTCAACGCAAATCACCAGCAGCAGATAGATCAGCGTGACGCATAAATAAGCCTCGAAGAAGCGAAGATCGAGCGCCGCTGCAATTTTCGCCTGGGCCATGATATCGGCGAGTCCAACGGTGAAGCCGAGCGCGGTGCCTTTGATAATGCCGATAAACTGGTTGCCAAGCGAAGGCAGTGCGACGACGAAAGCCTGCGGCAGCACCACGCGCACCATCGTCTGGTAGCGCGTCATGCCCATCGAGTAACAGGCTTCGATCTGCCCCTCATCCACCGATTCGATCGCCGCTCTGAGCGTTTCGGACATAAACGCCGAGGTGTTTAGCGTCAGCGCCAGCACGGTTGTCTGAAAAGCGCTCATCGACTTCATCGCCGGAATCAGCGAAGGAAGACCAAAATACAGGATAAAGAGCTGCGCCACGAGCGGCGTTGCGCGAAAAAGAGTGATATACGCGCCGAAAAATGGCGACAGTACAGGCAGACGAAAGTGCCGGATAATCGAAATGAAAACCGACAGCAAGACGGTAAGCAGCAGCGACAGCAGCGACATGCTAATCGTCAATTCGAGCGCGGGCAGGACAATGGGAAACAGGCTAACAAACCATACAACATCAAAATTCATCGATTCATCCCCATATCATCTTGTTATTTAATTGGCACTGACCGTATTGATAAACTTTTTGATTCTCTCATTTGAGCCGTTTTCAAAGATTTCCTGCGGCGTTCCCATCGCCGTAATCGCACCGTCTTCTAAAAAGAGAATCCGATCGGCCACTTCGCGGGCAAAATTCATTTCATGCGTCACAATCAGCATCGTCTTATTATGCTCTGCCACCACTTGCTTGATGACGCCCAGGACTTCGCCGACCAACTCCGGATCGAGCGAGGAAGTCGGTTCGTCAAACAAAATCACATTGGCATTGACCGCGAGCGCCCGCGCGATTCCGATTCGCTGCTGTTGTCCGCCCGACATTTCTTTGGGGTAGGCATCTTTTTTCTGCAAAAGCCCCACTTTTTCCAGCAGGCCCAACGCCACTTTTTCGGCTTCTTTTTTGCTTATTTTTTGCACCGTCACCATCGGTTCCATGATGTTCTGCAGCGCGGTCATATTCTTAAGCAGATTATAATTTTGAAAGACCATCGCCGTCTTCTGCCTGATGTGGTCAATCTCCCGTTTCGAGACCGTTTTGGCATCCAGCGTAACGCCATCCACGCTGATCTTGCCTGCCACAGGTTTGACCAAAAAATTCAAACAGCGCAGAAAGGTCGATTTTCCGCTGCCTGACGGACCGATCAAGACAACGACTTCGCCATTTTCTATTTGAACATCCACGTTTTTCAAGACTACGTTTTCGCCGAACTGCACTTTTAACTGCTCTACTTTAATCATTTGCCCTCTCACCTGACTGTGCGATTGCCGAAATCATCCGGTAATCGGCACAATATTTTTCTACGCCTATGACGAAACAAGTTGCCTGCCCTCGCCATAACAGCAGCATCAGGCCGGCAACTTGTTTCGCATACTTACTCCGCTATTTTACCGCTCTCCGGTTTTTTACTGAAATCCATTCCATACCACTTCATATATATTTTTTCCAGCGTACCATCCTGTTGCATTTCCTTGATCGCTTTTGTCACGATTTTATTCAACTCTTCGGATTTAGCATTGCCTTTTACAAACGGATACGCCTTCGCGCCAACCGCAATATTCTCTTCTACCATTCTCGCATCCAGCACTTTGTTGTTGATCTTATATGCGACCTCGGCCCCGGCAAAGATCATGACATCCACTTTGCCTTGGCGAAACGCTTCGTCCAGCAATTCCGAGCTGTCATACGCAACCATGTTAATCTTGATGCCCTGCTCTTTTGCAATCTGTTGAAACAGATTGCCGCCATTCGAGCCTGCCGAAAAGCCGCAGTTCATCCCATTGATGTCTTTGAGTTTTTTAATGTCGGTTCGATCCGAATGAACCACCAGTTTTTCGGGGATGTACGCATACGGCTCCGAAAAATCATACTTTTCTTTGCGCTTCGCATTCAGCGTGATCGTATTGCCCACGGTATCGGCCTTGCCCGAATCCAAATAGCCGAAGAGCGTATTGAACTCGCCGGTCACAAACGTGACTTTCAAACCGGTCTTCGCCGCGATCGCATTCCAGATATCGACCTCGTGCCCCTTATGCACGCCCTTTTCGATATAACTGTTCGGAATCGACGAGGAACCGGATGCCACGATGATTTCCGTCGGCGCGGCACCTTTTTCCTGCGTCGCCGCAGGTTTTTCCGTGTTGCCGCAGGCGGCCGTACCTAACATGACGCAAAGGGCTACTACTGCTAAAACAATTTTTTTCATACTTTTCTCCTTTGATGTTTCAAATACATCCAAGCCAATTCATGAACATATCCAAAATCTTTTAATTCTATAAATATTTTCTATACTTAATGGTAGATATCTTCCGTGTTTTTGTCAACCGCTATTTGCATCTTGCCGCTAATCCGTCGATCAAGATACGAAAACGCCCCTGCTTGACGCAGGAGCGCTTTTTCATTTGACCGCGCCGACAAAACGCTTCGCTTCCTTGGCAAAAAGGGAGTAGGCGCTTGTGATCAGCATCGACACCCCCGCAGCAAGGTAGTCCTGCACGCTTTCGCCGGGTCGCACCACCGCGCCGATCGCTTTGCCCGCTTTCAACCCTTCCTTTACAAAGGTCCGATAGGCTTCTTGCAGCTTCGGATGCTGCCCTTGCCCAGGTACGCCAAGCGTTTGCGACAAATCCGCGGTGCCGAGGATCACTCCGTCGATCCCATCAACCGCGAGAATTTCCGCCAGATTCTCCAGCGCACTCGTATTCTCAATGATCGCCAACACCACCGTTTCCCGATTGGCATCGACCACATACTCCGCGAGCGGCTTTGTCATCCCATAGTCCGAAGCCCTGACCGCATTCAGACCGCGCTTTCCTTCCGGATAATACTTGACCGCGCGAACCGCCGCTTCCGCCTCTGCCTTCGTCGAGACGCCCGGCAGTATCACGCCCATCGCCCCGATGTCCATGAAGCGCAGGATCGTATCCGGCGCAGCATTCGGCACTCTGACGAGCGGCACCGTATGCCGAACCTCCGCCGCCCGCACCAGTTCCTCGCAGTCGCGCGCCGAAAGCGCGCCATGCTCCGCATCGATAAAGATGAAATCGAAACCGGCCAGGCCGCAGATTTCAACGAAAGCCGGGAATAAGCCCTGGATCATGCAGCCCGATATTGGTTCGCGGTTGCGTATTTTTTCTTTCAGAGGGTTTTTGTACATATTTGATTTGCTCCCTTTTGGGTCTATTCTTCATTCATCGCTTTTGCAAATTCAACTTGATCATGGTGTTGTTTCTCTGCAGCTGAGTCCCTTTCGTCGCTGCAATTTTTTCAAAACTACAACGTCCAGCGGGTCGGACAAGGCTTGGCGTTCTGCAATCGCGGACATCCCCAGCATAAGCGCCGTCCATGTCGCTCTGCTGGCGTGCGACATCCCTGTCACACGTCTCCGCGCTTTTGCCCGCCAAACCATGTCCGTCTCTCCTCGGACGTAACATTCTGAAAAAACCGCAACGACGGGGATTAGGCAGACGCCGATGCGACTTATTTCCCTTAACTCGTCCCCTTGTTTTCGCGTTCCCTCTATTTTTCTTTATTACGTATCTTCTCTAATATTTTTCCAAAAGATTGTTCCATACGCAGCACCCTATCAATCATAAACTCTATCATTTTTGCCCAATCGTCTTTCTCAAATACATTAACACCGGACATCTCACATTTTATTCGTGATGAAATATTATCAGACATTCGCTCCCATACTAAACGCTCTCCAAATGTTTGCTCAATATCAGGCTTGTATTTTTCCAACCGGTCAAAAATTGCTTTATTGTCCTCTTTAACGCTTCCTACGATGGATAAGTCAACTCGAGCATACCCCTTGGTAATTGTGAAACGATAATTAACATTACTTATTCCTGCCCCAGCCTGAATCCAGTTATCCCTCGATGGACTTACATTACTAAATAGCTTCGATCCTTTTTGTTTCATTGCTGTTAGAAGTTCTTTCCAAAACTCTACACGAACGTCATGTCGTTGGCGACTAGTTTCTTGCTCATTAGTATCTTCTTGTGCCTTTTCCGCCATACTAATTATAAATTCTTCCGCATCCATCAAAGGTATTATTTGATTAAAAGTTATAAAAATATTACCTTCGTCTGCATATGGAGTCACCTTAAAACACTGTAAGCGTATTTTATAATTTAATAACCACAGAGCTGTCGATGTAACTTCTTTTCGAAAATCACGAGCCACCATAATTATACGCTGAGTCAATCCTTTATTTAGCAATAACTCCTCATAATCTGTATCATCAAAAAAACGAATAAGATTTTCTTTAGCCTCTTCACCCTGTCCAATCTTATCAAGATATTTCTGGTATATATCGCAAATTTCATTCTTAGACAATGTCGAACAATAGGCAGCATATTTTAATACCTGCCAAACTACATTCTTTCCTGAATCATCTAACTTGTTTTCTATAACAACAATATTTCCTTGCTTATCTAAAGCTAATATATCTAGTCGCTCATTTGTATCATTAAAACCATCAAATTCTTTTTGTATAATCAACAACTCTTCGCCAAGGGCTGCCGAACTATGTACAATCCACTCTTGTAGATGCTCCCGTTCTTTAAAACCTAGTTCAGAAAAAGTTTTCTCTGAAATTTTTTGAATTCTATTTTCCGCCTTATCAACTCGATACACAAAATCACCTCTTAACTTCTAAAATAAATTAACAGTACCATATCTTTTTCTTTCACTAGACATTAAAATCAAAAAGAACCGTCGTCTCAATTCTTTAGATAGTAATCTCTGATACATTAGCAACAAGTAATACACCTGGATAAAATTCTATTGCATTTGAATACTCATATGGGCCGACAATGCCTTCATGAATTTTCCACATTGCAGACCAATTCGGTTTCCGTTCTAGCTCTTCCATTGCTCGTTGTTGAATTTCAAGCAACTTTTTCAAATCCTGATCCGGCTTTTTCCCCACTTGCGAACAGCTTTCAAACAAAGGCAACACATGCACTGCAATCCTTAACGCACCCTTTGAGCATTGCCCTTGCAACTTTGCTTCGTCTTCAATCGCATCAAGCTGCAATATTGCCGTTTCCCATTCTTCCTTGACATATTTACGAAGCTGCCCCGTTTTTCCTGATATAAATCCATGCTTTAGTTCAACTAAAAAAGATATGTTTCGATAAGAGCACCAATAGTCTATCCAACCATGCGAATCTGAATTTCTTTCATCCGCCGTAAGCGACCATGATCGTTTGGTTGGCAATTCCATTAAAAATGCATCCGTAAAATCATCTAATGTTGGCGCTATTATTGAATGCAATTGCCTCTCTCTAAAGACAAAAGGCACTTCTCCTGTTGCCCTTATATATTTCGCAGTACGTCTGGCAAAACCATTAGCCAAACGAGTCAAAAAGTCATTAGCAATCCTCTGTCCCTGTCCATCCTTTAATTTTGACGAGTAATATATGTTTCCAACCGTCCGTACTGTTTCTGATTTCATATTTCCCCCATAAAATCTAATTAAATTTGCCAAAGCTGACAAAGTTCAAACCAGTTACATATTATGAATACTTTCTCGCACTATAATGTAACTTCCTTCCATAACAATGAATAAAAAGAGGTCAACAGCCTTTTGCTAAAAGAATGTTGACCTCTTTTTCGTTACCAGTGATACTTTTCTCCGTATCGGGGTAAATGGTGAAATTTCATAATCTCATATTCCTATTAAGAGCTCAAATATAACAGGCCCTACATTTGCATGAACCTGAGCGTTCCTCTATATTACCAATTTAACTATATATCTATAACAACCCAATATATCCTCTGCACCTTCCGTTGTCTTATACCATTCCGTTTTTTCGCATTCTCCATTTTCATCAAATTCTGCTTTAAATCCGTACCACTCCCCAAGTAATTCAATAGCTCTAGTAGGTGTGGTTCTATTTGCATCAATTCCAGTTGATTTTACTGTTTTAAGTAACCCTTCAAGTCTTTCCCTTACACTTTGTATTTTTGCCGTCATTGATAATTGCCCTCCTACACATTATATTTATTACGTAAATAAAAATTCCCCACTCTTCGCAAACTCTAGGGGTCAGCCTTGCATGCTCTAATAAATTGACTTATTTCCCGCAATCATCGCAATCAAAAATCAACGTCCCCGTTCCCAACCATCCCCGCCGTCGCGGTTTTTTCAAAACATGTAGGCGCGAGGACGAGCGGACAGGAAGCGGCAGGCAAGGGGGATGGAACGTGTGACAGGACGTCACACGCCGCAAGCAGGCCACGGACGGCCTGTCCTGCGGGAATTCTATCCACCGCAGGCTGCTGCGACCATGTCCGCCCACAGCGCCGATTCGTTTTGAAAAAATTGCGACGGCGAAAGGGACACAGCTAATTAAAAACTCCATCACTCTCAAATTTTGTTTGCCAAAGCCATCAAATCTGTCACATCTTATAAACAGTTTCTATTTTCACATTGTAACTTCCTTCCATAATAATGAATAAAAAGCGGTCAACGTCCCTATGCTACAAGGATGTTGACCGCTTTTCTCCGTTACCAATGCTATTTCTTTTCGCATCATAGCGAAATGCATCGCAGATCACCGCTATGCCTGATTCCGAATATATGCTGTTGTCCGCCCTGCTCCGACTTTTATGATATAGCCGTCTTTCAATAAATCAGCCAGCGCTTTTTCAATCGTCGTCACACTGACGTCCGGGCATAATGCCTGCAGCTCCGCTTTGGTGAGTTTACCAACCCGATCCGCAAAAATTTTTCTGATCCGTTCCGCTTTCGTGACGCCCTTGGTGCGAATATATGCCACTCTATTTTCAAATTCCTTATAAACCTTCAGCACAATACCTAGATAGTACCTTACAAAGGGTACGTACGTATTCTTATCGTCGTGCCACCCTCTAGAACTCTGCGCTAACGCATCGTAATAAGATTCTTTTGTTTTTTCGATAATCATTTCCAGACTGACGTATTTGCCGACGATATAACCTTCCCGGTACAGCAAGAGCAGTGTTAGCAGCCTGCTCATCCTGCCGTTTCCATCGTTGAACGGATGAATGCAGAGAAAATCCAGTACAAACATCGCGATGAGCAATAGCGAATCCATTTCCCCGTCATCGACCGCCGCCAAAAATGTGCTGCAAAGACTCTCCATCGCATCCGGCGTCGCATATGCCGGCAGCGGCTGAAAGCGCAGTCTTCTCACTCCCGTGCTGTCCACTTCTTCAATCAGATTGTCTGCATTCTTATATCTGCCGCTCGCGGCTGACGGATGATAGGCATAGAGATCCCTGTGCAGTTGCAAAATCAAATTCGCATGGGGAACGATATGGTCATAACTTTCATGAATGGTGCTGAGGACTTCCCGATATCCGGCAATTTCCTGCTCATTTCGGTTTCTCGGCTCCGCTTTTTCTTTCACAAGTTCCGTCAATCGCGCTTCCGACGTGTAAATACCCTCAATCCGGTTGGAAGCGCCCGTACTCTGTATCTTTGCAACCTCAAGCATCGCCTTCAGCACATCCGGCTGCGCCGCGATAAACAGCTCTTGCTTGCCCTTATATTCATGAATGGCCGAAAGCAGATTGACAATTTCCGGCGTAAACAGCTCCTGCTTTATCTTTCGATAATCAAACGTTTTCACCCAATCACCTGCCTCCTCATTTGCTTTTCTGCATAATTTTATCATCATTTTATGCAGAAAACAATTGAGCGATGCAGAATACTGTTTCTTTTTTCCGGCAGTTATCACTCACATCCAGACCAAACGCTTTAACGAATGGAAGTAAACAATGTCTCTCCCCGCTCTGCCGAAAACCGCTTGCCTAAATCAGTGGGATGTTCAGGCTTGCATTGTTTAATAAATTGACTTATTCCCCTCAATTATCACCAGAAAAAATCACCGTACCCCTATCTACCCACAGCGTCGGTAGTTTTAAAAAACCGCGACACCGAAAGGGACGCAGCTAATAAAAAACACATCCCGCTCAAATTTGCTTTGCCAAGGTCAACCAATTTGTCACATCTTATAAACACTTTCTCTTTTCACATTGTAACTTCCTTCCATAATAATGAATAAAAAGCGGTCAACCTTCCTCTGCAAAAGGAGGTTGACCGCTTTTTCCGTTAGCAATGCTGTTTTTCCCTTATGGGGCAACCAGCGAAACTTGTTACTTAAATTTTCTTTAGGAAACAGGAATTTTTATATACGTATTATTGTATCCCATCACGCTCAAACGGCTGATTCTCTCGTCGCTCTCGAGCGGCATGTCCTTTTGCAAAGCGCTGTCATCACGCATGCGGATTTTTATATAGCCGCCGTGCAGCAGCGCCATAATATCAATCGTTTTTTGCGGATTCTTTTCTTTCTCCACAATGTCCAGAATTACTTGATGAGCTAAACTCTTCGCATCCGCTACGACTTGCGGCGCAACTTGCTTATCTATGAAAAATTTCTCAATCATGTCCACATACCCTGCAGCCTCCTCTTGGGTAGCATAAATGGAATTACCCAATACATAATCCGGCTGCACTTCATGGATAAACACGCCGTGATACTTGCCATTGGATTTTTTCCCAATATATTTAGCCGTTAAAACACTCAGGAACAACAAGAGCACCTGCGCTGCAATGTTATGACTCCAGATGCCGATATTCCCCAGTGAATATCCAAGCAGGTAAATGAACAAAATCGCAAAAATCTCAGTTCCTGCACTGATCGCTATAGAAAAAAGCTTGCGCGATGTAGTCTGCATATACGTCATTAATAGGTAGCTCAAAGAACTTAGCAATAAGCCCAGCGCATAAATTTGCAATGCCGGCACGCCAATTTCCATAACCGCCGCATCATGAACGCCGAAAAACGCCAAGACGTTACTAGGAAACAGTTCAATAAGCAAAATACTGACAACAACAAACCCCACGACCATTTTAGTAATGCGCATCGCTACCTGATGCATCGACCACCAATCTCTTTCGCCAAAGAGAGCGCCAACAATAGGAACCATGGCACTGGTTGCCGCATACCGGAAAGAAGAAATGAAAATAGAGATGGAAGAGCAGACTGTATTTATAATAATGCCGCTCTTACCGACAATATCCAAGATAACTACGTTAGTGCAAAAAATGGTAAGCGCACCCAGCCCTTGGCCCATAGCAGAAGGAAGACCCGCGACAGCAATATTTCCTAAATGCCCGAAATCTCTCACGGCCAAGGGTACAAACGACAGTGTTCGTTTTTTACGAAAAAACAGATAGGGCACTAAAAGGAAAAAACCTGCCGCAAAACCAGTTATAGTCCCATAAGCGGCGCCTTCAATCCCTAGGTGCAGCGACCCCAGGTATAAAATTTTGCTAATAACACCCACCACATTCACAAAAACCATAACGCCCGCAGCAAGCTTTGGTAAAGCGTCTACTTTAACAAAATAAGTCATACTGGTAATGCCAATCATCAGCGGCGCCGCCACAAACATAATACTAATATAGCGCAACACTAACGTCCCCATCTCCCTGTCTCCGCCGCTTAAAGTCAGCGCAATGCCTTCTCTGGCACTAAGACCGGCAAGCATAATCACAATACTTATAGCGATAATGGTAAACATACTCAACGAAAACAGCTTGTTTGCCTCCGTTTTCTTGCCAGCGCCCTTGGCAGCTGAAACTAATACTTCACCGCCGATGCCTAAGAGCATATACACCATGTTAAACACCATGGTCAAAGGCAATGCCAAATTAAGCGCCCCCATCGCAACCGGCCCCAACATTTGGCCCACGATAGCAATATCCAGAAACATACTGGCTGTAATGGACAAAGTAGATAACAGCCCCGGAAAATAGAAGGCGTTAACCCTTGCATTCATTAAACGACCTTTATAAGCGTACATAGACTTCCTCCCTTTGGCATAAAAATAATCTTGTCGATCAACCGACAAGTGCAGCTGCAACGTTTACCATTCTGGAACACTTTAGCAACCATTTTCCACTTCTAATCGTTTTCCGAAGTAAAAATGGACGGTTCGTTCTGCTTGCTTCCTCCACATCGCAAGATCACTACCTATTATGACTACTTTCTCGCTTTATACTGTAACTTCCTTCCATAGCTATCAATAAAAAGCGGTCAACGCCCTTTTTCTCAAAGGATGTTGACCGCTTTTTCCGTTACCAGTGATATTTCTCTCCCCGACTGATCTTAAACGCCCGGTAGATCTGCTCGACGAGCAGCAGCCGGATCATTTGGTGCGTGAACGTCATCTTCGAGAACGAAATGCGTTCGTCGGCTGCTTTGACGAGGTCGGGCGAGAGGCCGAACGCGCCGCCGATTACAAAGGTGAGATCGCTTTTGCCGCACAACGCTAATTGATCGAAGTTCGCCGAGAGTTCTTCGGACGAAATCAGCTTACCGGCGACGTCGAGCACGATCAGGCGCGTGCCGTCCTTGACCTGTTTTAAGACGCGCTCGCCTTCTTTGGTCAGCGCCTGCACTTTTTCCGCCGCCGACGGATTGTCCGGCATCCGTTCTTCGTCGAGCTCGACGATGCTCAGCTTGCAAAACGGCGTCAACCGCTTCACGAACTCCGCGATCCCGGCGCTGAGATATTTTTCCTTGATCTTGCCGACGGCAAGGATGGTGATTCGCATTCTTTCGCTCCTACTTTAAGAACGTGAACCACAAAGACTCAAAGAACACAAAGTGATACGGTTAGGCTGCCGATATTATCGACAGCAGAAGAGCACACTAAGAATATCATTGTGTCCTTAGTTGCGGCAGATAATATCTGCCGCCTGCTCTACCTTCTTTGTGGACTTTGCGCCTTTGTGGTTCAAAACGTTCTCTGTTTTATTTTGGGGGATAGTACGTTGAGGATTCGAACTTCCACGACAACAAAGCCAGACGCCGCTTAGCCTTCGCTCGCCTTTATTGTTGGGGCATTTCTTCGAGCAACACGCTCGCAACAAGCTGTTTGCCTTTGCGCAGCACAATCACTTCGACTTTGCCGCCGACTGTTTGCGCATCGACCGCGGAGCGCAGATCGGCCACGCTGTTGACGTCGGTTCCGCCGATCTTGAGGATGATGTCGCCTTCACGGATGCCTGCGCGTCCGGCAGGGCCGTTTTGTTGTACGCGGGCGACATAGACGCCCTGTTCGAGGTCGAGGCGGTAACCGTAGTTTGCTGCGCTGGCCTTATCGAGAATCGCGATGCCAATGTAGGCGCGCACGACGCGGCCTTTTTCAATCAGCGATTCGAGAATCGGACGCGCGCTGTTGATCGGAATCGCAAGGCCAATGCCTTCGACGCCCTCGGCTGAGATCTTCGCACTGTTGATGCCGATCAGCATGCCGTCGGCATTGACCAGCGCGCCGCCGGAATTGCCGGGATTGATCGCCGCGTCGGTCTGGATCAGTTTGAAATTGCGTTCGCCGATCTCGATCGAACGGTTCAACGCGCTAATGACGCCGACCGTCACGCTGCCTTTAAATTCAAGGCCAAGCGGATTGCCGATCGCCATCGCCGGTTCGCCGACCATCAATCCGTCCGAGTCGCCAAGCGCGGCAACCGGCAGATTGGCTTCGTCGACTTTGACGACCGCGAGATCGGTCACCGGATCGGTGCCGACGACGCGTCCGGTAACGACGCGACCGTCCGAGAGCGATACCGACAGTTCCTGCGCGCCTTCGACGACATGGTTGTTCGTCGCGATGTAACCCTTGGCGTCGAAGATAACGCCGGAGCCGACGCCTTTATCGACCAGTACCTTGCGGTTGAAATAGTCGCGCGCATAGGCTTTGTTCGTGATGCCGACAACCGCCGGGCCGACCGCCTGCGCCGCACGCACGAGCGGCGTGTTGCGCGCTTCCGAGAGCTGCGCGGTCGCCTTGCCCTGCGACAGGGTGATCTTGTCGCCCGCCGGACGCGCTTTATCTTTGCCAAGCATAGAGCCGCCGTAACCCAGGACGAGTCCGCCGCCGATGCAGGCGCCTAAGACCGCCACAAGAAAATACGGCGCCCATTTTCGATATCCCTCTCTCATTTTCATTCCTCCCTGCTGTCCTGTCTCTTTTTATAACGTGATGCTGACCCGCTGATTGGGTTGCGTCATATGAAGTTTGATCTGCTCTTCCAGGCAGAAGCCCTGCTCGCTCACGATGTTGGCCACGGTCCGTTCGGCCAGTTCCTGGCAGTTGTTCTCCTGGCTGAGATGCGCCAGCAGAACCTGCAGTTTTTCCTTTTTTGCCATGCGGGCGATCGCCCAGGCAGCGTCGACGTTTGAGAGATGGCCGCGGTTGCTTAAGATGCGGCGTTTGAGATGCCAGGGATAGCTTCCCTGTTGCAGCATCTCGACATCATGATTCGATTCGAGCACCAGAATGTCGCTGTAGTCGAGCGCCTCGCGCACGGCGTCGGTAACGAAGCCAAGATCGGTCGCGACCGTGCATTTGAGGTCTTTGGCGTAAAATGAATAGCCGACCGGTGCGGCGGCGTCATGCGAAATCGCAAAGGGGCGCACATTGACTGCGCCGATGCCGACGTTCTCGCTCAGGATGCGGCAGCATTCATCGGGAATGGCCGCACGGCAGAACATGTTCTGCCAGGTCGCCGCCGTCGCATAGACCGGCAAGCGGTATTTTTTCGTCAGCGTCGCCAGGCCGTTGACATGGTCGCGGTGCTCATGCGTAAGGAACACGCCGTCGAGGTCTTCCGGCTGCAGACCGATCTCGGCCAGACCGCTTTTGATGCGCCGTGTGCTGATGCCCGCATCGACCAGTAATCGGGTGTGCGCAAAGTCCAATACGATGCTGTTGCCTGTGCTGCCGCTAGCTAAGACGTGTACTTGCATGCTATTCTCCTTTTCCGTGGGGCACAAGGCCCTGCCTGTATTATAGTAGAAAACCGCGCCCGCGCCAAGCCGCCCGTTATGATTTCCCGCTGCGCTGTGAATTTTCGACTTTTGTCTTGCAAAAAGTTTTTTCTTTTAACACTCTGCAAGGATTTTCCAGTCAAAAATCGACACGTTTCCCGAAATTACTTCCCTTTATCGCCTAATTCCTGTATAATTATTTTATAGCATTTGTCGAATAGTCGTTCGGGAGGAATTTCAGACTGTTTGCAAAGAGAGGATTTAGGTATGGATTTGCACGACCTGTCGCGGGAAGAATTATTATATGAACTGAATTCTTTGCACCGACGCATCGCCGAGCTGGAAACCGTCCAGCCGCCGGAATACCACCCGCAGTGCCTGATGCCGGGCTTGCGCCACAACCAATTATTCCATGCCCAAGCCGCCTTGCCGATGTCCGACGGCTATTTTGCCACGATTTTCAACAGCATTCCGATCGCCATCACCCTGACGTCTTTTCCCGATCCGTATTTCATATCGGTCAACAACAGCTTCACCAATATGTTCGGCTATTCGCGCGACGACGTCATGGGCAGAACTTCGCATGACATTCGTTTTTGGGAACGGCAGGAATATCGGGAAGCTTTTTTCCGTCAATTGGCGTTGCATCGCCAGTTGCATAATATCGAGGTCAATTTCCGCACGCGCAACGGCATCATCAAGACCGGCCTGATTTCCGCCGAACTGATCGAAATGAACGGTCAGACCTATATGGTCTCGGGCATTGTCGACATCACCGATCGCAAGCAGGCCGAGGAATCGTTGCAGCAAAGCCGCGCCAATCTGCGCCGCCGCAATCAGGAGTTCGAAGCGCTGTCCGAACTGCATCAGCAGGTCGTCGACTTCATGCCCGATCTCGTCTTCCGCCTCGACGCGGCCGGCAGCATCCGTTATTATCATTGCCCGACCGCCCGTCTGCAGGGTCTTGCACCGGCAATCGTCGTCGGACAGAACATCGCCAATTTGCTGCCGGAGCAAACGACCCGCCTGCTGATGGGCAGCCTCTTGACCGCGCTGGCGACGGAAAAGCCGCAGGAAATTGAATATGAGATGACGCGCGGCGATCAGGATTATCACTTCGAGGCCCGCGTCGTACCGACATCGGAAAACGAAGTGTTGATCGTCATCCGAGACGTCAGCGATACGGTCAAACTGAAACATGAACTGGCCCGTTTAGCACAGTTGAACCTGGTCGGCGAACTGGCGGCCAGCATCGGACATGAGGTGCGCAACCCGATGACGACGGTACGCGGCTTCCTGCAGCTTTTGAGCGGCAAAGACGAATGTCAGCCATACCGCGATTATTTCGATTTGATGGTTGACGAACTGGACCGCGCCAATACGATCATCAGCGAATTCCTTTCGCTTGCACGCGGCAAGACCGCCCCGCTCGAGGAGCAGAACCTGAATGAGATCGTCACAGTCTTAACGCCGCTGATCCAGTCGGACGCGATCATGCAGAACAAGTTCCTGCACTTGGATCTCGACCCCGCGCTGCCGGACATGTCCATGCACAGTCAGGAGATCCGCCAGCTGATTTTGAACCTGGCGCGCAACGGCCTGGAAGCGATGACGCCGCAGGGCACGCTGACGCTGGGCACGAAACTGGAGGGCGAGGAGATTGTCCTGTCGATCCGCGACCAGGGCTGCGGCATTCCGTCTTCGATGATCGAAAAACTGGGCACGCCGTTCTTCACGACCAAGGACAAAGGAACAGGCCTCGGCCTCGCGGTCT
This sequence comes from Negativicutes bacterium, assembly GCA_963667825.1. Classification (GTDB taxonomy): domain Bacteria; phylum Bacillota; class Negativicutes; order SG130; family SG130; genus Azotosporobacter. The sequence goes on along the minus strand of OY764022.1, from coordinate 2,519,993 downwards.
GTTACAACATCGCCGCAAAGCACAAGGCCCGGTTAAAAGTCGATACGAGTCCCAAGGGAACCACGTTTTATATCCGTTTCAATCTAGCGGCGGCAGGGCGTTAAGCACCGCCGCCCTTATTTTATCCGGCAACGCCGCCAGCAAAAGCTCGATGATTTCGTCGAGCCGCTGGCGCGTTTTTGCTTCAAAACGCAGCGTGAAGAGCGGTTCGGTGACCGACGCGCGGATCATGCCCCAGCCGTCGGCAAAATCGATGCGCACGCCGTCGATCCGGTTCGGTTCGTAGGCGGCGAGCGCCAGCGCGATTTGTTCGAGCACTTCTTCTTTGTCCGGCTTAGCATATTTAACCCGGATGTCCGGCGTCAAGAGATAGTTCGGAATCGCATCGACCAGTCCGGCCAGCGCGCCATGCGCGGCCACGAACTGGCAGATCTTGAGCCCGGCGTACATGCCGTCGTCATAATTGAGTTCGCGAAAGAAGAAATGCCCGCTGATCTCTCCGGCGAACAGCGCGCGCTCACGCAGGAACGCCGCCTTGCTGAACGTATGCCCGGCCCGCGCCATCACCGCCTTGCCGCCCGCTTTGACGATTTCCTCGGCGGCAACCATCGAGCATTTGGCGTCATAAATGATCGTGCCGGCTTCGTGCTCTAAAAAGGCGCGCGACAAGAGCACGATGATGTCGTCGTTGTCGATCGGACGTCCGTTTTCATCGACAAAGCCGACGCGGTCGCCGTCGCCGTCGAAAGCGACGCCGAGTTGCGCGCCGCTTTGTCGCACCGCGCGCCCAAGATCGGCCAGATTTTCGGCCAGCGCCGGATTGGGCGGGCGATTGGGAAAATGCCCGTCCGGCTCACAATACAGTTCGACCACTTCATAACCGGCCGCGCGGAAAAGCTTCGGCGCGATCAATGCTGTGGCGCCGTTTCCGGCATCGACGACGACCTTCATCCCTTTGCCGTCAGCTGCCAGCGCGGACGTATCACGCAGATAATCTTCGATCAGCGCCAGTTCCGTTAGTGTTCCCGTTCCGTCGACGCGCGCGTTTTCTTCGACCAGGCGACCGATTTCGGCCACGTCCTCTTCACTGACCGGCATGTTGCCGAAAACCATCTTGAAGCCGTTGTATTTCCCCGGATTGTGCGAGGCGGTGACCATCACGCCGCCGTCGGCAGCGGTCTTTTTCAACGCATAGTAGAAAACCGGCGTCGCGAGTATCCCGGCGTCGGTCACCTGACAGCCTGATTCGAGCAGCGCCTTGATCATTTCCGCTTTCAGCCAGGGCGTGGATAAACGGATGTCGCCGCCCACTACCACTTTACGTCCGGCCAGTTTCACGCCGATCGCCCGCCCGATCCGGTATGCCAGTTCCGCCGTCAGTTCTTCTCCGGCCACGCCGCGAATATCACATGCCTTAAATACGCCCTTCATTGCATCCCCGCCTCTGTTTTTTTGCTTTGCTTATTGTAGCACGCAGTGGACAAAGAGAGCAAATTCGTCGCAACTTTTTTCGTAAAAGTAAACCTCTATCTGCTTTTTCTTATTTAGGTTGATTTAATTGAGTCTGAAACCACTTTCGCCAAAAGAGCTGATTTCATTCATGCACTGCATTCCTATCAGTTTTAGTTTGTCAAAGCTGCTTTCTCATTCATACGAATAAAAGAGAAGGTATCCTAATCGATGAAATCCACTTAGGATACCTTCTCTTTTTTATGCTCTTCTTTTTAATAAGAGGCAGTGCTCCGCCTTATACCGAATAAATCGATTTTGTACTGGAAGAACTGAGCCAGTCCGGCGTGTATGAATTGTTTTCATAGGCCGTCATCGCCATTTTAAATAATTGTTCCGTCATCGCGGCCGACAATTGCGTGCTTGACGTGTCGCTCGAATTAAGCGCCGTCTGCATCGCACTGAGATCGTCATCGCTCACCGTTCCGGCTTTCAATTTCTTCAGGAATTCTTCCAGACTCAGCGTCGTGCTGCTTGTCGTTGAGGAACTGGTCGAGTCGGTGCTGTCGGAGCTGTCGGCATTGAGCACCGTCTGCAGGCTGGTCAGATCGGCCGCCGTCGCCGTGCCGTTTTTCACCTTATCTAAGAAGCTGATGATGCTGTCTGTCGTATCATCGCTGCCCTTGTTGCCGGGCGGCGGTCCCTGCGGCGGCATGCCAGCCGCTCCGGCGCTTCCGTTTTGCGTGTTCAGCATACTCTGCAGCGCACTGAGATCCTCGTCCGTAACCGTCCCTTCCTTCAGTTTCTTCAAAAACTCTTCGAGACTCAGCAGCTCGCTGTTCGTTGTCGAAGAACTTGTCTCGTTTGTACTGTCGGAGTCGCTGGCGTTGAGCACGGTCTGCAGGCTGGTCAGGTCATCCGTGGTCACTGTGCCGTTTTTCACCTTGTCAAGAAAGCTGATGATGCTGTTTTCCGTACTGCTGTCCTTCATTCCGCCGGGCGGCGGCCCAGGAGGCGGTCCGGGAGGCGTCATAGCCGCTCCCGCCATGCTTTGCATCGAGCTTAGCTGCGTCTGCATCGTAGTAAGGTCTTCTTCGCTCACGCTGCCGTCCTTCACTTTTTGCAAAAAATCTTCGAGGCTTAGACTGCTTCCCGTAGTTGATGAAGCCTCACTGGCGCTTGCATTCAATACGCTTTGCAGGCTGCTCAGGTCATCGCTCGTCGCAGTCCCGTTCTTGACTTTTTCCAGAAAACTCATAATGCTTTGCGTCGTATCCTCGTTGTCGCTTGACGACAGCGGCGTGATCAGGCCTTGGTTCATCATGCCGCTAAATACGGCTTGCGCTTCTTCGCTGCTCAGACCATGCTGCTGTTTTCTCGTACTTGTCTGATCGGTTTGCTGCGTCACGCTGCTGTCGCTCGCGTCCTGCGTCTTGCTTTGCTGATAGAGGTACCAATTGTTGCTTAAGGATGAAATTCGCACGCTATATCCCTCCTGCTTTCTAGAGTTTATCTGCCTCTCGTTTTATCTTTCGGCAGCGAATCTTAAAGCAGCCTTAAAAAAAAGCGAGGCAGACAAATTTTTTCAAATTATTTGTCTGCCTCGTTTTCACCTTTTCTCATTTCAATGTATCGCCGCTTCAAGCGGCAGCCAGAGCGTAAAGCTCGCGCCGTTTCCCGCCACGCTGCTCACATCGATCCCTCCGCCATGGCTTTCGCTGATGCATTTGGCAATCGCCAGGCCCAGCCCCGCGCTGCCGCCGTTGCTGCGCGCCTTATCCACCTGGTAGAAGCGGTCAAAAATCTTTTCCTGATACGCCGCCTCGATTCCTTCGCCGGAATCGGCCACCGTTATCACCGCCCGTTTGCCGCTTCGCGTGAGCGAAACGTCGACCCGTCCGCCGCTCGGCGTATGGCGCAGCGCGTTATCGATCAGGATGATGATCGCCTGTCTGATCTGCATTTCATCGCCATAGCCGACGACCGCTTCTTCCGCTTCGACGCTAAGCGTCACGCCTTTTGCGAACGCGAGCGCCTGAAACGGCGCGACCGTTTTCAGGACCAGGCCATGCAGCGCAAACCGCGTTTTCAAAAGCTGCTGCTGCTGCGCATCCGAGCGCGCCAAAAAAAGCAGCGAATCCACCATTTTTGCCATGCTAACGCATTCTGTCTGGATATTCTCCAGCCATTTATCCTGCGCGGCCACCGTAACGCACGGCTTTTGTCGCACAATCTCAAGATTGGTCTGAATGATCGCAAGCGGCGTGCGCAGTTCATGCGAAACATCGGAAAGAAAATCCTTTTGCTGTTGCCAGGCGTTCTTGATCGGCAGCATCGCCCGGTTGGCAAGAAAAAAACTGGCGCCGAACGACAAGAGCGCGCAGATGACGCCGACGACCAAGAGCGCCGTCATCACCGTCCGCTGCATGTGCTTGGCCTGCGACAGATCGTGAAAGAGCAAAATCCCCGCTTCGCCGTCCTTGGGCGGCGCTTTCTGATAGAAGTAATCGCCGTCCCCCCATGCCAACATGCCTTTGTTTTCTTTCGCATTAAAAACATTTTCCACCAGCGCCGCCAATTGCGCTTGCGAAAACGGTTGGCCGTTCGACTGGAAGAGGATGTCTCCTGCAGCGCTTACCTTCACGAAGAAAATTCTTGGATTCGGCGGCGGCGGCGGCGCGAAAAAACGTCCTTTGGGCGGCGGCCCTTCGGGACCGCCCGGCAGGAAGACGGGCGGCACTTCTTGCAGCCGCCCCGCCCGTATGTCGGCGATGATTCTCTCACCGATATGCTCTTCACGCGCATTCGCGTCAAATTGTGACAAGCCGTACGCCCCGCCGATCAAAAGCGCGAATAGAATCAGCATCAGCGACGCGTTGACCAAAGTAAGCTTAAGACGCAATTTATGGAACATGACACTCCTCCTGCAAACAATAACCGATGCCGCGTACCGTACGGATATTGGAAACATTCAATTTTTTGCGTAAAAAATGGATGTATACGTCGATGCTGGCAAAATCGCAGTCCGAATTATAGCCCCAGATCTTCGCCATGATGCATTCGCGCGTCACGACCTGCCCGGCATTGATCATCAAAAGTTCTAACAGCAGCATCTCTTTGGTCGTCAGTTGAAACGTATCCCGCCCTTTTACGACCTGACTGCGCAGCGGCTCAAGCGTCAGCGACCCGACCGTGATCGCATCATTCACCAGTCCCTTATGGCTTCGCCGGGTCAGATTCTTTAATCGCGCGATCAACTCCGCGCTAAAAAACGGCTTGATCAGATAATCGTCCGCGCCCGCATTCAAGCCTTCCACCCTTTGTTCCGGCGCATCCAGTGCGGTCAAAAACAGGATCGGCGTATCGACACCCCGCTCGCGGATCTCTTTCAACAGAGAAAGACCGTCCCGTTTCGGCAGCATCCGGTCAAGAACGATGACGTCATACACTCCCATCGCCGCCATTTCGCTCCCCGCCTCGCCATCCGCGGCGCGATCGACGATATAGCCCGTTTCTTTCAGCAGATGGGACAGTGCATCGAGAAGTTTGCGATCATCCTCAACCAACAATACTTTCATGGGGCACCTTCTTTTATACATCCATGTATAGTTTGCTCATCCATAACGTTTTTCTTTTTTTGTTCAATGCCTTTGCCAATTCAGCTCAGCCGCTGACGATTTTCACGCCGCCGCTTGTCCCGATCCGCGTCGCACCGGCCGCGATCATTTTCTCGGCATCCGCCTTGCTGCGCACGCCGCCGGATGCTTTGATCCCGATCCTGTCGCCGACGATCGATTTGAATAAGGCCACGTCTTCTATCGTCGCACCGCCCGGTCCGAAACCGGTCGACGTCTTGATGAAATGCGCGCCGCTTGCCAGAACCGTTTCGCAGGCCCGTCTTTTTTCGCTCTCGCTCAAAAGTCCGGTCTCGACGATCACCTTGACGGTCTTGCCGTCCGCGGCCGCGACGACCGCCTCGATGTCCGCCTGCACCGCTTCCCAAAGACCCAGTTTCGCGGCGCCGAGATTAATCACCATGTCGATCTCGTCGGCTTTTTGCAAAACAGCCTGTTCGGTCTCAAAAGCCTTGACGCTGCTCAAGTGCGCGCCGAGCGGAAAACCGATAACCGTCGCCACCTTGACGCCGCTGCCTTTTAAGAGATGCGCCGCCAGATCGACGAAACAAGGATTGACGCATACGGCGGCGAAGCGATGCTCTTTCGCTTCGCTGCACAACGTGCGCACATCCTCACTCGTCGCATCCGGTTTCAATATCGTATGATCAATGTAAGCAGCCAAATCCATAACAACATCCTCCTTCGCATCATAACGAACGCTTCCGGCGACTGTGTGCCAGTCTAGGAAGAAATTCGCCGTTGAAAAAAAAATTCCTGTTCACAAATTTTCGCCTAAGTCGGAAATTTGTCAGAAACACGTAAGAAAAACACATCATTCTTTGTAATAATTTCTTGATAAGATTACATCATTATGAATCGCAGTAAAAGGAGCATCGCCGCACATGAAATTCGTCCGACTTTTTCTCGCATCCTTATTGGCCTTGTACTTATTCTCCTCGCTCTCCAGCGTCAGCGCAAACCAACCGTCCGAAAAACGAAGCCGCGTCGAGATCAGCGCCTTCGGCGTCAAAGGCGACGGCAAAAGCAACGATACGGCCGCTTTCCAGACCGCGCTTACCAAATTGAAAAGCAACCAGTATCTGCATCTCGCAAGCGGCACCTATCTGATTGATACGCTGACCCTGCCGAGCGGCGTGATGCTGGTCGGCGAAAACGGCGCGATCATCAAGGGAAGGAGCCACGATGCAGCGCTTCTTCAGATCGCCTCCGATCATGTCACGCTTTCCAATCTGATTCTTGACGGCAACCAGAAGCGCAAAACCGCGCTCCTCCTAAATAACGCCCATTCCTTTCGCCTGCAACACTGCGAGATCCGCAATTTTTCAGGCGATGCCAAAGCGACCGCGCGTGCGCTGATCGTCAAAGAAGGAGGCGACATCGAACTCAGCAACAGCTATTTTCACGGCATCCGCAGCGAATCCGTCGGCAATGTACGCGCGATATCCGCCTGGAACGTCGAATCGCTGAGCATCCTCGGCTGCACGTTTAAAGATATCGGCAGCCTCGACTCCGGCGACTGCGTCCAGATCAACGGCAAAAAAGACTGGCTTTGCGATCTGACGATCAAAAACTGCACCTTTGACGCTTTCAACCGCCGCGCGATCAAAGTGCAAACCTCAGGCGGCAAGATTCTTTTCAATCGCATCATCGCCAATCCGTCCACCAGCGAGACGCCGAACGCGCAAGCCGCCATCGCTATTTTTGCCGACAACAACCGCATCGAGAACAATTGGATCACGCTGCACAATTCACGCCTCGGCATCGACCTGAACGGCAGCCATTGTGCGGTAAAAAACAATGTTATCATCGCCGATAAGAGCGGCCGCAACAAGCAAACGGCCGGCATCCGCGTCTCCGCATTTGCCAGTTACAGCAGCATCGAACAAAATACAATTCGCAACATTCCAAACGCACTCGAGGTCAATCCGAAAGCGAGCGGCGTCAGCGTGAACGGCAATGTGAAGAAATAAAAAAAAGCCCGGCGATTGCCGGGCATAATTGCAGCACAGATTAACTCGGGTTTTTTCTTTGTTTCTGACACTCCGGACAAACGCCGAAGAAGTAGAATTGTTGCCCCGTTAACTGGTAGCTCGTCGAAGATGCCACATCATCGACAAATTTTCCTGCCTTGATATCGTCGATATCATCGACGCGCCCGCAGGACATGCAGCGGACATGCGGATGATTCTCCGTAAAGGCATCGTAGCGGAAACTATCTTCCCCAATATTGAGCACCTGGACCAGACCGATTTCGCGCAGAATTTCCATTGTTTTATAGACAGTCGCCAAACTCATCGTAGGATACACCGGCTGCAAATCGTTAAAGATCGTCTCCGCATTGGGATGGGCTTTCGTAGACGAAAGATAATTGTAGATCGCCAGTCGCTGCGGAGTCACTTTGAAGCCGCGCTCACGCAACATAGTCGTAACGCAAATTGCCATACACTTTCACCACCTTTCTAGAACAAACCCTATCTATTGATAATAGTTTTCCTTTAATTATACCTAATTTTAATATGCAATCGCTGTCTTGTCAAGAGGAGTTACAGATTTGTATAATTTGTTTTATTTTGTCGTTTTTTTCTAATTCACTGCGCCTGCGTTTTTAAAAGATCGCTTTAAAAGTCCCGGCTCAAGTAGGACTTGCGGCCATAGCCGCTAACGCTCCGTCTGTCATATAATAAATGGATGGAGCTTTAATTTTCGCGGGAGGATCTATTTCATGCACATTAGCAATGCTTCGCCAGGCATGATCCTGGCCCAGGACATCTTTGACGAATCCGGCACGCTACTCTTAGAAAAAGGCATCCAACTGACGACCCGGTATCTGAAACGATTAGAGCGTCTGCGCATCTCATCGCTGCGAGTCTATGATCCGATCGCCGAAAAATTAAAAGAGCGTTCGGCGATTTCAGCCGAACTGCGCGGCGAGATCGAACTTTGCTTCCAATCGCTTTACCAACTGCAAACCAGCCGTCTGCCCAATCCGAAACTGAGCACCTCTTATCTGAAGCAACTGGAAACGTTAGTCGGTGCGGCGATCGAAGAAAGCAAACGCCAGTTGCCGGATATCCTGCACATTCAGATTCGCCAGCCCGAGGAAAACGAAATGACGCACGCGATCAACGTCTGCCTCTTGTCGCTGATCACCGGCCTCACGCTCGGCTTGTCGCGTCCGGCACTTGAAGAACTCGGCATCGGCGCTTTGCTGCACGACATCGGCAAGGCGGTGCAGCTTTCCAGCCCGCCGCATAACGACATTCCAGATCTGCATCCTCTATACGGGCGCAATCTCTTGACGCTGCTGGCGCGCAACGTCACGGCCTGCCGCATTGCAGCCGAACATCATGAACATTACGACGGTTCCGGTTTTCCGCTCGGCCGCGCGCGCGAGCAACTGCATCCGCACGCACAGATCGTCGCGATCGCCAACCACTTTGACAATGCGCTGCGCGCTTCGCTCCTGAGCGGCACGCCGCGTCAGGAAATCTTGGAAGAAATGATGTCCAAGGGCAATACGCTCTTTGATCTTCGTTTGTTGACGACTTTCCTCCACGCCGTGCCGCTTTTCTCGGTCGGCAATTTCGTCCGCCTGAACACCGGCGAAACCGGCTACGTCACCGCCAACCACGCTCACTTTCCGCTGCGGCCTCAGCTTCACTTGCCGAATCCAGCCGGCGGCCGCTCGATCGACCTTATGCAGACTTCCACATTGACGATTTGCGAGGTCATTGAAGAGTAAAAGCAAAAGACGCTGCCCAAAGAAGACGTTTCAGTCTCTTTGCGGCAGTTCTTTTCGTTTCCAGCCGCCGGCGCGAAAGCGCCGCCATAGGATCAGGCTGCGCAGCAAAAAATCCGCCGCGGTAATGTACCAGGCCGCCGTAATATCGCAATGAAAAATTTTCAACGCCGCATAGACGACCGGGATGCGAATGCCCCAAACGCCGAGCGCGGTAATATACATCGGCCATTTCGTATCGCCCGCGCCGCGCAGCGCACCGGCAAAGACATATGTCAGCGCGATCGTCGGCTGTTCCAGCGCAGCGATCTTGACGCACAGGCTGCCCCAATAGACGACGTCCGGATCGCTGATAAAAAGACGCGTCAGCGGTTCGGCAAAGAAGAAAAAGATCAGCGCCATCGCCGTCATGCTGCTTAGCGCCATGCGGTTCGTCTGCCAGGCGTACTGCTCGGCCCGATGCGGCAAACTTCGGCCGAGATTCTGTCCGACCAGCGTCATCGCCGCAATGGAAAAGGCGAAGCCCGGCAGAAAAGAAATCGACTCGACCTGCATCGCGATCTGATGCGCCGCAAACTGAATCGCGCCGATTTCGGCAAGCAAAAAGGTATAGACGATGCGCCCACCCTGCATCGCCAATTGTTCCAGTCCGGCAGGCACGCTGATCGTCAGGATTTCGCGCATCACATTCACTCTAGGCGGCCACATTTGTTTGGCGCGCAAACGAATGCTGCGCTGACGGAAGAGGACGATAAAAACAGCCAGCGCGCCCGACGTCTGCGCCGCGCAGGCCCCCCAGGCCGCACCGCTCGCACCGAGCGCCGGCACGAAGATGCCGTTGAGCAAAAGAAAACTCACGCCTAGGTTCATGCTATGCGCGACAAAGCTGATCAACAGCGTCAGTCTCGTCTTGCCGATGCCGCGCAAAATCGCATTGCCGACCGAGAAGAGGAGCAGGCAGGGCGCCGAGAGAAATTGAATCCTCAGCAGTTCGCCGCCCAGCGTCGCTACCGCCTCTTCCGCGCCGACCAGGCCGAAGACGTGCGCCGACAATTGCCAGCCAATCAGCGTCAAGAGAAAGCCGCAGCAAAGGCTGACGACAATCGCCTGCCCGGTGATCAAACGCACCCGCTGCCAATCGCCTGCGCCGCTGGCCCTCGCAACGAGCGCTGCCGACCCCGTTCCCGCCGCCGCAAAGATCATCGTGCTGGAAAACTGAACCATCGTCGCCAAACCGACCGCGGCGAGCGAAACAGCGCCCAAGCGCCCGACCATCGCCGTGACCAAAAGATTGACGATCATAAACCATGACATCTCAAGCACCACCGGCCAGGCTAACGCCAAAATGCGGCGACGCATATATCCTTTAAAATTAGGCATGACATTCCTCCACTTTGCGCCCCTTCTTTTTTCCTGCGTCAGCGATCCGATATCCGCGTCTTATCTATGCTATAATGTTGAAGAGTAAGACTGCTGGCCTCTTTGGCCCAGTGTAAAATTAATGAAAAGCAGGTGAATTCACCCGATGATCGTACAAGATATTCCGAATTTGATCGCACAGGAGCTGCGCGTTCGTCCGGCTCAAGTCGAAGCCACGATCCGCTTGCTCGATGAAGCCAATACGATTCCGTTCATCGCCCGTTACCGCAAAGAAGTGACCGGCGAGCTCGACGAAGAGGCGCTACGCACTATTGTAGACCGCTTGCAATATTTGCGCAACCTGGCCAAACGCCAGGAAGATATTCTGGCCAGTATCGAAGAGCAGGGCAAACTGACCGAAGAATTATCGGCCGCGATCACCGCGACCACGAAACTGCAGGAACTCGAAGACCTCTACCTGCCTTACCGTCCCAAGAAACGAACGCGCGCGCAAGCGGCGCGCGAAAAAGGCCTGGAGCCTCTATCCGAGCTTTTCCTGACGCAGGATCCAAGCATTAACAGCGATATTCTTGCCCTCGCAAGCGAGTACATCAATACGGAGCTCGGCGTCGAGACGGCGGAAGACGCGCTCGCCGGCGCACGCGACATCGTCGCGGAACTCGTAGCCGAACGCGCCGACATCCGCGCGCAGCTGCGCCGCATGATCTGGCAGCAGGGCGAAATCGCGACGACGCTCGCGGTCGACGAAGAAGCCGGCAAGGCCTTTCTTACCTACCGCGAATACAGCGAACCGGTGCGCCGCATTCCCTCGCACCGCATCCTGGCGGTAAACCGCGGCGAAAGCAAGGACGTCCTCAAAGTCCAGCTGGTCGTGCCGCAGGAGCAATTGCTCCAGTTCATCCACAGCAAGGTGATTACGGGCGCATCACTCTTTCAGGAACAATTGACGCTGGCGATTGCCGACGGGTATAAGAGGCTGCTCTTTCCGGCGCTTGAACGCGAGATTCGCGGCCAGCTGACCGAGAATGCCGAGAAGCAGGCGATCCGGGTATTCGGCCTGAACCTGCGCCAGCTGCTTTTGCAGCAGCCGTTGGGCGGCCATACCGTACTGGGTCTCGATCCGGGTTTCCGTACCGGCTGCAAGGCAGCGGTCGTCAATGCGAACGGCACCGTTTTGGCAACCACGACGCTCTTCATCACGCTGGGGGCCGGTCAAAAGGCAAAAGGCGCGGTCGAACTGCTTGAACTGCTGCGCAAACATAACGTCACGCTTGTCGCGATCGGCAACGGCACGGCCTCTTATGAAACGGAAGAGTTCCTTGCCGAACTGATCCGCGAGCATAACCTCAATCTGCATTATCTGATCACCAATGAAGCGGGCGCATCGGTCTATTCAGCTTCCAAACTCGCCAAAGACGAACTGCCCGGTCTTGACGTTTCGCTGCGCGGCGCGGTTTCCATCGCCCGCCGCGTCCAGGATCCGCTGGCCGAGCTGGTAAAGATCGATCCGAAATCGATCGGCGTCGGCCAATACCAGCATGACGTGAACCAAAAGGAACTGGCCGGCACGCTCGACTCAGTCGTCGATTCAGCGGTTAACCATGTCGGCATCGACCTTAACACCGCTTCGGTCGAACTGCTCAAGCACGTCTCGGGCGTCAACGCGACCGTCGCAAAGAACATCGTTTCCTTTCGCGACGAAAACGGCAGCTTTGACAGCCGGAAAAAACTCCTGAAAGTACCCCGCCTCGGTCAGGCAGCCTTTACGCAATGCGCCGGCTTTCTGCGCATCGTTGCGGCAAAGAATCCGCTCGACAATACGCCGGTGCATCCGGAGTCCTATCCGCTGGCGGAAAGCATACTCGCCGAGCTCGGCTTCACGCCGAGCGCCTTGGCCGACAAGCAACAACTGCCGGCCGTGCAGGACGCGGTCGCCAAAAGCGATGCCAAAGCGCTGGCCGCCGCACTGAACGCGGGCGAGCCGACCGTACGCGACATTTTGTCGGCCTTTGCAAAGCCGGGCCGCGATCCGCGCGAGGATTTGCCCGCGCCGCTGACGCGCAAGAATCTTGTCACGCTGGCCGAACTCACGCCCGGCAGCGTCGTGCGCGGTACGGTGCACAACGTGATCGACTTCGGCGTATTCGTCGACATCGGCATCAAGACGAACGGCCTGATTCATCGCTCCGAACTCAGCCATAAATCGTTTCGTCATCCGCTCGACGTCGTTTCGGTCGGCGACATCATCGACGTGATGATCCTGAGCGTCGATGAGGCGCGCGGCCGCATCGCGCTCAGCCTGAAGCAGGCGCCGGCGCAAAAAGCATAACGCTCAAACGCAACAAAGCCCCGCAGCAAAACGCTGCGGGGCTTTTTCGTCACAGGCGGATCACTTCGTCAGCCCACTCTACCGCCTGGCGGTAGAGATCGGGCATCTCGCCGTCATCAAGCTGCAGTTCCTTGGTATAGTCGAAAAAGTTTTCCCAATCCGCCTGTTCATAGGCGACAATGAGTTTGAAGATGCGGCGGAACATGTTGTCCTGTCCGAGCAGCGCCTCCTTGACGTCGGAAGAGAGCGGCAACTCCGGCAAAACATCGGCCATCGCCATATCGACGAACACATCGATCAGCGAGAACAATCCCATCATGAAGACTTCTTCGGTTCGGCCCTTGAAGCCCGCTTTTTGCCCGATCAATTCGCCGAAGCGGGCGCGGATCATGCAAACTACAATCAGTTCATCGGTCTTGCCCTTGCTTACCGAACGCAGCGCAATCAGCGAGACCCATTTCATCAGCTCTTTTCGCCCGAGCAGCACCAGCGCCTGACGTACCGAACCGATCTCCTTGCGAAAGCCGAACGACGCCGAATTGATGAACTTCAAGAGTTGATAGGTCATCGCGATATCCTGCAAAACCAGTTTCTCAATCGTAGGAAATTCGATTTCCGGCTTGTTCAGTTCACGCAGGACTTTGAGCGGATGAATCCGGTTGCTGGCCATATCCTTGCCGGAAAGCAGCACCGGTTTGCTGAAGAAATAGCCCTGAAAGTAACTGTAGCCCATCGCGACCGCTTGGTTATATTCCTCGCGCGTTTCCACTTTTTCCGCGAGAAATTTCAGATGTCCGTTGTCGAGCATTTTTACGACCCTGCGCCGTTCTTCGCCCTTGGTCAGGGTAAAATCGACCTTGACGATATCCGCCAACGCCAAGAGCGGCTTGAAGCGCGGTTCAAAGACGAAATCATCCAGCGCCAGGATATAGCCTTCTTTTTTCAAGCGCCGGCAGGCCTCGACGACTTCCGGCGTCGGATCGACGTTCTCTAAAATTTCCACTACGACAATTTCTTTAGGCAGGAGGAGGGGAATCTCGCTCAGCAGCAAATTGCCGGTGAAATTGATAAAAGCGCGCTTGCCGCCGGTCATGGCATCCATTCCGATCGCAAAAAAGCTGCGACAGATGACTTCCGAGGTGGCTTCATCGCCGTCGAGTCCGCTAAAGGCCGTTTCTTTGCCGACCCGAAACAACAACTCGTAGGCGAATACCTTTTGCTGAATATCAAAAATAGGTTGCCGGGCCACAAACACTTCCATGCCTATCCCTCCTCAGCCGCACAACAGCCAACCGTCAAGTAAAAAAAGAGCCTTTTACAGGATTATACCATGCTTATGATTTCCACTTATTCTCTTTTCTTCGCCATTGCCGCCAATAGTCCTTCGTGACGTAAGAACAAAAAAAACGGCCCGGCTTCTTTTACGAAGCCAGACCGGCGTCTTCTTTATGAGCGCAGCAATCGATACGGCGTCTGCTCCTCGATAAAGCGGTTTATTTTTTTCTGCTGCGCAGACGCTGCTTTAGACAGTACGCGCAAGCGGGCCGCGACTTCATCGCGTTCCGCTGCTTCAGCCAAGAGCGGGACATTCGTCAACGAGATCAGCGCCGCGCCTTTTACGCCGCTATACGCGCCGCCCGCAGCGACTGCCAAATCCGCCAGCGCATGCGGCGGCAAATGTTTCGCCAGCGCCTCGCACAAACGAAGTGCGGCCAGACAAGCATCGGCAATGGCCAGCGGAACTTGCGCCGCACGCCGTATCACCGGCTGCGCTTCGTCGCCTAACGGACGTCCCGGCGAAAAAAACGGCAGCAGTTCCTTAAGGACCGCTTCATCTTCGGCAGCCAGCGTGTGCAGCTCTGCCTTGAGCCGTTCCGCCTTAACGCGTAACTCCGGCTCTGCGTTTGCCAACGGAGCCAGCATCTGCAGCAAAGCGATCGCCAGACTGCCGTAAACGGCCGCAACGCTCCCGCCGCCGGGCGGCGGCCCGCTCTGCAGCGAATCCGTCATGTTTTTCAGGCTCATGCTAAGCGACATGGCTCCTCCTACTCGACGCTGACGATGAAGTGATAATGCGGCTGACCGCCCGGGTACAGTTCAACCTCAGCCGCCGGCCACGCTTCGCTAACCAAAGTCGCAAGCGCTCGGGCTTCTTCTTCGTGCAGGCCTTCGCCGTAATAAAGACTGATGATTTCCGTGTCGTCATCGGCCAATTTCCCGATCAGGCCAAGCAAGGCATCGCTCACTTCTTCGCCATCGACCAAGACGCGGTTATCGACAACGCCAATATAGCGTCCGGCTGCAACCGTTTTATCCTCGACAATGCTGTCGCGCACCGCAACCGTAACGGCGCCGCCTTTGATATCGGTAATGCGCGCTTTCATGTTCGCGACATTCTCTTCCATCCCGAGCGCCGGATCAAAGGCAACCAAAGCCGCCAAACCCTGCGGCACATTGCCTGACGGGATCACTTCGATCCGCTCGCCGAGCAATTTCTTTACCTGCGCAGCAGCCAGGATGATATTCTTATTGTTCGGCAGCAGAATATAACGGTCGGCATTGCCCTGATGCACGGTCGCGACGAACTCTTCCACCGGAGGATTCATCGTCTGTCCGCCCATCACGATATGCTCCGCGCCCAACTGCTGCATCATCTCCGCCAAACCGGCTCCGGCAGCGACGCTGATGACGCCCAGCGGCACACGCGGCCGTCCTGTCGGTTCCGGCACGACGATCGTCTGGCGATGCTGATCGGACATATTGTCGATTTTAATATTGTGCAAGGTTCCCCAGCCCAGCGCCATCTCCAAAACAGCGCCCGGATGCGCAGTATGCAAGTGAACCTTCAGGAATTCGCCGCCTTCCGCAACGACCTGCGAATCGCCCTGGCTGGCCAGCAGCTTTCTTGCGTCAGCAACCGACAGACGATAGCCTTTGACCAAAAATTCGGTGCAGTACGGATGCGTCAGATCGGCAGCCGATTCGCCCGCCATCAGCGGCGCGCCGCTCACGGTCAAATGACGGTCCCAGTCCGTTTCCGGACTTGTCATCTCGCCGCTGAGTCCGGCCAGGCAGCCCGTTAAAAAGACCGTCAGGCCTTTGCCGCCCGCGTCGACGACGCCGGCCGATTTTAAGATCGGCAAAAGTTCGGGCGTCCGGGCCAATTCCGCTTCGCCGGCAGAAATCGCTTCGCTTAGAATATCGGCAAACGGTACATGCTCGCGCACAGCGCGGCGCGCCCCCTTGGCAATCCCTTTCGCCACCGTGAGAATTGTGCCTTCGACCGGCTTCGAGACCGACCGGTAGGCGTATAGAACGCCGTATTGAAACGCCTTGCCCAGCTCATCGGACGTGGCGCGTTCCTTGCCCGCCAACCCTCTGGCGATGCCGCGAAAGATCTGCGACAAAATGACGCCTGAGTTGCCTCTTGCGCCCATAATCGCGCTGTCAGCCGCACGACGGCTGAGCGAGCCGATGCCTTCTTCCGGCGCTTCGCTGACCGCGCGCGCAACCGCGCCGAGCGTCATCAGCATATTCGTTCCGGTATCGCCGTCCGGCACCGGAAAAACATTCAAATTGTTGATATATTCGTGTTCGCGCATGAACGTCCGGTGTGCACCGACAATCATGCGGCGAAAATCATTTCCTGTAATCCATTCCATCCGTTATGGCCTCCTACATCCGTTCCTGAAATATGATTCCCACCAGCCCGGGGCCTAAGTGGGCGCCTACCACCGCTCCGACATCGGCCGTTTTCAGCGGCACGCCAGGAAACAGCAGCTTGACCTCTTCCAGCAAAGCCTGCCCTTCTTCCGGCGCGTCGATATGACCGACGCCGATATATTCAAACGCATCATATTTGGCAACTTCCGCCAGCATGCGTTTAATGGCGCGTTGTTTCGTCCTTACCTTATCGAGCACGGCGACTTTGCCGTCTACCAGGTAAACGACCGGACGGATTTGCAAAATGGAACCGAAGAGCGCTGCCGCGCCGCCGATCCGTCCGCCCTTATGCAGGTATTCGAGCGTATCCGGCACCAAAAACGTGTGCGTCGCCGCCGCGCGTGCGGCAAGATGCTGTGCGATGGCTCGCGCAGAGACGCCTTCTGCGGCCATCTTGAGCGCGACATCGACCAGATAGGCTTCGCCGATCGAAGCAGTGCCCGAATCGACGACAAAGATGCGCTCTTTTTCCAGCATCTGCGCCGCGCTGCGCGCTCCCTGCACCGTGCCGCTCAGGCCGCCGGATACGGTGATCAACACCACGTCGCCGCCTGCGTCGAGAATCGGCTGCAGCACTTGCAGCCAGTCGCCGGGCGACGGCTGCGACGTCTTAATCGGCAAACCGCTTTCTTTTTCCCTGCGAAACAGCTCCGTCGTGCTGATTTCGTCCTCGCGCCATTCCGTATCGCCCAAGGCTACCCGCAAAGGCACTTTATATAAATTTTCATGCTGCGCAAACAGCTCCGGCGGGCATTGCGCTATACTATCCACCACAATGTGTACTTTAGTCACACTTGTGCTCCTCTCAATGATAATTAAAAAAATTTAAGCTTACTTTACATTTTACCAGACTTCGCCTCTTAATTATACACTAAGCGGCCAAACCTGTCTCATTTTCTCTTATTTCAGCCTTTGCAAACGCCATTTTGAAAGGAAATTTACAAAACAAGTCGAATTACCATATTGGATATAGTGGAATTCGGAAAGATTGAAGGAGTCACACATGGATAAGAAATTACTTTTCGCTCTGGACATCGGCACCCGCAGCGTCATTGGGCTCATTGGCGAAAACAAGGGCGGCAGCATCGAACTGCTGGCTTCGGAGCGGCGTGAACATCATACCCGCGCTATGCTGGACGGACAGATCCACGATGTACCGGAAGTCGCCAATGTCTTGGCGGAAGTTAAAAAGAGCCTCGAAGCCAAGCACGGTCCGCTGCGCCGCGTTTCTGTCGCCGCCGCCGGACGGGCGCTTTGCACGATTCGCAGCAGCGGCGAACTCGATGTTTCCACCCGCGGCGTCCTGGCCGCCTCGGATGAGCGCGCTCTCGAACTTACCGCGATTCAGGCGGCGCAGCATCAGCTGGCCTCTTCGCATACGGTCGATCCGACCGCTTATTACTGCGTCGGTTACAGCGTCGTTCATTTCAACCTGGACGGTTCGCGCCTCAAGACGCTGATCGGACAGCGCGGCAAGACCGCAAACCTCGAACTGATCGCGACCTTTTTGCCGCGTCAGGTCATCGACTCGCTGCAATCGGCGATTCAGCAGGTCGGTTTGGAAATGTCGACGATGACGCTGGAACCGATTGCCGCGATCAATGTCCTGATCCCCCCGACGATGCGTCACCTGAACCTGGCTTTGGTCGACGTCGGCGCAGGCACGTCCGACGTCGCGATCACCAAAGACGGTACCGTCGTCGGTTACGGCATGGTTCCCTGCGCGGGCGATGAAATCACCGAAGCCCTTTCGCAGCGTTACCTGCTCGATTTCAACGTGGCGGAAAAAGTGAAACGCCAGTTGAACAACGTCAAGGCAAAGAAGGTCTCCTTCACCGACATTCTCGGCATGTCGCACAAAATTCCAACGGCGGATATTACCGCCAGCATCACGACGCAGGTCGGCGATCTGGCGCAATTGATCGCCACGCAGATCATGACGCTGAACAACCAACCGCCGCAAGCGGTGCTGCTGGTCGGCGGCGGTGCGCTCACGCCGCTGCTGCCGGAAGCGATCGCGCAGGCGCTTGACATCCCAGGCCCGCGCGTCGCGGTGCGCTGCCCGGAAAACGTCGACGGCATTCACAGCATTCCGCCTGAGCTCTGTTCGCCCGATGCGGTCACGCCGCTCGGCATCTTGAAGCTCTCCGCCGGCCATTCGCTGACCTTCGTCAATGTCACGTTCAACGAACAGCCGCTGAATCTTTTCAACCTCGGCCAGCTTTCAGTCTCGGATGCGATGCTGGCGGCCGGAATCGACATCCGCAGTCTGCACGGCAAACCCGGTTTCGCCTGCACGGTGTCGGTCAACGGCAAAACCCGCTTCTTCCCCGGTACGCACGGACAGGCGGGACGCCTGCTCCTAAACGGCGAGGAAGCCGCCTTTCAGGATCTCATCAAAGAAGGCGATGTGCTGGAAGTCGTAAAAGGCGAAGACGGTGCGCCGCCTGTCGTAACGGTCGCCGATGCGGTCACCGTTCCCGCGCCGCTCGCGATCGAGTGGCAAGGTCAGCCCTGTCAGCTTAGCGCGCTCATCCAGTTGAACGGCAAGCCGGTTTCCGCGGATACCAAGCTGACCGATCGCGACAAAGTGACCTGCAAACTGCCGGAAACGCTCGAGGAAGTGCTGGCGGCGCTGAGCGTCGACAGCCAGCCAAAAGAATACCAGTACCAAATCAACGGCAGCGACCGCAGTTATTCTCTGCAGCCGACCTTCCTGCACAACGGCCAACCCGCACAACTGACGGACACAGTCAAAAACGGCGACCGCATCGCGATGTTGTCGGCCCCCGCGCCGACAGTCGGCGATGTGCTCGGCCTGAGCAAGGTAGACGACGAATCGATCACGGTATTTTTCAACGGCCAGCCCTGCAGCATGCCAGTGCGCCGTTATACGTTCAGCTTAAACGGCGCCGCCGCGCAACCGGACAAGGAAGCGCCGGACGGCAGCCAGCTCGAATTCTCGGTCAGCGAGTCCAGCATGCCGATCATCAGCGACGTGCTTTTGGCATCGCGCTTTGACCCGCGCAGCCTGCCGAAGACCGGCAAGGTGCAGTTGCTGCTTAACGGGCAGCCCGCGGAATACACCGCCGTCGTCAAGAACGGCGATAAGGTGTCCGTCACCGCCCAGGACGCGGTTGTCGCAGCGAATGCCTGATCCACCCCGTCGTTCAAAGCAAGAAAGAAGGGGCTGTGAAAAAATGAGGAATCATTTTGTCCACAGCTCCTTTTTTGTGTCCATTTTGAGTTTTTCACAAGATAAATCCGAAAAAAGAGTATACGCCCCCTTTCCCCATAAGAACTGCAACTTTTCAGCTTATGCGGCTTTTTTGATTCGCAATGTTTTATTGTGATATTTATATAGGTTGTAACCGATAGAAACCAGGAAAATCTCTAACCGAACCTGTCCCATGCCTTTTCGCACGATTCGTTTATACCAACGGTTGTTTTTCAGGATGCCGAAGGTACCTTCAGATTGAATGGAGCGATTCATCCGCAGCAGCGCTCCATGGATGCTCTCTAAGTTTTCCACGACTTCTTGATGCATGGATGTCAGTTCATGATTGAGCTGGATTGTCCGGTTTTTATCTGTTTTCTTACATTGAGCGGCATATGGACACTCTGTGCAATCTTCGCACTGGTAGATTTCTTCCTGCCGTCCGTATTGGTTGCCTTTTACATTCCGGCGGTATTGAAAATGAAAGGCTTTTCCTGCAGGGCAGCGGAGAGTTCCTTCTTCGTCTATCTTGAAGTTTACGGCCCGAAACGGATTGTCTCGATACTTTTTCTCCGTCGTTTCCTTTTTGAACAGGGTAAACTTCATATACTTTTTCATCCCATGCTGCTCGCAATAGATGTAGTTGTTGTAAGAGCCATAGCCTGCATCAGCGACAGGGTATTGGGGATAAAATCCATAAGTTTCATGGAATTTCTCTAGCAAAGGAATGAAACAGTCCATGTCGGAACGGTACTGATTTACGTCGGCTACGGCAATATACTCATCGGCAATCCCAAACTGCACATTATAAGCCGGCAGCAACTGGTCGTTGCCCATATAATCCGTCTTGATCCGCATGAAAGTCGCAGAATGGTCCGTCTTTGAATAACTGTTCCGAGCTGGACCACAAAGAGCAATCTTTTCGACATACTCCCGGAGCTTTGCCGTATATTCTCGCAGCCGCTCATAGTGGCGTTGCTGCGGCGTCTTATGATGCCCTTTGCCATATACGAATGTGGAGTAGTCAATGCCCACGATTTTCGCATAGCGTTCCGTGATTTCATCCAAATAATCTGGAACATATTCCGTATTCGTTTCAATGCGGATACCAAAGCCAGCAAGTTCGTTGTTGATTTCATTGAGCAGCAGGGTAATCTTTTCAAAAAGTCTGTATCTGGATTTTTCGGTCGCTTTCTTCCAAACCCAGCTGTATTTATTGGCATTTGCCTCGAACTTTGAGCCATCGATATACAAATGACTCAGATCCACATGCTCCTCAGCAAAGATAGCTTTATTGATATCCTTGAATAACTCCTCTATGGATGACTTCAATACATTTTCGATGAAATATCCAAAGGTTCGATAGGATGGCGTTTGATGCTCCATGAGATACATGAAACGAAGATTGACCTTGCAGCTATCTTCGAGCTCACGGAGTGAAATATATCCATTGGTCATAAATCCGAATAAGACTGTTTTCACCATGCTGGTCGGGTTGTATCTGATGCGTCCGGTAACGTGCTCCGGAACATTCCGCAGGTACTTCTCCAAGTCAATTCCCTCCATGAATCGGTCGAAAACCAGCACAGGATCACAAATATCCAGAAAATCCGAAATGAATAGTGGCAAAAATGCCTGTTTCGCTTTAGAATGATTAGTGGTAATGTTTTTCATTTGGTACGTAAAATTTTACCACAAAAAGAGGTCCGTCAGCTCTTCCGAGCCAACGGACCTCTTTTTATTTGTCAGGGCGTTATTTCACAGCCTCTTCTTTCTTTTTTCAGCCGATATTAGCCCAGAAAGGCTTTGATGTCGTCTTCCACGCTGTCGATGCCGGCGATGCCGAAGGTTTCGATCAATACTTTGGCAACGTTCGGTGAGAGGAACGCGGGCAACGTCGGGCCGAGGTGGATGTTTTTCACGCCGAGCGAAAGCAGCGCCAGCAAGACGATAACCGCTTTTTGCTCATACCATGCGATGTTATAGGAAACAGGCAGTTCATTGATGTCGCTGAGCGCGAACACTTCCTTCAGTTTCAGCGCGATGACGGCCAGCGAATAGGAATCGTTGCACTGTCCGGCGTCAAGCACGCGGGGAATGCCGCCGATATCGCCGAGCGCGAGTTTGTTGTAGCGGTATTTTGCGCAACCGGCGGTGAGGATCACCGTATCCTTCGGCAGCGCCTCGGCGAACTCACGATAGTAATCGCGGTCTTTCATCCGTCCGTCACAGCCTGCCATGACGAAGAAACGTTTGATCGCACCGCTTTTCACGGCATCAACCACTTTATCCGCCAGCGCGATCACTTGGTTGTGCGCAAAGCCGCCGACGATTTCGCCCTGTTCCAATTCGGTAGGCGGTGCACAGCGTTTTGCATGTGCGATCAGCGCGGAAAAGTCCTTTGCTTTGCCTGAAACGCGGTCAGCAATCTGCTTCAGTCCGTCGAAGCCCACCACGCCGGTCACATAGACGCGATCTTTGTAGCTGTCTTTCGGCGGCACGAGACAGTTGGTCGTCATCAGGATCGGACCGTTGAAGCTTTCAAATTCCTTATCCTGAAGCCACCAGGCGTTGCCGTAGTTGCCGATGAAATTGCCGTACTTTTTAAAGGCCGGATAGTAATGCGCCGGCAGCATCTCGCCGTGCGTATAGACATCGACGCCGCTGTCCTTGGTCTGTTCAAGCAGCTCTTCCAGATCCTTCAGGTCATGTCCGCTGATCAAAATGGCCGGGTTATTCCGTACGCCGATATTGACCTTGGTGATTTCCGGATTTCCGTATGTCGAAGTGTTAGCCTTATCCAAAAGCGCCATCACGTCGACGCCGTATTTACCGCATTCCAGAACCAGAGCGACCAGCGCATCGGCGCTCAGCGTATCGTCGGTCGTCGCTGCCAGCGCCTTGTCGACGAAAGCAAAGATCTCATCTTGCGCATAGCCGAGCGTGTACGCATGTTCCGCATACGCCGCCATCCCCTTGACGCCGTAGATCAAAAGTTCGCGCAGCGAGCGGACATCTTCGTTTTCCGTCGCCAGTACGCCGACGCTGACCGCTTTGGCGTCCATTTCCGCTTCCGTATCGGCAAACCACAGCGCGCTGTCATGCGTCAATGCGATCGCCTTGCCTGCCTGTTCGAGCTCTTTTTTAAGCGCCGTGCGTACCGCCAAAGCGCGTCGGATACGTCCGACAAAATCACTTTTTGCGAAATTCGCATTGGTGATCGTAGCGAAGAGCGACTCCATGATGAATTTTTCCACTTCCGGTTTTGCGATTCCCGCCTGGCGCGCCGCCAGATTATAGGACGCAATCCCTTTTAATGTATGAATCAGTAAATCCTGCAAATTCGCGACATCCGCCGTTTTTCCGCATACGCCGCGCATGCTGCAGCCGGTACCCCGCGCCGTTTCCTGACATTGATAGCAAAACATTCCCATTTGATGTGCCTCCTCGTATCATTTTATTGGCTGAACTGATCTTCTGGCCTCATCATATCGAACTTTGCGGTCACTGACTGTGATTCGCATCACAGCGCTGCATTTTAACACGACGTCGCGAAAAAAAAGAAAGACACAAAAGAAGTTCTTATTCCTTGAACTCTTCGTGTCTTCGTTGTTCTTTGCCTCTTCGTGTTGACTCCCCGCCTGCCTACGATACGAGACTTTTCAAATAGGCAACATCAAGCAGACGGATGCGATTGCCTTCGAAATCGATGATCGCATCTTTTTTCAGCGCGCTGAGCGTGCGCGTCACCGTTTCACGCGTCGTGCCGACCAGGCTCGCCAGATCCTGGCGCGAAAAATCGAGCTTGATTTCCGGCGTCTTCTCTTTGCCGACCTGTTCGCCCGCAAGGCGCAAGAGAACTTCCGCGGTACGCGACAAAACGTCGTCGAGCGCCAAATTCTTGATTTTTTGCTGCGCATACAAGAGCCTTTGACTCAGCGCCTTGATCAATTGCAGCGCCAGTTGATTATTGCCTAAGACGAGACGCTCGAGATCGATGTTTCTGATCATGCCGACGCGTGCGCTTTCCACTGCGATCGCAGTGGCCGGATACGGCAGACTGTTGAAGAGCAGCACCTCGGCAAACAGTTCGCCGGGCTGCATTACTTTAATGATATGTTCGCGGCCGTCTTCCGACGTCTTGATGATTTTCACCTGCCCCGCAATGACGTAATGAAAGCCTTCGCCGGCTTCGCCTTCCATAAAGATCGTTTCGCCTTTTTCCAGTTGCCGCTCCAGCGTATGTTGGTCGATCAGCGCCAACAAGGCGTCCGGCAAATTGGCGAACACCGGGATGGCTTTCAGATAATCGCAGTTTTTCATTTTTCACCTCCGGCCGTCTTCTGCAAAAAGTGCAGCGCCAATGCCTGATAACCGCGCGCGGCGGAAAAAAGATCGGCAAGCGCCACCGCTTCATCGACCACATGCAAATCTTCCGGCCGCCCCGGTCCGAAACCGAGCGTCGGCAGCTGGAGCGTTCCGGCGCAGTAACTGCCGTTCGTCGCCATCGGATAGACGACGGCTTTCGCCTTTATGCCCGCTTCGCCAAGCGCCGCCATTGCGCCGCTTACAAACGGCCCGTCCGCTTCGCCCAGCCACGCCGCAAAGCATCGTTTGCCGCCGAGATATTGTCCGGTATAACACTCCAGTCCTTCTTGCGCCAGTTCCGCCTCGGCCCGGAAAGACGCATCCTCCGCTTGCAGCCTCGCGATTACCTGTTGGATCGGGCCCAGCACCTCCTGCTCTCCTTCCCCCGGCAATACATAGCGGTCAAACGTGGCCCAGCATTTATGAGGCACCGTAGCGACTGCCGGATACGGCGCAGAAATGATATTCGTCAGGCAGAGCGAGCCTTCGCCCAAAATTTGGTGGCTCGGCGTCACGATCTCTTCAATTTCGCCGATCAGCTTTTGCATCGCAGCGACAGCATTATAGCCTTGCTCCGCACAGGCGGAATGGACCGCTCGCCCGTAGGCGGCAACCGACACTTCCGCCCTGCCGCGCTGCCCATAGGCCACTTGCAGGTCAGACGGCGCGCCGAGGACGACGCAGTCCGGCTTTACAACATGTACGACCTGGCTAAAGCCTAAACCGGGAAAAATTTCGCCGCCGACGCTGCCGGAAACGTAGATTGAGCCCGCCAGCTTCTCCTTGCTTTGCGCCAGCGGCGCCAAGCCGTAAACCATCGCGGCCAGAGCGCCTTTCATGCCCACTGCACCGCGGCCATAAATCCGCCCCTCCTTCACGTCGCCGTCATAGGGATCCATCGTCCACTGATCGCTGCCGCTGACCGGAATGGTGTCGAGTTGCGCATCAAAGAGCAATTTCGCTCCCGGAAACGCGCCCTTGATTTCGCCGATGACGTTGCCCACGCCGTCGCTCCAGACCCGGTCGAAACCGGCCTCTTGCATCAGTTCGAGCAGCACTGCCGCCGTTTCCTGTTCCTGCCCCGCCGTTCCCGGCGCCTGAATCAAAGCCTGACAGCCCTCTTTCAGGCGCGCCTCGTTAACGACCATTTCTTCTTTATCCGCACGGTTCATTCAAACACGCTCCCGTTATCACAAAATTCTCGGCATCATGCCGGACTTTTTTCTAACTTCTCGCAGCAATTTAAAAATCCTGCCGCTATATCTCGCGTTCATTTCATGTTACGATAATAAGCGAACACAGTAAAGGAGTCCTCGCTTATGAATTTGGTTCCCAGTTATCTCGGTTTCCTCTTCAGCTTCACGCTTATTTATCTCTTAGCCAACCTATATATCGCACGGCGAACCTGGCGTCAGCTGGCATGGCCGCTTTGCCGCCGTCGGTTTTTCTGCACCGCCTTAAGCGCCGTCGCTTTGCTTTATCCGGCAGGCCGGATCTGTGAAGCGTTACGCGGCGCCAGCGCCTTTAGCCATCTACTGACGCTCTGCGGCGCGTATTGGCTGGCTGCAACCTTCTATCTCTTCTGGCTGATCGCACTCGGCGATCTGCTGCGCTTTTGCCTGGCTTTAAGCAAACGCCCTTTGCCCTTCGCGCCGCGTCGCCTGGCCACGAGTCAGTGGCTGCTGATGCTTTTGCTGGTCGGCTACGGCGCATATAATGCCAGTCAGCCGATGCTGAAAAGTTACGAAATCCATATCGCCAAAGCGGCTCCGGCGCAAAGCGAGCTGCGCATCGCGTTAGTCTCGGATATCCATTTGGGCAGTCTGATCGGCGTCAGTCAGTTGACGCCGATCGTCGAGCGGATCAATGCCCTAAAGCCGGATCTCGTCCTTCTGCCTGGCGACATCATCGACGGTCCGGTCGCGGTCTTGGTCGACGGTCATCTCTGCGCCGAATTCCGGCGCCTCGAAGCGCCGCTCGGCGTATACGGCAGCATGGGCAACCACGAGTATACCGATCGCCAACCGGAAGCCTTCATCCGCTATATGGAAGAAGCAAACGTGACGATTCTGCGCGATGAGGTCCGGCTCGTCAACAACGCGTTCTATCTCGCCGGACGCGACGATTTATCCGCGCAACGCTTTCGCAGCCAGGAACGACAAACGCTAGAGCAGCTTCTGCAGGGCCTCGACAGGGAGAAACCGCTTTTTCTGCTTGACCACCAACCGAAAAATTTTGCCGAAGCCGTACAGAACAACGTCGACCTGCAGCTTTCCGGACACACGCACCTTGGCCAGCTGTTCCCGAACCAGCTGATCACCGCCTTACTCTATCAGCTCGATTACGGCTATCTGGCAATTGATCGTTTTCAGGCGATCGTTTCCTGCGGCGTCGGTACCTGGGGACCGCCCGTCCGGCTCGGCAATCGCCCGGAAATCGTCTTGCTCACCGTACATTTCAAACCGTGAAATTTTAAAACGCGCAGGCGATTTCAGTCTGAAAAATGGCTAAAGAGTCTCTTTGCTTACGAAAGAACGGTCATCTCGCCATGAGATGACCGTTCTCTTATTCTTCCTGCCAGTCTTCCTCTTCCGCATCTTTCGGCAATTGCGTCACCAGGATCTTATCGATGCGCGCACGATCCATGTCGACGACTTCGAGACGCAGCCCGTTCCATTCGAACACTTCCGCCGCGGTCGGGATATAACCGAAATAGGAAATGACGAAGCCGCCCAGCGTATGATAGTCGTTGCGCTCTTCCTCCGGCAACTCTTTATAGCCGAACATCTTTTTAAAATCGTCGATCGCAAGCATGCCGTCCAAAAGCCATGAGCCGTCAGAGCGCTGCACGATCTGCGGGTCATCTTCCTCATCGTGCTGCGGCATGTCGCCGATGATTTCTTCCAGTACGTCATGCAACGTCAGCATGCCGACCACGCCGCCGTATTCATCGAGCACCATCGCTTCGTGCATGCCCGCCTCTTTGAACATTTCGAGCACCTTGAAAACCGGCATCGATTTCGGGATGCAAAGCGGCATCCGGGCCAAACTTTCGAGTTCCCATTCTTCTCCGGCCAGCTGCTTCGCCAGGATATCCTTACTGTGCAAGATGCCGATAAAATCATCCATGCTCTCTTTCGCCACCGGAAAGCGGGCATGTCCGCTCTCTGCGATCCTTGCCAGGTTCTCTTCGCGCGGCTCCGTAACGTCAAGCCATAAAAGCTGCGTACGCGGCGTCATGATCGAACTGGCTTTCAGATCATCCAAGCGAAAGACGCGATGCACCATGTCCTGCTCATATTTTTCCAGAGCGCCGCTTTCCGCGCCCTGGTCAACCAATATCTTCACTTCTTCTTCCGTCACGCTTGCTTCACGTCGTCCCTGCACGCCGATCATCCGGCCGAAGAGTTTTGTCGAACCGCTGAGAAAATGCACCAAGGGCGCAATGCTCCGGCTGAACCAATACATCGGGTAAGCGATGCGCATCGCCACTATTTCTGCATGATTCACCGCTATTTTTTTCGGCAGCAACTCGCCAAAAATCAAAGAGGCATACGTTATGCCGCTGATTACAATAATAAAAGACAGCCATTGGCTGTACGGAGCAATACCCGGTATGCTGCGCAGCTGTTCCGCCAGCGCTCCGCTCAACGCCGCGCCGCCGAATGCGCCGGTGACAATGCCGATCAGCGTAATGCCTACCTGCACGGCTGCAAACAGTTCGGTCGGTTCTTCCGCCAGACGCAGGGCCAATCGGGCGGCCTTATTCCCCTCGTCCGCCAGTTGCGCCAGTTTTGTCGTCCGCGCCGAAACCAAAGCCAACTCGGTCATCGCAAAAACGCCGTTGGCAACGATTAAGGCAAATAAAATCATCATTTCCACGATCATTATGTCACTACTGTCCAATGTCTCAATTCCACTCCCTTATCTGTGCATGTCTGTGCTTTTCATTATGGTATCATTTCGGCCTCTTTTCCTCCAATCCTGCTTACGGCCTCATTTTCATTAAATTTCGTCAAATCTAATTGACCGTATTTGCCGTTCATGCTATCATATAGGCAAATACATAGTTTCCCCACAAGGGGAGTAGCTGTACGATACCGGTCGTCAATACGGGAAACCCGGCGGTATCGGCAATGAAACGAACCATTGCAAGCCAGACCTTGTCTCATTCCGATGGGGCGAGGTCTTTTCATATCATCCAACAGATAATAAGGAGGAATTACGATGAACAATTTAAAAACGACCGTCTTGATGGCCGCTTTGACCGGTTTTATGCTCCTGCTAGGCGCAAGCTTCGGCGGCAAAGGAGGGCTGCTGCTGATGCTGATCCTGTCGCTCGCGATGAATCTCGGCTCCTATTGGTTCAGCGACCGCATCGTCCTGAGCATGTATAACGCCCAGGAAGTCAGCGCGCAGGAAGCACCCGATCTCTACCGCATGGTACAGAACCTGGCCGCCCGGGCCGCTCTGCCGATGCCGCGCGTCTACATCATGCAGGATCCGTCGCCCAACGCTTTTGCCACCGGACGCAATCCGGAGCACGGCGTGGTCGCGGTAACCACCGGCATCATGCAGGCGCTCAGTCCGGACGAACTGTCCGGCGTCATCGCGCACGAGCTGGCGCACATCAAACACCGCGACACGTTGATCAGCACCGTGGCCGCTGCAATGGCCGGCGTCATCACTTATATGGCGCATATGGCGCAGTGGGCCGCGATGTTCGGAGGACTTGGCCGCAGCAACGACGATGACGAAAGCGGCGGCAGCAGCCTGATCGGCAGCCTGTTCATGATCATCCTGGCCCCGATCGCCGCAACCTTGATCCAAATGGGCATTTCCCGTTCGCGCGAATACGTCGCCGATGAAAGCGGCGGTAAAATCTGCGGCAATCCGCTGGCCTTAGCCAGCGCACTGGAAAAGATCGAATACTACGCCAAGCACCGCGTCATGCCGGCAGCTTCGCCTTCGACCGCGCATATGTTCATCATCAACCCGTTCAGCGGCGGCGGCCAATGGTTCTTAAGCCTCTTCAGCACGCATCCCGCAACGCAGGAGCGCATTGCACGCTTGCGTCAGCAGGCGCAGCTGCCGCGCTAACCCTTCTTTCAACGCGAAAAAGAAAGACTCACAAAAAACACGAAGAGATTATTTCACCAATAATCTCTTCGTGTTTTTTTCTTCGTGTTAATGTGTTCCTTTATTCGCTCATAGTTCTTGGCAAAGCCGTTCAAATTCTTCTTCCAGCAGGCGCAAATATTTTTCGCAGTCGGTTTCATGACTGATCCGTCCGGCTTTTTCCAATTTCCCCGCCGCTTTCTCCAACGCGAATGCACCAAAATTACCGGCTGCGCCTTTGATCGAATGCGCCTTTCTGGCAACGAGCGGCCAGTCCTCTTCGGCAAGCGCGACCTGCATTTCCGCGATGATTGTCGCAATCTCGATGGGAAAACTCGCAATCAGCTCCTGCTCGAGCGCTTTATCGCCGCCCAGCATTTCCAGCAGATAGTCCTTTTTGAAGACCGGTACATTCTCCTGGCGGCGCGGCGCTTTGCCCAGCAGAAAACGCTGCAGAACCTGGTAGAGAATCTGCCGGTTCACCGGTTTGCTCAAATATTCATCCATGCCTGCCGCCAAACACCGTTCGCGGTCGCCGATCATCGCATTGGCAGTCATCGCGATAATCGGAATCTGCCTTTTGCTCTGGCCGATCTCGCCGCCGCGAATCGCGCGGCAGGTCGCATAGCCATCCATGCCCGGCATTTGAATATCCAACAAAACCAAATCGTAGTCCTGACGATACAGCTCTGCCAGCGCGCCCTCGCCGCTTTCCGCGACGTCGAGTTCCAGTTCCTGGTTGGCAAGCATGCCGCGGATTACTTTTTGATTGAGGACATTGTCCTCCACCAGCAAAATCCGTCCCTGCATTTTCCCTGGCGTCGCTTCTTGCAGGGGCACTGCCGCATTCTCTGCGGCGTCGTCTTTGCGCAGCATGACCGTGAACCAAAACGTCGACCCCTGTCCCGGTACGCTCTCGACGCCGATTTCGCCGCCCATCATCTCGACCAACTGCTTGGCGATGACAAGCCCCAGACCGGTACCGCCGAAGCGGCGGGTCGTTGACGCGTCGACTTGCGAAAAACCGCGGAACAGTTTATGCATGCGATTTTGCGGAATGCCAATCCCCGTGTCCTGCACCATAAAGCGCAGGACAAACTGCGTCGCGCTCTTCTCCTTGACCTCGCAGCGCACCGCCACGCCGCCTTCCTGGGTAAACTTGATCGCATTGCCGACCAGATTGAACAGCACTTGCCGCAAGCGCAGCGAATCGCCGATCAATAATTCCGGAATGTCTTCGCTTAGCTGGCTTTCGAGATAAAGCCCTTTTTCCTGCACTTTGACGGCCAACAGCGCCAATGTCCGTTCCATCAGCTGTCTTAGATCAAATGCGGCTTCTTCGATTTCCATCTTGCCTGCTTCGATCTTG
This sequence comes from Negativicutes bacterium, assembly GCA_963667825.1. Classification (GTDB taxonomy): domain Bacteria; phylum Bacillota; class Negativicutes; order SG130; family SG130; genus Azotosporobacter. The sequence continues at coordinate 2,489,663 of OY764022.1, read as the reverse complement.
GAAAAATCAAGGATGTCATTGATGATCGTCAGCAAGCCTTCCGCCGAACTCAAAATGATCTCCACCTGTTCTTTTTGCTGCACATTGAGCCCGGTGTCCAAAAGCAGTTCCGCCATCCCCAAGATTCCGTTCATCGGCGTACGGATTTCATGACTCATATTGGCAAGGAATTCGCTTTTCGATTGGTTGGCCGCTTCCGCCCGTTCCTTGGCGATGATCAACTGCTGTTCCAGCTGCAATGCTTCCGTGATATCTTCCAAGACCACGACCAAAAGCGCCTTCTGGTAACCCGGCAGTTGCGCAAGGCGCAGTTCGCCGCTCATGTCGCGCACCTCGCCATTGGCCAGACGGTGTTTTACCTGTATCGACATGCGTCCATTCTTCTTGCAGATCGCGATTCGTTCCTGCAGGTCTTGCGGCGTTTCCGCCTCGAGCGAGCCGAAGCGCAGGCCTTTCATGTCGCCATAGCCATAAAACATTTCAGCCGCCTTGTTCCCTAAGACGACTTCCAGATTCTCAAAGTCAACCAAGTACATGATTGACTTGTGTTCGATGAACAGCGTGCGGAACTGTCCTTCCGCTCGGCTTGCCTTTTCCTCGATCGCCTTGCGTTCGCTGATATCGCGAATCACCAGGACGCTGCCGTAAGGCTCGCCCGCAGCATTGCGCAACGCTTCGCCGTTGATCTCGACCGTGAGTATCTGTCCTTTGCAGTCGCAGCACTGAAATTCTTTCGGTCCTTGCGGCGCTTGAAACATCGCGTGCCAGATGGCAAGGCTCCGCTCCCGGTCTTGCGAACTGACGAAGTTGAAAATATTTTGGCCAAGCGCCGGGTTTGTTTCATTGAAACCGATCAGTTGCGTCGCTCGCTTTGAAGCAAAGGTGATTTCGCCGTCCGGCGTTGTAATTACGATCGCATCGGGTGATGCTTCGACCATCTTCTGATACAATTCTTCGGAACGACGCAACTTTTCCGCAATTTCCTGCTTCACGGTGACATCATAGCCGACAAGCAGCAATTCGCCGTTCGTGGTACGGTTGCTTGACCAGTGCTGCGTCCGCAGTTCGCCATTTTTTGCCCGAACCCGATATTCATAAAAATCGCCGTCAGCGGCCATCAGTTTGAGCCAGACCGCGGTGATGCGGTCCTTATCGGTAAAGAACAGTTGCATCGGGTCATCGACGGTTTCAAGATCCGCCGCCGTATAGCCGAGACATTCTTCGACCCGCTTGTTCCAAAGCTGCACCTGGTATTGGCTGTCCAGAAAAGCGATCAGCAGCGGCGTACGTTCATAAAGCAAACGAAAACTCTCGTTGCTGCGCTTCAGTCCCGTCTCGAAACCGCGTCCGCGCAGATAGCTCGCCAATAGCGCACCGCAGCTCAAAGCAACCAGCAAACCTAAAAAATCGCGCCAGAGATGCGCCGTGTTCGTTGCAGCCTCGCCGACAATGGCGTCATCAATAAAATCAATGATAAAATATAAAGCCACTGCCGTCAGCAGCGGCACGACCCTTTTCCAATCTTTCACTTACGCCCCTCCTCTGTACTCCCTCTCATTCTACCAATTTTGTCTTTTACTGACTAGCAAATCGATAATTTATTGCTAACTTTTTTTCAACAGGCAGGAAACTTTCTCTCTCTGGTCTAATAGAACATAGATTAACAGCAATGATCAAGGAGGAACTTTTCACTATGGCTTTACTGAATGAAAACTACCTAAAACTTCCCGGCAGCTATCTCTTTGCCGAAATCGCCCGCCGGGTCGCTAAATTCAAAAGCGAAAATCCAACGGCCGATATCATCCGCCTGGGCATCGGCGACGTCACGCTGCCGTTGCCGGCCGCTTCGTTAGAAGCGATGCACAAGGCGGTCGATGAAATGGGCGCGCCGGAAACCTTCCGCGGCTACGGCCCGGAACAGGGCTATGACTTCCTGCTCAAGGCAATCATCGAAAACGACTATGCGCCGCGCGGCGTCAAAATTGAAATGGACGAAGTCTTCGTCAGCGACGGTTCTAAAAGCGACGTCGGCAACATCCAGGAAATCTTCGGCATCGACAACGTCGTTGCGATCACCGACCCGGTTTATCCGGTCTACCTCGACACCAACGTCATGGCAGGCCGCACCGGCGAGTACCATGACGGCATCTTTGAAAAAGTCGTCTATCTGCCCTGCAACGCGGAAAACAATTTCATTCCCGCCCTGCCGACGCAAAAAGTCGACATCATCTATCTTTGCGTCCCCAATAACCCGACCGGAACGACGCTCTCACGCAGTGAACTGAAGAAATGGGTCGACTACGCGAAGAAAAACGGCGCCGTCATTTTATTCGACTCCGCCTATGAATCCTATATCCAGGAAAACGATGTGCCGCACAGCATTTATGAAATCGAAGGCGCAAACGAAGTGGCGATCGAATTCCGTTCTTTCTCGAAGACGGCAGGCTTCACCGGCACGCGTTGCGCCTATACGGTCGTGCCGAAGAGCGTTACCGCCAAGACCGCAAGCGGCGAGACGCATTCGCTGAACAAATTATGGAACCGCCGCCACACCACCAAGTTCAACGGCGTTCCTTACATCATCCAGCGCGGCGCGGAAGCGATCTACTCACCGGCCGGTAAAGCGCAGGTCAAAGAAATGGTCGCCTATTACATGGCCAATGCCAAAATCATCCGCGAAGGCCTTGCCGGCTTGGGTCTGCAGGTATTCGGCGGCGTAAACGCGCCTTACATCTGGCTGAAGACGCCGGGTGGTCTCGATTCCTGGTCGTTCTTCGACAAATTACTGACCGAAGCCAACATCGTCGGCACGCCGGGCACCGGTTTCGGCCCGGCCGGCGAAGGATATTTCCGTCTGACCGCCTTCGGCAACCGCGAAAACACGTTGGCCGCCGTCGAGCGCATTAAGACGCGCTTGAAGCTATAATCGCGCATAAGGGTAAAATAAAAGGCCTGCAGCAAAAGCTGCAGGCCTTTTATTTTACCCTTATGCGCCGCGCACATAGTACACGACGACGATCAAAGCCGCCATCGCCAGTCGGTAGAGGGCAAAGATCGCAAAATTGTGACGCTGTAGGTATTTTAATAGGAAGCTAATGCAAAACAGGCCAACGATCGCCGACGTCAGCGATCCGACAAGGAAGAGCGGATTGGCGATATTATGGATGATATCCGGCGTATGTTTAAGCGCCGCGCCGCCGATGATCGGCGTCGCCAGCAAGAAAGAAAACTTCGCCGCCGCTTCGCGCGAAAAGCCCATCATCCGCGCGGTCGTCATCGTGATCCCGGAACGCGAAACGCCGGGAATCAACGCGAGCGCCTGCGATGCGCCGATCAGCATCGCTTCTTTAAAGCCGATCCGTTCAAAGGAAATGCGCTGCGCGACCGTCTTGTCGACGAAATAAAGCACCACGCCCATCAGCGCCATGCCGCCGGCAATGATCAGCGGCTGCGAGCGAAAGAGCTGATCGATCTTCGATTCCAACAGCAAACCGGCCACACCGCCTGGAATCGTCGCCGCGACCAGATACCAAAACATTTTTCCGTCACGCGTTTTCAGGCCCTGCGTCAGACCGCCCAACAATAGCTGCAGCCAGTCACGGAAAAAATAGATCAGCACCGCGACCAGCGTCCCGACATGCAGGGCCACGTCAAGCGCAATATCAATGTTCTCGCCGCCCTGGCGAATCAAAGGATCCCACTCAAACAACCAACGAACGATGATCAGATGCGCCGAACTCGATATCGGCAAAAACTCACCAAGTCCCTGCACAATGCCTAATACGATTGCGATAAACCACAACATCTTATCTGCTCCTTTTCCCCTTGTCTGCCGCGCGCGGCAGGTCATTTTTAAAAACGTTTCCATTATATCGAATTTAGCTGTTCGGTGCAATGCTTAGGCGGCATCATTATCATTGACAGCCTCCGCGCTTGGTGATAGCATTGGTACTGTCAGTACTAATGCAGTACCTGGGTTTTTTTTCTATTTAGGGAGGTGTTGCCTTATCAAAACGCGAATTATGAATGCAGCCCTTTCCGAAATCCAGCAGCAAGGTCTCAAATTCACGATGAGCGACTTGGCGCGCCGTCTCGGCGTCAGCAAACGGACGCTTTACGAGACCTTTCCCAGCAAGGATGCGATCATTTCGGAAATCTTGCGTCTTGTCCTAAAAGACTTCCAAACGCAGCGCCAGCAGATCATGGACGACGACAGCCTGCCGCTCATCGACAAGATCAAGCGGATCTTGACGCTCCAGCAGACCACCTTCCCGTTGCTCGGGCAAAAAGATGCGCGGATCGTCAGCGACATCAAGCGTCATATGCCTGAACTCTGGCAGGAGACGGAGCATTGTTTCGACGACATGTGGCGTTTGGTCGAAGAACTTCTTTCGCTCGGCATGACAAGCGGTTACTTTCGGCCTTTGAATCTGCCGGCCTTGCGCAAGCTTTTGAAAAGTTCTTTATCGGAAATGGTCGACCATGAATTTCTTTTGCTGCATAATCTCACGCTCCCAGATATGATTTCCTACGTTACTGATGTAATTCTGTTCGGCATCGTTGCCGATCAACAGCGGGACTGCCCTCATTGAAAGAGGACAGCTGCAGAAAGCGAGGAATGCCAATGTTAACAAATCAGCCTCTGAAGAAGAACCGCCTCACTGCGGGAATCCTAGCCGCACTTTTGGCAACCGGCCTCTTAGCGGGCTGCAGCGGCCAACAAGCGGGCAAAGCGCCGCAAGCCGTGCAGGTCAAAGCGATGCAGGTCATGCAAAAAGATACGCCTGTCGCTTATGAATTTGTCGGTCAGGTAGAAGCCAAAGACGAGGTCAAGGTGCAGGCGCGCGTTTCCGGCAACATTGTCGCAAAGATGGTGGCGGGCGGTGCAACCGTCTATAAGGGACAGCCTCTCTTTACAATTGACCGCCGTCAATACGATACGGCGCTCTTAAATCGCCAGGCAACCGTTGCGCAAGCGTCGGCCGCACTTAGCCGCAGCCGCCGCGACGTGGACCGTTACCAGTCGCTTTACAACCAACAGGCTGTTTCACAACAAACGCTCGACAATGCAGTCGCCGAAGCCAATCAGTACGCGGCGCAGGTCGAAGCCAACCAGGCTTTGGTCCAACAAGCCCAGCTTGACCTGTCCGATACGGTCATCACTTCGCCGCTCGACGGACGCATCGACATCACCGATCTGAGCGTCGGCAGCTTCGTTCAGGCCGGCACCACGGTCCTGGCCACCGTATCCTCGGTCGATCCGATCCGCGTGCGCTTTAGCGTGAGTGAAAACGAATACATCCAGTTTGCGCACCAGATCCCGGACAACGCGACCGGCATCTTGGGCCTTAACCTTGATCTGGTGCTCAGCGACGGCAGCGTCTATCCGATCAAAGGTCACATCGACCAGGTCGACCGCGGCTTATCGCAAGAAACCGGTACGCTGACGATCAAAGCGCTGTTTGAAAACCCGCAAAAAATGCTGGTTCCGGGCATGTTCGCCCGCATCCGCGCCAATGGCGAAATGCGCCAGGGAGCGCTCTTGGTTCCGCAGCGCGCCATCCAGGAGCTGCTCGGCAAGAATTTTGTCACGGTAGTCGGCGCTGAGGATAAGGCCGAGAGCCGCCCCGTCAAACTTGGACCTAAAGTCGGCAATATGGTCGTCATCGAAGAAGGTCTGACCGCCGCCGACACGGTCATCGTCGAAGGTTTTATGAAAACGCCGCCGGGAACTCCGCTTCAGGTTGTGATCATGCAACTCGAAGAGCTGCAACTGCCGGCTAAGAAATAGGAGGTGGTCCGATGGCCAACTTTTTTATCAAACGTCCGATCTTCGCCATCGTCTTATCCATCTTCATCATCATCGGCGGCCTGATCGCCGCTTTCACACTGCCGATTGCGCAATATCCGCAGATTACGCCGCCTAACATCAGCGTCAGCACCAGTTACAACGGCGCCAATGCGGAAGTCGTAGAACAGTCGATCGCCCAATTGATCGAAATGCAGGTCAACGGCGTAGAGGACATGGTCGCGATGCAATCGACCAGTTCCGACAACGGCCAGTACAGCATGAGCGTCAAGTTTGAACTTGGCAAAGACGGCGATATCGCCTCCGTCCAGACGCAAAACCGCGTCTCGCAGGCCAGCGCGCAGCTGCCGACGGAAGTCATGAATAACGGCGTCGTAACGAAGAAAGTTTCGCCGGATACGATCCTTTATTTTTCGCTCTGGTCCGAAAAAGGAACCTACGACAGCGTCTTCATGAAAAACTACGGCAGCATCAACATCGTCGAAGACCTGAAACGCATCAAAGGCGTCGGCAACGTCATGGAATACGGCTCCGACTTCGGAATGCGCATCTGGTTGCAGCCGGACAAGATGGCTCGCCTGAGCATTACCTCCAATGACATTTCCAATGCGATCAAAGCGCAGAATCTCCAAGCGCCGGCCGGTACGATCGGTCAGCAGCCTTCGAGTCCCGGACAGGAATTCCAAATGACCGCACAGGTCAAAGGCCGTCTGGCCGAACCGGCGGAGTTTGAAAAGATCATGGTTCGGGCGCAGCCTGACGGCTCGTTCGTCCGCCTCGGCGACGTCGCACGCGTCGAAATGGCCGGCAAAGACTATCTGTATTACAGTGACGTCAACGGTCACGAATCGGTCACCTTCGGCGTTCAGCTGACGCCGGACGCCAACGCGCTCGATACGGTCAACAAGGTTCGCGCCTCGATTGACAACGCCGCCAAGCGCTTTCCTGCCGATCTGCAGGTCAAATATGTCGTCGACAACACCAAATTCGTAAAAGAGTCGCTGGACGAAGTCGTCAAGACGTTCGCAGAAGCGCTGCTTCTGGTTCTCTTCATCGTCTTCCTCTTCCTGCAAAGCTGGCGGGCAACGCTAATTCCGATGCTCGCAATCCCCGTTTCGTTGATCGGTACGATGGGCGCATTCCTGCTCCTCGGCTTTTCGATCAACACGCTGACGCTGTTCGCGATGGTTCTCGCGATCGGTCTTGTCGTCGATGATGCGATCGTCGTCGTCGAAGCGGTCGAACATCACATGCGCCATACCGGGCTCAACCCGCGTGCGGCGACGATCCGCGCCATGTCCGAAGTGTCGGGCCCGGTCGTCGCGATCGCGTTCGTACTGGCCTCGGTGTTCATTCCGGTCGCGTTCATGGGCGGAACCGTCGGCGTACTATACAAGCAGTTCGCCTTGACGATCGCCGTTTCGATGGCATTGTCCGCAATCGTCGCTCTTTCGCTGACGCCTGCCCTCTGCACGCTGATTCTGAAAGCGCACGATCCGAATGCCCATTCCGGTTGGCTGGGCCGTTTCTTCGACCGTTTTAATACCTGGTTCGACAACATGACGGAGAAATACGGCGGCAGCGTCGGCGGCTTCATCCGCCGCTCGAAACTCAGCCTGCTTCTCCTTTTGGTTTTGGTCATCCTGACCGGAGCGTTGTTTCAGGCACTGCCTACCACCTTCGTCCCTGACGAAGATCAGGGCTATTACATCACCACGATCGCCCTGCCGGAAGCGGCGAATATGGACCGCACCCGCGCGGTGGCAAACAAGGTTGCCGCAGGCATCCGCTCGATGCCGGGCGTTCAGGACACGATCGTCATCACCGGCTATGACATCATGGTCGGCGCAATCAAGCCGAACTCGGCGATCATCTTCACCGGTTTGAAACCCTGGTCAGAACGCACGACGCCGGATCTTGGTCTGGCCAACTTTATCCGCAGCACGTTCGGCGCCGGATTCATGACGCCGGAAGCAAACGTCCTCGCCTTTAATCCTCCGGCATTGCCGGGCGTCGGCAGCTTGGGCGGCTTTACGCTGATGCTGCAAGACAAAGGCGGCGGCAGCATCGATGAACTCAATACCACGACGCAGCAATTTCTTGCCGAGGCCCGCAAGCGGCCTGAAATCGGCATGATCTACTCCACCTTCCGTACCGACACCCCGGCCTACCGTTTTGAAGTCGACCGTGAAAAGGCGGCGAAACTCGGCGTTCCGACCAGCGATGTCTTCGGCGCCTTGCAGACCTTCCTCGGCGGTTCGCAGGTCAACGACTTCAACCGTTTCGGCCGCACTTACAAAGTTGTTATGCAAGCAGATCCTTCCTTCCGCTCCGATGTTGACGCGACGCGCTTCTTCTTCGTGCGCAGCAGCAATGGCGCGATGGTTCCACTCAACACGTTGGTCAAACCGAATGAAATCAACGGGCCGACTGCCATCAAGCGCTTTAACGGCTTCCGCTCCGTGCAAATCGGCGGCAGCCCGGCGCCCGGCTACAGTTCAGGCCAAGCGTTGAACGCACTCGAAGAAGTCGCAGCGCAAACGCTGCCCAGCACCTACGGTTACGAATGGGCGGATCAAAGCCGCGAAGAAAAACTCTCCGCCAAGCGGGCGCCGGTCGTCTTCGGCTTTGCGATCCTCTTCGTCTTCCTCTGTCTGGCAGCGCTCTATGAAAGCTGGAGCATCCCGTTCGCGGTGCTGTTATCGGTACCGACCGGCCTGTTCGGCTCCTTCCTGCTCTGCCATATCAACAACTGGGTCCTGCCGCCAACGGCTAAGTTGGCGAACAGCGTCTACGTCCAGATCGGTCTGGTCATGCTGATCGGTCTGGCCGCGAAAAATGCCATCTTGATCGTCGAATTTGCCAAAGTCCGCGTGGACAAAGGCATGCCGATTGTCGACGCGGCCATTGAAGCAGCGAAGCTGCGCTTGCGTCCGATCCTGATGACTTCGTTCGCATTCATCCTTGGCTGCGTACCGCTCGCCATTGCAACCGGCGCCGGCGCGGGCGCGCGCCATTCGATGGGAACGGCGGTCGTCGGCGGCATGCTCGCGGCCACGGTTCTCGGAATCTTCCTGATTCCTGTGCTGTTTGTCGTCGTGGAGCGTTTTGCGTCTAAGTTCAGTCGCAAGAAAAAAACGACCGATGCACCGGTTAACCGGGACGAAGAATAATAAAAAGAAGATCACCCCACAGTTCCTATGCGACTGTGGGGTGATCTTTAATTTTCCAGCGCGGCGCGCAGCATTTCGAATTGGGGCGGCGACGGTTCCAGCGTCAGGCGATGCAGGATTGCTCCGGCGTCAGCCTTGTCGATATCGCCGAGGATATCAAAGCGGCTGCCAAGCAGACTGGTAAAAATCGCTTCGTGATAATTGTTTTCTTGGATAATCTCTTCGTATAGCGTTTTCTTCAGCCAATACGGTACCGGCCCGGAAACAAAGAGCAGTTTTTCCACCTGTTTCAGCGAACGCGGCGGCGTCAGCATTTGCAGCCAGGCCTCGGCAACGCGCTCCGGGTTTTCAAAATAATCGCACCACAGCGTATATTCGACCGGACGCGATACGCTTTCTTCCTCACTGTATAAATAACTGCGAAACATCGTCCAGACCGCATTCCGCTCCGGCGCTTCAAGTTCTTTCCAGTGTTTGGCGATGCCGGCCAAAAGCGCATACGCAGGCATTTCGTCATACATCGCAAAGATCGCATCGAGCTTGCTGCGCACCGTCTTTTCCTCCGCCCAAATCAAATCGCTGATTTGGTACGGCACCAGCGAATTGACGCAACCGCTGCGCCATCGCATCAGGTTCGCCGCTTCCTCGGGCATTTGGCGGCAAGCCTCTTCGTACTCGGCTTGCCCGACAATTCCTTTGATCCGTTTCAAATCGATCATGGCCAGCTTCACTCCCATCACTGCACGGTCATTTCCCTTTCGTTCCCTTCACTTTAGCAAATTTCAGCGAAAGCGCCTATCTTTTTTAATTTATTCAACCCTTTCTTTTTTTATAAAAGTCATTTACGCAGCGCGTGACGGCGAGTCGCAGAAAAACATCGCTTTTTTCAAACACTGTTTCGTCCGATAAAAAAAGGATTTTCCCTTTCCACACCAAATATCTTACTTATGGATTCGCTCTTGTTTTTCACTCTTACATACTGGGAGGTTTTCTTATGCACATGGCTGATGCCTTGCTTTCGCCAGCCGTCAGCGCTACGATGTGGCTGAGCGCCGCAGGCCTGACCGCTTACGCTTCCCGCCGCCTGCCGACGCAATTGGAAGAAGATCGCGTGCCGCTGATGGGCGTATTGGGCGCATTTGTCTTTGCCGCGCAAATGCTTAACTTTGCCATCCCCGGCACCGGCTCAAGCGGCCATCTTGTCGGCGCGATTTTATTGGCGGCGCTGCTCGGGCCTTACGCGGCTTTCCTTGTCATGGTCTCGGTTCTTTCAATCCAGGCTTTTTTCTTTGCCGACGGAGGACTGCTGGCGCTCGGCTGCAACATTTTCAACATGGCCTTTCTGCCTTGTTTTCTCGCTTACCCGCTCATTTACCGTCCTTTGGCCGAGAAACACCTCTCACTGGCGACTCTCCTTTGCGCCGTCATCGCTTTGCAGCTCGGCGCACTGGCGGTCGTGATCGAAACGAACTTGTCCGGCATTTCCGCCTTGCCGCTTACCGCCTTTCTTGCGTTGATGCAGCCGATCCATCTTGCGATCGGTTTTATCGAAGGTTTGATTACCGCCGCCATCCTGACTTTTATCCGGCGAACGGAGCCGGAACTGTTAGGCCATCGGTCTGCCGCGCTGCGCTTCCCCGGCAGATCCGCGTTCACTCCGGTACTCATCGTCTTCGCAGTGCTGGCCTTTTGCAGCGCGGGTTGTTTCGTCTGGTTCGCTTCGAGCAGCCCGGACGGGCTCGAATGGTCGATTGAAAAACTGACCGGCCAAACGGAGCTGCCTTCGCCGGCGGGAGTTCATGCCGTCATCGCTCAGCTGCAGGAACGCAGCGCCTTCTTCGCCAATTATACCTTGCCCGCCGCGCCAGGCATTGACGCCGAAAGCGCGAAACAAGGCAGCGCCTGGCCGAATGTGGAAAGCGGCGTTTCCATCGCCGGCATCGCAGGCGCACTGCTCACGCTGCTCGTCAGCAGCCTGCTTGGAAAAAGTCTGCGCGCCTATCACGCCGCAGCGAAACGCAGCTAAAAAGGAGTTTTATCTTGTTACGATTAGAATCTGCCTGGCTGCATCTGCATCAATTCGATGAACTGGCTACACTGCATACGCCGATCCACCATCGTCACGCCGGCGCAAAAATACTCGTCACCTTTTTGCTGCTCCTCTTGACCGCTTCTTTTCCCCCGTATGCGGTCTCCTCCATGTTGCCGCTTTTGCTTTATCCGCTTCTTTTGCTTCGCCTCGGAAAACTGCCGCTTTCGCCCATTCTCAAACGACTGGCGCTGGCGCTGCCGTTTCTTCTCTTTCTCGGACTTTTCAACCCGCTCTTTGATCGTACGCCGCTATTGGTGTTCGGCTCCTGGCAGCTAAGCGGCGGTTGGCTCTCGTTCTTTTCGCTCTTGCTGCGCTCCAGCCTTGCGGTGAGCGCAGCGTTGCTGCTCTTGGCCACGTCTGGCCTGCCTGCGCTTTGCGGCGCTTTGCTCGCTTGGCATGTGCCGCGGTCGCTGCTGGTTCAATTCCTTCTTCTGCATCGCTACAGTTACGTTTTGCTCGAAGAGATGCTGCGCACGCTGCGCGCCTACCAGCTTCGCTCAAACGGCAACGCCGCATTGCAGCGTTCCGTTTGGGGTTCCCTACCCGGTCATTTGCTGCTGCGCAGCCATCAGCGCGCCAAACGCATTTATCAGGCGATGCTGTGCCGCGGTTTCGACGGTACGCTGCCGCTTCCCTCTGCCGCGCCGTTTACCTGGCGCGATGCGCTTTATGTGATCGCCTGGGGCACCTTTTTTCTCTTCGTGCGCTGCTATGACTTGCCGCACGCCGTAGCCACTTTATTCTTAGGAGGCCGCTTGTGATTCAACCGCTCATTCAAATCGCTGCCCTTTCTTACCAATATCCGGACGGAACGGTCGCCCTGGACGACATCAGTTTTCAGATCGAGCACGGCGAAAGCGTCGCAGTCATCGGCGCCAACGGCGCGGGAAAATCCACCTTGCTCGCGCATCTTGTCGGTTTACTGACGCCGCAGCAAGGGCAGATCCGAATCGGCGACCATGCCGTATCGCCGCAAACGCTTACAGCGATCCGTCGCCTGGTCGGCATGGTCTTTCAAAACCCCGATGACCAGCTCTTCATGCCCACCGTATGGGAGGATGTCGCCTTTGGCCCTTTGAAGCTCGGCCTGACGAACGAGGAAGTCGATGCGCGTGCGACGCAGGCGCTTACGCAAGTCGGCGCGCTTGCGCTTAGGACGCGTGCGCCGTATAAACTATCCGGCGGACAAAAGCGTTCGGTTTCGCTTGCGGCCGTGCTGGCCATGCAGCCGAAAATCCTCGTCATGGATGAACCGAGCGCAGGGCTCGACTCCGCTTCGCGCCGCCAGCTGATCGAACTTTTACTGACGCTAGAGGAGACGCGCGTCATTGTCAGCCATGATCTCGATCTGATCCTTGATACCTGCCCGCGCACGCTCATCTTGAAAAACGCCCGCCTCTTGGCAGACGGCCCCAGCAGCGTGTTGCTGCAAGATGACAACCTGCTCGCCGCAGCCGGCTTGGAAAAGCCGCTGCGTTTCCAGGCCTGCCCAAACTGCAGCGCCAATCCGCATAGCTAAAGAGAAGAGACCGCCGTAGCAAACGGCGGTCTCTTCTCTTTATTTCTTGTCGAACTCGGTTTTATACAAGCGCCGGTTATGCAGGAGCCAGACTTTTTCCGTTAGCTGGCCTGCTTCGACGTTCGCGAGGACTTTGCCCATGTCATACATCCGCGCGTCCATCAAATCGAGATAATGCAGAATCTCCGCCTCCGGAACCATCGGACGCTTCGGGCTGCCGAACTCCGGTTCATAGTGATGCGAAAGAATCATATGCTGCAGTACCATCGCAACCTCCGGATCGGCGCCGGTTGCTTCGGCTGCACGGTCGACCAGCTTGATGCCCTGCACGATATGGCCCAGCATTTCGCCTTCGATCGTGTAGGCATTGACCAGCCCCAGTTCACCCGCATCCATTTCCTCGATCTTCGCCAGGTCATGTAAGATCACGCCCGCCGTCAAAAGGTCCTTGTTCAAAAGCGGGTAAACCTCGGCGACCTTCTGCGCCATCGTCAGCATCGTCAGCACATGATAGAGCAGACCGGAACGGATGGAATGGTGGTTTTGCTTCGCCGCCGGATAATACAGCAGCTGCGCTTCGAATTGCTCCACCAGATGGGTGACCAGACGACGGATATCCTCCTGTCCGATCGCCGCAATCGCAGCCTTCAGCTCCGTCAGCATCGTTTCCGCCTCGAACGGCGCGCTCGGCACGAAATCGGCCAGCTTCACATGGTCTTCCGGCAAAGCGAGGCGGATTTTTTCCACCTTCAGCTGCAAGCGCCCCTGCCATTCGTCCACCTTGCCGCGGATCTTGACCAAACTGTGCTGAACGTAGATTTCTTCCTCGCCGTTCTTACAGTCCCAAAGCTTCGAACCCATTTCACCGCTGTCATCGGCGACGATCAGATCCAAATACCGTTTGCCGTTGGAACCGGTCTTGCCGTCCGCCTGCTTTAAAAGAAAAAATCCCTCGGCGGCATCGCCCGCCTTCAATGCAGCAATTTTTTTCTCCATCATATCTCCTCACTATCTTCCCGTCTTCCCACAACCGGCAAATGCAAATCAAACTGCAGCGAAACCAAACGGATGATCACCGTTATCGCAAAACAAAGGTACATCGCGCCTTCGCTGCCGAGCTGCGGCCGTGCATAAAAGAGCCCCAGCGCGCCGGCCAGTGACGCGACCGCATAGATTTCTCGCCGAAAAACCAGCGGAATTTCACGCGCCAGCATGTCCCGGATGATTCCGCCGCCTACGCCGGTCAAGACGCCCATCATGACCGTCAGCAAGAGGCGATTATAATCGAGCGCGAACGCCAGATTCGCTCCGGCCGCGGTAAACGCGCCGAGCCCGACGGCATCGCAGATCAGCATCAGCTTGTTGTATTCGCCCAACCAGCGATACGTGAAGCAGGTCGCCACCGTCGTAAGAATGCTGATAATCGTAAAGATCGGATACATGAAAGCCGTGGGCGGCACTTTCCCGATCAATAAGTCGCGCAGAATACCGCCGCCGACCGCAGTCGCCAAAGCCAGCATCAGCACGCCGAAGATGTCGAGCCGTCGCTGAATGCCCACCAACGCGCCCGCCGCTGCAAAGGCGATTGTGCCAATAATTTCAAAGATGCCAAGTACGTTCACTACACTGTCTCCTTCTTGCTTCTATGATAATCCGCCTGCGCAAAATGTTACACTTTTCGCAAAAACGTGATTCTATCATATCAAAAAAGAAGCGCTCTGACCAGATACGTTACACTTTATTTTTTATAGCGCCAAGAGGGTTCAAAAGATTGGGCGGCTCTTTCTTTTCTACCAGGGCCGCCAGCAAATTGTCCACCGTCAGCATACTCATCGCGATCCTTGTCTCGATCGTGGCGCTGCCCAGATGCGGCGCCAGCACCACATTCTCAAGCTCCCTGAGTCCGGCCGCCAGCAAAGGTTCCTCTTCGTAGACATCAAGACCGGCGCCCCAGATCTGTCCGCTTTTCAGTGCGCTCACCAATGCCGCCTCGTCAATGACCGCACCGCGCGCCGTATTGACCAGGACCGCGGTCTTTTTCATCTGCGCCAGTTCCCTGCTGCCGATATAGTGGCGCGTCTCCTGCGAAAGCGGCATATGCAGCGAGAGGAAATCGGACTGCGCCAGCAAGACGTCTTTCGCAACGAATTGTGCGCCGGTTTCCGCTTCGAGTTCTTCTTTTCGCTGCCGCGCGGTATAGAGTATTTTCATGTTGAAGCCCTTGGCCCGTTTTGCCATCGCCGCGCCGATTCGCCCCGCACCGGCAATGCCGAGCGTTTTGCCGCTGATTTCGCGTCCGAGCATATACAATGGCCCCCAGCCTTTAAAGCCTTCTTTGCTGCGCATGACCCGGTCGCCTTCCGCGAGCCTCCTGGCCGTAGCCAGCAGCAGCGCCCAAGCCATATCGGCCGTGGCATCGGTCAGGACGTCCGGCGTATTGGTCACCCAGATGCCGCGCCGCGAAGCCGCATCGATATCGATGTGATTGAACCCGACGCCGAAGTTAGCGATGATCCTGCACCGCTCGCCCATCGCTTCGATCACCGCTTCATCGATCACATCGCCGATCGCGCAGAAAATTCCGTCGTAATCCGCCTCCGCCAACCTGAGCAGCATTTCCTCCTTGCTAAGCAGACGATCCTGCTCATTCACCACGACGTCCGCCTGTTCGCGCAGTCGATCCAGCGCCTCCTGCGGCATCTTCAGCGTCACATAAACCTTGGGTCTTGTCATTTCACACGCCTCCTTCCTTGCCTTTCATTGCAGCCAGCACAGGATGTCGCCAGCAGTCCGTCTGATGATCATTGACCATGCCGACCGCCTGCATGAACGCATAACAGATCGTCGGGCCGACGAACGTGAAGCCGCGCTGCTTGAGCGCCTTGCTCATCCGGCGCGATGCCTCGGTCTCCGCCGGGACGTCGCCCGGCTTTCGCCAGTTATTCACTAGCGGCCTCCCGCCCACAAACTGCCAGAGGAACGCCGCCGCATCGCCGCACTCCTCTTTGAGTTTCAGATACGCCGCGGCATTTTTCACCAGCGCCTTCATTTTCAAGCGATTGCGGATCAAATCGGGATCCTCCATGCATCGCTCCAGCTCCGTTTCCGTCATCTGCGCCATCGCCTCCGGCTCAAAGTCATGAAAAACCTCGCGATAATGTGCGCGTTTTTTTAAAACCGTAAGCCAGCTAAGCCCCGCCTGCAGCCCCTCTAAGAGCAGCATTTCGAAGAGCGCCTGCGCAGCAAACTGCGGCACGCCCCATTCCTCATCATGATATTTTTCGTAGAGCGGGTCTTGCGTCAGCCATGCGCAGCGTTTTTTCTCTTCCATCCTGTTCTCCTTTTTTGCTTGCTTTTACCAACCGGCAACGGCAAAAAGCGCCATATACGCCGGGATGACAAACATGCCGACAATCGTGCTCAATGTCGTCACGACCGCGCCGTATTTCGCATCCGCGCCATAGCTTTGCGCCACGATTGCCGTCTGCGTCATGACCGGCAATGCCGCTTGGATGATAAAGACCTTCTGCATCAAAATCGGCAGCGGCAATAGCTGCGCTACCGCAAAGATCACCGCAGGCGCGACGATAAATCGTCCGGCCAGCACCGCCGCCATATCGCGGCTGAACTCCAGACGCTTCAGATCGACGCTGCGGATGGTCAGGCCGATAAAGAGCATCGACAGCGGCGTCGTCAGATTGCCGAGGTAGCGGCAGGTGTCCATGACAAAGACCGGCAGCTGCCAGCCAAGCAGAATCAGCGCCATCGCCGAGAGAAAGCCAAGCAGCGGCGGCGAGAAGACCTTGCCTACGACGCCCCGCCAATCGATTCCCGGCGTCTTGCTGCCGTCCTGCTGAATGCCGCCGACGCCGACCGTCCAAAAGAACGTCGTGTTCGCAATATAATAGAGCAGTACATACGGTACGCTGGCTTCGCCGAACAGCGCAAGATTGACCGGCAAACCGATGAAGATGCTGTTCGAGACAAAGAACATCGAACGAAAAATCCCCCGGCGCTGAAGCGGCACGCGGATCAGTTTTGCGGTCGCATAGGCCAGGACAAACGACAACGCGATCGAAGCGAACGGCACCAGCATCCCCTTCGCCAGTTCCAAAAGTAAGTCCTTGTTAAAACTGCTTAAGAGATTCCAGATCATATAGCAGGGCAACGCGACATTGGTGATCAAACGCGCAAACGCGCGGCCAATCGTCGCATCCAGCCAGCCTTTCACGGTCAGCTGATAACCGGCGATGATCATCAATATGATGCTGACCATACTCTGAATGCTATGAAAAAATTCCATTACCATGATTTTCACCTGATTCCTTGTTCCCTATTGATAAAACCCGGCTTGCGCCGGGTTTTTCTATGTTCTATGCCGCCAGCTTGGATCCGGCTCACGCAGTCCGGACGCCCCGGCCAGCGTTTGCTGCATATGATCCAGCACCGATTGCGCGCTCACCGTCGTGATCACCGCTTCGCAGTCGCTGGCTTCCAGGCAGAGAATATCGCGTACACCGGCTTGCACATAACTTGTGCCGCTGATGACCAATGCAGCATCTTCCGGCGTGTAACCGGCGCTGACATGAAGAATCCCCTCCAGCGCCAAAAACCGTCCCGCCAGACGCAGCGCCCCCTCCGCCAAACGATACTGTCCCGCTTCACTCAAGAGCAGTCCCTTGCCGACCAGTTCTTCCGCCGCACGCTCACTCTCCGCCTGGTCAAAAGGCCAGTTGAGTTCGGCCGTATCGGCCATCAAGGCCGCGAGACTTTGCTGCAGCTGCGGCTTTTGCGCGGCAAAGGCAACCAGGTCGCAGGCGACCGCAACCCGTTCGCCGTCGCCGCCCATTGCTGCCCAGAACTGCCGCCGTTGTTCATCGAGCAGACAGCAAAACAACACTCCGGCCAGCGGGCTGACCTGACAGTGAAAACGCTGGCCGATCAGGCTGCTCTTGCCCATGTTCCGCCCCAAGCTGTCGAGCAGTTCACGGATCGGCGCAGGCGCTTCCAGCAGTACTTCCTTGCCGAGCGCGGTCAGCGAGACGCCTTCGATATTGCGCGCCGAAAAATAAACGGTATGCTCAAACAATTCGGGACTGTTGCTAAAGCGCACCTGAACGAAGCCTTTCGCCTGCGCCAGTTCCTGCAGCACAGGCTGCAACCCCGGTTCACTCTCCTCCGTAATCTCGCCCGCTTCCTCGGAGCAAACGGCAAACGGCGACAGCGGACTCATCGCGACGCCGAGCCGCTTGCCCCATGTCGCCAATTGGCCCGGAGAAATACGCGTTTTGATCATCATCGGCACCCCTTTACCGCTATTCCCGTATTCCCTGGTACATCGCCTTGCGCTTGAACAGCGCCGTCTTAAATTCCCAGCCGGACATTTCGGCAATGTTTTTGATCTCACTGCGGATCCGACTATATTCGCGTTGGTAGCTGCGCACTTTTTCATCCGAATCATAGAGCAGCTCATTGAGGCCTTCGCGCCCCTCAAGGCCCAGTTTTCCGGACGCAAAACCGCCGATAAAGCCAATTTCGCTGCCCGTCTCTTTCACCATTTCCCAAAAGACGACGACTTTTTCCTCTTCCTGCAATAATAAATAGGCGGTATATTCGAGCTTCTTGTGTCCAAAGCCCCAATCGGCATCGCCCAACAAGCTTTCAATTTCCAAATCGCTTTTTTGCCCTTTGACGCTCCGCAAAGTATCATGCCTCTGCAACATATCTTCTACGGCAGAGAGAATCGCATCCTTCGCACATAGCTGTCCGAAAAGCCCTGCCTCACCACATTGACTGCATGCGCGGCTTCCCTCGATCAGCACGCAACCGCATTGACGGCATCGCATAAACCGATTCCTCCTTCAGTCATAACGCCTTTTATAGCTATTCGCTTCGCGGCGGAAGTTCCCCTTTCGCCAGCGCTCAGACATTTTTATTTTTTTCCAGCAGCGCGGCCTTCGCAACCGCCTCGGGATACGTCTCGCATTCGACAAGCCAGTTCGCACTTTGCAGGCGTGAGCCGTCTTCGCTTACCTTGCGCCAGCTGGCGTCAAGCTCGCTTATCTTTTTCCACACCGCATCCGCCGCAACCGGATCTTTAGAATAAAACGCAACGCTTTCCTCGTATTGCTCACGCAGTTTCAGCGTGTGCAGCCGTTCCTCATTCACCTTGATCACCACGCCGCCAGCCTCCGCCAGTTCCTCCGGCGACGCCAGCCACTTCACTTCCATTTCCGCGCTGAACTGCAGCATATGCGTCGCCCAGACATAATCCATCAGCGCAATCGCCACTGCAATATCCAGGTCCCGCCCCGGCTTGAACGCCAAAATCTCTTCCTGCGTCATCGTTGCTCCCCCCGAAGGTTTTTCCTTTATTATAACAGCAAAGCAAAACGAACTCATTAAGAGTTTTACGCAAAAGACTGCCTCCGATAGGCGAAAAGCCTATTTTGAGACAGCCCATTTTCGTATATTATCCTTTTGCCGCAAGCGCGACCGCGATGTCGGCGGCGACTTTGGCATTGTTTTTGACCAGCGCGATGTTCGTGATTAGCGACTGCCCGCCGGTGATTTCCTTCACTTTCGCCAGCAAAAACGGCGTCGTCTCCTTGCCGGATACGCCTTTTTCCTCGCACGACGCCAATGCCTGATCGATGGCCTTAGTGATCAACTCCGCATCGATCTCACTGGCCGTCGGTACCGGATTGGCCACGACTACCCCGCCGCGCAGACCCAGATCCCATTTCGTCTTCAGCGCATCGGCCACTTCCGCCGCACTGTCGCAGCGATAATCGACGCGATAGCCGGAGACTCGGGTATAAAAAGCCGGGAATTCGTCCGTCTGATAGCCGGCCACCGGCACGCCGTACGTCTCAAGCACTTCAAGCGTCAGACCGATATCAAGTATCGATTTCGCCCCCGCGCATACGATCGCGACATCGGTCCTGGCCAGTTCGGTCAGATCCGCCGAGATGTCAAACGTCTGCTGCGCCCGGCGATGCACGCCGCCGATGCCGCCGGTCGCGAACACGCGTATCCCGGCGAGCGCCGCGATGATCATCGTCGATGCGACCGTCGTCGCGCCGTTCAAGCCTTTGGCTACCACGAACGGAAGATCGCGCCGCGAAACCTTTTCCACATCCTTCGCCTTGCCGAGCATTTCGACTTCGTCCCGGCTCAAGCCGACTTTGATCTGTCCGCCAAGGATCGCAATCGTCGCAGGCACCGCGCCTTGCTGGCGAATGATCTCTTCCAGTTCCAAGGCCGTCTTCACATTGTCCGGATACGGCATGCCGTGCGAAATGATCGTCGATTCCAACGCCACTACGGCTTTCCCCTGCGTTAACGCCGCCTGCACTTCCGGGCTGACGCTCATATATTGTTCGTATTGCATATCCTATTCCTCCATCTCTTCTTTGAATAATTCCGGGCCAACCTCGCCTGAAACCGCAGCATCGACCGCACAAGTCAGCGCAGCCGCGCGCGCCGCTATTTTCGCCGCACGCCGCGGCAAGAAGCCTTTCAAAAGCGCGACAAATGCGGCGGCAAACAGCGCATCGCCGGCGCCGGTTTCATTGACCAGCACCCCGTCGCGCGGCGGCGCAACCAGTTCGCGATGCAGCTCGCTATGCCAGAAGAAGCCCTCCGGTCCCATTGATACAATCACATTTTGCGCCCCCTGTGCGGCAAGCAGCGCCGCACACTCTTGTGCGCCCGCGCCGTTTTCGCAATCGATCCCGGTCAAGACCTGCGCTTCAAAACGATTCGGTTTCAGCAAAAGCGCGCCGTCAATCGCTTCTTTGATTCGCACCGCTTTAATGTTCGAAACCGGCTCCAGCGCATAGGCGATCTTTTTCTTGCGCAAGAGCGCGGCCAGCTCCGTAATAAAGGCCGCTGAAAAATTCGCATCGATGATGACGCCGTCATACGCAGAAAAATCAATGCCCGCCGCCAGCAAATCCGGCAGCGTAATCGACTCTAGGCCCGACATGTCGCAAAACGCGCGAGCCATCAAGCCGTCCTGATCGAGCGAGGCGATATAAATACCCGTACTGGCCTTGTCGATGCAGACCGTTTCAATCCCTTTCGCCGCCAGATCCTGACGCAAATAATCGCCCAGCATATCCGGCCCCGCCGCGGTCAGCAGACTGACTTCACAACCAAGCTGCCTCACGTTCTCCGCGATGTTGCGCCCCACGCCGCCCGGGCTGTAGGCAATGCGCGCCCGGTTCGAGGTAGCCTCTTCCACCGTGCCTACCGGACGGCAAATAAAATCGACGTTGCAGCCGCCGACTACAGCAATCTTCATCCGTCGTCACTCCATTCTTCCCTGACAAAACCTCTGTAAAAGCAGGCGGGCCATGAGAACAATCATCCCACGGCCTTTTATCTTCTACTATTTATTGTACACTATATCGCGATAAACACAAGAATTTTTGCCGCTCTCTCCCCTGCTTCGCTGCAGTGGATAAAAGGAAAAAGGAGCCTGTTTAAACAGACTCCTTTAGCTCGTTTCGCTTAGAAACTCGTATTCAGACCGACGCCAAGGCCTTTCCAGCTAAGGTGATCCATGTCACCTTTGCCTTCATGATCCTTGTAGTTGACGTCAAGGTTCAGGTTTTGGCTCAGCTTGACCAGTGCGCCGACCTGGAATTCATTCTCGTTGCTGGATGTTTGGAAGGCTGCATAGCCATCGACGTTTTTGCCGAGCTCAGTACGTGCCTTCAGGCCCCAAAGCATGCTGTCCTTGGAATAACCGCCAACCGAATGATGGCGATTGCCGGCTACCAGCGAAAAGTTCTTGTCCAGTTTGTACTGAACCGTCAGATCAGTCGTCTTGATGTCGTTCCCCGCGGTGCTTACATTCTCGCTTTCAAAGCCCAAAGCAAATTTATCGCTCAAGCCGCCTTGGATGTAAAAGTCATTACCGCTATGATTCGCATCCGCGCCGCCGACTTTCACATTATAGTTCGTATAGTTGTACCCGGCGTTGATCTTCCCCTGGCTCAACTCCACTGCCGGCGACGCCATGGCGACGCTCGCGCTCATCATAGCGACGGCTGCTGCTGCGACGATTTTCTTCATCATGATTCATTTCCTCCATTCTTGCCTTTAAATATTTTGTCTGCAATAGACGTTTTTTAGTATACCACCCGCAAGAACATCGAAAAAGATTTGCTAAGTTTTTTAAGTTATGTAACCACTATTGCATAAGTCGTAAACTGAAAACAGCGGCGCTACGTGCGTAAAAAAGCCTGTCCTCTTCCCTGCCGCAGCGCATCGTTTTCTTTTTCATTCGACGCCTTGCGAAAAAATGAAGACATTTTCTCTTGACGTCGCAGCTCTTCTCTTATACCATTTAGTGAGAATGATTCTCACTTCTCTTTTAAAATCTAAAAAGGAGGTTATCACCCCGCCTGTTCGTTTTTTTACCAACAGGCGCTTTCCAGATCGTCGACTATATTAGGACAAAAGGATGGCATACATGAAAAAAAGTATCGTACTCGCATTGCTTGGTTTAACTTTTTCTTCTTTCCCGATTGCACAGGCTGCTCCACTGACTCTCGAAGGCGACGTATCCGTCAGTTATGAAAAAGATACGGCCGCAGACAGCACCTCGTCCGGCTCACGTTATACGCTGCGCCTTAAAGGCGAGAGCGAACTCGGTTCCGGCTGGTCGCTCTACGGCCGCATCGCTGCACAATATGCGACCAATCCTTCGTTCGGCGACTATAATCTCGCTGCCTACGGCGATGAACGAAAATCCGTTTTCTCTTTCGATCAATTCGGCTTGATTCACAAGAACGAACAATTTGTCTATAAGATTGGTCGCCAGGACGCTGCGGTCGGCAAGACCGCGCTCCTTTACAGCCGCGCGGACAGCAATGTCGGCAAAAAAAGCTTCGTCGACGGACTTTCGCTCTCCGGCACGACAGGGAAAACGGAGCTGGCCGCACTCCTGGCGCAAGAAGACAACGTCGGCGCAGACGACAATCGCCTCTACGCACTGCGCGGCGGTTATAACGTGAATGATCAGCTGAACTTCGGCATCACGCTGGCCCGCTATCAGGATAAGGTGAACGAAAGTACCGGTCACTGGGCCGTTGACGGCAGCTACACGTTCGGCAAGAGCAGTCTGACGGCAGAATACGCCAAATCGAGCAGCGCCGAGGCAAACAAGGCCTTTGCGTTGGTCTACAACTACAATTGCGATGCGAAGACGACGCTTTCGCTTACCAAGTTCCGCGTGGAAAGCAATGCCGATATGGGCAAGCAAAGCGATTTCGACAACAACAACAGCGGCATTTACTACGGCGTCACACACAAGTTGAATCAGGCAGAAACCTTGGAGCTGGTCTATAAGGATCAAAAATCACTTCATGACGGACAGAAAAACAGCAAGTTTGAAGCAACTCTGACGCACTCGTTTTAATACGGACAGGAAGCCGGAAGGCAGCTCGCAGCCATGCTCTGCCTCCCTCTTTTCCTTTTCTCATTTCTTTCAGCGGATGAAAATCAATTTCGAAAGGAGGTCGCTTATGCCCGATCCTTGCGTTTTCTCTTTTGCGAATTGGCTTGCGCTGCAGCTTGCTCCGACGCTGCTCGGCAGTAAAAACGGCACGTTGCTTTCCTTGCAGGACATGCCCGGTCAGCCTTTGCTTAGCGAGTGGCGACAAAACGGCGCCGCGCTCTTGGCAAGCGGCGTTGTCGCATACTTGCCGCTCAAATCTTTGCCAACGCGGGAAACGGTTTTATTTTACCGCCCGGATCGCTTGCAGCGTCTCTTTCGCCAACCGCGTACACGCGAATTTCTTGCGCGCCGCGGCTATCCGGTTCAGCAGGGTCTTGCTGCGATGCTGCGCTATCTGCAGCAACGCTTTCAACATTGTTGCCCGCATGAAATCGGCCTCTTTCTCGGCATTCCGCTCAAAGACGTGATCGGCTTCATCGAAGCCCGCTGCCCGCTCGAAGATTGCGCGACGCCTTGGAAAGTCTTCGGTTGCCAGGAAACATCGTTGCGCCTTTGGCGGCGTTTCGTTGCCGATCAGCTTCAGATCGGCCAATTGCTTCGCTATGGTCATTGTCCCAAAACGATCCTTTGTTCCGCTTGTCCTTATCTGCCTGCCGTACCACACTTCGCCAAAACCAGTTGATAAAGAAAAGGGGCTTCTTTCCATGCACAATGAATTTCGCTGTCGCTATTGCGCGAAACTCTTGTTTAAAGGGCAGATCCGCTGCGTCGAAATCAAATGTCCGCGCTGCGGTGCTTTGCAAGAATTCAAAGACGGCACGTCAACCAGGAATGCTTCGCCTGGCACGGTGTCCGCCAGCGCTTTAGATCGTTCAGTCCATTAAGAACGCGCAAAAAAGGCAAGACGGATTGCAACGGGATTTTTTTCCGTACCAATCCGTCTTGCCTTTTTTTGCCTTGCCGACAAATGAAATGAGCCGCGCCTTGAAAAAGAGATGCCAGCGCCGGACAAGACGCCTCTGCTTTAACTTGCGTCGTTCAGCGCCTATCTTTGACGCCCAGCATGTTTTCCCAGGAAGGTTCGGGCAATAATTTTTCCGGCGTGCGCTTCGCTAAAAAAAGAAACGCTTCCGCGACAAGCGGATCGAATTGCCGGCCGCTTTGCTTTCGAATCTCCCCCAGCGCCCACTCCAGCACCAGTGCATTTCGATACGGACGCGCACTGACCATCGCATCGAACGAATCGGCCACCGCGATGATGCGCGAACCGAGCGGAATGTCGTGTCCGCTCAGGCGATCCGGGTACCCTTCGCCGTCCCAGCGCTCATGATGATGCCGCACCAATGGCGCAAGCGAAGCCAGGGCCGCTGTCTTCGCCAAGATTTCGCCGCCGATCACCGGATGTTGCTTTACGCTCTCCCATTCTTCTAGCGTCAGCTTGCCAGTTTTCAATAAGACCGCGTCCGGTACGCCGATTTTTCCGATGTCGTGCAGATGTCCGGCTAGATGGATGCACTTGGTTTCTTCGGCTCCCAGCGCAAGCACCTGGGCCAGCGCATCGGCCAGGTGGCCGACGCGTACGGAATGACCGCGCGTATAGCTGTTTTTCGCCTCCAGCAGCGCAGTCAGAACTTCGATCCAGTCATGTGTTTCCTTTACCATTTTCCGCCTCATTTCTTACTCCGCTTCGCTCACGTTGTCTGCCTTTCCCGTTTCGCAGGGCGCCGCGCTCTGTCCTTCGCATTGTTTTGCTGCGCAAGAGCCGCGCTTTATTTTCATTCTCGCCCTTTGCTTTAGCCGCGCAGCGCAATGGACAAACGCCTCCCTCTTCGCGCTACTTGCGACAAAGACAACGGCGTTCTAGACGCTCCATGTGATAAACATTCTCATTAAATATAATTCATTTCTTTTGCCCTGTCAAACCGTCCTTTGTGCGTATTTCACTTATCAATCTCTTTATTACTGATCTCATCGCCTTTTGAATTTAAAGATTGACAGCGTTTCTTTTTTGTCATATCATAAAGATAGTTGATAATCATTTTCATTTGAATTCGAAAGAGAGGTGCTTTCATCCATGTCGATCATGATCGTCGGCGGCGATTCTCTTGGCGCAATAAACAAAGAGCTTCTTTCTTTAGGCGCGGAGGAAATCTTGCATGTCGACGGCCGAAAGAGCGGCAAGAACGCACGGCTTTGCATTCCGGAACGCATCGCCTTAGTGCTTGTCTTTACCGATTACGTCAACCACAATACGGCCAAGCTGGTCAAGCGTCTAAGCAAGCTCAACGGCGTTTCTTATCTCTTTGCTAAACGTTCCTGGTCCTCTTTGGAAGACCATGGCGTGCGCCGTTATTTTCCTGCCGCCGCGCAGCGTTAGAAGGAGGTTCGCTATGAGTCTTATGTTTGCAGCGGATTGCCGCGGCATCAGCGTCACCGCGTGCAATGTCACCTGCGCTGCCCAGGTTGAATATTTGTCGCATCAGATCCGCGAATGCATTCGCCAGGGTTATCAAAGAATCACGGTCTTTTTAGCCGGTGAAAACAATCATGCCCCCGGTCTCTACGCCATGCTGCGCGAACTGAACGGCCAGCTGCGTTCCCCGCATCTTCACCTCCGGATCGTGGCCACTCGAGAAAGCCTTTGAGCTTCGAATTCGCCTTATACGAAGGCCGTTTCGAAGTTTTTTTTGCGCCCGTAACCAAAAGGCAACCTCCGCAATCCCACCTTGCCGCTTCGCGCGGACATTTTAAATAAAGGAAGGTTTTACAGATGAAGACTATCGCCGTTATTTACTGGAGCGGAACAGGCAACACAGAGAAAATGGCGGAGACAATCGCCGCCGCGGCGCAGGCCAGCGCGACGCCGGTCGAACTCGCCGATCCGGCAAGCGTTGCCGCCGCAGACGTCATTGCGCTCGGCTGCCCTTCGATGGGCGATGAAGTGCTGGAAGAATCGCTAATGGAGCCGTTCGTCAACGCGTTAGCTCCGCTCCTCTCCGGCAAAGCGCTGTTTCTTTTCGGCTCCTACGGCTGGGGCAGCGGCGCTTGGATGTCGGCTTGGGAAGAACGTATGCAGGAAGCCGGCGCAAGACTGCTGCGCGAAAGCCTAATCTGCCATGAAACGCCCGATGACGCTGCGCTCGATAATTGCCGCAGCGCAGGCGAGGCGCTCTTGGCAGCACTCGACTGATCCCGCTCTTTCCGCGTCATTTCAGACAAAGAAAAAAACTGCAACGGATAAACCGTGCAGTTTTTTCTTTGTCTTCTTTGTTATTTTCCAGCCAGCCAAGCAGCCACATCGAGTGCATGATAGCTGATGATGATATCCGCACCGGCGCGTTTCATGCCGAGCAACGATTCCAGCACCATACGTTCTTCCTCGATCCAGCCTTTGGCGGCAGCGGCTTTGATCATCGCATATTCGCCGCTGACATTGTACGCTGCGACCGGCAGATCAAAGCTATCACGCACCTGGCGAATAATGTCCATATACGCCAGCGCCGGCTTGACCATGACGATGTCGGCGCCCTCTTCGATATCGAGCGCCACTTCTCTGAGCGCTTCACGGCTGTTGGCCGGATCCATCTGATACGTTTTGCGGTCGCCGAACTGCGGCGCGGAACCGGCCGCTTCGCGGAACGGACCGTAATAAGCCGAAGCATATTTGGCCGCATATGACATAATTGAAATGTTTTGGTGGCCGTTTGCGTCAAGCGCGGCGCGAATGGCAGCGACGCGTCCGTCCATCATATCGGACGGCGCGACCATGTCCGCACCCGCATCGGCCTGGCTGAGCGCGACCTTGGCCAGCAGTTCGAGCGTACTATCGTTATCCACAT
Organism: Negativicutes bacterium; assembly: GCA_963667825.1. Classification (GTDB taxonomy): domain Bacteria; phylum Bacillota; class Negativicutes; order SG130; family SG130; genus Azotosporobacter. The sequence continues at coordinate 2,462,760 of OY764022.1, read as the reverse complement.
AGCCGCTTTCGGTCAGCAGACCGCAATGGCCATGACTGGTATATTCGCAAAGGCAGACATCGCCCATCACGACGAGTTCCGGCATTGCCCGTTTGATTGCGGTTATCGACTGCTGCACCGGCTGTTTGCCGTCCCAGGCGCTTGAGCCTTGCGCATCTTTGTACTCCGGCAAACCGAAGAGCATGATGCCCGGTACGCCGAGAGAGTGCGCCTTGCGCGCCTCTTCGACCGCCATGTCCGCCGAGAGGTGGAACACGCCCGGCAGGCTGGAAATTTCTTTACGGATGCCGCTTCCCGGCACCACGAACAACGGATAGACGAAATCGTCCGCCCGCAGGATATTTTCTCGCACTAAGGACCGTACCCCCGCCGAAATACGCAGGCGACGCGGCCGCACTCTATTTAGCAGCATGCTTGTCACTCCTTGCTTTTTTCTAGGATGGCTTTTGCCAAGCCGTCGATCGTATATTCGGCCGCCATGACGTCCGGTTCGATCTTATGTTTCAGGCAGGTTTCCGCCGTGATCGGACCGATGCAGGCCACCAGCGTCTTTGCAACCAGTTTTGCGCCGCCTTCTCCCAGCAAATCCAGTAAGTTCGTTACCGTCGAGGAACTGGTGAAGGTGACGATGTCAATTTCTCCTGCGGCCAGTTGCGCGGCAAGCGCCGCACCGTCCGCTTCTCCTTGTACCGTACGGTAGGCATGCGCCACAGTGACATGCATGCCAAGCTCCGTCAGTTGCGTCGGCAGCACGTCGCGCGCGACCGCCGCCCGCGGGATCAAGATTCGCTGCCCGGCGCTCAGATGCGGTTCGAGTGCTTCGACCACCGCCTCCGCGCGAAATTCCATCGGGATGATATCCGCACGCAGCCCCTGCCGCTGCAAACGCGCCGCAGTCGAAACACCGATCGCCGCCAGTTTAGCGCCTGCCAGCGCACGGCTGTCCAGTTTTTTGCTCCAAAGACGGTCAAAAAAGCGATCGACGCCGTTCGGGCTGGTGAAGACCAGCCACTGATAACTGGACAATTCGTTGATCGCATCATCCAGTGCGCGGTATTCGTCTTCCGGCGGCAGAATTTTGATCGCAGGCGCTTCGATGCACTGTGCACCGAGCGATTCCAGTTCGCTTGTCAGCGCGCTGGCCTGCTCGCGTGCGCGAGTCACCAGCACGCGTTTGCCGAAGAGCGGTTTGCTGTCAAACCAAGCCAGTTCATCGCGCAGACGAACGACATCGCCAACGAGGAAAATGGCAGGCGGTTTGATGCCCGCTTTAGCAACGGCTTCTGCCGCTTCGGCAACCGTAGTGACCAGCACGCGCTGCTCCGGTTTTGTCCCCCAGCGAATGACCGCTGCAGGCGTATCGCCGCTGCGTCCGTGTTCCATCAATTTCCCGGTGATGTGCGGCAGATTCTCCACACCCATTAAAAAGACCAGCGTGTCGACCGCCTTGGCCAAATGGCTCCACTGGATCGTCGATTCCGGTTTCGTCGGGTCTTCATGCCCGGTCACGACCGCAAACGATGCGGCAATGCCGCGATGCGTCACCGGAATACCGGCATAAGCCGGTACTGCGATCGCCGACGTCACGCCAGGCACGATTTCAAAGGCGATGCCGTTCTCCTTCAGCGTCAGCGCCTCTTCGCCGCCCCTCCCGAATACGAACGGATCGCCGCCTTTGAGACGCAGCACGCGTTTGCCCTCTTGCGCCTTATCGACGAGCAGCTGGTTGATGTCTTCCTGCCGCATCGTGTGGTCGCTCGAGGCCTTGCCGACGTAAATCAGCTCCACATCCGGCCGTGCTTCGGCCAGCAGGCGGCTGTCCGCCAGCCGGTCATATACGATGGTGTCGGCCAGGCGTATATATTGCTGTCCCTTCAGCGTCATCAGCTGGTAATCGCCAGGTCCGGCGCCGACTAAATATACCATTCCGTGTTTCATGCCTGTCCCTCCATGATTTCCTGTAAGATCTCACGCGCGCCGTCATCGAGCATCGCGTCAGCCAGTTGCAGTCCGAGTTCGTTGCCTTTGTCGGCCGGTCCGCAGACGCTGCGTCGCAGACCGCGTTTTCCGTCAAGCGAATATACCGCCGCCTCTAGGCGCAGTTCATTCTTTGTCACCGTGGCATACACGCCAAGCGGCACTTGGCAGCCGCCTTCAACACGATGCAGGTAGGCCCGTTCCGCCGCAGCGCCCTGATGGGTCGGCAAATGATCTAAAAAGGCAATCCGTTCTCTGCTCTCGCTGTCCGCCGCGCGGCATTCGATCGCCAATGCGCCTTGCCCGACGGCAGGCAAACAGATTTCAGGCGGCAATTCTTCGCGGATGCGCTCCTGCCAACCCAGCCGTTTCAATCCGGCTGCCGCGAGAAGGATCGCATCGAACTGTCCCTCGTCCAGTTTGCGCAGCCGCGTATCAAGGTTGCCGCGCAGATCGAGAATCGTCAGATCCGGCCGATGGTGCAAGAGTTGCGCTTTGCGCCGCAAGCTCGAGGTTCCCACCTTCGCGCCGGGCGGCAATTCCGCCAGGCTGCCGTATTTCGTCGACACCAATGCGTCGGCCGCATCCGCGCGCTCGGTAATCGCGCCCAAGATTAAGCCTTCCGGTAATTGCGTCGGCATATCTTTCAGGCTATGCACGGCCAAATCGATCTCGCCTGCCAGCATCGCCTGTTCCAGTTCTTTCGTGAATAAGCCCTTGCCGCCGATCTTAGCCAGCGGAACATCCAGGATCTTGTCTCCGGTAGTCACCATATGCCTGATTTCAACGTTCAAATCCGGATATTCGCTGCGCAATGCGTCGGCGATATGATGCGCCTGCCATAAGGCAAGCTTACTTGCTCGCGTACCGATAACAACTGTTTTTTTCACGATGTCTGCCCTCTCCTATTGCTTCCAGTTTAAACAAGTCCCGAATCGCTTCCAGATAAAAGTCTTCGTCATCGCTGCAGGCCGCTTCATTGATCCGCACCATCGGATCTCTGAGCAGCTTGCGAACGATCATCTTCGAGAGATTTTCCATCGCCTTGCGCTCTTCCGGCGCAATATCCGGCAGCTTGACCAGCGCGCGCTTCAGTTCGCGCTGACGAATCGTCTCCGCCTTGTCGGTCAGGCGCACCATCACCGGACGCAGCGTCAGATAACGGAAACGTTCCACCAGGGTTTCCAGTTCTTCCTGCAGGATAATCTCGGCAAGTTTCGCTTCCTGTTCGCGCAGTCGCAGGTTCGATTCGACGACCGCTTCGAGCGCATCAATATTATAAAGTTTGACGCCGGCGATCGCCGCCGCTTCCGGTTCCACGTCCCGCGGCACCGCGATGTCGATGATGATCAACGGGCGATCGGGACGCGTCGGCATGATGTGCGCCAGATCCCAGGCGCGGATGATGTAATGCGGTGCGCCGGTCGAAGTAATGATGATGTCGGCGTCGACCGCTTTTTTCATAAAGCCTTCGAACGGTACGGCCACGCCCTGGAAACGTTCCGCCAGTTGCTGCGCCCGCTCGTATTTACGATTGGAGACGAAAACCGCTTTAACGCCGTTTTCCACCAGATGGCGCGCGGTCAGTTCGCCCATTTGTCCCGCGCCAAGCAATAAGACATTCGACGAAGACAGATCGCCAAAAACTTTTTTCGCCAGTTCCACGGCGGCGTAGCTGACCGAAACCGCGCTATGCGCGATGCGCGTCTCCGCCCGTACCCGTTTCCCCACCGCGATCGCCCGGTTAAAGAGCGTGTTCAAGACCGCATCGGTCGTGCCGACATCGCGCGCGATCGAGTAGGCCTTCTTGACCTGACTCAGGATCTGTCCTTCGCCAATAATCAAAGAATCAAGGCTGGCCGAGACGCGAAAGAGATGGCTGATGCAATCGTCTTCCAAATGACAAAAGAAATCGTTTTCGAGATCGGGCGCTGCCTGCGCCATACGCGTAAGCAACTGTTCCATCGCTGCCAGTCCCGCTTCAGCTTCATCGACCACTGCATACATTTCCGTCCGGTTACAGGTGCACAATATGACGCATTCTTGAATTTCATCGTATTCATGAACTCGGCTTAATGCCTGTTTGATTTGGTCTTCCGAAAACGTAAAGCATTCCCGTACGTCTACGGATGCCGTCTTATGATTGAGTCCCAGCGCTACTAATTGCATTTCGGATCTTTGCCTCCGCTTCTTTAAACTTTCCTGCCCGAAGCAATTCGAGCACCGTTTCATCCATCGCCTGTCGCCAGATATGTTGCCGCTCGGCCGAAACAGGCAGCTTCGCTTTCAACTCGGCACGCAAGCGGCCGATCAGTTCGAGATATTGTCCGTATTCTTCCCCATACCGCTGCGCGATTTCACGCCGGATCTGTCGCGCCACCGCCGGACTCTTGCCGCCGGTCGAAACGGTAAACAAGAGTGCGCCGCGCCGAACCTGTCCGGGTACGGTAAAATCGCATAATTCAGGGGCGTCGGCCACATTCACCAGCGCCCCTGCCTGTTTGCCGTCGATAGCCGCCGCGCGGTTGACATCGCTTTGATTCGTGGCGCAAAACAACAAGAAAAACCCGGCGCCGTCCCCCGGCTGCCAGGTCCGATTCCAATGCCGCACCGTCCCGGCTGCAGCCAGGCGCTGAAGCGTTTCCGTCAGACAAGGACTAATCATCGTAACTAGCGCACCGGCTTTTATTGCCGCAACCGCTTTTCGCTCTGCCACGCCGCCGCCGCCGACAACGGCAACCGTTCGGCCGGCAAGATTCAGATTCATCGGATAAACAGTCACTTTTTTCACATCCTCAATTGTAGCACATTTAGTCGATAAAAGGTACCACCTGCGCCCGTTTTCAGAGCGCTACGCAAAGAGAAAAGCAAGCCGTCTTTATTTTTTACGTTTGCTCCGCTTTCAAGTCGACCGCCTGGCCGCCGGTAAGCAATAAGAGTTCCGCATAACTGAGCGGCAACAAGGCCTGCTGCGAACCGCCTCCGGCGTATATTTCTCCATAGCGGGCCAGCGTTTCATCGATGAAGACCGGCAGCGGCTCCAAGAGACCGACCGGACTCACCGCCCCCACCGCATACCCGGTTACGCGCAGCACCGTTTCCGGCAGTGCGATGCGCACGCTTTTCGCCGCTAATAGCTTTCGCACCTTGCGATTGCTGATCTTGTTATCCCCTGCCGCGACAAAGAGGGCAAACGAGTCTTTGCTTTGAAACAGGATCGACTTGGCTACTTGTCCGTCTGCAACGCCGATGGCAGCCGCCGCTTCCGGCACCGTCCGCACCCACTCGCCAAGCTGCAGCAAACTGCGCCTGATCCCCGCGGACTCCAGCTGTTTATTGATCCGCTCTGCCGACATCCGATTTCCACCTTCCCTCTGTCGCTAACGACATTTTTCCAATCCCTTTCGTTTCGACCTTCCGCCCTGCGGTACCTGCAGCCAATCGCGATTTTCACAAAAAACTGCCATAACTGCGAATCATGACCCTATCTTTTCGCTCTGCTGAAATAAAGCACCCCTTTTTTCAATTCCGCAAACAAAAAACCGGAAGCGCTAACGCCTCCGGCTTTTTTCTACCAGACTCCGATAAATTTCATCCACGGCATGCCGATGCCGATCCAAATCACAAAGTGGACAAGCGAAAGTAAAAATCCGATGCGCCACCATTCTCCCTGCGTGATATAACCGGCGCCGAAAAAGATCGGTGAGACGCCGCAGGCATAGTGCGTCAGCGTGGAGCAGGTATTCGCAATAACTCCGAGCAAGATGCATGTCATCACGACCGGTGCGCCTGCCGCGACCGCGACCGACGAGAACGCGCTGAACAATGCGACGACATGCGCCGTGTTGCTGGCAAAACCATAGTGAACATAATTGTATACGACAAACAGGATCATCAGTGTGGCAAACCAGGGCACGCCGGCCAGCTGCGCACCGACCAGATTCGCGAACCAGGTGATCAAGCCCAGTTTCGACAGATAGGCGGCCATATTCACCAGTACGCCCATCCAAACCATCACGTCCCATGCGCTTTTTTCGCCAAGCACGTCATCCCAGGTCAGCACCTGCGTCATTAGCATGACGCAAACGCCGAGGAGTGCGATAAACGCCGGACTGAATTTCGTGATGCTCGTCGTCGCCCACAAGCTTAATGCGCCGACAAAAACGAGCAGCAGCACTTTTTCCGCTTTGCTCATCGCTCCCATCTTGTCGAGTTCCTCTTGCGCAATGATTTTCGCCTCCGGCGTCTTCTTCAGTTCCGGCGGATAAATTTTATAAAGCAGATACGGGATCACAAGCGTCGCGACGATGCCCGGCACGATGCAGGCGACGAACCAATCGGCCCAGCTGATGACGACATTGAAGTTCTCTTTGGCTAACGCGACAACGACCGTATTATTGGAAGCGCCGGTCAGGAAGACCGAGGCGCTGACCACGACGCTGTTATACGCGCTGAACAATAAGAATTTCCCCACGCGTCCGGCGCTTTCGCCCGGTTCCGATTTGAACGCCGTGCACAGGCTGCGCACGATCGGGAAAATGACGCCGCCGCCGCGCGCCGTATTGGACGGCGTGGCCGGCGCCACGACAAAGTCGGTGATCGCCATTGTGTAAGCGAGCTTCAGCGTACTGTCGCCGCAGGAACGCATCAGGCAATACGCCACCCGGCTTCCGAGCCCGGTCTTGATGAAGCCCTTCGCGAACATGAACGCCGCGACGATCAGCCAGATCACATCATTGCTGAAGCCCTGCAAGGCATCGACCGGTTTCAAGACGCCCGCCATAACCGTCACCGTCAGGCCCAGCACGGCCGATGCGCCGATCGGCATCGGCTGCAAAATAAAAGCGGCGATCGTCGCGGCAAAAATAGCCAGCAAATGCCACGCCTCCTGCTTAACGCCCTCCGGTACCGGAGAAAACCAAATCGCGCACCCCAGTACGATACAGATCATTCCTCGTACCCATTGATTCACAGTTCCACTCTCCTCTTGCTGCATCATTCAGCGCTAAACGCGCGCCTTGGTTTGAGCAAATCATTTTTCATCCTTTATAAAAGTTACCACAGTAACACATTTTTGTAAACAGTATATTGTATACAAAATTCCTAATACATTATCCTTTTCTTTCTTCTCAATAAAAAAACGAAGGCGGCTGTCGCATAAAAACAGCCGCCTTCGTTCTTTTATTTATTAACAAAATCTTTGCCTACCATGACGACCGCATCGCTGTTGCCGCCGCTTTGATTCACTTGCATCGTATAGCGGAACGGTAGTCCGCTCAGTTTATTGGCGGTGGCCGTACCATTGGCGACTACCGTCGTATTTTTCGTCCCGCCTCCGCTGCCGCTTACCGACACGACTTCAAAACCTTGCTGACGAAGCAGCGTCGCCATCTTGGCGCCCGCGCCGTCTTCGCCGCTCACATTGACGACTGCAATCCGCACCTTGCCGCTTGCATTGGCGGCGTCAGCGCCCGGCTTCTTCGGATCCGTCGGTTTTTTCGGATCGCCCGGCTTCTCCGCTGTTTTCGCTTTCGGGTCGGTCGCATCTTTCGCCTTCGGCGTCTCCACTACTTTCATTTCCTTGGGAATCGACGTTTCATATTCGGCCGCCTCCTTGCTGGTAGCAGCCAAATGTTTGTCTTCCATCGTCACGCCCAGGGTGTTTGCGACATGCTGGCGCAGTTCCACCAGGTTCGGCAGCCAATAGCTGACGTCACTGATATATCCCGGTTTTCCCGGCACCATATCCGCTTTCAGCCCGTTCTTTGATGCATCGCTGATGATTTTCGCCAGATTGACCATCTCGCTGACCGACATGTCGGTCTTGACGACGCTGCTCATATCCTTGATCAGACTTGGGATCTTAACGATCGTCGACGGACTCGCCGCCTCAGCCAGCAACGCCTTGATAAAATGCTGCTGTCTTGTTACACGACCGATATCGCCTTCTTCATCGCGGTAGCGTACATACTGCACCGCTTTTTGCCCGTCAAGATGCTGCATGCCCGGGCGCAAGTCAATGACCAGGCCGCCGTTGTCATCATAGGGATCGGTATAGTACATTCTCTTTTCCACATTGATATCGAGACCGCCTAAGGAATCGATCACTTTTACGAAACCGCGCGGCGATATCTTGATCGTATGATCGATCTTGATGCCAAGCAGTCCTTCCACCGATTTTTGCGTCAACTTCACGCCGCCATTCGCGTAAGCATGATTGACCTTATCCCAGCCGATGCCCGGAATTTTGACCCGCGTATCGCGCGGAATCGAGAGCATCGCGACTTGCTTGGTCTTTGTATCGACCGTCACGACAAACAGCGTATCCGAACGTCCGACATCGTCGTCGCGTTCATCAACGCCAAGCACCATAATATTGACCTTATCCTTCGCATACAGCATCGCTTCTTTATCGCCTGATGCCGTCAAACTTCCGCCAAACCACAAATAGGAAGCGCCGGCAACCATCCCGATTGCCAGTAACAGCAGCGTCACGACAAATACCCTCTTGCGCCGGATTCTCCGGCTAGTGCGCTGTTCTTCCAGCTTCCGTTCCAAACGTGTCATGGATAGTCGTTCCTCCTTCTAACTTGCCGTGCTGCGCAGTCTTTTTCCTCACGCTATAAGCACAGCCCTCATGCAAACGGCAGAGCCGTCAAATTTCATCTAAACGAGCCTCCCAGCGGGAGGCTCGTTTTTTAAGTATAACAATCCGTCCAGTAACGGTCAAGGGTCAGACTACGCTAAACCCGGCATCGTCGATCATTTCTTTGACCGCCTCGAGCGTGACCTGTTCCGCATCAAATTCAACCACGACTTCCTTGCGCGTCAGTTCGACTTCAACCATCACAACCCCCGGCATGCTGCGAACCGCTTTCTCAATCGCCGCTTTGCAATGCGCGCAGCTCATGCCTTCTACCTGTATCACGCGTCGCTCCATTCGCTTCACATCCTCTTCCTTATAATAGCGTCAGCGTCTCTTTTGCAAAAGCCATTTCTCCAATAGTAGTATTATATATCGTTGCCGCAGATAGCGCCATACTTGTGATAGAGATTTAAGACAAATGTGAGAAAGACAAAAAAATCTGCCGCAGCAGGGGCGCAAGGCCAGCCTGCCGCGGCAGAGTAAAGGGAAAGTTTCTTATTCTTCGTCGTAGTTCAGAGTGTAAGCATGCGCCAACACTTCATCCGGCAATTCTTTTTCCCAACGTGCCACGACAACAGCGGCAACACAGTTACCAATCAGGTTACATGCGGTACGAGCCATATCGAGGATACGGTCGACGCCAAGGATAATGCCGATGCCTTCAGCCGGCAGACCGAATTGCACGGCGGTGCCGGCAATAACGATCAGCGAAGCGCCCGGTACGGCGGCAATGCCTTTGGTCGACATCATCAGCGTACCCAGCATCAGGAGCTGCGTCGCCAACGGGAAGTCGATATTGTAGATCTGAGCGATAAACACGACGGCCAGTGCGCTATAGAGCGTCGATCCGTCCAGGTTGAACGTGTAGCCTGTCGGCAGGACGAACGTAACGATATGTTTCGGTACGCCAAACTTTTCAAGTTTTTCCATCGCAAGCGGCAGCGCTGCTTCGCTCGATGCCGTCGAGAACGCGATCATGATCGGTTCTTTAATGGCTCTGAGCAACTGCAGGAACTTGAAGTTAAAGACGATCGAAGCACTGACCATGACCAATAAAACAAAGACAACCAACGCGAAGTAGAGCGAGAAGATCAGTTTGGCCAGCGGAATCAGCATGCCAAGGCCAAATTTACCAACGGTGTACGCAATCAACGCGAATACGCCAAGCGGCGCCAGTTTCATTACATACCAGGTTACTTTGAACATGATTTCGGCAACGCTGACCGATAATTTTACGACCGGTTCGCCGGCTTTGCCCATGCTGGCCGCCGCTACGCCAAAGAACGTGGAGAAGAAAACGATTTGCAGCATGCTGCCTTTGGCAGCGCCGTCGACGATGTTCGTCGGGATGATTTCAATCATGACTTGTGCAAAGTCAATGGTTTTCTTAGCTGCCTCCGTAGCGGCTTTCGCATCGCCGGCAGTCAGCGAAACGCCGACGCCCGGTTGGAATACGTTGGCAACCACAAGGCCAACCAGCAACGCAACTGTCGTCGCCAGTTCGAACCAGATCAACGCCTTGCCGCCCAAGCGACCCACTTTCTTAAAGTCGCCCGCGCCGGCAATACCCATGATCAGGGAGCTGAAGATCAAAGGTACAACGATCATCTTGATCATACGAATAAATGCGTCTCCCAGGGGTTTAAACTTTTGGCCGTATTCCGGGAACATGTAGCCAAATACGATACCTAAGACAAGTCCAATCATAATCTGGGCTGAAATACCTATGCCACCCTTTTTTCCTTCTGCCATGATAAGCCTCCTATCTGTTTTTGCCTGTAACGCCTTTTCCTCTTCCCTGTTTGGTGCAGTCCGTTACCGCCCACCCCCTTTTTCTCTGCTCACAGTAGCCGACTGCCCCTTGCTTTTCTTAATCTGTGGCTGATCTCTGGATTTATTATTTCGCCGCAAGTAGGCAAAATCCTCCCACAATTCGCACTTCTGCACAATGCATACAAAGAGCAGTTGGCTACTCTATTTCTTGGATTAAAGAACCATGCCAATTTATTTTCCATCTTTCAAATACTTTTTTCTCTTAAAAATCTGTAACACTGTACGTTTTTCTTGCAACAAGCAAAAAACTTCGTTTTCCGCTGTAACATTGGACTTTTCTTTTAATTGCAAAGATTATTTAAAATTTTTATAGTTTTTTAAGTAGGCACGCAAATTAAAAACCTGCTATAATGAGTCAAGACACTGAATAGTCAGAATTCAACGGCTAAGGAAGGTGATTTTTTGTGAAACCAGATTCCCAATCCGTCACGCCACTGGCTCCTGTACCGCCATTAGACGGGCCTGCCGTACAACTTCTGGAAGAAGCACTTTCGAAATCGCCCACCAAGAGTATCCAAGTCCGAATCAACGATGCTTTTTATCGCTTATCGCGCGAAGGACGTTGGTTCAAGTTTTCATTGCTGACGAAAAAGAATGCCGTTAAAAAGGCCGCCGTGTTCCAGACTTTGTCGGAACTTTATAACCAAGCCATACACGGACATTCTTGGAGTCTGACCCCTCTCGCTACATAATTGCACTGCCAACCTTAGCCAGCCGTATTGCGGCTGGCTTTTTTGCGTTCCGCCTCGCGATAGATGGTGAGAAAGCGCTGCAGTACCAGCGCGGTCAAGCCCCAAATCACTTTATCCCGCCAAGGATAAAAATAAACCGTATAATTTTTTCGCCGTTTCCAGCCATCGTCATAGCCCGGCAACAAGTGCAGCGGAAACTCCGCCGTCGGCCGCGTCGCCATTTCCATTTTGCCGACTTCCGGCTTCATTGTAAGCAAGGTCGCCAACGGCACCGAAAAGACTTCCGCCACTTCATCCGGATTGGCTTTTACCATGCCTTGCAGCACTCCGACATAAGGATACAGGATCACGCCGATCGGACTAATGACCGGCGCCATTTCGCCCAGCACTTCGATTTCCGTTTCCTTTAGCCCCAATTCTTCGCTGGTTTCCCGCACTGCCGCGCGCTTTGCCTCGAGATCCGTTGCTTCAATGCGCCCGCCGGGAAAGCAGACTTCCCCCGGCTGCCAAGCCAGATGACCGGCTCTCACTTCGAACAAGACGGCCAGCCCGTCTTCACTTTGCACCAGCGGCAGCAATACGGCCGCTTGAAAATAATCGTCATTTTCTCCCTCGATCATGCCGCGTTTCGTCAGGCAGCGTTTCAATTCTTCCATCATCGATTCCTCGCCTCTCTTTATCAGTAAGAAAGCAAGCCCCAGACCCACGTCCAAGACTTGCCGTTATAACCGTACTCCGACAACGGTAGCATCATCATGCCCCTGTCCCTCGACCACAAGGCTCTCCATCAATTGCATGCAGCTTGCGTAGTCCTCAAACTGCAGCCTATGTTCTTCCTGCAACAAATCCAAGAGTCCGTCACTGCAAAAGAAAAAACAATCCCCGCTTCGGCACTTCAGTTCTTCTTCTTCGTATTTCATATCCGGCAATATGCCAAGAAATATTCCCGGCACTCGGACCGTAATCGTCTCGCCGTCATGCATGGCGATAAAATGATTGATGCCCGCTGACACATAGCGTAAAACCCCCTGCTTCACGTCCACCTCAAAAGCCAGCAGCGCCGCAAAAGTCCCGTCATTTAAATACGGCGTCAGATTGCGGTTTAATTCCTCCACCCGCTTCGCTAGCGGTTCTTTGCTTTGCAGCACTTGACGCCCGAGAACCATCAGCGCCGAGGTCTGCAGCGCCGCGCCAAGACCATGCCCCATGACGTCTGCCACATAGCCGACGCAGCGTTTTTCTTCTGCGCACCACAGATAATCATAAATATCGCCGCTCACTAAATTCAGCGGTTCATAGATCGACTGCACGGTAATTCCCTCGGCGTTCACTTTTTTCGGCAAAAGCGCACGTTGGATCTTCCCTGCCAGCATCAGATCCTCGCGCAATTTTTGATCGGCCTTCCGCAACACAGCCGCCGCCTCTTCCTGTAGCGTGAGATCTTCTTTCAGCGTTAAAAAATGACTGATTTCATCGTTCTCATCGTATAGCGGCGACACCACTACATTCTCCCAAAATAACTCCCCCGTCTTTTTGCGGTGGTGCAGTTTGCCGCGCCAGATCCCGCCGCTGCGAATCGTCGTCAGCATGGCCTGATAAAATTCCGGCAGCTGCGCACCCGATTTTAAAAACGGAATCTTCTTGCCCAGCACTTCTTCCTTTGTATAACCGGACGAGCGGCAAAACTCCTGATTGACAAAGACGATGCAGTCTCTGCGGTCGGTAATCATGACCCCGCTTAGATGCTGCTCCATCGCGCGCGCCAAGAGCGTCATCCGTTCATCAGGCTCGTCAACGAACGCGGCTCGCTGCCGCGCTTTTCCTTCCTGCATCGTCATCCTTCAATTTCAAAGACACTAGTCAGTCTGGTAAGTTCAAATAATTCCCGTACCAAACCACGCAAGTCCCGGATGACAACCTTGCCGTTTTTTTGCAATGCGCGCTTTTGAATCGCCACTAAGACCCCAAGGCCCGAACTGTCAATATAGTCGACGCTGCCCAGATTGATGACAAAATTAACATGCCCCTGCTCAATATATTCCAATAATTGTTCGCGTATCGCGGTCGCTTCTTCGACGTAAATACTGCCGTTCAATTGCACGATGACTTGGTTGCCAATGACTTCAATATGACTCGTCATGCTTTCAGCCTCCTATTTTTACAGCTGCTTCATCAATTTTCTTCATCAAAAGCACTTCATTGCCCGCCTGGTTATAACGCATATAATCTGTCAGCATCTGCATGATATGCAAGCCGCGGCCCGATTCCGCCATAATGCCGTCCCGGGTCGCTTCTCCAACGTCATGACCGTTTCCCGCTTTGCCGGCATGAGCAAAGCCGCCGCCGCCGTCTGCAACCCTCACAATCAGACGGCGTCCGGCAATCACATCCATCTTGACGACGACCTGCGTACAGCGTCGCGTGCAACCGCCATGCAAAAGCGCATTGTTAACTGCTTCATTCAGCGCAACTTCCATTGCGCCGCTGTCCAGCACCACCTTCCGCAAGACCTCATATAAACAGTGCCTCACTAGGCGATATCCATCATAATCGCGAAACGCCACTTCTAATAAATGGACTTTCATCGGTCACCGCCTGCATTCGCTAATTTTATTTCTCAGACTAACTTCGACGCACTCAGATCGATTCCTTCCGAAATTTTGGAAAACTATGCATTCTCCAAAAGAAGAAACCCTTGGCTTTTCAACCAAGGGTTTCGCCGCTTCTCATTCAGGCCAGCTCTTCTTCCGCCATAGTCCGCCGCTCAACATGCGCTACGCTATGCGGCAGACTCTTAAACGGATTAAATTCCAAGTCGTTATACGCCGTCATGCCATGTTCACTGATATCCAGTCCATCCATTTCTTCCTCTTCACTCACCCGTATCCCAACGCTCAGCTGCAGCGCTTTGAAGAGCAAGTACGAAGCCGCAAATCCCCACGCCGAAAGCGCGATAATGCCGACGCTTTGCACGCCGAGCAGATGCCAGCCGCCGCCATAAAAGAGACCTCCATTTTCAGCGAAAAGCCCGACCATAAGCGTGCCAAACGTACCGCACACGCCATGAACCGCAATCGCACCGACCGGATCATCCGCTTTCAAATCGTCTAAAAGCGGCACCGCTTCTACCACCAAGATCCCTGCGCATGCGCCGATGAGCAGGCTGCTGATCGGTTCCACATACGCGCAGCCTGCCGTGATCGCGACCAGGCCGCCCAACGCGCCATTGATCGCCATGCTCGGATCGGCCTTGCCGAATCTTCGCAGCGTATATAAGCCGGCAACTGTTCCGCCTGCCGCTGCAGCCAGATTCGTGTTCAACGCGATACGGGCAATGTTCAAATCCAGACCGGAAAGCGTGCTGCCCGGATTAAAGCCGAACCAGCCAAACCATAGAAGAAAGGCGCCTAAGGCTGCCAGCGGCAGATTATGTCCCGGCATGACGTTCGCCGAGCCGTCTTTATTGTATTTTCCCGTTCTCGGCCCAAGCACGATTACCGCAGCCAGCGAAGCCCAGCCGCCCAACGAATGAATAGCTGCGGAACCTGCAAAATCGAGCATGCCCAGCTTATTAAGCCAACCGCCGGCCGCCCAGATCCAATGCCCGGCAACCGGATAGATAAACGCCGCCGCCAGAAACGAGACGATGATATACGGCGCGAACTTCATCCGCTCCGCAACCGCGCCGGAAATAATCGTCGGCACCGCAATGGCAAACCCTGCTTGAAAGAGCCAAAACGCATACACCGGAATCTGTAAGCCTAGGTGATCCCACTCGCCTTTTAAGAAAAAACCGCTTGTTCCGCTTAGACTGTTCCAATCAACGCCATACATCAGTGCAAAGCCAAGCATGAAATAACCAAGCATCCCCACCGTACAGTCCATGAACACTTTCATAATGATATTCAATGCATTTTTACTGCGCACAAAGCCCGCTTCCAGCGCCGCAAAGCCTCCCTCCATCAAAAAGACCAGTCCCGCACATAAGACAACCCATACCGTGTCTAAGCCCGCCGCAATCGAATGAATGCTCGCTTCCATCTTCAATCCTCCATTTGTCAAATAAAAAAGCCGGGGCAGAGCTGCCCCTTGGCAGTCATACTCCGGCTTCATTGCCGATTTTCCGTACAAATCGTATTATATCACAGCTAATGCAACGTGCAAGTCTTTTTATTGCAGCGCATGTTTCCCTTTGTCTCCGGTGCGAATACGATAAGCTTCTTCCACGGGATAAACGAATATTTTTCCATCGCCCACATTTCCGGTTCGTCCATATTCTAAAATAACCGCAACGACCTGTTCGACAAGTTCATCGAGCAATACGATTTCCAATTTCACTTTCGGCAACAGCGTGATGTCATACACATGGCCGCGATAAACGCCCGTTTGTCCTTTTTGCAAACCACAGCCGACCACCTCCGATATCGTCATTCCCCGCGCCCCGACCCGAGCCAACGCGTTCTTTATCTCATTCAGCTTATCCGGCCTGATGATCGCCTCAATCTTCTTCAAACACCGCACCTCGCCTGCTATTTGCATTTTCCTTTCCTATTATATATCCCCGCATAGCCGGATTGCAAATCTTGCATTATAGAAAAAGACCGTCCATGCGAATGCATGAACGGTCTTTTTAACTGGCAACTCCCTATCCTCCCAGGCCGCTTCCAGCCAAGTACTTTCGGCGTATGTGGGCTTAACTACTGTGTTCGGTAGGAACAGGCGGAACCCCACAACCATCATCACTAGCAACAACTGACCTGAATTCTTCATTGGCTGCGTTGCTTCTGCGGTGCTCACTCGACGTACACAAGTACGTCTCGCTTTGCTCCTCGGCGCGCCTTGCCACTAAAGCTTCATGCCAATTGTTGCATCTCTTCTCTTATTGAAACAGCAACCTGGATCGGTCTCTGCCTTCTTTCGATTTCTTATTTCCGGCAGATATTCATCTGCCGGCTGCCTTTCCGTTTCTTTTTTTCTTTGCGCCCTTTGTGCCTTTGTGGTTCAAAACCGTTCCCATGCATAAAAAAAGACCGTCCATGCAGCGCATGAACGGCCTTTTCTAACCGGCAACTCCCTATCCTCCCAGGTCGCTTCCAACCAAGTACTTTCGGCGTATGTGGGCTTAACTGCTGTGTTCGGTATGGGAACAGGTGGGACCCCACAGCCATCATCACCGGATACTCAGGTAAACATTTCTACAAGAGAATATATTCCCTGAAAACTTTATAGAAGAAAGATTTTGCAAACAAGTGGTTTCATAACTTGCACTCGAGTGAGTGCGAGCTTGCATTAAGTCAAGCCCTCGGCCTATTAGTACCAGTCAGCTCCATTCATTACTGAACTTCCACACCTGGCCTATCAACCTTGTGATCTACAAGGGGCCTTACCAGACTACTCTGTGAGAAACCTCATCTTAAGGCTGGTTTCACGCTTAGATGCTTTCAGCGTTTATCCTTTCCCGACGTAGCTACCCAGCTGTACCCCTGGCGGGATAACTGGTACACCATTGGTCAGTCCACTCCGGTCCTCTCGTACTAGGAGCAGTTCCCTTCAAGTTTCTTACGCCCGCGATGGATAGGGACCGAACTGTCTCACGACGTTCTGAACCCAGCTCACGTACCACTTTAATGGGCGAACAGCCCAACCCTTGGGACCTGCTACAGCCCCAGGATGTGATGAGCCGACATCGAGGTGCCAAACCTCCCCGTCGATATGGACTCTTGGGAGAGATTAGCCTGTTATCCCCAGGGTAGCTTTTATCCGTTGAGCGATGGCCCTTCCACGCGGTACCACCGGATCACTAAGCCCGACTTTCGTCCCTGCTCGACCTGTACGTCTCGCAGTCAAGCTCCCTTCTGCCTTTACACTCTTCGAACGATTTCCAACCGTTCTGAGGGAACCTTTGGGCGCCTCCGTTACACTTTCGGAGGCGACCGCCCCAGTCAAACTGCCCACCTGACACTGTCCTGAGTGTCGTTACTACTTCAGTTAGAACTCCAGTAAGAGAAGGGTGGTATCCCAACGTCGACTCCATACATACTAGCGTACATATCTCTCAGTCTCCCACCTATCCTGTACATCCCTTACCAAAATCCAATGTCAGGCTACAGTAAAGCTCCATGGGGTCTTTCTGTCCAGTCGCGGGTAACCTGCATCTTCACAGGTATTTCAATTTCACCGGGTCCCTCGTTGAGACAGTGCCCAAGTCGTTACACCTTTCGTGCGGGTCGGAACTTACCCGACAAGGAATTTCGCTACCTTAGGACCGTTATAGTTACGGCCGCCGTTCACCGGGGCTTCGGTCGAGGGCTTCGGATTGCTCCTAACTCCCTTCCTTAACCTTCCGGCACTGGGCAGGTGTCAGCACCTATACGTCAGCTTTCGCTTTAGCAGGCACCTGTGTTTGTGGTAAACAGTCGCTTGGGCCTCTTTTCTGCGACCCCCATGTGCTTCGTCCGTTTCAAGACTACACTCACAGGGGCTCTCCTTATCCCGAAGTTACGGAGACATTTTGCCGAGTTCCTTAACGAGGGTTCTCCCGCGCACCTTAGGATTCTCTCCCCGCCTACCTGTGTCGGTTTACGGTACGGGCACCCATCATCTCGCTAGAAG
>OY764022.1:1772500-2440000 GCA_963667825.1 Negativicutes bacterium | reverse complement strand
CACCGCGGTCTTGGCGCCGATTCCCGGCAACCCTCTGAATTGCTCGATCAATTTGGCCAACGGCCCAATGTGTTTCATAAACGCCTAGAACAAGCCTTTGGGTAAATTCATGCCGCCGGTCAGTTTGCCCATTTCCTGCGCCATCATGTCGTCGACCTTCTGCGTTGCTTCATTGAAAGCCGCCGCCATCAAGTCCTCGAGCATTTCTACGTCTTCCGGATCTACGGCCGCCGGAGAAATCGACAGCGACTGCACTTGCTTCTCGCCGTTCATTACGATTTTCACCGCCCCGCCGCCGGCCGACACTTCAACCGTACGCAGTTTCAATTCTTCCTGCAGTTTTGCCATATCCGTCTGCAATTTCTGCATTTTCTTCATCATACCGCCCATATTTCCCATGTTTCCAAACATTATGATTCCCCCTTAATTTTCTTTTACCGTTACATTGCCGCCAAACATTTCGATCGCTTTTTCCACTGCCGGATGCATCTTGTCAGCGTCCGACACATTTTGTTTCGCTGCAGCAGGCGCTTTTCCCGGCGACGCAGCAGCCTTTCTCGACGTCGCGGCGCTAGGAGTTCCCGCTCCCAGTATACAATAGAGATTCACTCTTCGGCCAGTAATTTGTGCCAGCGCTTGTTCAATCAATTCCTTGTAATCCGGTTTTTCCGTCCGTTCTTTCGGAAACGCCGCCGCAAACTGTACGGTGGCTTGTTTCTCCGTGAGTCCAACCAACTGCCCCTGCGCCACGCAAGCGTGCACAGAGCGTTTACCACCTTGAACCAACCCCTGCAGCAACTGTCCCCAAACGCCTGTCAGATCATCAGGCAACGGGTTTGCCGCCGCTGCCGCAAACGCCGCGCCGTTGTCCGGCGGCGCTTCTTTTTCATTCACCGCAGGACGCGCCGTTCGCACCTGTTGCGGCGGCGCTTCGAACGCAGGGGCCGAAGGCGCTGCGCTTACGGCTCCGCCTTGCAAAATTTTAGCCAACTTTGCTTCAAGCGCCTCGATTCGGGCCGCCAACTGCCCTTCATCGGCTCCGCCGCTGTTGCGCCGGCAGGCCGACAACAGCGCCATCTCCACCGCAAAACGCGGCTCCGCAGCATAACGCGCCTCCGTTCCGCCTTGGTGGAGAATGTTCAAGATATTCATAACATCAGTCGCCGACAGCGCTTTCGCCTGTTCCGCTAATTTTTCCCGTTGTCCTTCCGGCACGCTGATTTCCGGCGCCGCCTGAAACAGCATGATCGTTCTCATGTACTGCGACAATTCGCTGATCACTTGGCGCGGATCTTTGCCGAGCGCCAACAGCTCCTCTAGCGTAAAGAGCAAATCTTTCGCTTCACGTTTTGCCAGCGCATCCGTAAAGCGGCACAACCATTCATGCCCGACCAAGCCCAACATATTTCTCACTTTTGCAGCCGTTACGATCTTTTCATCCATGACCGCACACTGATCCAGAATGCTTAGCGCATCGCGCATCCCGCCATCCGCATGCGCCGCGATCAATTCAAGCGCCGCCGCTTCCACCTCGATTCCACTGCCGTCCGCCACTTCGCGCAGTCGCGCCACCATCTCCGGCAGTCCGATGCGCCGAAAGTCATAACGCTGACAGCGCGAATGAATAGTCGCCGGAATTTTATGCGATTCGGTCGTCGCCAAGATGAAGACGACATGAGGCGGCGGTTCTTCCAACGTCTTTAAGAGTGCATTGAACGCTTCCGTCGTCAGCATATGCACTTCATCGATGATATATACTTTGTACCGGCCATCAACCGGCGCAAACTTGACCGTCTCGCGCAAATCCCGAATCTCATCGATACCCCGGTTTGAGGCGGCATCGATCTCAAAGACATCCATCGATGAGCCGTTGTTAATCTTCAGGCAGGCATCGCACTGATTGCAAGGTTCCGGCGTCGGCCCTTTTTCGCAATTGAGGGCTTTGGCCACAATCTTGGCAGTACTGGTCTTGCCTGTCCCGCGTGGGCCGGAAAACAGATAAGCATGGGCAATCTTACCCGAGTCAATCGCATTTCTCAGCGTCACGCCGATATGGTCCTGTCCGACCAGGTTGTCAAAATCCTGGGGCCGCCACTGCCGATAAAGCGCAACATACGCCATAGCCGCTGCACCTCCTTTTTACATTCTGCATTACCTTAATTCCACATTAGCGTTTCGTTTCCTGTACCCCTATGAAAAAGAAGCAACCAGCATGGCTGATTGCTTCTTTTCCGTCCGTTTTTAGAGCCGGTTCACGACAAAAACCAGGCGCCCTCGCGGCACATGAGAATAATCACTTACCGTTGCTTCCTTCCGGACCTGGCGGGGTTCATGAGTTCCCATTGCGCAAGACCCGGCTTTTGCCGTGATCCCACCCTAAAATGAATAAATGGCCCAACCCGAAGTGTAAAGCCAAATATAACGAACGTACTATATGATTTTCTGCCATCCAGCATATAAATGGCGGAGAGAGAGGGATTCGAACCCTCGGTACAGTTTCCCGTACACACGCTTTCCAGGCGTGCTCCTTCAACCGCTCGGACATCTCTCCGGATCCACACTTTATGTATTATAAAGCATGGTCTGCTAAAAAGCAAGCCTAACTAGGAAGTTTTTTGCGCTTGCATTCATTTTATGTAAATATATGTTTTGCACTTCATTCTACAACCAATTTTTCGGCAAAGAGGCGCCTTGGTTATAACGATATTGATTCACCGGCCGCCCGACCGCGCCGTATTGCGCTTCCATAATCAAGAGACCCAACTCCTGCAGGAATTTGAGATATTTTCGAATCGAGACTTGCGAAATTCCGACAACTACAGCCATCTCTTCCGCGGTAAATTCCTGTTCCACGCTGCTGACGCTTTCCCATACGCGGCGCAGCGTATTGCGCTCGACCCCTTTGGGAAGAATCAGCGCCGATCGTTCTTCCGGCTGCGCGCGAGAGAAAACCTTGCGGTCCAAATCTTCCTGACTGACCTGTTTCAGATCATTCATCCATTCGCAGCGCTGCCGATAACGCTGCAGCGCGCCTTGAAAACGGTCAAACTGGAACGGCTTCACCAAATAATCGACCGCCCCCTGGCGCAGCGCTTCCAAAATACTCTTTTGATCCTTCGCGGCCGTAACCAAGATCACATCGACGCTATACTGTTCTTTGCGAATATGATTAATCAGATCCAAACCGCTCATTCCCGGCATATAGACATCGACCAGCAAGAGGTCGACTTCTGTTTCTTGCAAGGCTTCCAGCGCTTCTTCGCCGCTGCGGCATGAGCCAAGCAAAACGAATCCGCTCATCTGCTCCAAATAACGTCGATTCAGATCCGCCACCATAGGATCATCTTCCACAATCATCACACGAATCATTTTCATCCCTCCACTCCTGCAACGGCATCGTAATCGTAATTCGTTCCCGGCCCTCGCTCGGACGACGCCTCTGTAGAGTCGCCCCCCGCGTTTCCGCCAGCACAGTCAGCCGCAAAAGGCCATCCGAACGTTCGACGTTTCGCGCCGAGAAATCAAGTTCTGCCGCTACATATCCTTCATCCGCCCACAACGCGAGTACGACATCCCCCATCGCTTCGCGTTCCGGCAACGCAAACACTTCCATCAACAAGGCATCCAGCAAGGCGATCCATTGGCGGGCCATCACCTCCGTCAGGACGCGCAGCTCACTGTCCGGGTGCAGGAAGAACGACACCTTGCGCTCACGCGCCTGGCTCATCTTGCCTAGAAGAAAGCCCGCTACCAGCGGATCCATGATCTTGACCCCGACATCTTCCAGTTCGCGTTGATTGCTTTCAACCACAAAACGGACATATTCCTCCAACGCATCATAACGCTGCAATTGGACCATTCCCCAAATGACATGAAGACGGTTCATAAACTCGTGCGCCCGCGCCCTTAGCGCTTCTATATAAGAATGCACGCCCGTCAATTCTTCCGCCAGACGCTCCACTTCCCCCTTATCATAAAAGGTCAGCAACGCACCGATCAAACGGCCGTCCAACAACAACGGCTTCCGACTGGCCAGCACGTTTTTTCCGCCCAACTGCATTTGCGCATCGGCCATACTTTGCCCAAGTTCCATCACTTCAAGCAAACCCGCCCCCGGCAAGGAAGCTTCGATCCGTTTGCCGTACCATTCCTGCGCACCGCCCGCAAGCGATAAGATGCGCATCGCCTCATCATTGACCAGCGTGATTTTTCCCTGTTCGTCAACAGCCACCACGCCCGCACGGACAGAATCAAGAATCGCGTTGCGCTGCGCCAGCTGGCGCGCAATCGTTTCCGGTTCCATCCCCAGCATGATTGTTTTCACATGACTGGCCAGCCCCCAGGCAGCCAATACGCCAAACGACAGCCCCGCCAACAAAGCCCAAATCAAAGCCCGGTAGGTAACCGTCAGCGACTCGGCCAAATCTTCACGCAGGATGCCCACCAAAGCTACGCCAATCTGGCGTTCTTCGGCATAAATCGGCACATAGGCGCGCAAGGTGCGTCCGCCGCTCCCTTCAAAGGTCGCGACATGCATCTCCCCCTGCCAGGCTTTCTTTTTTTCCTCACTATCGACGGCCCTTTTCCCTTTTAGGATATCTTCCGGACGATAAAGACGATGTCCCTCCATGTCAAACACATTCACGATCTTGACCTTCGCGCCGTCTTTCATGGACTCAATATGTTCTTCCAGCACTGCTGACTGACGTACTCCCAGCAAAGCATCCCTTACAACTTCGTCCCTGGCAAGCATACGGGCCAGCGTAACCGCCTGATGCTCCGCATGGCTACGCGCTTCCTCGCCGAGTACTTTAAACAACAGCGGCGTCAATACGGCCAGTACGACCAAGACAACCGTCATTGCCAGAATCAGGATGCGACCCTGGAGGCTGAGCCGCTTCCAAAGTTTCATGAAAAATACCCCTTTTCTAACTTCGGTTTCATTATACCTTAGGTATTTATTCACTACAAGTGCCGCGCGTCTTTGTCCTCAGTCTCATTTTCCCGTCACGGCCATTATGACCATTACTAGTAAGGCAGCGGACAATAGTCCTATCTGATTTTGTTGCATACTCTCCTCCTTCTTCCACATTGTCGTCAGCTACACTTTCCTTCCACCTTGCTAAATCGTTTTTAAACAAAAAGAAAAGGCTTTAAATCAGCAAGAATAATAAATCCCTGCTCCATTCAGCCTCGCATTCATGGTAAGCCGATCAACTTTACGATTCCTTATGATAGCACACCATTTTTTTCCTGTCAATTCCACTGTCTCATTTTCATTCCGATGCAGGCTGCTCATTTTCTTAAACCTCATCTGTTGTTTTCTAAAACTTTCCCCATTTTCTCCGTTTCCCGCCAAAACAAAAAGCTCTGTAGTTTCAAACTACAGAGCCATACTCTCAATGGCGGAGAGGGTGGGATTCGAACCCACGGTCCCTTGCGGGACACTTGATTTCGAGTCAAGCACCTTCGACCACTCGGACACCTCTCCAAACTATGCTTTTTTCTGTCGCCGTCGTTCACGAAAAAATTCTTTCATGATTCCGGCGCATTCCTCTTCCAACACACCTGCCGTAACGGCCAATCGGTGGTTGAGTTTTTCGTGCTGCACGATATTGAACAAAGATTCGACCGCGCCCGCTTTGCTGTCGGGGCTGCCGTACACCAACCGATCTACCCGGCTGTTGACCAGCGCACCTGCGCACATTGGACAGGGTTCGATGGTCACATACAAGGTTGTTCCCGATAATCGCCAGCGTTCCAATTTACGACAGGCATCCTGGATGACGATCATTTCCGCGTGAGCGGTAGCATCGTGTCCGATTTCTCTCAGGTTATGTCCCCTAGAGATGATCTGACCTTCACTGACCAATACGGCTCCGATAGGAACTTCGCCGAGATCGAAGGCCTTGCGCGCTTCTTCCAGGGCTAATGCCATATAGTCTCTATCATCCATCTTCAGTTCACCACGCATTATCGTTCTGTCTTGTTTGTGACGACCACTCTGATATTATATCTTATAAACTTCCGTCACGCAATCCCTTATTTTCTATGTCAACATCAGTTTCCCTTTCGTCCACTGACGCCGCAGCAGAAGCGTCGATAACAAAAGCGTCATCGCCTCGGCCGTCGGCACCGCCAGCCAGATTCCTTTGCTGCCGAAGAGCGGCGCCAGTATCGCCAGGCCCGCCGCCACCCAGACCGCACTGCGACTCAGTGCAATCAAGGTCGCTTGTTTCGGACTGCCGATCGCCGTGAAATAACCCGACGCCAAAATATTGCTGCCGTTGAGCAAAAAAGCAAACGCATAAATTTTCGCTCCGGCAACTGCAAGCGTATACGTTTCGCCTTGCGCCACATCGAAAAAGAGAGCGATCAGTCGTGGCGCAGCCAACTGAAGCAGCGCAAACATGCCCGTACCGACCAGAAGCACGGTCGCCAGCGACAGCTTCAGCGTCCGCATCACTCGATCGATGCGCCCCCGCCCCTGATTATAACTGATGATCGAACTTACGCCATCGGCGATGCCAAGCAGCAGATTCGTTCCGACCATCGACAGATAGCCAACCGCGGTAAAGGCGGCGACGCCAAGCGGTCCTGCATAACGCATCAGCGCAAGATTGAAGAGAAACGTCGTAATGCCGACGCCCAGTTCCCCGAAACCTTCCGATGAACCATTGTAGAGGATTTCTTTCGCCGCGGCGCGGTCGAAGTGTCCGCCCCATAGTTTCAGATTCAACTTGGCAAATGAGAACGGCAGCAATGCGACCAGCGTCGCGATCACGTAGGCTAAGCCGGTCGCCCAGGCTGCGCCTTCGATCCCCCAACCAAGTCGGGCTATAAAGCAGTAATTCAGCGCCATATGACCCGCGACCGCGACAAGCAGCGCCAGCATCGCATAGACGGGTTTGCCGATGATTTTCAAGACATAATCGAGCAGCATGACAAGTCCCAAGAACGGCAAAAACGCCGCTATGATCCGGATGTAGCTGCTGACATCCGCCATCAACTCCGGCGTAGCGCCTAAAAGAACAGCCAACTGTCGACTGCCGAGCAGCGCAGCGCACGAAGTCGCGCCGGAAATAACGAGAATCAGCAGCAGCGCGGTCTTGAATGCATTTTGCGCATCGGCTCCCCGCCCTTCTCCGAACAATCGCCCCATCAGCGTCAGCGTGCCGATGCCGACCATAATGCTGATTGCCAGGATCAGACTGGAGAACGGCAGTGCGATGTTGACGCAGGCCAGCGCAGCAGCGCCGATATAGCGGCCGACAAAAAAACCGTCGACAATGGTATTCAAGCCCAAGATCGCCATTGCAACAACGCTCGGAATCGTATAGCGAAAAAACAGCTTCGTGATATTTTCCTCGCCCAATATCGTTTCATGCATAAGAACCACCTCGTCAACAGCATAAACCTTAGAGCCGCTCCAAGGTCAATGCTTATTTGACGGCGATCCACACTTCATAGTAATCCAGTCCCCGTTTGTGGCAACTGGCCATATATCGTCCCACCAGCGGCCCTATCGGTGTTTTCCCCTGCCGCTTCAGCCATTGCATGCCCTGTTGCAGCGTCTGATTTTCACTGGCTTGATAATCGGTGGCGACGATCGTATAAAAATAACAGGCATCGTTCAGCTCCGACAACGTCCAGCTTTGATCCGCGCCGTTCATGCTCAGCGCCTGCGCTCCGACGCTGAGGCCTAACTGGGCTAAAGCAAAATCGATGCCGTCAGACCATTCGTCCTGAGGAATGCGCATCGCATAACGGATGCTCTGCATCCAGTTCACATCGATTTTCTTATAGCGTTCAATGACGGAAAACCAGTCTTCGTCATGCCGACCGATGAACTTGAACTTGAAGCTCGGCGGCGCTACGAGCCTGAACTCGCCCAGCTTCGCCTCACACGCCTGATAGTTCTCGATCACCCGTTCCAACATCGCTTGCTGCCGCGCGAGCTGTTCGCGTTTTTCCGCAATATCCTTCTTGTTTTCCGCCAGGATATCAATGATCTCCGGCAGTTCTTTTTCTTTGATAATTTTACGAACGTCGTTCACGGCCACATCCATCTGACGCAGAAACAGCACATCGAGCAAAATCACCAGTTCATCGTAAGAGTAATTCCGGTAACCGTTGACCGGGTCTTTATCCTGCGCCAGCAACCCCTGCTTCTCATAGTAGCGCAGCGTATCGGTCGACAAGTCGAACAGTCTGGCTACTTCTCCGATCCTCCATTTCATATCCATGCTTTCCTTCCGTTTCTTTTCTTTATTATAAGAAAGATTACACTGCACGCAAAGCAAAAAAGAAATGGCCGAACGCAAAGTGACTTGATTATTTTTCCGCCGCCGTATAACATAGGGTTATACTTTTTACCACAAGGAGTGCACGCGTAATGAAAGACTGGAAAAACATCATTGCCTTCGTCATTTTCGCCGGTTTAATATATCTTTCCTTTACAGGCATCTAGCCCATCTCATTTTGCAGCCTGCCTGCAGCCTCTTTTTTTTTGCTTTATAAAGAACCAAGAGCCAATCGATCAGATCGGCTCTTGGTTCTTTTCTTTTACACCGTAAATTTCTCGATCGACCCCTGCAGTTGACTGGCCAAATCCGCCAGCCGTTTGACCCGCTGCGCAATTTCCTGGATCGTGGCGCTGGCTTCTTCGGTCAAGGCCGCCACGTCTTCGGTTCCGGCCGCGGTTTCTTCCGAAATACTGGCCACATCGCTCAGCGCATGCCCCGCCAATTGCGCTTCTTTACTGAGCGACTGCGTCGCTTCACTGACCGAGCGCACCTTTTCCTCTACGCTGCTCACCGCATCGGCGATCTGCCGGAATGCGACGACCATCTGTTGCAGACCTTTTTCCTGATTTTCAACGACTTCCGTAACGGTATCCATCTCGCTCGATGCATGATCGACGCCGACTTGCACTTCCTTGACGATATCGATGATCCGCGTTCCCGAATGGCTGACCTGTTCGGCTAACTTGCGGACTTCATCGGCCACGACCGCAAAGCCTCTGCCGTGTTCGCCGGCGCGCGCCGCCTCGATCGCCGCATTGAGCGCGAGCAGGTTGGTTTGGCTGGCGATGCCCTGGATGACCTGGACGATTTCGCCGATCTCACGCGACTTTTCCGCCAGTCCGGCAACCGCATTGCCGACCTTTTGGCAGACCGCTTTGTTTTCCGCCATTTTTTCTTCCTGTTCGCCGACCAGACCCGCTCCGGTCGAAACGGCCAGTCCGGCCTGCTGCGTCAAAGCAGCGGAGTTCGTCATATCCGAACTGATATGTTCCAGTCCGCTGACAATTTCGCGCAGTTTGTCGCTGCTGCTTTCCGCCGATACAGCCTGCGCAACGGCGCCTTTGGCCAGTTCGGTAATCGTAATTGCAATGCGCTCCGACGCTTTACTGATTTCATCTGTGGAATGACTTATTTCCTGCGCTTCGTCAACCACCGTACCGCTCATATCTCGAGTACCGTGAATTACTTCGCGAATATTGCCGATCACCGAATTGAACGCCTGCGCAATCATACCCAGTTCATCTTTTTGTTTCAGATCGATCGTCTTGGAAAAATCATAGGCGTACAAATCGTCCAACAAGGCAATTATTTTTGCTACCGCCGCTTTGATCGGCGCAATGATGATGAAATACACCAGCACTAAGACGATCAGAATGACGCTGACGACGGAAATGATGATTCGATACATGAAGCTGTTTTTGATCTCTGCCAAGTCATCCACGTAAATTCCGGTACCGACAATCCATTGCCATGGTTCGAATCCTTTTACGTAGGAAAACTTCGGTTGTGGTGCATCTTTACCCGGTTTAGGCCATTGATAACGTACAAGACCTTCACCGTTTTTCTTTACCGTTTCGGCAAACTCGCTAAAGATGCGCAAGCCGTTCGGATCTTTTAGTTCGCTGACATTTTGTCCGTCCAGTTCCGGCTTCATCGGATGCGCAATCATCACTGGCGTATAATCATTGATCCAGAAATACTCATCTTCAGCATAACGCAGTTTTTTGATCGCCTGTTTGGCCTGTTCTTTCGCAACGCTTTCCTGCATGCGTCCGGCTTTGACCTCGCCATTATAAAACTCCATGATGTGATAAGCGGTTTCCGTCAGATTTTTAATCTTGGTTTCCGCATCGCGTTCCAGCGCATTGCTTAATGTCGGCAAAATATAAAAGGCAACTAAAGCGCCAAACGACACGCTGAGGATCAGGACAACCAACACGATCTTGCTGGCTAAATGCATATTGTTCAGCCATTTCACAGTACCACCCCCGTTTCAAAATAATGGCGTTTTATAATACCATTCGCTTCTTTTATGCCATTTCCTTCCATATAATAAAAAACATTCCAGTCTGCTTTTCTAAAGCAGGCTGGAATGTTTTTTATTCGTAACGCAATGCATCAATCGGATCGAGCAGCGCCGCTTTGCGAGCCGGGTAAATACCGAAAAACAAGCCGATGCCGATCGTCAGACTGAATGCACCGCTGATCGCATGATAGGAGAGAACCGTCGTCCAGCCTGCAACGGCGGCAACAAGATATGAGGCCGCACTGCCGCAAAGAATGCCGATGATTCCGCCGCTGACGCTGATGACAACCGCTTCGGCAAGAAATTGCAGCAAGATGTTGCCGTAACTGGCGCCGAGCGCTTTGCGGATGCCAATTTCCCTTGTCCGCTCCGTAACGGAAACCAGCATGATATTCATCACGCCGATGCCTCCGACTAACAGTGCGATCGCAGCCACCGCCGCAAGAAAGAGCGTGATGGTCGCCGTGTTTTCCTGCATCGTCGCCATTAGCGCCGTCATATTTCGTACTGTGAAATCATTTTCCGCATTGGCGGCGATGTGATGGCGCGTTCTTATGAGCTGCGCTATCTCTTCCTGCACACGCTCGATTTCACCGCTTTCCGTCACTTGGATACTGATGGAATGCACATAATTTATCCCCATCAAACGTTCCTGTCCTGTCGTCAACGGAATCACGACAAGATCGTCCTGATCCTGCCCCATCGATGACTGTCCCTTCGCCGCCAAAACGCCAATCACGCGAAACGGGGCGTTATCGACACGAATCATTTGTCCGACTGGCGATGCATTGCCAAACAGGTTTTCCGCTACCGTTTGTCCGATCACGGCAACGCGGTTGCGCATCGTTTCATCGCTGCTGCTAAAGCTCGCACCAGCTGCCAAAGAGTAATTGCGTAGAGCAAAAAACTCCGGCGTCGCCCCCTGCACCGACGTCTTCCAGTTCTGGTTGCCGTAGACAAGTCTGCACTGTTGGCTGACGGTCGGCGCAACCGCTTCTACGCCGCTTATTTCGCGCGTAATCGCTTTTGCATCCTGGTTCGTTAATGTAATGTTTGACCCGGCCGCCAGACGGACGCCGCCTGACGGTGAATTCGCGCCCGGCATCACGATCAATAAATTGCTGCCTAAGCTGGCAATCGAGCTTTGCACTTTTTTCTGCACGCCGAGTCCGATCGAGACCATCGCGACAACGGCCGCGACGCCGACGATAATACCGAGCATCGTCAATAGCGAACGTAGTTTGTTGCTTTTTAAGCCTTCCCAGGCAATCAGGATACTCTCTCGGAACAATGCTCTTCCTCCTTGCGCCGCTCGTCATTGACGATTTTTCCGTCACGCACTTGAATGACCCGCTCGGCATATGCGGCGATCTCCGGTTCATGCGTGACCAAAATCAGCGTTCGACCAGCCTTGTGCAGGCGGCTGAAAATTTTCATGATCTCTTCACTGGAACGACTGTCCAGATTACCGGTCGGCTCATCGGCAATGACGAGGGGAGGATTGTTAAAGAGCGCTCTGGCAATCGCAACCCGCTGCCGCTGACCGCCGGACAATTCGTTCGGGCGATGATGCATCCGCTCTGCCAATCCAACGGCATCGAGCATTTCTTCAGCCCGCGCGAGACGCTCCTTTTTCCCGAGTCCGGCATACAAGCCCGGCAAGGCGACGTTATACAAAGCCGAAATGCGCGGCAGCAAATTAAAATTTTGAAAGACAAAACCGATGGTCCGGTTACGAATCGCGGCCAATTGATCCATTGTCAGTTTCGCGGTCTCGCTCCCGTTTAAGAGATACGAGCCTTCGCTCGGCCGATCCAGACAGCCTAAGATATTCATCAGCGTCGATTTGCCGGAGCCGGACGGACCGGTGATCGCGACAAACTCGCCTGTACCGATTGCAAGATCAATGCCGCTTATCGCCGACAGCATCTCACCGCCCATATGGTAGGATTTTTGCAGCTGTTTCAGTTCAATCATGATGTACCTCCTGACGCCTACATCGGCGGCGGCCCCTGCATTTGATTGTTGCTCGTTTTCGTCTTTGACGTCGGCAACACCACCTGATCTCCTTCCTGCAAGCCGCTGATTACTTCTGTTTTCTCCTCGTCGCTCAGTCCCGTTTTGATTTCGACGGTCTCCACTTTGCCGTCCTGCAAGACCTGTACGCAGCGTTTTCCTTTGACGTCTTTAATCGCGGTCAGCGGCACGGTCAATACAGCCTTTCTTTCATTGATTTGTATCGTCGCGCGGGCGGTCATGCCCGGATAAAGCAAATCGTCCGTCGCATCGACATCGACATACACTTTATAGTAGACGACATTTGACGTCGTGGTCGCCTCTTTCGAAATGCTGCTCACACGCCCCTGAAAGGTTCTATCGCTGTAAGAATCGACCGTGAACGAAACGCTTTGCCCTACTTTCACCTTGCCGATATCGGTTTCATCAACGGAAACCTTGATCTGCATTTTCGACATGTCGGCGATTGTCATGATAACCTGCGGCGTGGAAATCCCCTGTGCTACCGTTTGTCCTGCAGGCGTAGGCTTGCCGACCACAACGCCGTCGAGCGGCGAAGTAATAATATAATAGTCGAGCTGCAACGCAAAATTGTCATAGTTCGCTTTTGCCACTAAATAATTCGTTCTGTCGGTCTCCAGTTGTTGCGCCGCTTGCGCGCCGGCTGCGCTCAATTTTTTGCTGCGTTCGTAAATAGCCGCATAATTGTCAAGCTGCGCCTGATACTGCGCGATTTGCGCGCGCAGCGTCGAATCGTCCAAGACGACGACGACTTGCCCGGCTTTGACTCTTTCGTTTTCCTGCACCTTCAATTCGCGGATCAGACCGGTCACGCGCGAAGAAATTTCCACCGAATTGAGCGCCGCAATCGTTCCTGTCGCAGCAACCGTCGATTGAATGTCCGCGCGGCTCACCGCCGCTGTTTTCGTTTCCACCGCGGCAGCACTATTTTTGCTCTGGTAATAAAAAAAACCGCCTGCCGTCAGCGCACCGACGCAAAGCAGCGCAGCAACCCCTTGCAAAAATTTCGTTCGCTTCATCCGCGCACTCCTCTTCAGTTTTATTTTCATCTTTCTTTCAGCATAGACAGCTTATGTCACAGTTTTGTCACAGCTCCGTCTAAAAACCCGCAACTTTCGTCCCTGTGCATTGACGTTGCCCTTTACAAACCGTATCCTAATAGATGACATACCTATAAGGAGCGTCTTAGCATGAAAAAAACAATCCTGCTGGTTGATGATGAACCACGCATGCGCAAACTGCTCTCCGATTTTCTCAGCCGCGAAAACTATGCAATTGTTGAAGCCGACAACGGGCAGTCGGCGCTAGAGATTGCCGCTGGCGGAGGCATCGATCTCGTGATCCTCGACGTGATGATGCCGGTCCATGACGGTTGGACGGTCTGCCGCGAGCTGCGCAAAAAATCGAGCTTGCCGATCATCCTCCTGACTGCCAAAGGCGAGGAAAGCGATCAACTGCTCGGTTTTGAGCTCGGCGCCGACGAATACATCACCAAACCGTTCAGCCCTCGCGTATTGTGCGCACGCGTCAACGCACTCTTTCGCCGTCTGGAAAACGAAGCAGTTACCGCTTACGACGGGCTGGTCCTCGATCAGTCCGCGCACACCGTTTCCAGCAACGGTTCCCTGCTGGATCTCAGCCCCAAGGAATATGACCTGCTTTCCTTTCTTGCCGCCAACAGCGGTCGCGCTTTAAGCCGCGAACAGATCCTGAATCAGGTTTGGAGCTATGACTATTTTGGCGACCTGCGCACCGTGGACACGCACATCAACCGCTTACGCACCAAACTGGGCGCGCACAGCACCTTGATTCAAACGATTCGCGGCTTCGGCTATCGTTTTGAGGTGAGCAAATGAGATCGATCCGCACCCGCCTTTTTCGCAACATCGCCTGCTTGATTCTTTGTTTCGTCATTGCGGTTTGGGCTTTGGGCGCTCTCTTTATGGAAGATTTTTATCTCTGGCAAAAAAAGAGCAGCCTGATTGAAAACAGCCGCCGCCTCGCTGATCTGTATTCACAAAATGATCCTTCCTTTTCTCTGGAGATGAACCGCGTTGCCAACCATCTCGGCACGCATGTCGTCATTCTCGATGCCGAAGGAAACATCAAACAAAACACCTTCAGTTTTTTTCACGACAATCACGCCGAAGGGCCTGATTCGCCGCCTCCGCCGCGCGGCCCCCGTCCCTCATTTTTGAAGAAAAGCCAGGAGACGATTGATGCAGCTACGACCATTGCGCTGGAACACGATCAAATGCTGCGCATCGATTTTATGGCGCTCGAGCATCGACTGCCAAACGGCGATCTGATGCTGCTCAAGCTTCCGCTTCCCAGCATTAAAGAAAGCGCCGCTTACGCCAATCGTTTTCTCAGCCTGACCGCTTTCTTTTTTCTTCTGGCCGGCAGTCTTTGGGCCTACCGTTTTGCGCGCAACTTCACCGCGCCTTTGCTTGAGCTTGACGGCATCGCGCAAAATATGTCCCGCCTCGATTTTTCGCGCACCTGCTCGATCACCACAAAAGATGAACTGGGCAATCTCGGCCATAGCATCAACCATTTGTCCGCCCAACTAAGCCAGACGATTTATGAACTGAATGAAAAAAACGAACAGCTGACCGTCGAAATCGCCAAAGAAAAACAACTGGACAGCTTACGAAAAACCTTTGTTTCCAGCGTCTCGCACGAATTAAAAACTCCGCTCGCTTTGATTCTCGGCTATGCAGAAGGACTGAAGGACGATATTGCCGCTGATGCCGCCAGCAAAGACTATTACGCTTCGGTCATCGTCGATGAAGCGGGAAAAATGGACCGCCTGGTCAAAGATCTGCTTAATCTTTCGCAGCTCGAAGGCGGTTACTTCCATTTGGAAAAGACCGATTTTGATCTTTCCTCGTTAATCGATGCGGTCTTGCAGCCGTACCAGCCTTTGCTGCTGGAAAAGAAAATCCGCCTTTCTTTGGAAAAGCTTTCTGTTCAACCGGTTCACGGCGATATCTTGCGCACCGAACAGGTTTTGCTTAACTTATTGACCAACGCTCTTGACCATGTCGACATCGGCGGCGAGCTGACGATTCGCTGCCAAAACAGTGGTGAGCATTGCCGGGTGAGCGTATATAATTCGGGCAGCCAAATTCCGCCCGATGCACTCGACCACCTCTGGCAAAGTTTTTATAAGGCCGATCCCGCCCGTACCCGGCACCTCGGCGGCTACGGGCTCGGTCTTTCCATCGTCCGCGCGATTCAGGAGCTGCACGGCAACGCCTATGGCGTCGCCAACCAAACGAATGGCGTAATCTTCTGGGTCGATTTTCGCACCACCGCTGCGCTCTAACAATCTTCGGCCTGACTGTGACACGACTGTGACAATCATCCACTATACTTAGTATCGGAAGACGCCGCCATCACACCATTCGCCCCCTATTCGTCCCACACTGATCCAATGCCAACCGCAATCCTCCTGAACAAAACCGTCCGGGATGATTGTTTGGCATCTTGCGTATGGAAAGGAGTCGCGATGCGTTTATTATTAGTGGAAGATGAAGCCAAACTGGCAGAAGCGCTCAGTTATCAGCTGCGTCATCACAGCTATCTCGTCGACTGCCGCAGCAATGGCGAAGCCGGTTTAGAATCGGCGCTCAGCGGCATTTATGACCTATTGATCCTCGACCGTATGCTGCCGAAACTTGACGGCCTGACGCTGCTCAAAGAATTTCGCGCGCAAGGTCACAAGACGCCGGTCTTATTTCTCACCGCCAAAGATACGTATCAGGATCGCGTCGCAGGTCTTGACGCCGGCGCCGACGATTATATGGTCAAACCTTTTTCCAGCGAAGAATTGTTGGCCCGCATCCGCGCGCTCGGCCGACGGCTGGAGAAGGAATTCGTCGACGACGTCCTCGCGCTCGGTCCATTGCGTCTCGAGCCGCTGCGCTCGCTCGTCTATGTCGACGATGCACCGGTTCACTTGAGCGCCAAAGAAATACAGCTCTTGGAGCTGTTGATGCGCAATCATAAGCAGGTCCTGACGAAAAATCAGATCTTCTTCAAAATCTGGGGCAACTCGAGTTCCGACTTCGCCAACGTCGATCTTTATATCCACTACCTGCGTCGCAAACTGCCGCCGGATTTGATCAAGACGATCCGCGGCATCGGCTACGCATTGGAAATTCCTGCTCGCTGAGAGACTGAAAAACGGCCTCACCTTAAATAGTGAAAAGCGCTGCCTCAGGCAGCGCTTTTCACTATTTCTTGTCGGTTGTATTCTGTTCCACCGCGGTTCCGCCCGCTGATCCGGTTGCCTGGCTGCTTAATTCCACTTTATAGGCAGGGCCGGCTTGCGGCGCTTGGCCGCCTTGCGGAGGTTGTCCGCCGCCTTGGGCGCTGCCCTGGCTGCTGCTGGAAGTTGCGCTTTTTTGCTGCAGGATTTGCGTATCGATCTGTTGGATTTGCAGTTGCAATTGTTTAATCTTGTCCGCGTTCCCTTCAGATGCCTGCGACTGCAGCTCTTTCACCTGCGCTTCCAGTTCCTGTTTTTTCTTTTCCAGTGCAGCTTCGCTGGTACTGCTGCTTTGCGACGCGCTGCTACTGGTCGTCGTACTGCTCGTTGCCGTAATGTTCATTTTCACCTCTCCTTTCGTTTCTACTTATATTGTCTGCATCCAATCTTGGAATTCAGTTGGAATCCGCCTTCTTCTCAAAAATTATTCCTACTGCGCAAAAAGAAAAACGACTGAAAGTATTTTTTATTACTCTCAGTCGTTTTTCTTTTTTATTTTTTCAGAAGCGAGCCTAAGATCGTTTTGCCGCTGGCAAAGACCATGTCGCCAAAGCCTTTGTTCTTCGCAAACACTTCTTCCAGCGCCGCCAGCAAGCGGTCGATCTGTTCATACGAAACCGTCAGCGGCGGTTCCAGACGGATGACATTCGGATTGTTCAGCGTGTACGCGGTGATGATGCGATGCTTGTTCAGCAGTTCGCCCGCGACCATCGCGCCCACATA
This sequence comes from Negativicutes bacterium, assembly GCA_963667825.1. Taxonomy (GTDB): domain Bacteria; phylum Bacillota; class Negativicutes; order SG130; family SG130; genus Azotosporobacter. The sequence goes on along the minus strand of OY764022.1, from coordinate 2,422,632 downwards.
TTCATTGGCCATCTTCTCGAGCGCGCCGCCGGTCAAGAGATTCATCAATCCTTTCTTCGGCGGCGCGAATTCGAGGCCGATCAACAGGCCGCGCCCGCGCACTTCTTTGATGAACGGATATTTTTTTTGCAGCTGCTGCAGTTTACCCAGCAGATACTCGCCCTTTTCGGCCGCCTGCCGCGGCAAATCTTCTTCGTATATCGTCTCCAGCACCGCGATTCCGGCCGCGACCGCGCGCGTATTGCCGCCGAAAGTCGAGGTGTGCAGCATCGCTTTCTCCACGCTGCCGTACGCCTGCTTCCAGATCTTTTCCGTCGTCATATACGCGGCCAGCGGCATCACGCCGCCGCCGAACGATTTCGAGATGCACAGGATGTCCGGCGTAACTTCTGCATGCTCGCAGGCAAACCATTTTCCTGTCCGGCCGAAGCCGGTCTGAATCTCATCGGCGATAAACATCGTGCCGTGTGCGCTGCAAACGGCGCGCACCTTTTGCAAATATTCGTCCGGTGCGACGATAATGCCGCCCTCGCCCTGCACCGGTTCCATGATGAAAGCCGCAACATCGTCCTTAGCGAGCGCCTGCTCGAGCGCCGCCGCGTCAGCGAACGGAATGAACTCGACCTCCGGCACGAGCGGCGCGAACGGCGTACGGTATTTCGCCCGGCCGGTCACCGACAACGCGCCCAGCGATTTGCCGTGAAACGAGCCTTCGCAGGAAACGATCTTTTTTCGTCCCGTTGCGGCCCGCGCCAGTTTCAGCGCCCCTTCAACCGCCTCGGCGCCGCTGTTGCCGAAGAAGCTGTACTTCAAGTCGCCCGGCGTGACGAGCGCCAGATTGCTGGCCAGCGCGCCCGCCAACGGATTGAGCGATGCCTGGAGCAGGTTGGGCAGTTCCTGCACCGAAGCGAGCGCCGCATCGAGCGCCGGATGATTGTGTCCGAGGTTCAACGCGCCATAGCCGCCGAGAAAATCGAGATACTCGTTGCCGTCCGCATCCCAGACGCTCGTTCCCTTGGCGCGAACGAAACACTTGTCAAAGTTCAGAATGCCCATCAGATTCACGATTTCCGGATTGATAAAACGCCGATGATTATCGCGGTTTTGCTCACGCGATAAGGCGACCGCTTCCTCTATGCTGATAAAATCCGGCATGGCCGTTTTAATTTTCTTTTCCATTTTCGCTTTCCTCCCCCATTACAGAGCCGTTGCGCATTCCTAGCGCCACATTCATTATATACTTTTCCCTTGCCTCCGCAATAGCCGTCCGCTTATAAGCCGATGCTTTTCAGATAAGGATCGACTTGCTTCCACCAAGTACCAATCGTCGCCGATCTGAGGAAAAAATCATGCGGCCCGTCAAACGTCACGACATTGACTTTGCCGCCCGCACTGCTGAAGCCTTTTTGCATGCCTTGGACATAATCGCGCGGGTACCAGTCGTCGCCTTTCGTATAGATCCAAAGTTCCGGCACTTTTGTTGTCTTGCCGAATTCCTTATAACAGGCGAACAATGGCCCCGCATTACTCGCATCAAACACGCCGCCGCTCGAACTGCGCGCGCCGCCGGCAAAGCTGATTACGCCGACTACGCCGTCGAGCTGTTTCGCGCCGATGCAAACGGAAATAAAACCGCCGAACGAGTAGCCCGCCACGACAATCTTATTCTTATCGACATATTCCTTCTGCTTCATATGCGCAATCGTCGCCAATACGTCCTGCGCACCATTTTCTACCGCCTGACGCGGATTGTAGCGCTTGAAATCCCACTCCTGGTACTTGCTGAGCGAACGTCCGTAGCCGCGTCGCGTCGGCATCACAACGACATACCCCTGCTCAGCCAAAAACGTGGCCTGCGCATCAAAGTTAAACGCGCGAAAGCCCATCTGCAGTTCCGATTCCGTGCTGCCGCCGTGATTGATCACGATCATCGGCTGCGGCTTCTCGCTCCACTTCTTATAAACCATCACGTCGATCGCTTCGCTGCCGACGATCACCTTCTCCGTACCGATGCCAACCGCCGCTTCAGCAGACAACGGCATCTGAAAACAAACCGCCAGCAACAACAGCGCCAGCATCCGAAATCCATTCTTCATCTTTCCCCCGCCTCCTTCTGCCAAAAACCGTTTGGCAACTTAGCTACCATTTTATCGCATTCGGCTCTTTATGTACAATCGTTGCATTACCAGCGTTCTTCCCATATGCTCATTTTCTCCCATTTTCGTCAAAGGATAAGCCACTCTGCCTCGATCCGGCAAAAACCGCTCCCATTTCAAATAATCGCCGCCATTGCTCACGCATTGTGTTATAATGAAGGTAACTAACTTGTTCGTTTACGTCAAAACAAAAACGAGGTGAATTCCCATGGACATCGCCGCTATGTCGACCGGCTTGAGTCAACTGAATCTTCAGAGCCAAGCCAGTACAATGGTGTTGCGCAAAGCGATGGATCAACAGCAGCAACAAACGTCGGACATGTTGTCCTTGCTGCAATCGGTCGCGGTCCCTTCGCCCGAACATCTCGGGAAAAGCATCGATATCTCGGCATAAAAATAGCAGGTGAGCCTAAAACGGCTCCCTGCTATTTTTTTCTTTTCAACAATCACTTTTTCTTTGACCACAAATAGCCCGCATAGGCGGTTATCGAAACGACAAGCAAGGCAATCAGGCGTACCGGATGCTCTTTGTAAGAGGCCGCATCATGACCGAGCGTGACTTCGATCCAGGCGGACGGCAGTTTGCCGATAAAGGTCGCAATCACATAATCACGCAAACTGATCGCGCTGATCGCGCCGATTGCAGTAATCAGACCGGACGGAACAAACGGGATGCTGCGGGCGACGATCATGATGACAAGACCGTCCTTGCCGCTCAATTCTTCCACTTTTTGCAGCGCATCGCTGCGCATGATCAGTGCATGCGCATTCTCGCGAAAAAAATAGCGCATAAAGACAAAGCTGATAATAACGCCGACGGACTCCGCCGCCCAGGAAATCAGCGTCCCTTCCCAGATGCCGAAAACGATTCCGTTGACTGCCAGCATGAAAATATTCGGCAACACGGCTACGCAATTGATCAACACCACAATCAGAAAGCTGACTACGGCGGCATACGCGCCGAAGGAACGGATATATGCAATGCAGCCGGCCATGTCGCCGGTATAAATAAAATGCGCCATTTTTTGCAGCGGTTCAGGGTTCAGCCAGTACAACACGCCGCAGACAAGCGCGAGTGCCGCCAGTACCATTATTTTTTGCTGCGTCTGTTCTTGCTTCATAGTTATACTACCTCTTCTTCAGGATCGTGCGCTCTTTTTTTCGATAACCCTTTCATTATAGAGTGGTTTCCGATTATATTCAAATCGAAGCGCCGTTATAAGCAAAGACAACCTGTCGCGTTTGACAGGTTGTCTTTGTTATTCGCAGCATTAGCTGACGATGTTTTTTCACAGGCAAGCCTGCGTCGCCGTTTTCTACCCAGACCCGGCACCGGCCCGCGAGAACAGATCCCTGCGGAACACATAGCAGCAAGCCGTTCAGGTCGCGTTCCGTCATCCGAGCATCGCAGTCCTACTTTGCCGGCTTGCTTTCGTGAATGAATGCTCTCCTTGCTTTGTGAAAAGCACGCGAGGCTATGGCGAAATATTGTTGCCAATAACTTATGCGCCGCCTTTTTGCAGGAAAAAAACTCCATACAAGGGAAATAGAGTATTAACGACTTAGCTTGCTGCTTCTTTTGCAGCAACCGGCAAAAAAATCGGAAGCAAGGTGTTGCAAATGGACTTTAGCAAACGTCATCTGAACGCACTTTTTTATGAAGCGCCGGACGCGCTTTCCTATCAGCGCATCATTTTAACCGAAGACGGCCGCCCCTGCGATTATGAATTCATCGCCATCAACCACGCCATGGAAAAGCTGTTTCAAATCGAGCGCCAGGATGTGGTCGGCAAAACATTCTGCGCCATCCATCCCGCCACAGGCGAAGGCAGGCAGCGCTGGCTGCAGCTGGCGAAAGAAGTCGCGTTGCACAAAAATGTGATTAGCGTCGACATTTATGACCGATGGAGTAAAAAATGGCTCTTGGTGACCTTCTTCAGTCTCGATACATATTATTTTGCGACGCGTTATATCGACATCACCGCCGGAAATCCGCGCGTCCGCGATATCATCGCCAATCCACTCTGCCTGCTGGACACTTCCGGCAAATGGCTGCGCGTAAACCGACAATTTGCCAAAACGCTAGGCTATCAGGAAAACGAACTGGAAAACACTTCTTCTTTTGCATTGCTGCATCCTGACGATATTGCTCCTACACAGGCGGCCTTGGCGAGCCTTAGCGCGCAAGCCGATCTTTCCGGCTTCATCAACCGCTACCGCAGCCGCGACGGCGCTTACCGTTACCTGGAATGGCGCGCCAGACCGGATGGAGATTTAGTCTACGCGGCAGCGCAGGATATCACAGCCGTCAAGCTCAAGGAGATCGAGCTGCAACACAGCAACGCCGAACTGCTGCAACTGACCGACAATCTTAAAGCAAGCAATGAAAGCCTACTCTCCTTAGCCACACGCGATAAATTAACAGGTTTGTACAACCGTCACTTTTTTGAAGAAATAGCGACTGAAACGATGGAAGTTGCCGATCGCAACAACGAACCACTGAGCTTGATAATTTTTGACCTAGACCATTTCAAGAAAGTCAACGATACCTGGGGCCACCCGGTCGGCGACGACGTGCTGCGCCAAACCGCGCTGACGACGGCCGATCTGATGCGCAAAGCTGATTTTTTAAGCCGCGTCGGCGGAGAGGAATTCGCCGTCATCTTGCCGCATACTGACAAGAACGGCGCGCTTGCCGTCGCCGAAAAGATCCGCGCTGCGCTTGATCAAGACCTTCATCCCAAGGCCGGACGGGTTAGCGGCAGTTTCGGCGTCGCCGAACGCCTGAAAGCGGAATCGTTGCGCCGTTGGTACAAACGCTGTGATGAGGCTCTCTATCAGGCCAAACTGCATGGCCGCAACCGCGTCATGGTCTGCGAGCAGGCGGAACGCGCGCTTGTCACGATACAATTGGAGTGGCATGACGCCTGGTCGTGCGGCCACCCTTTAATCGACGAGCAGCACCAGCAGCTGATCGAATTCGCTCACACGCTGCTCGGCGCTTTTTATTCCGGCGCCGCGCCCAGCGTTTCTCTTGCCTGGCTCGATAAGTTGCTCGCTCATATTGCCCTGCACTTCGAAAGCGAAGAGAAAATCCTCCAGCAATCCGCCTACCCAGAGCTGGAACAACATGCCAGACTGCACGAAGCACTTGCGCAAAAAGCCTCCTATCTGAAAAAAAGTTACCTGCAAGGCGGCGTTACCGCCGCAGCCTTCTTTTCCTTCATTATCGACGATATCGTCGTCGGCCATATGCTGAAAGAAGACGCCAAGTTCTCGGCATTGCTGCGCAAACTGCGCGACGCCGAAAACAGCGAAGTCAAGCCGCACAGTGGCCGCCTATGCATGGAAAAACGGAACGCAAAAATCGAGTAGAAGCAGGCCTCGCACCCCGACCTAACCCTCACAAAGCCTGCATTCCCTATTAGCGCATCCGGCTCTTCATCACGGCATCTTCTAATTAGATTTGCTTCCGATTTAATGCAAACCGAAGCGTCGAGAATAACAAAGAAAACCCGCCTCATCCGCCGGGTTTTCTTTGTTATTTTCAACACTGGCTGACGATGTTTTTTTCAAAACAGCACGCAAGCCTGCGTCGTCGTTTTCTCCCCATAACCGGCACCGGCCCGCAAGAACAGATCCCTGCGCAACACATAGCAGCAAACCTAGATCGCGCTCCGTCATCCGAGCATCGCCGTCCTGCTTTGCCAGCGGGCTTTCGTGAATAAGCGCTTTACTTGAGAATCCTGAATCCTAATTTCCCCCTGTTGCAAAGAAGTCCACCCTACTCCTCTTGGTGCCGCACCTTCTTTTGCATCAAGAAAGGCAGCAGGGAATTTTCCTTCCTCGCTGCCTCGCTCTATTCTATTTCCCCAGGATCTTTTTCAAATCCTCTCGTTTTTGCGCAACATTCTCCTTATTGATGATTTCCGTTCCGGTATCAATCCGTTTGTCTACGCTTTCATTTTTAGCCGCTTTAATCGCAGCTTCTACGCCTTTGAAGCCGATGTTGAACGGACTTTGCGCAACCGATGCATCCAGTTTGCCGTCGGAAATCGAACCAAGCGCATCCGGTGAGCCGTCAAAACCGACGACCGGCAGATTCTTCTTTGCCGCTTCCAACGCTTTTACCGCACCGAGCGCCATTTCATCATTCGTGGCAAAGACGGCGGCAAATTCCTGTTTGCTTTGCAGAATGTTTTCCATAACGGTTACTGCCATCGCCCGTTCGCTATTGGCCGGTTGGATCGCAGCCACTTCAAGACCGGCTGCTTTCAATGCTTCCACGCAACCATTGGCCCGGTCATCATGCGTGGGATCGCCTTGTGCGCCGCGCAAAATAACGACTTTAGCGCCTTTACCCAGTTTTTTCGCCAAATATTCGCCGGCTAATTTGCCGCCATTGGCATTACCGGTACCGACGAACGATACTTTGTCATCCCATTTCGCATCCGTATCGCCTAAGATAACCGGTATTTTCATTTCCTTCGCTTTGTTAAACACCGGAATGGCACTGGACGGCTGCGACGGCGCAACCACTAAGGCATTCACTTTTTTGGTGATTTGGTCTTCGATCATGGAAATCTGTCCGGTAACATCCGTTTCTGCATTGGGTCCGAGAACGGTGACATTGACGCCGTATTTTTCACCAGCCGCCTTGGCTCCAGCTTCGACAATTTTCCAATAGTCGCTGTTCAAAGCCTTGACGACAACACCGATGTTCATTTTCTTCGCTTGATCCTGCGTCTGACTCGTTTGGGAACCGCCGCAACCGGCGACCAAGAGCGCAACCAGTAACGATAATGACATCACAAAATACAGGCCTTTTTTCATTACACTTTTCCCCCTCAAATTTTCTTTCATCACCAAGAGAAATTTCCATTCGCGAAGCTGGTCATGCACCTCCTCCGTTTTGCTGCACTGCGCGACATCCGTTACTTTGCCTTTTTCGCCGCCTTGTGACGCAACACATCAATGTATACCGCCAATATAATGACAATGCCGATCGCCACCGTCTGCATCTCCGACGACACGCTCAGCAAATTTAATCCGTTACGCAGCACCGCCATGATCAACGCACCGATCAGCGTCCCCCAGACGGTGCCTTCGCCGCCCAGGAAGCTTGCGCCGCCGATGATCGTCGCGGCAATCGCATCGAATTCATAACCTAGGCCAGCCAGCGGATACGCCGCATTGACGCGCCCGACCAAGAGCAGTCCGGCCAAAGCCGCCATGAAACCGCTGATCGTATAGACGATGATCAACACTTTGTCGATGCTGATCCCCGACAAGCGCGTCGCTTCCGGGTTGCCGCCGACCGCGTAGATGTAGCGACCGACCGTCGTATAATTTAAGAAGACATGAAACAAGCCATAAACAAACAGCACCAGTAGGAAACTGACCGGTACCGGTCCGACAAACGCCGCGCCAAGAAACTGAATCGACGGCGGGAAGTTTGAAATCGGCGACGCCGCCGTTACGATCAAGGCCAGGCCGCGCGCCACATTCATCGTGCCCAGCGTCGAAATAAACGGATGCGGCAACGACATTTTCGTCAGCGTCAAACCATTAATCAAGCCTAACAGCAATCCAACGCCAAGACAGACCGCGATGCCGATAATCGGCGACATGCCCATCTTAACGACAACAATCCCCATCAACACGATGCTCAGCGCCAGGATGGAGCCAACCGACAAATCGATCCCCGCCGTCAGGATCGAGAGCAGCATCCCCAGCGCAATCAAACTGTTGATCGAGGATTGACGGGCGATATTCATGATATTATCCATCGTCAGAAAATGAGGCGATAAGAAAGTCAGCGTCGTACACAGGACCACCAGGCCGATCAATGCACCCATTTTTTTAAAAATGTCTTTTATGCGCGTCTTACTATTGTTATTGTCAGCCGGCAGCGCTTGCAAGTTCATGCTCATTGCTTCTACCTCCCGTTGCAGCTTTCATAATATTTTCCGGCGTCGCTTCCGCCTGGACAAATTCGCCGGTTATCCGCCCATTGCCCATGACCAGTATCCGGTCGCTAATCCCCATGACTTCCGGCAGTTCGGACGATATGACGATGACCGCAGCGCCTTCGCCGACCAGCCGGTTGATCAGGTTATATACTTCTACCTTCGCGCCTACGTCGATGCCGCGCGTCGGCTCGTCAAAGATGAAGATCGAAGCCTCCGAGCACAACCACTTGGCAATGACGACCTTTTGCTGATTTCCGCCGGACAGCAGGCGGGTCGTTGTCTGCGCATTGTTGGGCCTGATCTGCAGATCCCGCACCAAATCTTCCACCGACTGCTGCAGTTTTCCAGGATTGATGAAGCTATTGAAGGAACAGAATTTTTTCAGACTGGAGAGGCTGGCGTTAAAACGAATATCATGCATTAAAACCAATCCCTGCCCCTTGCGGTCTTCGGTCAAAAAAGCCAAACCTTGTTCGATCGCGTCTTTCGGACTGGAAATCTTCACTTCCTGCCCGCGTACCCATATCCGCCCGCTGTCAATTTTGTCCGCGCCGAAGACCGCGCGCGCCAGTTCCGTCCGCCCCGCACCGACCAGTCCGGCAAACCCGAGCACCTCGCCGCGGCGCAGCTTAAACGAAATATCCTTGAGCGTAGAACCGCGATTCAGTCCATCAACCTGCAAAACCACATCGCCCTGCAGAGCCGGAACCTTTGGGAATTTTTCTTCCAGCGAGCGGCCGACCATCAGTTTGATCAGCTTTTCCTGATCCGCCTCGTCCTTTTCTAGCGTAGTAATCTTGCAGCCGTCACGAATTACCGTGATCCGATCCGCCACTTCCAGCACTTCTTCCAGTCGGTGTGAAATATAAACCACGCCGATATTTTGCGCTTTGATTTTTCGGATATTATCCAGCAGCACCCGCACTTCTTTTTCCGACAGACTGGATGTCGGTTCATCCATGATGATCAGCTTGGCATTGGCAACCAGCGCTCTGGCAATTTCGATCATTTGCTGATAGCCCATGCTGTAACTGGATACCAGTTTCGTCGCTTTGACTTCAATGCCAAGACTGTCGAGCGTTTCCTGCGCAATCTTGTTCATTTTTCGATAATCCAAAAGCCCAAGTCCCGGCAAGCGCAGTTCGCGACCGAGAAAAATATTTTCCGTCACCGTCATATTCGGCGCAAGACTTAGTTCCTGATAAATACAGGCAATGCCCAGTTTATGCGCATCCTTTGGATTTTGAAATTGAACCTGCTGCTCTTCGCAATACATTTCGCCTTCATCATATTGATAAGCGCCCGTCAATATTTTAATGAGAGTCGATTTTCCCGCCCCGTTCTCGCCGCAGAGCGCATGAATTTCCCCTTCCCGGAAATTCAGATCAATCGAACTCAGGGCTTTTACGCCCGGAAAGCTTTTCGAGATCCCTTTCAACGTCAAAAAGTGTTCAGCCATTGTTTGCCGCCTCCTCTATCCCCGGCAAGGCCGGGTTGCACCAAGAGCAGAGTTCCGAGTCCAAACAAAAGGGCGATTTCCACCCAGACTTTATAGCATCATTAGCGTTTCAGCTGCGTGATCATCGCAACCACCGCATCGCCAACCGCATCGGTTTTTGCGGTGCCGCCCATATCCGGCGTCAGACAGCTGCCTTGAACCAGAACCTTTTCGATCGCCTGCAGCACGACTTTCCCCCATTCGGCCTGATCAAAGTGGTCAAGCATTTGACTGACTGACCAGATGGCCGCCAATGGATTGGCAACGCCTTTTCCGGCAATATCCGGCGCCGAGCCGTGTATCGGCTCAAACATCGACGGATAACGCCGCTCCGGATTGATGTTCGCTCCGGCCGCCAATCCCATGCCGCCGGCAATCGCCGCGCCGAGATCCGTCAGGATATCGCCGAACAGATTGGACGTGACGACGATTTGAAAACGCTGCGGATCGCGGATGAAAAACATGCTGGCCGCGTCAACCAGATAGGAATACGTCTTGACGTCCGGATAATCGCGTCCCACTTCTTCAAATACGCTATCCCAGAAGACCATCGAATAGTTCAGCGCGTTGGCCTTGCTGATGTTTGTCAGCGTCCGGCCCGTTTTGCGCGCCAACTCATACGCGTAACGGATAATTCGCTCCGTTCCCTTGCGGGAAAAGACGCCGGTTTGCAGCACCACTTCCTCCGGCTTGCCTTTAAAGAGCCAATCGCCCGCTCCGGCATATTCGCCCTCGCTGTTTTCGCGCACCACCATCATGTCCACTTGTTGGCGCTCGATCCCTTTAATGGGACAGTGCGCACCCTCCAGCAGCTGGATCGGACGCAGGTTTACGTATTGGTCAAAGCCCTTGCGGATCGTAAGCAGCAATCCCCACAAGGAAATATGATCCGGTACGCCGGGATAACCGACTGCGCCTAAATAAATGGCGTCAAAAGCTGCCAGCCGTTCCATGCCGTCGTCGTCCATCATTTTTCCGTGCTTCAGATAATATTGACAGCTCCAGGGAAAGTGTTCAAAGGCAAAGTCTATTTTGCCGTCCAGCGCGGCCACGCAGTTTAAGACCTTGATGCCTTCTGCCAGTACCTCCGGTCCGATTCCGTCTCCGGCAATGACGGCTACTTTATACGTCTTCATCTTCTTCACTCCATGTCTTTCCTTTTCTTCAAGACATGCCTGTCTCCGCACTGACGTCGTCAGCGCGGAGGCAGGCCGGCCACCGGACTACTCTTCTAATCGCACCGGTTTTCCTTCTTTGTATGATTTTTGCGCCGCGAGGCCGATCAAGACCGGCTTCAGACCGTCGATACCGGATACCACGGTATCTTTGTTCTGCAATACGCTATTGAAAAACTCCTTCATTTCCGCTTCAAACGACTCCATGTAGCGTTCAAGGAAGAAGTATTTCGGTTTGTCCTGCGTTACCGCGCTATCGGTACTGACGACCACGGTTGTCGGCGTATCGTTGCCAACGCTGATGCCGCCTTTGGTTCCCAATATCTCTACCCGCTGGTCATAGCCGTAGACAGCCTGACGGCAATTATCGATCATGCCGATCGCGCCGTTTTTAAACTTCAGACTGATCAACGCCGTATCGACGTCACCGACTTCGCCAATCGCCTTGTCGACCAAGACGCCTGCATTAGCGTATACTTCGGTTACTTCGCTTCCGGTCAGATAGCGAACCATATCAAAATCATGAATCGTCATATCGAGGAACATGCCGCCGGACACCTTAACGTATTCGACAGGGGGCGGTGCAGGGTCGCGCGAAATGACCTTGACGATTTGCAGTTCGCCGATCGCGCCGCTCTGGATCAGATCACGCACTTTTTTGAAGTTATGATCAAATCTCCGGTTGAAGCCGACCTGGAATTTGACGCCGGCTTTCTTTACTGCGTCAAGCGCTGCATGAATCCGGTCCACATCATAGTCGATCGGTTTTTCGCAAAAGATATGTTTTCCGGCCTGCGCCGCTTCAATCGTAATCTTTGAATGCGTATCGGTCGAAGAACAAATGATGACCGCGCCGATTTCCGGATCGTTGATGATTTTTTTATAATCATCATATACATTGGCAATCCCCAGTCCTGCAGCCCATTCGGCAATGGAAGCCGCATGAATGTCAGCCACCGCTTTGACCTCGACATCTGGAAAGTTTTTAATAATGTTCGCCGCGTGAATTTTGCCAATCCGGCCAGCGCCGATCACGCCGATCTTAATCGTTTTTCCCATTATCGTTTCCTCCTATAATCCCGTTTTTTCGCCGATATATTTTCTTGCCTTGATCGCATACTCCAGCGGATTGGCGAGCGCCGGATCCTGTTCTGCTTCGACGATAAACCAGCCGGCATATTTCTGTTCGGCAAGAATCGCAAAGATCGGCGCATAATCGATCATTCCATCGCCGGGTACGGTAAATACGCCCGCTTTCACCGCCTGCAAAAAGCTCATTTTTTCTTTTTTTACCTTTTCCAGCACCGAAGCTCTGATGTCTTTCAAGTGAACATGCTTGATCCGTTCACCATACTTACGCAGAATGTCTGCCGGGTTTTCGCCGGAGAAGACCAGATGTCCGGTATCAAAGAGCAGATACACCTTGGCAGGATTCGTCAGCTCCATCAGTTTGTCGATTTCCGCGCTGGTCTGCACGCCCGTCCCCATGTGATGGTGGTAAACGATCTTCATGCCTTTTTCCGCAGCCAGATCGGCCAACTGTTCCAGCCCTTGCGCCAACCGCTTCCACTCATCCTCGCTGAAGGAAGGTTTGCCGTCGAACACGGGACAGCTCATGTCCCCCTGCACGCTGTGTCCCTGTTCGGCAACGACGATGACCTGCGCCCCCATCGCATGCAGGAAATCGCGGTGCTGTAAAAACGCTTCACGCGTTTCGGCAAAAGGCTTCGTCGTTAAAAAAGAACTGAACCAGGCGCTGGCAATTTGGATGCCGCGCAGCGACAGCGCTTTCTTCAAGACTTTCGTGTCGCGCGGATATTTATTGCCCACTTCGCTGCCGGTGAATCCGGCTAACGCCATTTCACTGACGCACTGCTCAAACGTGTTTTCGCCGCCCAGTTCCGGCAGATCGTCATTCGTCCAGGCAATCGGCGCAATTCCCAACTTGACCTTATCCTTGGCAAACATAGTTGCATCCCCCTTAGAATTGTTTTGTCTTACTCACTTCCACTTTAAACGCCTTGTGCGCCTCCAGCACGGCCGGATTCTCCGACACTTCCGGCACGCCGACGCGCCACCAGGCTTCATAGCCGCCCGTCATCGTCTTCGGCAATACTTTAATATCGATCAGCGTCGATACGTTGGCTTGCTTCGCATCGACAAGCGCCGCGCGCAATTCCGCAAGCGTCCGCACCGTGTAGGTCTTCGCTCCGTAGCCCGCAGCACACGCCGCATAATCAATCGGCATATCCGGGCCGTTTAAGCGTCCGCTTTCCGGATCGCGAAACTTGAACTGCGTAGCAAACGACGGAATGCCCTGTGAGTTTTGCAGATTTTCGATGCAGCCAAAACCGCTGTTGTCAAACAGCACCACATTGATCTTGCGCCCTTCCTGAATGCTGGTGACCAATTCGGAATGCAGCATCAGGTAACTGCCGTCGCCGACCATCGCATAGACTTCACGCTCCGGTTCGGCCATCTTGACGCCCAGTGCGGCACAAACTTCATAGCCCATGCAGGAAAAACCGTATTCCATATGATAGGTCTTGGGACGTACCGAACGCCAGACCCGTTGCAAGTCACCCGGCAGACTGCCTGAGGAACCGACGACAATCGACGTTTCATCGAGCAGCGCCGAAAGTTCGCCCAGCACGCGCGTTTGCGCCAAGCCGTCCGGCCGTTCCGTTTGAAAAAGCCGATCCACTTCCTGATCCCACTCACGTTTGGCCTCGCGCACCTCATCGCCGTACGCCGAGCAGTATCGGACGCTCTCGAGCGCGCCTCCAAGCGCACCCAGCGTTTCCATCGCATCGGCTACAATCATCGTCGCATTCATTTTGTAAGCGTCAAAGGCATTGACGTTGATATTCAGGAATTCTACCTCAGGATTTTGAAACAACCACTTCGAGGCGGTCGTGAAATCGGAGAGTCGGCTGCCGACCGCAATCACCAGATCCGCTTCGCTTGCAATCCGGTTGGCCGCAAGTCCACCAGTCACGCCGATGCCGCCGAGATTGAGCTCGTGGTTCCAGGGAATGGCTCCTTTTCCGGCCTGGGTTTCGGCGATCGGAATGTTAAAGCGCTTCGCAAATTCGCCCAGCGCGGCTCCGGCCTCCGAATATACAACGCCGCCGCCGCAGATGAGCAACGGCTTTTTCTTCCCTTTGATCATTTCCGCAGCCCTGCTGATTTCGCTTTTCACCGGCAGTCGTCGGTTGATCGCGTGAACCCGTTTGGTAAAGAACTCCATCGGATAGTCATAACTTTCCGCTTCGACGTCCTGCGGCAGACAGATCGTCACCGCCCCTGTTTCCGCCGGATCCGTCAAAACGCGCATCGCATTGAGCATCGCGGTCATCAGTTGTTCGGGACGCGTAACCCGGTCCCAATAACGCGACACCGGTTTGAACGCATCATTGGCAGTAATCGATACGCTGGCCGGATTTTCAAGTTGCTGCAGTACCGGATCAGGCTGGCGGCAGGCAAAACTGTCGCCGGGCAGCAAGAGCAGCGGAATCCGGTTGACGGTCGCCGTTCCGGCAGCGGTCACCATATTCAGCGCGCCCGGTCCGATCGACGATGTACAGGCGATAATTTCGCGCCGGTTCTTTTGCTTCGCATAACCGATCGCGGCATGCGCCATGCCTTGTTCATTCTTGCCCTGGTACACCTGGATGTCGCCCCGGTAACTCTCCAGCGCTTCACCAAAACCGACTACGACGCCGTGGCCGAAAATGGTGAACACGCCTTTGACAAACTTGTTTTCCCGCCCGTCAAATTCCACATATTGATTGTCGAGAAAGCGCAAGAGCGCCTGTCCCATTGTAAGTTTAACGGTCTTCATACTCCACTCTCCCGGTCCGGCCAGATTTTGGCCTCTTTGTCGGTTACCCAGAGATGCTCCGGTACAAATACCGGATATTCCGGACTCTTATACGGATTGCCGTCCAAATGCCGGATCACCCAGATATAATACATGGCATAGCCCGGCGCCGTGGCCTGCGGATGCGTCGCGCTGTTCAAGATTTTCACCGTATCGTTGTGTCTGAGTTTGACTGCCTCTTCACCCAGCTCCGAAAAACCGTAGCCTTGTTGCGGATTAAATTTATAAAAATAAATTTCCGGCTGCGGATGATGGTGCGGCGGATAGCTCGACCATTTTCCCGGATGGTCGATCACCTCACCGATCACCAGATTGGAGTACGGCGCGTTGCTGTAGTCGAATACGGTGCGCACGATCCGCGTCGATGTTTCTTTCATCGTTCCCTTGCCGCGTTCTTCGGCCGCACATTCTTCCGGCGTATACAACTTGGCTGCAAACGGACGCTCGTTCGTGGTTTTCGTCAGACTGATTTCGCTGTCCGCCGCCGCGCCGATCAGCGTAACCGGCGTCGCTTTCGGCACATGCAGCACCCAGGGATTTTCGTCAAAGCAGGATTTGCGTTCGATCGTCCGCTCCTGGCCGTTGAATTGCAGCGTCACCTTACCTTGGATCAAAAGCAGTGCGCTTTCTTTTTCCGCATCCAACAGCTCTTCGCGCTGGCCTTGTCCGAGCCGCAGGATGCCAAAATCCATCATCGTATTGTCTTCGTTTTCTTCCATCGTCGTGATTGCATTGTAACCATATTGAAAGCCCTGTTCCTGTCGTATCCTTAGCATCGTTTACGCCTCCATTAGCTTTTTCGCGCCAACACCTTGTTCACATTGGCCACGATGTTTTCCGCAGTCAAACCGAAGCGCCGCTTCAGATAATCCTGCGGTCCGACTTCGCCGAACGAATCATTGACGCCGACCCGTTCCATCGGCACGTTTTTATTGTCGACGACCACTTCCGCCACCGCCGAACCCAGTCCGTTAATGATGCTGTGATTTTCAACCGTCACAATCGCTCCGGTTTCTTGCGCACAACGGATAATCAGTTCCTTGTCGATCGGCTTCCAAGTGAAAATATTGACGACGCGAGCCGATACGCCCTGCTTAGCCAGTTCATCGGCTGCGGTCAGCGCATCGTCCACCATGATGCCGCTGGCAATGATCGTTACATCGCTGCCGTTTTTCAGCGTGATGCCCTTACCGATTTCAAACGTCGATCCGTCCTGGTAAATTTTCAATGCATTTTTGCGCAAGAGGCGGATATAAAACACGCCGTATAAGTCCGCCGTTTGTTTTAACAGGTCATTCAGCATCGTCGCATCGACCGGCTCCAAAACCGTGATGCCCGGAATATTTCTGACGATCCCCATATCTTCGAACGGCATATGCGTACCGCCGTTATACGCCGCAGTTACTCCGGGATCGCTGCCGACAACCCTGACGTTCAGTTTGGCATAGCCGCAGGATAAGAAAAGCTGGTCAAAACAGCGCCGCGTGGCAAACGGTCCGAAGGAATGTGCGAAGGGGATCTTGCCTGTCGCCGACAAGCCGGCCGCGACGCCAATCATGTTGGCTTCCTGCACGCCGACGTTAACTGTCCGTTCCGGATATGCCTTGCCAAATTTCGTCATGCCCATCGAATTCATCAAGTCGGCATCCAGCGCAACGATATTCTTATTGCCCTCCGCCAGTTCCATCAGCGTTTCACAATAAACAGCCCGCATTTCCTTGGCTTCTTTTACTCTTTCTTCCGCTAAAACCGCTTTCATGACTGCACCAGCCTTTCCACTTCACCGTTCAGCACGGCCAGGGCTTCTTCCATTTGCGCCGCGCTGATCGTCATGTGATGATTTAAAAGTACATGTTCCGCAAAGCTGCAGCCCTTGCCTTTCAGCGTGTTCAATACGATGACCGACGGCTTTTCCTGCTCTTGTTTCGCCTTTTCAATCGCCTGCGCTACTGCGGCCACGTCAGATCCGTCCACTTCCTGCGCATGCCAGCCGAACGCGTCAAACTTGGCTTTGATGTCGCCCATATCGTTGATGTCCTTCGTGTAACCGTCCAGTTGCTGCTTGTTGTAATCAACAAACGTGATCAGGCGACTTACTTTTTTCTGCGCTGCCAGCAGCACTGCTTCCCAGACTTGCCCTTCCTGCATTTCACCGTCGCCAAGAATCAGATAGGTGTAGTTGTCCCGTCCATCAAGCCGGTGACCGAGCGCTACGCCGACCGCAAGCGACGAACCCTGCCCCAGCGAGCCGGTCGTCATGTCGATCCCGGTCGTCAGGTTTCTGTCGCAATGACTGGGAAAGCTGGTTCCCGGTTTATTTAGTTCCAATAAGCGTTCCAGCGGGAAAAAGCCTTTTAAAGCCAAGGATGAATAAATCGCCGGTCCGGCATGGCCTTTCGAACAAACCAGCCAATCGCGCTCTTCCCAGTCCGGATTTTTCGCGTCGTATTTCATCGCTTTGCCGTACAAAACCGCCAACGTATCGGCAATCGACATCGCGCCGCCGATATGGCCGAAGCCCAAATTACCCATCGCTTTCAGCGTTTCGATGCGGATGTTGAGCGCGAATAATTTCAGTTCCTTTGTCTCTTCCTTACTCAGCATGGTCATCACCCCTTTTTGTACCGCCTTTCTGCATCGCTGCCAACAGCGGCAGTCGGTCACCGGATAAAAACCGGACCATCGCTCCGCCGGCGGTACACACATAATTAATTTTTCCGGTATCGATAAACTTTTGCGCCGCGCTGACCGTGTCGCCGCCGCCGATCACCGAATAGCCTTTGGCTTCGGCAATCGCAGTCCAAATGTTTTTTGTGCCGTTTTCAAAGAGCGGATTTTCATAGACCCCGGCTGGTCCGTTGACGAAGATCGTCCCCGCGCCAGTCAGCTCGATGCGGAATTTTTCAATCGTTCGCTGGCCGATATCGAGATACAATTCGTCTGCCGGCAATGCAGAAAGCATAATTTCGGCCCGTTTTCCCGCCTGCTCATAGGCCAAATCCAGCGGATAGACGATTTTGTCGCGATGCCGTGCCAGATAGTCTTGCGCCGGTTTGATGAAGACATCGAGCGAACGCGCCTTGATGAATTCCGCATTCTTAGCGCCCAAATCGTACCCGGCGGCCATCAGCATGATTTGTCCGGTAACGCCGCAGGTCAAAATCTTATCGGCCGAACCGTTCTCCAGAACCTGTTCCATCATGCCGAATGCGTCTGATATCTTAAGCCCGCCCAGCACGAAGACGTTCGGTCGCGCCGGGTTTTCCATCACGGTCGCCAGCGCACGAATCTCATCCATCAGCAGCAAGCCGCCTGCGCTCGGCAGCAGTTCCTGAAACGCGACCATCGACGGTGCATTGCGGTGTGCTGCGGCAAAGGCGTCATTCACATAAAAGTCAGCCAGCGGCGCCAAGCTCCGTACCAGATACGTATTGAGCATTTCAGGCGGTTTCAGTTTTACCGCATCTTCAAACGTCGATATTTCCTCGGACAAATAACGTAAATTGCCGAGCAGTACCGCTTCGCCTGCTTTCAAGTTCCGCACCGCTTCTTGCGCCGCCGGTCCGCACACATCATCGATGTAGCGAACCTCTTGGCCGAGCAGCGCCGACAGCTTTTGCGCATGTTCAGTCAGCGGAATCAGATTATGATAATCGAGCGTGTCGCCCTGATGGGCAAGAATCGCCAGTTTTGCACCGCGTTCCAGCAGATGCCGTAGCGTCGGCAAGCTTTTTTTGATGCGATTTTCACTGACGATTTTCTTCGTCTTCGGATCGAGCGGCGAATTGATGTCAAGGCGCAGGATCACCGTTTTACCGCTGACCGCCAGCTCGTCCATCGCTTTGATTGCGCTTATTGTTCCAGCCATTTTCCCAACCCCAGATATTTATTCGTTTCGCCGACCGCCGCCAGACGCTCTTTCTGCATCCCCATCGCGGCCCGTATCGCGTCAATCGTTTCCGGTATCGTCACCGCTTCCTGCGGAATGTTGATCGCATACATGATGTCATTGCCCGATTCAACGATCGATTCGTCCCACAAACCGATTTCGTACATGTCGCCGCGTGGGTTGCCGAGATCTCTTGCATAGCGGAACAGGGAGGCATTACCCTGGAAACCGTCTTCGATTTTCACGACCCGGATGCGCGGATGTTTGCCGAATACATCCAGCGCCTGTTGTTTGTTGATCTTTTTCTTCGTCGTTGCAACCACCGTGATGATGTGGCCGTGCGTGACCGGCGTATGCACTAAGATCCCCGTCGCGTTGATGTGCGGCATGATCGTCATTAAGTCTTCCGCCTGATGGCTGGGCGCTTTGTCAATTTGCAGCGCATTGGTCAGACCGCGGTGATAATCGCCGGGATCGGCGACGCGGCGGATAATCGTGATCGCGACCTTCTCGACGCCGTAGGCGCGGTCGAGGCAATCAACCGAACGGATCAAGCCGGTCGTATTGCAGGAAGTCAGCTTAAGAAAATCCTTGCCTACGCCGTTTTCATAATTGGCATAGCCGTGAAAAAACACATCGGCAACCGAATTTTTTTCGCCGCCCTGGAAGATCGCTTTCTTGCCGTACTTTTTATACAGCTCTTTATTTTTCGCTCCGACGCCGGCGCTGGTCGCATCGAGCAGGATGTCCGACTCGCGCACCAAATCTTCCAACGATCCGGCAATCGGAATGTTCAGCGCGTCAAACTGCGAACGATTTTCCGCCAAGCCAAGATAAAGAGGATACGGCATGCCTTTTTCCTTCAACGCTCTAATTGCCAAAGTCGGAGCCACATCGGCAACACCGACCAGCTTCATGTCCTGTTGCAGCGCCACGCCGTCAGCCAACCGCTGCCCGATTACTCCATACCCTACTACGCCAACTTTTATCATTTCTGACCCCTCCGCTTTCGATTTTATTTTGCTTTGCAAGCGCTTTCCCGGCCCCCTTCCTGCGCGCAATTGTTGCTCTATTCCGACTTTTTAAGCTATTTTTATTTGCAAACGTTTGCATTTTGGGCAAAAAAAGATAATGCATAACAGAATCTTCCCCAGGCTGTTTCATTTTCCGGATCGTGCGTTACGTTCAGTGCAACAGTTCACAATAGTCCGATTACAAGTGCTTGTAATAAATGATAAAAACAACCGATTGATTCGTCATGCATTATTCGATGTTGCGGCCCGCATCACTGCGGGTTCCGCATGATTCGCGTATAATCAGCGGCGGCTTGATGACCAAGTTCCGCTTTTGTGTCTTTTCGTTCTTGATTAACTGGATTAGCGATTCGCAGGCCAGTACCGCGATCTGTTCACGCGGTTGATGCACCGTCGTCAGTTGCGGTCTGAAAAACGGCAGGAGTTCGATGTCGTCATAGCCCACGACCGCGATGTCTTCCGGCACGCTTAGCTTCAATTCCTTCAACGCCTGAATCGCCCCCAGGGCCATCAGGTCATTTTGCGCGAACAGCGCGCTGACGCTGCGCAGCGTCGCCTCATTATCGAGCACCGTCTGGTACCCGGCTTGAAACGACTGATCGCCGTAAAACAGCAGTTGCTCATCAAATGCGAGGCCATGCTGTTCGAGCGCGGCACGGTAGCCTTTCGTCCGGCTGGCAAACTCGTCCATACCGCCTTCCGCCGTGATGCAGGCGATGCGCGTATGTCCATGTTGCAGTAAATGGTCGGTCGCCTTGAAGCCGCCGATGAAATGATCGGTGCAAAAGACGTTCGCCTCTTCCAAAAGCCAGGGATCGCTCGGATAATGATGCAGGAAAACAAAAGGAATGCCTTGCTTTTTCATCAGACGGAGCGCCGCCTTGTCGATTTCATCCAGAAGCGGGCTGACAATGATCAGTCCGTCGACCTTTTTGCTCTTTACCAAGCGTTCAATGTTGCTGCTGTTGCCGTCAAAACGGTTCTTCGGAAAGGCCACGATCAAATCGAGCGCCGCTTTCTCGAGCGTCTTGCGGATCTGATTGTGCAGCGAATTATAGAACAGGTTGACATGAAAGGCTTCAAAGCTTTCCGGATAAATGACGCCGATCGAGCCCGTCTTTTGGGTGCTTAAGCTTCTCGCGTTGGCGTTGAATTCAAAGCCCAGGTTCTTCGCAATTTCTTTGATCTGCTTTTTCGTTTCTTCCGCTACCAGGTCGCTGTCGTTCAGACTTCTCGACACGGTGGAAAAGTTTACGCCAGCAATCTTGGCAATATCCTTAATCGTTACCGGCATAGTATGCACCCCAATATTCCGTCTCTGTTTTTATAATAACAAACGTTTGCATTCACTGTCAAGCAGGACATTGGTCTGCGTTAAATAAACATTTTTTCTTTTTATCAGGAGGCAAGCGTTTTGTTTTTGCGCTTCTCGCAGGTCTGAAGCGCCCCTTTTTCTTACTTGCTGCCTTGCTCTTCTTTAGAGAATAAGAACGAAGTCAGCGGTTTTTTCTGCCCGTTGACCTCGTTTTTGCATTTATGGTTTTGTAACTTTTTCAGTGGTTTCGAATCGTCCCCTTGTTTGTTTTTTGCACGGCGTTGACAAGCGAGACGCTAAGTCCGGTCTGTTTAAATTCGTATGTTTGCTTGCTGTTGGCGGTGTTATATCCGGCATCGATTGTAACTTTATCGGCCGCCTTGATGTCGACGCCTTTCATGACAATGATGTCAGAGGCAGTAATGCCAATGTCTTTGTTTGACGCGATGCTGACTTTGCCGTTACTGGATCCGACGGCGCTGGCTACTTGGTTGACGCCGTTTTGGTCAAAGGTGGTTTTTTCGCTTTTTTGGCCAATCGTAAAGCCAAAACCGCCGCTGCCGAAGATGCCGCTTGTGGTTGTCTTTGCTTTATTAGAACCAAGAAAAAAGGACGCACCGTACGCGTCCCTTTGCTTCATTTCATTTCCAAAATAGATATTAGTTTTTGATCATTAATTTGCTTCGCAAAATCAATCGGTGATCGTCCTGCCTGATTTTTTGATAAGATATCTGATTTGTATTTCACCAATAAGGATACAATTTCATAATTCTTCCCCCTGCAATTAAAAACTGCAGTCCACAATGCATTATTTCCATACTTATCTCTTATATGAGAGATTTTCATAATTGTATTTGGTGAAGCATGAGGAATATCAGCCGTTTTGCTTCGATTTCGATGAAGCGAAACGAAAAAATGCTCTTTCAAGCAAGCTTGCTGAAAAAACGCTTGAAAACAGACAGACCACCCCCATTTTCATTGTCAGCGTTGAAAAATATTAAGCGGCTTGCTCTTTTTTCAAATTCACGGCTAATGTTCCCGCGATTAACACGATGCAACATAGCAGCAAATGTGCCGTGACTTTTTGAATGCCTCTGACCCGCAGCAAATCGGCTCCCAAATGCTCTTTAAGCCTTGAAAATGTACGCTCTACAGAGGTTCGTTCGTTATAAAGTTTTTTCCACTCTCGGGTTTCGCGGTGCGGAGTACAAAAGTTTCGCGGATCTTCGCTCACTTTTTTCTTTACCACCAATCCATAGTTAGAATTGGAACACCAGGCAGCGCCGTTAGGACAGCTTACTTTTCCACAAACATGCGGACATCGAAACTTCAGCACACCTGTTTTGGCATCACAGCCCCAATAAACCATGGAATATCCCATCGAACAGGTCGGTGTACGGTTTGCGTCCAATCCTTCCTGCTGCAATTTTTCACCACGGCGATTTAAAGGAATAATCGCCTGCGCAGAACGGGCACGAATGTTCTCGTAGATGTTTTTGACGTCATAGCCAGAATCTAAGCAGTAATACTTGGGTTGGCAAGGCAATAGATCCATTAACGGAAGGGCTTGTGTGACATCGTTATGACTGGCCGGTGTCACCGTAACTGCCAACGGTAATTCGCTTGCAGTATCTATGGCAAGATGCACTTTATAGCCGAACCAGGCATGCTGATTACCATTTGTATCTCGTTTAGCACCCCAGTTCGCATGTTTTGCGTCATTGGTTGCGTTCTTTTTAGGAACCGTTTTCTCATAGGCTGTAATCGCGCTGGCATCAATTGCAACAATATCACCGTGAATCAACTTACGTTGCATTGCCACTTCAACGAGTTGCTCGAATAACTGCTGCAATACTTGATTCTGGCTTACACTATGAAAAAAACGGCTAAACGTTGCGGATGATGGAACGGCACCAATGGTGGAAAAACCGCAATCATAGCGAAAAACCAAGTCTGTCATTAATCGTTCAACCAATCTTGTAACTGTTGGAATTGCGCATACTTGCTTGGCAAGGAGCGCTCGCAAAAGAGCTGCGAAGCTATATCCTTTGGGGCCTCGAATCGATTTTGGCGGTAGCGCCTGAATCGCGGGGTAAACATTTAATTCTTCAAACAGCATACTTAAACGAGTTTGCGGTTGGTATTGCATCAAAGTATCGAAGGAAAACAGCGGGTTTTGGCGAATATACATAGTGACTTCCTCCTCAATTTGCCGGTTTGGATTGTTTTGTCACTTGATAAATTCGGCAAATCTAGGGGTGAAGTCCTTTTTTATGCCTTTTTAATCCTTGATTTTCAAGGGCTAGGAATTATGCAAATCGCTCATATGTATATCACCTCCATTTTCTAATATTTTTTCAGCAATTATTACATCGCCACTAGCACATGTAAGATGAAGCGCTGTTTGACCTTCGTAATTTGTCAAATTTACATCAATCCCCTTTTCCATAAGGAATAATGCACTCTCTTTTTTTCCTCCTGAAATCGCATAATGCAAAAGGCTTGATCCATGCTCATTTTTTTTATTTATATCTTCTTCAACAAGTTTTTCTCTTAATTTTTCCACCTCGCCAAACTTAGTTATTGTATAAATATCCGCAAGTTCTGTTGGCATTTACGTCAGCTCCTATTCAACAAGTAAACAAGGGGACGGTTCGACAGTCTGAAGGGACTCAACGTACGCGTCGTTTCATTTTCCGCCCAAATCTTTAAGCTTGATTTCTCTTTGGCAATTATCACACCAATAGCGAATCCTGACTCTGTATACATCTGGATTTGCATATGCAGTTTTCCGTTTCCCTTGGTGTGTTTTCTTTTTGACAAGCTTCAATTTCATTTTACATACAGGACATTTTTTAGAGGCAAACAATAGCCTCCACCATTCACTATACTCCATTTCATACTCACATATTTCTCCATCAAGGTTCACCTTATTCTTTTTTACATATCGGTACTCACGCATTCCCCAAACCATAAAAAGCGCAATAATAACTATCAGCATTCCTTTTATTTTCAAACTTTCAATATCTTGATCTTGCATAAACACCTTTATTGTAATAGCTATGTATAATCCGATTACAGTAATCATGCATCCAACTATACTTTTTTCACCAACAGACCACTTCATTTTTTACTCCTTTTTATCTTATCTCATTTTTCTCTAAAAACAAAAGGACGCAGCGTACGCGTCCCTTTGCTTCCTAAACCCTGTCTGACGCGACTTTTTCAGTGGTTTCGAACCATCCCCTTGCTTCCCGTTTTTTATTAAATTCACCTTACTTGTTTCTTTTATTTTTTGCCAATTCTTTGAGACTTATTTTCTTATGGCAATTTTCACATTCGTATTCATATTTTACATTATACTGTTTTCCATAAGAAATATAACGACCATGTTCAAGAAACCTTTCTCCTTCAAAAGACGATTTTACAATACGTTTTAAACGTGCATTGCAATAAATACACTGTTTTTTTAAAAATAGCAGCGTCCATAATTCTTGAAAGTCTAATTCCATATGATATCCTTTGCTCAATGGTAATCCTTTTTTATGTATATACCAAATAGAAATTATGCATGGGGTTGCCATTAAAATCGCTATAAATATTCCCTCCATACTATGGTGATAAAAATACTGCCCAATTGCGCCTACAATATTTATCATTCCAATGATCCCCAATATGATCATTAAAAATAGTTCCATTTTCTGTTTTTCTGTTACTGTATTTTTCATCTACTTATTTACCTCCACTTTATACATCTTCATTTTACCATTATACATTGATTTCACCTTCTTGATAGCGACATTGAGAAAATCAGTATAACCACTAATGGTAGTTGTAAGTATCTATATTTATTCAATACTCACAACTACCATTTTCTAATTAACTGTTAATCTTTCTTTTCAACTTCAATAGCAACGCCTCCACCCGGCCCAAATTGACCGTTAATTCCGCCCTTTAGTTTTGTAGGACTAACTTCCCAAAAGACTCTTCCCCCAGCTCCAAAAGCCCCTGTAACTTTACCTGTAATAGTATAATCTTGAACCTTAAAACTAAAAGTCCCCTCTCCTTTAATTATATTAGCTTCTCCGCCTATAACAAATTCCGACTTTGATGGCTTTAACGTAAGTTTAGGCAACCAAATTTCTCCATTTCCAAGTTTCAAATCTGCGCCATACTGTGTATTGAATATCTTATCTGAAGTAAAGTTACTATGCACAATACTGCCTTCTGCCGACGCTTGAACTACAACATTTTCTTTTGAATCAATTTTCCCAATTAAATTCAAACTGTAATCACCTATTTTTGTAGATGAATTATCACTATGTTTAATTTCTTGATAATTTCCTTCTACTGTGCTTGGAGTAGCATTTGCACTTTGATAGTTTTCTTTGACTGATAGATTTACAGTTGGCGCATTGACGTCATATGCCATTTGCCCATTCATCGTTTTTTTATATCGCAACGAAAAATCCCAGTCGTTCACATTTGGTAGATTGTTGCTCGTATACCACGTATCTACGCCAGTTCGCTGCCAAAATCCGCCAGCCTTTTGATTCCAGTATATCGCCCCTTCTGGAACATCGCTTCCGTATGGTAAGAAATTAAGCTTTCCTGATGAATCGTAATCCACACGCCAATATGTACCATTTCTTGAATCTCCATCTCCATACCAGGCTTTAACAATATCACCCTGTACCAAATCTCCAGAATTATTTGCCTGTCGATTATACAAGGTTCCATTTTCTGCAGTCGCCATACCAGTCAATGCGCCCTGCGTACCGCCGGTCATCTTGCCAACGACTCCACCGATAATTAAGCTCGCTAATCGTTGTGCATTGGGGTCAAGATTGTTCATGATTCCCATAGCTTTTTCATTGGCAGCTGCACTGGCTGCGCCGCTGAATACGTCGCCACCGCCAAAGGAAGCTGTTAAGCCGCCGACTGCGCCGTGCAGCAATGTTTTCATATTGCCGCCTTCACCCCAGTCTTTCATGATCTCATTGTAGTTGGCTTCATACCCGGCAGCATCTTTTCTTAGTTGATTTGCATATGAATACTTTCCTTCGCTCTCCGCTTGTTTTGCTTGGTCATTCAGATACGCGGCTTTGTTTTTCTCTTTCCGAGCCTCTGCCTGATGTCCAGCGGAAATAGTATGGATCAAATTATTGGCTTCCTGAGCAAACAATGTTGCCAGTTGTTGCTGTTCCTTCACCGTTTGCTTATCAAATATCTTGCCTAGCACATTAATCGCCTGTTTAGGATCGCGATTCAGCGTTGCGATGTTTTGTTTTTGATCGCCAGTCGTTATGATTGACCCCAACGCTACACCCGATTTTGTGGTGCTATTCGCATCTCCTGATACCGGAATACCAGGCGTCGGCGTAATCGGAGTTTTGTTTCTCGTATCCAACGCAATCCCCGTACTGCTCGCACTATACTCCGTCTTATTCTGCACATCCGACCACGTCAACGTCCCGGTGGTCAGCTTGTTCTTATCCGGCGTGGCATTAGAGTCGATGACCGCCCCTTTCAGGTCGGTGTTGTTCTTGACGTTGATAGTAAAACCGTCTTTTCCGGCGTAGATGCCGGTTTGTTCGGTGACGGACGCGTAGTCGGAGTCGGTCTTGCTGCGGTTATTGGATCCGGTTATGCCGCTGCCGGGGCCGAAGGCGATGCCTACGCTGGTGCTGTTCGTTTTTTCATGGTAGTTATCCTGATCCCGAAGGCTTTCTATGTTCAGGTTGCGGCCGACGTCGGCGTTTACTTTCTGGGCGGACGCCTGTGCACCTTTCATATTGAGGTCTTGATGCGCTTTGAGGTTCAGTTCGGTCTGCGCAATTATTTTTGCATTGGTATGGCTTAGCATGTCGCCGTTGCCGTTAGAACTAGCACGACTGGCATCCAGTTTAGGATTGAAGAGAGTGCCGTTTAGCGCCATGCTTACGCCGAAGGAGGTGGAACTGGAGGAGGAGGTGCTGGTCTCTTTGCTGGTATTGTTCGCCGCGATCATGTTAATATCCTTGCCGGCTTCGAGGTCGACGGTCTTGCCTTTGACGGTAGAACCGACGACGTCGATGTTTCCGGCGTTGGCTTTGATGTGAATAGCTTCATCGGATTGGATGTTGCTGCCTTGCGCCTGTCTTAGCTGGCTGGTGTTTTCGCTTTTTTGCTGTTGGCTGCCGAAACTGAGACTGATGTTGAAGGCGCCGTTCTTATCCTCCACTGATTTTCCAGTGGCCTTATCGAACTGTTTTCCGATGTCTTTGATTTCGTTCGCCGCTTTCCAGGCATAGACGGCCTTTAGGCGGCTGTCTTTGGATTCGGTTGCGCCTTGCACGTTGTTCATGGTGTTTTGCACGGCGTTGACAAGAGAACCGCCAAGAGAGACGCTAAGTCCGGTCTGAGGCGTTCTCGATAAACTGGACACTCCAGAGTTAGTGAATCACGGTTTATCAGCCTTTTTCATTTTATGCTGCAGATTGAAGTTCAGCAGCCCGCTTTTTGAATGCCGGAATGGTTAAATTGCCAAGTGCTGCGTGCCGACGATTTCTATTGTAAAACGATTCAATATACCAGAATAAATCCCGGCGCAGTTCTTCGATGTTCTTGTATTTCCTACCTCGTATCCGTTCGCTTTTTAGCGTGCTAAAAAACGTTTCGGCACACGCATTATCCCAGCAGTTTCCTTTGCGACTCATACTGCACTGCATTTTATAGGTTTTTAGATTTTCGCGATAGGCATCACTGCAATACTGCGAACCACGATCGGAATGATGAATAAGCCCTGGCGAAGGACGACGTCGCTTTACCGCCGTTTCTAATGCTGCTATGCACAGTTCCGTGCGCATGTGATATTCGACGCTCCAGCCGACGATTTCTTTATCATGAATATCTTTTACGATTGCTAAATACGCCGTGCCTTCTTCGGTAGCAAGATAGGTGATGTCAGTTACCCATACGGTATCTGGCTGATTCACATTGAAATTTTGTTGCAATAAATTTTCTGCTACGGGCAACAAATGCTTTGAATCGGTGGTGCAGACGCGAAAGGTTTTTTTCTTGCGAACGGAGTAAAGCTGGTTGTCTTTTTGTATGCGATACGCGCGATTACGACTGCAGTGGGGAATTTCTTCTCGCACATCACCCAACATTTTCGTCAAGCCACACATGCCACGACAGGCATCATGGCTCTTTTTCATCAGATCTAAAATCCGTTGATTTTCGTTGCTGCGTTGGCTTGCAGGCCGACGTAGCCATTCGTAATAACCACTGCGTGATACATCGAAAACATTGCACATCTTGCCAACCGAAAACACGCAGTGGTGTTCTTTAATGAACGAATAAATTACTTCCGGTTGCTCGTCGCAAAGATGGCGGCCGCCTTTTTTAGAATTTCGTTTGTTTGCTCTAGATCGGCGATACGCCGTTTCGATTTTTGTAGTTCGGCTTCCATTTCGGCAAATCTGACCTTATCAGGAATTTGTCGATCTTTTGTTTCGCGAATCCAGTTCCGAAGGGTCTGCTCAGAAAGACCAAAATCTTTGGCTGTACCAGCAACACTACCGCCTTCTTCAAGCACTCGTGCAACCACTTGTTTTTTGAATTCCGGACTATATCTTTTTCCAGTATTGTTTGCCATTTTCATCACCTCCACAGGTTTAGAATACTCTAACTTCCCTGTGTCCGGCAAATCGGGTATGCCTCAGTCTGTTTAAATTCGTAGGTTTGTTTGCTGTTGGCGGTGTTGTACCCGGCGTCGATTGTAACGTTATTGGCCGCCGTGATGTCGACGCCTTTCGCGGGAGTGTAAAATAGTTTGTGCTTTTGCCAATACCTAAATAAGGCTATAAAATTAAACTAGAGGGGGCGGCAAAAGCATGGGACTATTAACACGAGAACAAATTCGCGGATTAATCAAAGAACGCAACATGAAAACCACGGATGACATTTCTGCGATGCTGAAAGACCTATTTGGCGATACTCTGCAAGAGATGTTGGAAGCAGAACTCGATACGACCCTTGGCTATGAGAAAAACGAGCCTTCTAAGAAAAACGGAACCAACCGCCGAAATGGCCATAGTAAAAAGACCGTGGTCAGCGAATATGGCGAAAGCGAAATGGCCATTCCTCGCGACCGTGACGGCGAACATGAACCGCTGATCGTAAAAAAGCACCAGAAAAACATGACCGGCATTGAAGAACAGATTATTGCTTTATATAGCAAAGGAATGACCGTACGCGACATCCAAGACCATTTGTCGAAAATGTACGGCGTGGAAATTTCTCCAACCTTGATTTCCAATGTCACGAATAAGTTAATGCCGATCATTAAAGAATGGCAAAGTCGGCCGCTGGAGCGAATCTATGCTGCCGTATTTCTCGATGCCATTCACTATAAAGTCCGCCAAGAAGGCGCTATCGTTAACAAGGCTGCTTACATGGTAATCGGAATTGATATGGACGGAAGAAAAGATGTTTTAGGCATGTGGATTGGCGAGCATGAAACGTCTAAATTCTGGTTGGTCGTATTGAATGAATTACGTAATCGCGGAGTGCAGGATGTTTTGATCTGCTGCGTGGATAACTTGAACGGCTTTAGCGAAGCAATTGCCGCCTGTTTTCCTGAAACAGAGATTCAAAAGTGCATCGTACATCAAATCCGCAATTCAGTACGCTATGTTTCATACAAAGACGTCAAAAAGGTGCTTGCTGATTTGAAGCCCGTATATACAGCAGCAAGCGAGGCGCTGGCATTGGAAGAACTCGATAACTTTGAAAATTGTTGGGGCGACAAATATCCGTTGATCGTAAATTCTTGGCGAAAAAACTGGGTTGAACTGGCGACTTTTTTCAAATATCCGCCTGAAATTCGAAAAATCATCTACACGACCAATATGATCGAAAGCTATCACCGCCAATTACGCAAAGTGACGAAAGGGAAAAGCATTTTCCCCAACGATGAATCGTTGCAGAAAATGCTCTATCTTGCCACGATGGATGTTCTAAAAAAATGGACGGGCCGAATTCAAAACTGGGGGCAAATTTTGCTGCAGTTATCGGTGTTTTCCCCGGAAAAAGTGAAATCTTCACTGTCCTAAATCCGGTAAAAGCACAAAACTATTTACAGACCCCCTTTCGCGCCGATGATGTCGGACGCGGTGTGTCTTTGCTTTATTAGAGCCAAGAAAAAAGGACGCAACGTACGCGTCCCTTTGCTTCATCAAAACATTTTCATTAAAGAACTATGTCTTGATAACCTACTTCAACTATTTTTTCATTTTCAAATTTTACCGCAAGGCCATGTTCTGGTTCCCAACTACATGTCAATAATAACCCAACTTCTCTAATTTCTTTTTTAAATACCCATGGAAATAGCACTTCATTTAATCTAATCAAATTTCTTATTTCTTCTTTTATTGAAATAAGTGGAATACTTTCGTCCGCACCATCACCCATTCTTTCTCTATAATCTTCACATACCTCTTGATAATACTCGTAAATAGAATCCTCTGCATCCATAAGAAGATTTTTTACATCACTAAAAAAATTATTATATGCTTCTTTTTGTACTTCTTCAAATTCTCCATTCTCATTTCCGTTTACACATATTGTTACTTCATTCTTTTCGCCACAAAAATATATATTTTCCTTTCGTTCCCACCAACTATGATTATATTCTAATTCTCCGAAAACCTCATGCTTCATTCTTTTCATTTTTCAACCCCCTTCATGACATCAATTTGTTGTCATGGCATTTATTTCCCCAACACCACCTAAATGGCCGAATGTCGAATTTATTTTCGATGGTACCGCTTGCATTGTTTGAGTGTCATTACATTCATGCCATGTCAAATTCTTCTCTTTTCTCCATGCTTTAACCTCTTCAACAGACACTCCTTTTTGTTTTGCCAACGCTTCATCCGCCAACGCAAAATTAGTTCTACGGTTGGTAGTCATACCTTCAATCTTTACTTCACCTTTAGTAACTGGTGAAAAGTCTGGAATGCCGTTATTGTACTTTATACCAGCTACCCCATCTTTTTTTAACAGCTCTTTCACTTCAGGGTTATTTGATATATATGTCGACTCGCCACGATGCCCGATCCATTCTCCGTCTGCACTATTCGCCGGTGTTTGATCTTGTAAACAAGGGGACGGTTCCGTTGTTCGATTTCTCGTCTTATCTTTATGCCTTGTATATCACGTTTAGCCCCAGCCCGGTCACTCGCGAAATCTGCCGGAGGCTACTTCCTTTTACTTCTTTCAACTGCCGTAATATCCGATTTCGCTCTTCTTTGTTTATGGTATTGAGTTCCCCGACTTCTTTATCCACTAGGAGGGATTTCATGATTTCATATACATCTTTGTCACTTAGTTGCTCTGCCGCCTCATATTCCATGACTTCCGGTTCATCTTCCGTCTCCATATACTTTGCAAATTGAGTTCTTCCGTTCAATATGCCGAGCAACATTTCACAATCGGCCAGTCCTGTTGCTCCCTTAAGAGCATAGTAGTCCCGGCAACTGCTCCAGTCATACTCTTCTGCTCTTGCTGTCACTCCTGCTTTCACCGGGTTTTTATGAATATAACGCGCCACGGTAAGAAAATATTCGTCATTCTCCACCGCTTCGCTTCGGTAACGATCCTGAAACACGTGCCCCACTCGCCTGTATCGCTTGTTGTACCAAAAGGCATACCGAATTCCCAGCCGCTTCATCACACTGCTCAAATCCATCTCTCTTTCCTGGATTAGCATGTGTACATGATTTCCCATCAAACAATAGGCATGTATTGCATAGTTTTTGCCTTCTTTGATTTCCCTCAGCACATCGATAAAATATCGATAATCCGTTTCGTCATAAAATATCTCCTGCCGATTGATTCCCCGCAAAATCACATGGTATATCCCGCTCTCGCTCCGCTTTCGCGCTACTCTCGGCATCAGCATTCACCCGCCCGTTTTCTTTTACTCTATCACGTTTGGGTAAAAAAGGAAACAGCGGAACCGTCCCCTTGTTTGTTTATTGTTTTTTCTTTTCAACGTTTCTACCCACTTTCTACCCCTGCGAGCATTGTTTTGGCAGCATACTTTCTAAAAAGCTCATTCTATAATATATAGCAAAATCACCCCATTTTTTAAGCAATTGGATTATTTTTTTTCGTTCCGCACTGTTTTCTCGCAGTTAAAAGCGGCGTCAGCCCTTTGTTTTCCTGCGCTCATGCGACCTAAAAAAACTTTTAAATTTGCCGTGTTTTGGGCCGGACTGTAGTGTTTTTGTAGTGAAATTGAAAAATGGCCCACGACGTAATGCCGTGAACCATTGATTTCATTGGGTTCTTATGTTGTTGTCTGTTGCTAGGCCGTTTGAATGCAAATTCTGCGGCCTGGCTTTTTGCGGTTTTTTGCAGGATTGAAATACCCCAACTTACTATTTCTTATAACACACCACTGTTCCTGCTAACATATCATGCATCGTTTGCTTCTTTCGAGTAAACAATACCATCAAATACCCCACCAGCGATATTGCTGATGGAAAAGTTGCTAAAAATCGCAATACAGCTCTCGTAAAAGATACTCTTTCTCCATTCACATCCATAACCACGATCCCAACTACTCGTTTCCCAATCGTTGCTTGATACTTTGAACAGTATGACAATATTTCATACGGCGCATCAATCATCAGAAAACCAGCTCCATACAGCGCTATTAACATTATATTTCCCGTATCTATGACATTTTTA
Organism: Negativicutes bacterium; assembly: GCA_963667825.1. Lineage (GTDB taxonomy): Bacteria > Bacillota > Negativicutes > SG130 > SG130 > Azotosporobacter. Next base: position 2,389,968 of record OY764022.1, on the reverse strand, counting down.
TCATTTAAGTTTACAAATACTTTTAACCCCCAATATATTACTTCCAAAAAACAGTTAACAATAAGACTGTCAATTATATGTGCTAAGACACGTCTTGAGAAACTCGCATACTTCATTTATTCACCTCAACGCATTTCATTTTCTTATAACAACTTTTCTATAATCTTTTTCAAAAGATATTTTTCCGGCTCAGAAAGTCCTTTTCTATTCCCAACATACTCTACAGCTTTGTCAATAGAATATCCTTTCACAGCATCGTATCCTTTCGCCTCAAAAGCATCCGCAATCGCCATTTCTGCCGTATAATTCGGATCGTCATAATGCAGCATTTTTTGCTTAACAATTTCTCCCGGAAACTGAACAAAAATATCTGCGGTCTGTGCTTTCTTAGCCCAACCCAACTTGTTTACACCAGGTAACTCAGCCACTTTGACAACTTTATCTGAAACAAATTGTGCTGCAGAAATCGTGCCTGCACCTGCATCTTTAATCACAATATCTTTTATCGCTTTTGCCATCAATTCTGCAACCGCATCATCTGATAATCTCATAGCGTCTATTCCGCCTATTGCCATAACCGCAATATCTCTTGCACTAAGATCATCTGGGTGCGGCATATCAAAATTATTCTTTTTACCGCTGATACTTATTGTCGTACCTGTATCTGAATCGCCGCCAGTTATTTTTGCAGCCACACCTCCAATGATTCCTGCAACTATTGTATGAAGGCCTGTTGGTAATTTTGCTAATTCTTTTCGCAAAGCTTCGCTTGATCCAGCTGATGCAAAACCGCTTAAAAAGCTACCTCCCGAAAAATCAGCAACAATTCCACCGACCGCTCCATGCAATAATATTTTCATTGTTCCACTTTCATCCCAGTCTTTTTTAATATCATTGTAAACAACCATAAGTTTTGCAGCATTATCTTTGTAAAACTTTGCCCTTTCTGGATCATCGGTATTATTTGCTAACTCCAAACTGGTTTCTGCAGCAATTTTCGCAGCATTAGCTTGACTCATTTTTCGGCTTGCAATATCGCCCACAGCTTTAAACGCTTCTTGCGCAAATAAGTTTGCTAATTGCTGTCGTTCCTGCACATCAGCCTTATCAAAAATCTTGCCCAACGCATTAATCACCTGTTTCGGATCGCGATTCAGTGTGCTTACGTCTTGTTTTTGGTTGGCCTTGTCATTGATGGTAATCGTGCCATTGGCAATACCCGAATGGGTCGTACTGTCAGCACTGCCTTTCACTGGCATTCCCGGCGTTGGGCTACCGCTGAAATTACCGTCTTTCAGACTTACGCTAAATCCAGTACTGCTAGCCGAGTATTGCGCCTTATTATGCAAGTCACTCCACGTCAACGTCCCGGTGGTCAGCTTATTCTTATCCGGCGTGGCATTAGAGTCGATGACCGCCCCTTTCAGGTCGGTGTTGTTCTTGACGTTGATGGTAAAACCGTCTTTTCCGGCGTAAATGCCGGTCTGTTCGGTGACGGACACGTAGTCGGAGTCGGTCTTGCTGCGGTTATTGGAGCCGGTTATGGAGCTGCCGGGGCCGAAGGCGATTCCTAGGCTGGTGCTGTTCGTTTTTTCATGGTAGTTATCCTGATCCTGACGGCTTGCCAGGTTCAGGTTGCGACCGACGTCGGCGTTTACTTTCTGGGCGGACGCCTGCGCGCCGTTCATGTTAAAGTCTTGATGCGCTTTGATGTTCAGTTCGGTCTGCGCAATTATTTTTGCATTGGCATGGCTTAGCACGTTGCCGTTACCGTTAGAACTGGCGCGGCTGGCATCCAGTTTGGGATTGAAGAGAGTGCCGTTTAGCGCCATGCTTACGCCGAAGGAGGTGGAACTGGAGGAGGAGGTGCTGGTCTCTTTGCTGGTATTGTTCGCCGCGATCAGGTTAATGTCCTTGCCGGCTTCGAGGTCGACGGTCTTGCCTTTGACGGTGGAACCGACGACGTCGATGTTTCCGGTGTTGGCTTTGATGCGAATGTCTTCATCGGATTGGATGTTGCTGCCTTGCGCCTGCCTCAGCTGGCTGGTGTTTTCGCTTTTTTGCTGTTGGCTGCCAAAGCTGAGGCTGATGTTGAAGGCGCCGTTCTTATCCTCCACTGATGTTCCAGTGGCCTTATCAAACTGTTTTCCGATGTCTTTGATTTCGTTTGCCGCTTTCCAGGCATAAACGGCCTTTAGGCGGCTGTCTTTGGATTCGGTTGCGCCTTGCACGTTGTTCATGGTGTTTTGCACGGCGTTAACAAGAGAACCGTCAAGGGAGACGCTAAGTCCGGTCTGTTTAAATTCGTAGGTTTGTTTGCTGTTGGCGGTGTTGTACCCGGCGTCGATTGTAACGTTATTGGCCGCTGTGATGTCGACGCCTTTCGCGCCGATGATGTCGGACGCGGTAATGGCAATGTCTTTGTTTGACGCGATGCTGACTTTACCATTGCTTGATCCGACGGCGCTGGCTACTTGGTTGACGCCGTTTTGGTCAAGGGTGGTTTTTTCGCTTTTTTTGCCGATCGTAAAACCAAAACCGCCGCTGCCGAAGATGCCGCTTGTGGTTGTCTTTTTGTAATGTTCCGCTTCGTAACTCTCTGCAGCGCTGCTGATCTCGACGTTACCTTTGGCCGTTAGGGAGACGTCGCCGGTTGCGACGAGGTTACCGGCTTTTACTTTTAAGTCGTTGCCGGAGGCTACGGTCAGTATTTCGCCGGACAGCGTGCTGCCTTTGACTTGTTGGTTAATAGAGTGGTCATAGGTGTCGGTGGTTTTACTGGAGAGCAAACCTACATTGGTGATGCGGCTTTCAGCCAGTGCTTCATGGCGTTCGCCGACTTCTTTGACGCTGATGTCGCGATCCGCCGCGGCCAGGATGCCGCCGGTTTTGCTGGTCAGGTTGCTGCCTTCGATCAGCAGATTTCCTTTGCCTGCAGCTGCCGGATTGTTTTTGTCGAGCGTACCGGCGATCACGGTGACATTCCCCTCGGCCTTCAGATTGCTGCCGCGTACGGCTTCATCATCGTTTAGGTATCGCGTGAAATAGTCGCCGCCGCGATCGCCGACGCTGGCGTCGTTTAGGGTGCGGTCTTTTACGGCTTGTATTTTTACGTCGCCTTTGGCCTGCAAGCCGATTTGGCTGCCCGCTTCGACTTGCGCACCGCGCAGGGAGGCATCCGCTCCGGCCAGTAAGACAACGTTGTTGCCAGCCGTCAGATCGCTTAACATATGCTTGCTGATATCTTGATTGGACGCGGAGGAACGGTAGGCCACCGCTTGGCGGCTGGTTTCCTCGACTGCGTCAATTTTCAGATTGCCGCCGGCGGATACGGTCAAATCCGCACCCGCTTTTAGAGTGCCGCCGATCACGTTTACATCTTGCTTAGCGATCAGGTTTAAATTGTTAGTCGCGTTAATTTTCGCCTGCGGTCCGGCTTGCGTAACCGACAATGTGTCTTTCGTAAAGGATTCGGTTCCGGTTTCGTTTGTAATGCTGCCCGCAGCGTCAAGCGTTACGTCTTTGCCGCTGATGTTGCCCCCTTGGTTTTGGATGTTTTCTTTTGCAAGCAAGGTTACATTCTGGCCAGACAAACTGCCTAGACTGTTGGTGATATTTTTCGCATCCAGCGTCAAGCGGTCTTTCGCTACGATGACGCCGCTGTTTTTCAGGTTTTGACTGGCGACGATATTGATATTTTGTGCAGCAACAAGTGCGCCGTTGCCGCGCAGATCGTTGTCTTGCGCCTTGGCAAGATAGACGATCGGCACCAGCGCCTTTTGTCCGTTCACTTCTTTTTCAACGAGCCATACCATATCGCTGGTCAGACTGGCCATTTGTTCGGCGGTTAACGCGACGCCGAGTTTCAATTGAAACTTTTGTGCGTACTGCGCGCCTGCATCTAAAAGCGCTCTGTATTGTTCCTCGCTTGAACCGTAACTACCGAGATAACGTCGGCCGGTCAATTGCGTGACTTGGTCGCGCACCAGCTTTTGCTCATACCAGCCGTCGCCGAGTCGTTTTTGTACCTTGTCCGGATCACAGGCGATAAGATTGAGCATATAGTCGCTGGATAGGAACTTTTCTTTGTTGATGAAGACCGGATTGGTCTCGATCAAATAGTGCGCGGTTTCTTTCGGTTTTTGGTATTGCCCGCCGTCTGGCATGCTAAGATCCGGCACGCTGCTGCGCGGCGCGGGCTCAAGCGTATTGGTTCTGGTCAGCGGTACGCCGTCCGGGCCATAGACGATGACGTCCATCGTCCCTGTCGTGCCGTTCATTGCACCGCCGGCGGAAACGACGCCCGGCACCGCATCTGGAATTTTGACGGTAATTTTATCGTAATAGGCTACGTTATGATAAATGACTTCATCCCAGCAGTTAAGATGCGCCCACGTATGATGCGCAATTGTTTTCTTATGCGTGTCCTGCCCATCCTTGATCGTGACGTTGGTATTTTGGTAACCAATGTTAGTAAATCGATCGAGCGTAAAGTTAAAATCTTTTCCGGCGGCGATTGTACTGTAGTGATTATCAAGACTCGCTGCCCTGACGCTGATATTTCGACCAGCTAACATATAGGCTGCGCCGCTATCGGAACGGATGTCGCCTTCTAAAATCGTCTGCGTATAATGGCGGATCGCACTGTCAAACCCGGCAATCGGCGTAATGCCGAACGACGGATAGGTCGTTTGCACCACATGCTGACCATACGTAAAATCGCGTCTCTTGTTGATGACTTCTGCAGCATTAAGATCGATATTGCCTTCGGCTTCCATTCTTGCCGATTCGTTGAGAATCGTTCCGGTACGAAGGTAATTGCCTTGCGCGTCTTTGTCCGCGCTGGCGGCAATCAACAGATTGCCGCGACTGTACATGTTGCCGCCGGTTTTATTTTCTATGCGGTCTGCGGCAAAGAGCGACGTATCGCCGCTGGAATAGAGGCTGCCGCTGTTGACAAGCGAATCCTTTGTCGTCACTGTGAGATTGCCGTTGCTCGCCACCACGCCAGCCAATACAACTTTGCCAGTATTGGTGATCTCTATATCGCCGCCGCTGGCAATCAAACGGCCGCGACCAGCGGCTCCAGCTGCGAGATTCACGCCAACGCCGCTTTCGCTGCCGATCAGGACGATCTTGTTGGCATACATGCCGCCGATGGCAGACACATCAAGCGCGACCGCCGGTTTTTCTGCCGGATCGGCATTGGCAAGCGGAGTAACCGCGCCATTCGTAAAGCCGATCTGGTTCGCGCCGGTAACAACCTTTACTGTATTGCCCCACACGCCGGCATTTACGCGCACGGCGCGCGCCATCAACTCGACCTGATCGGCATCGCCTGCTTTGGCAGTGATCCCGTCACCTTCGACGCTGATCTGGCCGCCGCTGACCCGGAACGCTTCCAGACTGCCGCTGCCGCCATACACCGGCGTACCGGTGGTCAGGATGACCCGGTTGGCATTGACGATGCCAAACCCATTGCCGACGATGCCGTTGGCGTTCGCCAGAATAAAGTTGGCGCGCGTACCGGCAATTTCGACTTGCCCGTTTAGTTGGCTGGGCAGCCTGCCGCTGACTTCATTCAAGATGCTTAATGCGCTGCCTTGCCCCAACAACGGATTACCGGGGACAAAGCCTGCCAATTGAGTATTGGCAATCACGCGTGAGTTATTTAAGATCAGTCCGTTCGAGCCGACCTGAAAGTTCAAAAAGCGATTATACGATAAGCCGCTGCCGTTCGGCGTCGCAATGTTGACCATCGGCGTTCCGTTCGGCGCTTGCGTGATTTGCGGTTGCTTGCCTTTGTCGACGCTGGGATCGATTTCCACTTGCGTCGCAGCTAATACCGGCTGACTGCTGCATAAAAAGATTAATAGCCAGGCAGCGATGCGCTGCCAAATTTGTCTCTTCCCTGTCATTTTCTTGCACTCCCTTGCTTCACTATTCCTTTATAACGGTTAAAACTGGTAACTGTATTGAAAACCAAAGGTTGGATTCTCTGAAGTAAATCCGTCCGGCTTTTTGAGCGCCCAGCCGACAAAGACGTCGAGATAGCCGCCTTGATGCATGTTGCCGCGCAAGCCAAGCGTCGCACCAATCAATTGCCGCCCTGCCAGATTCACGCTTCCTGGCCCAGCGACTTCGCCGCCGTCAAGCCCCAAGTACAACTCTCGTCCTCTACCGTCGAGTACAAACGCCAATTCATTTCGCATATACCAGCCTTTTTCGGCCGCCAACGTCTGCTCGCCGTCGAAGCCGCGTACGGTATAGCGGTTGCCGATACTGAAACTGTCGACGCCGAAGAGTACGCTGTTGCTGTATTGTCCGCGCAGCGTCATGCTGTAGCGGACATCCGTTTTGCCCCATTTCATCGGATGCGTCCAATTGATTTCTCCTGTCCAGATGCCGTAACGGCTTGTCGGACTATCAGGCCACGGCGATTCTGACATCGAACCGAACCACGGTACGCCGTGGCGATAGGCCAGTTGGTAATCCCAAGTGTCGTTGCCGCAAAAGCGGCGTTGATTCACTCCCAGTTCGAGCGCGACGGTTTCTTTGCGCTGAATATCAATTTGCGTATCGTCCAGATAGGTGCGACTGCGCGTCTGCAGCATTTTCAAACTGACGCCGGTTTTGCTGTTCTTATCGCGTTGCAGCAAGCGTTCCGCTTTGATTTCCAGCGTATGACTGTCGCCGCTGTACTGCAAGGTTCCGCCGCCGGCGCTGGGCAGCGTTTGTTTGTAGGTGTTGCTGCGCGAAGAAAGTGAATAGGTCCAATAGCCGTTGGGAACCGACCAGCTCCAGGAATTGTTGTTGCTGCCGTATTCGCGCTCATGTCCCTCCGCATCATTGCTGAAACTGACGTTGAACAGATCGTTGCTGCCCATCAGGTTATCAATGCCCAGCGTTGTCGATGCCTGCAGCTTGCCGGTGGACTTGCTGCCGGAATCGTCCAGTGAAAATACGATTTTCCACGGTTTCGTCCGTTTGATGCTGATCACGACATCGCTTTCGCCGGGATTTTTCCCCGGATGCAGTTGAAAATCGACATCCTGTGACGGAACGCGTTTCAACTGTTCTAAGCCTTGTTCCAAATCGCGCAGGTTCAATATATCGCCCGGTTGTGTCGGGAACGCGTTTCGCCAAACGGCGCGCTCGATCGGTTCGGCAAACCGAATATCGCCGATCATGCCGGGAATAAAAACCAATTCTAATTTACCGCTGGCTAATTCCTGTTCGGGAATCATGATCCGGCTCGTGATATAGCCTTTCGCCATCAAGGCGCTATTCAAACGCTTGACGATCAGATTTAAACCCTCTTTGCCGAATTGTCGACCATTATAGCGGCTTGCTTGCTTGCTCAGCCAGACAAAGCGCTCTATTTTATCGCCGCTGATGCTGACTTCTTGAATCGGAAAAGTCAACGCTTCTTTTGGCAGACTTTCTTCTTGTTCTACTTCAATCTTTGGCTGCAAGAATACGTCTTTGCTGTCTTGGCGTTGCTGGCGTTCTTCCGCCTGCTGCCGGTCGCGCACTAACTGCTGTTGTCGGTCATCGGGCGGCACAGCCGCCCCGACGGTTTGCGGCTGCAACGCCGCACCAAGAAAGAGTAGTGCTATAATCAGTTTCCGTATTTGCTGGTATCTTTTACTTTGCTGCAATCCTGATCCCCCTCATATTCTGTTTCTAGCAACAGAAAAAATCCAAAAGTCATCTTACCTTTCGCCTTTTGGATTTTTCTTTTTGGCATCCTCTCTCTTTCGATTCATGCCATTGATATTATGTTGCACAACCATTTATTTTTCGATTAACAATTAGGCTATATCATATCATCTTTTACAATTTCGACAACATTTCTTAATTTTTTAAAGTTATTTTACTCTATATTCCTTTATAAAAAGACACCTCGTCACCTTGTCTTACGACACTGGCAACGAGGCGTCTTTTATGCTGTTTTCTCTTTTGCCCTCACCATTCTCATTTCCGTCAAATCAACAACGCGCCGCGCTCTTTATAGCGCGCCATTAAAAATTCGGACTCGACGCTGACTATGCCTTCGATTTTGCGCAGGCGCTGCAGGTAGCGTTCGACATGATCCTGATCGTCAAACAGCGCATGGACATGCAGATGCGGCCGGCCGCTCATCTGATATACATTGGTGATCTCTTCGCAGGCCAGCAGTTCGGCGGCGATATCGTCCATCCGTTCCCAGGTCACGTCGATGTTGAAATAAAGCGACAAACTCTTGCCTGCTTTCAGCGGATTTACGACGATCGTGAAATGGCTGATGATGCCGTTTTCCAAAAGGCGGCTTACCCGCTCGCGCACCGCGGCGCGCGTCAGGCCGACCAGACGTCCGAGTTCCGCATGGCTTAAGCGTCCATTCGCCGAGAGGTACTGTAAGATTTGGCGTCGATTTCATCTATGTTTTCAAAACGCATTCTTTTTCGCTCCTTTACTTTACATTGTAAAATATTGATAAATTTATTGAACGTTTGTATGTCTTGTATTATACTTGTGTTCGTAGAACAAGTACAGTTTTTCATGCAAAAGAAAAAGAACAGGAGCCAGCATTATGACCATTATCGCTTTTAAAATTCTACTGATCTCGATGTCGGCCGGCATCATGGGCGCGATCTTAGGGCTTGGCGGCGGCATCATCATGACTCCGGCGCTGACGTTTCTCTTCGGCGTCGACATACAGCACGCGATCGGCGCGAGCCTGATCTCGGTCATCGCCACGTCGAGCGGCGCGGCGATCGCCTACATCCGCGACGGCATCACCAATATCCGCGTCGGCATGTTCCTTGAAATCGCGACCACCGTCGGCGCGATCTGCGGCGCGGTGATCGGCGGCTTAATTGCGCCGACCTTGTTGTATTCGATCTTCGGCGTCTTTCTCATTTATTCGGCGCTGATGATGCTGAAAAAAGTAAAACAGGAACTGCCCGGCGAGGTCGAACTGCATCCGTTGGCGAAAAAGCTGCGCCTGCAGGGCGACTATTATGACAAGGTACTCGGCCGTCGCATCGCCTACAATGCGGCAAACGTCTACAGCGGCTTTGGCGTGATGTACGGCGCGGGCGTGATCTCCGGCCTGCTCGGCATCGGCAGCGGCAGCTTCAAGGTCATGGCGATGGACATGTTTATGCGTCTGCCGCTTAAAGTATCGAGCGCAACGAGCAATTTCATGATGGGCGTAACCGGCGCGGCCAGCGCGGCAATCTATCTCTTTCGCGGCGATATCGACCCGCTCATTTCCGCGCCGGTCGCGATCGGCGTATTGATCGGCTCTACGATCGGCGCACGGCTGATGCAAAAAATGAAGAGCCGGACGATCCGTAAATTGTTCATACCGGTTCTGCTTTATCTCGGCATTCAGATGATGCTGCAAGGATTGGGGGTTTCATTATGACGACAACAGTATCCGCCGGTCGCAAGGCAGACCTTTTTGTCAGCTACGCGCTGCGGCTCGGCGTACTGGCCAGCGCCGCGGTCATCATCGCCGGTCTTCTCGTCTTCTTTATCAGCGGCGAAAGCGGTTATCCGGGCCATGAATATCCGACGCAAAGCGCAGCCATTCTCGCCGGAGCGCTTGCCGGCAAGCCGTTCGGCATCATCATGCTCGGTTTGTTGATGCTGATTCTGACGCCGGTTCTGCGCGTCGGCACCTCGATCCTTATCTTCATTGCCGAACGGGACTGGGTCTACACGATTATCACCGCGATTGTCTTCGTCATCCTGCTTGCCAGTCTCTACTTCGGCAAGTAATGCACGCCCGCTGTACTAAAGCAAGTCGCTTTCATTACAGCGGGCATTTTCTTTTTTCTTTTCAATTGATTTTTTCGATAGCTTTACCTGTTTTATTAAATAGCAAAAGGATTTTTGCGATAATTCGCGAAATTCAACTAATAGTAGAGCATTAACCGACAACGCGACGGGAGGATTTGAGGTCATGGATTATCATTCATTGAAAATGCAAGACAGCGAGCTCCGCAACCGCATTCTGCTCAATGAGCTGGAGCCGGAAAAAAGACAGGTGCTGAAGAAATATGCACTGCAGTGCAATGCTAATTTATATTGGGAGCGGCCAAAAGATAAATATCCGCAAAAGATTTTTTTCAGCCACAAATTTGCCAAAAAATCGTCGCTCGTGCGGATAATTTTTTATATTTACCAGCTTTGCTTTGCGAAGGTAAAATATTTTGAACGCAACTGGGATGATTTCACGCCGCTCATCCACGACTGGCGCAAAGGGTTCATCGAATGTGAATTGTACGATATGGAATTTGTCCGTCATAAATACACCGGCATCCTCTTCGACTTGCGCAATTTGCAAAAGATCACCAGCATCACCGAGTTTCTTGCGCTGTGCGCGTATCTCGACGAACAAAAGAAACGCGCCGTCGCTTCCTAAAGACATGGCATACGCACGCATTATCGTTTATGATTAACAGGAAGAGCTTTTTCTTCAGGCCCAGATAAACGAAAGTGAGGCGGACACAATGAAAATTGAACACATTGCGTTATATACGCAACGCCTGGAAGAAATGAAGAATTTTTATACGCGCTATTTTTCCGGCCAGGCCAATGACAAGTACGTCAACGCCCGCAAAGGTTTCAGCTCGTACTTCATTTCCTTTTCTTCCGGCGCCCGCCTGGAATTAATGCAGCAGGAAGGCATCACGCCTGCCGCAACCAATACCAAACAGCGGCTCGGCCTGATCCATTTTGCTTTTTCCGTCGGCAGTCGCGCAGCGGTCGATGCACTGACCGAAACGTTGCGTACGCACGGCTTTAAAGTCACCAGCGAACCGCGCAGCACCGGCGACGGTTATTATGAAAGCTGCATTGCCGATCCGGACGGCAATCTGGTCGAGATCACCGAGTAACTCATCGATGCGAGCCGCTCAGCCATGAGCCGGTCTCGCATTTTTTAATCAGTCCCGCCGCCCGATTTGACATTCCACTTAAAAAACTTTAAAATTACAATTGAAGATAGGAACGCGACAACTGCATAGTTCAAAGACAGGCGCCCAGAAGGGCTTACGAACTGAAGAACAACCGCCTGCCTAGCAATCGCCGCTGCTGCCTAAGGGAGATAGGAAGGAGGTCATGTCTCGGTTCTGAAGGATCGGTCGTCTGTTGGCATGCATCCTCAGCAAAGGCTGAGTTTTTTTTATTTTTGTCGGGACGGCTTGCATCGCTTCTTAACCACACTAGCCGCAATTTATTAGTTTGGGGAGGAATTTCACGATGCAATGGTTTCATGATTTAAAACTGTTTTCAAAATTGATGTTGGCCGTATTGGTTGCGGTGGCTTCCATGACCGTAGCGGGAGCTTTCGGCTACTATTACACGCACGCGGTCAGTCAGAATATGGACCGCATGTATGAAGAACATTTACAGCCGATCAAGCAGTTAAATGAAGTACGCGCCAATTTTATCATCGTTCACGTGATGGTCGGTCAATTGATTGACGAACACCTGTCGCCGCAAAAACAGCAACAGCTGCAAGCAAAGATTCAAGACTTGTCCGCGCTTACGAATACGACATTGGCGACCTATGAAAAAGGCAATCGTTCCGCCGAAGAACGAAAGCATCTGGAGAAGCTAAAAACGGCCATTGAAGCGTACCGCAGCAGCCGAGAAAAAGCGCTCGCGCTTGCCAAGAGCGGCAAAAACGCCGCTGCTGTCGCTTACATGAATCAATCCGTCACCGAAGATTCGATGCAATGTACCGAGATCTTAAATGAACTGGTCAACAGCAGCGCGCAGGCCAGCGAAAAAATGAACGAACAAAGCAAAGCCGCCGCGCAAACGGCGGAACGAGTTCTGATTTCCGTAACCATCGCCGCCTTGCTGCTCTTGACAAGCGGCGGTTGGCTGATGGCCCGCAGCCTGGCGCGTCGTTTGGAAAGAGTCGGCGCGGTGCTCGAAGGAATTGCCGCAGGTGATCTGACCAAAGACGTCGCGGTTTCCGGTCGCGACGAGATCGGAGAGCTGGGACGCCACCTGAACGCGATGCGTAAACAACTGCATGATTTGGTAAAGCAGATCGCGCTCTCCGCGCATCAGGTGACCGGCGCGGTACAAGACATCAACCACAGCTCGGAACTGTCCGCACAGGCGGGCGGCCAGATTTCGCTCGCGATCTCGCGCGTCGCCGAAGGCGCGGAAGACCAACTCAAGCAAACCGATGAAACGCTGCACGCGGTCGAAGACATTTCGAGCGGCATCCGTCAGGCGGCCTCGAACACGCAGGTGATTAGCCAGGCGGCCGACCGAACCGGCAACGCCGTTTCGCAGGGCGTGCAGGCGGTCGAAAAGGCGGTCGGCCAGATGGATCTGATCCGCTCGACCGTCGATCTTTCCGCGCAGTGCGTTGCCAAACTCGGCCAACGTTCGGAAGAAATCGGCCTGATCGTCGACACGATTTCCGGCATCGCCGGACAGACTAATCTGCTCGCGCTCAACGCGGCGATTGAAGCGGCCCGTGCGGGCGAGATGGGACGCGGCTTTGCCGTAGTCGCCGAGGAAGTGCGCAAACTGGCCGAGCAATCGCAGGAGTCGACCAAACAGATCGCCCAGTTGATCGGCGATATCCAGGCCGATACCAGCGCGGCCGTCAGCGCGATGGAAAAAGGCACGCAGGAAGTCTCGACCGGCTACCAGGTGGTGCATGGCGCGGGACATTCGTTCGAAGAAATTTCCGCGATGATCGAAGAAATGGTCGGTCAGGTTTCCGAGGCTTCGCAGGTGATGGATACGATCGCCAAGCGCAGCCAGCGCGTGGTGATCGCGATGCAGGCGATCGACAAAGTCAGCCGCGCCAGCGCCGGACAAAGTCAGGAGGTCTCCGCAGCCACGCAGGAACAGTCCGCCTCGCTCGAGGAACTGGCTTCGCTCAGCGAAGGCCTGGCCAGCATGGCGCAGGAGATGGAAAAAGGCATCCGCGTTTTCCGCGTCTAATGTAACTGAAACAAATGAAACCAGGCGATTTCCTGCTGCAGGATCGCCTGGTTTTCTTATTTCCGCCTTACGTTTTCATCAAAGAATCAAGCGCGATTTATTGCCCGAACGGAAGCGTCGCATCATACTGCGCTTCGACCAGCATTCGTCCGTCAAGACGTAAATAGCCCCATTGCCCTTTTATTTTCACCGCCGCCGCACCGGCGTGAAAATCGCGCAGTTCCTCATAGGCCGCATTGGGAGGAATGACGAATTTCCCTCTCGCATCGATCACGCCCCAAGCGCCGCTTTGCTTGACCACCGCAACCTGTTCGCTAAACGGTTTCGCCGCTTCGAAGCGCCCCTTGAACGGCAGATACCCCTCACGGTTCATGTAGCCCCACTCGTCACCGAGCTTGATTGCGGCCAAACCGCAACTGAAATTTTGCCCGTCGCTGAACAACAGACGGCTAATCCGTTGATTTTGTTTATTGATGTAATTCCATTTTTCATCCTTTTTGACAACAGCCAGACCTTCGTTAAACGCGCCAAGTTCATCATAGACAGCTGGAATCACAAATTCACCCTGACGGTTCACATACCCCTTTTTCTCTTTGATGATGACCAACGCCATGCCGTCTTTAAATTCGCCGGCCCCGTCATACGTCAGCGGCACGATCTGCTTTCCCGTCCTATCAATAAAGCCGCGCCTTACTATTTTTTGCGTCAAATCCAGCGGATTCACAATCACGCTGCCGCTGGCTACTTTCGCCGCGGTTAATAAGACGCCGCTCCAGGAAACATTGCGCTGCTGCACACGCACTTCCGCCAACCCGTCCGTAAAGGGATAGACCTGATCGTAGGGCGCTGCGATTGCCAGATTCCCCTGTCGATCAATATATTGGCAACCGTTTTCCGCTTTCACCACCGCCAAGCCTTCTTTGAACGGCTGCAGATACTTGCTAAACTTTTCCGCTATCGCCATTTTTCCTGTCTTATCGATGAATCCCCACTTGTCATTCAACTTCACCGCCGCCAACGCTTCGGAAAAATCAGCGGCCTCCTTATAGAGGTAAGGCAAGACCGTTTTTCCCTGAAGATCGATATAACCCCAGCGCTCATTCTTTTTTACCCGCGCCAAGCCTTCGCAAAATACGCCTGCATCCGTAAAGGGGCCGGCGAATCTTTTCTTTTCATAGGCTTTATAATAATTCCACTCCTCGCCCTGCTTCGCTGCCAACAAGCCATTGCCAGCCGCTCTGACTTCGTCATGTTCCAGCGCCAACGCTATTTTGCCGTTTCGATCATAGACGCCTTTTTTGCCGTTCAGCGTCACGCCGACAAAACCGTCCGGCAACGGCGCAATGGAGTCAAACAATAACGGCAGTATTATTTTTCCCGTTTGATCCAGCAGGCCATGCTTACCGGATTTCTGCACCTCACCCAGCACCTGATTTTGACTGTTTTCCGCTGCGACAACAGGCTGTACTGCTTCTTCCGCTGCCGAAGCAAAAGCGCCGCTGCAGCACAGCCACACCATAACGATTGCCATTCGCATCAACAAGCCGATCTTAGCACGCAAAATCAATCGCCCCCTCTTTTCCTTTATATGGAAATCATATCACGCATTGCCTTTCTTTGCCATCGTCGCAATAATAAATAAGAGCGTCCGTCATTGCTGACGGACGCTCTTATTTATTATTACGCTTTTCTTCTTACTTGCTTTCAATGAAACGGATCAACGCTTCCACCGTTGCTTTGCTGGACGGCGGGTTTTGTCCGGTAATCAGATTGCCGTCGGCAACCACATGAACCGCAAAATTATCTTTCTTGCTGAACAGGCCGCCCTGTTCGCGCAGACGCGTTTCCAGCATGAACGGCACCAGGTGGTCGAGCGCCACCGCGACTTCTTCGGTGTTGGTGAAGGAAGTGATGTTGCGTCCTTCGACGATCGGACGGCCCTGCTCGTTCAATACGCCGACCAAACCGGCCACGCCGTGGCAGACCGAAGCAATGCCGCGTCCCTCTTTGTTCAGCTTGCGCAGCGCGATTTTCAAATCAGCGCTGGCCGGAAAGTCAAACATCGTACCATGTCCGCCGGAGAGGAAGATGCCGTCAAAATCGAGCGGGTTGATTTCGCTCAGCGCAAGCGTGTTTTCCAGCAGCGTCGCTTCAGAAATTCCTGCAATGCCGCCTTCGATCGAGCGCGCGTCGAGCGGCGATTTGCCGCCTTTCGGACTGGCTACGACAACTTCATAACCGGCGCTTTTCAACGCACGGTACGGTTCGAGAAATTCTTCCAGCCAGAGGCCGGATACATGTTGATCATCGATTCTGTCATGATTGGTAACCACTAAAAGTACTTTTTTATTCGCCATTTTTTTAACCCTCGCATTCATTTTTGTTTTTAAGTGACCATTCGTCTTTAATTTGTCAAAAAAATTTGTCACAGGATTGTTGTCCGGATAAGGCTTTTCGCCTTATCCGGCATCCCTTCGCTCCGCTACGGCAGCAGCAGGCGATGAAAGAGACTTTCCAAATTCGTTCTGACCGGTTCGGCCGATTTTTCAATCTTCATGCGCAGCAAGCTGCCCTGCCAGCAATCCCAAACCAAATCAGTTAATTGCTGCGCGGACAAATCCTGCCGTACTTTCCCCGCCTGTTGTCCCGCTGCCAATCGTTCGGCCAAAATTTCTTTGAATTCGCGTACCGCTTCCGCTAACGCCATGCGGCATTCTTCACTGGCTTCGCTGATTTCCGCAGCCAGGTTGCCGAGGAGGCAGCCTTTTTTTACCGCCGCACATTCATAGCGTTCGGTAACTTCTACGAAGACCGTGCTTAAAGCCTGATAAGAACCCTCCGTCTCTGCCGCCGCCAGCATATTTTTCCATCGTCCAATGCTCGCTTCCGTATAAAAGCGAATGACTGCAACGCAAAAGTCTTCTTTACTATTGAAATAGTTATAAAAAGAGCCTTTGGGCACATTGGCCAATGTGGCGATCTCTTGGATACCGGTCGCATTGAATCCTTTTTGCTCAAAAAGAGCGAGGCCGACTTCCAGGATAGTCTGTTTTGTTTTTTCTAAGTCTGCGCTTTTTTTTCTTGCCATGTCTTTATTATACAACTGGTCATATTATTCATCAAGTCTTTTTTACATTTTTTTATGATGCGGTCGTAAGACTGTTTGCCAGCATACCGATTACAATCACCAACAAGCCGATGCAGCCCAGCGTCGTCGGGAGCGCATCGCCCAGAAGCAGACAGCCGCCCAGCAGCGAAAAGACGACTTCGCCCGCTTGCGTCGCTTCGATGACTGCCAGTTTTTTTGCATTGTGCATGACCATTGTAGTCGCTTTGAAAAAGAGTAGCGTCGCCACGACACCGGAAAAAAGCGCGACGATCAACGATTGCATCGCCTGCGACCAACTGAAAAGCCCGCTTTGCAAAAGCGCCGCGCCAGCGGTGAGCAGCCAGAACGGCATACTGCAGAGCGTCATGCCGAATACGCGCTGCGTCGTGTTGAGTTCATCGCGACACAGCAGCATCATTTTCCGGTTGCCGAGCGGATAGGCGACCGCCGCCACCAGCACCGCCAAAATATAAAGGTAATTTTGCCCCATGTTTTCTCCTGCCGCTTTTTCCATCTGCAGGACAAAAACGCCGATCAGGATGAAGGCCGCAATCGCGAGATTTTTTCCCGGGATGCGCACGCCCCAGAGCGGACTCAGCAAAATTCCGGCCACAATCGTACATTGCCATAGTCCGGCGATCAGCCAGGATTCGCCGTAATTGGCCGCAAAGGTCAGCGGCAGGTAAAAGAGGCCGAAACCGACGCTGCTCCAGAGCAGCCAAGCCGCCGGTTCATTCTTTATCGCCCGGTAGACTTGCGTTGTTTGCCTGCGCCGATATACAATCAGAAAGAGAAACGGCAACATGAACAGATAGCGCAGCGCCGCACTCCACAGGTAACTGTCGCCGGCCGCGTTCATGCTTCGATTTAAAATAAAAGTCACCGCAAAAAATAAAGATGCCAAAATTCCGTAGCCGATTGCCTGTTTCATTTTTGCCTCCGCATTTTTATTTTTGTTCATCATAACATACAAAACTACATCATACAATACAAAAGGATGGTTTCACGCATGGATGATATTACCTTGCTCGTCGGCCGCAATTTGAAAAAACTGCGCAGCAAACACGACTTGAGTCTTGACGCGATCAGCGAAGCGACCGGAATCAGCAAAGCCATGCTCAGCCAGATTGAGCGGGGCAAATCGAACCCGACCGTATCGACGCTTTGGAAGATCGCCACCGGTCTGAAGGTTCCGTTCTCGACGTTTATGGAGCAAAACGACCTCAGCTACGAAATTATTTCCGCGGATACGCTCACGCCGGTTTTGGAATGCGACGGGCTGATGAAAATTTATTCCTTTTTCCCCTTTGACGCCAACAAGCATTTTGAAATTCTTTCGATTGAACTGCAGCCGGGCGCGACGCATCATTCGCCCAACCATGCCGAGGGCGTCGAGGAATATATCTTCGTTTTTGCCGGCACGCTGCAAATCGGACTGGGCAACGAAAAAATCACGCTGCAAACCGGACAGGCGTTAAAGTTCCTCGCCAACCAACCGCACGCATACGCCAACACGCAAGACACGCTGTGCCGCTTTCAAAATTTAATTGTTTATCAAAAATAAAAAGATGTTGCAGGCGCGATGAGAAAAAAAGTGCGCAATATTCTGCGCTGCCTTTTCGTCCTCTTACTTCGG
Source organism: Negativicutes bacterium (assembly GCA_963667825.1). GTDB lineage: Bacteria > Bacillota > Negativicutes > SG130 > SG130 > Azotosporobacter. Next base: position 2,372,251 of record OY764022.1, on the reverse strand, counting down.
TCTGCCAAGCCCCGCAGCAGTGGTTTTTACAGAACGTTTAGGGCGAGTAATGCCAGACAGGTTGAAATAGGCAAGTCCGACATCACTCGCGGCATGGACGCCGCGAGCAGACACTGCGCCCGGATGGCGCATGGTGTCTGGAATGATGACGGATGCAGACTATTTCGGCCATGCCTGGCACGATGCCCTTTCGTTCTGAAAAAACCACTGTTGCGGATAGAGCTACGACTCAGGAAAATCACACCACAATCAAGTTTGATTTGCTAAGCAGACTCAATTCAATCAACCTAATAAACCAATAAAGAAAGTGCTGTCGCAAAATAGAAACTATTTCGCGACAGCACTTTCTTTATTGATGCAATTTTATCTCTTCCAATAAATCGTCGCACAGCAGACTCTCTTTAAAACGCGCACGATTGATTTCAAGATCCACGACCTTGGCAATTTCTTTTTGCTCTTCTCCTTCGGCCAGCATCTGGCCGTCGGGATTTACAATCAAACTTTTTCCGATAAACTCCGCATCCATATCCGCTTCCTGTTCAAAGCCGACGCGATTGCAGAGAACCAGCGCCGTCCTGTTTTCAATCGCTCTCACCCGCGCAATCTCCTGCGTTGTCGCTGCGCCGAAGTTCGCCAGTACGCAGAGCAGATCGGCACCTTGCAAAACAAGTTCCCGCGACATTTCCGGAAACCACAAATCATAGCAGACTTGAACGCCGAGACGAATACCGGCGACGTTAAAAACAGGCCGCTCCTGCCCGCGACTAAAAAACTTTTTCTCATAGCGAGTGAGATGAATTTTCCGGTATTTGCCGACATAGCCGTTACGATCGACCACCACGACGCTGTTGAAAAGTTCGCCGTTTTCTTCTTCCACGACTCCGGCAATGATCGCGCATGAATATGTTTTCGCAATTTCGCTCAGCGAATTCGTGGTCGGTCCGCCGGGAATCGCTTCCGCATACGCGAGAGCCTCTGCTTTTGATTCATATAGATAACCGGTCGTACAAAGTTCCGGCAAAACCAAAATATCGACTACCGCCTGCTTCAGAACTTTCACTATTTTTTTCAGGTTCTCCGCTTTATTTTTTCGCAGCACCTGTTGTTGAAAAAAAGCCACTCGTTTCAAGCTGTCTCCACCCATCGCCGTTTTTCTCTACTATATCACAGCAACCGATAAAAACGGTATGGCGTAATTTTAATGCGCGGCAACGGGCGCATTTTTCTTGTGCAACACATTGCCCGGCATAAAGAGTGCAATAACGGCAAGCGCCAGTAAAATCCACGCGACAAAATGGTAGGCATCGCGATACGCCAAAATGCTGGCCTGATGAATCAATTCCTGATAAATATGCCCCAGTGCGGCATTGGACGCCTGTGCAGCGGGCATACCCGATTGAATATAGTTTTGCACATAAGCGGCCAGCGTACTGGCATAGCCGGGATCGGCGCTGGTCAAATGCTGTACCAGCGCCGACTGTTCGACTTGCTGGCTATGAATCAGTTGATTGGTCACCAGCGAAATGCCGATGCTGCCGCCCAAATTGCGCATCAGCGAAACAATCGCCGACGCATTGCTGCTGTCTTCGGCGCTAACTTCGGAAAACGCCAACGTACTGGCGGGAACGAAAAGAAACGGCAAGCCGATCGTTTGCAGCACCCGTACCAGCACAAACGTCGCATAATCGGTCTGCGGCGTCACCATGCCGGTGGCCCACATGCCGACCGCACTAATCAACATGCCGAAAGAAATCAGATATTTGGCCTTGATTCGCGTGACCAACTTTCCAACCACCGGCATCATCAAGAGCGTCACAGCTCCCGCAGGCGATAAAACAAGTCCGGATAACGTTGCATTATAGCCATAATTCGATTGCACCAGCATCGGCAAGAGCGTCGCACTGGAATAAAGCGCAAAGCCGACGAAGAAGATCATGATGCAGGGCATCGAAAAACTCGGTTTGGCAAACAGACTCAGTTTAACGATCGGCTCTTTTTGCTGACGCAGCCAGAGGATGGCCAGAATCAACCCGGCGGCAGCAATCGCTGCAAAAATCAGAATGAATGAGCTATCAAACCAGTCTTCCTGCTGCCCCTTGTCGAGAACGATCTGCAGCGCGCCAAGTCCCAACGCAATCAAACCGAGGCCGATATAATCGACCGAGCCCACGTCGCGCTTTTGCGCGCTCGGCGGATCCTTTACCAACATCTTGACCAGAAAGACCGCGATCAAGCCGATCGGCACATTCATAAAGAAGATCCAACGCCAACTGAAATTATCGGTGATGTAACCGCCCAAACTTGGCCCGAGAATCGGCGCAAGCAGCGTCGTAATTCCGGTGATGGCAAAAGCCATCCCCAGTTTGGCCGGAGGAAAACTATCCTTAATGATCGCTTGCTGCGCCGGTTGCAAACCGCCGCCCGCCAGTCCCTGCAGCAAACGAAAGACGATCAGCATCGGCAGCGAGTTGGCGATGCCGCACATGAACGAAGTAAAAGTGAAACCGATGATGCAGGCGATGAAAAATGCCTTACGTCCCATCAAACCGGACAGCCAGCCCGAAAGCGGCAGGACAATGCCGTTGGAAACGAGATAGGAGGTTAAAACCCAGGTACTTTCCTCCGAACTTGCGCCCAGCGAACCGGCAATACTAGAGAGAGCAACATTGGCAATCGTCGTATCCAGCACTTCCATAAACGCGGCAATCGAAACGACCAGCGAGACAAGTATCGGATTGGACGATGTTTGTTCGGCTTCCGTCATAACAACCGTCCTGCCTTGGCCGTGTGTACCGTCGGAATGACCGACATGCCCGGCCCAAGGTGAATACCGTCATCCGGCAACGTATCGAGCGTAATTTTGATCGGCACCCGCTGCACGGTCTTCACAAAATTTCCGGTCGCATTTTCAGCCGGGAATAAGGAAAAACGCGCGCCGGTTCCGGCCTGAAAGCTGTCAATTTTCCCCTGCAATTTTACGTCCGGGTAGGCATCGATCACAATATCGACTGTTTGTCCGGGGCGCATTTGTTCGAGTTGCGTTTCCTTGAAATTAGCCGTTACCCATAACTCCGTTCCAACAAGCGAACCCAGTTGCTGACCGATTTGCACATAATTCCCCGCTTCTACGCTGCGTTTTGTAATTCGCCCGTCAATCGGCGCAACGATCTTCGTATTCGCCAAATCGGCTTCCGCCTGCGCCAGATCGGCTTCCGCCTGTTTCACCTGCGCCATCGCTTGCGCACTGCTGCCTTGCGCTGCGCCAACTACGCTGCCTGCCGTATTCGCAGAGCGGTAATTTGCCGCCACTTTGTCGAGCGAAGCGCGATCCGATTGTTCAGAGGCCACAGCCTGATCCAACTGTTGACGCGAGCAAGCGCCGGTCGAAAACAACTGTTCCATGCGCTGTCGATCCGCCGCCGATTTTTTCCAGACGGCTTCGGCCGCGGCAACCTGCGCTTCCGCCGAATCGACATTGGACGGCGCGGAAACCACGGTCGTCTTCAAATTGTTTTGCGTGACATCGGCCGCCGCACGCGCCGCCGTCAGCGCCGCCAGCGCACGGTCACGCTTAATCAGATAATCGGTCGGGTCGATTTCCAAAAGGACATCGCCCGCTTTTACCATTTGATTGTCTTTAATATTTAAGGCTTTGACGTACCCTTGCACCTTCGGCATAATCACAATGCTGCGTCCTTCAATCGCCGCGTCATCGGTCGAAATTTCACCACGGTGAAGATAGGAATATCCGCCGCCGGCTGCAGCCGTTATGAGTAAAGCAATGATTATTTTCATCAGTTTTGGCGATAGTTTCATCTTGCATCCTCTTTTCCGCTTCCGTTCTCTTTCTATTTAAACAAACAAACGATTGTTTGACGGATCTTGTAAAAAAAAGCCGTCGCCGCAGTTTTCATCTGGCGGACGGCATAATGCCGCGTAGATAGAGTGCAAATGCATGCTGAGTGTATTCGTTGTTGGCCTCTGCACCAAGCGGCAGAAATTTTTGCAACAGCGGTTTGGCGATGAAAAAGAAATTCAGGATGCCAGCCAACGAAACGGCTGCGTAGGTAATGTTCAAATCCGCACGGAAATCGCCGCGTTCGACCCCTTCTTGCAACGCATCGGTAATGAATTGATAGACTTGCGACAAGTGCTGTTCAATAATCGGTCCGCCATAGCCGGTCGGATTCGTTAGTTCGCCATTCATAAAGCGAGAGAGAAAAGGGCTGTTGGCGTGAATTTGCGCGATATTTCCGGCATACAACGTAAGCCGCTGCACCGGAGAAATTCCTTTCTGCTCACGTACGAACGCCACCGCATTCAAAATCGGCGCTAATTGTTCCGTTAAAACCGCCTGATAAAGGCCTTCCTTACTCGCAAAATAATAGGATATCGCCGACACGTTGATTTGAGCCTCTTTCGTCACTTCGCGCACCGAAACACCGGCAAAACCTTTTTTGGCAAATAGCGCGGTGGCGACTTCAATGATTTTCTTTCGACTGTCCAGCTCCATGCAAAGCACCCTTTCTCAAGCAAACGATTGTTTGAACTTGATAATATCACATCTGCCCCGCCTTGTAAATTCACTGCACTTGTTTCTTCTCGCAATAAGGCAAAAAAGCCGCCCGCGATTGCTGTCTTTGCAGCAACAGGGGCGTCTTTTAGCCTTGCGCTATTCGAAAAGCGCCGGGTTTAACGGCCATTTTCCATAGGTACGCGCAGCATCCATCAAAGCGATTACATTCTCGGTCGGCGTGCCGAGCGACAAGCCGCAGCCGCTAGAGAGCATGAAGCCTTTCGGACTGCCGTACGTCTTGCGCAAACATTCTTTCGCTTCGCGCATCACATCGTCCGGCGTCCCCTTCCAGAGCGTATACGGTTTTACATTGCCGGCCAGGCAGGCTTTGTCGCCGACCTGTCGTTTTGCCTCGGCCAGATCGATCTGATTGTCGAGGCTCAGCACACTGGCTTTTGCATCGACCATGTCCTGCCACAGCTTGCTGGTATCGCCGCAGATATGGACGAACGGACCGCTGCCGAAGCGCTTAATAATATGTTCGGCATACTGCGTCAAATACGGTTTGGCGAATTCGCGAAAATGCCGTTCGCTGATCAGGCTGCCGGAAGCGGTCGGTTCGGCAATACTCGGCTTGATGCCCATTTCCCAGAGCGCATCAATAAAACGAATCACGTTATCGGTGGCAAACTGCAGCAATTTATGCACGTTTTCCGGCTGACGGCGAATGTCTTTGAGAAAATTGTCGGTACCGCGTACGGCGGCGGCGGTCGTGATCGGGCCGCCGACCGAACAGCCGACGCCAGCCCGGTCTTTGACTCGCTCCTGCATAATCCGCAGCGCCTGCAGCATCAGCGGCAAACGCCCTGATCTCGCCGGATCGATCAGCTCCATGCTTTCCAGCTGCGCATAATCTTTTAAGACAGGTTCGGAAACAAACGGCATACTGCGTTCCGGAAAGGTCAGTTTCGTACCAATCGCTTCGGCAATCCCGAACAAACCGGGCCCGGAACCGACCGAATCGCATTCGTATGTTTCAAACGCATGCACCTGCGCTTCAGCCATCAGTTCGGCCGAATGATAATAACGCGACATATCGCCGCCCATAAAAAAATAAGCCTGGTCGGTAACCAGCGGCATGCAGGGTATCCGGTCGATTGCTTCGCCGCGCGCAAAGGCCGTCATCCGTTCTTTCGGCGTCATTTCATCTCGCCAAGTCATTTTCATTTTGTGCCCTCCTGTTTTTTTCGCAACAAGCGGTAAATTTATAGAAAATTACGATATACTATATAGAGTAATTGTATGTTAATCGGAAAAATCCTTCCCGGTTGGACAAAGTAAGAAAAAGAAGTAACTAGAAAAGCAAAAACGAGGGGGACAATTATCATGTCGAAAAGGAATGCAGTCTTGTTGCAGGAATTGTCAGATGCGGTCGTCGAGATGGAGGAAGACCGTGCGGCGGCCGCGGCACATGCGCTAATCGATGCGGGCGTTGACGCTGCGCTTGGCATTGAGCAGGGCTTGGCCGACGGTATGGAGCGGGCCGGAAAATTGTTCGAAGAAGAAGAATATTTTATTCCTGAACTATTGCTCTGCTCGGATGCAATGTATGCCGGTTTGGAAATACTAAAACCGCATCTAAAAAAGACGACCGCTAAGAAAGCGAAAGTCGTAATCGGCGTCATCAAAGGCGATACGCATGATATCGGCAAGAACATCGTAAAGATCATGCTGGAAACGGCCGGGTATGAGCTGATCGATCTGGGACGCGATGTACCGCCCGCCGATTTTGTCAGCGAAGCGGTGGCAAAAGAAGCGCAGATCATCGCGGTCGGCACCTTGATGACGACGACAATGTCAGGCATGGAAGAAATCATCCGCTTGATGACGCAGGAAAAAAAGCGTGATAAATTCCAAGTCCTAGTCGGCGGCGGGCCAATTTCACAGGCCTTTGCCGATTCGATCGGCGCTGACGCCTATGCGGTCAACGCCGCCGACGCGGTACGCAAAGTCCGCGCGCTGTTGTCGGAAAGCGAACTGTCCGAGGCGTCGATATGTTAACGCCGAAAGAACGACTGCTTAGCAAGCTGAATGGCCGGAAAACCGATAGACCGCCGGTTATCTGTACCGGCGGCATGATGAATGCCGCGATTGTTGAAATCATGCAGCAAAGCGGACATACGCTGCCCGAAGCGCATACGGATGCCGCCCTGATGGCGGATTTGGCCGGCGCGATCTATGAACAGACCGGCTTCGAAAACATCGGCATTCCGTTTTGCATGACGGTCGAAGCCGAAGTGCTCGGCAGCGACGTCACCTACGGCACGCTGGAATGCGAACCGAAGATCACCCGCGAACTGTTCGCCGCGCCGCGCGACGTGACGCCGAAAAACATCGCCGCTATGCTGGCCGACGGTCGCATCGCCACGGTGGTCGCGGCAGCTGATCTCTTGTCCAAGCGTTACCCGGATGTCCCGGTGATCGGCAATATTACCGGACCGGTAAGCGCTGCCGCTTCGCTGGTTGATCCTGTCGAACTGTTGAAACAGTACCGCAAGGATCCGGCCGAATGCCACCGCGTGATGCGTTACATTTGCGACCTCTTGATCGCTTTTGCCCGCCAGATGGCGGAGAGCGGCGTCAGTGCCATTTCGATCGGCGATCCTACCGCGACCGGGGAAATCCTCGGGCCCAAAATCTTTCGCGAGTTTGCCGCTTTTTATCTCAACCAGGTCATCGATGCGCTGCATGCCAACGAAATTCCTGTCATCGTCCATATCTGCGGCAACATGAACACGGTACGGCCGCAGCTTCCGACGCTGCATGCCAACGCCATCAGCACCGACGCGATGGTCAATCTGAAGCAACTGAAAACGGATTTTCCTGAAATTACGACGATGGGCAACCTCAGCACCTATCTGCTTGAACTGGGTTCAGCCGCGCAAGTGGCCGAGCAGACGCGACGGCTGGTGGCGGACGGCATTGACATCATCTCGCCGGCCTGCGGTCTCAGCACCTCCACTTCACTCGAGCTGATCCGCGCGATGACCGGTTCGGTCAAGGAGGGCTGAGCTTGGCGGAACTTATTTTTCTTCTGAACGACAAACGCACAAAGGTAACGGCCGCGCCGCAGGAGACGATTCTGGCCGCCGCGCGAAGAGCCGGTTTGCTCCTCGAATCGCCCTGCAACGGCAACGGCACCTGCGGCAAATGCCGCGCCACGCTGACCGCTGCCAACGGTGCAAAGAAAAGCGTGCTCGCCTGCACCACGCTGGCAACAAGCGATGCCACGGTCGCTTTCAGCGACCGCGCGGACGGGCATGCGCTTCAGATCATGCAGGATGGAATAGCGCCGCAACTCCGGCTCGACGCTGCAATACGCAAGACATATCTGGCGCAAGAGAACCGGACTCTCGTGCATCACCTTGCACAGCTCATCGACGAAGAAGTCGGCGATACGAGCCGGGAATCCTACGGTCTTTTGGTCGATGTCGGCACAACGACGCTTGTCGCTGCCATCGTCGATCTTTCGAGCGGCGAGGAACTGGCTTCGACCGGCGCGCTGAATCCGCAAAGCAGGCTGGCGCAGGACGTGTTGTCGCGCATCCGCTACGCCTCCTCAGCCGATGGCTTAGCCGAAATGCAACGTCTGCTGATCGCTGAACTGAACAGCATGCTGGACGACTTGACGGCGCAATCCGGCATCGCCCGTGAGCGCATTTACGAAGCGGTGCTAAGCGGCAATACCTGCATGCTTCATCTGGCAGCCCGCATCAACCCCCAACCGCTCGGCGCTTCCCCGTACACCCCCGGCACAAGCGGCGATGAATACCGCTTGGCAAGCGAGCTCGGTCTCGCCATTGCGCCCGCTGCCAAAGTCTATCTGCCGCCGATCATCTCCGCCTATGTCGGCGCCGACATCGCCTCCGGCCTCTTGGCAACCGACTTAGCCGCGCAGTGCGGCATTCAGCTCTTTGTCGACATCGGCACCAACGGTGAAATCGTCCTGGCTGTGAACGGAACGCTGTCCGCCACTTCGACTGCCGCCGGTCCGGCTTTTGAGGGAATGAACATTTCGCAGGGCATGCGCGCCGCGCCCGGCGCGATCGAAGCGTTTCGCCTCACTGACGACGGACAGCGAGAGGTAAAAACGATCGGCAACCAGCCTGCGCTTGGCCTTTGCGGCAGCGGTCTGCTTGACGTGGCGGCGCAATTGGTGCAGCATAAGCTGATCGGCAAATCGGGCCGTTTCAATAAAGAAGCGTCGGGCCTGTCTTTGCACGACGGCAAAGTAGCCTTTACCGTCAGCGGCGAGATCCGCCTGACGCAGCAGGACGTGCGCCAGATCCAACTGGCGAAAGGCGCGATCCGCTCCGGCATCGAGGCGCTGCTCGCGGCGCAAAACATAGACGCCTCAGCAGTCCAACGCGTGCTAATCGCCGGTTCTTTCGGCTATCATCTAAGCGAAGAAAGTCTGCTCACAATCGGCTTGCTGCCGGAATCGTTTCGCGGCAAGGTCGACTTTATCGGCAACACTTCGAAAAGCGGCGCGCAGCTTCTGCTGCTCAGCCAAACAGCCCGTCGCCAAGCGACGGCAACAGCGGCAGACGTATCCGTACTTGAACTTGCGCAGGAAAAAGACTTTGATAAACTGTTCGTTAACTGCCTGTCCTTTTAATCGCTAAAGCGACTCATTCTTAGATTTTATCGATCAAAGATGAAAAAAGAGCAAGTCGTCAATTTTTTGACAGCCTTGCTCTTTTTCTATACGATCTTATCTTTGTATGCGTTATATTCGCCTAATTTCTTGTCAAACTCCAAGACATGACGATCCATTTTTTCCACCGCTTGCGCCAAGACGACGCCGCAAAGGCGGCTTTCCGCCTGCACCTGCAAGACCGCGGTCAGTTCCGTCAGCGACCGTTCATGTTCGCGTCGATGTTCCTCGTAATCCGGAAAATCATTTTCCTGCATCCAGGCTTCTTCATTCTGATAATGTTCTTTGATCTTTTTCAACAATGCGTCTGCCATTTCGCTTGGAATGCAGTTCAGCTTTCTTTCCTTTTCGCCGTTCAGCAGCGTTCGTGAAAGCGCGGAAATTTCTTTGAACAATCGCTCGTGTTCTGCATCGATGGCTTCAATGCCAAGGATGTACTCTTTTCGCCACTCTAAGAGCCCCATCGTCATCAGCACCTTTTGCAAAATCATTTTCATTCTTTATCTATTTCGCCAATCTTTTCCAATTCCCTATCGCAGGCATCCGCTTGGCAAAATTTCCTCCGCCCAACAGAGAAAGCGAATCGTTCCTGACGCTTCGTCATGACGCGCAAATAAAAAGCAAGGCCTCGATTCGACGGCCTCGCCTTTTTATTTGCCTATTTTCTTTTTAGCGGTAGACGCGCACTCTCGTTTCCAGCGGCTGAAATTCCTTTTCGCCCGGTTGTGCAGTCGGTTGTCCGAACGGCATCTCCGCCAGCAGCTTCCAGCCGGCCGGTATGTTCCAGCGTTCTTTCACCGCATTGTCGATCAGCGGATTGTAATGTTGCAGCGATGCGCCAAGACCTTCGCCTTCCAGCGCGGTCCAGATCACATGCTGCAGCATGCCGGAAGACTGCAGCGACCAGATCGGAAAATTTTCGCTGTAAAGCGGAAATTGATTTTGCAGCCCCTCGATTACGCTCATATCTTCGAAATAGAGCACGGTGCCATAACCGGCGGCAAACGAGTCGATCTTCGTTTCCGTCGCGGCAAAACTGTCCGCCGGAACCACCTTACGCAGCGCGTCCTTCGTCAAATCCCACAGCGCATCGTGCTGTGCGCCGAAAAGCACCACCACGCGCGCACTTTGCGAATTGAACGAAGACGGCGTATGTTTGACCGCTTCTTCAATCAGCGAGCTGATCCGCTCTTCGCCTACCTTGATTTCTTTGCCGATGCCATAAAAGGTACGGCGTTCTTTCACCGCTTGCATAAATTCACGTGTCATTTTGTTTTCCCCCTTTATTTTTTACTATAGATTAGGCTTTAGCCATTTCAATCAGCAGGAAATGAGCGTCTTCGTTGCTGCGAATCGTTACATCTTCCGCCGTGCTTTCCAATGCGTCACGCGCTTTGAGCGCAATGCCGTTGACTTCGATCTTTCCCTCAAGTAAGAGCAGGTAGGCCTGACGCGCCTTGCCGATCGGCAGCTCAATCCCTTTTCCGGCTTGCAGCGTCGCCGCATAGAGGTTGGCATCCGCGCCGATTTCGACCGGCGCCCCACCGCCTTGCGGCGCAGCCAGATGCAGCAGACGATTCTCCCGCTCTGCCCACAAGAAGCGTTGCTCTCCGTAACGCGGCGACAATCCGTTTTGCTGCGGCATGATCCAGATCTGTACGAAGCGCAAGGTTTCCTTGCCGTTATTATATTCACTGTGCAGCACGCCGCTGCCGGCGCTCATATACTGGATCTCGCCCCGCCCGATCGTGTTGCGGTTTCCCAAACTGTCGCCGTGCGTCAGTTCGCCGTCCACCACGTACGAAATGATTTCCATGTTCCGGTGCGGATGCATATCGAATCCGCCTCCCGCCGTCACCAAATCGTCATTGACGACACGCAGCGCGCCGAACTGCATGCGCTCCGGATTATGATAATCGGCAAAGGAGAAATGAAAGAGACTTTTCAGCCAGCCGTGATCGGCCTTGCCGTGCTCCTCTGCCGGATAGCGTTTCAACACCATTAGCGCCCCCTTCCCCTTCGTTTAATACTAATTAGTGATATTTACTTAAAAGAAGAACCTAGAGGCCGTTCAACTTTTTCAACAGCGCACTAAGCGCTTCCTTCTCCGTCTCGGTCAGATTTTTCAGCGTCGTATCGAGATCGCTGAGATGGACCGGAAAGATTTCTTCGAGCAGCTTCTGGCCGCGTTCCGTGATGCAAACGAAACAAGCTCTGCGATCTTCCAGATCGCAACGCCGGCTGACCCAGCCGTCCTGTTCGAGATTCTTTATCACGACCGTCATATTGCCGCTGGTCGACAATGTCTTTTCAATGATCTCGCCGATCTTCAGATCTCCCAAATGATAGAGCGCTTCCAGTACGCCGAACTGTGCGACCGTCAAGCCGTAAGCCGCCATCAGCTTCTGCGTGTTGCGATTCAAGCGAAAGTACGAGCGGTAAAGTCCTACGACAACGCGCAAATTCATCTGATCGGCTTCGCCATATTCTTTGCTGTTCTTCTTCATGCCTCAACAATATCACTAGTTAGTGATATTGTCAATCGCTTTTCTTCTTTCACCCTGATTCGTATAAACTGCGCATCCATGCTATAATTTTACTTGATTTTTCCAACCACTCTTGCAGCTATTTTCGCCTGCAATCATTTGATCAGAGGAGGCATGCACGATGAAAGCAACACCGTTACGGTTCCCGGACGGCTTTTTGTGGGGCGGCGCCGTCGCCGCCAATCAGTGCGAAGGCGCTTACAACGAGGACGGCAAAGGGTTGTCGACGCAGGACATCGCGCCGCGCGGCATCATGGGACCGCTTAGCAACGAGCCGACCGCCGACAATATGAAGCTGGTCGGCATCGATTTTTATCACCGCTACAAAGACGACATTAAACTGTTTGCCGAACTTGGCTTCAAGACCTTCCGCACCTCGATCGCCTGGTCGCGCATCTTTCCGAACGGCGACGACGAAGAGCCGAACGAAAAAGGTCTCGAGTTTTACGACAAGCTGTTCGACGAATGTCTGAAGTACGGCATCGAGCCGCTGGTCACGATCTCGCATTATGAGACGCCGCTCAATCTGTCAAAAACCTATGACGGCTGGGTAAACCGCAAACTGATCGGTTTTTATGAACGATATGTGCGGACGATTTTTGCCCGCTATAAGGACAAGGTCAAGTACTGGATCACCTTCAACGAAATCAATTCGGTGCTGCACGCTCCCTATATGAGCGGCGGCATCTTCACCGACAAAGAAAAGTTGTCGCAACAGGACTTGTACCAGGCGATCCACCACGAATTCGTCGCCAGCGCTTTGGCCGTTAAAATCGGCCACGAAATGCTGCCCGGCGCCAAATTCGGTTGCATGATTCTTGGCGTGCCGAATTATCCGCTGACCGCACACCCGGCCGACATGCTCGCAACGTTACGTCAGGACCGGGAGATTCTATTTTTCTCCGACGTCCAGGTGCGCGGCGCTTATCCGCGTTATATGGAACGCTATTTCAGAGAAAACGGCATTGCGATTGCGATGGAACCCGGCGATGCTGAAATTTTGCAACACACCGTTGATTTCATCTCCTTCAGCTATTACATGAGTTCGTGCGCAACCGCCGATCCGAAAAAGAAACGAGGCCCGGGCAACATCCTCTCCGGCGTGCCGAATCCGTATCTGGAAGCTTCGGATTGGGGCTGGCAGATCGATCCGCAGGGACTGCGCTATTTCCTCAATCTTCTATCTGACCGTTACCAGCGTCCGCTCTTTATTGTGGAAAACGGCTTGGGCGCGGTCGACGAATTGGTGACCGACGCAAGCGGCGCTAAGACCGTACTCGACGATTATCGCATCAAGTATCTAAAAGAGCATCTGCTTCAGGTCGCGGAAGCGATCGCCGACGGCGTCGAACTGATCGGCTACACCACCTGGGGCTGCATCGATCTGGTCAGCGCCTCGACCGCGGAACTGAAAAAACGGTACGGCTTCATCTATGTCGACCGCCACGACGACGGCAGCGGCAGCCTGGCACGCTATAAGAAAAAAAGTTTTTCCTGGTATCAACAAGTCATCGCCAGCAATGGCAAAAGCCTGTTTGAAGAGAAATAAGAAAGAACATAGAAAAAGCGGAACGTCACTTCACGACGCTCCGCTTTCCTTTTTGTTCTTATTTTTGATGGCTTTTCCGTTCCGCCTTGCGCAGCACGTTGGCTGCATAGACGCCAGGCTGCTGCATCCGGTTTTGTGGATTGGGCGAATGCGCCGCAATCGCCGCCACAATGTCTTCGCTGAAATAGCCCTGCTGCAGCATCGCTTGCGCAATTTTCCCGTCCACTTCGGCGTTGACTTCGCTGCCCATGTAACGCGCCGTAAAGAGCGTGATCTCGCGCTGATACTCCGCCAGCGCCGCCTGCGCCTGATCGACCGGCAGCACGACCGGCGCCGCGTCTTTTGTTGCGCCCGCCGCTTTTTGACGCACTTCGGGCGGCAAGCCCTTGGCCGTCGCTATATCCACTTCATACAGGTTCGAATCCTCGCTGAAGCTGGCGCCGGTAAAATCGGTCTCCGCCATGCTCACATTGCGGAATTCGTTAACGCTGCTCAAGGACGCGTCCCTAAAGTTCGCGCCGTCCAAATTGCTGTCGGCAAAACTGCCGTAGGCAATTTCAGCCTGTTCAAAGTCGGCATCGTTCAGCTGCGTCTCTTTGAACATCACGTTTTCAATCTTAGCCGTTGCCAGAATTGATTTATCCATCTTGCAATCGACGAACGCCACCGAATACATTGATGAATTGGCCAGCGACGCCTCGGTAAAATTGCAGTTCATCAGTTGGCTTTCACTAATGCTTGAATCGGCCAGATTCGCCTTTTCAAAGTTGATCTTCTCGCCGGAAAACCAGCCGATCTTCGTACCGCTCAGGTCAGCGCCGTGCAGATTGACGTCCTTAAAGACATTGGCGTCGCTGTATTCGATCTCACTGCTTTTCAAAGACGCATTGGCCAGGTTGCTCTCTTTGATGCCGACGCCTTCAATGCGCACATGCGAGAGATTGACTTTTTGCATCGCACAACCGATGAATTCGACGTTGACCAAATCGGCTTTTTCGAAATTCACGCCGATCAAGAGGCAGTTTTTAAATTCACCGATTTCAATCACCGTACTGCTTAAATCGACGTCATTCAGATTGCAGTCTTCAAAGATGATGCTGGCGAATTTTTTCTCCGATAGATCCAAGCCGTTCAAATCACAGTTTTTAAAATGAAGTTGCACTCCATTTTGATGCGCGGCAAACGATTGGTTAAAATCGGCCTGCGTTATTTTTTTTAAAGGAATACGTCTCCCCATCTTCCTTCAGCCTCCCCTATCTACCGCTTTGCCCGAAACCATTTATCTGCGTACTCTTTTTTGCTCGTTCTTGCCTTTGAAGCGGATCAAACGACCCACTTGGGTTATTTCGCTACGCAGCGCCTTTTCCCCTTTATCTCGGCTGACATTAAATCCTTCTCTTGCGCTAAAATAAACGACAGGACGAAAAGAGCAAGGCTTCCTTCGCCGGAAGCCTTGCTCTTTCTGTTTTCATGCTGCGACTGGGGCGTTCCTCTTTACGCGAGCCCGACCGATTGCAACACTTGCGTGAGATTCGCCGCGCTGCTTTTCAGCCGCTCGATTTCCGCCGCTGCAAGCGGCACTTCCAATCTGCGGCTGACGCCTTGCGCATCGACGACGCAGGGCAGGCTAAGCGCGACATTGCGGATGCCGTATTCGCCCTCGAGCGTCGTAGAGACCGGAAAGACGGTCTTTTCGTCATAGAGCACCGCGCGCGCGATCCGGCAGGCGACCATCGCAATGCCGGAGTTGGTGCAACCCTTGTTGTTGAGGACTTCATAGGCAACCTGCACCACCTGCGTACCGACCTTCTCCTGGTCCAGCTTATCGGCTGCGGCAAAATAATCATCCAATTTTTCGGACGGGATGCCGGCCACATTAATCAGGCTCCAGGCCGGAAACGCGGAATTGCCGTGCTCGCCCAGCATATAGCCGTGTACGTTTTTCGGATCGACCGAGTAGCGATCGGCCAAAATCCGTCTAAGACGCGCCGTCTCGAGCGTCGTTCCGGTGCCGAGGATCTTTTCTTTCGGATAGCCGAACGCGTTTTGCGCATAAAAGAGCGTCACATCGAGCGGATTGGTGATCATGATGATCACCGCTTCTTTCGTATACTGCGTGATCTGCGTCATCACGTCCTTGATCGTCTTTACGTTCCGTTCCGCCAGGAGCAGTCGATCCGTCTTTTCGCCCGGCAGGATGCTCGGCCCCGCCGCGATGATGATCACATCGGCATCCTTGCATTCCGCAAAACCGCCGGCATGCACATGCACGTTCGGGCTATAGGTAAACGGCGTTCCATGCGCCGCATCGAGCGCTTCGCCGATCGCCTTTTCTTCCAGAATATCGATCAGCGCAATATCCGCCGCCAGATTAAAAGACAGCGCACAGTTCAATACCGCGGTACCGACATTGCCCACGCCGACAATCGCCAATTTATTTCGTTTCTGCATCGTATCCACTCCCTGTTTCCTTTTTCCCTCTTGTCTTAGGATATACCGCTTCTTTTCCGGCGTCAAACGCCAGGATAGTCTAATATTGCTCATTTTCATCATTTACATGTTTTTTCTTCTTTTTTGTGTTATAATTCACTAACGTAATATTTTGTCCTCATTATTTTTCATCCGTCCATTCAAAGAAAACATTTCCGTCTTTTGTCCGATTAAAATCAAGAAGAGGTGTTGCTTTTGAAACCGTCTCAATTCCGCTGGAAATTAGCCGCTTTGATGTTCCTGATCAGTTTTATCGCCTACATGGACCGCGTCAATTTATCGGTCGCCACCCCGCTCCTGATGAAAGAATTCGCCTTCACAAAGATGGATATGGGCATGATCCAAACGGCCTTTTTCATCGGCTATTCGATCATGCAAATTCCCGGCGGCATCATGGCCGAATATTTCGGACATCGCCGCATCGTCGCGATCGCGGTCATCTGGTGGTCGCTGTTCACCTCGCTGACAATCGTTGGTCACAGTCTTTTTTCTTTTATCATTATTCGCGCCCTCTTCGGCATGGGCGAAGGTCCGGTCTTTCCCGCTTTCAGCAATTTTGTCTACAAATGGTTCAATAAATCGGAACGAGGTACCGGCATGTCCCACACGCTGGTCGGCGCTTTCATCGGCCCGGTCTTCGGCCCGGCCGCAACGGTCGCTTTGACGCTCGCCTGGGGCTGGCAGGCCTCGTTTCTCGTCTTCGGTCTGCTCGGCCTGCTTTTGGCCGGAGCCTGGTATTATTTTGCGCCCGATACGCCGCGTGCCAGCCGTTTTGTCAACGCAGCCGAACTGCAGCACATCGAAGACGGCATCGACACGCAAGAAGCAGAGAAAAAAGAACTCGCGCCCTGGAAAGACTTCCTGACTTCGAGTCAGTTCTGGGCGATCGGCATTCAATATTTCATCACCGACTACATCATGTACGTCTTCTTGGCCTGGCTTCCGCTTTACCTGATGGAGGCGCAAAACTTCTCGCTGGCCAAGATGGGCATGGCCGCTTCGCTGCCTTGGGCGCTGCTGTGCGTCTTCACCTTCGGCAGCGGCTATCTCAGCGACAAGCTGATCGCGCGCGGTCTTGCCAAGTCGAAGGCACGCACGCTGTTCGGCTCGGTCGGCCTGCTCTTTTGCTGCATCGCACTCTATCTGGGCGCGGTTGCAACCGATCCGTATATGAACGTCCTTTGGCTGACGCTCTCACTCGGTTCGCTCGGTTTTACCTTCAGCGCCTCCTGGGCAGCCTGTATCGATATCGGCGGCAAGTTTTCCGGTTCGGTATCCGGTTGGATGAATTTCTGGGGCAATGTCGGCGGCATCGCCGCACCGACCGCAACCGCCTGGATCGCGACAAACTACGGCTGGCAGGCGGCCATCCTGACCACCGCCGCTTCCGCAGTGATCGGCATTCTGGCCTGGCTGGCCGTAAAACCAGATATGCCGCTGGTTCGCAAAGAGCAACCCCGCTTGGAAAAAGCCATCTAAAAAAACGCCCCGCAGTTTTCCGTCCAGAAAACTGCGGGGCGTTTTTTCGTCTCAGTCTTTATAAAAAAGATACGTCGCCAGCAGCATCAAACCAAGCGCTGCAATTCGGCTGCCATTCACCGGCGTGAGCGCATTGCCGAACAGGCCGAAATGGTCGATGACCGTGCTCAAAAAAAGCTGTCCGGCAATGGTCGCGATGATCGCCGGCGCAACGCCGATTTTGGGCACGGACAGCACGATAATAAAGATATACGTCGCGCCCAGCAGACCGGCAAACCATTTCCATTTCGACAGCGTCAATAACGCCGCAAAATTCCCCTGACCGCCAAAATAAACCGCCGCGGCCAGCGCCAGCGTACCGACGCCATAGGCAAGACAGGCCACTTCAAGCGTACCGATTCTTCGTCCGACTTCGCTGTTCACGCTCGCCTGAAACGCAAGCGCCGCTCCGCCGATAAAACAAACAAGCAGATACAATCCGTTCATCCCATCACCGCTTTGCATTTATTGGGCGTTGCAATGCTACTTCTTTTTTTCCAGCAACGCTTTTACTTCATTGTTATAATCCGTCGTCAATCGGTTGATTTCCTGCTGTTTCCGCTTGATTCCGTTTAGCTGTTCCGGCGTCAGACTGTCGGTCTCCAGTGCCTGAATCAGTTCGTCAAACATGCCGAGCGTGATATTCAGTACGCTAAGCGCTTTGTTATGAATTGCAATCACTTCCGGCGTTTTCGGCTCGTAGGCTTTTTGTTTTTCGGCGATCGCCAGCATTTTTTGCATGCCTTCATTCAATATCTTCAGTTTTTCGGCTTTGTCCGCTGCAACGTTCGCCTTACTGATAAAATCGGCGCTGAAGCTGCTCATCTCTCTATTGGCGCTTTGTTCAAATTTCACATACGCTTCCAGATCGCTTTTCACCGGATCATTGAAACAACCACTGCAAATTGCCATAATTATAAGTGCCATGACTACTAATAATTTCTTGTTCATTGCTTCCTCTCCCGTTTCGCTTCGTTTGCTGCAGCGGCAGATACCCTCGCGCTGCTGTTTTTCCGTTCTAAAAATAACACGCTAAATGATACCTTATCTGTCCGCTTTAAGCAATCAGTCAATTTTCTTCCCCGCTGAAAAATAAAACTTTCGTCCTGTTTTTCGGGCTCCAGGCCCTCTTTTTCGCACTGGGCGCCTCTGCTATCATTAAAATCATCTTTTATTTTGCAAAGCAAGGGGGAAACCAGATGACCATCTCGAATATCGTCGGCATCATCATCGGCGCAGGCGCGGTCTTTTATTTCGCGAACAAGAAGCGGCAAAAAAAGGCCGCCGTAATAGAAAGCGCTGCAAAAGAAGAAAACTAAGCCTGTTCAGGCGCAAAAGGGGCGGAGGCAACGGCATATGCCGAAGACTCCGCCCCTTTCTTTTTGCCTCTTTAACGGCAGTCCTGCGTTTCGATCTGAATCGCCAGATAACAGATCGGAAATGATTCGTTGATCAGCGTGCGCGCCTTTTGCAGGATCGTTTGCCCGTCTTCACCGGACTCGATCAGTAAATGGCAGGCGAGCGAATCCACGCCGGACGTTAGCGTCCAGATGCGCAGTTCATGCACCGCGACGACGCCGTCGAGCGTCGCGATCCGCCTTTCGATCTCCCGGGCGTCAAGATGCGGCGGCACGCCTTCCATCAGGATGTGCAGCGACTCTTTGATCACACGCCAGGCGCCTTTCAGAATGATCAGCGCCACGACTACGCTGATGATCGGATCGGCCAGATACCATTGATAATAATACATCAAAAGACCGGCCACAATCGCACCGACCGAGCCCAGCGCATCGCCGACGATATGCAGGTACGCGCTGCGCACATTGATGTTGTTCTTCGCATCGCCGCGGCGCAGAAGCACCGTCGCGCTGACCAGGTTGGCAGCCAGGCCGATCGCTGCGATCAGCATCATCATTTCGCTGGCCACCGCCTGCGGCTCGAGAAACCGTACATAGGCCTCTTTGCCGATCAGCAGCGCAATGATGAATAGCGCCAGCGCATTAAAAAGCGCCGCCAAAATTTCAATGCGCTGATAACCGAACAGATTACGCGCCGACGGCGGTCTGGCCGCAAACCAAACGGCAAAAAGACTCAAGGCCAGTGAGAGAAAATCGCTCAGCATATGTCCGGCATCGGATAATAATGCCAGACTGTTGGTCAAAAGTCCGCCGAAAAACTCGACGAACATAATGCCGCCGGTAATCAAGGCGGCAATCAGCAGACCGCTTTGATTGCCGCCGCGTCGCCTGTCCTCATGCTGGTGCATTAAAAACCACCTCTTTTCTTAAAATACTTCACGGTTGATCTTTTGCAATACCCTTTGCAGTTGCTCGGTTTCTTCCGCCGACAGCACCGAAGCGATCTGCTCGGTCAGCTGCACATGGTAGCGGTGATGCTCGAGGAACGCCTGCTTGCCTTTTTCCGAAAGAGAAATCAGGTTCACCCGCCGATCTTCCTTCAACGCCTCACGCCGCGCATAGTCTTTGCGTTCCAGACGATCGACCGTCACCGTCGTCGTTCCGGTCGTGACGCCGAGCTTTTCGGCCAGCGTCTTCATGTTCATCCGGCCATGCTCGCCGAGGATCTCGATCGCATGCGCTTCTGAAACCGACAAATCGCTCGCCCGGATCACCGAGCTTTCCCAGGTTGAAAAACCGTTGTAAAACTCAAACAACTGCTGCGTAAGTTCCTGCATCGCCACGCGTTGCACCGCCTTTTCCTTTGATTCTAAATTTATTTTACATTCAAACTGTTTGATTGTCAAACTATCTACTTTTTAAAAAGGCAACGCGTGCGTTTCCGGCCGCGTTGCCTTTCTTATTTATACTGCCAGGCGCAGCAACGTTTCTCCAGTTCATCGAGCAGCGCGAAGAGCACCAAACCCATGCTGCTCAATACGACAATGCCCGAATACATCTCGAGATAATCGACGCGCATCCAGGCATCCATGATAAAATAGCCCATCCCGTACTGCGTGCCGAATGTCTCGGTAAAGAACAGCACCGAGATCGCAGTCGCCATCGCGATACGCAGCGAGGTCAAAAATTTCGGCAGTGAAGCCGGAATCAATATCTCGCGCAAAATCGCCGCATAGCCCGCGCCGAGCGAATAGAGAGGGTAATAGGTTTCTTTCGGAATGCCTTTCACGCTGTCGCGCACCGCGATCACGACCTGAAAGACGATGATAAGAAAAATCATCAGGATCTTCGACGTTTCGCCTAGACCGCAAAGCAGCATCAAGACCGGCAGCATCGCAATTTTCGGTACCGGATACGTCAGATATACCAGCGGCGAGAGCGCCCGATCCCAGCTTGGGAAATAGCCCATGCCAAGTCCGAGCGGAATGCCGATCAGCACCGACAGGACGACGCCGGCGACGATCCGCCATAAGCTGTACACGCTGTGCAACGCGATTTTAGCGAAGAAAATTCCGGCCAGATTCTCCAGCACGACCCAGGGTGACGGGATGATCGGCTGCTGCAGCGCGGCGGCGACCGCATACCAAACGCCGAAAAAGATTACGATGCCGTAGAGATGCCAAATGCCCGTTATCGGTTTCTTCATTTTGCCCAGTCCTCTTTCACCGTCTTGCGCAGCGACGAACAGAGCGCAAAAAACGACGGCTGATTTCGAATATCGTCCAAGCCGAAGAGAGGATTGTCGATCACCTTATGAATTCGTCCCGGCGACGGCGACAGGACGACGATCTTCTGGCCCAGATAAACCGCTTCCTCCACCTGATGCGTGACCAGAACGGTCGAGACCGCATGCTTGCGCCAGACGCGCAAAAACAGATCCTGTATTTCTTCGCGACTCATCGCGTCGAGCGCGGAAAACGGTTCGTCCATCAGCAGCAAATCTGGGCGCAGCAAAAAGCTGCGCGCCAATGCGACCCGCTGCTGCTGTCCGCCGCTTAGCTCGCCGGGGTAGCGGTTTTCGAGACCGCTTAAACCGAGTTGCTGCAGCAGATTTTCGAGACGTCGCGGCGTCTCTTCGTTCCACTGCCGTTTCAGTTTTACGCCGAGGCAGCTGTTTTCATACACATTGCGCCACGGCAGCAAACCGTAGTCCTGCGGAATGAAGCCGATCTTCTGCTGCTGCGGCCGAACCGGCTGGCCGTCAATCTCGACGCTGCCCTGATAGTTTGTAATGATGCCGGCCAGTACCTTGAGCAGCGTCGACTTGCCGCTGCCGGACGGGCCGATGATCGCGCAGGTTTCTCCGGCCGCCAGCGTGAAATCGATCGCGTCCAGCGCGGTATGCAGCTCGCCGTCTGCCGGATATTCAACCGTCAAATTACGAATCTGGATCATCTCTTTACCTCACAAACCGATCGTCAACCAATTCCTGATAGGAATACGTCGTCGTCACCAGCTGCCGTTCCTTCAGCCAGCTCCCGACCGCCTCGATATCCTTCGCCTGCGGCGCGCTCGGTTTCTTGTATTGCGGCAGAATCAGCGCGCCCTTCACTTCTTTCGGAAAACCGCCTTTTTCAATCAGCAGATCGATATACGCGCTCATCGGTTCCTTCTCGAGGTAAGCGACCGCCTTAGCATAGGCGCGATATACGGCGCGGATCTCCTGTTCCTTATCGTTCACCGCCTGGCGCGTAAAGAGCATTACGCCCGGATTGATCCCCATCTGATCCGAGCTTTGCAGCACCCGGCCGCCGTTCTTGACCGCAACGCTGGCCAAGGGTTCGGGCAGCGTCGCTGCAGCGATCTTGCCGTTTTGCAGCATCTCAAGCCGGGTCGGAATCTGCGGGATCGCGATCTTGTTGAAAGAGTCGGCTGGCAGCTTTCCTTCAGCCGCCACCTTGTCAGTTACATATTCGATGATCGTATTTTTCGAGATCGCGACATCCTTGCCCTTCAAGTCCTGCAGCGTCGCCGCCGTCTCTCCCTTGCCGACAATCAGCTTGTAACTGCCGGTCGTCAGCGAGGTGATCACCGTATCGAAGCCGCCCTTCTTGGCAAAATTCTCCGCCAGCATATCGGAGATCACGCCGTCCAGATTGCCGCTTTGCAGTGCGCTGTCGCGTTCGACCGCGCTCTTGAAAAATTTCAGCGTCACCGTGACGCCTTCTTCCTTAAAATAGCCTTTTTCCTGCGCAATGATGAACGGAATCGAATCCACATCCGGCATCACTCCGATCGTAACGCTTTTCGCCGCCGGCGTGTTCGCTGGTTTATTCGCGTCGCCGCAGCCGCCGAGCAGCGCCAACGCGCCGAGCGCCAAAAACAGCAGGATCATCTTTTTCATTCGTTTCGCCCTCTTTCTTTTCTCGCACGTTTTTTCACACTTGTTTTATCGTAACAAGAGCGCTGCAATAAGTCAAACGCGATTCAGCGCTGCCAGTTCTGCAGTTCGACGATGTTGCCTTCCGGATCGCGTGCATAGACGACCGTCAGCACGCCGAGTTCGCCGTAATCCTGCTTTACCAGTTCCCCGAGCTGACTGCCGCCCTGTTCCAGCAACTCGGCCAACACCGCTTCGACCGAATCCATCTGAAATGCAAGATGCCCCAGACCGCAGCGGTTGACCGCGCCAAATGAACCGGACTCTTCTTCCGGCTCATAGCTGAATATCTCCAGCGTAGTTCCCGCATCGCAACCCGGCAAACGCAGATGCATGCCCCGAATCGTCGCATCGTTCAGCGTCGTCAATTGATCGACCCATTGTCCGGACAGATGCCGCTCCGGCGGCAACGCCTCGCAGCCGAAGACCGCGACATAAAAATCGACCAGCTTCCGCCAGTCGCGGGCAATGATATTCGTGTGCACGTAGCGAATATTGTTCTTCATCTTTTCCGCCTCTTTCCGTTTTTCTTTTATCCTATCATAAAAAATTTGTTGCGTTTTATTTTTTCAGCGCATTGAATGCAGCGCAGCAACTTTCTCGTTTCGTTTCCTTTACTCTGCACCGCGCAAAAAAAGAACAAGACTCCGCAGAAGCGAGCGTCTTGCTCTTTTCTCATTGACCGCTCAAGACACGGTCGAAATATTGATTCGCCTGTTCGATATAGACCTCGTCCGGCAAAAACGACTGCATTAGCGCTTCTTTCGTCTCTGCTGACAGCGCCAAGCCCTGCGCGATTTCGCCGCCTGCCTTGTTCAGCCATTGCAAATAGGTCGTGACGGACGGCAAATCCATGCTCAGCATGCCGCCTTGCGATGCGTAGATTTCATCAAGTTGCTCCGTTTGCATATGCAACGCAACTCGCTGCACCCAGTGCGACATCGCCTGAAAGTGCGACCGCTCCGGAAAACCGCAATTTGACAGCATCATCAGTCGCGGTGCTTTTGCCCCCTCTTTCTTAGTATGGCGCGACTCACCGCTCGCAGTCTTGGCAAAATGCGGATCTCCTTTGACGATCAATCGATCCATGAACACCTTCAGCATACCGGAAATCGTGTGAAAATAGAGCGGGCTGGCTAGTACCAACACATCCGCGCCTTCAATCGCCTCAAGGACTCCTGCCATGTCGTCTTTGATCGCGCAGCGGCCCGGCGTTTTCAGCCAGCAGGCAAAACAGCCAAGGCAGTGCTTGATCTCTTTTTCCGCCAAGAGTACGTTCACCGTTTCTGCGCCCGCCGCTTGCGCACCTTTCAATAACGCATCCGCCATAATCTGCGTGTTGCTGCTTTTGCCTCGCGGACTTCCGTTGACCACAACAATCTTCATTTTTCTTTCCCCCTCTTTAAATCAGTTGATAAAACAGCCCGTGCTTGGCACAGTGAAAATACAAGAGTCCGTGATTATATTTGTGAAACCAAAATTGCAGATTCCACTCCGGATATTGCTTCACAATAAACGCCTTATCGCCGGTGACATAGGCCGCAAACGAAATATAATGCGCCTTCGTCATCTCATGCTGCGACGAAACATACACTTCGCCGTCTTGCGGTTCGATCTGCAAACGGTGGCTTTCGTCCGCTTTTGCCGCAACCAGCGCGTCCAACCGCTTGCCGCAACAGGAAATGTTCGCCTCGCCGGTCGCGGTCATTAAATTCCTGCACTGCGGGCAAACGTAAAACTTCAACTTCTTCATATTTCCTCCTACCGCCTCATTGGGGACGAGTTCGCCCGCCAACATGTCTTCGATATTGACGCCAAGCACTTGCGACAGCTCCGGCAGCAGCGACACATCCGGGCAGCCGAGACCGCGCTCCCATTTGCTGATCGCTTTATCGCTAATGTTTAATAGATCCGCCACTTGCTTTTGCGTCATATCTTTTTCTTTCCGCAAACCATAAATCAGTTTGCCGATTTTCTCGCAATCCAAATTCATCACCTCGCTCTTTCAGTGTAGACGGCGGCAGGTTTACACGCAATAAACGAACCGTAGAGTCATCTTTCAGCTACGTATTCCTCTCTTACTTCTGACTTTAACACGCAAAACCCTGTTTCTATTTTTGCTAATGTCAAAAAGTCAAAGATTTTTTTTGCTAGCATGAGCTATTTTTTTAAAATCAGTTTTTTTCGCCTTAAATAAAGAAATTTGCACTGTATCGTCCATTGCAGCGTGCTTCTATTTTTCGTATTATAATAGCAAGATTAGCACTCGCCGGTCGAGAGTGCTAGTAAAGAATCTGTACAGGGAGGAGATCATCATGACAAATCTGATGCGTAGAGAAGACTACAATACCCCTTCTTTATTCCGAAAAGGGATCAATGACATGTTTGAGAACTTTTTCGGTACGGGCGTATTATCACCGCTTAGCAATCTCAGCCTTGCCCAGTCGGGCTGGGCAACCGTCGTGCCGATCGACGTCATTGACAACGGCTCCGAGTATCGGTTGAAAGCGAACCTGCCGGGCCTCGAAAAGAAAGACGTCGACATTCAGTTGACCGACAACGTGCTGACGATTCGCGGCTCTTACGAACAAAGCAGCGAAGACAAGAATAACCGTTATCTCCTGCAGGAACGGCGCTCGGGTTCTTTTTCCCGCTCCATCGCGTTCCATGAGGAAATCGTAGCCGATAAAATCAGCGCCTGCTTCAAGGACGGCATCCTCGAAGTCACGATTCCGAAAGCCGAGCAGAAGCAAAATCAGTCCATTAAAATCGAAATTGCCGACTGACGTTCGGCCTACGCAAAAGGGCTGTCTCAACAGGATTTCAGTATCCTGTTTGAGACAGCCCTTTTAAAATATGTTTTTCAATAACGATCTTTCTGATTAAAAAAAGTCATGTCCGCATAGCCCGCATATATTTTCCCCGCGTGTTTGACGTCTTGCGGAATAAAATAACGGTCGCCTTTGCAAAAAACTTGTTTTACGCCGTCGATCACTAGCTCGATCTTCCCTTCCAGAACAATGCCCCATTGTGCGGCATGAGAATGTTCCGGCAGCTCGACGTCCTCACTAAATTCCATGAAAATGATTTGGTGCGTCTCGCCTTGCGATAAATATGCCTTCAATCCATTAAGCGGAATATTCGCTTTCGGCAACGTAAGAATCGGTTCGGGAAAAAGACTCATCGCATTACGCTCCCCATGGTTTATTTTTCCAACGGCGCTTTCGCAATCTGCATCGCCGCCGCTAAGAGAGGATGTTCATCAATGCCATGCTCGCGGTAACCCTGCCGGATAATTTTCAAATACGCGGCGTCCGGCATTGCCGGCGTCGATGCATACGGCTCCGCCATCCGGTACAGCATCGCGCGCTCTTCGCCGGCGTCCGTCACAATCGAAACCAGTTCTTTTCCGTACAGCGTCGGATAATTTTCATATACGTCGAGCGCGCGCTCGCACTCCTCGCTGATCTTCCACAGCACCACCGGCACATGACCGTGTTCGTCCGGTTCCACATTGGCAAAGCCTTCCCCATCGCCGCAAAACGTCAAGCGGTAACCGTGCAGTTCTCCCTGTCCGGTCACGCGCGCCTGCGGACAACGTTTTTTCATTTCCGCCACATTCATATTGCTGCCGAATGCGGCATAACTCCTCCCGTTCATGCTCCCATTTCTCCCCTTTCTTATGCTTCAACGTAGGTGAAACCGCCGCCCAAGCGGGTTGTTTTCAGCCATAAAGCCAAATCAAACGTAATCGCCCGTCCACTGTCGTAGCAGGCGGCCAGATATTCGCCCCTTTTCGCTTCCAGCCCCACCAAAACCGTCCAATGCCAACTGTCCATCGCCGTTGCTTTTCCCTTATGCAGGTTCAAAAAAGCGACCGGGCAATCGGCGGTGAACGCGTCCGTTAAAAACGCAGCCACTTTTTCGATCGACGGTCGTCTAAACGAAGCCGCCGCAACGGACAGACGACGACAGCTCCAAGCCAGTTCATGTTCGCGCAGCAAGCGATTCATGCCGCGACAAAACGCCTTCGTGCTGTGCAGTCCGAGCAGCCGCCCTGGCGTGACAAACTGCCAGACCTGTTCCATTGTTTCCGTAATCGCCGGAATATCGTGATCCCGATACGGCAGCGCTTCGCCTTCGCGTCGGTTCAAATACGAAAGCAGCATCGATGCCGTCGTCGGGCCGCAGCCTCTCGTTTGTTGATAAGACGTCTTATACCATTCCTGATTATAGCCGTATAACGGCCCCGCTTCGTCTGCAACCTGCAGCCAATCCGGATGTTTGATCTTCATGTTGCACCTCCTTGCCGGTCTTGCTTCACTCCGACTCCGAATGCTTTTCGCTTATTATATCTCATTCTCTGCAACAAAACATCGTTTTGCGCAAAAAAAGCACCGGCAAATCCAGTCGACTTTTCTTTTTTAAAAATCGTCCGACTTGCCAGTGCAAATTTTATTCCGGCCGGCGAATCACATCGATTACCGTACCGTCCCGGTACTCGACGACGCCGACGATTTTATCGCTGACCGGAACTGAATCCGGCACGCCGGTCAATTCCAGCGCCTTGCGCTGCAGATCTTCAATCGCCATCACTTCAAGCGGCGAATCCTTGAGCCGCGCCAAAACATCCTGACGGCGCGGATTGACCGCCACGCCGTAATCGGTGACAATCACATCCACCGTTTCGCCCGGCGTGACCACGGTATGAACGCGCTCCCTGACGATCGGCAAACGGCCGCGCAGGAGCGGCGCGCAAACCACGGTCAGCTTAGCGCCTGCCGCCGTATCCGACTGCCCGCCCGACGCGCCCATCACCATGCCGTTCGAATCGGTCAGGCCATTGACGTTAAAGTCCACGTCAACTTCGGTCGCGCCGAGAAACACCATATCCAATCGATTGACCAGCGGCCCTTTCGTATGCGGATTGGCATATTGCGACGCCGAAATTTCCAAGTGGTTCGGATTCTTTTTCAGCGATTCCACCGCCGCCAGATCGAAGCTTTGCGCATCGAACGCCATGCGAAAGAGACCTTCTTCCATCATTTGCGCAAATACGCCGCCGATGCCGCCGAGGCCAAAGCCGCCGCTGATCTTATGCGCCAACATCTTTTCTTTAATGTAGCGGGCCACCGCCATTGATGCGCCGCCGCCGCCCAGTTGGAACGAAAAACCGTCTTGAAAGAGACCCGAATGTTCCATCACCGTAGCCGCCCGTTGCGCGATCAACAACTCTCGCGGATCGGTCGTAAAACGCAATACTTTCGTAGCAATCTTGGCCGGATCGCCAATGCTGTCGACTTCCACGATGAAGTCGACCTGATCCTGCGGAATACTGATTGGAAAAATCGGCTGCTGTACCAGATTGTCGGTAATCGCCACCACCTTGTCGGCATGCGCGGCGTCCACCATCGCATAGCCAAGCGAGCCGCAGGCCGATTTACCGTGTACGCCGTTAATGTTGCCGTAAATATCGCAGGTCGGCGCGCCAAGAAACGCCACATCGACAATCAGCTCGCCGCTGGCCAGCGCGCGGGGCCGACCGCCGTGCGAACGGAAAATCGTCGGCTTCGCCAATCGACCGTGCGTAATATAACGTCCGACCTCGCCCCGGCCGCCGCTGGTCTGGATCGCCGTGACGGTGCCCTGCTCCAACAGCGGAATCAAAATATCGCTGTTTTCATGCAGCGAACTCGGCGCGAGCGTCAAGTTGCGAATCCCTTTGCGCGCGATCGCGGCGAGCACCAAACCCGGCACATGGTCGCCGCTGCGAAAATGATGATGAAACGAAATCGTCATGCCGTCCTGCAATCCGACCGCCTCAATCGCCTGATCGATCGAGCAGAGCAGTTTTTCCGAATGCGGCACATCGAGCGCGATCTTTCCGCCGCTGCGTCGTCCGCCGGGCGCTGTGGCAAACGGCCCTTGGTACGGTTTTACCGGGCCGTAGCCTTCGATAAAATCGGGTAAATTTCGCTTTGCCTCGTTACTCATCGGCGTCCTCCTTGTTCATGCCCACAACCGCCGCGTAGGCAATGATTCGCTCGGCCCGCGTAATAATCGGCCCGTCCACCATTTTTCCATCCACCGCAATGACGCCGGATTTTCTCTCCAGCGCGAGCTTGATGCCGTCAAGGATGCGCCGCGCCTGCGCCACTTCCTTGGCCGTCGGCGTATAGACCTTGTGCATCAGTTCCACCTGGCGCGGATGGACGCAGGATTTTCCGTCGAAGCCCAATTGCTTGATCATGCGGGCTTCACGCAAGAATGCTTCATCGTCATTTAAAATCGTCGAGACCGAGTCGATCGCATGGATCCTGGCGACCCGCGCCGCAACGACGATCTGCGAGCGGGCATAGGCCAGCTCCGCTCCGTCCTCGCTGCGCGTCGTGTTCAAGTCGGCGATAAAGTCCTCGCCGCCCAGTGCAATCGCCGCCATTCTCGGATGCGCCTTGGCGATCGCACAGGCATTAACCAGTCCCTGCGCCGATTCAATCGATGCCATCATCTTGATCGATCCGGCCGGATAACCGTACTTAACCTCAGCCCGGCCGATCAGATCGGCGATCACCTTTATTTCTTCCGGGTATTCGGCCTTGGGCAGACGAATCATATCCGGCTTCGCTTCCAGGATACAACGCAAATCATCATGGCCAAACGGCGTGCTGATATGGTTGATCCGTACCGCCACTTCGCAGGAATAGCGAATATCGCGCACCGCGCTGGCAACAAGATCGCGCGCCGCATCCTTTTCCGTCACCGCTACCGCATCTTCCAAATCGAAAATGATCGAATCCGCGCCGTAAATACCGGCGCTTTGCAACTTACCCGGATTATTGCCGGGCACATACATCATCGTCCTGCGCAGCCGGTTCATGCTTCCACCTCTTCCTCTAGCGCGCGGTTCAACGCCGTCTTCATCCGGGCGCGAATCGTACAATCCAGCGCCCCTTTGTCATTGGCATACACCTTTGCCGCAGCAACGCCGGCTTCTTGCAGCGCCGTTTCCAACACCTTGCGAATTTGCCGGCCAAACTGTCGCAATACTGGGCTTTCCAGTTCAATTTCAATCCCGCCTCCCGCTTCGGCCGGCGAAAGCGTGATCATGATATCGCTCGACTCTACGGTTCCCGCCTGAGCAACACGCCTGATTACAGCCAAACCAATCCCTCCCTTGTTTTTCTCTCTCCTCCTGTTGTATCATGAAAGCATTCATAGGTCTAATATCATTATCACTATCCTAGTCATAGCCTTTATGCTATGATCTTCATTTTGAAAGGAGCCTGTTCGCATGAATCTTCGCCAAATGCGCTACATCCTGGCCATCGCCGAAGAACAAAACCTTTCCGCCGCAGCCAAAAAGCTCTACATCGCCCAGCCGTCACTCAGTCAGTTGCTGCAAAAAGTCGAAGAGCAGCTGGGCACGCTGCTTTTCGATCGCAGCGCAACGCCTCTTCGTCCCACTTATGCCGGAGAACTGTATCTGTCCGCCGCGCGAAAAATACTCGACCTGAGCGACCAACTGCACAAGCAGCTTGACGACATCGGCAATCTGAAGCAAGGCCGCATCACGCTCGGCATTTCGCCGTTTCGCAGCATTCATCTCCTGCCCCGCGTGCTGCCGACCTTCCAGCGCCGCTATCCCGGCATCGAAGTCCGCTTGTTAGAGGGACAGATGGATGAGATCGAAGCCTTCATGGCCAAAGGCGTCACCGACCTTTCACTCATGACTTTGCCGCTACCAAACGACTTATTCGCCTACGAAGCGCTGCTGCACGAAACGATTCTGGCGGTACTGCCGTCCGATCATCGCCTTTGCCGCGCTGTCAGCCCTTCTTTCTCAAACGCGCCTTCGCTGCCGCTGAGCGCGCTGCGCGACGAACCGTTTATCTTGTTAAAACCCGGACAGCGCATGCGGCAATTCAGCCTGGAGCTTTGCCGTCAGGCCGGTTTCACGCCCCGCATCGTCATGGAAACGGAAAACATCGAAGCCGCGCATGCTTTGGCCGCCGCCGGCCTCGGCGTCACTCTGGTTCCCGACACGCTGCAGAGCGTCCGCACGCCGACGCCGCCCTGCTATGCGTCGCTTGGCGATCCGCCGCCCAGCCGTACGTTGGTCATCGCTTACCGAAAAAACGCCTATCTCTCTCAAGCCGCGCGCGCCTTTATCGCGGTTGCGCAAGAAAGCGTCGGCAAAGGATAAGGAAAAGAGCTGTTGCAAACCTTGCGACAGTTCTTTTCCTTATCCTTTTCACAACAGCCTTCGCCACATTTGTAAACATCGCTCAGACAAGACATTTGAACGAACTATAATTTCATTTATTTACACTCTTATCGCATTTATTTGCTTTGTTTTGTATTTTTGTAAGCACAGTTCGTGAAAAAGGCGTATAATAAATCCATTCGTAACCAACAAGACTAGGAGTGATACATTATATGGACAAGCTGAACTCATTTATTGCACGAATCACAAAACTCTTTCCCGTTTGGGTCATTCTCTTCGCCGCTGTGGCGTTTCTCTCGCCCGACCCGTTCAAACCACTTGGCAAATACGTGCCCTATTTACTCGGTCTGATCATGCTCGGCATGGGACTTACGATGAGTTTGGCAGACTTTAAACTGGTTCTTACCCGGCCGAAAGATGTTCTGTACGGCGTCGCACTGCGCTGCCTAATTATGCCCGGCATCGCCTTTTCCGTCGCCAAACTTCTTGATTTGCCGCCTTCGCTGGCCGCCGGTTTGATTCTGGTCGGCGCCTGCCCAAGCGGCACCGCTTCCAATGTGATGACCTTCATCGCCAAAGGCGACACCGCGCTGTCGGTTACCGTATCCAGCATCAATACGATTCTGGCCCCTCTTCTCACGCCGTACATTTTTCTCTTTTTCGCCGGCACTTTGATTCCGATCGATGCGGGCGCGTTATTGTTCGATATCTTAAAGATCGTCCTCTTCCCAATCAGTATCGGTATCCTGCTGCGCATGTTTGCCGGAGAATTTGTCGAGCGCATCGCACAATTGATCCCGTTCGTTTCCGTCGTCTCGATCATCGCAATCATTGCGATCGTCGTCGGTCTCAGCGCCGCCAAACTGGCGACCGTCGCGGGCATTGCTTTTGCCGCAGTGGCGCTGCACAACGGTCTTGGCCTTGCTCTCGGCTACGGCACGTCACGCGCCGTCGGAATCAATCACCGCAAAGCCAAAGCGATCTGCTTTGAGATCGGCATGGAAAACTCCGGTTTGGCGGTCGCGCTGGCGATCGCCCATCTCGATCCGATCGCCGCGATCCCCGGCGCGATCTTCAGCGTCTGGCACAATTTCACCGGTTCCCTGTTAGCCGGTTACTGGGGCGCGCGCGACGAAAACGAATCGGCCCACCCGAAGCACCGCGCCGGTTAAGTCGCTGCCGCAAAAGAAAGAGGTTATTGTAACATGAGATTACAATAGCCTCTTTCTTTTGTTTTACAGTCAACCCGCATCCGAAACAGCTGCTGCGACTCGTTTTCTCGCCGTATGCTTTGCCAGCACAAAAAGCCCCGCCAGAAGCAGTAAGCTGCCGGTAAAGAGAAAGACCGGCTGGATGCCGAGCGCCGCGCTGATGCCCCCGCCGATCAGCGGTCCGGTCATCGAGCCGAGTTGGTTGGCGGTCGTCGTCAGGCCGAAGATCCGGCCTTGAAATCCGGCATCGCTCGAAGTGACCGCGAGCGTGTTGATCGCCGGATAGACGCCGACGACAAACAAACCGAAGAAAAATTGCAGCAAGGCAAATCGATAGACATCCGCCGCAAAGTATTGACCTACGTTAAAGAGTCCCGCGCCGATGAAAGCCAGCGTCAGCATGCGAAAAAAACCTTTCGCCTGCCCGAGCCGCCCCCAGGTCGGCGCGGCGATCGCTCCCGCAATCCCTGCCAGACTATAAATAAATCCCGCCGCCAGTGCTGCGCCTTCCATCCTGCCCTGCAGTTGCGCAACATAGAGCGTAATGAGCGGTTGAATCGCCATCGTCGCCATTTGGACAACAAACAGTAAGATCAACATTTCCAGCAAACGCGAATTGCCGAACGCCGCTTTAAAATCCTCTTGGATCGTGCTGCTCGGCGCAGCTTCCTGCTCCGGCGGCTCGACGACAAATTGACGCACCGCCAGCGCACCAAGCGAGATCACCAGTGCGGCAATGACGAACGAAGTCCGCATGCCGAAAAGATGCGACAATACGCCGCCCGCCAATGGGCCGAAGATCGTACCGATCAACAACGTCGTCTGCATCACGCCCAGACTGGAGCCCAGTTTTTCTTTCGGAACCGACGTCGCGACAATCGCGAGCGAAGCCGGAACAAATCCGTTGGCAACGCCCTGCAAAATTCTGACGCCCAGAAGCTGCAGCGGATTTTGCACAAACGCGCCCAGAAGATAAACCGCCGCCAGGCTGAACCCTGCGCGCAGCACCATGCGTCGTTTGCCGCGCTTGTCCGCTTGCCGCCCCCAATAGGGCGCCAGTAACGCGGCCACTAAAAACGTCGCCGAAAAAATAACCCCCGACCAAAGATTCACATTCTTTTCATCAACGCCAATGTCAAGCAGATACAGCGGTAAAAAAGGAATCACCATCGTATAACTTGAACTGGACAGCATCGAACCAAGCGCCAGCACCCAAAGATTTCGCCGCCAATTCATAAACATGCCTCCCCATTCTTCCCTTGCTCCAGCACACCGGCGCGTTTATAACGCGATTGCTCCGGCGTAAGTTATAAAAACATCTTCTGCGTAATAGATGTATCGTAACAAACTTACGCCAAGTGATGCAACTGTGGCCTGTAGCCATATTTGCCGCTACTACGCGCCAAGAGCCTCTCAATCTTCATTAGGAAGCGTTCCCAGGAACTTACAAGCTTATTAACGTTTTTTGTTATAGCCCTTGCTGAAAAAATGATGCCCTGCTTTTATTTTCTATACCGATAGTTAAAATAAAAAGAACAAAGCCTTTTTTCAGGCTCTGCTCTTTTCGCTGTTGCTCATTTTATTTTTTTGCCGCGCTATAATCCTGATCCAGTTCCGCCTGCGTGACCAAGACGTTGGAGAGCGGGCCGATTTTCATGCAAGTCTGCGGACAGAAAAAACTGACCATGTCGATCGAGTCGACCTCGACCATCTTAGTATCGCAAACATGGCATTTCGCGCTCCATTCGCCCGAAATTTCACGCGGCAAGTCTAACACCCGGCGCAAAACCTTATCGAACGTCTCCGAACGGTAGGGCTTCACGATGAATGCGTCGATGCCCAGGCGGACGATCTCTTTGATGACATCTTCCGAATTGGTGCCGCTGCACATGATGATCTTCGCATCCGGCTGCGTTTTTTTCACTTCTTTCAATACCGCAATCCCGTCGATTCCGGTCATGATGATGTCCAATATAAACAGCCCAAAACGCGTCGTCTGCATTTCGACGACCGCTTCTTCACCGCTTGCAGCCTGTTTTATCTGTTGATTTTCAATACCAGCCCGATTCAATTCTTTGCCGATCAAGGTGCGCGAAAAGCCGGAATCATCAACCACCAGCACCTGTATACCCGCTCGCGTTTCCACTTTACATCACTCCTCTCTCGCATAGTCTACCGCCTTATCGCCCAAGTCGCAAGCTCAAATTCTCTTTTCTTTGGCGCACGGGCAAAATTACCCCTGCCTACTTTGCGCTGACTGCAAAAACTCGCCCAGTTTTTTATCGCAGACTAAAATATGCTCTTCCAGCCATTTTTTCATTACCATCAGCGCATCGAAGGAAAAGCCGCCTTGGCCGTGCTGGGCTTCCGTTAAGATTCGCTGCGCTTCGGTCATCAGTATCTCATGCTCCCGTTTATGCTCCGCAAGCTCCGGATAATCATATTGCAGCATATGCTCTTCTTCTTCCTGTAAATGCTTCGCCGTATAAGAGATGAGTTCCGCCAACGCCGCTTCGGTGATTTGCCGCTCCTTTTCAATCTCTTCGCAGCGCAAGATGTTAACCACCAAGTCATTGGCCAGTTCGATAATCCTGTTATGCTGCTTGTCCAGTACCGGCACTCCGATATGATATACCACATCCCACTTCAACATCAAAAACGCCTCCCCATTTTTCCTCACAGGAACCGCTTTCCCCATCTTTTATCTATTCCGCATAGCAGAAACAAACCCTTCCCCTATTTTGCAAAACCGCTTTGCTGCATGCGCTATTTTCATTTTCCTGCCGCGTTACTTTGACAAAACGGCTGCGATATAGTCCATCGACTCTTTAAGCCAGGCCAACTGCGCTTCCAATTGTCTGGTCGCTCCTTTTAACAAAATATAATCGCCCAACTTCTCCGGCGGCAGCGCTGTTTCCGGATATTCGGCTATTTTAGCATGATAACGTGCAAGCAGCGCCGCGCATTTCTTTTCTCGCTGGCGCAATTTGTCTAACAACTGCTCTTGCGTCAAATGTTCGGCAAAATAGATGCGCAGCTTAAAAATATCTTTGCTCTGCGGCAGCGGCGGCTCTTCTTCCAGCAGCCAACTTTTAAGTTCCGCCTGCCCTTGCGGCGTGATCGAGTACAGCTTTTTTTCCAGAACTTCCCCTTGAATCACCACCTGATATTCAATGAGTCCCGCTTGGACCAGCTTTTTCAGTTCCGGGTAAATCTGGCTTTGGTTTGCGCTCCAAAAATCGGCCACGCTGTCGGTAAAAATTTTCGTCAAATCATAACCGGTAATTTCACCTTTATTGATCAAACCTAAAATAGCATAGCTTAATACATTCATCGTGCGTCTCCTTTTACTTGACGATCTCCCCTACAGTATATATACTGTACACATACACTTCAACATGTCATTATATACATGTATGAAAGATAATACAGGAGCGTGATTCGCATGCAAGAAAACCTCAATGATTTTATCGGCAAACATCTGATTTATACCTATGACAACGGCTGGCAGTACGAAGTTTACATCAAAAACAGCACCACGTTTGACTATCGCATCCATAGCGGCATTGTCGGCGGCCGTTGGGTAAAAGACCAGGAAGGTTATATCGTAAAGCTCGCCGAAAACGTGTATAAAGTTTCTTGGGATGAGCCGACCGGCACCTGCGTCAGCCTTGCTTTCAATCTGGCGACGCGCAACGTTCACGGCACCATCTTCTTCCCGGCCTGGATCGCCAATGAGCCTAAGAAAACCGTTTGTTTTCAAAACGAACATTTGGCATTGATGCAACAGTATCGCGACCAAGGGCCAACTTACCCCAAAATGCTGGTCGATGAATTCGCCGCGATCACCTTTGCCGAAGACTGCGGCGCAGATAATGAATCGGTCATCAATTGCCCGCCCGGCGAACTGCCAAGCGAATACACCGCACGACGCAACTAATCGGGCAGCGTAATTTTTTTAAAAAAGTGAGGCACAGCAATATGAACAGCAAACAATTATTTAAAAGCATCGTCTTCTCCGCACTCTTTCTAAGCGGCATCAGCGGAAATGCTTCGGCGGCCGACAGCGCCAGCCTGGACTTCCCGTTGCAAAAACCGTTGATCAAACTCATTTCGAATGTCGTCTATGAACAGGTTCCCTCGCGCGGCTATGAAAACGTCGCAATGAAAATGGATGTGCTGAAACCCGTTGCAAACGAAAAACGTCCGGCCATCGTCTTTATCACCGGCGGCGGCTTCATCAACGCCAATAAGGACAGCAACATCCAAATGCGCATGGCGCTTGCCGAAGCCGGTTATGTCGTAGCCAGCATCGAATACCGCGTGGCGCCGACCGTCGTCTTCCCGCAGCCGCTCGAAGACGTGAAAGCCGCGATTCGCTATCTCAAGGCGCATGCCGATCAGTTCAACGTCAACCCGAATAAAATCGGCGTGATCGGCGAATCCGCCGGCGGCTACTTATCAGCCATGGCCGGAACCACCAGCGGTCTTTCCCAGTTTGACAAAGGCGACAACCTGGAGCAAGACAGCCGCATTCAGGCGGCCGTCGACATCTATGGTTTGTCCGACTTAACAAAGGTTGGCGACGATTTTTCAGCTGAAACCAAACAGTTGCATAAATCCGCCGGCGCAACCGAAGCGCTCTGGGTAAACGGCAGCCCCGTTTTCGGCGGCAAAGACGGCGGCACAGCAGCCGATCCGGTAAAAACGGCAGCAGCCAATCCGATTTCCTACATCTCCGCACAAACGCCGCCGTTTTTATTGATGCACGGCGACAAAGACACGGTCGTATCGCCCAGTCAAACCGATCTGCTTCACCAAGCGCTGCGCGCGCACGGCATCGAGTCGACGCGCTATCTCGTCAAAGGCGCACAGCACGGCGGCATTTACTGGGTTCAGCCGGAGGTAACGCAAATTATCATTGCTTTCTTCGATAAACATTTGAAATAAAGAGTAAAAGCGCCTCCTTCGATTACTTTGGTCGAAGGAAGCGCTTTTCTTTTAATGAAAGCAACGGCTCTTCTCTTCACATTTCCTTCGACGCTGTTTTATCCGCAAGCCGCTAGCGCCAGTTTAAAATTTTACGCACCTGCTCTTCGTTCTCAGCGCGGCATAAACGTTCCATTTGTCCGGGGCAGGAAAGCAGCGTGCCGACTTCGTCGATCTGGCTCAAATGTTCCACTGTATCCTGCGCCGCCAGTGCCACGACCAATCGTACCGATTCGCTTGCTTCAAAACCGAACCGCACCGGCTTTTTTAGCGTAAGCACCCCCACGCCGTTTTTCTTAACCAGTTCCGGGTCGCGCAGATGCACTACCGCCAGCCACGGTGCAATGACCATGCAAACCTCTTCACCATAGTTTTGACTTACCGCATCGACATAGCGCGGCGTGACGCAGCCAGAATCGACCAATAGCCGCCCCGCTTCTTTTACCGCCTGACTTCGGTTCGCAGCTGCAACGCCGAGTTTCACAAGGCATTGGGATAATCTCTTCACACTCTATTCCCCCTTTTTCTTTCCAATCGATAAAAGAAAAGCAGCGATCCTCTTGCCTGGGATCGCTGCTTTTCTCAATCTTCCTACCTCATAGTACGTTTACGGGAATAACTGGATGCGATATAATGGCTGTATGTATATCTGTATCGGTTTACTGCAATGTCAGTAGGAATTGCTCCGACTCCTAGCCCAGATACTTTATATATATTTCTCTGCCAATCGAGCCGCGCTTCTGCTTCATATATTATTACTTCGCATGACGCACACCCTCAGTCAACGAATCGCTTTGCTTGCCGGCGACGATTCGTTTTCCGTTCATGCCTCACAGTGCTGCGTTGATTGCTCTCCATTTGAAAAGGATCCATTCTTCTTACCTGGTTTTCTAAAAAAGTATTTCCTCGCTCCTTCCTTAAAGACTCTTTATACAAACTCTACTATTAGTAGGCTATGCGTTTATTCTAAACTACTTTAAGTAGTCCGTCAAGGAGTGATTTCTATGTTTCAAAAAGAATTATTAGCGCAACGCTTAAAAGAAGAACGCCTTGCCCATAAACTGACCCAAGATCAAGTGGGGCAGCTGCTCGGCGTGGTCAAGCAAACCGTCGGCCATTGGGAAACCGGCCTGCGCCTGCCCACCATCGATAGCTTAGTCGCCATGGCCGACTACTATAATGTATCGCTCGATTATCTTACCGGCCGAAAAAATGACCCTGCCCGCACCAAAATCAAAGCAGCATCCTCATTCAAGTATCCGCCGCTTGCCAAAGAACCTCGTTCCGTCGCAGAAAACTCAAATGCAAGTGAAGAGAAAAAGAAGGATCAACTTTATTAACGACAACATACAAAAAGCCGCCCCCTTTGATCACCTTGATCGAGATGGGCGGCTTCTTGTATTTATCCTCTTTCTTGCGAATCTATTTAAGATTTTGCGCAAAAGCTTCCACTCTATTTAATCCGTCTGTTTTTAAAACGTCTTCTTTGTCATGTAATCCCGGCACGATGACTACGCCCCGGTTCTGCCAATTTTGAAATTGAGCAATTCGTTTGTACGATGCAACAATACCGTCAAATAGCGCTTCATCCGGTACGCCGCCGCTGACAAGCATTGCTCCTTTATCTTGAGCGGTTTTGCCGCACTTATTTTTGCCATAGTTCGCTTTTATATACCACCCTGGAGGAGCTTCACTATGATTCAATTTTTAAATAATGAATATCACTGTCCGTTGGAATTAACCTTAAGCATCATCGGCGGCAAATGGAAAGCCTTGATCTTGTGGCATTTAGGCGAAAATACATTGCGCTTTAGCGAATTAAGAAAAACCTTACCGCAGATCACGCAAAAAATGTTGACGCAACAGTTGCGCGAATTAGAAGCGAACGGCTTACTCACGCGTTTCGTTTATACGCAAGTACCGCCCAAAGTCGAATATTCTCTTACCGACACAGGCAAAACATTGTTGCCTGTTTTAGCTTCGATTACCCAATGGGGTGTTGGCTATGCCAAAAATGCGGATCCAACTTGCAAAATTCCGCCCTGCCCGCACGACTGAGCAAAGAAGATCACGCGCTGATCAGCAACCCAGATGTGCAGCAACGTTTCAATTCGGCTCTTGTTTTTCGCACGCGAAATATTTTCCTTTTTATGGAATTTGTTGTATAATAGAAATACGCACAACGGCAAATTTATTGCAAAGGAGCGTTTCGCATGAATCTTGATTTTGCCAAATTGCCAGCCATCGGCTCCTCCGGCATCGCCCAACGGACAATCGAGCACGCAGACTCCTCTTTGTACCATGGCCACGGTAAACTGAAAGACCTCCTGGCAAGCCCCGTCTACATCGACCTCATCATTCGCGCTGCGGTCAGCGCCGTAGACCCTCACCTGCCGGAAGAGTTCGCAACGATCGGAACCAGTTTCGAATTTCGTCATGAAAAGCCGACCGTGGTCGGCATGTCAGTCACGGTGAAGGCCACGCTGACCGCAATCGAAGACAGCAATTTGACGTTTTCCGTGACCGCCGTCGATGAGCTCGGCGAAATCGGCCGCGGCACGCACATGCGCAGCATCATCCAAACCGATCGCTTTCTGACTAAAGTCAACGAGCGCGTCAAACTGATCAAACCGATTCCTTTTAAATGATTTTTGCAGAATAAATGAAAAAGCTGCCTCTTTCGATTCTTTGATCGACTGAGGCAGCTTTTATTCCGGCATCCATAGAAAAGGATTTTATCTTTTCCCGCCGAAGAAATTATCAAACTTCTTTTTCTTGGAGGACTGCATGAAGCATCAAATTCTCGCTCAATACCGCGGACAGATTGATTTATACCGCGATTTCACGCAGCAGTTGCTGACTTTGGTTGCCGATCTTCTGCAGGCCGAAGGCATTCGCATTCATTCCATTACCGCACGGACAAAGGAAGAAGACAGTCTGGAAGAAAAAATCGCCAAAAATCCCGGCAAATATTTTTGCCTCGAAGACATCACCGACATAGCCGGGCTTCGCATCACCACTTATTTTGAAGATGACGTCGACCGGGTTGCCGCGATCATCCAGCGCGAATTTTATATCGACGAACTCAATTCGATCGACAAGCGCCTCCTGATCGACCCGGATCGCTTCGGTTATCTCTCCTTGCATTACGTCGCTTCGCTGGCCGCGAGCCTTTATGCGTTGCCGAAATACGAGAAATTCAAGGACTGCAAGGTAGAATTTCAAATCCGTTCCATCCTGCAGCATGCCTGGGCCGAGATCGAACATGACCTCGGTTACAAATACCAATTCTCCATCCCGCGCGAGATACGGCGCAGTTTTTCCCGTTTGGCCGGCCTGCTCGAAATCGCCGACCAGGAATTTCGCAACATCCGCACCTCACTGGCAGACTATGAACAGGATATCGTCCGCCGGATCAGCGACGCGCCGGAAAAAGTCTTCCTTGATCGCGTCTCTTTGTCCGCTTTTTTGGAGCGCAGCCTGATCGTCGACGAATTGAACCGGGACATTTTATCGGTCAAAACGTCTTATGAAATCTATCCGGCCTATCAACTGGACAGTTTCATCAGCCAGCTGCATTTCTTCCAAATCGAATCGATCGCACAGTTGGAGAAAGCACTGCGCGAAAACCGCAGCGCGATCATAAGCCTGGCTCATTCGTTTCTCAAAAAAGATTCCAACGCCGCGCCGGACGAATGCACCGAGTTGCCGAATACGATTAGCATTTTTTATCTCTGCTATGTCCTGATCGGAAAAAAAGGCTCCGTAGCCTCTGCGCTCGCCTTCCTCTCTGAATACAGCATCGGCAACGCGAGCGAACGGGAGAGCCTTGCGCATGATTTGATTGAGTTCCCGGTGGAATAAAAACTGGCTTAGGCAAAAAATCACACAAGCGAAACACACTGGAAGCGTTGCTTGTTTTTCAAGTCGCTCCTACTTTTTTCTTTAGTGCGAAGTCGTTTCGCCGGCTCTAATGCGCCTTTCAGGCATTCCCGACCGGACATGTCTTTAAACAGTTATAGCACATATACTGATTGCCCAAATAGGCAGCTTGTTTCAAGCGTGCGTACTCTTGATCCATCAGCATATTTTTTTGTTCCTCCGGCGAACGGCCTAAGCGCTGCAACTGAAACATAATATCGCCGCCCAAGCCATACGGCTGCGAATGGGCGTAGCATTTCATCACATCGGTTTGCCCTTTTGTTGCCAACGCTTGTGACGGGCAGTTTTTTACGCACAGGTCGCAATGAATGCACAAGTCTTCCTCGCATTTAGGCTTGGTCTGCAACGCTAAGTTCGTAATGATGCTGGTAAATTGAATTCTTGTGCCAAAGCGCGGATGAATAACCAGGTTATGGCGGCCAAACGTTCCGAGTCCGGCGGCAACCGCTGCATGGCGCTGCGAAAAATCGGCCAGCGCTTTACGCTCATTATGTATTTCCATCGGATAGGAAATGCCGACTGTCGCAGTTTTCGCCGCATAATTACGCTCTAGGAAGCGTGAAATTTGATAGCTTGACGTTCTGGCAAACGAAGCCAGATCCAAATAACCGTTTTGCGCCGCGGTTACGCTGGGACTTTCACAACTAGTCAGCACTTTGAAACCCAAAACAATAATCGACTTGGCATCCGGCAAAAATTTGCTGATCTCATAGGATTTCGGACTATGATAATCCTGCGCCGCAGCAATACCAAAATCATCCACACCCAGCGCCAAAATGTAATCGGCAATTTCTTTTTCCATTTTTCGCTCACTCCTTATATTTTAGAACGTTCATTCTAATTAGCGTAAAATTTTTCAGTTGTGCAAGATTGACAAAGAGCACTCCGCGATACGCCACAGTTTTTCCTTGTCGGCTGCGTTTCTTGCCATCACCCGAATGCCGAGCAGCGTCGTGTGCAAGTGTTCCGCCAGCACTTCGGCATCATGGCGCGCGCTAAATTCCGCTGCCTTTTGTCCGCGGCGAATCAGTTCGGCCAGAACTTGCTCCAATTCTTGAAAGGCTGTTTGCGTCTTCTCTGCGACCGTTTTGTCGTGGGGCGCCATTTCCGTGGCCGCATTTACAAACAGGCAACCCCAAGGGCGATCCGCTCGGCCTTCGATCATATAAGCAAAGATGCAGCGTATCGCTTCTTCGGCGGTCGCGCAGCGTGAAATATCTGCCGTTAATTTGTCTTTTATCTGTGCACCGAAAAAATCGATTGCTTTCAAAAACAAGCTGCGTTTATCGCCAAATGTATCGTATAAACTTCTGCGGTGGATGCCCATATGTTCAACCAGATCGCTCAACGATGTTTTTTCATAGCCTTGACGCCAAAACAATTCCATTGCTTTTTCAAGCACTATGCTTTCTTCAAATTCTCTACTCCGTCCCATGGCCATCCCTCCTGTCATTCGTAATAATAATCTTTCAGGAACGATCGGTCAAGAATTTTCTCAAGCATCACACTCTCGCCAATAAAATCCACCCGCAAGGCAAATGTTCTCTCCATATTACTTTTGCGGCAATTTTCCATAATAGCACTGCAATGGTTCTTCCTCGACGATCATGATGCAATGGTTACACATTATGCATTTCGAGCTAGTCTGAGTTCCTTGCTCAAATTTATTGACGATGTCCGGTTCGATGATGAAGGGACGACACATTGAAACAAAATCCAGCTTCGTATTCTTGATAATATCATCAATGTCAGTCCGGTTGTTTATTCCGCCGACAACGATCACTGGAATCCGTACGGCATCTTTTATTTTCGTTGCCGCATCAAGATTAT
Source organism: Negativicutes bacterium (assembly GCA_963667825.1). Lineage (GTDB taxonomy): Bacteria > Bacillota > Negativicutes > SG130 > SG130 > Azotosporobacter. The sequence continues at coordinate 2,329,421 of OY764022.1, read as the reverse complement.
ATTTCAGCAGCGGCTTGGGTTGTTTGATAACGGCTTTAAGAATCGGCTTTGCGATTGCTTTGACAAGTCGGGGCAGTTTCTTGTATTTGAACATATATGCCATTGCCGCTTCGACGGGCAGCTTTTCACCACGTATGGTGTAGAGACCATCTTCAACGGTGCCGCAAGAAACTTCAATGGCTGCACAGCCCGATCTTTCCAGCATTTGAGCAATGACGATTGCTTCTTCAAGCCTCATTCCTTTTTTGCGTCCATCATATGCATTGATTTTTGCCAGAATCGGATAATCCCCGACTCTCTCTTTTGCTTTCTTAAAGATCTCGTCGATAATCCGATACCTGTTTATAATTGAACCGCCCCAGCCGTCTTTTCGCCGGTTTGCGTAAGTGGATAAAAATTCGGACAGCAAATAACCATGGGCGAGATGCAACTGAACGCCATCGAATCCGGCCTCTCGTGCTCTTAGAATAGCCGAAACGAAATTGTTGATCAGTTCATCTATTTCGTCTTCCGATAATTCTTTTGGCATATCCTCACTATAAAACGCATCACGCAGTGCGGATGGCGCAACCGTCGGCAAGCCTGTCATTTTAGAGCGTGTTTGCCTGCCGCAATGCGATATTTGCATTATGATTGGAGTGTCATAGGCATGAACGGCATCTGTTATTTCTTTATATGCCGCAATATTTTTGTCGTTATCAATCATTGCATCGTTGAGCCCGCTGCTTTTTCCATCCGCCTGCACGACGGCAAAGCCGGTAATGATGGCGCCGACGCCGCCTTTTGCCAAACGGACATAGAGATTCTTCAGCTTCTCCGTTGGCAGAGCATTTTTGTCGACCATTCCTTCATACGTTGCTGAACGAATAATCCGGTTCTTCAGCTTCAGCCCCGCAATTTCGGCCTGTTCAAATGTTGTTTTCATTTACCTGTCTCCTTTGCTTTTTTCTCTTTAAAGTTATCGCCAACTCAATTTTCAACTAGGCAAGCCTGCCGTAATGGATGCCGCCAGCCAAGCTTTTTTAGAACGTTCATTCTCTTTTGTGTAAATTTTTCTTACTTAACGCTCTACTTCGGCACCAGTCTCTCGCCTGTATTCGTAATAATAATCTTTTGAGAACGATCGGTCAAGAATTATTTTACGCATGACAAGCGCCGCCCCATTCATTTTCTTACCATAAACAGGGCGGCGTTGCTATGTGAGTTTTTTATCAGCACACTTGTCATGTTTCGGCAAACGCAAACTTTTCAGCGTACTCAGACTTCACCTGCAGCGCTGAGACCGAGCCTACGCCGCCAATAGCGCGAATACAAGGCGCCCAGCGGATTATGAGCCAGCACTCTATCTTTTGCCGCAAGGCAGGTGACGGGCAGCTTGCATGCGCTGTTGAACAGTGCGTCATGCCCGACGCACAGGCCCAGCGTGACGCAGAATTCCGCCTGGCTGTCTGCAAGAACTTTCGCCTGCATCACAGGGTTGCACATCGTTTCGTGCACGCCTTCTTTGATCTGTTCCAGACTCAGTTTGTCCTTACCAATGCCGCAAACCTTACAGCAAACCGATTCCACTTCAAAGAATTTGGCAAAATATCTTTCGATCAGTTCGGCTTCTTGATTGAGACCGATGCAAAAGGCCAGGCCGATTTTCTTGTAGCCCATGAATTTGCAAAACTCGACCGTTTCTTCGAGACGGGTAAGCTCGTTATAAAAACGGCCTTCCGTGCAAGCCGCCGCTTCCATGAGCGCGAAGCGCTCGCCTGCATAAGCGTCCTGCACTTCTTCCTCACCGATCTTCGTACAATTCTGCCCTGCCAGATAACATTTCTTCTGCGTACATTTTGCACATTTCAAAACAAGATCGCTCCTTCATTTTTTGCTAATATACACTACCAGAGCGGCTTTTCCTTTTTAATCGAGCGGCACAAATTTAAATCCGTCCGCACTTTCCTCTTGCACATGGCCGATACCGGGAAACGCGAGGTGCGCGCCGCCGACCAGCGCATTATCCTTCGCCGCTTCGCTCAAAATCTTGCGGCGCGCTTTGGCGGCGTTCGGCTGGTCGCTGTCATAGACGATTGTGACGGCGGGATTTTCAAACTGCACCGCAGCGACATGAACGATGTCGCCCCAAAGGATCAGTTTTTCGCCTTTGCTTTCGACGAAATACGCGACATGGCCCATCGTATGGCCGAAGAGCTCTTTCGCACGGATGCCGGGCGTCAGCTGCGTGTCGCCGTCAAATATATTGAAGCGGCCCGCGCTCAAATACGGCGTAAGGTTTTCCTGCACCGCCTTAAACGTCCGCTCCTGCGTCGCGGCCGCCGCGCTCAGATTGCCCAGGTTCAGCCAATAATCGGCCTCGCTCTTATCGGCGTACAGCATCGCATTGGCGAAGACGCGCTTCCCATCCACTACCAATCCGCCGATATGATCCGGATGCATATGCGTCAGATAAATTTCGTCAATTTCTTCCGGCTGATAACCGGCGGCGCGTAAGTTATCGACGACATGTCCCATCAGCGGCTTGCCTTTCGCCCCATTCCCGCTGTCGATCAAAACCAGCTTGGAACCCGTATTGATCAAAAAGGCATTCACGGTCGTTTCCATTTCCCCCTCCGGATAGACTTCAGCCAATTGCGCCGCAATTTTTTCCTGATCGCCCTGTAAGAGCTGCGCCTGAACGGATACATCCCGACGGTTGATGCCGTCGGAAAGCGTGATCACTTCGATCTCGCCGATCATGATGCGTCCCCGTTTTCCCTCAGACGTCGCGCCTTCTTCTCCCGCCGCAAGCGCAGGATTCATATTGACTAAAAGCAAGCTCAGCATCAAAAACGCAGTCAAAAAGCAAAGCGTCATGCCTGATCGTTCCATAAGAATCGACCTCCTCTTTTTCCTACTGCTTTCTTAGAGGTTCGCGCCAGAGAAGCGAAATCCTGCCCTGAAAACCATCTCCCCGCAAAGTCTCCGTCGCCAAATGCCCAAGCCTGTACAGCGCCGCACGCGACGCTGCGCAGGCAAAAGAAGAACGGCGTCTTGTTCCCGCAAATGCAAAAAAGCTGTCTCGAAAGGACAAAGCCCCGCGAGACAGCTTACTCTTTTTTACACCTGGAATTTCGCGACAACCTGGCGCAGCGTTTCGGCCATGTTTGCCAAGGCGCGGCTGGCTGTGGCGATTTCTTCCATCGAAGCCGCCTGTTCTTCGGTAGCGGCGGAAATTCCTTCGGCCTGGTCGCAAACGCCGTTGCTGATGCCGTCGATCTTTTGCACCGACTGGACGATTTGCTCGCTGCTGCCGGCGATCTCCTGCACCGCAGCCGAGATGTCGGTCACCTGATAGGACAAGTCGTTGATCAGGCTGACGATCTGCTGGAAAGTCTGTCCCGCGCTGGTGACGACTTCGGTGCCTTTCTTCACTTCCTGATTGCCGACTTCCATCGCCGTGACCGCCGCATCGGTATCGTTTTGGATTTCCTTGATCAGCCCGGCAATTTGCTGCGCCGCGCCCTGCGACTGTTCGGCGAGTTTGCGCACTTCTTCGGCGACGACCGCGAAACCGCGTCCCTGTTCGCCCGCGCGCGCCGCTTCGATCGCGGCATTGAGCGCCAAGAGATTCGTCTGGCCGGAGATGCTGGCGATCGTATCGACGATCTGCCCGATCTCCTTGGACCGTTCGCCCAATTTGCCGACGACCACAGCCGTATTGGCCACGGACTGTTCAATGCTTTGCATCTGGTTGGTCGCTTCATTGACCGCTTTGCCGCCTTCCTGCGCCGCATGGGAAGTTTTTTCCGCCACACCCGCTACGTTGGTGGCATTGTCGGCGACCTGGTGGATGCCAACCGCGATCTGCTCGACGATGCCCTTGGTATCGCCGACGATCGTGACCTGCCCGGCAGCTCCTTTCGCGACATCGGTGATCGAAACGGCCACTTCGTTGGACGCCGCAGCCGACTGGTCGGCGCTGGCAAGAAGTTCTTCCGAGGAAGCGGCCATCTGTTCCGACGAAGTCCCCAATTGCTTGATGATCTCACGCATACTGAGAATCATCTGATCCATCGCCCGCGCCATCGCGCCGGTTTCATCCTTGGCCGCCATCAGTTTTCCTTCGATCCGCTGCGTAAAATCGTTGGCTGCCATCAAATCCAGATGATGCACCGCAGCCGCGAGCGGCCGGGTGATCATCCGCGTGATCACGAACGCAACCACTCCGCCGATCAGCAGCGCAATCAGCAGACTGACTAGGCTGATCAGTCTAGTCTGCCCGACCTGCTCCTGCTCCTGATCCAAAACCGCGTTGAAACGCTCGAGGCGATATTTCGCGTATGCGTCCATATGCTTAGCCGTGGCCGCTGCCGCCGGCGCGAGTTCATTAGCCATCAACGCGAACAGTTCGTCTTTTTTTCCGGCCTGCGCCAACGGCACCGCTTTTTCAAAGGCGATCTTCTGATAAACGTCATCGAGCCGCTTGGCCTCCGCCGCCATCTCTTTGCCCTTCGGCGTCAGCGACGCTTCCGCCAATTTCTTGATGATTTCGTCGTCTTCCTTGTCCATCGCTTTGTACTCGTCAAGGAATGACGTCTTGTTCGTGATCACGAAGCCGCGTACTGCGGCCACTTTCTCGGCGCTGTGCAGCGCCAGCGTGCTCGTCTGCGCCAGCATCGGCAGCGCCGAATTCTGGTTCTCGTTACTCATGACAAGAACCTCGCCGAGGAGATAATAACTGATGCCGCCGGAAATCAGCATTACGGCCAGCACCATCAGGAACCCTGAGACAATCTTTGCACCAATCTTCATTGTTTCCGGTTGCCGATCGGCAACCTCACCTGCCCTTCATTCTGATTTCTCGTCCTGCCAGTTGAGAATGATCCAGATCCAGAGCCAACTCACCATGAAGAGATACCGTCTCCCTTATCCCGCTCCCCCGGCTACGCCGGTCGCTTCTTTTTCAATGTACAGTTCCTATTCGACATTTGCCATTTTTTTCCTTTTAATACATTGGTAGTTTTTGTAATATTTCTTTGTTTTTTTCTGCCGCATGCGCCGCGCCTTGCCTCAAACCATCCCCAGCATCAGCAGCAGGCCAAGCGCCGCGATCGCAAGCAGCACGCTTCGTTTGAACCAGTCATACGACACCTTGGGCAGCAGCTTCCCGCCGAGCAACGTGCCAGCGACCGATGCGCAAACGACGAGCGTTAACAGCGCCGCATGTTCTTCCAGTGCATGAAACTGCGTATAGGCATAAACCGGAATCCGCGTCGCATCAATCAAGAGCGCGATCAATGCCGCCGAAGCGATCAGCTCTTCTTTAGCGAGCCCCTGCTGCAGCAGATACAGCGAACGGATTGCGCCCTGATTGCCGATCAGACCGCCCAGCAAACCGGATAAGAATCCGCCCAGCGCATCCATGCTTTTCGGCAGCGCAAAATTGAGGCCGCGCGGCAATAATGACAATGCGCCATAAAGGAGCAGAAAAAGGCCGACACCGCTTTTCAGCCAGTCGCCGCTCAGGTACAGCTGCGCATAAGAGCCGATAAACGCCCCGACCACGCTGACGCTGCCGAAACGCCGGATCACCCGCCAGTCGATGGCTTGGCGGTACAACGCGATACGCGACAGATTATTGCAGCCATGCACGATGGCCGTCAAGAAAATCGCGACCTTGACGTCGAAGAACAGCGCCATCACAGGCATCAGCACCGTACCGACGCCGAAGCCGGTGAACAGCGTGACGACCGAAGTCGCCAGCGTGACCAAGAGCAGCGAAAGAACCGACGGCTGCAACAGTTCCATATTCCACACCTCGCTTCGCAAATTCTCTTCCGCTCTTCTGTCGAGACGTTTTACAAGGCAGCTCTATTCTGCGCAGACGATTTTTTCGATTTCGTCCACTCTTTCAACGATATAATCCGCACCGGCTTTTTCCTGTTCTACGCGGTCGCCGTAGCCGAATAAGACGCCGATTGAGGCGATGCCGATCTTTTTTGCACCAAGTACGTCATGTTCCCGGTCGCCGATCATGATCGTTTTTGCCAAGTCGGTAATCTTACAGCTTTCGAGCGCATAGGCGATCACTTCGTCTTTTTTTACCCTTGTCCCGTCGAGGTTGCTGCCCGCGATAAAGCTGAAATACTGCGCGATCGCAAAGTGCTCCAAGATTTGTTTGGCAAACACTTCGGGTTTCGTTGTCGCGACAAGCAGCTGCTTGTTTTTTTCTTTTAGCGTTTTAAGCAGTTCTTCCACGCCGTCATAGACCACATTTTCAAAGATGCCTTGATCGCGGTAGTATTCGCGAAAATATTCCACCGCCTGCTTCGCCTTCTCTTCGGAAAAGCCGTAATATTTTTCAAATGACTCCGCCAGCGGCGGGCCGATAAACTTAAACAGTTCACTTCGCTCGCCGACTTCGATGCCGTATTTTTTCAGCGCATAGATAATGGAATTGGTTATGCCGAGCGCCGGGTCCGTTAACGTGCCGTCAAGATCGAACAGGATGTATTGATAACGCATCTTCATTTCTCCCTCTCTGCTTTCGTATTTTTCTTTTTCTATTTCCGCGCTGCAGCGAAATTTCCCTACCCTACCGCACTTTCTTTGGCGGCTTTCGACTATTTCAGCACAATATCCAAGTGACGCAGCAACCCGACCGCCCCCGGTAAGGTAAATACGGTTTTCTTGAGCGTATTGTTTTGCGAATGGATCTGATACCCTTCCGCATAGGAAAAATCGGCTTTTGTTAAATTGCAATGATGAAAGACCGTGCCTTCAAACACAGCGCCGGTAAATTCACTGCTCACCAGTTGCGTATCGATAAAATCATTTTCGATGAGTTTGCATTCGCGAAATGCCGTCTTATTTAAATTCAAATTTGAAAAATTACAGCTTTGCATCAGGCAACTGAGAAAGTCTACATTCAAAATAAAGGGGTCGCAAGCGCAAAATAAAATGCCAAGCAGTTTGCATTTATTAAACGTCACTTTAGCTAAGCGGCTATCATTAAATTTGGCCATCGACAGATTGCAGTCATTAAAACTGCAATTTTCAAAGACCGAATAGGAAAAATCCACCTGCGAAAAATCACAGGCATTGAATTCGCAGTTTATAAATTCTTTCTTCGTTAATGACTTGTTGCCTTCAGGCAATTTTCCGTTAGCAATAATCAAATTTTCGTATGTCGCATTTTCCATCGCACCGTTGCTCCTTTTACGCCAAGTCGACAGCGCCTCTTTCGTTCAGCATACCAAACTTTCGTTTTATTTTCAAAAGAGGCTGGTTGTACGCAATCAACTTTTAATCATGCGCAGCCATTTTAAGCGCACAACAGGCAAAAAGCAGGCAAAGTTTCTCTAAGGAAACCTCGCCTGCTTTTTTCTCTTTTCCATTTCTTCGTTTTGCTTAAACGATGTGTTGCAGTAAATAACCTTCGCTTAACCGGCCGCCGATTCAACTTGCATTTCCGCTTTCGGCGGCAGCTTGACCAGCGATACAACCAGAGCGGTAAAGACCAGCGCCCCGCCCATGAAGACGAACGCAGCGTTGTAACCAGACATGCCGACCAGGTAGCCGATGATGATCGGCGACAAAATGCCGCCGATACTGCCGCCGGCATTCATGACGCCGGTCGCCATGCCGACATGGCTGCGTTTGACCGATTCCATCGGCATCGCCCAGAGCGGGCCGAACGCCAAACCGACCAGAAAACCCGTGCCGACCAAAAGCGCCATTGCGACCGTTTCCGTCGGTGCGGCCACTACGCCGTACAGCACCGGACCCGCCGCGAGGTTCACCACGATGGCCTGCACTTTCCGCTTACCGCTGAACACCTTGTCGGAAAGCCAGCCGCCGAGCGGTTGGGCAATCCCGAGCGCCAAAAACGGCAGGCCGGAGAAGATGCCCATTTTCACCAGTTCAAAACCGCGCGCTTTGACCAGATAGCTGGGCAGCCAGGAGAGTAAACCGAAGAAGGCGCACATAAAGCCGAAATAGGTCAGCGCCAGCAAGGCGATATTCCTGTTTTTCAGGACGCTCATCAGACCGACGCTGACTTCGTCCGTAGCGGCTGTCGCGATCTCCGTCTGCCCGCTTTTGATGTACTGCAGTTCTTCTTTGCTGATCTCCGGATCTTCTTCCGGCGAGTTCTTCACTAAAAAGTACAATAAGGGAAGAACGACAAAGCCCAGACCGCCGAAGATATAAAAGAGCGCATGCCAGCCCCAAAGGCCGATGATCGCGACCGCGATCGGCGGCGCGATGGCCGGTCCGAACGAGCAGGCCGAAGTAAAGATCGCGTTAGCGGTCGCCCGCTCCTGATTCGGAAACCAATTGCTGTTCAACTTGAAGGCGCAGGGCGGTTGAAAACCTTCGCCGATGCCGAACAGTACGCGTACGATGAAGAATTGGGAAAAGGATCGCGCGACGCCTGTCGCGATCGTCATGATCGACCACCAGACCAGAGCCACCAAGAGCACCTTTTTCGGCCCGACTTTATCGCTCAGATAGCCGCCGGGAATTTGAAAGACCGTATATGAAATAAAGAAGGCGCTAAACAGATAACCGACCTGCTCCGGCGATAATGAGAACTCCTTGGATATCAGGGGCATTGCGACTGATAAGTTTACCCGGTCCAGAAACGCCACGAAAAATATGAGCCAAGACACAGCTAAAACAACCCAACGTTTTTTCATCTAATTTCCCCTCCTGTAGATTTCCTTCCTCGATCTGCGATCTCTGCTTCTTTGTTTCCTTTTGCCTGCCGCTTTAGTTTCCGATCATGATGTTCAGGATTTCCACGTCGGTGGAACGCATGCCGCAGCAGCCCATGCGCCCGATATTCCGTACGGTCTGTTCATAATCTTTTTCCACCAGACCTTCGCCGAATGGGAAAAAGAGATTTTGTTTCGCCATTTCATAGCCCATGATGCCCGCATCGACCGCGGTTGAAATCTTCGCCGCGCAGGACGCCTTCGCACCGTCGCATACGATGCCGCCGACATTGCCGAGCGAATTGACCAGCGTCTTGCCGATGATATCATAATCCGCGCCATGCATTAGATAGGCGATGCCGCAAGCGGCGGCCGCGCCGGCCGATACCGCGCCGCAATAGGCGGAAAGATTGCCGATGTAGCGTTTTTGATGCAGCGAAAGCAGATTGGCGACGACGAGCGCGCGGTAAAGGCGCTCTTCACTGACCCCTAGCTCCTTCGCATAAACGACTACCGGCATCGTACAGGTGATCCCCTGGTTTCCGCTGCCCGAATTGATCACGACCGGCAGCGCGCAGCCGTTCATTCGTGCGTCGGAACCCGCGGCGGCTGCCGCTCTGGCTCTGGTGCGCACATCATTGTTGCCGAGGCTGGCAAACATCCGACCGACCTGTGCGCCCCATTGATTCTTCAGACCTTCTTCCGATATCGCCGAATTGAACTGAATCTGACGGGCGATGATTCCGCTTACGTCTTTCAGTTCCACCGCATCGGCAAATTCGAGGATGTCCTGGATATTGAGCTTTGACTTGTCGCCGAACGCTTGCGTTGAAACGCCCGCCTGTTCGAAGATCACGATTCCGTTCTTCTCGATCCGCTGAATGTGCGAGTGCTTGTGGCGCACTTCTACGACTGAGCTTTCGCCGCCCGCACTCAATTCCGCCCGGATGAAGAGATTTTCTTCGCCTTCCGCCAGCCGGCAGCTGCAGATTCCCGCTTCGCACAACGCCTTAGCCTCGGCGATCTCGTCTTCGTTCACCCTACTGATGACTTCCAGCTCGAGCGTCGCGTCACCGGCCAGCGCGCCTAAGACAGCCGCCGCTTCCACGCCCTTTTGCCCGCCGGAATTGGGCACGATGACGCCCTTCACATTCTTGATGATATTGCCGCTGCAGCAAACGACGATTTGTTCCGGCATCCTGCCGAGCACCGCGCGCGCCTTTGCCGCCGCGAACGCGATCGCAATCGGTTCCGTACAGCCCATCGCCGGAACCAGCTCGCCTTTTAAGATCGTAAGATAATTATCATATTGCGCCTTATCCATAAAAGCCGACTCCTTTGTGCAATGCTTGCTTATTTCCCTTGCTTGAAGAACGATACCTGACAGGTGCTTTTTCCGTTTGCGATCGTGTCGCCCAGGTGGAATTCGAAGCCCATCGCCTTGGCAATCCCTCTGTCGCCGTCCATCGCCATGTCGCATAATTTTTCACAGGTCGCATCGTCGAAGCCAAGATCCTGCCAGCCTTTCAAAAGCGGACAATGATGAAATTCGAGTTCGACACGGTCCGCCGTTTTCGTCTTGAATTCGATTTCGAAAGTCTTGAGGACATTCGGCGTCAGGAACGTCTCGGCAAAACAAGTGACGTTTTGCGGTTCCTTGCACTGGGCTTTGATTTCGGCGCCTTGGAATTCTCCCGTTTCCGAGATCGCCGCGCGAATGAATGCTTCCGCCTCTTTCTCCAGGCCCGCTTCCCTGGCCTTCGTATAGGTCAGACCGGTCCAGATCGCGCGATGTCCGATTGCGCCTCTTTGGATGTCCACTACCGCGTCGCCTTTGATACTGATCTTGTTGTCAATCATGTTCATTTCCCCTTTGCTTTTTTTATAAATTAATTGTCGCCGCCGTTTTTTAACAACGACAATGAATTCAAGCTTCCTTTCTGATATGACTAGCGAATCCAATTTCAAACCCTGACGGTTATTGCTTTTTCTTTATTTTCACTGGATACTTCTCATCATTTTATTTGCGCTAATCATATCACCACTCTTTTTTATCGTCAATATATTTTTTGTTTATTTACACAATTGTCATTTTTCTTGTATTTCGCTCCGTCAATACGGCAAACAGCGTTTCACTCGCGTACGTTTTAAATTTTTGTAATATGATCACAGTTGCATCCCTTCTCCTTTTCCGCAACATTTTCGCCGTTTTTCAATTGACTCTCCATTTTTTTCAATATATAATAGCTTGATAATTCGATTAAGGAGAGAGCGCATGAACAAAAGAGCAACCGACAGTTTGAAAGACCAGATCTATGACGCTTTATTCTCTGATATCATCAACGGCGCCTATCCTGCCGATACGATTCTGACCGAAAAATTCCTGATGGAAAAATACAGCGTCAGCCGTGCGCCGATCCGCGAAGCGCTCACGCAGCTGACCGGCACGCAGATTCTCTCGAGCATCCCGCGGCACGGCTACAAGATCCTTCAGCCCAGCGAGCAGCAGCTCTTGGAAGTCATAAAGTTCCGTTCCGCGCTCGAATGTTCGTTTCTCACGACCTATAGCACTTACATCGACCGCGAGCGCATCAACGAATTGCGTACCATCTGTACGGACTACGTCAATTGCGCAAGCAACGATTTCAAATCGCACTGGCATTACAACTGCCAGTTCCATCTGAAACTGTTCGCCATTTACGGCAACCACTACGCCTACAAACTTTTGGAAGAGGCGCTGCACATCCAAACGATCTATTTCGTGCAGAAAAAACACAGCGCGACGATGGATCTGCACCTGGCCCTGGTCGACTATCTGGAAAAAAACGACATCCCGATGGCGATCACGCTTTTGAAGGCCGACATCGAAAATCTGTTATTGCCGAACGCAGCGCCGACTCCGGTAGACAGAGTCTGACGCCCGCCTTATTTTTTCGCAAAAAGACGCCGCCTCGAAGTTTACCCTTCAAGGCGGCGTTTTTTTGCGTGCATGACTTTTTTCCGGCAGCGTGCTCTTCGACGATTATTACATAACATCATAACGCTCATAGCGAAAAAATATTTTACTTGTCCGCTAAACAATCATACAATAAAGTAGAGTTATTTTACGCTACAGCATAGGAGATAAAGGAGAGAATGCGTATGAATTACAACGATGTGCTAAAAACCGCACGCACCTGCATCGGAAGTTATTGCAAGGCTTGCACCGTCTGCAACGGCGTTGCCTGCAAGAACAGCCTGCCCGGTCCCGGCGCAAAAGGCGTCGGCGACACTGCGATCCGCAACTATCAGAAATGGCAGGAAATCCGCATCAATATGGACACCCTGTTTGCGCCGCAGAGCATCGACACCAGTCTGACTTTGTTCGGCCAGACCTTCCAATACCCCTTCTTCGCCGCTCCGGTCGGCGCCGTCAATCTGCATTACGGCGATAAATTGAATGACATGTCTTATAACGAAATTCTCGTTTCCGCCTGCAAAGAGAACGGCATTGCCGCCTTCACCGGCGACGGCGTCGACCCGCGCGTCATGGAAAGTGCAACGGCCGCGATTGCGAACGCGAACGGACGCGGCATCCCGACCGTCAAACCCTGGAATCTCGATCTCATTCAGGAAAAAGTAAAGCTAGCGCACAACGCGGGCGCTTTTGCGGTTGCGATGGATATCGATGCGGCCGGTCTGCCGTTCCTAAAGAACATGACGCCCCCGGCAGGCGGAAAATCGGTCGACGAACTGCGTCAGATCGCGGAGTTGGTCGGCGTCCCGTTCATCGTGAAGGGCGTGATGACCGTAAACGGCGCGCTGAAAGCCAAAGCAGCGGGCGCAAGCGCGATCGTCGTCTCGAATCACGGCGGCCGCGTGCTCGACCAATGCCCCGCAACGGCCGAAGTGCTGCCAGAGATCGCCGCTGCGGTCAAAGGCGGGCTAAAAATCCTCGTCGACGGCGGCATCCGCTCCGGCACAGACATCTTCAAGGCGCTCGCGCTCGGCGCGGATGGCGTCCTGATCTGCCGCCCGTTCGTGACCGCCGTTTTCGGCGGTGAAAAAGAAGGCGTGAAGATCTACATCGAAAAACTCGCGGACGAACTAAAAGACGCGATGGCGATGTGCGGCGCATTCCGCTTGAGCGAGATCACACGCGATATGGTACGGCTCTAGGAAGACACGCCTTGAAAAAGGAGCGGTCGCAAGAGGCATTCATCCGCCTCTTGCAACCGCTCCTTCTTTATCTTGCCGAACCGCTTTCCTTTGCATTATGGAATTCCACATAGCGATCACCCCAGTTTTTAAGGCTTTCCAGCACCTGCGAAAAATCCTTGCCGATCGCGCTCAATTCGTACTCCACCTTAGGCGGCACCTGGGCGTAAACGGTCCGCGTGATCATGCCGTATTCTTCCAGAGTTCGCAGCTGTTTGGTCAGCGTCGCCTGCGTCATTTCCGGCAAGCGGCGCTGCAGTTCGTTGAAACGAAGTTTTTCTTCATTCAGCAAATGTAAGATCATCAGCGCCCATTTGCCGGACAATATTTTCTGCGCGGTTGCGTACGGACATTTGCCGAACAGTTCTTCTAATGTGAGCATGCCATTTCCTCCAACAGTATCTTTTTAGATACTATATATTAAATAAAATCGTACTTTTATTTTTTATTGTTGCCAACTATACTTTGTGTAAGGTTGATTGTAGCACTAAAGATTGCGACAAGCAATAAAAATGATCTGGAGGGATTCTCATGAAAACATTAGTCACCGGTGCAACCGGAAAATTAGGTTCGAAAGTCGTCACGGAGCTGCTGAAAAAAATGCGCCCCGCAGAATTGGCGGTCAGCGTCCGCACCCCGGAAAAGGCGGCACACTTGAAAGCACTGGGCGTCGACGTCCGTCAGGCGGATTTCGATCAGCCGGAGACATTAACACGTGCCTTTAGCGGCATCGATAAGCTGCTGATCATTTCAGCCGACGGCGACAACGAAACGCGCATCCGACAGCACGCAAACGCAGTCGCAGCAGCCAAAGAGGCGCAAGTCAAATTCATCGCCTACACCAGCGTCGGCAACGCAAGCGAGAGTCCTCTCTTTCTCGCGCCGGTTCATAAACTGACAGAAGAGGCGATCCGCAAGACCGGCATTCCATTCTCTTTCCTGCGCAATAACTGGTATCTGGAAAATGAAAACGGAAGTATCCAAGCCGTCCTGGCCGGCGCGCCGTGGCTGACCGCCGCCGGAAACGGCAAAGTCGGCTGGGCTCTGCAACAGGACTACGCCGAAGCCGCCGCCGCGGTTCTCTTAGGCAGCGGACACGAAAACAGCGTTTATGAATTGTCCGGCAAACCGCTGACGCAAGAAGAGCTGGCCGCCGCACTCGGCGAAGTCCTGCAGAAAGACGTACCCGTGCAGCAGGTCGATGACGCGACCTACGCCGAAATCATGGGTAAAGCCGGCGTACCCGACTTCGTCGTTCCGATTCTGGTCGAAATCCAGCGCGCGATCCGTGCCGGCGCACTCGATCTGCCGCGCAGCGATTTCGAAGCCTTGCTTGGCCGTCCGTTGACGCCGCTCAACCAGAGTCTCCGTCAAATCGTCTCGGGATTGACAACGAAATAAAATTCCCCGATAAAAACAGCCGGTCGTCGCAAAATGCGCCAACCGGCTGTTTTTATTTTTCGTCTGCGTTTTTCGCAAACCCGCCTTACCATTTCTCGTTGATATAGGCAAAGCCAAACTGTTTATATTCCTGCCAAAAACGACTGCGTTCCGGCGGAAGTTGCATCGGTTCTCGCAGACGCTTCTGCTCGCTAAGACTTTCTTCTTTCGCTCGTTCTTCGCTGAACAAGTCCTCTTTGCATTGGGCAAACAAGTCCGCTCCTTTGGTTGAGTTCAGCATAATCAAGGAAACACCCAACGGATCAAACCACTGTGGACTGTATTTCTCAATGCCCCAATAATCCGCGATCGTCAAGTCGGATGCACGCTGAAGATCGGTAAAGCGGCAGGCCGAACAGGACAGTCTTGTTATCGCTCCCACTTTGAAAAACAGATGATAAAAACGGTCATCCTCCTGCAGTTGCGAGTCGCTTTCGGTACGAAAGAGAAAGCCTTTGTTGCTGTTTGCACGGCTCCAACCGTCTTTTTTTGAACGGAATTGCACAGCGATCAGCTTCGCGCCTTGTTCGCGTTCCAGCAGTTTTTTGTACGCTTCCCAAATCAAGGGACTCGGGATGCTATGGCAGATCAAGTCGCAACAATACAGCTTCTTTGCCAGCGGCGAATCGCCGATAAAGGCGCGCACGCCTGCGGTTTGACACGGAGTACCGGTAAACAACACCATGCGCCCCTCTTGCAGATCGCTCTTTATTTGCGCATGGCTACTTCCCATATCGCTCTGCACGTATTTGGAAATCCGCATCCTGTCACGCTCCGCGCTCGTTTCTGCCCGCCGGTGCAGCACACGAAAATTCTCGTCATAGTCCGCGCCGTAAATAACGCCATTTTGCCGCAAGAGCGCGTCGGACAAAGCCGTGAAAGCCCCACCGGAGGTCGATTGTCCCAGAACGTCGGGCGACTTATGCCGCGCGACGTAAAAACGAGGCGACTCTTTTTCTTTATAATGTCCTTCACGCAAGAACGGACAATCACTACTGCAAATGCCGCAATCAATGCACTGCGCCGCGTCAATTTTCGGATAGAGGAAGCCCTCTTCATCCGCTTCCATCGTGATCGCCTGCTCGGGGCAACGGCTGCAGCATGCGCCGCAGCCGCTGCAGTTTTCTTTTCCTGTATAAACAGATTCCATGCTTCCGTCCGCCTTTTTTATTCTAGTATGAAGTCTTCTCTTTCATGCATTCGTTCTTGATCCGGTTATCTTCGCTGTCTTTGCGTTTTTCACCTTTCATCACATTCTTATTTTCCGCCCGCCAGCTGCGCTTCAGCAAATCCACTTTACCTTTATTTTTTTAAAATCGTTTCGACTCGTTTCCGAAAACACGAAAGCAATTTGAGTCAAGTCCGCCTCTTCTCTGTATGTTATCCTATATCCCAGGAGGTGAAGTTAGTTGTGAATGCAATCGATAATTTAGATGCCGTCAATGCCGTTCAGCGCGTACAGGATTATATCGAATCGCACATCGGTGAACCGATAACGCTTTACATGCTCTCACGCGCAGCCGGTTATTCGCCCTGGCATACCTCGCGTTTGTTCAAGGAACTGACCGGAAAAACCTTGCTTGAATACATTCGCATTCTGCGGCTTTCGCGTGCCGCACTGACGCTTCGCGACCGCGACCGCAAGATTATCGATGTCGCGCTGGATTTCGCGTTCGACTCGCATGAAGGTTTCACGCGCGCCTTCACCAAAAACTTCGGCATCGCCCCACAAACGTATCGCAAAAATGCGCCGCCCATTTCGCTTTTCATGCCGAGTCCGATCCGTTCTTATTACATCCTATTGCAGAAGGGAGCATCCGTCATGCCAAAAAATTCATTTGCTAAAACCGTTTTCGTCCAGGTCATCGAGCGTCCCGCCCGGAAATTAATTTTGAAGCGAGGTCATCTTGCCGATAACTATTTTGACTACTGCAAAGAAGTGGGTTGCGAAGTCTGGGGCTTGTTATGCAGCATAAAAGAAGCGTTGTATGAGCCGATCGGTGTGTGGCTTCCGTCCAGATTCCGCGAAGAGAACACTTCTTTTTATGCGCAGGGCGTCGAAGTGCCTGCCGATTACAGCGGCGAAATTCCCGCCGGTTTTGACATCATCGACTTGCCCGCCTGCAAAATGATGGTCTTTCAAAGTCAGCCTTTTGCAGCCGACGATTTTTTGGAAGCGATCGAAGAAGTCTGGCAAGGCATCAAAACCTATACGCCCGAACTTTACGGCTTCCAATGGGCGGATGAAGAGAGCCCGCGTTTCCAACTGGAACCGGTATGCGAGCGCGGTTACATCGAAGCCCGCCCGGTACGCGCTCTGTCATAAGCACATCATCACAGAAAAAGAGCGAAGCCCTTCTGCTGCATGCAGGAACGGGCTTCGTTCTTTTTCCTACTCACTAAAATAAAAATCCACGCATAGTATGTATTCCTTGCCGTCCGCCGCACGAAAGAGGCGCGAGATGGTTCGGTTCAAATTCCCGGTCGCATAGGAAACATAGGGATCGCTGACATACATTTCCCTTCCGGCCATGATGTGCAGGCAGTAGTTTTTTGCCGATTGGTCGCTGCCCTTTGTTGCCGGCTGGAAGAGACGCTTGCTGCAGCCCGGCTTTTCCTGGCAGAGACTTTCGGTCACCTGCATGCCGCGGCTATTTAATACGTAGAGGCACTCGACCGAGGTTTCGCAAAGCATGCTGCGCAATACGGCGCTGAAATCGTCGGGCTGGCAGCTTTTTATTCTTTGCAGCAGCTTTTCAACAACCAGCTTATACTGCGTCTGCCGTTCGTAACTCCGGGCAATTTTTTCGATCTTATATTTTTGATAATCAGCAGCGGTTTCTTTCATTTTTGCATTGACCGCATCGCACTGCAGCCTGTCGGCGGCGACCGGTCGGCTGTAGTAATAGCCCTGCGCAAGATCAGCGCCGAGCTCCCACGCCGCCATCGCTTCCTCTTCCGTCTCGACGCCCTCGGCGACCGTCAGCGCTCCGACACGGCGCGCCAGCGTTACCAGCGCGGAAAAGATTTCCCGCTTGTATGCGTCCTGCATTAAGTTTTGCACCATGCAGCGGTCAATTTTGATTACGTCCGGCTTGGCAATTAAGATGCGGGCAAAGTTGGAATCGCCGATGCCGACGTCATCCAACGCGATCATAAAACCATGCCGCCGATATTGGTCGATAAAACGTTCCAGCAAGAGCGGACTTTGATTTCCATTTTCCGATATTTCGATGACCACGCGCTCCGGTTCCAGTCCCTTCGCGCGAACGGATTCGAGCAGGTAGTCCGAACCGACGACGCCTTCCGTTAAGATGCTGGCGTCGATGTTGACGAACAGCAGCCAATCCTCGCCCTGCCTCGCTTGAAACGCAGCAAAAGCGCGGTCGCGGCAAAGCCGGTCCAAGCGCAAGCGTTGCCCTAATTGATCCGCCTGCTCAAACAGGACATTCGGCATAATCAGCGTCTCTTGATGGCAGCCGCGCGTCAGCGCTTCGACGCCCATCACCTTGCCGCCTTTTAAGGAAACCAACGGTTGAAAATATGTCGTAAGCAAACCTTGCTCAATAACCTCTTTTACGATCGAGCGCTCTTCCTGTTCGAGCGCATCTTGCGCTTTTTTCATCTTGCGTCGCCTCCCCGTTAAGCAAAAAACGGCCGCAAGAAACCCTTCCGGGTTTCTCGCGGCCGCATTGCCGTGCAATCGATTGCTCTGATTATACCTTTCCCCTTGCTTACTGTCAAATCGTCCTCTTCAATCGAACACGTCACTGCGTCAGTTCTAACGAAACGCTCTTGCTCTTGGCAAACTGCTGAAAATATCCGGCCACGCGACCAAGCAAAATTCCGGTGCAAAGACCGGACACGGCAAAGACGACGGCCAAAAGCGGCATATTGGGCACGCTGCCTTGTCCGAGCGCCGACGCATAGCCGACGCCGACTTTGCCGGCAATGACCAGGAGCATGATGACCAGCGTACTCCAAGTGCCGGGCAGTTTCACCAGACGGTTCGGGTGGTCAAACGTCAGCGTCAGTCGCATCGCGACCGTCCAACCGCCGAAACCGCCCAGCAGCAAACCGATGATCCAGGTCGTCACATTGGCGTGTCCAAGCACCGCCTGATTCCAAAAACTTTCCACCGCGAGAAAAACCAAGAGCAGCGGTGCGAGAAAGAGTTTTTTTAGCGGCACCACCCGCGTTTGTGACGCTTGGACGCCGATCTTAACGATCAGTAACGCCGCCAGATAAACCCACCAAGGAATTCCGGCCATAACTTGTGCAATATTCATCGTTTATGCCTCCCTGCCATTTTTTTATTTTTATTAATGCATGCAGATCACTTTCTTCTTATCGTATCAAATCGCTTTGCTTTTCGCACTAGCCAAACCGTTAGGAAGATATGTTTTTTTTGCAAACGAAAAACACCCTCTGTAAATTCGATACGTTTTGCCTTTCCACTTCCAATTTGAGTATTCTTACGATACTTAGTATAATCAACCTTGTCGCCGTTTTCGCTTCGTAACACGGCACTGATTTTTTTACAGAAAGAAGACTTCGATGAAAACAAGACATCTGCACGAAGGCATCGCATATGCCGTACTTTCTTATATGATTTGGGGTTTCACGCCGATTTACTGGAAACTGCTGCAACACGTAACCGCCGCCGAAATCTTGGCGCAACGGATTTGTTGGTCTTTTGTTTTTATGCTGGCTGTTTTATACGTCGGCGGCAAAGCTTCTGCCTTCGTTACGTTTCTTAAATGTCTGCCCCGTCAGGAAAAATCATGCGGCGCGTTGTTTCTCGCCGCCGTACTAATCAGCGCAAACTGGGGTATTTTTATGTGGGCTGTACTTAACGGAAAGATCATCGAAGCCAGTCTTGGTCAATACATCACGCCGCTTGTCAGCATGCTGGTAGGCGTAGTCGCACTGAAAGAACGTCCCAGCCGCAGCGAGGCGTTGGCATTTTGTCTGGCAGGAAGCGGCGTATTGATTCTGACGCTTCACTATGGCGCTATTCCCTGGCTTGCTTTGAGTCTGGCGTTTAGCTTCGCTTTCTATGGTCTCGTCAAGAAAACGTTGCAAACCGACTCGTCCATCGGCCTCGCGCTTGAGACGCTGACGCTTGCGCCTCTCGCTTTGCTTTATTTATATCATTTGTCGCTGCAAGCGCCTTTGCAATTTAATGACTCGTTTGCAAACGCAGCCTTGCTGGCCGGTAGCGGCGTCGTGACTGCACTGCCGCTCTTACTCTTCACCAAGAGCGCTAAAACTGTTTCCTTATCCCAACTCGGCATCCTGCAATATATTTCTCCGACTTTATCGCTCGTAAGCGGAATCTTCCTCTATCAAGAAACGGTGAGCGCCGTACATTGGCTCGCGTTTTTCTTCATCTGGTCAGCACTGGCTTTGCATGCCTGTTCCTCTCTACTGCAGCAACAACGGCGCGCGGCGTAACCGTCTTGCACAAAGCCAAAAAGAAGGAGCTGTCTCAGAATAGTCTAAGGCAGCTCCTCCTTTTTATCTTCCTTTATCTAAGTTTTTCCAGCGCGTCCTTTAATGCGCCAGCTTCAAGCCGATCACCCCTGCAATAATCAAGAGTACGGACCCGATTCGCAGCGTCCCAATCGGGTCATTATAAAGTATGATCCCTAAGACAAAGGTGCCGGCAGCGCCGATCCCGGTCCACACCGCATACGCGGTGCCCATCGGGATGTCTTTCTGCGCCATGAACAGGCAAAAACCACTAATCGCCATCGAGATCACCGCGATTGTAATGCCGGTTACCTGTTTTCCCTCTACCATCTGCGCCATTTTTAGTCCCAATGGCCAACCGATTTCAAACAATCCTGCAGTAATCAAATAAACCCACGCCATAACATTATCACTCCTTTTCGAAAATCCATCCTCTTAGCATCGAAAAGCCTCAACCGACGCCGTTCTCGCAGCCTGACTGCAAGAGCAACGCTCAGATAAAGCATAGCATAGGAAAGATCATTTTACAATAAATGGGATTCAAGTTGGTGCTGCCTGTGTTTCTTCCACTTTCTAATCTTACTTCTAAAAGATTTAAAAGGCGCGACTGAATTCATATGTATCCATTTCCACATAGGCCAATTCGCATTTGTCACCGTCCACTTGCGCCTGTTCGTGTTAAAAAGGTCTTCCTCCTTCAACCGCTCAACCCAAGCGCACCATTTTTCAACACTTTCCCTAAAGGAAGTCTGCAATTCTTGCAAAGAAATTCCATCGTATTCCGCATAAAAGCATTGATAAAGCAGGCCTAGTTGATTCCATTTATACGCAGGCGAAGGAAGAATGACATCTTTGCCTTCCAGCTCATCCTTTTCCCAACCCATTATCAGATTTAACCAGCCAATTTGATAGGCCATCATCTCTTGAGGCGTCCTATCCACTTCCCGAATGCGGATATTTATTTCTTGCTCCTTTATATCATCAAATTCTTTGGCAAAAAGTTGATAGGTCTTTTTGATTTCCGCCAATAAAGCCTCTTTATCCTTATAACCCTGCATCGCAACACTTCCTTTGAATATTAACGGATTACATCATTTTGCCGCAGCAAACGCTGCTCATTTCATACCCTCCGTAAAAATGTATTTTTTTAGAATTATACAGAGGATCATACGACAACTGTATGTCATATTAAATTTACGCTTCGTATATTTTCACCGCTTCTCGTATTCGCGCCGCAACGTTGGTTCTGATATGCGGCGGTTCCAACACCTCGACAAAAGCGCCGAACGATAAAATATAATTATACAGCCATTCATTTTCCGGAAACGAGACGGTCACGTCGTAATGGCCTGCTTCCTCTTTGCTGATAAAGGCATCGTCAAACTCATCGTACAAACGATTTAGAACCTGCGGCTGAAAGCGCATTTTTATCGGCACCAGCGGTTCGGTAAATGATTTATTCTCCTCGCACACCGTTTGTGCAAGCGGGCAGCGCGTAAATTTTTCTTCGCTTATTTCCACATTTTTAATCCGCGACATGCGAAAGATTCGCTGCTGCCGGCGTTGTCGGCAAAACGCGATCAGATACCATGCATAGCCTTTGAAGAGCAGTTTCTCCGGTTCCGCGAAGCGGCGGCTCCGTTTGCCGTCGCCGTTCACATATTCAAAACGAATCAAGTTTCTCTCCAGCATCGCCTTTCGGATATCGCTAAACTTGTTTTGTTCATTCGGCGTGCTGCTCCAGGCGGAAAAGTCAATTTCAATCCAATCGTTTGGCGGCGCATTTTTAAACAGCGCCCCCATTTTTTCAAGAATCACATCCACATCCGGATAGTTGGTCACTTGCAGCGTCTTAACCGCCAGCAGCAAGCTTTCGCTTTCCTGATCGGAAATGATCGTCCGGTTGAGCGCATAGTCTTCCAGCAGCGCTATGCCGCCGCCATTGCCTTTATTCATATACACCGGCACCCCGGCTGACGACAGCACGTCCACATCACGATAAATTGTCCGGGTCGATACGCCAAAACGGTCGGCGAGTTCCTTCGCGGTCACGCTTCCCTTATTAAGCAGCACCGTCGTTATTTCAAACAAGCGGTTTAGTTTCATTTTCATCACTCCCGCAAGATTTTGCAAAAACCGCTTCCGCCACCTCGATAAACGTGCTCAGAATCGACGATATCCACTTGTCTTTGTGGTACCCCATCTGAACCCGCGTCGCGAACGCTTCGCCGCTCCATTTCAGATCGGCCAGTTCGCCGTGCGCCAGTTCTTTCGCTACGACAAAACGCGGCAGAAAAGCGATCCCCAGACCGCTTTTCGCGCATTGCAGGATCGCGGTCACGCTGTCGAGTTCCATGAGCGTCTCCGGGTAAATATTTTCTTTCGCCAGGATGTCTTCGAGTATCACGCGGTAACTGCAGTTGCGTTCTCCCAAGATCAGCGTCTCGCCTGCCAGCGCCGCCGGGCTGAGAGATTCTTCGCAGGACCGGCGATAGCCCGGTTTGGCAACCGCAACGATCTCCTCCTCCGTCAGCGGCTTGATCACAAAATCCGAATGGCGCAGACTGCGTTGAAAGAAGAATGCGATGTCGATCTGGTTGTTCTTAAGCCAGTATTGAAATTCCTTATACGCGCCCATCTTCAGGATGATTTTCACCGCCGGATAGCGCGCATGATATTCCTGCAGCAACAAGGGCAGCCGCGTCGCGCACAGCGATTCCGGCGCGCCGATCGTAATCGTGCCGCGCGGCGTGCAGGCCGCTGCGCTCAGTCCTTTTGCCTGCTCGGCCAGCGATAAGATTTGTTTGGCATACGGCAAAAAGCGCCGCCCGTTTTCGGTCAGCACCACGCGTTTTCCTAAACGGTCAAACAGTTTCATCTCGAGTTCCTGCTCCAGCAATTGAATCTGCGTCGTAATGCTGGACTGTGCATAGCCGAGAAATTCAGCGGCTTTCGTAAAACTGGCGCTTCGCGCCACCGCAGAAAACGCCTGCAATTGTCGAAATTCCATACGCACCTCCATCAATCCAGTCGATCATCTTTATCTAAACGTTCAATTTTACACATTACTGATTATGATGATACCATGTCAGTAACGGCAACGCCACTTCGATTTCCTCTGGCGCTTGCAAATTTTCTATGAGGTGATTGCATTGGATATAAGTATTGCGTTTTTTATTTTTTTCGGCTCTTTATTTTTCTCTCTCAGCAAAGGAATCACGGTCCTGCTGCCGCTTTTGCTCGGCCTTGCCGCCTTCCTCTTTGCGGCGCTGCGGCGCGGCCATAAGCTAAGCGCGCTGTGCAGCATGATGCAGCACGCTGCCAAAAAGTCGATGATCGTACTGAAAATCTTTCTCCTGATCGGCATCCTGACCGCGGTCTGGCGCGCCTGCGGCACGATTTCCTTCATCGTCTATCACGCAATCGCTTTCATGAGCGCAGAGTACTTTCTTCTCTCCGCATTCGTACTCTGCTGTCTTGTTTCCGCATTACTGGGAACATCGTTCGGCACGGTCGGGACGATCGGCGTCGTCTTGATGGTGCTTGCGCAAAGCGGCCAGGCCGATCCCACAATGACCGCCGGGGCGATCATCGCGGGCGCTTATTTCGGCGACCGTTGTTCCCCGTTATCATCGAGCGCCAATCTGGTTGCCGCGCTGACGCAAACCGAGCTGCATTTAAATCTGAAGAACATGCTTAAGACGACGCTGCTGCCGCTCGCGCTCTCGCTCGCGGCCTATGCGTATCTCTCGCAGTTTTCGCCGCTGCATTTTTACAACGATCAAATGTCCCAGGAAATCACGCAAATGTTCCGTTTGGATGCGATCGTCTTCTTGCCCGCGCTGCTGATTCTGCTGCTCACCTTGTTCAAGGTCGACGTGAAACGCTCGATGGCGCTCAGCATCCTCTGCGGCATTTTGATCGCAATCTTCGTTCAGGGAATTTCGACGGCGCAAATGCTGCAATACATTGTCAGCGGCTACCGCGTCGAAGGCGGCGGCCCGTTTGCCGCCATCATCCAGGGCGGCGGCCTGTACTCGATGCTGAACGTTTCTTTGATCGTCCTGATCTCCTCCGCCTATTCCGGCATTTTTTCCGGCACCGGCTTTCTGCGTGATTTGGAAGAGCTGTTCGCCACGCTCGGCAAAAAAATCAGTCTCTATGCTTCCACGCTCCTCGCCAGCGTAATCACCGCATCCTTTAGCTGCAATCAAACGCTGGCCGTGATGCTGACGCATCAGTTCCTGCACAAGAGTTACGCTGCACGCCGTCTTTCCTCCTATCGCCTCGCGGTCGACCTGGAGAACACCGTCATCGTCATTTCGCCGCTGATCCCCTGGAACATCGCCGGCGCCTTTCCGGCCGCCGCGTTGTCGGTCGACTCCGGTTTCATTCTTTATGCGTTCTATCTCTTTTTGGTGCCGCTCTGCAATTTATGTTTTCCCGCTTCGCGACTCTCTGTGCCGGTTTGCAGCGACACACCGGTCTATAGTCAAAAATCATAACTGTTCGTATTTTAAAGAGGCCGGGACGATTTCACACACTGAAATCGTCCCGGCCTCTTATTCAAACCGCTTAGGATACGCTATCCGCAGCCGCCAATTTGGATCATATACTTGCTAGCTTTCGAGCGCCGTCTCAAACGCTACGGCTTCTTCCTCGCTTTTCTTACCCGAATCAACGGTCGCGAAACCTCTGCCGGGAAACGCGCAATTTTCTGCGGCAATTTTCGTCCGCTCCGTTCTTGCAAAGCCCATCCCGGCCGTGCTGCAATCCTGCAGCGCATGCTTCGTCTCCTGCTCGTTCACCGCAAAACCACGCGGCGGCAAGCCGCAACTTTCTGCTGCGATTTTCGTTCCGTCAGTACGGGCAAACCCCTGACCCGCCGTACTGCAATCCAGTATCCCGTTTTCCTTCTTTTTCTCATTCATCTTTTTATTCCTCCTCATTTCTTTTTTTCGCTTTTCTACGCTTTGATGGTTTCACGCATAAATCAGATCGTTTTTTCACCGGCCTGCCAGTCGATCGGGCACAAACCGCCGGTCTGCAGCGCCTGCAGTACGCGTATGATCTCGCCGACGCTGCGCCCGACATTCAGGTCGCTCACCACCTGATAGCGGACAACGCCTTCAGGGTCGATGATAAAGAGGCCGCGCAGCGAAATCCCTTTTTCCTCGATCAACACGCCGTAATCCTGTGCGACTTGCTTCGTGATATCGGACGCCAGCGGATAATGCAGTTCGCCGAGTCCGCCTTCTTCCTGCGACGTTTTGATCCACGCGCGATGCGAATAAACGCTGTCGGTACTTACGCCGAGCACTTCCGCGCCAAGCGCTCTGAGTTCCTCGATCCGGGAATTGAAGCCTCTGATCTCGGTCGGGCAGACGAATGTGAAGTCCAACGGATAGAAAAAGAGAATCAACCATTTTCCCTGGTAATCACCAAGCTGCACCACATGATCCAGCGTATCGATATTTTCCGTCGTAGCCATTGTAAAATCCGGGGCTTTTTCGCCAACTTTAGCTGTCATTTTCATTCACTCCTTTTCTTTGTAATTAATAATAATTATTGTTTAGTATTTTTTCTTATACTAACTGCAATTCAATAACTTGTCAAGCAGAAAACGTTTTTTATTTTTTTACAAAGAAAAAGAAGCCGCCTCAAAATAGATAATAACTATTTTGAGACAGCCCCGACCTCTTTTGAAACAGCACTAGAGTTCAATATGGAAAATATCATTTCCCTGCTTTTTTATTATCGTTTCCAAATCCTGCGGGCAAAGCCACACGGTTGCGGTATTATCATTCGGATGGACGCCGATGCGTTCAAAATGCAGAATGTCTTTATCGAACACGACTTCAACGCGCCGTTCGGCATCGTTCAGCACGCCAAACGGCGTGACCGCACCCTTGCCCAGTTTCATATATTTCCCCAAGTCTTCTTCAGACGCAAAACTTAATGGACGGCAATTTAACTTTGTCCGGATCTCTTTCAAATCCACTCGCTTATCTTTTTGCAAAACGACTAAGAACCAGCGTTTCTTTTTATCATCGCGCAGGAACAAATTTTTAACCACTTCATTTTTACTGTCGATCTCTAAGCGATCCATCTCCTCTATCGTATAAACGGCCGGATGTTCGATGATTTCATATGCAACCTGCATACTCTCCAGCGCAGCAAATACATTTTCGCGAACCGATTCCATCTTTTTTCCTCCGTTTCTTCACATGCCGTCATTTTTACACATTATACTCTATATGCAAATCTTTTCACATATTTTTAACGCGCTGTAAAAAAGAGCAAGGCTTCGGACTTCTCCGACCTTGCTCTTTTCGTTTTTCATCAGGCAATCGTGATTTCCGGATTTAAATACACATCCTGAATCGCCTGCAGTAAACGCACGCCTTCTTCAAACGGTTTTTGAAACGCCTTGCGCCCGGCAATCAGTCCACTGCCGCCGGCCCGTTTGTTGATGACAGCGGTTTTCACCGCATCGGCCAAATCATTTTCGCCGGATGCGCCGCCTGAGTTGATTAAGCCGATCTTGCCCCGATAATTGTTAAGCACCTGATAACGCGCCAGGTCAATCGGATGTTCCGAGAGCAGATCACTGTACATGCGCTGGTCAAATTTCCCGTAGCTGCTGTCGCCCATATTCAGCGCCGTATAGCCGCCGAAATTGGTCGGCAGCTTCTGTTTGATCAAGTCGGCGGCAATCGTCACGCCCAAATGATTCGCCTGCCCGGTTAAATCAGCCGATTCGTGATAGTCTTTGTCTTTTTTGAAAGCCGGATTGCGCAGATAGCACCAAAGGATCGTAAACAACCCCTTTTGGTGCGCATAATCAAACGCTTCGCTAACCTCAATAATTTGCCGCCCTGACTCCGGCGAACCGAAATAAATCGTCGCTCCGATTCCGGCAGCCCCCATTTCATAGGCCTGATCGACCGATGCAAACAA
The DNA here is from genome assembly GCA_963667825.1 of Negativicutes bacterium. Taxonomy (GTDB): domain Bacteria; phylum Bacillota; class Negativicutes; order SG130; family SG130; genus Azotosporobacter. Next base: position 2,302,647 of record OY764022.1, on the reverse strand, counting down.
AATTTGATCCGCCCTGTTCGGGTAGGTCAGCAATTCATTGTGGTTAATCTTTACAATAAACGGAATCTTATGCGCATAACGCCGCGATACCAGTCCCAAGACGCCGAGCGTCGACGCAACGCCGTTGCAGCCCGCTTCCAAAGCCAGACGCACGATCTGCTCGGGGTCAAAATACAGCGGATTGGCGGCAAACGACGCTCCCGCCGAATGCTCAATCCCCTGATCGACCGGAAATATCGACAAATAGCCCGAGCCGCCCAAGCGCCCGGACTGATACAAGCGCGCCAGATTGCCAATCACCCGGTTGTTGCGGTCCGAATCGGTAAACACATCTTCCAAAAAGGTCGGGCCAGGCGTTTTCAGCATCGTCTTAGCAATCTTCGGCGCAGAAAACCCGAGCAAAAATGTCGCATCCTCGCCGAGCAATGCCGCGATTTGATTCGTCGTCAAGCCATAACTCATCACTTGTCGCCTCCTTTGCCTTTTGCGGCCGTGCCGCCTGCTCCCAGTATACCTCAATTTCTTTCTTTTTTTCGTTATTTTTTCCTTAAATTTACAAAACTCTAGTCAACCAATGTCTCCTGACTTTCCTCACCTGCCGCCAAATGATGAATTCGCTTCAAGAACGGCACCACAAAGAGATAGAGCAGCGCCACCAAGAGCATTGCTGCCGCGCAGTACAGGAAAAGGGTTGCATATAGTTGCGCATAGGTTTCCACGCTCGCTCCAGGCGCGACATCGCCGCCTACCCATGCGGTCAACAGTCCCGATACATAACCGCCCGCCGCCATCGAGAAAAACATCGAGCCCATCATAAAGCCGCTGATATTTTTCGGCGCAAGCTGGGCAATCAAAGACAGGCTGATCGGCCCGCTTAACACATCGGAAATCGTAAAAATAAAGAAGCCTAAGATCACCAGCCAAATCGATGCCTTTACGCCCGTGACCGCGCCCTGAGCGGTCAAGCCGAATATGAGAAAGCTGAGCGACATGACCGACAAGGCGAGGAAAAATTTAACCGGCGTCGAAGGTTCCCAGTCTCTTTTCCCAAGCCAGCTGTACAGCGTGGCCAACAGCGGCGCTAAGACAATAACGAACATACTATTGAACAGCAGACTGGCTGCTCCCGAGGAAATGCTGATTCCGGCAACTTGCATATCGACGACCCGGTCCATAAAGAGGATGATTGTATCACTTACCTGCTGGTAGAGCGAAAAGTAAGCAATTTGGTATACTACATACACCAAAATCGCCAGTATTCCGCCGCGTTCACGCCGACTTTCATGCCGTTTCCATTGCCAGACAATCGTCGCGATAACCGCGACGCTGACCAGCAGCATGAAATAGTTTGTCACCGCCGGCGTCGTGAAGAAAAATACGATCAGCGGCAGCAACAATAACGCCCCCACCGCCAGCCAAAGCTTATTCGCTATGCCGTAGCTTTTTTCATACAAAGCGGCTTTGCTTACTATCCGCGCGCTGCCTTTATACTGCCTGCGGCCAAGCAGAAAAATGACCAGTCCCAATAGCATGCCCACCGTCGCCAGCGCAAATCCAATGCTCCAGTTTTCGCTGCGTTCGGCAATTTCGTTGATGCCCGCCGACAGCGTCGCGCCAATGTTTATAAACAGATAGAAGATCGTATACGCTCTATCGATGCGTGGATCACCGTCTTCGAACAGCATGCCGACCAGAATCGAAATCGAGGATTTCAGCAACCCCGTCCCCAAAATGATAAAAGCCAAGCCAAGAAAAAAAATCAGCAGTCCGTCGCTGTGCAACGCTAAAATCAAATTACCGAAGAAGATACCCAAACCGCCCAACTTGATCGCGTTAACCTGCCCCAGCAAATTGTCCGCTAACCAGCCGCCAAGCACCGGCGACATCCAGGTAAAGGAGATATAGGTGCCGACAATGAGTCCCGCCTGCGCGTCATCGATCCCCAGCCCTTTCGTCAAATACAAAATCAGCACCGACATGATTCCATAGTAGCTGAACCGTTCCCACATCTCCGTGCCTGCCAGGAAGAACATGCCCCGCGGATAGCCGACCTGTCCTTTATTGTCCAATGCTGCCGCCTCCTTTTATCGCGTTGTATTTACTTCTCCCCCTCATTTACCATTTCCTTCCATCACTTTTCATTCGACTTTTGCTGCAAAGAGTACTTTGCTATAAATTGCTCTTGAGAGGCTGCAATGCCATAAAGAAAAAAAGTTGTCGCATATTATTTTTCGCGACAACTTTTTCATCTTTTCTTATCTCCGTTTCTCTGCTTCCCATTTTGCAACGAACTCTTTTAATATGGCTCCATCGCAGTTATGCGTTTCGACAATCTCACGCAACTGGCGCATCGTTTCCGGCTTCATCGTTTGCCGCCGATTTTATTGCGCAGCGGCGCTGTCAGCGGAATTGTCAGCAGTGCGACCAGCGCAACGACGATGACCGCGCTTTTTACCCCGACGGAATCGCTGAGCATACCGTAAAGAAACGGCGATACCGCACCGGAACCGATCGTCAGCGTATAGAAGACCGCGAACGCCTGTTGGCGTCGTTCCTCCGCCACCAGTTCCGGCACGCTGCCGTAGAGGACGGACGAAGTGCCGTTCAGCGCGAGCCCGATCAGCGGCGAAACTACGAGAGCCGCCTGCAACGGAAAGAGAATCATCGCAAAGATGCCGAGCGTCGTCAGCAATTCGGTCGCAATCACGCAGCGCAGCACGCCGGCCTTGAGCGCCAAGATGCCGCAAACCAGTTTTCCCGCTGCGCCTCCGGCAAAGATAAGCGAAAGAGCCAAGCCGATCGTCGCGATGCCCGCGCCTTTTTCCTGCAATAAAAACGGCAGGAACGTCAAAAAACCCATCCGCGTCGCACTGTCAATGACGCCGATCGTCGACAGCGACCAAAACGCTTCATAGCCCCGCCAGCGCAAGCGGCCGCCGGATATTTTTCCCGACTTCGCTTGCATAGCGCCCTCACTTTGCCGTTCATTCCGCTGGCTCAAAATAATGACAAGCGCAATGCCCGCACCCAACAGACCGAACATCTGGCCGACCGACATCCAACTGTGATTCAGCAGCAGATAGGCGGCCGCTCCCGGCAGCGCCAGTTTGCCGATATCGCCTGCGACGTTGAACGTACTCAAGGCCGTCCTGCGCGCACTTACGCCGAGATACGCATTCGAGATCAGAGACGACGCGATCGGATGCTGCACGCTCGCGCCCAAACCGCCAAGCACGAGAAGAAAGCCGAGCGCCTGCGGCGTTGCCGCATAGCCCCAGCAAAAAACCGTCACACTGGTCAAAACGATCCCAGCCGTCAGTAAGCGCAGCGAGCCGACGCGCTGGGCAAGCGAACTGGCCGGCACCTGAAAGCCCGCCATCGTTCCGGAAAAAAGCGTCTTCAAAAAGCCGATCTCCGCAAAGCTCAACGCAAACTGCGCCTGCCAGAGCGGGAAAAAGACATACAGCATATCCGAAAAGCCATCCTGGATAAAATGCGCCAGACTCCCTGTCAGCAGCGTCTTTTTTTCTTTTGTCGCAACCGCTTCACTGCTTTCGCTTTTAGCCATTTTACCCCCTGCTTCTCTAACCACTTAGTAGCCAACCCAACGCACAATATAGATCGCAATCGGTATGGTAATGGCAAAAATGCCGATAAGATCGAGAATAAAGCCCGCTTTAATCATTTGCGTGATGGGGATGAAGCCGCTGGCGTAAACGATCGCATTCGGCGGCGTCGATACCGGAAGCATGAAACCCAGCGAAGACGCAAGCGCGATTGCAACGGCGACAGGCACCGGATTTAACCCCGCCGACAAAGCGACGGTAATGCCCAGCGGCCCGACCATATTCGTCGCTGCAGTATGTGACGTCAACTCCGACATAACCAAGGAAAACAGCGCAAAAACGGTCACCAACGCCAATTGCGACTGTGCGCCGGTCGAATCGACAATGATCGCGCCGATCCATTTCGAAAGTCCGGTCGTATACATCATACTGCCTAACGACAGTCCGCCGCCGAAAAGCACCAACGTTCCCCAATCGATGCCCTTGACCGCTTCGGGCCAGGTCAAGGTGAACTGCCGTTCTTTCCAGTCCGTAGGCAGCAAGAAGAGCAGCAAACCCGCGAGCATTGCGACCACCGCTTCCGAGAGGTACTTGTTATACGCCGTTAGGATGGAATGATCCGAACCAAGAAACATCGCAAGAAAACCCGGCAGCACCCAAAGCGTTACCGCCACCGCGAATGCGATCACGGCGTTGATCTCGCCCCTGCGCCAAGCGCCCAGTCGCGCGCGCTGTTCTCGGATCAACTCTTCCGCGCCTTCTATATGATCGACTTCAGAAGGAAACATTCGCTTAATGACGAGGAAGAGAATCACAAAGTAAGCCGCCATCGCCGCCGCGCCCCAGATCATCCATTCAAAAAAAGGCACTTTTACCGCGCCAAGCTGTTCCAAAAGTCCGATCATGATAAGATTGGGCGGCGTTCCTACCGGCGTCAATACGCCGCCTACCGAAGACGCATAACCTGCCATCAGCATCAGTCCCGTAGCGTATTTATATTTGTGCAAATCCAATTCACCCTGTCCTGACGCGGCGTGCATATCCTTGATCGCCAAAAGCAGCCCCATCGCAATCGGCATCATCATCGCCGCAGTCGCAGTGTTGCTTACCCAGCCGGAGCAAAGCGCCGTCACCAAGCCCAGCGCCAACATAATTCGCGTCGGGCTCGACCCCACCCATTTCATCGAAAGAATGGCATATGCAAAACGCTTATCCAGTCCATGGCTCATCATCGCTGTCGCCAGCATAAAGCTGCCCATGAACAGAAAAATCAGGGGGTTGGCAAACGGTGCAAAAGCCTGGTTCGGCGTGACGATGCCAAACAGCGTCGCCAACACCGGACCTAAAAGAGCGCTTACCGGAATCGGCACCGGTTCGGTAATCCACCAGACGGCAACAAGGGCAATCACAGCCAGCAGCCCATGCGCGGTCGCCGCCAGCCCTTCAAACGGCAGCCAATAAACGCTCAGCGCCAATGCCGGACCAAGGATAAAGCCCACGTTTTTACGCCGCCGATCAAACGCGGCCTCCGCCCGCTCAATTTTCATGCCCGTCGCATACTCTTCTTCCAGACGGTTCGCCATAATAACGCCTCCCACAGCAGACCGACGGCAATCGCTTCTCCTTCGGCCGCTTACAATATCGGATCGCATCGTTCTCTCTTTTTAAATCAAACCAATAAAAACATCTATTACGCCGCCGCAAACCATACCCTCACTTGTGGCGACGTCATTGAGCATCTCGATCCGATGCAAGAAGGGTTGGTTACTGTCAAGCGCCATCAACGCCTGCCTTTTAATATCGGCTTCTGCGCAGCCGCCGCCGATGCTGCCAAGGCTTCTTCCGTCCGGCCAGATCAGCATCTTGCTGCCGGCTTTGCGCGGCGTTGAGCCCCATGTTTTGACGATGGTAATGAGAGCCGCCCTTTCTCCGGTCGCTTTAGCTTTACAGATGGCTTCCAGCATCATCTTATCCATATCAGCACCCCTCCTGCAAACTGAGCGAAGCGAGCGAGGCCGCGTTGAAGACGCCCACGACCTGCGCCGCGATGCTCAGCGCGATTTCGGTCGGCGTCGCCGCGCCGATATCGATGCCGATCGGCGCATGCAGCCTGCGGATCGCCGCCTCCGAAAAGCCTTCTTCTTTGATCAGCTCAATGATTCCGACGGTGCGCCGCTTGCTTCCGATCATGCCGATGTAGCCGGAGTCCTGCGCAAGCGTCGCTTTCAAACAGTCGAGATCATAGCGATGCCCGCGCGTCACGATGATCACCGCCGTATTCTTATCGATCCCAAGATCGCCTTTCAAAACGCGCGTGAAGGATTCGCAGACGACCGCTTCGGCCCAGGGAAATCTTGCCGCGTTGGCAAACTCGGGGCGATCATCCACCACAGTCACGGCAAAGTCCATCCGCGACAGCAGTTCCACTAACGGCAGGCTGATATGTCCGCCGCCAAAGATCAACGCGCGTCGGTGCTTGCTATATTCCTCCCAGAAAAAGCGGTACTCGCTCGCTTCTTCCAACTGAAAGACTTCCGGCCTGTTCCAGGCGGCCTCACGCACATAGGCGATCAATCGTGCGCTAAACGCCGCGTCGATCAGCACGCCGTCCGCCGTACCGTCAGGATGAATAACCAGTGTCCGTCCCAATTCTCCGGCAGACCTCTCCGGACAATCGATCAACGTGATCACCTGTACAGGCGTTCCTTCCTTGCTGGCGGCAAGTATCTTCGCATAGTCCGTCAAATCTTCTTCCCCCAGTCGAGCTCATTTTTCGCTGTGTTTTAACGCACAGCGGTTTCGTAAAGACGTTCCCCATGCGTCGAAAAAACTCCTGCCGGATTCATTTTAAAAGCGTCCTTCGCCGCACCGTGCGAAGGACGCTTTTAAATGTCGAGAGAACAAAATCAAGTGGGGCGTTTTTACACGAAGAGTTGAAGAAGGGAATCGGGCTGATACGATCGGCCCGCTTCGACTCTTCGTGTTATCGTTGCCTTTCATTGTGGTATTTCTCTTCCTGTTATTGCATGCTGTTTTCCCATTGCCTTTAGATCTGGAAGCGGTTCAGCGAACTGCGCAAGCCCATCGCAAGTTTCGCCAGTATCTGACTGGCCGAGGCGATTTCCTGCATCGAGGCGGACTGCTCTTCGCTCGCCGCCGACACCGTCTCCGCTTCACTGGAGGTATCCTTGCTCAGCCGATCGATCTGGCCGACCGAATCGACAATGGTTTTGCTGTTTTGCTCGACATGCGCGATCGCGTCCGAGATCGCCTGCGTCTGCGTGGTGACGAGTTTCACCATGCCGCCGATTTCGTGGAACGCTTTGCCGGATGCGTTCACTACATCGGTGCCGCGATTCACTTCCTGATTGCCGCGATTCATTGCAAGGATCGCCTTTTCCGTATCCTGCTGAATCTCGCCGATCATCCGCGTGATCTGCTCGGCCGCCTGCTGCGACTGTTCGGCCAGCTTGCGCACCTCTTCCGCGACGACCGCAAAGCCGCGTCCGTGTTCTCCGGCGCGCGCCGCTTCGATCGCGGCGTTCAGCGCGAGCAGGTTCGTCTGGCTGGAGATGCCCGCGATCGCATCAACGATCTGACCGATCTCTTTCGAGCGCTCACCAAGCGTGCCGATGACCTCGGCCGATTCACGGATCGTCTTTTCCGCAAGCGACATCTGGTTCATCGCCTGATCCGCAAGTTCGATCCCTTCGCCTGCCTTCTTGTTCGCATCGGCCGACTTGTGGTTCGCTTCCGACGCGCCGCTGACGACCTGCGTGATATTGAGCGACATCTCTTCGACCGAGGCACGCGCGCCGTCTACCGCGCCGAGTTGTTCGGCAGCGCCGCGCGCCACTTCGGTAATCGAATGAGCCACCTGATTGATCGCCTGCGCCGATTGATCGGCGCTTGCGGTCATTTCTTCGGAGGAAGCGGCCAGCTGTTCCGCCGACTGATGGATTTCCGTCATCAAACGGCGCAGCTCCGAACGCATTTCCGCCAGGGAATCGCCCACATCGCCGAACTCGTCATGACGTTTCACTTTGCGTGCTTTATCGCGAAAATCGCCGTCCGCCATCTCCTTGGCGAAGAGCACCATCGCAGCCAGCGGGCCCGTGATCATCCGCGTGACGTTCCAGCCGAAGAGGCAAAGCACCAGCAGCGAAGCGAGCACCGTCAGCGACATCATCTTGGTCGCACTGCTCATCGCTTCGCGATTCTTCTGATTCACCGCATCGGCATCCGCCACTAATATCTTAGCAAGCTCCCGACACTTGGCCGTCGCCGCTTCCACCAAAGGAGATACCGAAGCCACATACATCGCGTAGGCTTCCGCGTTCTTATTCTGCAACGCCAACTCAACCACCGGAGCTCTCGCTTCCCGGTATTTCACAATGATCGTTTTTAGCTCGTTCAGCTCTTTGCGCGCCTTTTCCGAAAGGTTTGCTTTCTCGATAACGGTCATGTTCTCATTGAACAGTTTTGCCCGTTCATCCATGTCTTTTTTCAATGCCGCATTGCGTGCTTCATCGGTTGTCAGCATCAGTTCCAGAATGTCCGCCGATACGCGGTTGATATAGGAACGATTTTCATTGGCCAGTTGCGTCGTAATCAGGTTGTCATTGTACATCCCGCTCAGGCTGCTGCCGGCCTCCTGCAGATAACGGTATCCGGTGTAGCCGATCAAAGACGTGAAGAAGACTGCCAGTACAATCAACAAACCGATTTTCTTTCCCACCTTGATATTGACCAAAAAATTCATGATACTCTCCTTTCGCTTACGCTCTTAGAATTTTCCGCTCAGCTCATCGATCCGCTTGCTCTATCGTACGACAGCTTCGTGCCGTCCTATTTGTTTTTCCAAATAATTCCTTTTGTATTTTCACCATTTCTCTAGCGCAAGAGCGAATTCCTGCTTCTTTTTCGCTCATTTTTCCCCAAATGAAAAAATAAACGGACGCCATCTAAAAACGGCGTCCGTTCCTTCTTTTTTCACTCCGCCTTGTTCAGCGCAGCGCAAATTCTTTTCAAGCCCTCTTCTAAAACAGCGCGCGGGCAGGCCAGATTGAGCCGGATAAAACCGTCTGAGTTGGCGACGAACATATTTCCGCCTTCCAGCAAGACGCCAGCCTGATTGGCGAAGTAGAGCGGCATATTTTCTTCGCCGGGCAGATATGCGCCGATATCCAGCCAGGCAAGATAGGTCGCTTCGGGAATCCGAAAGACCGCTTTCGGCAAATGGCGTTCCAGATACTGCTTGATAAACGCAAAGTTTCCGTCCAGATAAACCTTCAGCTGTTTCAGCCACGCTTCGCCGTGCTGGTAGGCCGCCTGCGCTGCCGCAATGCTGAGCGGATTTTCAAAGCTATAGTGACGCGCCCGCCAGATTTCTCTCAAGCTTTCATTTGGAATGATGATATTTGAAAACATCAGGCCCGCCATGTTAAACGTTTTGCTCGGCGCCATGCAGGTAATGATCCTATCCGTTTCCGGAAAAACTTTGGCCAGCGGCGTATGCACCTGACCGCTGCGCAGCAAGTCGCAATGGATTTCATCGGAGATGATCCACAGATTGTTGCTAAGACAGATCTCGCCAAACCGTTTCAGTTCCTCCGGCGTCCAGACCCTCCCGCTTGGATTGTGGGGATTGCAGAAAATGCACAACGACACTTTCTCGTCTTGCGCTTTTTCTTCCAGATCCGCGAAATCCATCGTGTAGTGCCCCTGATCGTTCACTAAAGCGGAGCACACTAATTCAATCTTGTTGTAGTCGGCGGCATGTTTGAAAAAGGCGTAAGACGGCGTAACGATCAAAATCTTTTCGTCCGGTTTGCAGATATATTCGACCAACTCATAGAGCGCAGGAATAATGCCCGGCGAAGTGACGAGTTGCTCTTTGGCGAAACTCCAGTCATACTGCCGTTTTGTCCAATTAACGAAAGCGTGGTAGTACTCCGGATCAAACACCTTCGTATAACCAAAAATCCGTTTGTCCAAACGTTCTTTGATCGCATCAATAATTTCCGGCGGAGAAGCAAACTCCATGTCTGCGACCCACATGCGAACAAACTCATCATCGGTATAAGGAAACTGCATACTGGCAGGCGCTTGAAAAATATATTCCCTAAAGCCATCGGTATTCATCGCATTGGTGTTTTTGCGGTCGATCATTTCATCAAAATTATACTGCATTATTTTCTCCCCTTCGCTATTTTCTTGGATCGTTTTCTTCTCTACTGCTTAGCGATATCGTTTTTTCAGTTCCATGCCTTTACCTTTTCCACTTATCTTTCAGTATAAGCCTTTATCTCTCACAAATACAGTGAGCTTTAATAAAAGCGAAAAGCCGCCCTGTTCGACCTCTCGGCCAAAAAAAGGCGGCTCACCCTATTACGATCTTGCTTCAAGCATAAACTGCACCAACTGTTCGACATCTTGGGGACTATTGCATTGCAATTTCAATTTAGGAATACTGCCAGACGGGTCCATCCAGGTCAGAAAATTCTGCGCCAGGAAATTGAAACGCAGGTCTTTTGCCTCGCCGTTTGGCATGCGCAGCATGACCGGTGCAACACAATCATTGATCCGGTTAAAAAAGCACGAAGCATCCTTAATGTCGAAGAACGTCAGACAAGTCATTTCTTTTTTCATCTGAATCATCTCACTTTGCACTTCATTCCTTGCCATAATGATATCGCCGCCCATTCCTTGCAACAATAACAAAAGCGCCATATACTATAATAAAAACGCCATCTTCAGCAAGGAGCGTTACGATGCTTATCCAAACATGTACGCTGACATTAGCTTCCGACCGCCGCGAGTTGAAAGTACGCGGCACGCCCATGTTCCCCTGCGGCGCTTATTTTTCGCAGATCGGTCATCATACGCCCGATCTGCCCTGGCATTGGCATGAAGAACTCGAAGTACTCATCGTATGCAGCGGTATTTTACGCGTAAGTCTGCCCGGCATGACGTTCACCTTACAGCAAGGCGACGGCGCTTTCATCAACTCCAACATATTGCATTCCGCGCAGCTTGCCGCTGCTTCCGACGCCGACTGCACGCTGGCTTCGTTGGTCTTTCATCCGAACCTAATCACAGGTGCGGCGGAAAGCATTTTCGAACAACGCTATATCCGTCCTTTGCTCGACTGCCGCCTTTTGCCCGGCGTTCCCTTCTACAGCAAAACCGAGCGGCACGCCGAAGCCGTGCAATGCATTCGCGCCGCCTACGAAGCCTACGCCGCAGAAAGTTTCGGCTATGAATTTCTGGTCCGCGAAAACCTGTCCCGCCTTTCCTATCTGCTTGTCACAACGCTGCAATCCGCCTTACTGCAGCAACGCAGTGAAAGTCCCGACACGCTGCGCATCAAAATCATGCTGGATTTTTTGCATCGACACTATGCCGAGCCGTTGGAACTGCCGCAAATTGCCGCGGCAGCCAGCATCAGCAGTCGCGAATGTCTGCGTTGTTTTAAAAAGAACATCGGCCTTGCGCCGATACAGTATCTGCTCAAACATCGGGTATCGTTGGCCGCACGCCTTTTAGCAGACACCACCGCGCCGATCACCGAAATTTGCAGTCAAACCGGTTTTGACAGTCCCAGTTATTTCGCCAAAACTTTCAAGCGCTTTTTGGACATCACGCCGACAGCGTATCGAAAACAACAACGTCACTTCTTCCAAAAGAACTAGGAGATCGCTGATTTAATAACGGAAACACAGATCGCGCAATGCGCGATCACAGAAATCGTTGCACGATTTAACAGTTTTTACTTTTACTCATTATTCGCGCAGCGAATCTGCGGTGCGCAGCACCTGTGGTTCAACTAAAATTTTTCGTATCATTCTATGCAACAGTTACGCATTGAACGCTACGAATGAATCAGTGGTTTCCTAGCATCACTCATAAAACAGCCAAGACAAAATTATTTTACCCCGGCTGTTTTTTTTAAACGCCTATAAAAGAAAAGAAAAAGCGGGCCATCTCAAAATAAGATTTCTCTTATTTTCGAGACAGCCCGCTTTTTCGTCTACGCGAACGATCAATCCTCTTCCGGCAGTTCGACCTCGTTCCCATCATCGTCATAGCCGATATGCTGGCGCACGCGCGGTACCGCGAGCACCACTCCGGCCAAGAGGAGCGCGCCGCTGCCGCAGATCAACAGCACTGCATCGACCGAGGCAAAGTCGGCGGCGGTACCGACAAACAGATAGGAGAGCGGCGCCATGCCGGCGGCAATCGTGCTCATCAGGCCGAAGAAACGTCCTTTCAGTTCCTGCGGCACGGTATGCTGAAAGAGCATGAAGGAAAATGACATCAGCGCCGCAAATGCCATGCCGATCACGAAGATCAGCGCGGTCATCAGATACTCATCCTCCAGGCAGCCCAGCGCCGCCATCGCGAGACCAATCACCGCCAGTCCGCTCGCATAGAGCGGGTAATAATTGCGATAGCGCTGCCGGAAACTCATCAATACGGTCATCAGCACCGCGCCGGCCGAAAGCGATATTTCAAAAACCGCGACCCAGTTGACGCTTTCCGCCAGCACATAGCGGACCAGCATCGGAATCAAAATGAAGATTGGCACGATTAGAAACGTTTCCAGCGCATAGATCAGCGCATACCAGCGCAGCGCCTTGAAGTCCCAGACATAGCGCAGTCCTTTTTTCAATTCCTGCAGGTAGCCTTCTTCCTCACCTTCTTCCGCTTCTTCCGGCGAGAGATCGCTTTTGATCAGCAGCAGAAAGAAGATGCCGATGACATAAAGCGCCAGATTGACGTATACGGCCGAAAGGATTCCCGCAGCCGCAATGATGCTCGTACTGAGAGCGGCTGCGATGATGTTGGAAAACTCGATCGTCGAAGCCTGTATCGTCGTCGCGCCGGAAAGATGTTCCTCATCGACGAGTTTGCCGACCGAAGCGCTCACCGCATCTTCAAACTGCGGCACAAAGCAGCTCATGCAAAAGCTCAAGGCAACGAGATAGACGAATTCCAATTTGCCGACCGCCATCAGATACGCGATCATCGAGACGAAGAAGAGTTGCATAAAGACGCCCATCAGCATGCAGACCTTCTTGTTGTAGCGGTCGATCAATGGCCCGACGAACGGACTTAGGCAAAGAATCGGAATGGCTTCGACCGCCATCAGTACGCCGAGCCACTTTCCGTTTTCCCCGTCCTGCGAAATGATCCACCAGGCAAAGGTGATCGCAAAGAAACGTTCGGCCACCGCCACCAGGATATCGCCGATGAAGAAATTGCGAAAATCCGGGAAAAGCGCGAGCGGATGATCCTTCAATCTTGCAAGCAGCTTCATAGCATACTCCTTTCTTTTCTTTTAACTCATGCTGACGACCAGTTTTTCCAAGCGTCGCACCCGTTTGTGCATTTCCTTAAGCAGCGCGAACGCAGCAGCCGGATTGCTTTGCAGCCTTTCTTTCAACAGTTCGGCAGGTATCGCCAGCGCGACCACGTCGCCCATCACGGCTTCTGCGGTAACGGCAGCATTTGCTTCGCCAAAAAGACTTTCTTCGCCGAGAAAATCCTTTTCGCCCGCGATGCGCAGCGTACCCGACCAACCGCCGGCCGCGCTGCGGCTGATTTCAGCAAACCCGTCAACGAGCAGATAGAAGGTGTCGTTCGCATCCCCTTCCCAAACGAGGCTGCTTTCGTCGTCATAGAGCCGAAGCTGCGACTGCGCCGCAAGTTCCGCAGCCTCCGACTCGGATAAGTCGCCGAAGAACGGCGTTTGCAGCAGGAATTCGCTGCGCTCCGCCAAGGCTCTGAAGAGCATTTTTTTCAATGCCGCGCTGTTCAGCTCCGCCCAGGCAAAGCCAAGTCTCTTCAGCAGAAGCTCGGTTTTATCGCCCCAAACGAGCAGCTTGGCCTCGCGCGTCTCTTCCGCTCCGTCTTCCGCCTCATCCATCCAGCCGAAGTGCAGCATGATCTGCTCGATATGCTTTTGAAAAGCAGCATTGTCATAGCGGCGTTCCAGATAATCGATGAAAGCTTCGTAAGACAGGCTTTGCACCTGCAGCTTGAGCGCTGCATCGGTCAAAACTTCATCCAAAAGCAGATTCTGCGTATTGTAGAGATGATGCGTCTCCTGGCGCAAGGCCGGACAATAGGCCAAACGCACGATCGCTGCCGCCAGCTGGTCGACAAACGAGAATTCGACTTCCGTCCCTTCCGGCACGACGCCAAGATTGACGAAGGCTTTCACTTGCAGATAAAAGGCATTCTCCTCGATATTTTCCTGATAAACGCCGCTATCCGATTGGAAGACGATGTTGCCGACCCGGTAGATGTTGGCATTCAAGCCTTTTTCCCGCGCGGCGGCCACCGCCTTTTCCGCTTCCAGCTTGGTCTTCAGGTAATAATTTTCCGGTTCCTGGCCGATATCGGTCTCGTATTCGCTGAACACCGCCGCTTCGCAGCCATCGATCCGTCCCTCACTGACCGAAATGGTGGAGATATGATGAAAGTCCTTCCTGTCTCCCTGCTCGGCCAAAGCCAGCAGCGCCAGCGTCGTTTCGACGTTGCTGCGCCGAAACTCCTCGTAATGGCCGTAATGGCGCACATTGGCGGCGCTGTGCAAAATGCAGTCGACCTTTCTGACAAGCGCTGCATACGCCTCCGGCGTCAGGCCGAACTGCGCTTCCTGCAGATCGGCAGGGATAACATCCAGCCGCTTTGAAGCCAGTGCGCGTTCGGCAAACGCTGCGCCGAAATAGTAGGCCAGTTTTTCCTGCAGACGCCGCTTCGCTTCCTCCTCGCTCGCCGCCCTGACCGGCAGAACGATTCCGCTCTTTGAAGTCTCCAAAAGTTCGCGCAGCAAATGGCAGCCGAGATAGCCTGTCGCTCCGGTGAGCAGCACGTTCCGGTACTTTCTTTTCCCGCTTAGGTCGAGCTGTTCGTAGCGCGCATTCGCACTCCTGTACGAAGCCATTTTTTCGTCTACCTCTTGAAGCGCGCTTTCGCTCAGTTCCGGTTCTTCTTGGCGGAAGCGCTCTTTCAGTCGCGCAAGCCTTTGATTCAGCTTGTTCTGCTTGCTCTTGCAGTTCGCGGCCAAGGCTTCAACGGTCTGGTGCTCGAAGATCTGATTGATGTTGATTTCAAAATAAGGCTGCAGCTTTGCGGTCACGGTAATCGCCTTGATCGAGTTGCCGCCGATCTGGAAGAAATTATCCCGTACGCCGAGTTCTTCTTTGCCCAGCACCTCTTTCCATACCTTGAGCATCTGCGCCTCGCTCGGATTGGCCGCAGCCTGGTATGCAGCCCGGTTCTCAGACTCGCCGCAGCTGAACGCGGGTTCAGGCAATGCACGCCGGTCGATCTTGCCGTTGGCGGTAAGCGGTATCGCCGCGACTTCAATGAAGCAGGACGGCAGCATATATTCCGGCAGATAACGCAACAGGAACTCTTTTAATTCCTCTACCGCCGGGCGCGCTTCGCGCAGCACCAGATACGCCGCGAGATAGTTGGCGCCGCTTTGATCGAACGCCTCAAGCACCACCGCATCCTCGACGCCGTCATGACGCAGGATTTGCTGCTCGATCTCACCGAGTTCGATCCGATAGCCGCGTATCTTGACCTGTTGATCGATGCGGCCCAAAAATTCCAGGTTGCCGTCCGGCAGCCAGCGCACCAAGTCGCCGGTTCTGTAGATTCTGGCATTCTTCTCGCCCAGCGCGAACGGGTTCGGCGCGAATTTCTCCGCGGTCAGCTCCGGCTGGTTCAAATAACCGCGCGCCACCTGACTGCCCGCGATGCAAAGTTCTCCCGCAACGCCCGGCGGCTGCAAGCGCAGCTTTTCATCCAGCACATAGAGCCAGGTATTGCTGAGCGCTTTGCCGATCGGAATATTGGCATATTCCCTGTCCACTTCGAAGACGGTGGCCGAGACCGTGCATTCTGTCGGGCCGTATTCGTTGACCAGCTTATATTTGCGCGGCCGGTAACTTTTCAGTTTGTCGCCGCCGGTGACCAGCGTCCGCAGCGACTCATTGTCGACCAGCGCAATGAACTGCTCGCAAAACTGCGTCGGCAGATTGGTGATCGTGATCTGTTGCGCCTCGAAGTACTCGTTCAGTTCGAACGGCGAGAGGCGCAGTTCGTCCGCGATGATGTGCAGCGTCGCGCCGCAGGTAATGAACGGCATCGTTTCCCAGACCGAAGCGTCGAAACCAAAGCCCGAATAGGCGGCCGCGTTGTCCGCAGCCGTGACCGCGTGATATTCCCTGTGCCAGTGGCAAAGATTGACCAAGTTGCGATGTTCGACCATGACGCCTTTGGGATTGCCGGTAGAACCGGAGGTGTAAATGACATACGCCAGATCGCCCGGTTCGCTGCAATTCTCCATCGCTGCCGCTTCGCCTGCGTACAGACTCTCTTGCGTCAGATCAAGCCACTCGCCGGAAAACGTTTCGCATTTCGCTCGGAGCGCAGGCTGGCTCAAAACCAATTTCGCGCCGCAATCCTCGAGCATATAGGCGATTCGCTCCGGCGCGTAACCGGGATCGATCGGCACATAAGCGCCGCCCGCCTTCAGCACCGCCAAAATCGCAAGCATGATCTCCGCCGAACGGTTCACGATGATCGCGACACGGTCCTCGCGGCCTAAGCCCTTGCTGCGCAAAAACTGCGCCAGCCGGTCAGTCTTTTGATCCAGTTCACGATAACTGTAGCGCTCTTCTTTAAAGACAAGCGCCGTTTTCTCCGGGAATTGTCTGACCGTTCGGGCAAACAATTCCGTCATCGTATGCTGCGCCGAATGCAGCGTCGTCGCATTGCCGAACTGTTGCAGCAAGGCTTTTTGTTCGGCAGCGGTCATGATTTGGGCCTCGCTGATCACGACCTCTGCGTTTGCCGCAATCGCACGCAGCAGGTTGACGAAGTGACGGCTCATGCGTTCGACCGTCTCACGCTTAAACAAGCTGACGCTGTATTCGAATTCCAAATGGATGCCGTTCTCTTCTTCCGCCGCTTCGAGCGTCAGATCGAACTGCGCTGCGCTTGCGCCGCCTTCATACGGCTGAAGCGTAAGCTCCGTCTTTTCATTTTGTGCAAACTCTTCCTTGCCGTTAAAGCTGAACATAACGTCGAAGAGAGGGTTGCGGCTTGGATCGCGCCGGATATTCAAGCGCTCCAACAACATTTCAAACGGGAATTCCTGGTTGTTCAGCGTATCGAGGCAAGTACGCCGCACTTCCTGCAAAAACGCTTGGAACGTTTTCTCCGGCGACGGATAACTGCGGCAGGGCAGCGTGCTGACGAACATGCCCAGCATCTCGTTCAGATCGGCATGCGTTCTGCCAGAAGAGGGCGTACCGACGACGATGTCGTCCTGGCCGCTGTATTTATGCAGCAAGACCTGGTACGCAGCCAAGAGGAGCATAAACAGCGTCGTCTGCTCCCGTTCCGCCAGCGCCTTGAGCGACGCGCTAAGTTCAGCGTCCAGCCCGAAGGAAACGACCTCGCCTTCATAACTGCGCAGTGCAGGGCGCGGGTAGTCAAGCGGCAGATTGAGCACCGGCAATTCGCCGTCAAAAGCGCGCAGCCAATACTCTTCCTGCTTCTTTACCGCCGCCGACTGCAGCCTTGCTTCTTCCCATAGCGCAAAATCGCCGTACTGCAGCTTTAACGGCGGCAGCGTCCTGCCCTGATAGAGTTCCAGCAGTTCGCGCAGGAAGATTTCCAGTGAAATGCCGTCAAAGACGATATGATGCACGTCCAAAAGCAGGATATGCTCCTGGTCGCTGACTTCGAGCAATTCCACGCGTAAAAGCGGCGGTTTTGCAAAGTCGAAGCGACGGGCGAACGCTTCCAGCCGGGCCTTGACCTCTTCCCGATTCGCCTGCGACAAACTCTTTTTCAAATGCACCTTGTCTGCCACACGCTGCATCGGCTGCCCGTCGACAAGCAGAATGCCGGTACGCAAGACGGCATGGCGTTTCAGCAGTTCGTCAAATGCTGCGCTCATCTTCGCCTTGTCCAGACGCCCTTTCAGTATGAAAGCGCTGGTGATATGGTACGATGTGCCGATGCCGCTCATTTGCTCCATGACAAAAATGCGTTTCTGCTTGGAGGACAGCGGATAATATTCCCGCTCGCCAACGCAGGGAATCAGTTCCGCCGCGCCTTTTTCCTGGCGGCAGACCAGTTCGCTGAGCGCTCTGACAGTCGGCCGGGCAAAGACTTCGTCATATTCGAGCGTCACCGCAAACGCCTTTTGAATCTTGGCGATCAGCAGCGTGACCTTGAGCGAGTGCCCGCCCAGTGCAAAAAAGTCGTCTTCGACGCCGATTTCAGCAATCCCGAGCACATCCTGCCAGATCTGCACCATCTTCGCCTCTTCGTCACTGCGCGGCGCAGCATAGGCAAGGCTGCGCAACGCCGGTTCCGGCAAGGCCCGCCGCTCGATCTTGCCGTTGGCATTCAGCGGAATGGCCGCCATGAAGATATAGTGCAGCGGCAGCATATACGCGGGCAGATCCAGACTCAGATACTCATTCAGTTCTTTCGCGCTCGTCTCCGGTTCGGCCACGACATAGGCGCAAAGATATTTGCCGCCCAGCGCATCTTCCCGGTCAATGACCACATTGTCTTTGACCGCAGCATGCTTTTGCAAACGCTGTTCGATTTCACCCAGTTCGATCCGGTAGCCGCGGATTTTCACCTGTTGGTCGATACGGCCCAGGAATTCAAGATTGCCGTCCGGCAGCCAGCGCACCAAATCGCCGGTCTTATAAAGGCGTGCATTTTCTTCGCCGGTCGCGTACGGATTAGCGACGAATTTTTCCGCGGTCAGCTCCGCCCGCTCGTGATAGCCTCGCGCCAGCTGTTTTCCTGCAATGCAAAGTTCGCCCGGCACGCCGACCGGCTGCAAACGCTCCTCTTTGTCGAGCACATAGAGCCAGGTATTCGCCAGCGGTTTGCCGATCGGTATGTTTTCATACGTCCCGTCCAGCACGAACGCGGTCGCCGAAACCGTGTATTCGGTCGGCCCGTATTCATTGACCAGACGATACGGCTGCGGCCGGTAATATTTCAGTTTGTCGCCGCCGGTGACCAGCGTCTTCAGCGACCGGTTCTCCGTCATTTCCATGAACTGCTCGCAAAGCTGCGTCGGCAGATTGGTGATCGTGATGCCGTGCGTTTCAAAATAACGGTTCAGTTCCAGCGGCGCAAGCCGTATCGCATCCGGCAGGATATGAAGCTGCGCGCCCGCGAGCAGGAACGGATAGATTTCCCAGACCGAAGCATCAAAGCCGAAACCGGAATAGGCAGCCGCCCGGTCCTCTTCCGTCACGCCGTGAAAGCGCAGATGCCAGAGGCAAAGATTGATCAGATTCCGCTGTTCGATCAGCACGCCCTTCGGTTTCCCAGTCGAACCCGAGGTATAAATCAGATAAGCAAGGCTGTTTTCGTTGTTCAGCGCATCCAGATTGCTGCCGTCCTTTTCGCTTTCATAAAGGGACGGGTCGTCAAGCAGCAAGCGTTCGCCCTGATACGCGCCGCCCTTTTCATGCAAGCCCTGCTGCGTTAAGAGCAGACGCGCGCCGCTGTCTTCGAGCAGATATTCGATCCTCTCTTCCGGATAGGCCGGATCGATCGGCAGATACGCGCCGCCCGCTTTCATCACGGCCAGCGAACCGAGCACGATTTCCGCGCCGCGTTCCACCATGATCGCCGCAATGCTGTCCGCTCCGATCCCTTTTGCGCGCAAGAGACGGGCCAGCCGATTCGTTTTTTCATTCAGCTGCGCATACGTATAGCTTTCTTCTTTATAGACCAGCGCGATGCGCTCCGGATACCGCGCCGCCATTTCCTCAAACAAACGGTTTGCGGTCATCCCGTCCGGCAATGCCAGGCGCTCGCCGCAGAACGTTTCCAGCAGACGTTGCCGCTGCCGCGCAGGCAAAATCCCGATTCGCTTCACGGCCATTTGCGGCTCGGCCGCGACCTGTTCCAGCACCGTGAGCATCTGTTCCTGCATTTCTTCGATCAACGCCGCCTTGACCGCCAGCGCGTTGTAACTGAAACGGATCTCCATCTCCGGCCCCGGCACGATCGCCAGACCGAACGGATAGCTGATCTGGTCGAAGCCGCCGACCTCGCTTACCTCAAGTCCGTTCTTGAAGGCTTCCCCGGTTTGCGGCAAATTCTGAAACGCGATCAAATGACTGATCAGCGCGCTGCGCAGCGTTGTCTGCGCCTGAATTTCCGCCAGCGGCAAATACTCGTAGCGTTCCGCCGCGAGCGAAGCCTCCTGCATTTCCTGCAGCACTTGCGCGAACGTCGCTTCCGGCGTACAGCGCACCCGCACCGGAATCGTGTTGATAAACAGGCCGACCATCTCTTCGGCCTCGCTCACTTCGGGCGTCCGTCCTGAGATGACCGCGCCGAAGACGACATCCTCCCGGTTGTTGTAGCGTTGCAGTAAAATACCCCAGACGGCCTGCAGGATGATATTCAGCGTAACCTGCTCTTTTTGCGCGACTTCTGCAGCCTTGCGGTCAGGCTTCTCTCCAATCGGAGCAGACTTTCCTCGGGACGATAGCCGTTCGCCGTGTTTTGCACCTGCGGCAATACGGTGGCGTTGTCGCAACCAGCCAGATATTGCCCCCAGTACGCCTTGGCCTCTTCCTGATCCTGGCGTTGCAGCCATTCGATATAGCGTCTGTACTGCGGCGCCGTTTCCGGCAGAGTCTCGCCGTAGCCGCCGAACAGATCCTGTGCGACGATGCTCATGCCCCAGCCGTCCATGATAATGTGGTGAAAGCTGAGCAGCACGGTATGGCGACGCTCGCCTGTTTTAAAGAGCGACAGCCTGAATAGCGGCTCCGCATCGAGGCGGAACGTTTTTTTGCGTTCTTTTTCCTGATAGGCGGCAATCCGTTCCTCTTGCTGTGTCGCAGCCTGCTGCGAAAGATCTTCGTAATGGATGGTAAGTTCCCTTTCGGCAAGCACCACCTGGCGGATGGCTTCCTCATGCACGAAAGCCGTGCGCAGCGCATCATGCTTTTTGACGACCGCGTTCAGATGCTGCTCAAAACGCGCCGCGTCCAGTTCACCGCGGATCTCCATCAGCGATTGCTCAAAGTACGCTTCCGAATTCGGCTGGCTCAGCGCGATGAAGAGCATGCCCTGCTGCATTGCGCTGAGCGGATATACGGCCTCTATGTTCTCGCCGTAACGCTCGCGCAGGAGCTGCAATTCTTCCAGCTTCAGCGTGGCGTCGCCAAGATCCGACGGCGTAGCTTCGCTCTTTGTCCGACTGACGCAATGTTCGATCAGCGTAAGCAGCGCCTGTTCATAACCCTGCAGCAAACGGGCGATCGTCGCTGCGTCATAGTCGAGTCGGCTGTAGTTCAGCGAGACTTCCAGCGCTCCGTTCATGATGCCGCCGGAAACGATCAGCCTGAAATCACGCAGCGAATCGGCGCTGACGTCTCTGCCGGCTTCGATCGCCGCAATGCGGAACAAGCCGTTGTCGCTACCGGCCGCATCGACCTGTCCCATGTAATTGAATTCGATTTCCGGCTGCAACTGCCGGATAAAACCGGGTTTTAACTCGTCCGGCGTCAGACGGCAGAGGATTTCATAACCGGCGCCTTTGTTCGGGATACGCCGGATCGTTTCCTTGACGCGCTTCAAGACAAGCCCCGGATCACGCTCTTTTCCGGCTTCGATCAACACCGGATAGGCCGCGGTAAACCAGCCGACCGTCCGGCTGACGTCGATGCCTTTTTGCATTTCCCCGCGTCCATGCCCTTCGAGCGTGACCGCGCTTCGTTCCAGTCCCGCCCAGTTGCGCAGCGCCAGAGCGAGTCCGGCCAGCAGCAGATCCTCGACTTCGGTATTGTAAGCGCGGTTCGCCAGTTTCAGCAGCTCTTCGGTTTGTTTTGCGCCAAGCGAGAAGACGGCGGAGGCTTCATCGGCGACGGTGCTTTTCGCGTCCGGGTGGTCAAGCGGCAGCCTGTCGACCGGCCGCGCTTCAACCGCGCTCCAGTACGGCAGTTCGCGCAGCAAATCCCGGCTTTTTGCATATTCGGTCAGACTCTTTGCCCAAGCCTGATAGGAATCGCTCTTCGGCGGCAGTTGCAGCGATCTGCCGTCTGCCGCCTGCTCATATGCGGTCGCAAAATCTTCGAGGATAAATTCCCAGGATAAGCTGTCGACCACCAGATGATGCGCGACGATCGCCAGATAGGACGCTGCGCCCTGCTGGACAAGCGTCGCCTTCAACAGCGGCCCTTCGGCAAGATCGAAGCTGCACTGCAGTTTTTCCCCTTCCTGTATGGCGATCTGCTTTGCATCCTCGTCTGCAAAAACGTGTCGCACCGTCAGCGTGAATAAGCTGCCCTCGTCCGTTGCGCGGTTATATTGCCGTACCTTGCCGTCTGAAATCTGATACGTCATGCGCAGCGCATCGTGATGTTCCACCACTTTAGCGAGCGCCTGCGCCGTGAATTCTGGCGCAAGCGCGTTCGCGGCATACAAAAGATTCGACTGGTTCCAGTGCTGCGGCTGCGCAAAATCGGCGGCAAAAAACCATTCCTGGATCGGCGTCAGCAGCGTTTCGCCGCTCACGGGTCTGCGATCCTCGGTCTTTTCCAGTTTTCTTACCTGTTCGCTTAATTCGCTGATGCGCGGATATTTGAAAAGCTGCTTCATCTCCAGTTTGATTTGCTCGCGACCCAGACGTGAAATCACCTGAATCGCCTTGATCGAATCGCCGCCCAGATGAAAGAAATTGTCCTGCACGCCGACGCGCTCGCAGCCGAGCACCTCCTGCCAGACGCGCGCCAGACATTCTTCCGTTTGATTGCGCGGCGCAAGATATGTTTCGCCGCTTTCCGCCTCGAAAACAGGCTCAGGCAAGGCACGTCGATCCACTTTGCCGTTGGCCGTGAGCGGAATCGCGGCAAGCTGCACGAAGCAGGACGGCACCATGTAGTCCGGCAGTTCTTTGCCTAAAAAAGCTTTTAACTCTTCCGGGCTGACTTCTTTTTCCGCCGTGAAGTAGGCGCAAAGATAGACGGCTCCCGCTGCACCGCTGCGGTCGATGACGATCGCATCCGTAACAGCAGGATGGCTGAGCAGCTGCTGTTCGATTTCGCCAAGTTCAATCCGGTAGCCGCGGATTTTCACCTGCTGGTCGATGCGGCCCAGGAACTCGAGATTGCCGTCCGGCAACCAGCGCACCAAATCGCCGGTCTTATAGATCAGCGCATTTTCTTCGCCTGTCTCGTACGGATTTTTGACGAACTTCTCCGCAGTCAGTTCCGGCCGGTTCAGATAGCCGCGCGCAAGCTGCGCTCCGGCGATGCAAAGTTCGCCCGGCACGCCCTGCGGCTGCAGCTGCATTCTTCGATCGAGCACATAGAGCCAGGTATTGGCCAGAGGTTTGCCGATCGGAATATTTTCATATGCTTTATCCAGTAAAAACGCCGTTGCGGAAATCGTATATTCGGTCGGGCCGTATTCATTGACCAGACGGTAATTGCGCGGCTTAAAGTTGCGCAGTTTGTCGCCGCCGGTGACCAGCGTCTTCAGCGACCGGTTCTCGGTCAATTCCATAAACTGCTCGCAAAACTGCGTCGGCAGATTGGTGATCGTGACGCCGTTCGCTTCAAAATAATGGTTCAACGCTTCCGGCGAAAGGCGGATCTCTTCGGCAATGATATGTAATTCCGCGCCGCAGGTGATAAAGGGGAAGATTTCCCACAGCGACGCATCAAAGCCGAAGCCCGAATACGCGGCCGCGCAATCGGCGCTGCCGACCTGATGGTAACGATTCTGCCAGCAGCAAAGATTGACGAGACTGCGGTGTTCGATCAGCACGCCTTTCGGCTTTCCGGTCGAGCCGGAGGTATAGATGACATAGGCCAGGTTGCGTGAGGAAACAGACGGCGCAGGAGCAAACGTCCCGTCCGCATAGTTTTCTTCCTCTTCCAGCGCAAGAATCTTGCCGTCATATCCCTGCGCCTTATCACGCAGGCTCTTTTGCGTCAGCAGAGCCAATGCGCCGCTGTCTTCGAGCATATAGGCAATCCGCTCATCGGGATACGCAGGATCGATCGGCAGATACGCGCCGCCCGCTTTCATCACTGCCAATGCCGCGATAACAAACACTTCCGAGCGCTCCAGCATCAGCGCGACGATCTTATCCGCTCCGATGCCGCAGCCTAAGAGCGTTTGCGCCAGACGATCCGCACGCGTGTTCAATTCACGGTAGCTATAACGTTTTTCCCTATAAACCAGCGCGGTCTTTTCCGGCCAAGCGAGCGCCGCTTCTTCAAAGAGCTGATGCACCGTCTTCTCGCTCGGATAAGGGGCAGCCGTGCGATTGAACTCGACCAGCAGGCGTTCCCGCTCTTCGCTGTCCAGCAACGTCAGCTGCGCAATCTCAATTTGCGGCGTTATACAGATTTCTTCCAACAGCGCCAGATAATGCCTCGTCAAACGCTCAATCGTTTCCCGCTTGAAAAGACGCACGCAATACTCTACGACAAGTTCAAGCGACTGTTCGCGTTCCTCCGCTTCGAGCGTCAGATCGACCTGCGCATTGTTTCCCTGCAGCGGAAAAAAGCTGCCTTTCAGCTCCGCGCTTTTAAAATCGGCGTTGCCCGCATTTTGCATCACGAACATCGTATCGAAAAGCGGATTGCGGCTGAGATCGCGTAGAATGCCTTTTTTCTCCATCAACATCTGGAACGGATAATCCTGATGATCCATCGCGCCGAGCACCGTTTCTCTGACTTCGTCCAGTAGCGTTAAAAACGTCTTCTCGCCGGACGGATACGCGCGCAGGGGCAGCGTATTGACGAAGACGCCGATCATACCCGCCGCATCGGGGTGACTCCTCCCGGCCGACGGCGCTCCGACAATGACGTCGTCCTGTCCGCTGTAGCGCGCCAGTAACGCGTAATACGCGCTGAGCAGGATCATATTCAAGCTGACGTGCTGCTTCTCCGCCAAATCCTTTATTTTTTCGTACAACGCTTGCGGCAATTTGCATTCAATCCGGTCACCGGCAAAGCTCTGCTGCGCCGGGCGCGGATAATCGGTCGTCAGTTGCAGTACCGGCAGTTCGCCGTTTAACTCGCGCAGCCAGAAATCTTCCTGCTCTTTGTGGCGCGGGGAACGCAAAAACTCGTTATGCCAGGCCGCATAGTCCTTATATTGAAACGTCAATTTTTCCATTTTGACGCCGTCGTAAAACGCCGCCAGATCATGGAAGAAAAAGTCCAGCGACATGCCGTCAAAAATAATATGGTGCACTTCAATGAGGAAGATGTGCTCCTCTTCCGTCAGTCTGACTAAAACAGCGCGCAAGAGCGGCGTTTTCTCCAGATCGAACGCCTGCCCCATACCGCCTTGCCGAAGCAGTTCCATGATCCGCGCCTGTCCGGCTGAAGCTTCCGCTTGCAGACAGACCAGATTCACCTTTACCTCTGGCGCGATACGCTGCAGTATTTCTCCGTCTTGAAAAAGAAACGACGTGCGCAGCGCTTCATGCCGTTCGACGACCTGATTCAACGCCGCTTCCAACCGCTTTGCCTCGACCCGCCCCGCAATGCGGTTGGCAATCGCCACATGGTAGCTCGCTCCGACATCTTCCGCCTGATGCAACAGATACATCGCCTTTTGCGCCAGCGAGACCGGATACGCCTCGGCCAGCGGCACCGCAACGAAACCGGCGGCTTCGCCGCTGCCGCCTTCGCGCCCGATCCGCTCCGCCAGCCTGCGAATTGTCGGCAGTTTGAACAGTTCGCCCAATGCAATTTTTACGCCGCAGCGCTTTTGCAGACGCGCCTGCAAGATGCCCGCTTTGAGCGAATGTCCGCCCAGTTCGAAGAAACTGTCGTCGATCCCGATCCGGCTGAGTCCCAGCACTTCTTGCCAGATTTCAACGAGCTGTTCCTCCAGTTCGTTGCGCGGCGCGGCATAGGCTCGCTCGCCCATGCCTTTCAATTCCGGTTCCGGCAGCGCCTTGCGATCCACCTTGCCGTTCGCGGTGAGCGGCAACGCATCCAGCATGATGAAATAAGGCGGGATCATATAATCCGGCAAGTCAGCGGCCAAAAACGCATTCAGTTCTTCCGCGGCCAGCGTACCGGTCGTTACCAGATAGGCGCAGAGATACTTGTTGCCGTCTTTGTCATCACGGTCGATGACTGTGACGTCTCTGACTTTTTCATGTTGCATAATCTGCTGCTCAATTTCGCCAAGCTCGATGCGAAAACCGCGGATTTTTACCTGATAGTCGATCCGCCCCAGGAATTCGACATTACCGTCCTTCAGCCAGCGCGCCGAATCGCCGGTGCGATACATTTTCTCGCCCGGGCAGAACGGATCCGCGACGAATTTTTCCGCGGTCAGATCCGGCCGGTTCAGATAGCCGCGCGCCAGCTGCGCTCCGGCAATGCAAAGCTCGCCCGGCACGCCGAGCGGCTGCAGATTCTGATGCCGATCCAGAATATAGATTCTGGTGTTGGCCAGCGGTTTACCGATCGGGATATTATCGTAAAAACGGTCGACCTCGAACGCGGTCGCCGAGATCGTATATTCGGTCGGGCCGTATTCATTGGTCAGGCTGTACGCGCCGAGGCGGTAGCTTTTCAGCTTGTCGCCGCCAGTGACCAGACGACGCAGCGCATTCGTTTCCGCCACATCCATAAACTGCTCGCAAAACTGCGTCGGCAGATCGGCAACCGTGATTTTTTGTTCCGCAAAATATTCATTGACCTGCAGCGGCGAAAGACGCATCTCTTCCGGAATGATATGCACGGTCGCGCCGGCGGTCAGGAACGGAAAAATCTCCCAGACGCAGGCATCGAAACCAAAACCGGAATACAGCGCGGTACTGTCTTTCTCCGTCACATTATGATACTCGTTCTGCCAGGCGCACAGATTCAAGAGTGCGCGATGTTCGATCAGCACGCCCTTCGGTTTTCCGGTCGAACCGGACGTATAGATAACGTAGACAAGATGTTTCGCCGTCGCAGCGGAAACAATGTTTTCCGTACTACCTTCGTCTGCGTTGCAAACGGCAAGATCAAGCCACTCTCCGCCAAAGCCTTCGCTTTTCGCGCGTAATTCCGGCTGACTGATCAAAACAGGCGCACCGCTGTCTTCGAGCATATAGGCGATGCGATCGTCCGGATACGCCGGATCGATCGGCAGATACGCGCCGCCCGCTTTCAAGATCGCCAACGGCGCGACCAGCATATCGAGACAGCGGTTCAAGAGCACGCCGACGATGCAGTCCGGGCCTACGCCTTTCTTTGCCAATAACGCCGCAAGCCGGTTCGCTTTTTCATTCAGTTCTCGATAACTGAGCGACTCTCCCTTGTAGACGACCGCCGCCTTCTCGGGATATTTTTCCGCCTGCGCTTCAAAGAGCGCATGGATCGTCGTATCGAGATCGTAAGCGGCCTGCATCGCATTAAACGTCTCACGCACCAGCCGTTCTTCTTCCGGCGGCAAAAGCGGCAGCCGCCGCACTTCGCTTTCCGGTTCTTCCAGAGCTGCTGTAAGCAGAACGTTTATGCCAGAGAGCATTTGCCGGATTTCCTCGGCTGAAAAAAGTTCCGTCTGGTACATCGCGATGATACGCAGCGCGCCGCCCGCATCCGCGCTCTGCTTTTCGAGATAAAAATTCAGCGGCGACGGTTCATGTTCGGGCTCGACGTTCCAAAAGCTGACTTCCTCGGTATCCTGCGGCACAATCTCGCTTACATTGACCGTGATCAACTCCGGTTGATTGCCGTTCTTTTCCTTTAAATCGAAGACCAGCTGTTCATACGGATAGGCGCTGTGCTCAATGACCGCCTTCATTTCGACGTTAAGCAACTTTAAGATTCCGGCAAAGCTTTGCTCGTCTTCGATTGCAAGCCGGAGCGGCAAGGTGCGGACAAACATGCCCGCGGTTTCGGTCGCCTGGCTGTTCGCGCGTCCATGGTACGGCACGCCGAGCACCAAGTCCTGATTCCCGCTGACGCGCCAGAGATAGGACGCGACGACGGCAATGAACTGGCGAAAAACCGTCGTGCGCAGCGTCCGGCAGTTTTTCTTCAATCTTTGCTCCAGTTCCAGCGGCAGCGCGAATTCCTCGCGCCCGCAGCGCAGAGTCTCCGCCTTGCGCTTATTGAAATGCAGCTTCATTTCCTCCGGTAAAACCGCGTATTTTTCCAACCAGTAGTCTTTGTCGCGCAGACGTTCGTCTGACGCTTCATACTCTCGCTCATGCTCCAGGTATTGCAGATAAGAATAGGCCGCTTTCTCCTCCTGCACAGTCCCTTGCTGCAGGGAACGGTAGACGCGATTCACCTCGTGCGCCAGCCAGTTCAGCGTCCAGCCGTCTGTGATCAGATGGTGCAGCTGCGCCATCAAAGCGTTGCTGCCGTCCGCCGTTTCAATGAAGCAAAAACGATAAAGCGGCGACTCATAGATCGGAAACGCCACGCGCGCCTTTTCCCTTACCCATTCGAGACTCTCCTGTCGGTCAGCCAAAACGGCATGTTGCAGCGCCACGCTACTATCTGCGCCGATGTATTGCCGCACCACTTCGCTTTCGCTCTCCATCTCTTGCATCTGCAGGCGGAACGCGTCATGCCGCGCGATGATCGTCTCCAGAGTCCTTTGCAGCAGCACCTTGTCCATTTTCGCCGCAAACCAGAAGACGCAGGTATTATTGGCAAAACTGGTTCCGGGATAAAGACGCTCCGTATACATGATCCGCTGTTGCGGGTGACTCAATGAAAAAGTATTTTTTTCCATCCGCGCGCACGCTCCTTTTTTCGTTCCAATCCTTATCTGTAAACCGCCTAAGCACAAATAAATCTTCTATAGGCCTATTCGATTTGTTTTCCGCCAAAACCTTTTCCTGGGCAGATTTTAAAAGTAAAGTAAACCGCAGATACCTAACGGTACCACAGAAGCCTCTACGCAGTTTAACGGTTAAAACAGTAAAATCGCGTAGCTATTTCCGTGGCGGCTATGCCGCCTGTGGTTCAACTCGTTCTTTTTAACCACAAAGACTCAAAGTTCACAACGCAAGTTCAGGTTGCAGATGATTATCTGCAACTCAGACCGTAGACAAAATGCACTTTACGCAAAGCGTAAGGTGCATTTTTCAATTTCGGATATCCAATTTTCACCACAAAAACGCAGTTTTTCGAAAAAACGTTGAAAAACAGGCGGCAACATACCCCTGCGTTTCTTCCAGGTCGCCAGCTTTTTCAAATTCATGCATGCAAAAGTAAGCGTCACCTGCATTTTCACTTTCTGCAGGCCACGCAGTTGCGTATAGCGCATTGCATGCTTTTCTTTTGCATCCGCGAAGACGCGCTCGATGGTTTGCGAGCGCAATTTGTAAATATCGCGATACATTGGCATGTGCCGATACTCTTCAGCAAGTTCTAGATAGGATTCCCATACATGACGTTGAACTTGCTTTTGATGCGCTTTGCTCTGTGTGCATTGCTGTAAATGCGGACACACTTTGCATTGTTTGGCATCGCTTTTATATTCCTGGTATCCTTCACGATTCGTCGTACTGTAGCCAAGCGCCTGGTTGCCAGGGCAAATCATGCATTCATAATATTCGTCATACACATATTCATATTTTTTGAAAAAGCCTTCTTTGGTCATGGGACGCTTGTAGGGAACGACCGGAATTCGACCACTATCGATGATTTGTTTCATGATCCAAGGTGTTTTATACCCCGCATCGACGGCAACGGATTCGGTTTCAGGAAAGCGGCTGACGATTTGTTGGTACAGTTCATCGAACGAACGACTGTCGTTGACATTGCCGGGTGTGACTTCATAACCCAATATGAAGTTATGCCGGTCGCAAGCTGTGTTGGTTACGTAGGCAAAGCATTTTTCATGCTCACCTTTATGAAACAAGCCGCTTTCCGGATCCGTCGTACTTTGCGTGATGGTTTTACCTTGCGGTGGATTTTCATCGTCGTCTTTATCTTTTAGCGGTTTCTTGCCATGGTTTTCGCGATCGGCTTGAATTTCCGCATGTAGTTCATCCTGATATTGCTTGGCCGGAATCGGCACAAACACTTTTGCGCTTTTCTTTTTGTTGGCTCGTGCTTTGATATGGGTTCCGTCAATGAATACGGAACTTGCATCAATGAAACCGCAGTTTACTGCTTCGTAAAGGATGCGCATGAAGATCCGCTCAAACACATCGGTTCCTTCAAAACGCCGGGTATAATTCTTGCCGAAGGTTGAAAAGTGGGGGACTTTTTCGGTAAGGCCGTAGCCGATAAACCAACGATACGCCATGTTTACTTCGATTTCTTTCATGGTTTGACGCATGCTGCGAATGCCGAACAGGTATTGAATCAGTACGATCTTAAACAGACTCACTGGATCAATTCCTGGTTTGCCTCGTTCGGAGTCGCTATATAAACCGTCGACTTCGTCATAAATGAAACGAAAATCGATGGCGCGTTCGATGTCTCGTAATATATGCTCTTTCGGTACTAAATCTTCTAAGCAGAAAAATTCAATTTGGCTTTGCTGGCTTCGATCTTTTTTCTCGTACATAAAAATCACTCCCTTTAATGATTTTATCATATCATTAAAGGGAGTGGGGTTTTGTCTACAGTCTGGGTTGCAGATGATTATCTGCAACTACAAAGAAGACTAAGATTGCAGTATTAACAATTTCTTCAATTCTCTTTCGCGACAGATATTATCTGGCGCCTGCATTTTTCCTTTGTACTCTTTGTGTACTTTGTGGTTCAAACACTGCCTCCGCGTAAACTTACTTCTCTATTTTCCCACATAAAAAAGCGCCCCGCAGGGCGCTTGAACTGTCTATAAAATTCCCAGATGACAGAGAACCGATAAGCCTCGCGGCGTCACATGCGCCGCATTGAGCGAGTTCCAATCTTCTTGTCTCTCCGCCGCATCGCATTGTGCAGCGACCATCAAGCCATAATCCTGCAAATTTTGCACCGTCTCCGCAAGGCGAGGTCTGCCGACGCTGTCGGCAATCGTTTCGCCGACCGCTTTCCGCTCCGTCTTCGTCTGCTCTGCAAGATAAATCTGCTTCAATAATTCCGCGCCCAATTCACCAATCATTGCGCCATCTCCTTTTGCGTTTTTCTTTTGTTCAGTTTCGGCAATGGATTGGGAATCCCTGCACGATTTCCCTCGTCTCGCGCATGCATTCTGTATTCTTGCAATCCTTGGCGCACCTACTTCCTAGCGGAGCGCGGCTTCGCACTAAGCCATTGCTGCGTTTGCTGGCCTTTCGGCAGCATATGCGCATCAAACCACATATAGTAAAACTTCTCCGACGACTGCACCACATAGCCGTCCTGCTTGTGATCTCCCGTGTCGTAGGAATCCGCCATAATCAGCACATCATCCGCGAGCGTCTCCGTACCCATCGTGTCATAACCGATGATAACGCGCCAATGCCCGCTCCAATCGATGTTCTCGACCATCAGCGGCGTATTGTCATGCAAATTTTCCAGTACGAAGCTTTTAAAATCCTCTTCCTTGCCAAAGGAGACGCCATCCTTGTTGGCGCTTGTCAGGCTTGACTTCACGTCCCAGCCGATCGCCTTGAAGAACTTCACCATCCCCTGCGTATCGGTGCCGACCAGTGGTTTCGTCGCCATGATCTTGGCGATCTCCTTTTCCTGCCAGCTCGTATTGCCGAAATGCTGCAGCACAGTCATCGCCGCCGCAGGACCGCAGGTGATTTCGGTCGTCTGCTGGTAGGTCTTGTAATGCGGCAGAATCGTCAGCGTCGCAGTGGACTGCAGGTTGTACACGTCAAGCGAGGTAAAATACGGCGAGTTCTCAACATTGCCGATTCCGTTGTAGGAAGAGGCTCCCTCCTTGGCGGTATCATAACCGGCCGGATACGCGATGACGCGCTCGCTCGCCGCTTCATCGCCGGAAGCAGCCAAGGCCGAGCCGCTCGCGACCACTAGCGCCAGAAGCAGCGTCAATAAAAGCTTTAACGGCATTCTTCGTTTCATGCATGATCATCCTTTCGTTTTTCAGACTCGTATCGTTTATTTATATTGAACAGACGGGCGAAAGTTCCTTCCTGCACACTGAAAAATCCCCATTTCTTAAAATCTCCTTAAAATTTCCTTAACTTCTCTTTCCTGCATGTCGATGAATTTATTGAGACTATTCGAAAGGGATGATCCTATGTTCATCATGCCCACGCTTGACCGTCTGGTCAGTAGAACGCCGCTCCCCCAGGCAATCCAGAAAGATTCGTCGGCTCCGGCAGCCGCGCTTGGCACTTCAGACTTGGAAAGCTCCCCCGCTTTCCAAATCAGCCTAAGCAACCGGTCGCCGCGGGAAAACCCGTTTCTTTCCCGTTTCCGTGCGGCAGCGAACGCATCGACCGCAGAAAACGCCGCACATCCGGATCCTGCCGATGCATCCTTTATTGAAGATTTCGCCCTTACATACCGCAAGCTATACGAAGAAATTCGCAGCGGCAAAAGCGACGGCAGCCTGACCGAACTCGATGACGCTTACATTCAGGCAACTGAGAAAGCGTCCGATGCGCTTGCGCAGTCCTTTCTGCCGTATGTGCCCGATTCCTACGGCGCCGTGAAGACGCAGCTGCTCAATCTCAGCACGCGCGCGCTGGAAATAACGCTGCAGAATCCGACAAGCAGAGCGGCCGAGCTGAAAGACATGATGGCCGCCGAGCTGCAACAGGTGAAAAGCACCTTCAACAACAAACCGGTCAATCTGACCTACGGCGACGTCAAAGGCCTCTCCACGCTCATTCAGTCGCTGCCGCCGCTTTCGATGGCCTACTTGCCCAATGAGACCGCGCAGACCGTCGCGCAGCAGATGGGACGATGGTACGCCGCCTATAAAAAAGTCGAGAAGAGCCTCTCTCCCGCCGTCGCCGCGACAGCGCGCACCAATATTAATCTTCATCTGCAGACGTTCAAGCTGATGAAGGCGTTCCAGCACCGGACGAAGAACCTCGAAACCGCGTTGACCGAACTGAACGAAAAACTCGACAAGCTCTCCAAACAATTCAAGAAACTGGAGAAAGACCTCAAGCCGATGCTGCAGGCCAAGGACAAGAACATGCAGCAGATCAGCCGCTTATTGAAACAACAGCAGGAATGCAGCGCCGAAATGGCCGCTTTGCGTGCGCAGATCAAGACCATTTCCGATCAGCAAAGCGAACTGAACGATCATCCGGAAACGATCAAGGACTCGGAGGAATACCAAGGCATCGACACCGCGTTCAAGACGATACAATCCGGTATCGATTATAACTCGTAACAACCTCATTTTTTCGTTTGGCCTGATGCACTTCCAAAACGAACTCGCTGCCAGAAAAAATGAATCTATTTTGTTAAAAAACAGAACGCAAAAAGCCGCCCTCTTCGACCGTTTGGATCGAAGAGGGCGGCTTACTTTTTTTCGTTTGCAGCCAATCTCTTAGCGTATGCTTTCCCCTAACGCTTCAGCCCGCGCCAACGCATCGGTTTGCAAAATAGCGTCCTTTTCCATAAGACCCTTTACCAGAATCGTCCCGTTATCTTTCCAGCCCATGTGACCGGCAATTAATTTGTAGGATGCCGTGATCCCGTCAAAGGCATTCTCTGCTTGATCTCCTGCACAGGCCAAAAGCGCGGCCTCTTTTATCTTCAACGTCTTTTGTCCGATCAAAAAGGAATAGAATTTGTCCATTGCCGCTTTGAGCTGCGCCGGAAACGAATACCAATATAATGGTGTGGCAAAGACAATCATGTCGGCTTGCTCGACGAGCGGCGCAAGTTCATTAAAATCATCCGGCATGACGCAGGCGACGCCTTTGCTAAAGCAAGCATTGCACGCTCTGCAGCCTTGTATCTTCTTGTCTGCCGTTGCATATTTTATAACGCTGTGTCCAGCCTGCTCGGCTCCTTTGCTAAAAGCGTCCGCCAGTTGATCGCTGTTGCCGCCTTTTCGCGGACTGCCTGTTAATACCAGTATCGTTTTTGACATCACTAGTCCCCCTTAAAATTTTTTCGCATTAAGCCCATTACGCTTCTACGTTCTTCTCTAGAGTTTTGCTAAGCATTTTTCCGCCTACGCCCCAGTTATCCGGCGAATTTTCTTTAATCAGGACATAAAAGTGCGCTGCATCAATTCCCAGCGTTTCGCTGGCAAGCTTTGTAAATTCAGCGATCAGTTTTTCCTTTTGCTTTGCGCTCACTGTTCCTGCTTCCATTTGAATAAAAGGCATCGTTCTTCCTCCTCAATTTCCTTTGCTCTTAGATGGCCCCTTCAAGGATCTTTCGACTGCTGTCCAGTGCAAGATCGCCGGTTTCCGAAATCGCGGTCATGCCATGTGCTTTGAGTTGCTCAAGAATAAGCGGTATTTGCTCCGCGCCGACGCCATACTCGGAAAGACGCGTCTTTACGCCGAGGCTTTCAAAAAAGGCTCTGGTCTTCGCAATCGCCAAATCGATCTTTTCTTCTTCGCTGCCGTTTTCTATCCGCCACACCCGCTCTGCATATTGCAGCAGTTTCGCGCGTTTTTGTTCGCGCCGCACCACAAGCAGTGACGGCAGTACGATCGCCAGCGTTTGTCCATGATCAATGTTAAATAGCGAGGTAAGCTCATGGCCGATGAAATGCGTCGCCCAATCCTGCGGCACGCCAGCGCCAATTAAGCCATTTAATGCCAGCGTAGCGCTCCAAACATGGTTGGCCCGCGCCGCATAATTTTCCGTTTCTTCAATGGTCGTAGAACCGATTTCAATCAAGGTTTGTAGGATGCCCTCCGCCATCCGATCCTGCACCTTGCCGTCTACGGGATAGGTCAGATATTGCTCTGTTACATGCACGAACGCGT
Organism: Negativicutes bacterium; assembly: GCA_963667825.1. Lineage (GTDB taxonomy): Bacteria > Bacillota > Negativicutes > SG130 > SG130 > Azotosporobacter. The sequence goes on along the minus strand of OY764022.1, from coordinate 2,268,198 downwards.
CAACAATGCCATTGGCAACCTGCTTCTTCGGCAGCGTAAATGTGATTGTCGGATCTACGATTGAGAAGGCGGGAAAAGCCAGCTCGCTGGAAAAGAAATGTTTTGCATGCTCGTAGCTGATCACCGCTGTGCTGTTCATTTCAGAACCCGTAGCAGGCAGCGTCAGCACTACGCCGAACGGAACCGCCTTCGTAACAGGCATCGGTGCAAAGCCGCAATGCAACAACGTACGCGAGTCGCCCTCGTAATGCGAAGCAAGCGCGATAAATTTCGTCCCATCGATGACGGAGCCGCCGCCGATCGCAAGGATGAAATCAATTTTCTCCGTCCGGACAATTTCCACCGCTTTCACCAATGTTTCGTAGCGCGGATTCGGTTCGATGCCGCCGAATTCATGTACCTTTCTCTCTCCCATCACTTTCTTGACCCGCTCAATCAGACCACTTTTTTTCGCGCTGCCACCGCCAAAGGTCAGCAATACCGTTGCTTCAGCCGGAATAAGCGCAGCCATGCTTTCCAGTCTGTCCTTACCAAAAATAATGCGGGTCGGATTGTAAAAATCAAAGTTAAACATCGTCGATCTCCTTTATATCTTTTTTTAAATTTGATATAATCTTACCACCAGGTACTTTTTGTACAAGTATGCAGTTTTTTCTGTGTCAGTATAAAAAATATACTATTAGGTTTTAAAGGAGCTGCCGTGATGAACACTCACTTACCGGATAAACCTTTTCCTAAAGAAAACATCTATGCGATGCAATGTCCGATTGTTTATGCGCTCGACATTTTGGGGCAAAAATGGAAAATACCCATCTTATATTATCTGATCAAAAACGAACCGACCCGCTATAACGAATTAAAAAGAGCCATCAACGGCATTACCAATATGATGCTGACAAAATCGCTGCGCGAATTAGAAGAACATGATCTGATCAAGCGGACGCAATATGAAACCATTCCGCCTAAAGTGGAATACTCGGTAACGGAAAGAGGCAAAACCTTGTTCCCCGCTTTGCATCAGTTATACCTCTGGGGCGAAACACAGCTTACGCTCGCGCAGGCAAATGAGCAAGATTGTCTTCACGGCTAAGTCCGTTTTCCCCTCTGCCTGCTTGCAAAACGACTTCAGCCTCTTAGCGATTTTTTTATAAAAGCCTAGGCATGATCGCATTTTACTGCTGTCATGCCTGGGCTTTCTCTTTTCAGCACATGATTTTTGGAGAAAAATCAGCGCAATTGTTGGTACTCTGCGTCCGTAACCGGCTCCAGCCATTTTGCCGGTCCCTCCTGACAGTTGGTTTCAATCGAAAGGTGCGAAAACCAGCTGTCTTGCGCAGCGCCATGCCAATGCTTCCTGTCAGACGGAATCTTCACGACATCGCCGGCTTTAAGTTCGCGGGCCGCTTCTCCCTCTGCCTGATACCAGCCCCGACCGCCCGTGACAAGCAGGATCTGTCCGCCCGGATGACAGTGCCAGCTGTTGCGGCAGCCCGGTTCGAACGTTACATTGCCGATCGGACAATTAAATTCGTCGCCGCCGCTCGACAGCATCTCGAGATATGCCTGCCCGATAAAGTGTTCACTATACGGCTCCGGCATTTTATCCCCTTTTGGAAAAATCACGCTGTTATTTCGTTCCTTCATTTTATAATCGCCCCTTCTTTTCATCATTCTATTTTTTCAATGCGAATGGTCGCAGCGTTGCTGTCCGCGAGTTTTTCCAGGCCCGATTCAACTTTGCCTAATGAAATCAGCCCGTCTGAATATCCGTACGCATTATAGAAAAGTGCCAGATTCCCCCAAGGCGCAAAATAGGTGAAATCGCCTGCCTTAGGCTCCATGCCTGCCGGCGCAGCGTCAAGCGACAATTTTTTCGGCAGATAGGCGATTTTTTCCCGCCCGGCATAGTCTTCCACTTTTAGCGTCAACGGGAGTAAACTTAAAAAATCTCTGCTCGCCGGACTATCATACATTTTCACGATAACTTCTGTATTATCGAACTTCAGTTTTATTCTACTATCGACCTGTTTGGCGCTGGCGTTGTTTGCACGGTCGTTTCCTCCGGCATTCGTATTTGCAATCGTCGCATTGTTTTTACCGCTGCAAGCGGTGAGGCTAAATGACAGCAACAAGATAAAAACCAGCACTGCTTTTTTCTTCACCCGCGACCCTCCTTCCAACGCGTCGCCGCGTCTCGCTCATCTCGCGCCGAGTTATACACTTTTCCCCATAGCATACGCCTGCTCCATCGCTTTCGTACCGACGATATCGCCTTTCTGCCATGCGCCGACGCCATAGACGACGCCTTTTTCTTTAGCGCCGTTCAGGCAATCGAGAAAACCGCGAAACCCGTCGATCGTTCGTTCCATCGCCGCCACGCTGCTGTCCGCTGCAGACACAATGAAATAGAACTCTTTATCCGTGATTTCCTCATAGCGGGCTGCCGTTCTGTCGATCAGCGTTTTCAGCTGCGCATCCATCGTATAAAAATAAACCGGCGTCGCCATGACGATCACATCCGCCGCAACCATCTTTGCCAACATATCCGCCATGTCATCGTTTTGCACGCATGTGTGCGTCGTATAGCAGGCTCCGCAGCCGCTGCAGTAGCCAATCGTTTGCTCCCCCAGAAAAACCTTCTCCGCCTGCTGGCCCGCCTCTTTGGCACCGCGCAAAAATTCCTCACATAAAAGATCGGAATTCCCCTGTTTTCTCGGACTGCCCGACAGGATCAACACTTTTTTACTCATGCATTACGCCTCCGCTTTGCTGTTTTTTTTCTTTCGCTATACTTTCCACAGAATCCTCAAGTTGGTCGTAATTTTCAATTTTGCAGGCCAAGCGTTCTTTTACCGCCTGCAAATCGGCGATACGTTTCTCCAAGCGACGATATTCCTCGCGCAAAAGTTCTTTTCTGGCCTCGCGCGTTTCCCTTCCCTGTTGATAAAGCTGCACATACTCGACCAGCACTTCCACCGGAATCCCCGCTTTTCGCATACAATGGGCGAATTCAATCCAGCCGCAGCTGTACGCGTCATAATCGCGCAGTCCGCTTGGCTTACGTTTGACCGGCGGGATCAGACCAACTCTTTCATAATAGCGCAGCGCATCCTGCGTTAAGCCGTACTTTTCACTTACTTCTGAAATCACCATTCGATTCACTCCTTTTTTTTCTTCTGCTCACGCTTTCAGCGAAGCTGTCTCTACGCATTCGCCGCCTCTAAAAACCTATCTTTCTTTTTAAAATCGCCTCTATGCATTCGCATAAAAATGAATACGCTGCTTAGCGCCGCAAACAACAACCCACCCAGCACGACAAACTTAATGCCCATTCCGGCTATAAAAAAGCCGCAGAGTGTGGTTCCGAGCGTCGTTCCCAAATTGGCCGCGGTCAAAAACAAGCCATTCGCAAAATCAGGCGCTTTTGGCGCAGCCGTCGAAATCCAATACTGGTTGATATTCGCGCCGATGCCGCCTAACATCCCCCACGCCAACGTAAGCAACGCCATCGGCAGCGTTAGCTGCCCCAGCAAAAACAGCGCGAGATAAACAGCGAGCAGCGCAAACGGAAATGCCGCTACTGCTTTGCTTGGATTTTGCGTGAGCAGCTTTCCGGCTATTACGCTGCCCAACATATTGGCCAGCCCATAGGCCAGCAAGACAACGCTGATTGCGTTCCAAGATAATTTTGTAACCGCTGCCAGATACTCGGCTAAATAACTAAAGACGCCGAATACCGCGCCATTCATTAAGACCACTGCGGCCAGCGAAAGCCAGGTTACCGATTCTTTCAAAACGCTTAGCTGCGCGCCGTATGAAAGCCTCTTTTTCACCGGCATAGCGGGAACAAAGAGCAGCGTTGCGATCAGCGTTAGCGCGTTGATCACGGCAAAGAACAGCATGGCCGCCTCCAGCGAAAAAGCGCCGGCAATAAAGTTGCTGACCGGTACGCCAACGACCATCCCTGCCGAAACTCCGATCATTACCTTCGCAACCGCCTTCGGCGCTTCTTCTTTGCTGACCGAGGCAGCCGCTTCGCTAAAAGCCAGCGAACAATAAATAGGATGAAAAAAAGCCGGAATCACGCGAGCAATCAGCGCGACGATAAAGTTTGTCGCAAAAATTGCGACAAGGTTGCTCAAAAGAAAAACACCCAATACCAGCAACATCGCTTTCTTACGATCCATAGCCGAAAATAAAAGCGGCATTGTCGGACCGGCGATCGCAACAACCAGCGCAAAAAGACTGACCAACAATCCGGCTTGCGCTATGCTGACACGAAAGTGCTCCGCCATTAACGGCAACACGCCAATCACTCCCATTTCCGTATTTATAATCCCAAAAACTCCCATAGTCAAGATAAAAATAAACCATCTGTTTTTTTTAGCCAAAACGAACCTCCAACCTTTTCTTCTTTCCTGGTATTCGCAAGCAATGCCTCTTTACGTCCTCACTCTTTTACGTTTTCCCACCAACGGGAAAACGTTTGCTGCCGGTTGTTCAACTCTATGCTCTCGCCAATTAGCGGCGTAAGCAGTTTATATTGTTTATTTTCACTGGCTGCGCTGATTCGCTTAAACGGCTCATCCCATGCATGCTGGCTCAAAGCAAACTTACCGGCATGGGCAGGCAGTAAGGCATCAGCATGGAGTTCTTCGGCAGCCAACGCCGCCTCCTCCGGCATCATGTGAATATAAGGCCACTGCCGATTGTACTGCCCATTCTCGATAATCGCCAAATCAAAACGTTGAAACATTTCTCCCAGTATTTTAAAATGCGGTCCATAACCGCCGTCACCGCTGATAAATACACGTTTTTGCGGCGTTAATACGGCAAAGGCAGCCCACAATGTTTTGTTTTGCGTCAGCCCCCGACCGGAAAAATGCCGTGCGGGCAATACGTGAATCGTAAGCTCTGGCTCCACTTTCAGGGCTGTAAACCAATCGCCTTCCTGGATACTTTGCGGCGAAAATCCCCATTCCTCAAAATAAGCGCCCACCCCCAGCCCGCAAATCACATTTTTGATTTTTGGTTTCAGCGCCATTATCGTTGGATAATCCAAGTGATCCCAGTGGTCATGCGAGATAATCAGATAGTCAATTTCCGGCATCTCCTCCGCCGTATATGGATTCGCTCCGTCAAACGCTTTGTTTATAAAGGACGCCGGTGACGCATACGGGCTAAAAACCGGATCCACCAAAATTCTTCGTCCACCCAGTTGCATAAAAAAAGAAGAATGCCCCAGCCAGATTACTACATCCTTTTCTTTGTCCAGTTGGGCCAATTCCGTTTTCCTTGCCGGAATCGGCGCATTAGGCCGTACGCGTTCTTTTTCGGCGAACTGGTACTCCCACAATGCAGAAAGCGAAGTCGTTCCTTCTTGAAATTTAGCGGTCGGAATCTGGTTTTGAAACTCTCCTTTCAAATAATTAGGAGAGTTTTTGATTCTCTCAAGCCGTCCTCCTGACGGCGGTATGCCAAATTCGGTCTTTTGCGCGTAAATTGCCGTTCCCAATACGACGCTTGCAAAAGCGGCTACGATTCCTATCAACAACATTTTCCTCGCCCTATACTTTCCCACTTTCATTCTCTTGCTCCTAACTTCATACTATATTCACTCTATCATCTGGTGTTAACTCCAGGTCAAGCGTTTTTACTAATGAAATTTACTGCCCTTGTCTTTTATCGCTTACGTCATTTTTTTTAAAAAACCTATTGACTTGGTGTTAACACCAGACGGTACGATGCAAGCAGAATTCTTAAAAAAGTAAGAGAGGTAAGAAAAATGAAAATGAAATCCATGATGACGCGCAGCTTTCAAATGCTCACCGCGCTGACGCTGGGCTTTGTCTTGTCCGCAAGCGGCGTTGCCGCTGCGGCAAACGATGCCGCAGCAGACAAAACCTTCCCGCCGAGCGACAAGGTAACCAGCGAGAAAATCGCCTACAAGAACCGTTTCGGCATTACCGTCGCCGCCGACTTGTATCTGCCGAAAGATATCGACAAGACGAAAAAGTACGCGGCGCTCGTCATCGGCACCCCGTACGGCGGCGTAAAGGAACAAGGCGCCGGTCTTTATGCGCAGACAATGGCCGAACGCGGCTTCGTCGCCCTTGCCTTCGACGAATCGTTTAACGGCGAAAGCAGCGGCGAACCAAGACATATCTCTTCGCCGGACATTTTCACGGAAGACTTCAGTGCGGGCGTCGATTATCTCGGAACGCGCTCTTATGTTGACCGTGATAAAATCGGCGCGATCGGCATCTGCGGCAGCGGCGGCTTCGCGCTCAGCGCCGCGCAGGTCGATCACCGCATCAAGGCGGTCGCAACCGCAAGCATGTACGATATGAGCCGCGTGATGCGCAACGGTTGGCAGGACAGCATGACCGACGAACAACGCAGCCAATATCTCGATCAATTGGGCGAACAGCGCTGGAAAGACTTCGCAAACGGTTCGCCTCAGTTGACGCCGCAGTTTCCGGCTGAAATTCCCGCGACAGGCGTTGATCCGATCACAAGCGAGTTCTTTGAATATTACGTAGCGCCGCGCGGACACCACCCCAATTCGATCGGCGCCTTCACGGTCACGAGCGCGCTGTCGTTTATCAATTACCCCTTGCTGGCGCATATCGAATCGATTTCTCCCAGACCGATCCTCTTCATCATGGGCGAAAACGCACATTCGCGCTATTTCACCGAGGATGCCTACAAAATGGCCGCCGAACCAAAAGAACTCCTGGTTGTTAAAGGCGCACGGCACATCGATCTTTATGACAGAAAAGACAGCATCCCGTTCGACAGACTCGATTCCTTCTTTAGAGAAAATCTAAAATAGAAGAAAAATAACGCAAGCCGCCCCGTTCGACCGCTTGGCTCGAAAAGGGCGGCTTATCTTTTAGCGTACGACAAGCAGATTTTTTTACACGCCATTTCAGGAAATGATTTCTTTAATTTCGAGCAGCACCTGCTTCAGCAGGACGATAAATTTTTTCTGCAGTTCGTCGATTGCCGCTGTCTCCGCATTACCTAAAGCCTTTTGCAGCGCCGCCGCGACTTCATGCAGTTCTTTTGCGCCGATGCTGCCCGAACTGCTTTTTATCTTATGCGCGATTTGTTCTGCCGCCGCATAGTCTTCCTGCGCCAGCGCCTGCTGCAAATGAAGCTCGGTCTCCTGGTTCTCGTTGTAATATTCTTGTAAGACCATGCGATACAGCTCCGCTTTGCCGCCGATGTGCCGAATGCCGTCTGCTTGATCCAATACCATGTTCTCACCTCCCGTTGCTTCGCGCTGCTGCGTTTCAACCTCTGGCGCCTCTTTCCGGCGCACCTTGGCCTGCGATGCTTTGACCACCTGCACGACGGTCTCGATGAATTTTTCCGGTTCAAACGGTTTGCTGATGTAATGGTCGATGCCGATGCTCTGACACTTTTCTTGCACGCCGACGATCGCATCGGCGGTCATCGCGATGATCGGAATCGCCCTGTTCCTTTTTCTGATCAGGCTGGTCGCGTCATAGCCGTTCATCACCGGCATATGCAGATCCATCAGGATCAGCGCCAGATCGTCTTCGTTCTTGCCGTAAGCTTCATAGCCTTCCAGCCCGTTATCCGCCAGCGTGACTTTGAATCCCGCCTCGCTCAGGATCGATTGGGCGATGAACTGATTGGTCTTATTGTCTTCGACGATCAGGATATGGTAGGGATATTCCACACGGATTCCCTCTTCTTGGTTCATCGGCGCCGAACGGTCATGCTCCGCCAAGACGTTAAGCTTGAAGATATCGACAATCTCGTTGTAGAGGATCGACGGTATGATCGGCTTGATGATGCCGAATTCCAATCCGGCCGCCTCAACATTTTCAAGCAGCATTTCTTTCGCCATGGGGATCATCACAATGAATTTCGGCGTTTCTTTAAGCCATGGCAGTTCTTTTACGCTGCTGCAGAACTGGATGCCGCCCTCCTGCGGTGTTTCCAGATCGACAATCAGTAAATTATAGGGCGTTCCCTGTTCGCCCGCGGCCGCCTTGAGCAGTTCGAGCGCCCGCTCTTCCGTGGCGACGAACTCGGCCACCAAGCCGAACGACTTCAGATAATTTTTCAGGCTGTTGCGGTAAAACGCATTCTTTTCGATGACCAGCACGCGAATATTGCGGAAATAAAGCGAAGCGGCCTTCTTCTTCTCCTCATAGGCGATGTTGCGATCCGCCTCCAGCGTCAGCAAGACATTAAAGGTGGAGCCTTCGTTGACCGCGCTGTACGCCTCGATCTGGCCGCCCATCAATTCGACCAGGCTCTTGACGATTGACAAGCCCAGGCCTGTGCCGCCGAACCTCCGGCTAATGCTCGAGTCGCCCTGGCTGAATGGCTTGAAAACCTCGACCAACTGCTCGCTGGTCATGCCGATGCCGGTGTCCTTGACGCTGAACTCGATGCGGTACGCATCCTTGACCTTGGCCACAAGACGGATCGAAAGCGACACCGTGCCGTCTTTGCTGAATTTGACCGCGTTATTCACTAAGTTAAGCAGAACCTGCTGTATCCGGTTGGGATCGCCGAAGAAGAAGACCGGCAGCGCCGGATCGCGTTCCAACGAAAAATCGATGTTCTGCTCCTCGACTTTAAAAGCCGCGATGCTGACCAACTGCTGCAGCACCTCGTCCAGATTGAAGGAGATTCGTTCGATGTCGATCTTGCCCGCTTCTATTTTCGAGAAGTCCAGGATATCGTTGATGATGCCCAGCATGTCGCGCGCGGCCCGCGTTATCTTCTCCAGATAGTTCTTTTGCGTGATTGACACCTCTGTCTTTTTGATCATATACGCCATGCCGCTGATCGCGTTCAGCGGCGTTCTGATTTCATGCGACATGCGCGCCAAAAAAGCGGATTTGATGTGATTGGCATATTCCGCTTCTTCCTTGGCGATCTTCAGCGCCGCCTCGATCCGCTTGCGCGCTTCGACCTCGCGCCGCAATTTGACGAGCCAGTAGAAGGAAACCCCGAAGATAAGGACGATCACCGCGCCGATCATGCTGGCGATCTTGATGACTTCGCTATAATCCACCTTGTTTTCCACGCCGATCCAACGATTGTTGATCGCGATCTTTTCTTCTTCGTTTATATCGGCCAGCGCCTTATTCAAGATGCTGACCAAAAGCGGCCAATCATTCCTTACCGCAAAATATAAGAACTGCTTTTCATCGGCTTCCATCTTTACATACTTCAAATTCGTTATGCCGTTTGCCTTGGCCAGATAACTCGAAGTCGCCAGATTGCCGACAAACGCTTCTTCCTTCCCGTCAGCGACCGCTTTGAGCCCCTCTTCAACGGTAGAATAAAGACTGAGCGTGATGCTCGGGACAAAGCTTTGCATAAAGCTGTGATGCGAGCTGTTCACCTGCACCGCGACCGTATGCCGCCTTAAATCGTCGAGGCTCTTGACGCTGTTATTGTTCTGGCTGATAAAAATAACGCGCTGGAAGGAATAGTAAGGTTCCGTATAGCTGAAATAGCGTTCCCGTTCCTTGGTCTTGCCGACGCAGGGCAAAGCGTCCAGTTCTTTCAAGACGCCTTTTTCATACGCCTTGGCCCAGGTGAGATCCTTTTCGACCACCAGCTGCAAGCCAGTCCGTTCACTGATCAGCTTGATGTAATCGGCGGCGATCCCCTTATATACGCCGTCCGAATCGACAAATTCATACGGAATGAATTTCGGATCGACGCCGAGCCGGATCACCGGATGTTCCTTGATGAAGGCCTGTTCCTCTGGCGTAAACTTCTTCTCTAAGGACGCCGCCGAACAAAGCGAGAGAAAGAGCGCCAGCCAAACGATGCTAAGGAAAAAACCGCGCAGCGCGTTCATCGCTTCCCCTCCTCCTTATTGTTCCTGATGGGAATATTCCGCGGCAATCTCTTGGATTTTTTCTTCGATCGCCAGGAACGCGTCGACGATCACAGGATCAAAATGCTTGCCGCGCCCTTCTTTTATCAAGAGCAGCGCCGCTTCGTGCGTAAACGCCGGTTTATAAACCCGTTTGCTGATCAACGCATCATAGACATCGACAAGCGCCATCACTCTACCCGGCAGCGGGATCGCTTCGCCTTTCAGTCCATACGGATAGCCTGTGCCGTCATATTTTTCATGATGTCCGCCGATGCATTCGATCGCGGTCTTGATGAAAGAGGGCGTCTGCCCCTCGGCCACCAGCTCATAGCGCAGCGCCTCCACACCGTAAACGGTATGTTTCTTCATGATTTCATACTCCTCTACCGTCAGTTTGCCCGGCTTTAGGAGAATGTCGTCCGGTATGCCGACTTTTCCAATATCATGCAGCGGCGCGGTTTCAAATATTTCTCGAATATAGCTCTCCGACAACCGTTTGGCGTAAGCCGGCTTGCGCCTTAGCTCTTCGCAAAGCGCTTTCACCATCCACTGCGTCCGTTTGGTATGATTGCTTGACTCGATGTCGCGTATCTCCAGCAGGCCGACCAACGCATGGATCGTGATGTTGCGGATCAGTACCAATTCCTGCGTCCTTTGCGCCACCGTCTCTTCCAGCATCGCATTGTTCTCTTCCAATGCCTTGGTCGCATTCTTCAGCTTCACATGGATTTCAATCCTCTTGCGCAGCGATTCGAGATTCAACGGCTTACGGATGTAGTCTACCGCACCGAGACTGAGACCGCGTATTTCATTTTCCGCTTCATCATAATTCGTCAGGATCAATGTGGCGATCTTCTGCCAGGCCGGATTGGCCTGCATCGCCTCCAACACCTCAAAACCATTCATGCGCGGCATATTCAGATCGAGAATCATCAGGTCGAGTTCGGCTTCGCACGCGATGACGTCCATCGCCTCCACGCCGTCATTGGCGAAGAGCAGCTGATAATCCGAGAGAATATTCTTGATCATGATCATATCCGCTTTTGAATCGTCGACGACCAGTATCGTAACGCCCATCTGCCTCACCCTTTCTTGCCGCTGTTTTCGATTCTGAAATAAAAGGCGCTCCCCTTCTCGACTTCGCTTTCCGCCCAGATCGCCCCCCGATGCCGCCTGATGATGCGGTCGACAATCGTAAGCCCGACCCCGGTGCCTTCGAACTTGTCCTGCGCGTGCAGGCGCTTGATCTTCTTGAAAAGTTCGCCCGCGTTTTTCATATCGAAGCCGGCCCCGTCGTCGCGGACAAAATATACCTTGCCATTCCCCTGCTGCAGCGCGCCAAATTCGATGCGCGCCTCGCCATGCCGGGATGTGTACTTCCAGGCGTTTTGCAGCAGGTTGAAGAGCACGATCCCCATCAACCGTCCGTCCGCCTCGGCGAACAGCTCCGGCTCGCAACGAAACGTCACCTTGCGCTCCGGCTCAAAGATGCGCAGTTTTTCGATGATGCCTTCCGCCAGCTCGCTGAGATTGACCCGTTCGTAGCGGATCTCATGCTGACCGACCTTGGCCAGCTGCAAGAGATCGTCAATCAGCTGCGTCATCCGCTCGCAGGCGCTTTTGATGATCGCGACATCGTCGAGGCCCTCGGCGTCTTCTCTTTGCGCGAGATTCTGCGCGAGAAAATCGCTGTACGTCTTGATAATCTGCAGCGGTACTTTCAGGTCATGCGAGACCGAATAAGAAAACGCTTCCAGTTCTTCGTTGATCCAGGTCAGTTCACTTTTTTGCTTTTCCAGCAGGTCGCGCTGCTGTTTCAATTTCAAATGCGTGTTCACGCGCGTCTTGACGACCGCACTATTGATCGGTTTCGTTATATAGTCGATCGCGCCGAGTTCCAGACCGCGGATCTCATTTTCCGGTTCGTCATAATTCGTCAGAATCAAGCGGATGATCTTTTTCCACGCCGGCTGACGCTGCATCGCTTCCAAAACCTCGAAGCCGTTCATCTGCGGCATATTCAAATCCAAAATCACCATATCGATATCCGGTTCGCGCGCCAGGATTTCCATCGCTTCCTTGCCGTTTTCCGCCAACAGCAACTGATGCTCGGCGAGAAAATTTTGAATCATCGCCCGATCGGTTTTCGAGTCATCGACAATCAGGATCTTAACCGCCATTTCAACGTCACGCTCCTTTGCATTCGCTAGGGTTGCCGCAAGATTTCGTTGCCTTTGCTTTCGATCCGCTTTAAAAAATCCTCGATCGAGACTTCGCCGGTCATCACCTGATGCAAGCCGGGCGCATAATATTCGTCTTTTATGATTTGCCACTTTGCCACCGGCACGTCGATGCTCGGGCGTTTAAACGCGCTTACGAACGGCAGATACTGCGGATATTTTTCCGTCATCACGCTGTCTGCCACATCCTGACGCACCGGGATGCGAAACGGGTAATAGGCATCATGTTCCGGGCTGTACTCGCCCGCCAGGATCTTCACCTGCGCCTCCTTTGAAATCATGAACTTCATAAAACGCAGCGCGCTCTGCTTTTTTTCCCGGCTCATGCTGCGCGGAAGCGCCAGCATCATCGGCCCGACTTCCGCATAGAGCCCGATCTCTTCCAACTTTATGCTGCCGACTTCGAACGGATTGCCGTTTTTTTCGATATCGGTGATGCCCCAAACGCCCTGAAATTCAAACGCGATCTTCTGTTTCCTGAAATGCTCCATTACCTCAAGGCCGCTGTCGTCAAGCCAGGAAGGCTGCGCATGCGGGCCCAGACTGTCGCGATAGAAGCGAAGCGCCGCCTTCGTCTCGGCGCTGTTCAGCGCGACGCGCGTGCCGTCCGGTTCCACCAAGCGGCCGCCATACGCATAAACGAACTGATTGACCATCCAAGAGACGTCGTTGTGATTGGCGCCGACCAGACCGATTCCTTTCGCGCCGGTTTTCGCCTCAACCGATTCCAACGCTTTCACGAGCGAAGGCAAATCACGAATGGAAGCGACATCCACTCTTGCTTTTGCCAGCAGTTCTTTGTTGTAAAGCAGGCCGATCGAATGGCCCAGCCAGGGAATGCCGTAGACGCGTCCCTCGAATTGCCCCAGCTGCCAGAGTGCCGGATAGAAGAGTTGTTCTTCTTCCTTGAAATAATCCGAAAGATCATCCAGATATCCCTTGGCGGCAAAATACTTGACGAAGCGATAGGGCAGCACATGAATGGTTGTCGCATCCGGCGCGCTCAAACGTTTCTCGCTCGCCTTGCGGTCTTCATCGCCGCCGACTAGCGTGATCTCAAACGCAGCGCTGTTTTCGGCATTATATAAATCTACGATGCGCTGGATCGCCTCCCCTCGTCCCGAATACGCAGGCCAGGTGATTTGAAAAGACAGCGACTCTTTCTTAACGCTTTTTTCCTCGAGCGCCGGCCGGTTGTCGATCGTTTCTGCAACGAGCGCTGCTGCAGCCAAGATGACGAGGCTCAGCAATGCGCCGATAATTTTGCTGCGTTTCATCTTCACCGCACCCCTCTTCGCCGACAAATCTGCTTTATGCTCATCGCAGCCGCCTGGTCGGATAACGCAAGCTACGCAGCCTTATGCATTTGCGTCAGGCTGCTTGCCGTTCAAACGCCGAAAGCAAAAAACTGTCAATTTCTCCTATTATTCCTAATTTCGATTTCATTATAAAAAAACCTCTACCGCCTGCCATATTCAGCAAAACAATTGCAAGAAGCCGCCCCCTTCGACCGCTTGGATCGAAAAGGGCGGCTTGCGTTATTTTTTACCCGAAAGCAGGTTTTTACTTGCAGCCATACTCTTTTGCCAATTTTTCAAAGAGCGGCAACGCACGCCGGACCGTTTCCGTCTGCACGCAGTAGGAGATGCGCATATGCCCCGGAGCGCCAAAATCCGTACCGGGCACAAGCAGCAGATCATACTTTTTAGCGCGTTCACAAAAAGCGTAGTCGTCCGCTTCCAGCGTCTGCGGAAAGAGATAAAACGCGCCTTCCGGCTCGATGCACTTGTAACCGAACGATGCCAGACCTTCTAAGAGCAGCTTGCGATTTTCCGCATAAATGGAAAGATCGGCCGTATCGGCCGCGCAGCGGGCGATGACCTGCTGAAAGAGAGCCGGTGCGCAAACGTAGCCGAGCACGCGCCCCGCGCCGCATACCGCCGCGTACACATCGTCGAACGATTCAACCGTATTCGGCGCCAGCACATAACCGATGCGTTCACCGGGCAGCGAGAGCGACTTGGAATACGAATAGCAAACCAACGTGTTCTTGTACTTCGGCGCAATAAACGGAATCTCTCTCTCTCCGTAAATGATCTCACGGTACGGCTCGTCAGAAATCAGATAGATCGGATGACCATATTCCGCCGCTTTTTTGTTGAGCAGCGCGGTCAGGCGGTCAATGGTCGCCTCCGAATAAACGACGCCGGACGGGTTGTTCGGCGAATTGATCAGGACGCCCTTCGTATGCGGATTCAACTTGCTCTCAAACGCTTCAAAGTTAATCTGGAAGTCCTCGACCTGCGCTGGAATCACCACGCACTTCGCACCCGCCCCTTGTTCGATAAAGACCTGATACTCAGGAAAATGCGGCGCGAAAATGATGAACTCATCCTCCGGCGATGCGGTCAGCGCTTTCAAGCAGATCGAAAGCGAAGCGGCCGCCCCCACCGTAAGATAGAGATTTTTTGCCGCATAATCGGTTCCGAAACGCGCGTTCAACGACTCGGCAATCGCGCTGCGGCTGTCTTCCCGCCCCTGCGCCGACGTATAACCATGAACTGCCGCCGGGTTCTGGTTGTTAACGATATCGCAGATTGCCTCCTGCACCGAATCTGGCGCAGGCACATTGGGGTTGCCTATCGAAAAATCAAAAACATTTTCCCGGCCGACGACTTTTGCGCGCTGGTTGCCGAATTCAAAGATTTCACGAATGGTCGAGCGCTTCTTGCCGAGCGCCAGCATATTTTGGTTTAACATAAACGAACACCTCCAGCAAATTCACCTTAACGTTTTCACTCCGCAGTTACGTCAAAAAACGTTTCCAGCGTAACATAATCAATGCTATTATTCTACCACAAACTTTAACGCTGAAGGAAAGAATGTTCCGGTCAGGAAAATTTATTTTCCTTCTTTGCCGCGCAAGTCTTGCAGTGAAAGCAAATCATCCACCGTAAGCGCAAACGAAAAGCGATAGCCTGCAAGAACAGACGTCGGCTGTAAATCCGGCAACTCGATATAAGGATGCTCGAAAATCGAGATTGACGCTTCCCCTTTCCATATCGGCGACACGGCGATATCGCGCGATCTAAGCTGCACCAGTTCATGCACCGCCGGTTTGTCATGTTTCCCTGCCGCAAGTTCAGGAAAATAGCGGACATTGACTGCTTTGGCAAAATTAGGCGCAGGCAGCGAATCGGTCAGCTCGCACAGCGTGACTTGCGCTTCCGCCAAACGGCGCTCTTTAACCGCTAACGTAGCGCCAAACTTTCCGCCCGCCCCGACAACGGGGCTCGCTTTCGACGGCAAATCATAGGCGCGCGTAATCCAGGTCGATCCCATTTGCTTCGGCCAGCCCTGCGCAAGGCCGCGCATTAACGAAACATCCTGATCCACCCAGATAAAAGGGCAATACGATACAGGCATCCCCTCAAATTCAGCCGACAACAGAATAATTGTTTCGCGGTATTGGCTGCGCACAGGATCCAGATATTCTTCCCCCGTTTCGCTGCAGTACTGCCACTCAATAAAATAGGCCGCACAACGACCGGAAGCCAGTTCGAGTCCCTGCGGCAAAAAGCTGGCCGCCGCCAGTGGATTTGCTTCATACTCCACGGCAAGCGCATTACCGACATAATGCCACGGCGGCTCCGGCGCAAGACTCGAAGTCCCGCGCGGCGTCCTTGGCAGCGTATATCCTTTCAACATGATCCGATCCTCCTCAAATTTATTGCAGCTTTCTTCTCCTTTTTTCTTTTTATCTTAACAACGCATGCTTTCTCTGTATTGTAAAAAATTGACGCCGCTAGTTTAGCGACGTCAATTTTCAGCATAGGAGCCGATTTATTTTCCTACTTCATAGTCAACAGCACTTCGACTTCCATTGACGACAATTTTAGAAACAAATAATCATTCAAATGCTCCTTTTCACTTCACAATCTCCTACTCCAATATATACGTTTTGCAATTCTCAAATCCCATAAAACACTATCTCTTCCAGAGACTGCTGCTGAAATATACTGCTATTGGAGGCAATATCGTTGTAAATATCGCATACTTCCACCCCATCCCTAAGAAACTGGGAAATACGCCTGCCATAAAGCAAGCAGCGACACTGCTCCATCTTAATTTCGACTGCCCCCTCTTTCCCGCTTTAGCATATAATTTTGTTGCAAGAAACACCCACATTCCTGCAATAGCTTGCAAGCCAATTGCTGCCATTCCTTCTTTTTCAAAAGCAAACATCAAACCAACCCATATCGCTAAAGGCCATATCAGCAATAAAAGCAAGCTGTACTTCCTATCTTGATTAAAATACACAACCAAGGCCAGCGGCATTGAGAAAATGAGAGCAGGTATTCCTTCCAACGCTAGTTGACTTATTGTAATATCAACGACGCGATTCATAAAAAATTGATGACCCCATTCACATGCATCCATTATTCCTATAGCCGCAATAACAATCCACATACTAAAGTATTTTAATTCGATAAATAGACTCCCTACGTAAACCATAAATGAAACAAAAATCGGCCACAGCAACCATGCATCGCGCAGATGATTGATAAGCTGCGGAAAAACAAAAAAAGATACTGCCATTAAAAAGATTATTATTCCTATATCACGTAATAGAAGCTTAACCGACATTGCTCTCTCCTTCGGAGGATTTTCTCTGGTAAAAACAATCTTCTCTGTAATTATGCTTCGCCCTCTTTTTTCTCCCCATATTTTTAAAGAACTTTATCATCATAAGCCAATCCCGCCATTGCAACCGCATCATCAAATGCGATATGGTACTCCCTTTTCAGCCTTTCGCCTAACGCGCCTTCCATTAAAAGTGTGGAAGACGCCGCAAAGCAAGTTTCAAAGTCCATCGCTTCCATACTCCCTGCTCTCACTGGATCACTACAATCACACTCGCAACCCATCGATTTTATTTCCCAATGAATTTTGCCACACGAAGCGCGGCGTTTTCTCTGATGTTATAGTAATAAAACGGATAATCATACGGATGGTACACGCCTTTGGGGAAAATCGCATTGCCGGACGACAACGTTTCGACATCCGCTGTGCTGCAGATGACGACGCCTCGGCTTTTCTCAACCCGGGCATCGGCATACTGCGCAACCGCCGTCCATTCCCGCTGCTCATTTAAGAGCAGTGAGCCATAACTTTCCTCCGCCGTCGCCAGCGTCTCATCTCGCGTCCAACTGATCGGATTGATCGCTATCGCGCCCGGCAGCAGAACCGGATTGTTTCCGCTAACGCCCGGCGCTTCGGTGTTATACGAAATAATAACGCCTGTATCATCCGCGCCCTGCGCAAATTTCAAATGCGGATTGCGGGCGAGATAGTCGCCGGTCACCGAATAACCGATCACATATGCGGCGATCATCCTTTTATATACCTCCGGGTGTTCTTTCATATAATCCGCCAGCAGATAGAGCATCACATTCGAGCCTTGCGAATGCGAAGCCAGGATGAACGGTCGGCCCTGATTGTAATGCTTGATGTAATAATCAAATGCGGCGAACGCATCCTCTCGCGGCGTGCCCGCAATGATTGCGGCCTGTTTTTCCGGCGGCAGCGTTAAGACAGCGCCGATATCCGCCTGCCTGTAATACGGAGCATAGACGTTTCCGATCGGTTCGAATGCGGTCGCCGTTTTCGCGTACGCCATTTTTGAGCCTCTCAGCATCGATGCATTATCGATGGCGCAGATGTCCGGTTCCTTCGGATTCGCCTTCTGCCAGGCGGTGGGATAGAGATAAAACACATCCACGTTCTTGTCGTTGATCGTCGGCAGCGCCAGCCACCGTGCCGGATTACCATAATCGACAGCGCTCGCCGCACCGGCCTGCCCGGAAAAAGCGACGCTTAAACAGAGCATGAGCATGACCAGCATGATTTTCTTTACGTTCATCTTCGCTCCCCCCTTGCCGTTTGCTTCTCACCCGTCCTATTCGGCTTCGATCAGGACAAGTCCTCTCGTTTGCGCCGGTATTTTTTCACTTCGCATACCGCTTTAGCCTTTCTTTCAGCGTTCCTGTATGCAGTTCGAACAAATGATTGTCAAAGTCATAAAAATAAAGCGATCTTCCTTCACCGTCCACACGCGGCCGCGCCGCTTTCCGCTCGATGCCGAACGCCGCAATCCTTTCTTCATAGCGCGCAAAATCATCCTCTGCGATTTGAAACGCGACATGCTGATAACTGCGTTCCTTCAACGGCTCGCCTTCCATCAGCGCGATCCATTGTCCGCCGATTTCGAAAAAGCGTTCTTTACTCAGCGAGAATGTCTTTTCGCCGCTCGCATACACTTCTTTCGCGTCAAAGACGTCTTTGAAAAACTTTGCCGCTCTTGCCAGATCGGCCACGATGAACGTGATATGGCTGATGCCCTGGATCATTTTCGTCTTTCCTTCCCCCTTTTCTTTCGCTTCATTTTACCGCTTTCGTTGGCGTTTTTTCCATATCGTCGCCATGACGCTTGCATCACAAAAAAGAAAGCCCCGGCTTTCTCCGGGACTTTCTCTCAGCGCCTCAGACAAGATTCTTTTCTTCTTCCCTCTCCGGCCAGCGTTTTCTTTTTTCAAAACGAAGCATATCTCCCGGATACGTTCGCGCCTCTTTTACGAACTCGACGGCATGAAAGCCGCATTTATTGATATAAAAATCGATGTTTTTCACTGCAGCCACCGGCGTGAACAACTCCCACGTTTCCACATCGGAATGGATGCGCTCAAGTTCCTGCCAGACCCGCCTTCCCATCCCCTGTCCCTGCCAAGATGGTTCGATGCCCCAAAGAACCAATTCTCCTTTTTTCTCTTCCGGTTTGAAAACAAGGAATGCGCCTCCAATCAAACCGTCGCCTTTGAGGATGTTGTACGCGACCCCGTCGCCGCCAAAAAAATCCTCTTCCTTCAGTTTGCATTCCCCGTCTTCTTCTTTTGTTATATCCTTGCAGTCGTTCGCAAGACAAATGGAAGGTTCCATGAACGTCGACTCCAAGACCCGATTCACAAAACACTCCATAGCGGCAAACTCCGTCCGCTTCATTTCGCGTAAGATGATTCCATCAAACTCGTATTCCTTCATCTTTTATAATCCTTCCTCTTTATTCTTTTCCTGGCGTACGCGACTGCGCTTTTTGCCGTATTTCGGCGCGCCTTGTTTTCCACTCATGAATCAGAGAATATACCACCGGCACAACCAGCAAGGTCAGTAAAGTCGATGTGATCAGTCCCCCGATGATCGCATGCGCCATCGGCGCACGCGCTTCCGCTCCGGGTCCTATCGACAGGGCGATCGGAAGCATGCCGAAGATCATCGCCACGCTGGTCATCAGGATCGGCCGCAAACGGATACGGGCCGCATCGACCAGAGCCGCCTTGCAGGGAATCGACTGCTGCATGCGTTGCTTGGCAAAGTCGATCAGCAAGATCGCATTCTTTGTGACCAATCCCATCAGCATCATGATGCCGATTACCGAAATAAGGCTGAGTTCGCTGCCCGCCAAGAACAGTCCGAAAAGCGCTCCGATAATCGCCAGCGGCAGCGACAGCATGATCGCGAACGGTTCGATGTAGCTTTCAAACTGTGCCGCAAGCACCATGAAGATGAATGCTACCGCAAGGCTCAAGGCGACCGCCATACTGCCGAACGATTCGTCCATGTCTTCCGATTGCCCGGCGGCATTTACCTGATAGCCTAACGGAAGTACGACATCTTCGATGCTTGGGTAGAAGGCCTTATCAAAATCCCCCAACGTCGTTTTTTCCAGATTGGCGGTCAGGCGCACTTCTTTTTGCCTGTCATACCGGTTAATTTCCGAAGGACTTGTCGTGTACTGCCATTTTATAACCTGAGAGAGAGGGATCAGCATCTTCTGTCCATCACTTTTCGCCTTGTCGCCATGCACATAAATATTCTGCAAGCCTTCCGGGCGAATCCGGTCCGTCGAGGCAAGACGCGCCCGGATATCGACTCGTTCGTCGACATCGCTGTACTTGCCGATCAGCGTTCCGTTCAGCAGCGTCTGAATCGTATTGCCGACCGTCGCGGTAGAAACCGCCAAATCACTGGCCCTTTCCTGCCGGATCGTGATATTCAGATTCGGCGTGCCGGGACGGTAACTGGAGACAATGTCTTGTACGCCCGGAATCTCTTGCATTTTTCGCTGCATGTCTTCGGCGATCTCTCCCAATTTTTCATTCGATTCTCCGGTCAGAGAGACGGTGACCGGTTTTCCGTCACCCTGCTCGATATCCGCCCGGACACCGGGGATGGCGTTGAGTCGGCTGCGCACTTCCGTGATGACTTCGTTTTGACGGCGCGCACGCTCTTTCTTCGGCGTCAAAATAATAAACAAGGTCTGTTCTTCCAAAGTCGACGTGGCGTAGACATGACGCACTTCGGGAAGGGTATCGATTGCCGCTATCATCTTTCGGGTCTCGCCGTCGATCGAATCGACGGTCTGCCCGGCCTGCATCCTCACCTTGACCGTGAACTGTCCCTGATCGGTACTCGGCATGAAGGACGAACCAAGGTAGGGAAAGAGAAACATGCTAACGACAAACAACGCCAAGGCGGCGGCAAGCGCTTTCTTGCGTTGCCGGTCAAGAATATGTTTCAGCAACGCGGCATACGCGTCCGCCAGACGGTTGAAATAGCGATCCCAGCGCGACCACGCACGACGCAGCGGTCCTTCTGCCGGTTCTTCTCCGACCGGAAGATATAAGGCAGCCATCATCGGCGTCAGCGTGAAAGCGACGAAAAGAGACACCAGCACCGCGAAGGCGATGGTCAGGCCAAATTCCTTGAATATCTGGCCGCTCACGCCTGACATAAAGCCTACCGGAAAGAAGACGGCGACGACAGTAAATGTCGTTGCCATGACAGCCAGTGAAATTTCTTTTGTCCCCTCCACAGCTGCCTGTATCGCGGATTTCCCCATCTGCCGGTGGCGTATGATGTTCTCGACAACTACGATCGCGTCATCGATCAGCAGCCCGACCGACAGCGACAAACTCATCAGCGACATGCTGTTAATCGAAAATCCGGCCCATTTCATGAAGAAAAACGTGGCCACGATCGAGGTCGGAATCGCCAGTGCGCTGATAACGGTACTCCGCCAATCGCCGAGAAACCACAACACGACGATAACGGCAAAAATGCCGCCGACGAAAAGATCGTACCATACTTCATGGATCGAATCCTCGACGCGCTGCGCATCGTCACGCACCATATGCAGCGTGATGCCGGGCGGCAGGTTCTCCCGTAGCCTCTCCAGTTCCGCTTTGACTTGCCGGGCCACATTCACGGCATTCGCACCGGATTGTTTGCCGATCTCGAGACCGATCGCCTGTTTGTCGTCGTAACGCGCGATGGCGTCACGATCCTTGACCGTGTCTTTGACGGCGCCGATCTGCCTGTAATGAACCGGAACGCCGTTCCGGGTACCGATGACGAGCGAAAGAAAGTCCTGCGGCGTCTTGAAATTCCCTGCCGTACGCACGGCCAGTTCCTGACTGCTCGCGGTCAGTTTTCCTGCCGGTATATCCTGATTCTCCTGTTGCAGCCGCTGCGTTATCTCTGGTATGGAGAAACCGAAGGCGATGATTTTATCCCGTTCGAGCAGCAACTGAATTTCCCGTTGCTGCAGGCCCGATATTTTAAGCTGACCGACGCCGCCGATCTTTTGCAGGCGCGGCTTGATCACATCCTCGACCAGCACGCTCAGCTCGCGAAGATCTCCTTTTTCACTGGTGATGGCGACCGCGACAACCGGAGCCGCCTTCATATCAAAACGGGCGATGACCGGTTCTTTAATGTTGTCCGGCAATTCGCTGCGTATGGCGCTGACTTTATCGCGAACCTCTTGCGTCGCCGCCGCCGGATCGATATCCAGCTTAAATTCGACGCCGATTTCCGCCTGCCCCTCGCGCGACGTGGACCGGATGTGCTTCACCCCTTTCGCCTCACCGACCGCTTCTTCCACCTTCCTGGTGACCTGCGAATCGATTTGTTCCGGCTGCGCTCCTTCGTATGTAATATTGACGGAAACATACGGGAGACTGGTATCTGGCATCTCATCGACATTCATGCGAAAGTAGCTGACAGCGCCGAGCAAAATGAGCGCAGCCAGCGCAACGGTGGCAAAGACAGGCCGACGGATGCTGATTTCCGGAAGATTCATCAATCCTGTCCTCCTTCCATCAGTAAGACATCGCCGTCCTTTATCTTGTCAAGATTATCGGTGATCACAGCCGCACCGGAAGAAAGACCCGTTTTTATTTCAATCCGATCATCCATCAAGACGCCGGTTTCAACCCGCGTCTTCTTCGCGTGTCCGTTTTCGACCGTATAGACATAGCTCAGTCCCTTTTGCACAATCACTGCACTGCGCGGCGCCGCCAAGACCGTCTGCTGCACGCCCGACAGCAAGGCCGCCTGTGCAAACATGCCGGGCTTTAAGAGTTGTTCCTGATTTTCGATCTTTATCTTCACCCGGAACATGCGACTTTCATTTCCGGCCACAGGGTTGATGACCGCAACGCTTCCCTTGAACACTTTATCCGGATAGGTATCAACCGTGACGGTCGCTTCCGCGCCTAACCGGGCCATATCGATGTCTTTCTGCTCAACATTCACCACGACATAGACCTGGTCGATCTGTTCGACCGTGAGCAGCGTCGCCCCGGGCGAGACAACCTGTCCCATCGTAGCCGCCTTGTTTGCGACCACACCGCTTACCGGACTTTCAATGCTGCCGTCGGCGATCTGCTTTTGCGCGGTGCTCAGATTGACGTAGGCGTTCTCGACTTCCGTACGACTGGTGATCATCCGGGCCTCCGCGCTTTCCAGCTGCTGTTTGGTGACCGCATTCCTGGCGATCAGGTTGCTGTAACGCTGATAATCGGCTTGCACGATATGATAATTGGCTTCCAACTGCCGCACATTGTTTTGTGCGATACGCACGGCATTCGCAAGTTCTACGGTATCCATCCGCAGCAGCACCTCGCCTTCGCGTACCGCTTGTCCATCCTCGACCAGAACGCGGTCAACCTTTCCTGCGAAGCGGCTGCTGACGACGGCCGAAGTCATGCCTTCGACCGTGCCCGTCAGTTTCAAGGCATCCGGCTTTTCCACCGCTGCGACAAGCGCCGTGCTGACCGCGAGAGGCTGAATGATCATGCCGGCTTGCTGCTGCGCATTGTAAATCCGCCAAGCAGCCATGCCGAGAAACAGCGTCAACAACAGCAGCCCCATTACCGTCCTAATGCGTGGTTTTTTCTTGTCCATCATGCGTACCGCCTTCCGTTATCACTCCCATGGCCTGCGCCAATTGCACATTGTACTTGCTGTAATCATAGCGCGCATTCACGTGATTCAGCTTGGCAGCGGTAAGCGCTGCATTCGCATCAATCACATCCAGATTGCTCCCGACCCCCGCCTGATAACGTACCTGTGCGATCAAATAGTCTTCTTCCGCTTTTGCGATGACTTGCGACGCGATCTCCACCGCCGTACGTGCATTTTGCATATTGAAATACGCTTCCTTTGTCTCAAACATGATTTGTTCCTCTTTCTGTTTTGAAAGCGCACCTGCCTTGACACTTTCCTCCTGCGCCTGACCGATCTTGGCTCTTGTCTTATCCCCGTCGAAGAGATTGAAACTGACCGCCATCTGCGCCGACCACGCCCCAGTTTCGCTCTCCTGTTTTTGCCATTCCTTTTTTAGCGACAGCGTCACATTCGGCAAATAACCGCTTCGGGCAATTTGCACACCGGACTGTGCTGCCTTTTTCTCCTGTAAAGCCTGCCTAAGATCGGCTCTGTGCGACAAGGCGCTTTGCACCGCCTGGCTGATCGACCCTCCATACGTTTCCATACCGGCCACCTCATCCAGTCTGATTTCCTGATCGTCAGGAAGTCCCAGTAAAATGGCGAACTGGCTGCAGGCCAACCGACATGCATTTTCCGCTCTGCTTTGATTCTGTCTGGCCTGCGCCAACTCGACCTCGGTACGCAGCACATCGCTTTTTATCACGAGCCCTTCCGCATACTGCGCCTGAACGATCGACAGATGTTCACTCAGGCGCTGGACTGCGTCTGCCGCAAGTCCTACATTTTTCTCAGCCTGCAAGATGCCGTAGTAGGCCAGATAGGTATTGGCGATCACTTGCTGCCTTGCATGAATCAGTGCGTATCCCGCCCCGCTGTAGCTCTCTTTCGCTTGCTCCACCATCCCCTCATTAAATCCGCCGCTGTATAAGGTCGTCTTTGCTTCTAGCGTCGTGCTTCGCGTATTGCCCGCCGCGGTAAGAGTGTCCGTATGATTGCGGCTCTGCAGGTAAGCGGCGCTGAGGTTGGGCAGATAAGCCGACTTATTTTCTTTGACGCTCCAAGCTCTTTTTTCAAGTTCTGCTTCTGCGCTCTTTATCACCGGACTATGCCCGAGCGCCAGACGAATGCTCTCCCCTATCGTTAATACCTGCGGATGCCCCTGCGCTACCTGCGGCATGAGGTAAAACAGCAAGGCCAATGCCCACGACAATCTTCTTCTCTTCTCTTTCATTTTCTGTTCCTTCCTACATCTGATTATGCTGTCGCGCTTACTGAACCAGGTCAGTTAAGTTGTAAAAAAATAAACCGGCATCGATCTGTGCTGTTCATCCGCCATCCGCAAACGAAAGCACAGATCGACCAAGTACTGACCCAGGTCAGTACTTGGGTAAAAAAAGATGCGCCAGCGCTAGGCCATCTTATTCTTGTACGATGTCCAAGCGTAACACGCCTTCTTCCATCCCAAGGATTTTTCCTATGACCCCTTCCGCGATTTTCACCTTGTTGGCAAGGACTTCGCTGGGCTCCTTATAATAAGCCGCATCCCAGAGACAGTCAAGGATGCTCCAAAAAAAAGCGATCGTTTCTTCGAAATGCTCCACCTGCATGCTGCCTTCTTCCTTCCCCTGGCGGATGATATTGACCAGCAAAGGATTGAAGATATTTTCCGTTTGATTCTTCCAGGTCTGATACATCAGATCGAACTGTCGCTCCTCCCACAGTCTTTCAAACAGGGCGTCAAAACGACTGGGGCAAAAATGCTTCCCTATAAACGACTGAAGTTTCTCCAACGCGCTGAATCCGCGGCTTTCCGCCTGAAAGTCTGCTGCTAGCTCGCTGGACCAGCGCATGCAGATCGCCTCCAGCACCGCTTCTTTCGTGGGGAAATAGTAATAGAAAGTGCCTTTAGCCACGCCGATTTTCTTCACAATATCAACAATCATGGTTTTCTCATAGCCGACAGAACTGAAGAGTTCTAAAGCCGCATCCAACAACTCTGTCTGGCGTATTTCCGGTTCTTTTCTGATTCTCGAAATGATCCTCGCCTCCTGCAGCAATGGTTCTCGCTCATCTTTTCCGTTTCCCGCCGCCTTCTTAGATCATACTGACCACGGTCAGTAGAATTATATGAAAAGACCTCGACCTTGTCAAGAAAAATCATTTCGGACGTGAAGATTGCCGCGCCCTTCGCAACGGATAGCATTTCAACGCTACGGTTTCCGGACTTCTTTCTCTTCGTCTAACGCTTCCGGTTGTGCTCTTTCGCCATCACGAAAGGCAGATTCTTTCATTCCCTTTTATTCCAATTCAAACTAAAGAATGCGCTTTAAAAGCGGCACGCGCCGCAGCAGCGTCAGCGTGATGATAAGCGGTGCATGAAAACACATACACCGCAAATGAATTATCCGCCAGCGTTTGCCAAAAGCGTCTTTGCTGATTGCACTTTTCTTTGAACAACGCCAACAGACCGATGGACATGCCTACGCCGAAGAAGGACTCCAGCAACGCATAACCGGCAGCTTGCCACTGCCAGCCGCCTATTATAACATCAAGGCTTTGCATTTTTAAAACGCCGCCGATCACTAGCGATTGCCAGATAAAAGCCAAAATAATCCGTCCCGTTACAGACACCTTGTGCATCAAGGTCAATCGCCTGTTGTGATGCGGGAGGTTTCAAACGCTATCTTACCCTTTTGTTGTCCATTTGCGAACATCTTTGCCAGGATCGCCAGTACTTCATCCCCCCCAATCCGTCCGCCAACCGCAGCCAGAAGCCGATCTTTCAATCCCCTGCTATTGCCGCCTGGCTTAAAACCGCGAACACCGAAATCGACATGATGCCGATCGTCGCTCTCCCCTTCACGCCCGGAAAAGACGAAGCGCCTTTCGCCGCGGTGGGACAAACTACGCCCGCACAGTTCGAGCGCCTCAAAAAACAAGCACATGCCCGTAACGTCACGATCAATGACCTTCTCTTGACCGCGTATTTACGAACGCTTGCCGTTATTGCCGAAGCGCCGCAAAAAACCATTGCCGTATGCAACTCCGTGGATTTGCGGCGTTACCTGCCTGACCAGGCCATAAGCGCCGTCAGCAATCTTTCCGGGATGAACCTGATTAAGGCCAGCTGCGCTCCGGCGGAATCTTTCGCCGCTACACTGCGTAAGGTCGCAGCAGAAACAACCCGCATGAAAAATAATCAACCGGGCATAAACATGGCCCTTTTTATTGCTGTCCATGGAAGCATGCCGTTTAAAGACGCCGATCTGCAATGGCAAGAGTTCAAAGAGATGTCGACTCAGACCAATTTATGCAACCCCTAGCTTTCCAACGTTGGAATCCTTGCCGAAAAACCCATCTCCTTTGGCTCTGCAACGGCCATCGATTGCTATTTTATGCTGCTAACCAGCACCTATAACAACGTTTTAACCCTATCAATAAACTTTTTCCAATCGACTCTTAAAAAAGCGGTTGCCGAACAGAGCATCCACTCGATCTTGGCTGACCTGCAGAACTGTTAAGATGATCCTCCCCCTTCTCATTCACTTTTACATTTGAGAGATCGTATGGGTATTAAAAGCGCATGCCTCAATCGATTCAACGACTTGAAGCAATGTTTCAATATCACTAGGAATCCTCAAACGCACCGCATTTTTCCCTACACCGATAAAATTCTTGCCGGCTTCTGTGATTACGTTGTTTTTCAGAAAGAGGCGTTGAAGGTCGACGCTTTCATCCGGGTGCTCTAAGACCAGAATCGGAACAGAACTGTGCGTATACCACGTCTTGATTTTCTTGCAACTGTTCTGAAGTCTGGTTTTTGCCCGTCGAATTTTATTCATGGACTCCTCTATAAATGCAGTATCGTCTAGCGCGCTTTGCAGAATTCGGCAGCCAAGATCGGAAACCGCGAATGGCGTGTCGACTTTTTTGTAATACTGCATCAGCGTTTTGCTGCAGACCAAATAGCCGAGACGCATTCCGGCAAGACCAAATCCTTTTGAAAAAGATCGCACGACGAACAAATTTTCGAAAACATCCACTAACCGAACCGCCGAATTACTTTTGTCCATAAAATCGCCATACGCTTCATCGACAATGACGCAGCAGCCCATGCCTTCAGCTTTTTCAACAATCGCCCGTATTTCGGACAACGACAGAATCTGACCGGTGGGATTGTTCGGGTTGTCTATATAAATCAGTTGCGTCCTCTGCTTCATACGCGCCATAAACGCATCAACATCAAATCTGAAATTGCGTTCCCGCCTCAACCGAACGTAAGCGTACTCTCCGCCAAGACATTGGACTTCTGAGATATACTCCGTAAATTGCGGCGCATAGCCTAACACAGGGGTCTTCTCTGCAACCAGCATCTTGTTTATTGTGCTGAGGATGCCCATCGATCCACAGCCAAGGCGAATCGCTTCCATACGAATATCGGCCTCCGGTTTCCAGAACGCGGCGATATGCCGCCGCGACTCTGCGTACGGATATTGGGGGTAATGGTTCAGCTCTTTTGAAAAAACTTCCCGCACCCAAGCCACTTTATCGGAATATCCGTATGGGTTTGTGCCATAGGCGCAATCCAGCATTCCTTGCATTGTACCGACCGTTTCTTCCTCAGAAACGTAACTGGCACGTTGATAATTCATCAAATGAGATTTTACAGCATATTTCGCGTTCATCAAATTCCTCCAATCAAATCAAAAGCTGTTTATCTCTTTAGCAAAAAGCACGCCAAAAAGTTTCAACCGCCATTAACCGGCAAATTTAAAGGGTTGACGGAATCGGCTCGCAAAAAGCAGAAGAACGGTTTGTGTAAATAAATTTACACAAACCGTTCTTCTGCTTTCTGTATCCGTTATACGCATTCACTGCAAACCCTTACCGCACAATAATTCCGCAGCACCGCAGTCAGGTGTAAAAGAGTTTACATGTAATTTTTTTACACAATTTGCCCTGGCAAGCATCTGCGTAATTATTTTTGTTTCAGAAATTTGTAAAGCGTCGGGCGCGAAACCCCTAAGGCCTCAGCAGCCTTCTTTTTATTCCCCCCTAGGCGTTGCAGCACGTCCTGCACTTGACTGGCCTCCAATCGCACCGGCGCACAAAGCCGCTTGCATGGTTTCTGCAAACCAGCCAGCTTCAGAACCGCTTCCGTGATATGATCTCCTTCGCAAATGACCAAAGCGCGTGTGATAACATTTTCTAATTCCCTCACATTGCCGGGCCAAGTATGTTCGACTAGCAGCCGCTTTGCCTCTTCATCGAAGCCCATCACATCGCTGTGAATCTTTTGCCTCAGTTTCTTTACAAAATGATCGGCCAAAAGAATAATATCGCTCTCGCGCTCCCGTAGCGGCGGGATATCCAGATAGAGTACCTTCAAGCGATAATAAAGATCCTTTCTAAAATGCCCCTCGCGGATCATCTCTTCCAAATCTCTGTTCGTAGCGGCAATAATTTTCACATCGACATGAACCGGTTTTGAACTTCCAATCCGGCTGATGCTAAGGGTTTCAATCACCCGCAGCAATTTTGCCTGCAGATGGATAGGCATTTCTCCGATTTCATCCAGAAACAGCGTGCCGCCGTCAGCCGCTTCGAACTTGCCCATTTTCCCTTTTTTTGAAGCTCCGGTAAAAGCCCCCTCTTCATAGCCGAACAACTCGCTGTCAATCAGGTCGTTTGGGAAATTCGCACAGTTTAGTGCAATGAACGGCGCTCCCGCTCGTTTGCTGTGATTGTGGATGGACTGCGCAAACAACTCTTTGCCCGTACCGCTGTCGCCTACAATCAGCACGTTTTCGTTATTTCTTGAATATGCTTTAGCCAGCTTAACGACACCCTTGATTTTCGCGCTGTTTCCGATAATCTGATCAAACGTAAAAAGAGCCGAATAACCCGCAATCGTATCGGCTAATTTTAAAGAACGTTGCATGCCGCGAAAGATATCGATTGCCCCGATGATTTCTCCGTTCTCGTCCGTGACCGGATAACCGGAATTGATCAAATGGACCGTCTTGCCTTTAAAATCGAGAAAATACTCGATATCGATGATCGGTTTCTTTTTTTCGAGAATCTGAACCAGCAACGGCGTGTCCTTCGTTAATCGGTCCACCTTCTGGTGGAGCACTTCTTCCCGCTTAGCGCCCATAATCGTATAGGCCGCCCGGTTTGCGTAGCGGATGTAACCCCCCTTATCGATCATCGTGATCCCTTCCTGCACGGAATCCAATGCCTGAAAAAGCATGTCGCTGTCGTCACCATTTCTCAAAATCCGTTCTTTACTCATCCGCTTTTCCCTTTCTGACCTCTCCGCTCTGACGCCTGCCGCTTTGAATCGAGGTCAGTCTCTCGCTGCTTCAGCGTTACGGCTTATTTGCCGCTATTACTTTACCTTCGATGATTCTGCTATTCTACCCACGCTTGCACAATATGAGCATACTTGCGGCCTTGCGAATAACGTTTTTGGATATCTGCCTGATCCAAATCTTCCTGAAGTCGAAAGCCTGCACTTGCAAGATCGACAGCTAGTGTCGATGGATCAAGGGCCGTTTGCATGGGTTCACCTGCCTGTTGCGCTCGCGCCATCTCTTCCTTCATTTGCAAATCTACTTTTTGCGGATCAAATATATCCAGATCAAAATAATCAAAAACGATTGCGCTGCCTGACGGAACAACGTCGGCAATCGCACGCAGCGTCTTGAATACATCCTCACGAGACAAGTACATGGTAACGCCAAGCCAACTAAAAAAGCTTTTAACCGTTGGGTCATACGAGGATTCTTTCAGCACAACTGCCAGATCTTCTTGCGTAAAATCCATTGAAATAAAGTTCAGTTGTTCTGGAACAGCCCAGCCTAGTTCCGCAATACGATCTGTTTTAAAACATTGCGTAGCCGGATGGTCAAGCTCAAATACACGAAGTTTGTCCAACATATCCCGACGGCGAAAAGCGAACGTATCCAGTCCCGCCCCAAGGATTACATACTGCCGCGCCCCTTCCTTTACCGCAGCCTCAAGAGCCTCTTCCGTATAACGTGAGCGACTTAAAAGATTAGAGCGGCTGTTCATCGTTTCCGTGATCCGCTTCAGAGCGGTCGCCTTGTCAGGAAAGGCCGCACTGTGTTCCGGCGCTTTTAGTTGAAGATACTGAATCAAGCCTTCTTCAATGCGCAAGCGATTCTCCTCCGGAATCAATTGCTCCGCCAGAAAATCGTCAAAAATCTTGGGTTCGCCATGCTTTGCATGGGCGGCACGAAGATAGGCGCACATCATTGCCGTAAGACTGAATTGCTTTTCTTTCACTTGACTAACCTCCCTCATAAACACATAAAGACTAACTTCAAGAAACCGTTTCCAAATCCTTTTCACGTTAGCATCTCTCAGCGGATTTGCGAATTAGTCGTGTAAAACAAAACTTTTAAGGGGCTGTCTCAATCAGGCTTTTAATTCCTGGCTTGAGACAGCCCCCATATAAACTTGCTACGTATCGCTGCTGAACGAATCCAAGAATTTCAGATACTCTGCCTTTGTCAGCAACGGTTTGTCGGCAGCAATAATTTCCTGCGCGGTTTCACCTTCGCCATACAGCAAATCAATCACCGTCAGCGCCATCGCTTGCGCCGTCTTGATATAACCCGCCTCCACATCGGCCACGCAATAATCCGCGCTGTGCAGCGCGCCATGCACACAACCAATCCACGGATGAATCGTCGGCATGATATGCGAAAGATCGCCAGTATCGGTGCTGCCGGCTTCGTGCGGTCCCACGTTCACCCGCTCCGCTCCATAGAGTAGCGCGGCGTTTTCACGAAACACTGCATTTAACGCCGAATTATTGCATAGCGGCAGATAGCCCGGCAAATCTTGAATCTTCAATTCGGCGCCGACCGCATCGGCGCCCGCCTGCAGCGCGCGGTTTATTTTCACATTGCTTGTCAGCAGAGCCGACACATTGGCCGCTCGGACATAACTTTCCATCCGCACATCATCGGGAACCACATTGACCAAATCGCCACCCTGCGTAATAATCGGATGAAACCGGACATAGTCCTGTTCGCGAAAAGTTTCCCGTTGCGCATGAACGCCCATGATGCCAAGCATCGCCGCATTCAGCGCATTGATCCCTTCCTCCGGCGCCATCGCCGCATGCGCGGCCCGGCCTTGATAATGGACTAATTTCCCGATAAATCCATTGCTGGTGCTGCCGAGTCTGACAAAACTGTCTCCCTCCGGCTTAGTAGCCAAATGGATCTGCAGCGCCATATCAATATCGTCAAAAGCCCCAAGACGAATCAATTCCGCTTTGCCGCCCAAATATTTGATCGACCCAGCCTTGCGCAGTTTATCACGATAGGTGATTTCAACATATTCCTCCGCCGGCACCGCAAAGAGCACCACATCACCGGCCAACTGCTCCATCGCACCGCTGTCGATCAGTCCCATCGCCACAGCCGCCATCGCCGCAATCTGCGCATCATGGCCGCAGCAATGGGCCGCGCCGGTCAACGGATCGGCATCCGGATGCCCCGCGCAAATCACCGCATCCATTTCGCCGAGCACCGCAACCGTCTGCTTCGACTGCCTCCCCTTCAAGCGTCCCTTTACGCCAGTGACGGCTAAGCCCGTTTCATGCGCAATCCCAAGACTGCGAAACAACGCCGCTACCTTAGCGGCTGTTTTTGTCTCTTTAAAGCCAAGCTCCGGTTCCTGGTAAATTGCGTTCCGTAATTGCATGATATCACTGTGTCTGTCTGCAATCGCCTGACAGACCTTGCTTTTCAATTCTGCTTTTGTCATTTTTACCTCCCCAGTCCGTCGGCCATTGTCCGGCTTACTTGATTACCCCTTCCCAACGCAACGTAAATTGTGCAATCAGCGTGGCAAAGAGGAACGTCCCCGCACACACCGCCAATGCGACCGGAACGATGCGCCATGATAATTTTTTAAACAATTCCATGTCCTTGCCCAACGACAAACCGGCATACGCCAAAATCGGCGTTGCAATCGCCAAAAACTGTACCTTCTTCGTCACATCGATGATCCAGGCACTGCCGGGAAAAACCGGCAGCGAAGCAATAACCGCGACAATCGAGACCCAAAACACCATCGGCAATCTTTTCAAAACCGGCAACTGGCTTAGAATCGCGCCGATAAGCCCCAGTCCAATAATGACTGCGACGCCAACTAGCGAACTGGCCCAGTCGATCTTATAGCCGATCCAATTGGCCAGCGCCACAAAGAGTCCCGTCAGCAAAAATGTTCCCGCCAAATCCATCAACTTGTTCATCATGCTACCTCCCGACCAGCAGCTTTGCGCCCCGCCAGTTTATTCAGCAAAACATATAGCCGATTGGCAATCGGCAACGACAGGAACAGACTCACATAGATGCCCAATATCGTCGACATCAAATTAGCAGCACCGGCATACGCTCTGATTTGCTGCTCCTGTTCAGGATATATCGCAATAATAGAACCCACCGAAGCGGCCATCATGCTGCCGCTGCCGATTCCCGCCCCCATTGCCAACGCATAGGGATGAAACAAATCAAGCTTTGCAACCGCGCCAGCCAAAACCGCCATCCAAACCGCGCCGAACAGCGTACCGCACACATACATCGCCATAACGCCGCGCCCTTCCGGCGAATCAAGTCCATATTTTTCCGCAATAATGGCAATGTTCGGTTCCCGAGCAATCGAATAGGTCGCGCCGACCGCTTCGCGCCCCATGTTCAGCAAGACGGCAATCGGCAAGCCCAGCAATACCGTGCCTAAGAAATGACCAATTTCCTGCAGCAGCAATGCACCTTTGGAATGCAGCAGCATCGAAATATTCGGCCCGATATCAAGACCGATTTTCACCAACAGCAACATCATCGCCATCGGCAAAATAGCCGCCGCCCGCTCCATTTGCGACCGCGTCAACAGATTAAACCGCGGATAACTTACCACGCCGCCCAAAACCATCGCATGCAATAGCGGCAGCAAAATCAGTAGACCATACTTGATCATGCCAATTTTTTCCGCAGCAACAACGATTAACAATACAAAGAGATGTAGTTTTATTTTACGAAAAAAATCCATTCCTTTTTCCTCCTGTCAGCTCTTTCAATTTTCCGCACTCACACCCGACTCGTTCGACTAGCCCCCTTTTATTATTTAGTGAACACTAATGGAACTTTTCCACAATTAAATAATATGGGCCAGCCCCATCTTTGTCAATCATTTTATCGCCACCTTTACATGTCAAGTCTTGCTAGAAAGAACTTTTGTCATCAAAAAAACAGTTGCTGTAAAAGTTTCCTTTCACAGCAACTGTTTTAACCTGGGAGTCGATAGATTTTACTGGGTCTTCCGCGCGAAGGCGCAGCTTCCTCACCTTCAACTTCGATCAGGCCCACATTCTGCAGACCTGATACGATGCGCCTGACATTGCGCTCCGTCACCGACAACTGCGCTGCCAATTGGGAGACCGTAAAGCGTAACCAGCCAAGCCGGCGTATCGTACTTTCGATTTTGCGATACGTCTTGATGCCAACCTCAGCTTGATGGAGTTTGGCTAGCAACGCTTCATCATTGCTCTGATAATCATAGCACACGCTCTGCTCTGCCATAGCTTCGACAATAACGCCGTCATCCTGAACAATAACAATTTGCCCCGCCTCGCTGCCCCGCGCATTATGCAAACCACGATTGGCGTTGATTTCCGCGGCAAAAACGGTTCCGGCAAACCCGATTCCCGCTGCAATGGGAACATCAAACGCCAGAACCTCGGCCATTTCATCAATTACCGCACGCAGCATCGCAAGCTCCTGCTCCACTGCGCCGCGCGAACTGAAGATTTCATAGACGCCCAACCCTTTCTCCAATAGATAGCCGTCGACTTTCTGGCAAAAGGGCAATAGTACCTGCTTCAACTTTAATTCGGCATACTGCAAGGCATACGGCGTTTTCGATTTTGCAGCCACTTCGTCATAACGTCCGATTTCTAACAAAATCGAGGCCACTTGCGTATTTTTAAAATAAGAAGAGCGCACCTTTTCAACAATCATTTGTAACGACTGCTGAATTTCCTGTTTTGTTAGCGTAAGATGATAGACCGGTACGCCTTGGCGCTGCAAATGATAAAACACGCTTCGCAGCGGCGTAACGACGCCGTCAATTTTCCCCGCTTCCCATAACTGAAGATGAAAACGATTTACTTCTTCAGCATCATAATGTTGCGCATATTTCTTGATATAGACTTCATCCCAGCCCAGTCCGCTTTCTTCCAGCATATTTTCAATATCCATCGCGCCTTCAAACACATCCACCGAAAATCGCCGCAATATCCCACCATGCCGATGGGCAACCTGAAGACAAGCCATATAGAATCCTGCGCCCAGCGACTTGCAATAATCTACCGCATCATCCGCCGCCAAGTGGTTCTTGGCAATCAAATACGTCACAGGCCCGGAAAAAAGCCAGCCACGCACCAGGCCTTTGTTTTTCTGCAAAATAGAAGCGATTTCACATTCATCTTCGTACGGAAAAGGCACGAATTCAATGCCCGCGACATCCACCACTTGAGCAACCGACAATATTCGTTCAATCGACGGGCCTGGCCCGATTATGCCAATTCTATGCGTCATAGTCACCCTCATTCCCGCTCGTTACTCGCCGTCCGCTCTCACATTGCCGACAGTTTTAGTTATTCCAGAAAAAAAGACAACCTCCTGCCATTAGGCGGAAGATTGCCGCTATTCGTTGCACTTTTCATTTTCCTAAAGTCTTGCTTTCTATCATTTAACTCTTTCCTCAGATTTTCATTTCACCCATGGCGTATAAAACCGCATGACCGCGCAAAACCACTCTGTCTCCCTTGTCCTCGCAATAAAGCGTCCCCCCGCGCGCTGACGCCTGACGCGCGACCAGCTTGCGCTTGTTCAAGCGCTTAGACCAAAAAGGTATGATATGGCAGTGCCCAGAACCGCAGACCGGATCTTCTTTCACGCCAAGTTTCGGGGCAAAACTGCGCGATACGCAGTCAAATTCCGTTCCTTTTGCCGTGATGTGAACCAACAATCCCTCTAACTCGAGCAGTTTATTGGAATCGGGGTTGGCCTCTATAACCTGCCTCTCATTTTCCATGACGCAGAGCAAGTCGCGCCCTAAATAAGCCTCCAGCGGACGGCAATGCAGCGCTTCCGCCATTGCATCGCTGACAGCCACCGGTTTTAACTCATAGCTTGGAAAATCCAGCTCATATAGATTATCTTCTTTTCTTACGCTTAACACGCCGCTCAGCGTATCGAACTGAACGCTTGTTGCATCCGGTTCGACGAAATTCGTGATGATATAAGCAGTCGCCAGCGTAGCGTGACCGCACAAATCAATTTCCTCGCTTGGCGTAAACCAGCGCAAATGATAGCGATTTCCTTCTTTTACAGCGAAGGCCGTTTCCGAAAGATTGTTCTCCATCGCGATCTTCTGCATGACCGCATCCGGCAACCACTCTTCCATCACGCACACCGCAGCCGGGTTCCCTTCAAATACCTTGTCGCTAAAAGCATCGACAATATAATATCGCATCGCAGTCCCTCCTGTGCATCGACTCTATAGCGGCATTTTAACACGAAGGCTGTTTTTCAAACAATCATAGAATCGTACGACAGACAATATGCGATTCCAAAAAACTTCTAAGCGCGTCGACTTCACTTTATACGCTTTCCGCTTCCGTATTTTTGCGACTGTGCTCTTCTGCCGCCTCGATCGCAGCAACGCCGCTTTTGCACATGACATTGATCCCTTTGACAATCGTCACGATGTTAAACGCCTCCACCAGTTCCTGCACCGTCAAACCCGCGTCAATCGCCGCGATCGCATGCGCCTTTGCGCCTGCCGTTTCATCGTCCAGACTGTCCAGTATCGTAAAAAGCAGTTCCACCGTCTTGCTTGGCAGAGCGCCCTCATTCACCGCCTGGCGCATCCCAAGATAGCCCTCCAGCGCCTTGGGCGTATACTTTTCCATCGCCTCTGCAAACGGCGGATTCCATTTCAGTTCTTCCCGGTAATAGCGCAATAATTCGCTCGAAGATTCCTTATCTGCCATTTTAAGATCCTCCCTGTTTTTCATTTTAGAGCCGTTCATTTACCTTTTTGCCCAGATAAGACGATAAAAGGATATCTCCTTTATCTTACTGCTCATTTTTCCTGCCTGGCAAGAAATTTCCTCTTAGCTATGGTACACTTACAGGGATAGGACTGCAAGGACGTGATGCTGTGATTTTTTACAAAGAACAAACTCTATATATCAGCGGCAAATGCGAACGCTGCGACAGCCTTTTGAAAGCGTACTGGCATCAGCTTTCCGAGACGAATGACGGCTATCGGCTCAAAGCGGCGCTACCCTGCAGCTGCGGCCGCTTGCACGGCCAGATCCAAGGCAAAGAAAACCTCGCCAGCGCAAAACCGGCGCGAAACGCACCGGCAAAGCGTACATCGCGAAGCTCCCGCAACGCGCGCAACTCTCGCCCTTCACGCAAGCGGCGAGCGCAGCACGGGCCGCGCGAACTGCATGCGTCGAGCGCGGTCTATGCCGCACGCGAGGGCGCTTTGACGTCGGCCATGCCGTCGCCCGAAGCCGCCAAACCGCGTGCCCGCTCTAAGACGCTGTTCATCGTCGCCGCCTTATTCCTCTTCGCAGTCGGTTGGCGCATCGTCGATTGGCAGCTTAGCGCACGCTCGGCCGCCTCCCAGCCAAGCGCGGCCGCCGCGCAGGAAGCCGAGTCGCCAAAGACGGAACCCTCTTTGCTGCAGGAACTCGACACGCAGCTCGATATTTACCAGGCATCCGCCGCAGCCTGGGAGCAGACCTTCGAGCAACTTTCCAGCGGCGAGATCAGCCGCGCCCTTGCCCACAGTCGACTGAAACAGCTGCGCAGCCGCCTGGCGCAAAACAGTCTGGAATTCTCGCGCTACGTCCCGCCCAGGCAGCTAAGCAAAGAGCAGCAGGACAAGCTTTATGACGCCGCGCGTAAAATGGCCAGCGCCGCCGAACGGCGCAGCGAAGCGGCCTCAGCAGCGATCGACTGGATCGATGCGCCGAGCGCCGCCAACGAACAGCAATTTCGCAGCGCAATCGCAGACAGCACTTCTTTCTCTCTTGCCGCGACGCCGCTGATCACGCAGGTACGCGCCGAACTGCCGCCGAAGAGCGCAGCAAACTGACAAACCGCCCCCGGCCAAAGCCGGAGGCGGTTATTTTTTTATTCTCGGCTTTTGCAAATCAGGCTTGATCGTATTGCTGTTACCTCATCACTGAGCCCCTTTCGTCGGACTCCACGTTCTGAAAAAACCGTAGCGACGGGGATCAGAAAGACGCAGACCGACGTCGTAGTCTGAACTTAGAAACATGAGAAAACCTTACATGAAACTTCGATCATCCCTCGCCTGCAAAAATTATTGACAAGTGAACGATCGTTGACTAAAATAACAGTGAACGATCGTTTACTGAAGAGGAGACTTTTGATGGCGGACACAAAAGAAAATATTTTGCAGACCGCGCTTCGCCTGTTTGCGCGCGATGGTTATGAGGCGGTTTCAGTCAGCGCAATCGCCGGGGAACTGGGGATGACCAAAGGGGCTTTATACAAGCACTATACAAATAAGCAGGCTATCTTTGACCACATTGTGGCGCGTATCTATCAGATCGACATCGAGCGAGCGAAAGAGTATGAAGTGCCGGAAGAAACCTTCGATCAGTCACCCGCGGCCTATCGCAATACGGCGGTGGATAAAATCAGGCTTTTCACCGAAGCGCAGTTTCGTTTTTGGACGGAGGACGAATTCGCGATTGATTTTCGCAAAATGTTGACGCTGGAGCAATACCGAAACCCGGAGATCATGGCGCTGCATCAAAAATGCCTGATCAGCGGGCCGCTTAGCTATATGGAGGATTTATTCCGTGAAATGATGCAGCAAGGCCTTTGGATCGAAAGCGATTCGAAACAGCTTGCACTTGAGTTTTATGCGCCGTTTTATTTTTTGCTGCTCCTCTCCGATACGCTGCCGGACAAGAAAGAGGCCGCCAAACTCTTGGCTACGCACATCGAACGCTTTATCGAAAAGAACTCCGTCCATGAAAAACAAGGAAACGCTTAGACGCTAAGGAGGATGAAACATGGAAGAAATGCAAAGCAACGGATTTGATTTCACACTGATCAATGAATTCTTTACCGAACTTGAACGGCAGGGGCCCGGCAGCGCCGAAGAAACCATCCGGGCCTTACGTTTTGTCGGTGCGCTTGCAAGCGACGCGAAGATTGCCGACCTCGGCTGCGGCACCGGCTTTCAGACGTTGGTGCTGGCGCAAAATACCACAGCCAGCATCACCGCGCTCGACCTTTACGCAGGCTCGATCGACAAGCTCAACGCAACAGCCGCAAAACGCGGTCTGCAGGACAGAGTGAAAGGCATCGTCGGCTCTATGGATGCTTTGCCTTTTCAAAAAGAAGAGTTCGATCTTATCTGGTCCGAAGGCGCGATCGGCAGTATCGGTTTTGCAAAAGGTTTGCAGCACTGGCACGGCTTCCTCAAGAAAAACGGCTATATCGCAGTAACCTATGAATCCTGGTTTACCAATGAACGCCCCGCCGAAATCGAACAATGGTGGCTGGACGCCGTTCCTGAAATCGCCACGATCGCAGATAACATCGCGATCCTGCAAAAGACCGGCTATGTTCCGGTCGCCGCCTTCACGCTGCCGGAAAGTTGTTGGCTCGACAATTACTTCCTGCCGCAAAAAGCAAGACACGCGGAGTTCCTGCAAAGCCATGCCGGAAATAAGGCCGCCGAGGAGATGATCTCCTTCATGCGACGCGAGGCAGAGCTATACTTAAAATATAAGCAGTATTACGGCTATGTGTTCTATATCGGGAAGAAAATCTGATTTTTTCCTTTGCCGCTGCATTGGGAACTTTCTTTGCTTCACAAATAATACAAAATGAGGTAAACGGATTCACATTCGCTTACCTCATTTTTATTATTTGCTGCCTTTTCTTTTCATAAAACCGAAGCGGAAAGAACTGTCCCCGCGCTTCCGTACCTTTTTAAAAGCTGCTACAACTCATATATATTTATTTTCGGCTCATCAACTGCTATAACGTCAATAATATCCCATCCACTACAGAATTCAAAATGTCTTAGCTTTCCCGGATAGACATCATCCGCTATAGTATTAGCTTTTATATAATCCAAGTATCGCGATTTAGAATATTCCCTAGCTAATTTGCCTTCATATACGTCATACTCATTCCCAACTATGTATGATTCCCTTGAAACATTATAAGCTACATATGACGAAAAAATGATTTCGATACGAATGCTATCATTTTTTAATATTGGCTTTAATCTGGTAAAATTTACCCCATTTATAGTAAGTTCCTCTTCCTGGTCACTTACTTCTCCTACCGTTAAATTTATGGCCAATGAAATATCATCAACGCTATTAACGTCCTGTAAGTACAAATATTTATATTTATTTATCCCCTCAAACAATCCTATCACCTCAAATAACTGTGTGCCAAAAAACCTTCCATTGCTCGTGAATCATACTACTTATTAATTTAGGCGTCCATCGAAATTTTTAAACCAATCCACAATTTTAATACTGGCATCGTTGCACTTTTTTATAAAAGCCTCATGATATTCTTTACGAATGTTCTTAACACCATGCCCAAAATGTTCATCTAATTCTTCAATGATAAATGTTTGAATTTCCCCAGTATCTTTTCCTTCGTGCAACAAAAACAGTATCTGCGTAGTTAAACAGTCATATTCATCTTCGGGCGCTCCACCATTAATTAGCCCAACTGGATCCCATTCATTCACAATCTTTTCTAGCCCCTTGTATTGCCTCGACCATTTTTGCTTTATCTCTTTCTGCCGTTCTCTTGCTAAATGTATTCTCATAATAATCATCTCTTTCGCCCATAAAATTCTGTTTTCGAGTATAATAATTGCTATTTATTTTTCAAACTGCTTATTATATGTTACTAAATTTTGAGATAGTGGGAAATAATCCATAAACTTATCTACAATACTATCGTTTCTACTGATTGCCAAAACAAGCGAGCTATCCCACGGCACAATTTCAATATCGGCTAGTGGATGCTGTATGTTTAGTGTTGCCCCCCAAAATCCTTCAAACCCATCTGCATTAGGTAGTTTATACTTTAAAACTTCTTCTAAAGAAACACCTTTTGGGAAGCCTGATAAAACAGCCCAAATCCATTGGAAATCTTCCATTTCAATTATGCGGGTCAATTCTTCTCCCGTAAGCCAAGCATATTCTTTCGAGAAAATTTCAGCATAATTATCATTATCTGGATAGCAAATGCAATCCGTTATTAACCAGTTATATTTTAGCTGCTCGCCTTTAATAGCAGCGAATACTTTACTCATATATGTATAGTATTTTTCACCTTTGTTTAAAATAGCACCTTTCATGTCATCCCCCCTATTTTCATTCTATCATTATATAAATAATCCACCAACTTAATACTTTACTTAATAAAACCATTGCCTGCACCTATCAGAAATACTTCCGACACCTCCTCTTGAAGCAAAGTTATTATTCGCTTAATGAAATCTTCTGTTTTTCTCTTCCTACTCGCGCAAGGAAGCGCCGTTACATACAAACGGCATACAAATCACTTTTTAAACACACAAAAACGGCAAGGCTGGAACTTTCCAAAGCCTTGCCGTTACTAGTTTTTAAGTGGTGCGCCTGGAAGGAATCGAACCCCCGCAGTAGCGCTCGTTTATTCCTTGGATATTGTCAGGATGAAACCGTTGCAGTCCTGGATCGAGAATTCGTTCGTACCGTAAAACGTCTTATGCAGCTCGGCTACGATCTTGACCTTTCCGCTCAGGCGTTCGTACCAGCTTTCCACGTCATTCACCTTGATATACAGCGTCAAAGCGCCGCCCGCCTGTTGTTCTTTCAGCATCGGATATTCGGCGATCAGGTTTTGCCGTTCCTGAAACATCAGATTCACTTTGCCGCATTGCACCATCGCCCAGTTGAACGTCCCCGTCTCCGGCACCGACATCAAGAGCGTAAAGCCCAGCGTATCGCGATAAAACGCCACCGTTTCATTCACATTGGCAACCATCAGATTCGGCGTCATACTTTCCATCTTCACTTCACCCTTTCACATTTCCTTACTTGCATTGTAGCGCAAGCAAGCGCGCTTGTATTGCAAAAATCAGACATTGCGCATTCTAAAGAAACTGTGTCGGCGTGCTGCCGGTGAACGTTTTGAATTCATTGATGAAATGCGACTGGTCATGATAGCCGCTCTCCAGCGCCAGCGCCGCCCAGTCCAACGCTTCGCCGCTCTGCATTTGCCGCACCGCAGCCTGAAAACGGATGATCCGCGCAAACTCCTTCGGCGACACGCCGACCCGTTCGCGAAAGAGGCGGTTCAGCTGGCGCTCGCTTACGCATTGTTGCCGCGCGGTCGCGCTGACCGCCGCCAAACCGCGCGCCCCGACGACGCTGTCCAGCGCATTGAGCAGCACCGCGTTTGGCGTGCTTTTAGCTAAGCGTCGCAAAAGCAAGCGGTCGAGCGCCCGGCAGGTTTCGCTTATGCGGCGCGGCGCGAGGAAAATCGAGAGCAATTCCTTTTCCAGCGCCTTATCGACAAGCGCCAGTTCCAGCATTTGATTGCTGAAAGGCCGCAGCGATTGCCGGATCAGCGGATAAAGCCCCGCCGGAAGGAAGCGAATCGCGTATATCTGTTTCGTAAAATCCGGCACGGTTCGGATCGCCTGCGACATCGTGCCGACAACGAAGCAATGCTGCTCTTTCGTCTCCCTGTCGATTTCACAAATGATATCCATGCAGCCGTCGGGAATGATGATTTCCTCGCGCGTCGCAGCGCCGCACAGTGCCGCATCCCATCCGAGCGCAGGCGACACCCAGTAGCTTTGCACCGCCTGCGCCAATTCTGGACACGGACGGTACTCCGCATATAGTCTCGCATCCTTAACAAACGTCGCCATACTCACCGGCCTAAACGCCGCCACTACGCCTTTTCTCATCTGCCGCTCATTTCCTTCCCCGCCTGCCGCTCGCGTAAAATGCCTCTTCCTACCTTACTTCGTGACCAAGCAGCAAACTCCTATCCCAACACTCGGCGAATCGATTTGATGTGGATTTCTCCCTTCTTCCCGTCCCGCCAAGGCAGCTAAGCAAAGAGCCGCAGAAAAGGCTCTGCAGCGAGGCAGCCGCGGCGCACTCCCCCACCAGGTACGCTCCGAATTGCCGCCTCCCCAAGAACAACTTCAATTAAAATACCGCCCCCGGTCAGCGCCGACAGCGGTTACGTTTTATTCGCTCTTTTTGCAAATCCAGCTTTCTTACTTACGTTAAATTTCCGAACCACTTATCCACACTTTTTAAAGCCGCTTGACACCAGCTCGCCCTGGCATCATTCTATAGATAAACAACATCCCGCAC
The DNA here is from genome assembly GCA_963667825.1 of Negativicutes bacterium. Lineage (GTDB taxonomy): Bacteria > Bacillota > Negativicutes > SG130 > SG130 > Azotosporobacter. Next base: position 2,225,216 of record OY764022.1, on the reverse strand, counting down.
AGAACTACATTGTGAAGGTTACAATACATTTATTGCTGCAACGATGCAGTCAGATTCATTGGCAGGAACGGCTTACAACGACCGAACCGACGATCCTAAGACGAACCGTGTATCTTTTCTTGGCGCCTTGTTTATATGCCTATTTGTCTGATGGAGGTGAGAGAAAATGCCTAAAGCGTCCGCGTTCAACGCGTTGCTCAGCGCCCAATTCCTGTCTGCCTTCGTCGACAACATGATCTTGTTCATCGTCCTTGCAATTATTCGTCGTGATAGCTATCCCGACTTTTATCTGCCCTTCGTCCAGAGCACGTTCCTCGCCGCCTATATCATCTGGTCGCCGTGGGTCGGCCGCTTTGCCGATAAGCATCCCAAGGCTTCCGTCTTGATGATCGGCAACGCCATCAAAGGCTTCGGCGTCATCCTGCTGCTGCTTCACAGCAATCCCGCCGTCAGTTACGGCGTCATCGGCCTGGGCGCAGCTGTCTACAGCCCTGCCAAATACGGCATCCTTCCGCTGCTGACGAACAGCGAGGCCGAACTGCTGCGCGCCAATTCGAAACTGGAAAGCTTCACAATTTTGGCCATCCTGTTGGGCTCGGTCGGCGGCGGTTTTCTCTCGGGCCTGTCCGTCACGTTGTCGCTGACGATCGGCGTCCTTCTGTACGGCATATCTTTTGCGCTCAACACGCTGATCCCGAAAGACGCCGGCAATCCGTCGATTCGCTATCAAAATGCGATCGGCCAGTTCTTCGGCGACACGGCCCACCTGCTCAGACGGAGCCCGAGCCACTATTCTTTGATCGGCACCGGCTCATTTTGGATGGCGTCCGCAGTGCTGCGCATGATCATCTTCGCCTGGCTGCCGTTGACGCTCGGCATCACCAGCAGCGCCTCGATCAGCCTGATCATTGCCGTCACCGGCATTGGCATCACGATCGGCGCAACCGTTACGCCCTGGCTAATCAGCCTGCAGCACTATCAACGCACGCTCTGGTTCGGTCTCGGCATGGGCATCGCCATCCTCGGCTTGCTCGCAGTGGATACCTTGCCGCCAACCCTACTACTGCTTCTTTTCATCGGCACATTGGGCGGCATCTATATCGTGCCGATGAATGCGGTGCTGCAGCAAGTCGGCCATCACAGCATCGGCGCCGGCAAGACGATCGCGGTGCAAAATTTTATCGAAAACACCTTCATGTTTGTCGGCGTCTTCGCCTACACCTGGGCCAGCAAATCCCAAATCGCGACCAATACCTGCCTCGCCGCCTCCGGCATCGCCTTTTTGCTGCTGGTGCTCTATCTGTTCCTCTACGCCCGGCGGAAATAAAGCCCAAAAGGAAACTATAGCAGCGTTATTTTTGCTGCTTCTTAAAGCTAACGCCGGAAAAAATCAGTTTCTCACCGTCATTCTCTTGCCGAATCCAAATCGTTTCCATCATCCGCCGTCCTAAAGCATAAATCACTGCCTCCTGATCCGAAATGGGATACAGCACCAGTTCACCCAATTGAGCGGCTTTCGTATCAGTTGTCAGGTTCATCAGCAAAATCCCTTGCTTGTTCACCTTCAATTCCAAAGAGGCGATTCCCAGCAACTGATTTTCCACATCGTTAGTATGATAGATGCCCTGTCGGTTGCGCCAGGCCTCCGGCAAATTGTAATTGACAATCCGTTTGCCGACTGCGGCTATTTCTTTCCCCATCCGGATAAATACAACATCTTCTCCGTTTACAGTACGAAATGCGATACGCATATCTTGCAGCTTCGGATGCGACAACGGCAAGATTCCGAACAGCCGGTACTGCGGGCGCAGCCAGTTCTCTTTATCCGGCAACAGTTCCACCTTGTTGCCCTGCAACTTGGCCGTATACGCTCCTTTATGCGTCTCCTGCACCTCCAACAGTCCGATAACCGTTCCGTAGCTGCCGGCATAACTTGCCGCTTGCGGCAAATCCGGCAGCAAGGCGGCAACTTTGTACTCCGGCTTTGTCGTCGGCGGCAGCAGACCGGCATTAACCGCAATCGCTCCTTTTAGCAATTGCTCGGCAATGAGCTTCACCCTTTCCGCCGCCCCCGCCGAATTAGCCAAAACCACCACCGCAATTTTTTCCTTCTTCACGCCCATGACTTGCCCATGAAATAAATACATATGGCCGCCATGACTAAAATCGCCGCCCACATACGAAAACGCCGGATTTTGCAGGAAAAACTCATAGCCAATCTTGAAATTGCCGTCTAACGGCACCGCGTTATTTTGCGCCGTAAGCATTTCGCTAACCAGCGTTGCCGGCAAGAGTTGCTCGCCCTTATAGACGCCGTCATTTAACAGCAGCATCATCATATTGCTAAGGTCATTCACACTGGTATACAGATTTCCGGCCGGTATATCCCGCATCGAAACTTCCTGATCCGGCTGCCCCTTCTTGTTATAACCCTTAGACAGCTTTGGCTCCAGATACGAGCGAAGATAATAAGATGAATTTTCCATCCCTAACGGCTGCAATACCGTTTCCTGCATGACGGCGTCATATTCCGCTCCGCTGACGCGTTCCAGCATAACCCCCAGCAATCCCGCGCCAAGATTGCAATAAGAATGAATCGTTCCCGGCGGATATGCGATATATTCATCCTTCAGCAACGAAACGACGCTCTGAAACGGCTCGGGCTGCTCTCCCCACATCCCTTTCACGATATCGCTCGGCAAGCCCGAGTGATGCGTCATAAGCTGACGCGGCGTAAATGGCGGCGCAGCCGCAAAGCGCGATTTCACAACCAGTTCTGGAATATAGCGCTTAACCGGTTCGTCAAGATCCACTTTGCCGTCCGCGTTAAATTTCAAAACAGCAATCGCATTCGGTATCTTCGAAATGGAACCGACGCGATAAACCGTATCCGGCGTTGCAGGCTGCTTTGCTTCCCGATCCGCATAACCAAATCCTTTGGACCAGACAATGCGGTCGCCTACTATGATCGCGGCGCTGAGACCGACAATACTATTGCGGCTCATCTCGTCCATTATTAATTCGGAGGCATACTGCTCCAAGACACGATGCTCACCTTTAGCGAGCGGCGGAAGCGGCAACGGTTCCGCCACCTGCGACGGCGCAGACAACAAGCCCCAGATTAACCCCGTCGTTAAAAGCAGAAAAGCAACGAGTCCGCCCCCGTCCAATAAGCGTTGCGTGCGGAAAATCCCTCTGCCGGATGCTTGCCTCAGCCCCATAACCACCCCTCCTTAGCGTTAAAAACGAGCTCTGATCTCCCTGACGGATCGCCTAATCCTCGTCAATCCCCTCCGTCTCGGCCATAGCCTTCAGCCTGACGTAATCGATTTTGCCGCTGCCGAGAAGAGGCAGCTTGTCGATAACGATAATTTGCGCAGGCAGAGCCAGCATCGTTTGCCCCGTCTGCTGCATCCATTGCCGCAATTCCTGTTTGCGGGCGTTCTTCGCGACGGTATACAGCAGAATTTTTTCCCCTTTGCGCGGCTCCGGCAGATTAACCGCCGCATTTTGATCCGTGCCAAAACATTGGGCAGCGCATCTTTCCACTGCGTCAAGGCTGATCATTTCGCCGGACACTTTGGCGAAACGCTTGAGACGGGATTTAATATGGATGAATTGCTCCGCATCCACTTCAACCACATCGCCGCTATCGTACCATTCTGCTGCCGGACTGAATCCTTTGCCGTGCAGCAGATACCCCGCCATGACATTAGGCCCTTTAACCAACAGCGTTCCGCCCGACTCAATGCCGGGAACCGCTTCAAGACGCCACTCGATACCAGGCAGAAAACGTCCGACGCTTCCGCTTTTATTGAACAACGGGGTGTTGAAGCTGAGCACCGGTCCGGTTTCGGTCGTACCATAGCCTTCAAAAATCCGAATGCCGAATTTTTCGTACCAGAGAAACCGCGTTTCATCCTGCAGCTTTTCGCCGCCGGCCAACACGTATCGCAGGCTGTAAAAATCGTAGGGATGAGCGCAGCGCCCATAGCCGTGAAGAAACGTAGGCGTGCCCAATAGAATTGTGATATCGCAGTCATAGGCGATTTCTGGAATCAGCGTGTAATGCAGCGGCGACGGATAGAGAAAGACTTGGATGCCGCTCAGCACAGGCAGCAGCGTGCCGCCTGTCAGTCCGAAGGAATGGAACATCGGCAGCGCATTGAGCAGTTTATCCCGGTGCGTGAAATCGAGCGTGCAGGAGATTTGGCTCAGATTGGCCAGCAGATTGCTGTGATGCAGCACGACGCCCTTGGGCTTGCTTTCGCTGCCGCTGGTGAACAGAATCAAGTCGCAGGGACCGGCAGATTTCACATTTAGCCAATGGCGGAACAATGCGGTCAGCTTATCGCTCCAACTGACGGCCGCTTTAACGTCTTCCAGATACAACAACGGAAATGTTTTTTCGAGTCTCTTGGCTAAGGGTTCCAGTCCGGCTTTTGTCAAAAACAGACGGGAAGTCAGTATGTGAGTGACCCCGGCGGTTTCGCAACAGTCATGGCAACTTTCCGCACCGGCAGTGAAATTGAGAATCGCGGTTGTCTTGCCGAGATAGGCCAACGCAAACAGCGTGACCAAATGCCCGTTGGAATTGGGCAGCAACAATGCCGGACGGGACGTTGGCGCAAGCAGCGCGTCCAACTTGCCGCCCAAAACATAGCTGGCGATCAGCGCCTGCCGATAACTAATCGCGCCATTGATGTCTTCAGACATTCGCTTATTGTATCCATGAACCGCACCGGCTTCGCGCAGCTTATCGAACAGATTGGAGCAGCGTTCAGCCGCTTGGCGGGCGGCGAACAACGTCTGCTGCAGCAGCGTCAGAATTTGATCGCTGAGTTTCTTTTTTTGTCGGCGGAAAGTATCGTCGCCGGGCAATTGCAGGCGAATCGGCTGGCCGACATAAATCAGCACGGACGGAAACCATACGGCGCGAAACTTGTCCCTGGCCCGGGCATAACGCGAACGCTCCGGACCGTAAAAAGCAACAGGGCAGATGGTCGCATCGGTGCGCAAGGCAATCAGGCCGATTCCGTTGTACACCTTCATCAGACTGCCGGTGCTCGTGATGCGGCCTTCGGGAAACAGCACCACCGTGCGGCCCTGTTTGACGACGCCTATAATCTGCTTCAGCGAATACGGGTTCAGTGGATCGATGACGATGTGATCCACCCAGCGCAGGAAAAACCGAATGCGACCGGCAATGCGCCGATTCACCACATAACAGACGGAGCCGGGCAAATAGGCGTACAGCAGCAACGCATCGAGAAAAGAAACATGGTTCGGCATGATGATGGTCGGGCCAGAAACGTTGAGTCTTTCCCGGCCAATAATGACCGCGGCAAACAGCCGCTGCAGCAAAAAGCGAACCAAGACTTTCATCGCACACCTCCGTTTGGATAATATTGGTTATTTATAGAATGAGGCAAGGACGGCGGCATGTCAATAAACAATAAAAAATGAGTGGGACGGTTCGAAAACCGTTCCACTCATTTTTTCACGGGCGACAGAAACCATCAGGACTTGCTGGTCGTAAATGGTTCAACATGGGTAATTACTTCCGTTATCGAATATTCTTCATGCAACACTTTTTCAACGGCTTCCGATATGTCGTGCCCCGCCTTGACTGTTATTTCAGGATCAACGAGTATGATCAAATCCATTAACGTCACATTGCCATGAAGGCGTGCCCGTACCGCCGAGATACCGCATACGCCGGGAACCGATTTCAGACGTGCGCTGATTTTATCAATCTTATCCTTGTTATAACCGTCAGTCAGATTGTTCGTGGCCTCAACGAAGATATCCCAGCCAGTCTTTACAATCAGCAATCCGACAATGACGGCCGCCAGAGGGTCAATCCAAGGCATGCCAAATTGTGAAGCAATAATTCCGATTGCAGCTCCCAAGGAAACCCAAGCGTCGGATAAATTGTCCTTGGCCGCGGCCATTAAGCCGGCACTGTTGATTTGCAAAGCCATCTTCCGATTATAGCGATAGACCAGATAAATGACCAGGGCGCAAAACAGGGCGGTAACCGCGGCAATGGGATCGGGAGGCTCCGGTTTAAAATATAGCATACCCCGAACGGCATGATATAAAACATCAGCGCCAATGGCAATCATGATCAGTGATGCGACAAGAGAAGCTATCGTTTCCGCGCGAAAATGCCCATAGGCATGATCTTCATCCGCCGGCTTGCAGGCGATCTTCAGGCCGATCAAGACCGCCAATGATGCGACGATATCCGTGGAATTGTTCAATCCATCGGCAACCAGCGCCTTTGACCCGGACCAATAGCCAACGCCAAGCTTGATGGCTGACAGAAAAACGTAGGCAATAATACTGAGCCGGGCGCCCTGTTCAGCTGTTTTTAAATTGCCATACCGTTCCTCCATAATCCGCTCTTTCATGGCTGTACCCCCTCTTTGGCAACGCAGGCGTAACTCGGTTACTTGCTTTATTTATGTTTATCCCTATTTTTTATCTTATCAACTCATTTCAAATAAGTCAATTTTTAACAATAACGTAAACCTAATCCTAAGCGTTCTGTTTTTACTTCATCATTGCCCCCCTTTTTTTCATCGCTGCAATTTTTTTCTAAACTACAACAGCCAACGGGTCGGCCAAGACTTGGCGTTTCGCAATTGCGAACATATCCAGCATAAGCGCCGTCCATGGCGCGACACTAAGAACATCCGGTTTCGTCATCGCTCTGCAGGCGTGCGACTTCCTTGACTCATGTCTTCGCGTTTTTGCCCGCCAAACCATGTCCGTCTCTCCTTGGACGTAACGTTCTAAAAAAAGCAACGGCGGGAATTGGGGAATGCGCCGAAACTTTTACATTGAAATCATTACAGCTTCAATAAGTCGATTTTCAAAACAACACAAGACCCCTAGATTCCTTCTATCCCAACCGATTCAGCCATAACTCTAAGAACCGCTTTCCGCCGCGCTTTGACTTCTGCTATTTTTATCCTGCGTAAACTTGCTTGTCATGCAGGAATCAGGCATAATACAAAGATAGTTCGCTTTGTTTGCTATTTCATACCTGATCAGGGAGGGATGACTTTTGCTGCCCAATAACAACAATCCTTCCGCCTGTTTACGTGAGTACATCTCACGCGTAAACTGCGTCGTGGATTACATCGAAAATCATATTGACGACAATCTTACGTTGGACGAATTGGCCAATGTCGCTAACTTTTCCAAATATCATTTTCACCGTATTTTCTCTTCGTTTGTTGGAGAAACCTTATTTGAGTTCATACAGCGTCTTCGTTTGGAACGCGCCGCCAACATGCTTTCTTCTGATCCCATGCAATCCATCACCGAAATCGCGCAGACCTGCGGTTTTTCAACCTCATCCTCTTTTGCCAAACGCTTCAAACAACATTTCGGCATTTCCGCTTCGGCTTGGCGGAATAGAGCCGCAGTCCAAAACATTTCAAATAGCAATATAAGACAAGTCATTCGCAATCACGGAAAAGAAATCGAATCCGCCGCCCTTTATACTGAGTACATAGACCAAGTACAAATTTGGAGGGTGATGGACATGAATAACAAGGAACAACGTGTAGAGGTCAAAGAGTTGCCGGAAATGACAGTAGCTTATGTGCGGTCGGTCGGGCCGTATAAAGGCAACGCTGCTTTATTTGAACAACTCCATCAAAAACTGACCCAATGGGCAGCGCCAAGGAATTTGCTTCATTTACCCGGAACGAAACGACTCAACATTTATCATGACAATCCGCAAATAACCGACGAAAGCAAATTGCGCATCAGTATCTGCCTCACCGTTCCCAACGAAACTCCGGTAGCAGGAGAGATCGGCAAAATGACTTTGCCTCGCGGCCTCTACGCCCTGGCCCGCTTTAAACTGACGCCGCCGGAGTATGAAGCCGCTTGGAACTGGTTCTACGGAGTCTGGCTGCCCAATAGCGGTTATACCTGCGATGACCGCCCCTGTTTTGAGTTATATCACGATGACTGTAGCGGCCCACAGTTCGAAGTCGATATCTGCATTCCCGTAAGACCCCTGTAGTCAAATTTAAAAGACAGCAACGCTTCCACTTTCTGAAGCCTTGCTGTCTTTTTTTGCTGACTTACCTTTTTTTATTGCGTTCCCCTTCACTCACGCATTCCCCACGACTATTTATCAAATGATTTTTCATCTCATCCAGTCGCCCGATAATAAGATCTTTCAAGCCTCCCGGCTGGATAGACCGGATCGTTTCACCGTAAGCAATAAAATAATTGGCAATAAACGTCTCTTCGCCTTTATTGTAAAAGCCCTTTATATGCCAAACGCCGTTTTCCTGCAACAGCTCCATTGATGGATAGTTCTCTTTTTGAAATTTATCCACCCCTTGCTGGGAAACTGCAACCACAAAATCAACGGCCGTTTCATCACGAAACAATTTGGCGCTCGGCAACAAAAACTCCGCAAGCGCCTTTGCCTTATATTTATTGGACAGTTCCACCGAATGCACTTTATCGCAGCGAAACACCTGCGGTTTACCCGTTTCAAAATTATACGCCGTTGCATACCACTGCCCATATGCAGACGTAATCTTGAAAAATTGAACACAATACCGCTGCAAAACTTCCTGCTTTCGATAGCAGATTTCACAGACGCTTTCATCGCTCGCCATTTGTAAAATTTCGCCCAACAGGCGGCAATCACTTTTATTCTGATACTTCCGCAAACTAAAAATCAATTCCATTTTTCGCAGCCGTTGTATGCGTTCTTTCGAGATACAGCTTTCAAATTTTCGTTTCAGTTCGCCGACGCTCAAATGAAACGGCGTCGACTGATAGTCATTCAAGGTCTGCATCGAAAAATACAACGCCTTTACCTCATCCATAGTAAAGACAATCGGCGACAATAAACGGTTTGCCAAAATTTCATAATGTCCATTTCGCCCTGAATGCGAATAAATCGGCATGCCGATTTCATCCAAGGCCTGAATATCCCTAATCGCAGTACTTTTCGAAATGGAATACCGCTTCATAATGTCTTTTAATTGGAAGGACTTCTTATCATTCAAATAAATCAGCATATCGTTCAGTCGTTTCGTTTTCTCCAAGACGCCATCGCTTCCTTTTTAATGGTTTCATTGTTTGACACCATTATATATTACAATTTACTCAAACGATAACTAAGGAGGCAATAACCATTATGAAAAAACTTTTTCTCGCTTCATATTTTAAAGAAACTGTGAAACGCTTCGCCGCTTTTGAACCAAACACATCCGGCAAAACGATAACATTTATCCCCACCGCGAGCAATGTTGAAGACATTGTTTTCTACGTAGCCGAAGCGCGACAAGAATTTAAAAAACTAGGCTTAGTGGTAGACGAACTCGATCTGTCGACTGCGACAACGGCTGAAATAAGCGCTAAGCTCCGGCACAATGATTTCATTTATGTAAGCGGCGGAAACACATTCTATTTGTTGCAGGAACTGAAACGAACCGGAGCTGACCAACTGATTGTGGATCAAGTCAACTCCGGCAAACTCTATATCGGTGAATCGGCAGGAGCAATCGTTGCCTCTCCCTCTGTGGCATACGCCCAAGAAATGGACAACCGAGAAAAATCTCCTTATTTAAATGATTTTACCGGCCTTGGGTTAGTCAATTTTTACACCGTTCCGCATCATACAAATCCCCCCTTCACAGAAGCTGCGCAAAAAATCATCGACGCTTTTTCGTCGACGTTGCCGTTAATTCCCCTCAGCAACAGTGACGCGATCTTAATAACCAACGACGAAGTTAGCATCGAACGCAGCTAAACTTCCGCCGCCATAGAAAACACCCGCCTTCGGTCAACGCCAAAGGCGGGTGTACTCTATTCCCTGCTTCTGCAAATCAAACTTGATCATGCTGCTGCTTCTCAACAGCTAAGCCCTTTTCGTCGCTGCAGCTGAGCATCCGGCTAAGGGCAAAGCCGTCACGCAGGCCTTGGAGATAGATTACGTCAAAGACGATCCCTTCCGCATTCGCCTGCTCCGTTGCGATCCGATCCCAAATCTCCCACGCGTCCTTGCCCCGCTCGCCCACCAACTGCAACCCAAGGCGATCCACTTCCCGCACATGCCGCGCATATTCCGCCCGCCGCTCAAAGCGATCCAGACACTTCTCCGTCCGATCTATCGCAAACCCTTGAAACGCTTTCCAAAATTCACCTTGGAGTTTCATTTGTTTGCCTCCCTCAATAAATTTTCAGGCCTGCTATCCATTCCTCACTTCATTATACCGTTATATCGTTATTATTTCAACGTCACGTCGGTAAATATTTAAAATACATCGTGATAAAATAACGGTATATCGGTAACAAAGGAGTCTATGCCATGGACATCGCTTCTGAAATTTCGGCGCGCATTCTTGAACTTTGCGCCTTAAAAGGACTCACTATCAATAAGCTGGCCGACCGCTCCGGCCTAACCCAATCCACCGTTGACAGCATCGTCAGCAGAAAAAGCCGCAATCCGCAGATCAATACCATCGCGAAAATCTGCGAAGGCTTCGAAATTTCGCTCTCCGAATTTTTCGCCTTCGACTCCGCACACGCAGCACCCGATCTGACAAACCTTCCCGAGCACATAAAAAAAGAACTCGCCACCGCCACTGAATTCGTTCTTTATAAACATGGCATCAAAAAGGCAGCTACCGATTGACGGCAGCTGCCTTTTCCTTAGAGTTTTGAATTGATTTTTCATTCTCCATTTTGCAAATCAAACTTGATCATGATGATGTTTCTCTGCAACTGAGCCCCTTTCGTCGCTGCAATTTTTTCAGAACTACAACGTCCAGCGGGTCGGCCAAGGCTTGGCGTTCTGCAAGCGCGGACATCCCCAGCATAAGTGCCATCCCTGGCCCTCTGCTGGCGTGCGACTTCCTTGTCGCCCGTCTCCGCGCTTTTGACGCCAAACCATGTCCGTCTCTCCTCGGACTCCACGTTCTGAAAAAACCGCAACGACGGGGATCAGGAAAACGTCGGTGATGAAAATTGACGCACGCTATCAGATCATCTCAATAACATATCATTTTTCAGATACACTTATACCCTTTGATAATTATATTATTGTCCTCTTTATAAGTAATATTTAATTCTTTGACATATTCATCAACCGAAAATTTATCATTTATTTGGAACAATAGAAACAACCCATATTCTGCTCTTGTAGCTTTTAAATACTGAAGTAATTTACTTCGATATTTACGACGTTCCTCAGGATTATGTACTTCTCTGTTATCAGCCCTCTTAATTTCAATTAACACCGGCCCTATAAATCCATAAGAGACCAACATATCCGGTCTTTTATTATCTAAAAGTTGTTCTTCTCTCCTTATTTCAGCACACCGAATCCCTCTTTTCAATAATCCGTTCTCTAATTGAGTTACTATCGTCTTCTGTATAAGATCTTCTTGCATTCCTGTAGATTTCTGAATAAAGCTATACGCCCCCTCACTTTCAATCCATCTTTTTACATCATTCTCAAGAACAGATACTATAACTTCTAACAGTTCACTAGTATTTGACACTTCAATATATTTATTCTCTTTTATCCTATTATACATTTTGATGCAGTCCTCAAAACTCTGTGGCTTTCCCAAATAACTAAGATAATCATTTTTCAGTTCGGAAAAACTATAACTAAAGCTTTTGAATGCACCACGATTTAAATATTTCCCTTCAATTTCATTGATAAATTTTCGAAGATAAGAAAATGACCTCAAATATTTCAAATTCGTATAATACTCCGTTACAATTTTCCACAAATAGTAAGCATACTCGTGATATTCCTTTCCTTTATCATATACATCAAATGCAGCATCAATTAATTTGTTGATATTCTCAATATATATCGGTTTTGATAATCTTATTATCGGTGTTGCAAAGTTTCTCGTTCCAAGTTCACTTTCCCTTGATCCAACTGTGTATGTTCCTTCTGGTCTTATATATGAAAATGCTCGAGAAATCAACTCATCTATTCGCCAATTTATAGCTGAAATATCCTCATATTTATCAATCAATATACTATTTGCAGTAACCGAAATATCTTTATATTTTCCCTCTTTATATTTTTCAAACATTTCCATCGTATAATCTTTAGCTACCTCAATATCATTTAACGTTTTTAATGCCTTATTCCTTGTATATATGGAAACGCTATTGTTTTCCACCATTTTTTTTATTATCCCCGCCCCTTTCTTTTCATTAAACTTTGCGCACACATCCACAAAATTTCCTGGAGCATATTCTGCTAAGCCATCTTCTCTTTGTCCATCATATACCGCAATCAAATAATTCGCTTCTTCATCAGAAACATCAGAAAGCAGTTCAAATATCGCGTTTAGTTTCTCCGAATCAGCAAACGGCAAATATTCAACAACTTTCGATCTATATTTTTTTACCTCAATATCAAATTCTCTAATTAGCATCAAACAATCGCCAAATATCATTATTAAATTACTTGTCGTATAGTTCATGCTGTTATCCGTACGTTCATTTATTTCCAATTTATGTTTTTTCGGTTCTACTTCGTCTAAAACAGTTACTATTAATTGTTTTAGACGAGCTTTGTCTTCATTTTTAATCTTTATGTCCATTCTGTTTTGGTAATAAAACGAAAATACATCTGTATAATATCCGGTTCCCTCCGATCCCAGTTTTCTTTTGAATATTTCATACAACCTCTCGCTCTTATCATCTAAAAGTTGCTCATCTTTTATCGTCTGATCCATTTCGTCATATTCACTTTTAAAGTACTCTCGACCTGCCTCGTAAACATCCACAAATTCGAATCTCATGTTCACCAATGTTTTCAATGCAACATCTCGACCATTTTCGAATATCGACAATGTGCTTATAAAAAAGCCTACAACTTCTTTTGTAAGCGTATAGCCTAAAAATCTTATTAAACAGTATACATTTCCCCCTTGTTTTTCCATCAATTTTTCGGTTAGTTTAATAATAAAATTCACATTTTTTTCTTGTGCTTTTTTCAGTAATCGTTTCCAAAAATCAACATTTTCGTATTGCCAATTTTCATCTGACAACACCATATATTGAGTAATCAGTATAATATCTTCTTCTATTTTTTCATCCCAAACATCAAATAAATTTTTAAGAAAACTGTCTCCATTATCGCTAAAGTCTTTTAAGTCATCAATAAATCTTATTAAAAACTCTCGATCTTTTCGCAAACTTTCGAGAATCATCCTTATAGAGGTATTCTTTTTCAATTTACTAATTCCATATTTCGCCAACCACTCTTTGTTTTTAATCCCGTCTATAAACATCTTGATTGAATACTTATTTTCCAAATCAGCTTCTATACATGCGCTAATCAAATAGCTGCGCATTCGCTTGCCAAAAGCAAGTTTTTCGATACCTAATTTTTTAACTACCTCTATATCTTTAATTTTTCCTAATGCATATACAACTTCTATTGCTATACTTTCATGTTTATTCCAATCAAGACAACCTATTTTCTTCTTCCAAAATTCTATTTCTTCTGGGTTTTTAGTCATTATTTCTCCACTAATCACCGCAATATTATTTTGGTTAACTATGGATAAATTTTTAAGTTTCGGATCGGTTAATTCTCCAAGAACTAAGCTATGTCTATTAGGTATGTAAAGTTTACTAAGGTTTACTGCAATCGCACCTGGCAATGCTTTTTCATTGTCCTGATAATACCTAAAAATCAAATTAAACACCATTTCTCGTTCAGCTAAGCTTATCTCATTTCTATTCACACTAGAAATAGTTTGATGAAGTTCTTCATCCTGTATTCGACCGCTTCTTTGAACCAATAACTGAACCATTGAAATTGCAATCATAGGTTTTTTTTCTATAAGAAATTTCAGCGTATTATGCCACGCTGGATATACGGTTCTTAACACGTCATTGACACATAAATCAAATATCGTTTGTTCCAGATGTCCCATCCTAACAATTTCATTTGCTGCAAGATATTCTTGTATTTCCGCATTTTCAAATTGAATCGTTTCATCTCTATCTAGATTATCTTTCAACAAACTTCTTTCATATAATAAACCAAAGTCAATTTGGCTTAAAAAAACTATACTAAGTGTAGAATTAATTCCATCAAAAAAACTCATTAACTCTTCTTTTTTTATCACATTTGTTTGATAAATAGCCATTACTAATGCTAATTTTTCCAGCACCCTCTTTACAAGTTCTTTAGTTTGCCTCATTTCTTGTTGTTGATTATTGATTTTGAGTTCATTTTCTAATTGCATGTATATGAATTTTTCAAACAACTTTCCTCTGCTTATTTCTTGATACTTTATTGTCTCCTTTTTTTCGTTTAGTATCCTAATTAACATGTCTAAATATCGTGGCGTTTGAATAATCATGTCTTTATTTTTAGATTTAAAAATATCCATAATTATCTCTTCTAAGCCTTCTGAATCTCTTGCCCTTAAGAATTCAAGGACTTGATCAACTGTAAATGCTTCAATATATCTATACGTAAAATTACCAAAAGTGTCCTTCAAGTTCGCTTTATAATGCTGCTTTCTACACGAACAATAAACTTGCATTTTAGGATACTCTTTTAAAATTAATTTAATTCCTTCAATAATTGAAGCTCTCTTAGATGGCAATAATTCGTCCAATGCATCTATGCATATTATATTGTTCTTATTGTCATTAAATTCAAACCTTCCGGTCCAAAAGATGCCCGTAACTTCATTGTTTTCACCTTCACTTATTTTATTTTCGATTTCACTTTTTGATAACTCTCTTTCGAATTTTTTGACTTCTATATATAAAGCATTTTTCCCAAACGAAGTAGCCCTTTTTACAATTTCCTTTAACAAAAAAGTTTTTCCCATTCCAGGTTCTGCAATTATCATTGTTTTGCCTGGTTGTAAAATCTGTTCAAAACTGATTTTTTCTTCTTTCGAAAAATTCATATATATTGACGAAGATGTCACATACTCATCTAACGACTCAAAATCATTAAATTTTTTAATATTTGGCATAATATATTGTTTCATTATTTGTCTCCTTCGTAGTCATATTTCTTATCTATACTTCATCATTTCATATGGACGATACAAAAGAGACTGTTCGAAGCCACTACCCCCATGGTTTTTAGCGGGTTCGGACGATTCTTTTTGCTGCCTTTATGCTTTATAATCTGTCTTCTTCAAATCTGATTCCCTTCGTAATCTAACATAGAACAATTTCTCTAAATAACACTTTCAAGAAACAATTCACGAACTCCTCCTGCGCAAGCATAGTTCAGGTGTAGAGCCCTGTTTTCCGCTTATCATTTAAATCCTGGGGGCACTCGGGGTCAGGCATTCATTATTGAAAAATATGCTTTATTTCATCTCCTCACGTCCTCCCGCCACCCCCAAGCCCCGCGTCAGTGGTTTTTCCGGAACGTTGCGGACGAGGAGAGCCAGACAGGGCGTCACAGACAAAACCTCTGAAACGCGAAGTAGGACGCTTCGCGCAGACGCTAAGCCATGGATGGCGCATGCGTCTTGACTTTCTGCAGTTGCAGTCGACGATTGAGGCCACGACGGAGCCGGATGCTCCTAGTGTCGGACGCGCCAAGGATGGCATTAGCGTCCGACGGTTCAGGTAAAACCACTGATGCGGAAAGAGCTAAGGCAGTGAATCACCTCGCCATTACCAAGTTGAATCTGCAAGTCTTCCAAAAACGCAATAGATATCACCCATTAGATTTCAACCTTGTGAGAATGAGGGGAACGGATCCAATTCCATCCCCCTCATTCTTCATTGCGAATCACCTTTAGTTTTCATAAGACCGAAGCGGAAAGAACCGTCCCCGCCCTTCAGTCCCCGCCCTTCTTTCCTATGGCCGAAAGCAACGCGCTTCGTCATAATATCCCAAGCTTGCAGGATAACACCATCTAATCGTTCTGCCGTGGTCATTGCTCATCCCTCCAAACCAAAAAGCCTTTGTAACAACGCGGAAACATCTGCAACAGGTTCAAATCTGGTGCGTGATACGGCGCGGGTATTTGGCTTCTTCTTGCCTGTTCTACCCGGTTTACTGGCTTTTCTATGTTCGTCGATAGACGGTAACGGCTGGCCCACTTCACCACCAAAGAACTTGTATTTAAAGTTGATTCTATTTGTTTCAGGGTTAACCGCCCACACCAACACCACGACACAGCCGCTAATATTGGTACGTGCTAAAGCTTCATGGATAGGCTTTGATATTTCCTTTGTATCGGCGTGCATGGCTTTTAATTGAACATGGCGAACCTTCCCTGCACAGGTTAGAATAACGTCTACCCCCTCATCGTCTATTTCAGAATATGCCACCCGCACCATATATTCCATACCATACCTGAATAAGGCTTCTTGCTTCAGTTCAGATATGAATAAGGCTTCAAGCATTTTTTCTACATACACAGAATTATTGGTTTTAAGTTTTTTCATTTCTCCTTCATTTAAACTCATTTCATATGCCCCTTTTCCTTCAGAAGTTTATCCAGCACAGGACGAGACATTTCGCATACCTTTGCAAGTTCTATCTTTGACATTTCCCGCCCCATATACTTCGACCACAGTTCTTCAAAATTATCGGCAGGTATTTTCTTTCCTTGCCTTTATACTTGCCCGCCACCTTTGCCAACGCCACGCCCTCACGTTGACGCTCTAGCATGGCCTCACGTTCAAACTTCGCTATTCCCGCGATCATCGTTAAAATTAGCCTCACCCATTACTTTTCACCGATGTAGTTCAGAGAGTGCAAGACCATCATATTTCGCTTTCCAGTTGTAATAGGTAACATCACTAATCCCATACTTGCGGCAGGTTTCAGCGACCTTGACTTCTTTTAATATGGCAATGATTTTTTCTTCTGGATACTTCTTCATTTTCTCATCCCCCTTATGACTATTTTATACGATTCCTCTACATGAAGTTCGTACTATTTTCGAGGGACAGATCAATAAGACCGGAGGCACTCAGGATCAGTCATGCATTCTTCAAAAATATGCTTTATTTCCTCCCCTCACGTCCTCCCGTCACTCCAAGCCCCGCGTCAGTGGTTTTTCCGGAACGTTGCGGACGAGGAGAGTCGGACAGGGTTTCACAGACAAAACCTCTGAAACGCGAAGCAGGACGCTTCGCGCAGACGCTAAGCCATGGATGGCGCATGCGTCTGGAATTTCTGAGGTTGCAGGCTGTGAGGCCATTTCTTTGGAGTCCCGACGGAGCTGGATGCTCCTAGTGTCGGACGCGCCAAGGATGGCATTAGAGTCCGACGGTTCAGGTAAAACCACTGATGCGGAAAGAGCTAAGGCAGTGACCCGTGAATCACCTCACCAAGTTGAATCTGCAAGTCTTCCAAAAACGCAATAAATATCACCCATTAGATTTCAACCTAGTAAGAATGAGGGGAACGGATCAAAGTCCGTTCCCCTCATTCTTTATTATGATTTCCCTTTAGTTTTCATAAGATCGAAGCGGCGAGAACCGTCTCTGCGCTCCTACTTCAGTTAACTTTGAACATCATAACATCAACACTTCTCATTGCATGTTCTTTTAAGTATGTTTTGCTTAAAAATGATTTTTCCTGTACTAGCTGAATACCAGTTATAGTATTCGTCAGAAATTTGACATGTTCAGTTACCTCCGCAATATCAAAACCGCCAAAGTTAATTACCATCATATATTTACCACACGCTTCTGAACGAAGTTTATCAATATCCCTTTTTATTTTATCTGCTTTATCCTCTAACCACAACTTAACCTCAATTATATCAGAAACTTCTCCTGCTACTCCTCTCAATCCCATGTCCGCATGCAGATTTTTATTTGATGGATATGGACACTCCCAACAAACTTCTTGCGGGAATTTTCGCCTTAGTAAATTTTTAATACCGGCATATACAAACGATGTTTCATAAAGTTGCCAAACTCCATGATGAACGGTTTTGTAAAAATCACTATTCTGCTCAAACAATCTATTCAACTCACACTCTTCTTCTTGAATAGCCTCCATGATCGCATCAAAGAACAACTTCTCTAAGTTTACATCCAAAACTTTTTCCTCCTTCTAGTCACTCTAAAACTCCTATTTGAGGCATAACTTTTGAAATCTTCAAGATTTATTATTAGAAAAATGAACAGGGGCGGCGGAAGTAACAGGAACGGTTCGAAATCACTGAAAAACTATCTGGTTGGCATTTTCAATGAGTCATAAACTTCATCTTGATCTTCGAAAATGTCTTAAAACACATTTTTGAAGGCCGAAAAATATACTGATGGAAAGTTTCAAAAAAAGTGCGACTTTTTCAGTGGTTTCGAACGGTTCTTTTTGCTTCCGGACGATAAGAGGATGCGCCCTTGTTCAATTCTCACTTACCTCATTTTTATTATTCGCCGCCTTTATTTTTCATAAGAATGAACTAGAAATAACCTTGCCCCGCATTTTCCAATCAAGTCATTTTCTTTGTTCATTTTGCCGCTATTCAATAACAGTAGTTTTGCTTTTTTTCTCTCTTTCTCTGGTTATTACAAAAGTTTCTTTTACTGTTTTTCCTTGCGCTGTCATTTTTCTTTCAAAATTGCATTGTTCAAGCCAATTTTCGCCATCTAAAACAGAAAAAGTATAGCTATCAACCAGTTCCAAATCCTGAACTGCCTGTTCAAATTCCTTCGCCTTAGAATCTGACAGCTTAGTACCTGAAGCCTTTTCCAACGTTGATACTATGCTTTTAAAAAGTATCGCCTTATCGAAAGTGCTACTTATTCTATAGGTGGTTACATTTCCATCATGCGACGCCATAATGCTAACCGTTCCCGTCAGAGGCAAACTGGCATCAAACATATTGGGCGTTTCAACTTCCGCCGAATATGTTTTTCCAATATAGAATGTTCTCCCGCATATAAAATCGCTATGTAAACTTGCTAATTCCCTGGAAGGACTTTTTATAACTGAATCGTTCTGCATCATCTTTTGTATTACATCTTTAAATCTTTCTTTTTCCTGCCCCTCAGGAAGTCCATTGATAAAAATATCTAATGCTCCATTCGAAGAGTTTCGAATTTCATCTACATTCACGATCTCCTGAAAGGTTCCCTTATTACTTGTTCTATATCTTACCACCTGATTTGTCGTAATTTTTCTGGTAGCATCTAATAACACTTGCGTTTGCAAGGGCAGCTCTTTATATTCGGGGCTGAGTTCAACCTCTCCAAATTTCCATTCTAAAACATACCCTGACTTAGTTTTTTCTATAACTTTGATATTAACATGTGAAGTCGTAAAATAATTAGTTTTTGTCGACTTTTGCACTACCATATAGGATGCCGATTCACCAATTACCCAATTAGGAGAATAAGTAATTCCATCATTATTTTTCGCAGAAGCCGCATTAATAAAAACTCCAATAATCAAAATAACACCACTTACAACTCTGATTAAACTTTCTCTCAACAACATACACGCCCTCTCAAAATGCTAAGTCTAAGCCACATTTTCTACCCGTCTTGGCAAATCAAGACGTCAATATCATTCTCAATCGATTCCATTCTTCCGCGCGGGAAATAACAAAAGTTCTCTTTGCAAAGTTCATCGATTCACTTTTGTTTTAAATTCTCTCATACCTCAAAAACTTCCTGCCAGTAGTCGCCCCATATGCTCCACCCTATTCTATCCGTCAACGTTCCCCGTTCCCCAAGCCCCGCGTCAGTGGTTTTTCCGGAACGTTGCGGACGAGGAGAGTCAGACAGGGTTTCACAGACAAAACCTCTGAAACGCGAAGCAGGACGCTTCGCGCAGACGCTAAGCCATGGATGGCGCATGCGTCTGGAATTTCTGATGTTTCAGGCTGTGAAGTCCATGTCTGGCCGCCGAGTTCTGGTTCAGGTAAAACCACTGACGCGGAAAGAGCTAAAGGCAGTGAATTACCTCACCATTACCAAGTTGAATTTGCAAAAGCAATGAATGAACTGAAATTCAAAAAGGGCATCTAGGAAACCACTGATTAATTCGTAGCGTTCAATGCATAACTGTTGCATAGAATGATACGAATTTTTTTTAGTTGAACCACAGGTGCTGCGCACCGCAGATTCGCTGCGCGAATAATGAGTAAAAGTAAAAACTGTTAAATCGTGCAACGATTTCTGTGATCGCGCATCGCGATCTGTGTTTCCGTTATTAAATCAGCGATCTCTTAGCTGAAATGGCCTTTCCACAGGCAGCAGCTCGTTTGATTCGCCAAAACCATCAAAAAGAAAAAACAGCAAGGCTTCTTTTCACGGAAGCCTTGCTGTCATTATGTTTGAGATGGTGCGCCCGGCAAGAATCGAACTTGCGACCTGCGGTTTAGGAAACCGTCGCTCTATCCCCTGAGCTACGGGCGCATACGGGGTTCAACCAGGATTTAGTTTAGCATTTCGGCTGGGATATGTCAATTTTAACGCATGTGTCGGGTCAATCCACCGCTTTTTACATCGCGTCGGCGGCGAAAGTGAGGATGAAGCCGTTGCAGTCTTCGAGCGCGAATTCGTCGGCATCGTAGAAGGTACGGTGCAGCGGACGCAGGATCGTGGCGCGGTCTTTGACGCGCGCATAGAGTTCGGCAACGTCGTCGACCTTGATGTAAAACGTCAGTGCGCCGCCCAGCGCAAGAGAATCAAGCTTCGGGTATTCGGCGACGATGCTGGCGCGTTCCTGGAACATCAATTGCACCTCGCCGCAGGCGACCATCGCCCAGACCGGCGTCCCCTCGTCCGGCACCGTCATCAGCGGCGAAAAACCGAGCACCTCGCGATAAAAATGCAGCGTTTCTTTCACATCGTCGACCATCAGATTCGGCGTCAACTGTTTCATGTTCTCAGATCCTTTCTGTAGCGCGCGCGGATATAAGAAAGACCCGGCTTGCACCGAGTCTTTACGGTTCTTGCGAACCTGTCTTGCTATATGTGAGTTTGCGGATTGAAAAAAAATGGTGACCCCGGCAGGAGTCGAACCTGCGACCTCTTGATTCGTAGTCAAACGCTCTATCCAGCTGAGCTACGGAGCCATTTTTCTGTCGTGCTTGCCGACAAAAACTAGTTTATCATAATCGTAAACTTCCGTCAATCTTTTTTCTGTATTTTTTCGCAATGTGGATAACTTTTTCATTATCCACATTGCGTTATCCACATTTCAAGCGAGTGTTTTTCTGCCGAAACGGGACTTTTCACAGGAGTTATCCACATTTCAAGCTGTTTTGTGGATAGTTTTGGGGATAAGTGTGAATAAATTTGCTGTTTTCAGACCATTTAGGTCAATTTACAGCGTTTTGCATTTTTTTTAGTTTTTCCGTCTTTTTTGCTACGTAGTTTCAAATAATCTTTGCCGTTTTCTTCAATTTACGCGTCGGCTCCACTGGATCGCCACGTCGGTACGTTCCCATAAGCGACTCAAGGCGCTGTAAAAGTCGTCCAGACTTTCGCGCGCGACGACCGATCGGCTAACAAACGGCGCTTTGCAATCTGCGCCGGGAACAAGAAGCGTGTGCGCCTGTTTCAAATAGTCTTCGACCTCACGACGTTTTGCTTCGTCCGGCAGGAATACTTCGATCGTCTTGGCAACCTCATCATAATTGATGTACCCATCCATATTATTGTAGTCAACCGCCACTTTCATCGTTCCCACTCCTTTTATTCATATGTCTTTGCGGTAGAGCGGCTGCACGCGGTCGCGCAGCGGCAGCGGCGCGCTTTTGGCCGCGGCCTTCGCCTGCCGGTAAAACTCTTCCTGGCTGTTCAGCGGCGGCGCGTTTCGCTTTTCGGGCCGCCGGTAGTGTCCGTCGCTTTTCATATGATGCGACTTGCAGTTGTCTCTGAGCATCACATCAAGCATTTCCGTCACACGCAGCGCAGCCTGTTCGTCTTCGAGCGGAAAAAGCAGCTCGACCCGCTCGTTCAGGTTGCGGTGCATCCAGTCGGCGCTGGAGAGGAAGACTTTCGGATCGCCGCCGTTATTCACATACAAAATGCGGTGATGTTCGAGAAAGCGTCCGACGATGCTGTGAATGCTGATGTTTTTGCCGACGCCCTCGATGCCCGGCCGAATGCCGCAGATGCCGCGCACGATGAGGTCGATCTTCACGCCGCGACTGGCCGCTTCGTACAATTTGAGCATAATACCTTTGTCGATCAGGGAATTGAGTTTGGCAATGATCCGTCCCTCTTGCCCCTGTTCGGCAAATTCGCTTTCGCGTTCGATCAGCTCTTCAAGCTTTTCGCGCAGGTCGAACGGCGCGACGACGAGTTTGTTCCAGACCGGCGGATCGGAATAGCCGGAAAGCATATTAAAGAAGGCGGACGCGTCCGCGCCGAATTGATCGTTGGCGGTAAAGAGACTGAGGTCGGCGTATATTTTGGCCGTGGTATCGTTGTAGTTGCCGGTGCCCATGTGCACATAGCGCTGGATGCCGGAGCCTTCCTGGCGCACGACGAGCGCCATCTTTGCGTGCGTCTTGAGGCCGACCAGGCCGTAGATAACGTGGCAACCGGCTTCTTCGAGCCGTCTCGCCCATTGGATGTTGTTTTCTTCGTCAAAGCGGGCCTTGAGTTCGACGACGACCGTGACCTGTTTGCCGTTTTCGGCGGCCTGCGCCAGCGCACGAACGATCGGCGAGTTGCCGCTGACGCGGTAGAGCGTCTGCTTGATCGCCAGAACGCTCGGGTCTTGCGCCGCCTGACGGATAAAGTCGACGACCGGCTCAAACGATTCGTACGGATGGTGCAGCAGCATGTCGCGCTCTTTGATCAGCGCATAGAAATCCTCGCACTCTTTCAGCGCCGCCGGAATCTGCGGCGTCAACGGTTCGTAGCGCAGATGGTCGTAGCCGGAAATTGCGGTAAACTTGAAAAAGCAGCTGGCGTCAATCGGCCCGTTGATTTCATAGATGTCGCCGTCTTCGAGTTCGCAACCGTCCATCAGAAATTTTTTCACCGTTTTTCCGGCCTGCCGCGCGATTTCGAGGCGCACCGCATCGCCGCGCTTGCGTTGGCGCAGCGATTTCTCGACTTCCGCCATCAGGTCTTCGGCGTCGTCTTCGTCAATCGTCAGGTCGGCATTGCGCGTGATGCGAAACGGCGTGATCTCTTTGATCTTGTAGCCTTTGAACAAGGCCTGGCAATGCGTTTGAATGATATCTTCCAGAAAGAGAAACGTTCTTTTTTTGCCCTGGTTCGGCACTTCGACCAAACGGGGCAGTACCGCCGGAACCTGAATCACGGCCAGTTGTTCCTCGTCCTTGCCTCTCAGAAGCAAGACCGCCAAATTCAGGCTGCGGCTGGCGAGAAACGGAAACGGATGACTGGCATCGACCGCCAGCGGCGTGATAACGGGATAGACGGTCTGGCGAAAATATTGTTCGACCCAGTGACGCGCTTTTTCCGGCAAATCCTTTTCTTCGCCAATGATGATCTCATGCTGCGTCAGTTCCGCAAGCAAAGCGCGCAGCACCTTGTACTGTTCCTTCACCAATTCGTGCGTTACTTCGCTGATGCCTTCCACCTGTTGGCGCACGGTCAGTCCGGCCGCATCAAATTTGTTGACGCCGGCTTCAAGCTGGCTTTTCAAACCGGCGACCCGGATCATAAAGAATTCATCAAGATTCGAACTGCTGATCGCAATGAATTTCAAACGTTCTAAGACGGGCTTATCGAGTTGTTTGGCTTCGTCCATGACGCGGCTGTTGAATTTGAGCCAGCTCAGTTCGCGATTGATAAAATGTTCCGCTCGGTCAAGTTCCATGGTTGCCTCCGATCGTCCCGACGACGCGGGCTTTTAAACCGAATACGCTCTCAAAGAATTCCGCCTTTTCGGCAAACGTCCATTCTTCCAGCGACAAATCTTCGCGCGCTTTTACGTTCAAAATCATTTCATCCCCTTTGATCTGCACGCTGCAGTCTGTGATTTTTTGCCGGTGACTGCGGTCGAGCGCATCGGCCAGACGAATGATCGCCGACAGTTTCGCGACGGTCAGTTTGGCCTTGTTCGAAAGGCGGGCGAAGTTCTCATCGGCATTGTTCGGCGTTCCCTTGGAGTGATAATAGGAAACATTGGCAATGATTCTTTTTTCGCTTCTGGAAATACCCAGGATATCGGCCGATTCGATCAGCCGGTACGAATAGAAATAGTGGCGGCGCAGGTTGACGAACTTTCCGATGTCATGCAGATGCGCCGCGGCGCGCAGCATCAGCCGTTCTCTGCGCCCGAGGCCGTGGTAGCGGTTCAGCTTGTCAAACAAAAGCAGCGAGAATTCCTCAACGACCGAAGCGTGGGCTTTGTCGTAATGAAATTTGTCTTCAATCGCTTTGACGACGCTGAAAGTATGTTCTTCCATCACATCGAGCCAAGAGCTGTCGGTTTTCTCCGCCACATGCAAGAGAGTCATACCGTCAATGAAGCGCAGCGTCGGTACCAGGACATGATCGACTGCCGCCACTTCCATCATCTTGCAGTATAAGCCGAGCGCCGGTATGACCAGCGCTGCATCGGCCTCGTCCAGGTCGAAGCGCGTCATCAGTTCCGGCAGGTTGAGACGGCGAACCTTGCGATACAATTCTTTCAGTTCTTTCGGACTGAGCACCGCCAGGCCCTCGCTGTGTCCGAGCAGCTGTAAAAGCAGCCGCGTCTCATTACCGGTCAGCACCAGATACGGACTGCGCTGCCCCATCAGCGCGACCGCAATCGGGTCGATCGCGCTTTCGATATATTCGTCCAGCACCTGCTGGAAGCAGACGTCATCGCGCTGATTTTGCGCAAAGCTTTCTTTGATGCGCATCGCGCCGATGTTGATGTTTTGCTGATAGCGGATCGCACCCTGGCGATAGAGCGTAATCCCGGTGCCGCCGGAGGAGATGTCGACGAACAGCAGTCCGTCTTCGGTCTTCGCCAGCCCGGACGTCTGCAGATGTTTGAACAGCGCCATATATTTATAGAAGATTTCCTGCGGCATGTCGACGATTTCGACTTCCAATCCGGTCTTAATGCGGATCTGATCGATGATATATTGCTGATTTTCGGCTTCACGCAACGCGGTCGTCGCCATGACGCGGCAGTCGCGTACGCCGTATTCGCTGCAAAGACGGCGAAAGCCTTTCAGCAGTTCGCAAATCTCACTAACGGAAGCAAAGCTGATCTGGCCGCTTTTGAACGCTTCTTCGCCCAAATCCATTTGACGTCTGGCCCGATCCAGCACCCGGATGTCGTCGACGTCCTTATATTCGACAATCTGCAAGCTGACGGTTTCCGATCCGATATGTATCGCGGCAAAACTCGACATCCTCTCACCTCAATCCGATTCTTAACTACTGTAATTCGATGGAAAATAGGTAAAACTCCTGCTGTCTATTATAGCAATCGGATGTTAAAATTATGTTATGCTGTCTAAACTATGTTATACTTTTCAAATCGAATGCAAAGGGGTGATCTGCCATGAGTGAACGCGTCGCGGTCATCGACCTCGGGTCGAACTCGGCCCGCCTGATCATCATGCAAATTTATAAAAACGGCGCTTACAATCTGATCTATCATCAAAAAGAGGCGGTCCGGCTCAGCGAGGGGATCGCCCAGGACAATAAGCTGCAAAGCGCGGCGATGGAGCGCGCGCTCCGCTCACTACAGACCTTTTCGCACATGTGCCGCCTCTTTAACGTCGACAAGACGCTGGCGGTCGGCACCGCGGCCGTGCGCAACACCAAAAACGGCGGCGCTTTCGTTGAACGGGTACGCAAGGAGACGGGCATCCCGCTGCGCGCAGTCAGCGGCGAGACGGAAGCAAAACTCGGCTATCTCGGCGCGATCAACACGCTCGATGTAGAAAACGCGCTGCTGTTCGACCTCGGCGGCGGCAGCACCGAACTGACGCTGATCAAGAACCGCAAGGCGGAACACATGATCAGCCTGCCGTTCGGCGCGGTCAATATGACCGAACGATTCCGCCTGAACAACCGCGCCTCGGAGGGACAACTCGACGAACTGCAGGCATTCTTTCGCAAGCAGCTGAACCAGCTGCCCTGGCTGAAGAACCTTAACGTACCGTTGCTCGGCGTCGGCGGCACCGCCCGGACGATCGCGAAGATGGATCAGCGGCGCAAGAATTATCCGTTTCCCAAGCTGCACAACTATCGCATGGGCGCGATGTCGTTTCACGCCTTATGGCAGGACGTCTCGAAGCTCAGCTATGCGCAGCGCCGCAAAGTGCCGGGACTCGGCGGCGAACGCGCCGACATCATCCTGGCCGGCATCGGCATCGTCAAAGCGCTGCAGGAAAAAGCGCGCGCGCAGCAGCTCATCGTCAGCGGCTGCGGCGTACGCGAAGGACTGTTCCTCCAATATCTTCTCTCGCGCAGCGGCCAGAGCGAAGTCGTCGCGAATCCGCTCGAACACAGCACGAAAAACACTTTGCTTCTATATAATGGCAACAGCTCGCATGCCGAGCATGTCACAAAACTGGCCGATCAGCTGTTTTGCGGCTGCCGCGATTTTTTCGCGCTCGACGATCGCAGTCGCCTGATGCTGCGCACCGCCTCCTTGTTGCATGACACCGGCATCAGCATCAATTATTACGATCACTACCGCCACAGCACCTATCTGGTGGAAAACGCGCGCCTTTTCGGTCTCTCGCACCGCGAGCAGATGCTGGCTGCGGTGATCACCGGCTGGCATCACGGCCCGGCCTTTCGCTTCGACCACAACCGTCTCTATCACCAATTCCTCGATGAAGCCGACTGGCAGAGCGCACGCAAACTGGCTTTTCTCTTGAGCATCGCCGAAAGTCTCGATACGACGCAAATGACGTTGGTCAAGAACGTCACAGCGCAAATTGAAGCAGGACGCCTCAGTCTGCAGCTTGACGCCAGCGACCCGACGCCGCTCGAACAGGATGCCGCACTGCGTTTTTCCAAATGGCTGCGCCGCGACTTTCAGCTTGAGCTGGCGTTGAAATAGAAAGAAAAATCTGAATAGGACTTGAGGCCAGAAGACCAGCCTTAAGTCCTATTCTTTTGCTTGACATTCTTTTCAATTCTGTTAAAATCTAAAAAGGATACACTATTTTTTACAAATATGCCTCCGAAAATGTCGAAGTTTTTCAGGCCTGGATGTCGGATTTTTTTCCGTCCAATGCGCCGCCTCATCTTCGCAGTGTTTATTCGGGAGGGCAAACTTGGCGAAAGCCAAGGGCGCAAAGCCATGGGTCTACCGACAATTGTCTACGACTGCCAGGTTGCAACAGTAATCGCTGTTGCCGTACCGGCAGTCGTTTTTTAATTTATTTAATGCTAATTACCATAATTTGAAACGAGGTGATTCTATGTTTTTCCGCAGCGCCTGTTGCACTTTATTCCTCTTGCTTTGCACCGTCGCCTTGCCTTCGCTGGCGCGCGCGCAACAAACGCCCATCGATTATCCGCTGGAAATGGCGCGCTTGCTCGGACAGCTGCGCAGCTACAGCCAGGAACGCAGCGCGACATTTCAGCTTTTGGGCAACGGCAGTCTCGACTTATTCGCGCCGGAGACGCTGACGCCGTCCGCCCGGACGCTGGTCAGCGCAAACCTCGACGGCATCCTGATCGAGAGCTATTTTTACGGCTGGGAGATGAAGGACGACGAAGCGACGCCGCCGGAGGCGCGTCTCGCCTCGTCGCCCGCTTTGACGGCGGCGCAGCAATTAGGCAAGCCGCTCTTCAACATCGATTATTGCCTTTCGCCTTCTACAGTCGCTGATTCCTACCAGGAAAACCGGCAAGCCGGTTTCGTTTCACTGGCCGCCCCCAACCGCCAGTTGACGAAGCTGCCGCAAAAAACGCAACGCAGCAATCGCAGCGACGTCAGCCGCCTCGCGCAGGCGAAGAACTTTCTCGTGCTTTTGAATCCGGAAGAGTTCGCCAGCCGCAGTCTTTACCTCAACGCTTTGCGCGCCTGCGCGTTCGACCTTCTGATCATCGATCCGACCTTCAACGGCTCGCCGCTGACGCCGGACGAAGTCCGTTCGCTCAAGCGCAAGCCGCAGGGCGGTCAGCGTCTGGTTCTCGCTTATCTGAGCATCGCGGAAGCGGAAGAGTACCGTCCCTATTGGCAACCGGACTGGAAACAGTCGCCGCCCGCCTGGCTGGTAACCGCCAATCCGGATTGGGTCGGCAATTTCAAGGTCCGCTATTGGCAAAACGACTGGCAGCAGCTGCTCTTTGGCAGCGATGCCGCGCAGCTGGACCGGATTCTTGCCGCCTCTTTCGACGGCGCGATGCTCGACGTCGTCGACGGCTACCAATATTTTCTCGACAATCCCGACGTACACTGAAAGTAATCTCTATATAATAGGAGCGTTCCACACATGAAAATACTTGTCACCGGCGGCTACGGCTTTATCGGCTCGCAGCTGTGCGAAAAACTGATTCAGGAAAAACACGACGTCTTCGTCATCGACGATCTTTCGAGCGGCTTGGCGCGCAATCTCACGCTGCCGCATGTCTTTTACCGGCGCAATATCGCCGATCAGGAATGTGAAGCGATTTTTCAAAACAATAACCTTGATATCGTAATCCATCTGGCCGCCAAGGTCGATGTCGCCGAATCGGCCAAAGCGCCGTACGAAGATTGCCAGTCCAACATCTTAGGCCTGGTCAACATGCTGCGTCTGTCGCACCAGTATAAAGTGAAAAAGTTTCTCTTCGTTTCTTCGACCGCCGTATACGGCGATTCGTCCGAGCTGACGCTCTCGGAAGCCAGCCCGCTCAAGCCGCTCTCGCTCTACAGCATCAACAAAGCCAACGGCGAAGCCTACTGTCGCATCTGGCAGGAGCAATACGGTCTCGAGACCGTTATCCTCCGTCTCTCCAACGTATACGGCCCCCGCCAGGGCAGCTGCGGCGAAGCCGGCGTCATCTCGAGTTTCCTGAGACAGATCGCCGCCAAAGAAAAGCTGGTCATCCACGGCGACGGTCGACAATGCCGCGATTATCTCTATGTGGACGACGCGGTCATGGCCATCTACTGGGCGGCGGTGAAAATCGTCCGCCAGCCGGTCATCAACATCGTCAGCCGCCAATCGCACAACCTGCTCGAAGTCGTGAAGCTGCTCGGCAAGCATTACGACCTGCCGGGTCTGACGCACGAAAAGTATCGCGCATTCGACATCTGCCGCGCTTCGTTCGATAACAGCGCAGCCAAAGAACAGCTCGGCTGGTCGCCGCGCTATACGCTGGAAGAGGGCCTGGAAAAAACCTGTCTCTGGCAGGCGGAGCAGGCACGCCTTGCGCCGGAAAAAGCGCCGTCGCCGCCTTCGCTGCTTTCCGTTTACCGGCCTTATCTGGAAAACGCAACGCTCTTCGCACTGATGGCCTGCCTCTCCTTCTTCAATCTGCACGGCGGCCTGCTCGATTTTCGTCTGGGCATGGACTACAACTACATCTATATCGCGGTGATGGGTCTGCTCTACGGCAAACAGCAGTCGATGCCCGCAACGGCGCTCTCCGTACTGCTCTTTTGCTACAGCATGATCGCCAAAGGCGCCGATCTCGTCACGCTCTTGTATCAGGTGCAATACCTGACGCATCTGGCGGTATACCTGGCGCTCGGCGTGATCACCGGCTACGTCACCGACCGCCGCCGCCACATTCTGGCCGATAAGGAAAACGAACTGGAACGCATCGCCGATAAGCATCGCTTTCTGGAAAAGATGCACCAGGAATGCGTCCAGGTCAAAGACGTCCTTTATAACCAGATCGTCAATTCCGACGACAGCATCGGCAAAATCTACAGCATCATCAAGGATCTCGACAGCCTGGCGCCGGAAGACATCTACACGTCTTCGATCGATGTCCTGCAGCGCATCATGCGCTGCAGCAGCGTCGACATCTACACCGTGAACGCCGATTCGTCTTTCTGGCGGATCAAGGTGCGCGCCAAGGATGATGCGGCCTATCTGGAAAACTCGATTCGCGTCGCCGATTCGCCGTATGCGCAGAAAGTCATGCAGACGAAAGGCGTTTTCGTCAACCGTCATTTCGCCGGCCCGTCAATGGCTGCGGCGATCCGCTATCAGAACAAGACGATCGCGATCGTGCAGCTGTATAACCTCCCGTTTGAAAGCATGACGCTGCATCAGAGCAACCTGCTGCGCGTCACCGCGCTCTTGATCGCAGACGCGTTGGGCAAAGCGCACAGCTACGAATTGAGCAGCAGCGAAAAACAGCAGGTCAGCGGCACGCAGCTTTTGCTGCCGGACGCGTTTGCCAAGCTGCAGCAGGAAATGACCAAGCGCAGCCTGAAGCATAACCAACCTTGCACGCTGCTGCGCCTGCGCGATAAGCGCGAGGATCTGGTCGGCCTCTACCACTCGCTGGCCAATGTCATCCGAGCCGAAGATTACGCCGGTCTCGATGCGTCCGGCCATGTCCTTTTGCTGCTGCAGAACGTCACACGCGAAATGCTCCCCGTCGTCCAGGAACGCCTGGCGCAAAAAGGATTTCACACCATAGAGATGGCAGGTGCTTAATATGATTACTGCATTGTTTCTCCTTCATCTTTTCCTTATCGCAGCCTATGCGGCTTACAGCCGCCTCTTCAAACGCGACGGCGCGAGCCGTTTCCTGGCGGAATTGGCGCTGCTCAGTCTGCTGCCGTTTTTCGGTTTTTTGCTCCTGCTTTTACTGCGCATCAGCCACAAGAGCAACGCGCAGCAGGCAGAAGACCTCTCCGCACTGTATGGCGAGTTCAAGAAGACGCGCAGCGTCGCAAAACTGGGCCGCCTGCAAAACGCCGACATCATTCCGGTTCAGGATCTGCTGCTCTTTGAAGATCCGCTGACCCGGCGCAACGCACTGACGCGCGTCATCAAGCAGGACCAACTCGACAATCCCTCCATCCTGCTCGATGCGGTACGCGACAAGGACACCGAAATCGCGCATTACGCGGTCTCGATCATGACGCACCGCATCGCGAAACTGGAACTCAAGTTAAATCGTCTGCGCAAAAAAGTGAGCAAGACGCCCGATGATCTTTTGCTGCAGAAAAAGTATGCTGCACTGTTGAAGCACTATCTGAAAGACACGCTCCTCGACGCGAACAGTCGCAGCAAATGGCGCGCGGAATATGAAGCCGCGCTCAACGCGATCCTGCTCAAGGAAAAAAACGAAAAGCTTTACTGGGTGGAGCGCGTCGAACTGGCGCTGAGCATAAAAGATTACCACAGCGCGCGCAAGTACGGCCTGGCCTTCTTTAAACGTTTTTCCGATCAGGAGGAGGCGTATCTTCTTTACATGCGCTACTGCCACCTGACCGGGCGTTACACGATGCTGCACCGGACCCTGCAAAGACTCAAATCGTCCCGTATCCCTTTTAGCCCGACCGCGCTCGAGACCGTCCGTTTTTGGGATCAAGGAGGTCAACATGCCTCATAGGAATATGTTTCTCGTTCTCTTGCTTGTCTTTTCGCTCGGCCTCTTCTTCCAATACAATCGCAGCGATGGATTTCTCCGCCTCTTTAGCAATCAGAACACGCAGCTTTTGAGCGGCCAGGCGAAAGAAGAGCCGCCCGCCGCGTCCTCTTTGCCGCGCGAGCGCTATCTGATTGTGTACGACCCCGCCGATCCGGACAGCCTCCGTTTGGGCGCGAATGTGGAGCAGACCTTAAAGAGTCTGAAAAAAGACTATCTCCTGCAATCCTCCCGTCAGCCCTTGCCGGAAGCGCTGCCCGCGTTCAGCGGCATTCTGCTCGTCAGCGGCGATTTGGAAGCGGCCGTTGACTTCGACCGCTTTCGCGCGCAGGTTGATTCCGGTCTGACGCTCTATCTGCTGACAGCGCCCGTCTTGAACGACAAGCTGCTTGCCGTGCAGACGGAGCTCGGCATCGCCGCCGTCTCGCCCGCAGCCAACGCGCCGGGCGGCCGACTGCTCGACAATCTGCTGCTCGGCGGCAAAGATTTCTCTTTGCCGGGCGGCGTCTTCGACAACAGTTCGCTCGGCGTCCAGTTGACGCCGGAAGCGACCGCGCACATGCTTGCGCTTGACAATACCCCGCTCGTTTGGGACCGCGCCGCCGGTCGCGGCCATTACGTCGTCTTCAACGGCAGCACGCTCTCCGGCAAGCAGCAGCGCGGTCTGCTGACCGGCTTGCTTTCGCTTGGACAGCCGCTTTTCGCCTATCCGGTCGTCGCAAGCAAAACCATGTGCATCGATGACTTTCCCGCACCGATCCCGGAAGGACGGCACGCCAAGATCTATGACGAGTACCGTCTTTCGACGCCCGAATTCTTCCGCCAGGTCTGGTGGCCCGACATGCTGAGTCTCGCGGCGAAATACGATATGCGTTACACTGGTCTGATCATCGAGACTTACAACACGCAGCAAAGCGCGCCGTTCGCACCGGAGCAGGACGGGCAGCTGATGCGCAACAACCTGATCCTTTATGGACGCGAGCTCTTGAAAAGCGGCGGCGAGCTTGGCGTACACGGGTATAATCATCAGCCGCTGATCACGGACTTCAACCCGCAGTATTTTGACTACACGCCGTGGCCGAACAAAGCGGCGATGGCGGAAAGCCTGAGCGAAGTCCGGCGCTACGTGAAAGAGGCGTATCCCGAATACAAGCTCAAGACCTATGTGCCGCCCTCGAATATGCTGAGTCCCGAGGGCCGCCAAGCGCTGACCGAAGCATTGCCCGATCTTGCGATCATCGCCTCGGTCTCGATTGGCGACCCGGGCCTGCGCAACACCTACTACCAGGATTACAAACGCGCAGCCGACGGCATTCTCGAAATGCCGCGTCTCAGCTCCGACTACAACCGCCATCCGGATGAGGATTGGGCGATTCTGAACGGCATCACGTATATGGGCGTCTTCTCGCATTTCGTCCACCCCGACAATATCTTCTATCCCGAAAACGAGCAGCGCAGCTGGCGCGATATGTACGAGGGCCTCGATTCGCTATTGAAGATGGTGCAGAAGAAATACGCCTGGCTGCGCAGCTGCACGCTGTCGCAAAGCGGTGAATACTTCAGCGACTATCTTGCGCTCGACTATCGTCTCGTCCCGAGCGCCGACGGCCTCGACATCTATTGCTGGGGCTTTCGTCAGGATGCCTGCTTTGTCTTGCGCAGCGCGAAGAAAATCCGCAGCGCCAACGGCTGTTCCTATCAACGCATCGATGAGCAAAGCTATCTGATCACTTTGCAAGCCAGCGAAGCCCATCTCGCCTTTTAAGGAGTGTCAACGCATGAAAATTTGTCTGATCGTCGAAGGCAGCTACCCGTACGTAACCGGCGGCGTAGCGTCCTGGATCCAAATGCTGATCCAGGGCATGCCGGAGCACGAGTTCATCATCTATTCGATCGCGGCGGAAGCAAAGGATCGCGGCCGCTTCCAATATAAGCTGCCCGCCAATTTGACAGACGTTCGCGAACTGTTCTTAGACAGCATTCTCGAACTGAAGACGCCGCAGCTGAACGCCTGCGCGCTGAGCCGCCAGGAGATCGACTGTTTGTCGGCGCTGATCCGCGGCGACGGCGTTCTCGATCTGGCGAAGTTGCTGCCGATCTTCCGTTCCGCGCGCACGCGTTCGGCGCTCGATATCTTTATGAGCTTCGATTTTTTTGACGCGATCAAAGAAGCGTACGAAGAAAAATACAGCGATTTGCCGTTCACCGATTTCTTCTGGACGATCCGCTCGATGCTGCTGCCGCTCTTTTACCTGTTGCAGCAGGACGTCCCCGAAGCCGATCTCTATCACAGCGTCGCCACCGGTTACGCCGGCGCGGTCGGCAGTCTCGCCTCCGTCTTATACGAAAAGCCGTTCATCCTGACCGAACACGGCATTTATTCGCGTGAACGCGAAGAGGAATTATTGAAAGCGACCTGGGTAAAAGAAGACTTTAAGGACTTATGGATTTCCTATTTTTACAGCCTCTCGCGCCTGACCTATGAGCGGGCAACGGAAGTGTACACGCTCTTTGAAAAGAATGCGGAAATCGAACGTTATTTAGGCTGCGCGCCGGAAAAGATCAAGGTGATCCCAAACGGAATCGACGTGGAAAAATACGCGGCACTGGCAAAAAAAGAATCCGGCGGGCCGCTGACGATCGGTACGATCGCACGCGTCGTGCCGATCAAGGACATCCTGACGATGCTGCGCAGTTTTTCGCTGGTACAAGAGCAGCTGCCCGAGGCTCGTTTCTTGATCGTCGGCCCAACCGATGCTGACCCCGAATACTATCAAAACTGTCTGGAGTTGGTTGAAAATCTGAATCTTACCAATATCGAATTTACCGGACGTCAAGATGTTTCGCTGTATTTGCAGGAAATCGACATCATGGTTCTCAGCAGCATCAGCGAGGGACAGCCTCTGGTAATTCTCGAAGGTTTTGCCTGCGCTATACCTTGCATCTCGACCAATGTCGGCGCTTGCAGCGAACTTATTTATGGCGCTGGGGACGATTTTGGCAAAGCCGGTTATATTGTACCGCTGCTCGACTATGAAACGATGGCCAGCGCCATCTTCCGCTTGGCCTCCGAGCCGGAATTGCGCCGCCAAATGGGGCAAAACGGCTTTCAACGCGCAGCCAGCCTTTACACCAAAGATCTGCTGATTCAACGTTATAAAAAAGTTTATGAAGAAAATGGGATGGTACTATGGCAGGAATAGGCTTTGAATTAAAGAAACTCTTTAACAAGACAAGTACGGTTGGCTATCTGATGGCCAGCTTTTACACCGCGATCGTCACGCTAGGGCCGTTCATGCTGGCCACGCTGATGATCCTGGCGATCCAGCAGTTGATGCTGCTGATGGATGCTTCTTATTACAGCAGACAGCTCTATCTCGGTTCCATCGTCTATCCGTTCATCTTCTCGCAGATCGTCTCCAGCGGCTTTTCGATGCTGATCACCCGCTATGTCGCCGACCGTCTCTTCAATGAGCAATACGAAGAGATCATCCCCTCGCTCTTTGGCATTCTCGCTCTCGCCCTCGCGCTCGGCGCTGTGCCGGCTCTGCTTTTTCTTTGGAATTCGCCGCTGCCGTCGCTGCTCAAAGCGCTTACCTATCTTTTATATATGGAACTGATCATCGTCTGGATTCAGGGCGTCTATCTTTCCGCCTTAAAAGATTATCTCAAGATCATCTTTTCCTATGCCGCCGGTACTGCGACCGCCGTTTTCCTGGCCTTTGCCGCCTTGTACCTGCTGCCGGATCAGGACAGCATGCTGCTTGGCGTACTGTTTGCCGTCTGCAGCGGCATTTTTGTCATCCTCGCGCTGCTGCTCTTTTATATCTTGCAGTTCTTCCCCCTGCGCGGCGGCCATTATTTCGCCTTTCTGCATTATTTCGACAATCACGCCCGCCTTTTCGTGACCAATTTCTGCTACACGGTCGGCATTTACACCGCCAACTTTCTCTTGTGGCAAAGCGACGCGGCGCAAATCGTCGCGGGTACGTATCGTTTTTCGCCGATCTACGACGTGGCGACCTTCTACGCCTTTCTTTCGATCATGCCGACGATGGCGGCCTTTGTCGTTTCCGCCGAACTTGTCTTTTACGATAAATACCGGCTGTATTTCAGCGCGATCACCGGCAAAGGCAATTATCAGGAAATCGAGACCGCCCGTCAGGATATGTTGCAGACGATGTGGTCAGAAATCCGCAATCTCTTCGAGTTCCAGCTGGTCTTCTCGCTTCTCTTTCTGGCGCTGGGCGATTTCTTACTGCCCGGCATCGGCATCACGCATGAATCGATCGATATTTACAACATCCTCATCCTCGGTTCCTTTGCGATCGGCATGGCGCAAATTATCCAGATCATCCTGCTTTATTTCGACGCGCGACGCGAGGCCCTGCTGATTTCCCTTCTCTTTTTCGCCAGCAACTTCGCGCTCAATCTGCTCGGCCTTCATCTGCCGAACAATCTGCAGGGCTTTCCCTTTTTCCTCTCCAGCATGCTGACCGTATCCGTTTCCATCTATCTGCTTCATTCGTACGTCAAGCGCCTTGATTATTTCGTCTTCAGCTCGCAGCCGATGTTCACGCAGACCATGCCGGGTCTGCTGCAACGCGTTTGCCGCGCTCTCGGCGCGAATTTATCCGGCAACTCGAATCGATAAAAGGAGTCTCTATTTATGCGTGTAAAGAAATTCGTTCCTCTGCTTTGTCCCCTGCTCCTGCTCGGCGCGTCGCCGCACGTGTTTGCCGCGGATGCCGTCGGCATCGTCGAGGAGGCGCACGGCGACGCCGCCGCACTGCGCCAAGAGCGCACCGCGCTCGAAGACGAGGCGCAGCGCCAGGCCGATATCCGCGCCGCCCGGACGGCGCTTACTCAGGCGGAAATTCAGCTGCGCACCGCACTCGACGCCGAAGCGAAAGCGCTCGAAACGCTGCGCCGCTCCGAAGAGGCCGTTCGCAAAGCGGAAGAGGCCTTAAGCGATGCGACGAGCAATGTCGAGGCGGCCAAGGCGGCCTTGCAAGCGGCGCAAAGCGCCGAAAAAGAGGCGCTCGCCGAACTATCCGCCGCGCAGGATGCGGCGGCGGCGGCCGAAAGCGAAGCCCGACGCGCCGACGCACAAGTCAAGCGCGTCGAAGCCGACCATGTCCCCGCGCCCCTGACCACCTTTGAAGACGCCAAGCTCGATGCTCTTTTAGCGCAGGCCGAAGAGACGCGTCGCCGCGTCGAGCTGGCAAGCGCTCACGCCGCCGGCAAATGGCAGACGGCCGATCGTTTATCGGCCGCCGTTGAGCGAGTCGAAGTCCGGGCAGATGCGCTGACGCAACAACGCGAAGCCGCCGACGAAGCGCTGCAGGAAGCGCAGGATCGCCTGCTGAGTGCGGGCGAAACGCTGCGCGACGCCGGAAACGACAAAGCGGACGCCGCCCTCGCGCTGCCCGAAGCGCAAAAAGACACGCTCGAGGCCCGCACAGCACTCGCGGAAATAAAAAGCAATCTTTCGTTGCTGGAAAACCCGCCGCCCGATCGGCATGTCTATTATTCCGGCAGCAGCAAGTATTACTATGCCAAGCGCAGCGACGGGCAGGATTTTTATCAGTGGCTGCAGGGTTATGATTTTTCTTATTCGAGTCATCGCGTCGACTACGGTCTTACGAGCAATTACGTCATCGCGGGCAGCAGCCTCGGTTCGCGCGTCGCAACGTTTTCCGACACGCAGCTTTCGATCGGCCACACCAATAAAAACAAAGACTATCCCGTCCGTTACACGCTCGACGTCACGTTGCCGACCGGCAAGGCGGCACTGAGCGCACGCGAGACAAACACTCTTATCGAAGAAGATCTTGCACCGCTGAACAACTTCGGCGAAGGCTGGCAAGTGACGCCGGGCATCAGCATCAGCCGCCCGATCGGCAAGGAAGATAGCTGGACCTTCGGCGCTCGTTTCAATATCGCCTGGCAGTATCAGCCGCTTAGCGACGATCCGAGCTCCGTCACTTTGCCGGGCCGCCAGCTGGAAACCTTTATCCGCTGGCAGCATCTCGGCGCAAAACAGCAGACGCTGGCCGAGCTTCTCCATGTCTCCTCTTCAATGACGCAGCAGGATCGACGCGATTACTACCAGGAGGGCGACGAGTGGGATTTTAAACTGGTGCATAACCGCCGCCTTTCTGAGCGCGACAATCTGATGCTCTATGGACGCGCCATTTATCACCAGGCGGATGCGTATGCACCGGGCATCGTGCAAAATGAAGCCAATACCGGCTTGCACAGCTACGCGACCGGCGCGACTTGGAGCCGCGCGCTTTCGCCGACGCGCACGCTGCGTCTGAACCTCGACTATCTGAAACGCAACGGCAGCATCGTCACCTTGAATCTGCCGACCGCAATCGGCAACCGCAGCAAATTCAGCTACGGGATCGGCTTCGACTGGTCGCTGCCGCATGAACGCAGCCTATCGTTGGACTTGCAAAAATTCTGGCTGCACACCTCAAGCGTCAGCGACGCGCCGAACTATGACGGCATCGCCGTGCAGCTCAAATTCTCTTCCGCCTTGTAAGCGGATCTTCGTTTCAAAGCCGCCTTCTTCCGACTTATCGCAAGAAGCTCTGAGCCGCGCTCGGGGCTTCTTCTCTTTTTACAACGCACGCCCTCTCACTGCCGTTTGCTTCAAATTTTCTTGCAAAGCAGCGCGCTTTTTTCCTGCATTGACAAGCTTATTTTTTCGCGTTATACTAACGACCGTTAGGTAGTTTTATAATACAAAGAAATTAGGTGCATCATGAACGCAACCACTCTGAAAGAAATCGCACTGGCTCATTTTGCCGAAAAAGGCTATGACGGCACGTCCCTTTCGGCAATCGCAGGCGACGCGGGCATCAAGAAACCTTCGATCTATGCTCATTTTCCCAGTAAGCTGGATCTTTTTTTGGCGATTGCGCGCGACTTCAAGGCCGATTACGTCGCATGCTGGGGCGAGGCGCTCGAAAGCAGCGCCAATCTGCCGCCCGACAGGCGTCTCGGCGCCTGTTTCCAGTCGCTCAGCCGCCACTATATGCAGGACCGGATAAAAATGGCTTTTTGGATCCGCCTTTGGATGTTCCCGCCGACGGAGATCGACGCTGAAATCCGCCATGAATTGCAAAGCGTCAACGGCAACTACGTCAAAGAAGTAGAACGAATCTTTCGCCAGGGCCGCGCCCAGGAAATTTTTCGCGCCGGAGCGGCGACCGCTTTTTCCCACGCCTACTTCTGTCTCTTGGACGGCTATCTGATGCGGGCCGTCTGCTTCGCCGACTTCAATTACGCGCAGGCAGGCGCTCAGATCTGGAACTCCTTTCTCGAAGGCGTGCTTGAACCGCCTAAAAACAACAACGAGGTGAAAAAATAATGAACCATCCGATACGCCGTTCCTTCAGCCTTCTGCTCTGCCTGCTGCTTTTCGCCTCCAGCCTCGTCGGCTGCGGCAATTCTTCGACCGCGCAGGAAATCTGGGGCCGCGGCGACGCGAAAGAAATCGACATCACATCGAAGATACCCGGCCGCGTCGTCACGCTGCTGGTCAAAGAAGGCGACCGCGTCGAGCAAGGTCAGCTCCTGGCGCGCATCGACAATCGCGATATCGCCGCCAAGGCCAACCAGGCGCAAGCCGGCATCCAGGCGCTCGAAGCGCAGCTTTCTCAGGCAGCCACGGTCACCAGCCTGCAGGATCAGACGCTGAACAGCAGCGTACAGAGCTCGCAGGCGATGCTTGGCAAGGCAGATGCAGATCTGTCCCTAGCGACAAAAGACTATGAACGTTTCAGCAAACTGGCGCTCGACGGCGCGATCTCACAACAAGCGCTCGACAAATACCAAGCCCAGCTTCAAGTGTCGCAGGCCGCGCGCGACCAAGCCGCCGCTTCGCTGCGCGCGGCGGAAGCCACGTTGCTGCAGGGGCGCGCCAACCGCGAGAACGAAGCCTCGCTCAAGGGCAAGGTCAGTCAGGCGCAAGCCAGCCTGCAGGAAGTAAACGTCACTCTCGATGAAACCGAGATCCGCGCACCGTTCAGCGGCATCGTCACCGCAAAATACGTCGAGCAGGGCGCAATCGTGTCCACCGGCATGCCGCTTGTCGCGCTGCAGGATCCGCTCGACAACTGGGTCAACCTCAAGGTCAAGGAAACCGAACTCGGACGTTACCAGATCGGCCAGACGCTGCAGCTGGAAGGACGCGATCCCGGACTCAAGCTGGAAGGCAAGATTATTGACGTCAGCAAAAAGGCCGAGTTCGCGACCTACCGAGCCACGAACGAACGAGGGGACAATGACATCATCACCTTCAACGTGAAGATTCAGATCAATTCGGAAAAACTTCGCCCCGGCATGCGCTTTCGCATTGTAGGATCGCATGTTTAAATTCGGTTGGTCCAGCGCTTTCAAAGATGAATTGCGCCATATCTTCGGCCGCCAACCGAAGCTGGCGCTGCTGCTGTTCGGCGTCCCCCTCTTCTGCAGCCTGGCTTTCGGTTCCGTCTATGGCGGCAACGTCATCAAGAACATCCCGACGGTCGTCTATGACCAGGATCAGACCCAGGTCAGTCGCGCCTTGGTACAAGCGTTTGCCGATTCGGAACGTTACGCGATCGTGCTTCAGGTAGACAGCCAGGAAGAACTCGAAACGGCGCTGCAGCAAAACGACGCGTTGGCCGCGCTCAGCATCCCGCCGGATTTTTCCCGCGACATCAAGAACAATCGCGCTTCGCAGGTTCTCGTGACGAGCAGCAGCGACAACCTCTTGTACGCAAACGCGGTAGCCAGTACGAGCCAGGAGATCATTCAGACTTTCGCCGCCGGCGCTGCCGCGAAACTGCTCGAAGGGATCAGCATCCAACCGGAACTGGCGCTTCGCAATGCCGCACCGCTACGTCTCGGCATCCGTCTTTTGAACAACCCGACCTCCGCCTATAACTATTTCATGCTGCCCAGTCTCGGCGCACATACGCTGCAACTCGGCATCATGCTTGCGACCTGCGGCGTGATGCTGCGTCAGCGCCAGCGCCGTGAAGGCGCTTCTTCTCTGGCGGGTCGCCTCTGCGCGTACTGGCTCTGTTCGTTCCTCGCCTATCTCTCCTATCTGACCATGATCCACTTCGTCTTCGCCATTCCGATCCGCGGCAGCCTATGGGAAATCGGGCTCTTGGGCTTTTCTTTTACCGCCGCGCTGGTCAGCGTCGGCAGCTTCTTCTCTTCCGCGGCCAAGGACGAATTGGATGCGGTACGAAAACCGATGCTCTATATCATGCCGGCCTCGCTTTTCAGCGGCTTTAGCTGGCCGTTCATGGCGATGAACGATTTTTCCTATGTCTTCTCCGCTTTGATGCCGCTGAGCTACTGCGCCGATCCGCTGCGCGACCTGCTGCTGGCCGGCTATGCCCCGGCGTTCTGGCAAAGCATCGCCAGCCTGTTCGCGTTCGCCGTCTTCTTTCTCTCGGCGGCCTGCTTCTTGCTGAAACGTAATCGAAAGGGGGTAACGTCATGACGTTGCGTCAACTGTTTTGGCGGGAAATAAAACAGATCTTCCTCGTCGACCGGCAGCGCGCCGTCTTCCTGTTCGGCGCTTCGATCATCTACGCCTTGCTCTTCGGTACGCTCTACCACAGCCATGTCATCAACGACATTCCTTTGCTGGTCTACGATCAGGATCAGTCAAAACTCAGCCGTCAACTGATCCGCGCGTTCAGCGATTCGGAAAAATTCCGCCTGGTCGCGGAAGTCAGCTCGCAGGAGGAACTAGAGACAGCGCTCCGTAATAAAACCGCCGTCGCCGCCTTGGCAATTCCGGCCGATTTTTCCCGCGACATCAAGAGCGGACGTTCCGCGAACGTGTTGCTTGACGCGAACGGCGCGAACATCACGCTTGCCAACCCGATGATCTCGGCCACGCAGGAGATCGTGCTCGGTTTTTCCAGCCAGATCGGCGTCTCTTTGCTCGAAGGCATCGGGCAACTGCCCGGTTCGGCGCAGAGCAAGGCGCTGCCGCTCGCCTACCGCCTGCGCATCCTGGACAATCCGACGCTCAGTTATTCGAATTTTTTCCTGCTCGGTCTGGCGATGACCGCATTGCAGCAGGGGCTCTTTCTTTCCAGCGGCGCGGGAATTTTGTATGAGTTGTCCGAGCGACGTCTCTTGAAGCGCGTTTCTCCCGGGCGTCTGCTCTTCGGCAAACTCATCCCCTATTGGCTTTGCGGCCTGCTTGCCTATGCGCTGACGCTGTCGCTGATCGTCTTCGTCTTCCATCTTCCTTGGCGGATCGGTTTTTGGCCGCTCTTCGCGTTCGGCGGCGCTTTCATCTTTGCAGTGCTGATGCTGGCCGCGCTGTCGGCCAACCTGTTCCAAGATGAAGTGAGTTTCACCCAATTTTCGCTCGTTTATTCCATAAGCTCCTTCATCTTTTCCGGCTATGTCTGGCCGCAAGTCGCGATGATCAACGGCGCGCAATATCTTCATTATCTCTTTCCGCTCAGCTATTTCGCGGCACCGCTGCGCGGCATGGCGTTAAGCGGGCATGCGCCGCAGCTGGGACAGCACATTCTCACGCTTTTTTTGCTGGGCGCGTTATTTGGCCTCTCTGCTTATTTTCTGCTGCGCCGCTCCGCGGCCAGGCAGACCGTGACGGCTGTCAGCGAAGAACGGCTTGCCGCTTAGCCAAAACGGAGCATTGCATATTTTGTTCCACCTTCCGACGAAAACTCTTTACAAGACTTCTCCTTTGGGACTATAATCGAGTCAAACAACAGCATATGTAAACAGCTAGGGGGGCCTTACGGCTGAGAGGGGATTATAATCCCGACCCTTTGAACCTGACGTGGTTAGAACCACCGTAGGGAAGCTGCCAGCGCGCCTGGGTCAATGAATCACCAAACGCTGTCAAGCTTGTCTGCAAAGACAAGCTTTTTTTATTTGCCGATTATTCTGCAAGGAGGTAGTTTTATGAACATTACATTGAACGGCCAGTCTGAAGCATTGACAGCGCCCTGTTCGCTCTACGATTTCTTACTCGAAAGAAATTTGGAGCTCTCAAAAGTGATTGTCGAACATAACGGCAATATTATTCCCCAAGCTGACTGGCACACATTGTTATTAAAAGAGCAAGACAGTTTAGAAGTATTACGCTTTGTAGGAGGAGGCTAAGCATGATGGAACCATTGATTCTTGGCGGCCGGGAGTTAAGCAGTCGCCTGTTTATCGGCAGCGGCAAATATGCCGATGATGCATTGATCCCCGACATTGTCGCCCGTTCCGGTTCTCAAGTCATTACTGTCGCATTGCGGCGCGTCGATCTTTCGAATCCTGAACGCAACATTTTGGCGCATATTCCCGCCGATGTTCAGTTGCTGCCGAACACATCCGGCGCTCGCAACGCCGAGGAAGCGGTACGTTTGGCACGTTTGGCAAAGACAGCCGGCTGCGGCAACTGGATTAAGATCGAAGTGATTTCCGATCAAAAATATCTCCTGCCGGATGGATTTGAAACGGTAAAGGCCACGGAAATTTTAGCGTCAGAAGGCTTTGTCGTTTTACCCTATGTCAGCCCCGATCTGATGGTTGCTAAGGCGCTTGTCAAAGCGGGCGCCGCCGCGGTCATGCCGCTTGGCGCTCCGATCGGCAGCAACCGGGGGCTGCAGACCAAAGAACTGATCCGCATCTTGATCGAAGAAATCGCGCTGCCGATCATCGTCGACGCCGGAATCGGCAGACCGTCGCAGGCCTGCGAGGCAATGGAAATGGGCGCGGCCGCCTGTCTCTTGAACACCGCGATCGCGAGCGCCGCCGATCCGCTCTTGATGGCCGAAGCGTTCGCGCACAGCGTAATTTCCGGCCGCCAGGCGTATCTGGCAGGCGCAGGCGCTTTGCGGCAATATGCAAGCGCCTCATCGCCGTTGACCGGTTTTCTGGAGTCTTCATGCTGACCGGTTTCGCGCAGGAATGCCAGCGCTATCAAAGTCTCTCCCTAACAGCGGCAAAGGAAGCAGTCGAAGAAGCCCTGCAAAAAGAGCGCCTGACGCCGCATGATTTCGCCGCACTCCTCTCACCGGCTGCCGAGGCGTATCTTGAAGCGATGGCGCAAAAAGCGCATCGACTGACTGTGCAACATTTCGGCCGCACCATCTTGCTCTACACGCCGCTCTATCTTTCCGATTATTGCAGCAATCGCTGCCTGTATTGCGGCTTCTCCAGCCAGCAACGCATCCCGCGCCACCATCTGCAGCTCGCGCAGGTCGAAGCGGAAGGCAAGGCGATCGCAGCCAGCGGCCTGCGCCATATTTTGCTCTTAACCGGCGATGCGCCGAAACTGGCCAGTCTCGACTATCTAAGCGACTGTCTGAAAGCGCTGCGGCCCCACTTCGCCTCGCTGGCGCTCGAGATCTACGCGCTGGACAAAGAAGGGTACCAGCGCCTGGCCGCAGCCGGAGCCGACCAGATGACGATGTACCAGGAGACCTATGATCCGGTTCGCTATGCCGAAGTCCATCCGGCCGGGCCGAAACGAGATTACCACTTCCGCCTCGCCGCACCAGAAGCGGCTTGTCAGGCCGGTCTGCGCGGCGTGAATCTTGGCGCGCTGCTCGGCCTTTCCGCCGACTGGCGACGCGATGCGTTTTTCACCGCACTGCATGCCCATTATCTGCTGCAGCGCTACCCGGAAGTGGACATCAGCCTTTCATTTCCGCGCCTGCGCCCGCATGGCGGCTCTTTCCGGGCCGCAGCGGACGTAAGCGATCGCAATCTGGTTCAGTTCATCCTCGCCAGCCGCCTCTTTCTGCCTCGTTCCGGGATGACGCTCTCGACGCGCGAATCGGCGGATTTGCGCAACCACTTGCTGCCGCTCGGCATCACCAAGATGTCGGCCGGCGTATCGACTGCGGTCGGCGGCCATACCGGCACGGGCGAAAACGGCCAATTCGAAATCGCCGACCGGCGCAGCGTCGCTGAAATGTGCCGTTCGCTGCGCGAGCATGGCTACCAGCCGGTCATGAAAGATTGGCAGCCGCTATGAACGAATTCGAAGCGTCCCTTTGCCATTTTTTCACTGCAGATCAATTATCCGCGATCCGTCAGACACGCATTGCGATAGCCGGCGCGGGCGGCCTCGGTTCCAATGTCGCGTCGCATCTGGTACGCAGCGGCTTTCGCCGCCTGCTCTTGGTCGACTTTGACGTGGTCGCGGCCAGCAATTTGAACCGGCAATTTTATTTCCGCGCCCAAATCGGCAAGAGCAAGGTCGAGGCATTGGCGGAAAATCTTCTCGCGATCAATCCGTCGCTTGAGTTGACGCTTCGCAGCGAAACCGTCACTTGCGACAATATTTTTACTTTATTCGCCGCTTATCCGATTATCGTCGAAGCGTTCGACCGCGCCGAAAGCAAGAAGATGCTCAGCGAACATTGCCTAA
Organism: Negativicutes bacterium; assembly: GCA_963667825.1. Taxonomy (GTDB): domain Bacteria; phylum Bacillota; class Negativicutes; order SG130; family SG130; genus Azotosporobacter. The sequence goes on along the minus strand of OY764022.1, from coordinate 2,180,311 downwards.
AGCATGCACGTTTGCTGGTCGCCGCTTCGGGTCTTGGCGGCTGGGGCGATACGGCTTCGATCAAGCCGCATCGTTTGCGCGAGAATTTTTACGTCGTCGGCGATCTGACGCGCGAAGTCGGCGCAAATTGTCCGCCGCTCTCGCCGCGCGTTGCGATCGCCGCCGCGATGCAGGCCGATCTGGTGCTTAGTTTCGTATTGCAACATCATGTCCCACGGGAGGAATGAAGACGATGTCCGATTCAGCAATTTACCGCATTCTCGATGCCAATCTCAACCGTGCGGCGGAAGGCTGCCGCACGCTGGAAGATATGGCCCGTTTCCATTTGGAATCCGAAACGCTTACGCAGCGTCTGAAAACGTTCCGCCACCAGATCCGCAATCAGGCAAATGCGCTGAAAGCGCACTTGCTGCGCGGACGCAATGCGAGCGCGGATTTGGGGCTGCCGCTGTCGCAGCATCTCTGCTCCGACAAACGCGACAGTCCGTTCCAGGTTGCCGCCGGAGCCAACAAGCGCATCCAGGAAGCGCTGCGCGTGATCGAAGAAAACCTAAAGCTGGTCGGCTGCTATCCGCTCGCCAAAGTTTATGAGGCGTTGCGCTATCAGTCCTACAGCCTGGAACAGGATTTTTCGGCCGCACTGCAAGGTAAACTGCGGCGCGGGAAACTGCCGCCCGGCCTGTACGGCATCACGGCGCAGGAATTATCGAACGGACGCGATAATCTGAGCGTGGCGCGCGCGATGCTCGAAGGCGGCTTGCGCATCCTTCAATACCGCGAAAAGGATAAGGCGAAACGGGAGCAATATGAAGAGTGCCTGCAGCTTCGCCGCCTGACGCGCGAGCATGGCGTGGTCTTCATCGTCAATGACCACGCCGATATCGCGTTGGCGGTCGGCGCAGACGGCGTACACATCGGTCAGACGGACATGCCGCTCGAAGCGGTGCGTCGTCTGGTCGGCGAACAGATGCTGATTGGCCTCTCCACCCATTCGCCCGCACAGGCGCAGGATGCCGTTCGGCGCGGCGCAGACTACATCGGCGTCGGCCCTCTCTTCGCCACCAAGACCAAAAAGGACGTCTGCGCTCCGGTCGGTTTCGACTATCTCGACTATGTCGCCGCCAATATCCCCGTTCCGTTCGTCGCGATCGGCGGCATCAAAGAAGCCAATCTGCCGCAAGTCGTCGAACACGGCGCCTACTGCGCCTGTCTGGTCAGCGACATCGTCGCCGCAGACGACGTCAAAGGCAAAGTCCAAGCGCTGCAAAAGCTCTGGCCGGAATAAAGAAAAGCTCTGTGCGATCCTTTGCTTAGCGACGAATTTTTAACACGAAGGATTGAAGCTGTTGAAGGACAAGAAGACGTTCTTTTAAAACCGCAAAGACTCAAAGTTCACAAAGTAGAACGAATTAAATTTAGTGCAGGTTGCAGATAATTATCTGCAACTACAAAGAACACTGAGATCGTTTGGCATTCTAAACTTCTTCAGCTCTCTTTCGCGGCAGATATTATCTGTCGCCTGCATTTCCCTTTGTGCTCTTTGTGTACTTTGTGGTTCAAAGCACAGACTCAGTATCAGCCCAAGCAGCGCTTACGCTTGGTTTTCTCATTATTTTTCGATCAAAAAACATATTTCAAAAACAGAGGAGAAATGACATGATGTATACTACGCAAATGGATGCCGCCCGCAAGGGGATTATTACCCGGGAAATGACGCGCGTCGCCGAGCGGGAACAGATGCCGGTGGAAACGCTGCGCCAATTGATCGCCGAAGGCAAGGTCGCGATTCCGGCCAACAAGAACCACGTCCATCTCGATCCGTCCGGCGTCGGCCAGGGACTCAAAACCAAGGTCAACGTCAACCTGGGCGTATCGAAAGACTGCTGCAATCAGGAGATCGAACTGGACAAGGTCCGCGCCGCGATCGATTTGAAAGCCGATGCGATCATGGATCTGAGCTGCTTTGGCAAGACCAGTGATTTTCGCCGTCGTCTGGTCGAGATGTCGCCGGTCATGCTCGGCACCGTGCCGATGTACGATGCGGTCGGCATGCTGGACAAAGACCTGAAGGACATCAGCGTCGATGAATTCTTCCAGGTTGTCGAGGCGCACGCGGCCGACGGCATCGATTTCATGACGATCCACTGCGGCCTTAACCAAGCCACCGCAGAACGCTTCAAAAAGAATCCCCGCCTGACCAACATCGTCTCGCGCGGCGGCTCGATCCTCTTCGCCTGGATGGAAATGAACCAGGCCGAGAATCCGTTCTATGAACATTATGACCGCCTGCTCGACATCTGCGCACAGTACGACGTGACGATCAGCCTCGGCGACGCTTGCCGTCCCGGTTCGATCCACGACGCGACCGACGCGTCGCAGATTGAGGAACTGATCGCCCTGGGCGAACTGACAAAACGCGCCTGGGCAAAGAATGTCCAGGTCATGATCGAAGGGCCCGGGCATATGGCGCTGAATGAAATCGCGGCAAACATGACGCTGCAAAAACGCCTCTGCCACGGTGCGCCGTTCTATGTCCTCGGACCGCTCGTTACTGATATCGCACCGGGTTATGACCATATCACCAGCGCGATCGGCGGCGCAATCGCAGCCGCCAACGGCGCGGATTTCCTCTGTTACGTAACGCCGGCCGAGCATCTTCGCCTGCCGGACCTTGACGACATGAAAGAAGGCATCATCGCCTCGCGCATCGCGGCGCATGCCGCCGATATCGCCAAGGGCATCCCCGGCGCACGCGCCTGGGACGATGCGATGAGCGCCGCGCGCGCCGCGATCGATTTTCCGCGCATGCTCGATCTGGCGATCGATCCGGTCAAGGCGCGTCGCTACCGCGAGGACTCGAAGCCGGAAAGCGAAGACACCTGCACGATGTGCGGCAAGATGTGCGCGATGAAAACGATGAACACGATCCTCGAAGGCGAAGACGTAAAGCTGCGCTAAGCAGAAACGCGACGTATGAAAAAAAACAGAGGCGGTCTCTTTACAGGCGTTTACTCCGCCTATAAAGAGACCGCCTCTCTTCATTTATCATCATCCGGCCATAAATAACGCTTCGATTCGCCCGCTGCGCGCCGCGTCAACCGCCGCTTTCGCCAACAACAGCGTCGGATCGATCGACTGCAATCGCTTCGTCAGGTAGGGAAAGAGAAGAGGCATTTCCGTACAACCGCCTATATATCCGTCCGCACCGTTATCCGCTTGCCGCTCCAAAAGTTTGTTCAACCCGGCCAGGCAAGCATTGTCCGCCACATGTCCGGCCTTGACGCCCTCGATCGCCCGTGACACGATCGCCTGTTCCGCTGCGTCCGGCAAAATAAGCTGCGCTTCCTTTGCCGCAAACGCCTTTTGATATAAGCCCGTATTCACAGTCGCCGCAGTAGCCAGAAGCAACAGTCTGCCGTTTCGTTCTTTCGCTGCAACCTGCGCCGTCAACTGTATCATGTGCAAAAGCGGCACGGTAATCTTCTGCCTCAATGACTCATACCAATAATGCGCCGTATTGCATGGCATGATTAAAAAATCGGCTCCCGCTTTTTCCAGGCAGCGTGCCGAACGAATCATTTCCTTTAACGGATCTGTCCCATCCGACAACAACGCTTCGATTCGCGATGGAATTTGCGAATTGTTATAGACCAAAACCGGCACATGTTCCTGATCACAGGCAGCCGGCGTAACGCCGATAATTTTCATCATTAAGTCTGCCGTCGCAAGCGGCCCCATGCCGCCGAGAATTCCAATCGTAAGCATATGCACGCCTCCCTCTTTTCGCCTGCTTCTAGCTTATCAAGAATTGGCAGACAAGTGAAATCGAGAGATTTCATATGCTTATTAAAAAAACTGATAAAGAATTACAGCCATTCTTTCAGGCTGTCCGGCGCATCAACCGAAGCCGCCAATTCGAGGAGCAACGCATAGATCGCGACGTTGAATTCTTTTTTTCGCGCATGCACGAGCGAAATTTCCAGCTCCAAGGCAGGTCCCTGCGCCAGCTCGACGAGCCGTCCTGCCGCGATGTCCTCTTCAACCAGCGTCCAAGGCAGATAGGATATGCCGAGCCCCGCCAACACGGCTTGGCGCAGCGCCTGCGAATCACTGTATTCGATATGCGACTGCCACTCGTTTGCCACCGCCTGGCGCAACAGCGAACGAAACACCGAGTTTTCCGTGTAGTTGATCAGCGGATATGCACTGATTGCTTGCTTTGCATCCTGATTTTCCAACCACTTCGCAGCCGCCACCCAAACGACCCGTTCGCGCCAGATGCGATGCTGCTGCAACTGCGGCAAGTTGTTCCTGCCATGTATGAAACCAAGGTCATAGCGCTGTTCCAAAAGGCCCGTCAGCACATCCGCCGTGTTCATGCAAACTTCCACCGACAAATACAGTTCCGGCAGTTGTCCTTGGAGCTTGCGCAGCACAGGCGGCAGATAATAATTGATCATCTGCGTCGATACGCCGAGACGCAAACTGTCGCCGCCATCGCCGAAGACCGTCATCGCGTTTTGCGTTTCTTCCCAAAGACTCACGATGCGTTCGGCGTAAGCGACCAGATTGCGCCCCGCTTCCGTCAAAGCAAGGCGCTTGCCGCGCCGTTCAAACAGCGCCACCTTGAACACGTCTTCCAGATTGCTGATTTGCGCCGTGATCGCAGGCTGAGAAAAACTAAGCTGTTCGGCCGCTCTGGTAATGTTGAGCAGTCGGGCTACCAATAAAAATGTCTTCAAAAGACGGATATCCACGTTCCTTCACCTCCGTTTCCTCTTTTCTGCACGTTCGCTTCGCTTCCCTGCCTACCACTTTCTTTTTACATTCGCTTCTTTATCTTCCATATTATTGAAGGAACTTTTTCTTCTTCGTCGAAGTCCTTTTATAATAGGAGAAAAAAGGGGGTTCAGTGCTATGTCGTTTAAAAAAATCATCCTAGCCTATGACGCTTCACCCAACAGTAAAAAGGCTCTTGATTGGGCGATCAATCTCGCGAAGACCACTGCCGCCTCGCTTCATGTCATGGTTGTCTATGACCGCAGTTTTCAGCAGATGGATATGATTAATATGACCATGGAACTGGAAAAAACCTTTATCAACAGTTTTGAAGAAGAAGCAGCTTCCGCCGTCACTTACTGCAAGGAAAAGGGCGTTGCTGCGACGAGCGAGATCGGTGAAGGCAATGTCGCCGACGCGATCATGAAAAAAGCGACCAACCTGAACGCCGACCTGATCGTCTGCGGTACGCGCGGCCACGGCGGCTTTGCCAGCCTGATGCTCGGCAGCGTTGCCCATGCTTTGGTCACCTACGCAAAAATCCCGGTCGTGGTCGTAAAATAAGTTTTTTAATCTCTCCCGCGCGAACGTTCTTACCGCAGGCAATACTGTTTTTAAAAAGGGCTGTCTCAAGAGGGAATTCCTCTTGAGACAGCCCTTTCTCTATTTCTTAAACCGCCGCCAACGCCGATCTCAAATCAACCAGCAGATCTTCGATCTCTTCGATGCCCACCGAGAGACGGATCATGTCGTCCGGCGCTCCGGCCGCCGCGCGTTGTTCGGATGTCAGCTGCGAATGCGTCGTGCTGGCCGGGTGGATGACAAGCGATTTGGCGTCGCCTACGTTCGCCTCCAGTCCGAACAAACGCAAGGCGTCAATGAATGTTTTGCCCGCCTGCAGACCGCCTTTGATGCCGAATGTCAGCATCGCTCCGGCGCCTTTGGCGAGATATTTCTGCGCCAGGCCGTGATACGGGCTGTCCGCCAAGCCCGGGTAGCTGACCCACGCCACCTTCGGATGCGCTGCAAGGAATTCCGCAACCTGTTGTGCGTTGGCCGCGTGCTTGGCAACGCGCAGCGACAGCGTCTCGAGCCCCAAAAGAAGTAAAAAGCTATTGAACGGACTGAGGCACGCGCCGAGATCACGCAGGACCTGCACGCGCAGACGCCCCAGGAAAGCTGCCGCTCCGAAGGCCTCGGTCGGTTTCAGTCCGTGGTAGCTGGGATCGGGTTCGCTCAGGCTGGGGAACTTGCCGTTACTCCAGTCGAATTTTCCGCCGTCGACCACGATGCCGCCCATCGCCACGCCATGACCGCCGATAAATTTGGTCGCCGAATGAATTACGATATCCGCGCCGAAATCGATCGGGCGGCACAGATACGGCGTAACGAACGTCGCATCAACGACCAGCGGTATTCCGTTGCGATGCGCAATCTCCGCCAATGCTTCAATATCGAGCACGTCGATTTTCGGGTTGCCGATGATTTCGGCGAAGATCAATTTCGTTTCCGGCTTGATCGCCGCCTCGAAACCGGCCAGATCGTCCGGGGAAATGAAATCGACCTTCACGCCTTGACGCGGCAGCGTATATTTGAACAGATTGTAGGTACCGCCATAAAGCGCCGAAGAACTGACGATATGATCGCCGCTCGCGGTGATGTTGCTGATCGCGCCGTAAATCGCCGCGTGTCCGGACGCGAACGCCAACGCTCCGACGCCGCCTTCAAGCAAAGCAAGGCGCTGTTCCAGTACATCGGTCGTCGGATTCATGATGCGCGAATAGATATTGCCGCTTTCTTGCAGCGAAAACAAACGCGCCGCATGATCGCTGTCTTCAAAGCGATAGGCGACCGATTGGTAGATCGGCACCGCCTGCGCCTTCGTCGTTTTGTCATAGTCATATGCGCCATGCAGCGCCTGTGTGGAAAAGCCTTGCTGTTTTTCGTTACTCATCCTGAATCGCTCCTTCACTATTTTGTAAAATAGAAAACCCCTTCCAGAGGAAGGGGTGACAATGCCTGCCGAACAGCAAACTACGCCGCATTTCCTTCCTCTCATCTCCCAGGATTTCTCCTGCTGGAATTGGCACCACTGCAAAAAAAAGCTTTTCTTTTGCCGGTTGCCGGGCGTCATCGGGCCAGTCCCTCGACCTCTCTGGATAAGAGTGCATGAAACTATAAAATTTTCTTGTCCTTTATGGTAAGGCATCGACTGTTCATTGTCAATCGTTTTTTTATTTTCTCGCCTCTCTCTGTAACTCAATTGACATTCTTTGTCATTCATCTTATAATAAAAGCAACCGCATATTCGAGATGACGTCGTTGGGAGAGACCCTCCGGGGCACCGAAGGAGTAAGCGAAAACTCTCAGGTAAAAGGACCGACGAAAGATCGAACTCTGGAGAAGACACCGTTTGGTGTTACCGAAGGAGAGGCCTTCCGGCCCAAATCTCTCAGGTAAAAGGACAGAGGCAATCCAAACTATAAAAAGTTTGGATTGCCTCTTTTTTTATTCTTCAAACAGGTACATTTGTTTTTTAAAAAGCACTCGTTTTTAATCTGTCCTTCTTAAAAACACTTATACTATTCTTCGTGTTTTTAAAGAGGACTGTCCTTCTTTACGTTTTGTTACATTTATATCAAATTTTATTTGTTTTTTAATTATTTTTTGTAACATTTCTCTTGACTCTTCTTTTTTCAGGCTTTATAATGAAGACAGAAAAAGCCAATTGATTTACAATTTTATATACGCAGGATGAAGTCACCGGGAGAGATCCTGACAAGGACGCCGAAGGAGCAGCAAACACTCTCAGGCAAAAGGACCGTTGACCGACTGCACTCTGGAGAAGGCATCATGCATTGATGCTACCGACGGGGAAAGCTTCCACGCGAAGCAAATCTCTCAGGTGAAAGGACAGAGGCAACCCGGCACCATTTGGTCCAGGTTGTCTTTTAATTTGGCCAAAAATAAACAAAGGAGGCGATTTCCATGACCGCAGCTCGCAAAGACTCTTTGAGCATCGGCGCATTTGCCGCTTGCTACGCCGCATTGATCTTCGTCGTCGCTCTGTAATTAATCCCCCACCCTAAAAAACAGCAGTAAAGGAGGTAATTCTCATGACCGCAGTTCGCAAAGACTCGCTGAGCATCCTGGCTTTCGCCGCTTGCTACGCCGCATTGATCTTCGTCGTCGCTCTGTAATTAATCCCCCACCCTAAAAACAGCAGTAAAGGAGGTAATTCTCATGACCGCAGTTCGCAAAGATTCTCTGAGCATCCTGGCTTTCGCCGCTTGCTACGCCGCACTGATTCTCGTCGTCGCTCTATAATCGATCAGACCCGTCTAAAAAGTAATATTAAAGGAGGTCATCTCCATGACCACAGCACGCAAAGATTCCTTGAGCATTCTGGCTTTCGCCGCTTGCTATGCCGTATTAGTTTTAATCGTGGCTTTATGATCCAGTTGTTGCCGAGTCGGATAAAAAAGACGCCCCTACCGAAAGAATAATCGGTTTAGGAGCGTCTTTTTATTTGCGATAACGTTATTGAACCACAGCTGCCTTCATCATCACAGAAGCCGCACTGCGGCTTCGCGATTTCTGCAGCGGCTTCGCCGCCTGTCGTTTCATTACGTCATGCAGCGTAAATTACCCTTAGCACTTTCCGCTACTTTTTCGCCGCCTGCAGGATGATCGCCAGCGACAGTTCGCCGGTATTATAGAGATCGACTTCTTTGATGAATTCGTCCGTGGTGTGAACCTTGGACATGCCGACGCCGAGCACCGCAGTCGGAATGCCGTAGCTGTTAAAGAAGTTGGCATCGCTGCCGCCGCCGGTACCGACGCAGGAGGCTTTCATGCCGAGCGATTCGACCGCCTTGACCGCAGTCGTCACGACATGCGCGCTTTCTTCCAGTACGTACGGGTTATACGCCCGCTTGACGACGACCGTCGCCTTGCCGCCGCTTCTCGCACAGACGGTTTCAAACGTTTCTTTCATATGCGCCGTCTGCGCCGCGAGTTTGTCCATGTTGCGACTGCGCGCTTCGCACTTCAATTCGACTTGGTCCGGCACGATGTTGGTCGCGACGCCGCCGCTGACGATGCCGACATTGGCCGTGGTTTCAAAATCGATGCGACCCTGTTTTAATTCGGCCAGTGCTTTGCCGGCCACTACGATCGCGTTGATGCCTTCTTCCGGCGCAACACCGGCATGCGCTTTCTTGCCGTGCACGGTCACCAGAATGCTCTCCTGGCCCGGCGCCATGACGATGACTTCGCCCGGCGCGCCGCTCGAATCGAGCGCATAGCCGAAATCGGCTTTCAGCAGCGACTGATCGATGTTTTTCGAACCGTTTAAGCCGCCTTCTTCCGCTACGGTAAAGACGATTTGCAGATCGCCGTGCGGCAGCTTTTTTTCTTCCAGAAGACGCAGCGCTTCTAAAATGCCGGTCACGCCTGCTTTGTCATCGCCGCCGAGAATCGTATCTCCCGCCGAGCTGATGATGCCGTCTTTCAAGACCGGCTCGATTCCGCTGCATGGTTCGACGCAGTCCATGTGCGCGGAGAGCATGACGACCGGAGCGCCCGCCACATTGCCTTTTTTATAAGCGATCAGGTTGCCGCAATTGCCGCCGATTTTGCTGCCGGTATCGTCTTCCTTCACTTCGAGCCCGAGCGCCTTCAGCTTTGCGAGCAAAACGTCCGCCACTTGCCGTTCTTTACGGGTCGAAGCGGGAATTTTCACCAGTTCAAAGAATTCATCCAGCATCCGTTGCTTGTTTACCATGTTCATCTCTGTTTCCTCCTACATGCTTGCTGTCAGTAATGATTCCTACACCCTATTATTGTACAACGATTTTTTGTTTTCTTCCAGAACACAAAAAATATTTATGTATTTATTTTTCAGTATATTGAAACAAGTTCTCAGCGATCTTTTTTCTCCACCTTACAAAGCGGCGCTTTGGTGAGAATATCGCGTCCGAACTTGTCGCGCAGACGGTCGACCGCTTCATACATCCGCTGCCGCTTGTCGTCGCTCGGCGCAAAGAGCGACAGCTGACCGCCGTCGGAGGTTTGCAGGTTGCCGACCGTCACGCCGAGCAGACGCACGCCTTCCTGCAGCGTCAGTTTGTCCAGCATCGCTTTGACCGTCTGGTAGATTTCCTCATCGTAGCAGGTCGGTTCCGGCAAAGTCTGGCTGCGCGTCAGCGTCTTAAAGGAGGCATAGCGCAGTTTCAGCGTCACCGTCCGGCCCGAGAGATTCAACTGCCGCAGCCGCCAGGCGACTTTTTCCGTCAACGCGAGCAGCTGGTTCAAGATCGCCTCGCGCCCTACGAGATCCTTGGCAAAGGTCTCTTCATTGCCGACCGATTTCGGCGCATAATCTGATTCGACCGGACGGTCGTCAATCCCTTTTGCCAGGCGCTGCATATCGGAAGCCGCCTGGCCGAGCTGCCGCACCAAACGCAAAGGATCGAGCGACGCCAGTTGGCCGATTGTCTTGATGCCCATTTCGAGCAGCACTTTAGCGGTAGCCGGGCCGACGCCCCACATCCGTTTGATCGGCATTTCCTCTAAAAACGCCTGTTCTTCGCCCGGCTGCACGACAACCAGTCCGGCGGGTTTTTTGAGATCGGAAGCCAGTTTGGCAAGAAACTTATTCGGCGCCAAGCCCGCCGAGGCCGTCAGATTGAGTTCCCTGGCGATCCGTTCTTTGATCGCCAGCGCAATCGCGACCGGATCGGGATACAGGCGATCCATGCCGCTGACATCGAGAAACGCCTCATCCAGCGAGAGCGGTTCGACGAGCGGCGAAAAATCGGCCATGATCGCGCGAATTTTCTTCGATTCCTGCGTATACTTGCGATGATCGCAGGGCAAAAAGACGCCCTCCGGACAGCGCCGCCTCGCTTCGGCCATCGGCATCGCCGAGTGCACGCCAAAACGGCGCGCTTCATAGGAAGCGGTCGCCACCACGCCGCGGCTGCCGAGACCGCCGACGATCACCGGCTTTCCCTGATATTCTGGATGGTCGCGTTGTTCCACCGAGGCGAAAAACGCGTCCATGTCCACATGCAAGATCCAGCGTTGCAAAAAGCATCGTCCTTTCCCTTTAATTTAAACCAAAATAGCACTGCATTAGGGAACTACTGATTAATTCGCAGCGCTTAATGCGTAACTGTTGCGCAGAATGACGCGAAAAATTTCAATTTAACTACAGGTGCTGCGCACCACAGATTCGCGGCGCGAATAACGCGTAAAAGCAAAAACCGTTAAATCGTGCAACGATTTCTGTGGTTCCGTTATTAAATCAGTATTTCCTCAGCTTTCAAAGAGTTCCAATTCTTTGCCGCCGCCCGCGCTGCGGCGACGGCTGCATTTTTCGCACAGCGCCACATATTTGTCGACGCTGCCGACGTCGACTGTGCTCTCCCGGTTCGCCGCGCCGTTGTCGATCTTATAGGAAATGTACGCTTCCCGCCCGCAGTCAACGCAAACCGCATGCAGCTTATCGACGTATTTCGCTTTGCAGGCCAGGATCGGCACGATGCCGAACGGTTCGCCGGACGAATACATGTCGAGCCCGGCCATGATGACCCGCTTCCCTTTGGCAACCAGATGCTCGACCACCTGCAGCAAGCCGTCGTCAAAAAACTGCACTTCGTCGATACCGATCACATGTGCGGCGAAATCGACCTGCGCCAACAGTTCCGCCGAATTCTGCACGACGACCGCCTGCATCGAACCGGACAATTGGCGCGTCAGCTCCGCGACCAGCTGCGTCGGCTCTTCGCCGTTATTTAAATGAACTTCGACGATCGTCTCCACCTTGCGGCGCACTTCGCCATATTCATGCGTCGAGACCTGGTTTTGGTCATAGCGGCTGTCTACAGCCGGTTTGAAGAGCTGATACGTCTGTCCGGCAATGCGCGTCCGTTTTAAACGCCGGATCAATTCCTCACTTTTTCCGCAATACATCGAACCGAAAATCAATTCACTCCATCCGCACATCGGGGTCATTCTCCTTATCTCTTCCGGAAATTTTTCCAACGTTCACATTCTATAGTATAACGCAAAAAGGAAGGAGAGGCCATGTCCTCACAGCCTCTCCTCCATTTTTTGCGCCATACTATTTCCCCGGCGTCTCCTGCAGCCACGCGCCGCTTTCCTGGTTCATGCCGCGCGCCGCGTGGACAAACGCCTCGAGCGGCGTAAATTCTTTCGTGTTGCTGCCGTATGCATACGCGCCGACGAATCGCTTATCAGCCACGCTGTACACTTCCTGCTGCAGCGTGACATAGTAGCGGTTTTCCTGATCTTTGACCTTCCGCGCCAATACCTTCGGCACGATCAGCACCTGGCAGCCCTGTTCTTTGGCGAGGCGAAACAATTCCGCGCGCGGCGCGTCTTCGCTTGCCAACACATAATCGGCAAAGACCCGCCAATACTGCTCCTTGAGCGCCTGCTTCATATAGTAGAACTCCGCGTTCAATTCCGCCGGCAGTTCGTTGGCCAGCGGCGCGACATACCCTTTCGCGTTCAGATACGGCTTGTATACGCCTTTCCATTTGACCGGCTCATGCGTCGCCTCTTCCAAAATCCGCTGCTTGTCATAATAGTTCTTCATCGCATAATCGAGATAGACCGCCATGCTGTGCGGACGATCTTCCAGTTTCTTCGGCACTTCCCAATGTTCCTCCGGGCCGAATTGCCGATAGCCGCCGACAAGCTGCGTCAAGCCGTACGGCACAGGATCGCCCTTGTTTATGAAACGTTGCAGGCGGATCGCATTTTTCTCTTTTTCGGCAAAGGCCGCATTGCCGACTGCCGGAGCGCCGAACGTGATCACTTTCAGTTCTCCCTGCAAAACACCCATATCGAGCAGTCTGGCAGCCAGCAACGTCGCCGCTGCACCGCCCAGGCTATGACCGACCAGAAACAATTCCGTTCCGGGTTCATTGCGCAACCGTTCCAACAGTCTATGTTGTTCCGGTTTCAGGTCCGCCCCTTCTTCCTCGAACGCCAGCATAGCCTGGACGTATTGGTGAAAGCCTTTGTGCACCAACGGGCTCTCGCCCGTCACGTCTTTGCGTTGGCTGTACGTCTCAAATTCCTGACGGTTCGTCCCGCCATAAGGCACCTTGCCCCAGCGCAGATCCACGGAAACATCTTTCTCACTCTCCGTTCCCGCGACCGCCAGCAAATAATCCGGCAATCCGTCCTCACCCATCGTCCGCATCAAGAAAAATTTAGCGTCAACTGCAACGTCATTTTTTTGAAAACCGCGCAGCTCCCAGCCTTCCTGCTCGAGCGCCGCAAACGTGATATTGCCGAAACGATCCTGATACGCCGCCATGCAGGAAAGCGCCGCCAGGAAAACCTGGCGCGCCTCCTTATAGTCTTCGGCCGGTCCGGCCAGCACGCGCGAAGGCCCCAGCAGCAAAAGCAGCGTGAGAAAGAGCATGCACAGCTTGTTTTGCTTCAATATTTTCGCCTCCTTTTTCACTTGATTCTCTTTCTATGCTAATACGCTTTTTTTCGCCTTACTCCTGCCTACATTCGCAGCCGTTCTGGTTCGCCCACAAATAAAGTCAGGATAAAGCCCACGAGCGGTAAGAACGTCAGAATCTCAAAGACCAGCGGCAGTCCCCAGACGTCCGCCAGTTTCCCGAGTCCGGTGACTCCCATCGTGCCGAGACCGATGCTAAAACCGAGCGTCAGCCCCGACGCCATGCCGATATTCTTCGGCATCATGCGCTGCGCGAAGACCATGCTGCTGGTCGCCGTAGCCGAGAGCAAGATGCTGATCAGCGCCAGCAAAAGAAAGAGCAAAGCGCCCTGCGCAGTCATGAAGAGATAGAGCAGCGCCGCAATTGGCAGCGTCGAATAGAGCATCACCTTTTTGCTGCCGTACTTGTCGCTCATCGTGCCGCCGATCAGCGTGCCGATGACGCCCGCGCCGAGAAAGACCGTCAGCAGCGAGCTGACGTAGAGGCTCTCGCCGCCGAGATACGCCATATAGTAAAGCGGCACAAACGTGCCAAGCCCCGAACTGATAGTCGCGCGCGTCAGGATCATGCCGAGCAGCGCCATAAGCGGCCAGCTGACCGCCTCCTTTAACGTTCCGAGCGTACTGGCGGCGCGCGCCGCCGGGCGCGGAAAGGTTTTCAGCACCGGCAGCAAGGCCGCAAAAATCAAAAGACTCGGCAGCGCATAAAAGAGCAAACGATAGCTCTCGCCGCTAAGCAGCAGCGAACCGAGCAGCAGCGAGCCGAGCGCGACTCCGGCATAACCGCCGACCGAAAACACGCTGATGCATTTCCCTTTCGCGATGCCGCTCAGCTGATTGACCGTCTTCGCCGCTTCGGGATGAAAGGCCGCGTTGCCGAAGCCGCTGATCGCCGTGCAAAACAGCACCAGATAGTAGCTCGGCGCAAAAAGCGATGCGGTCATGAACAGTCCGGTCAGCAGACAGCCCATCGGCATCAGCCAGGGTCGATGCTTCTTATCGCTGAAATAGCCGAACAGCGGCTGCGTGATCGAGGCGGCGATGTTTTGCACCAGCACAATCGCACTGACTTCGGCATACGACAAGACGAATTTCGCTTTTAAAAACGGCAGCGCCACATATAACGCGCCCGGCGAAAGATCGGCCACGCAATGCGCAAGACCGAGCAGCCAGACGGATTTAGGCACGACTTTGATAAATTCCTTCATTTCGATTCCCCTATCCATTTTCCGAAACACATGTTTCTCTCGTTACATCATAAACTCTATTTCTTCGCTTCACCATAACGAAACCCTGCCAACTGCCTGCGAAAATCATTTTCCCTTTCATCTTTTACGTCCCACGCGCCAATAATGTGCGCAAAATACTCTATACGACAACAAGAAAGAGCCCTCTCAGATGAGACGACTCTTTCCTGTCCTTGCTATATGATTCCGTCCCTGGAAATACAGTCAGTTCTTAGTGGAATTCACCGCGCAAGCGGGCCAGCTCTACCTGGCTTTCAAAATAGTACCAGCGCGTCGATTTTCCCATTACGCAGCGCAATGCATCGATTTTTCCTGCCAGCGCCAGCGCTCTGATTGCATTGACATCGAAACCATTTGAGGAATAATAGTTTGCTGAAACAAAACCTTTGCGCTGCAATTCTCTGCGATTCTTCGTAGCATCTCTGCTGTCGACTTCCATCTGCCATATTGCCATCGTTCCCTTCAGCCCCTTTCTTATTCTCCGGCATCCGCGATTAGACGCCTCTATCTTACACCGTCTAACGCAACTCATTGTTATCCGGATGTAAACACTGCGTAAAAAGCGCAAAAGGGACCGCCTCCCTTAAGAGACAGTCCCTCCATGATCGTACGCAACGGTCGGCAAAAGACGCTTTGCCGCAAGAAGACGCCCGTCGCTTCTACCAAGCAAAAGAAGCGCGGGATACTGCGTAGTCGCTGCGTCTTTGACCAATTGCCGCCATTGATTCACGTTGCCGCTCATACCCCTCACTCCTTTGCATTCTCATCAAATAAAGCCTATTTTACGCTTACTCTTGTTAGATTATAGATTCCTGTACAAGATTCCTGCTTTTTTAACTATTTAAAGGCAGAAAAGTAATGCAGCAACGTCGTTTATCTTCTTTTTTCGCGCAAATCTCGCATCTTGCGAAAACGAGCAGGAGCTTTGCAGCACAGCCAGAATACCTTCTATAAAGAGATGGCTTGTATCTTGAGAAAAGGAAGGCGCGCATCATGGATTATGCTAAAAAAAATCTTCTGCCCTTCTTCCCTGGCGCAAGCACGGACGAACAGCTGCACTTTTTACAAACACTGATCAACTCCATCGCCAGTCCCGTTTTTTATAAAGATCGCGCCGGAATATACCAGGGCTGCAACAAAGCTTTTGAAGAATATCTCGGCAAGAGCAAAGCGGAGATCGTCGGCAAGTCGGTCTACGACCTCGCGCCGCCCGATCTGGCCGCCCAGTACGAGGAAATGGACCGCACGCTCTTCGAACAGGGCGGCCAGCAGACCTACGAGGCCTCGGTCGTTTATGCCGACGGCAGTCGCCGTGACGTCCTTTTCAACAAGTCGCTTTATCATACGCAAAGCGGCGAACTTGCCGGACTGGTCGGCATCATTTGGGACATCACCGAACGCAAGCGACTCGAGCAGGTCTACCTGAACACGCAGACCACGCTGCAGGAAAAAGTCGCGCAGCGTACCTTCGAACTGCAAAAAGCGAATGAAACGCTGCGCGAGAAAGTTCTCGAACTCGAACAGATGACCGCGGCCTTATCGAGTTCCGAAGAAAAGTTCTCCAAGGCCTTCCACTACTGTTCCGACGCGATCGGCCTCTTTCGTCTGCACGACGAACGCTACATCGAGGTCAACGACGCCTTCATCGAGCTGTTCGGCTACAGCCGGGAGGAAATCATCAACCATAAGTCGAGCGAGTTCGGCCTCTGGCTTCATGCCGAAGAACGCGCCAACGCCTTCAAACTGGCGCGCGAACAAGGCTCGTTTCGCGATCTCGAATCCGCCTGGCTCAATAAGAACGGCGACGTGCGCATCGGTCTTTGCTCCGCAGCGTCGGTCGAGATCGACGGCGAAACTTGCATCCTGTTCATCGTGCATGATTTCACCGAACGCAAACGCATCGAAAACGAGCTGCGCGCGACGCGCGACGACCTGGAACTGCAGGTCAAGCGGCGTACACAGGAACTGTACGATCTGAACAGCGCACTCTTACTGCTCTCTTCCTCGGACGGCCTGACCGGCCTGGCCAACCGCCGTGCGCTCGATGACTTCCTCGAACGGCAATGGCAGCAGTGCAAACGCCGCCAGACGCCGCTGGCGCTCATTATGATCGACGTCGACTTCTTCAAGGAATATAACGATCTTTACGGCCACCTCTCCGGCGACGAATGCCTGAAGAAAGTCGCCCGCACCTTGCAGCATTCGCTCAAACGTTCCAGCGATTTCGCCGCCCGCTTCGGCGGCGAGGAGTTCGCCGCCGTCTTGCCCGACACCGACCTGAACGGCGCCGCCTTGCTCGCTGAAGAGCTTCGCGCGGCGATCGAGGCGCTCGGCATCACGCATCACGCGTCCGCAGTCGGCACGGTCCTGACGATCAGCTTGGGCGTAACCGCGCTGATCCCCCAGAAAAACGACGCGCTCTCCGCGCTGCTCGACGCGGCCGATCAGGCGCTCTACAAGGCCAAACGCGCCGGACGCAACCGGGTGGAGCGCGCATAACGCATGTTTTTTTAAAAGGAGTGCCGCAGACAGGCAAAACCTGTCTGCGGCACTCTACGATTGTCGGCAAAGCAAAATCAAGCGGGATGTTTTTTCACACGAACCGTTCTGCCGAACCATTCGAAGTAAAGCAGCGGCACAATCAGCAACGTCAGTGCGGTCGCAGCCACTGCGCCGAAGATCATCGCAATCGCCAACCCCTGAAAGATCGGATCGAACAGCATCACGAAGGAACCGACCACCACTGCCGCCGCGGTCAAAAGAATCGGCCGCATGCGAATCGCTCCGGCTTCCGTCAGCGCCGCCTCCAATCCTTTACCGTCCCTGATTTCCGCCTGAACGAAGTCAATCAACAGGATCGAGTTGCGCACGATAATTCCCGATAAGGCAATAAAACCGATCATCGAGGTGGCGGTAAAGAACGCGCCAAACAGCCAGTGTCCCGGCAGAATGCCGATCAGCGTGAGTGGAATCGGAGCCATGATAATGAGCGGCACGAAAAAATTCTTGAACCAGGCCACCACTAAGACGTAGATCAGCAGCAGCACCGCCGCAAACGCAATCCCCAAATCACGAAACACCTCATAGGTGATATGCCATTCGCCGTCCCATTTCAACGCATAACGGTCTTCCAGCCAAGGCTGCGTCGCCGTATATTGGGTCATCGCATACCCTTCCGGCAGTTTCAGTTCGGCAATGCGCTCTTTCATTTTCATGATCGCATAGACCGGACTTTCTTCCCCGCCCGCCACATCGCCAATCACGTACGTGACCCGTTTCAAGTTCTTATGATAAATCGTCTTTTCTTCGACTTCCCGCTGCGCTTTCGTCAGTTCCGCCAACGGAATCAAGTTCCCTTTTGCATCCGGCAAACGGATCGAAGCGAGATTCATTTGCACAAGCGAAGCGCGCTGCACCGGCGCAAGACGAAGGAACAATTCCACCGCTTCTTTTTCCTTTGGAAAGTGAACCACCCCCGCACTGCCGCCGCTCAAGGCCATTTGTACCGCCTGCGCAATCCGCTTGCTGTCTATGCCGTGATAGGCGGCTTTTTCCTGATCCACCCGATAGCGCACTTTCGGCTGGTCTTCTTCCACATACCAGTCGACATCGACTACGCTGGGCGTCTGATTAAAAACATCTTTAACCTGCCGCGCAATCTCCAGCTGACGTTTATCGTCCGGCCCGTAAATTTCCGCGACCAAGGTGCTGAGCACAGGCGGCCCAGGCGGAATTTCAACCAACTTGATTTTTGCATCGTACAATTTGCCAATTTCCTGCAGCGGCGCACGCAATCGTTTGGCAATCGCATGACTCTGCGCCGATCGTTCCCCTTTCGCGACGAAATTCACCTGGATATCCGCACTGCTCGGAGCGGAACGCAGGAAATAATGCCGCACCAGGCCGTTAAAATTATACGGTGAGGCGGCGCCGATATACGTTTGAAAATGCGTCACTTCCGGAACGGATTTCAAATATTCGCCCAACGCTCTGCTCAGTGCCGCCGTCTCTTCCAGAGGCGCATCCTCCGGCATGTCGATCACGACCTGCAGCTCGCTTTTGTTGTCAAACGGCAACATCTTTACCGCGACCGCTTTCAGCGGCAGCAGTAAGACGACGAGCAATAGAAGAGCTACGATGCCGCCGATCACAGCGCGGCGCTGTTTCTTATTTTCAATCAAGCGGCGCAGCAAATTCCGATAGCGGTTTTGCAACTTCCCTTCTTTCACTCCACCGGAAGCATGCGCGAATGCCGCTTTGCCCAATAGACGATAGCCCAGCCACGGACTGACGATAAAAGCCACCAGCAAGGAGAAAAGCATCGCCGCTGCAGCGCCGACCGGAATCGGGCGCATATACGGCCCCATCAAGCCGGAAACAAAGGCCATCGGCAACAATGCCGCAATCACGGTAAAGGTCGCCAAAATCGTCGGATTTCCGACCTCGTCCACCGCAGCGGCGGCGATTTTTTCGTCCGCCTTTCCTGCTAAGACAAAACGGCGGTGCAGGTTCTCCACAACGACAATCGCATCGTCGACCAGAATGCCGATCGAAAAGATCAGCGCGAACAAAGTGACCCGGTTCAGCGTATAGCCAAGCAGATAGCTGGTCAACAGCGTCAACGCGAGCGTCACCGGAACCGCGACGCCGACGACGCCGGCTTCCCGCCAGCCAAGCGTCAAACCGATCAATAGTATCACCGACAGCGTAGCGATCAGCATATGCTGCAGCAGTTCATTCGATTTATCCTTCGCGGTCTCGCCGTAATCGCGCGTCACCGTCAGCTTGATATCCTGCGGCAATACATCGCCGCGCAGCGCTTCCGCTTTGTCCAGGGCTCGCTCCGCTATACCGGCGGCATTCGCGCCTTTTTTCTTCGCCAAAGACAACGTCACCGCTTCATACGGTCCCGTCGAAGCGTTCTTTGCGTCTTTACCGGTCAGCGCCGCCGCCCCAAGTTGCATGAAGACATAGCTGTCCGCTTCCCGCGGCCCGTCCTGGATCGCCGCGACCTGGCGCAAATAAATCGGACGGCCGTCCTTCACTCCCACCACCAGTCCGGCTACGTCGGACGGCCGGTTCAAAAACGCGCCGCTTTCCACGCGAATTTCCTTATTGCCCGCCTGCAGACTGCCCGCTGCCAGATTGCCGTTGCCGCGCTGCAGCGCCTCCGCCAGCTGTTCGAGACTCAAGCCGAAAGCGGCCAGACGCGCCGGATCGGGTTCGATGCGAATCTGCCGCCGCTGTCCGCCAATCAAATTGATCTCCGTTACATCCTCGTCTTTTTTCAGCTGCTCCGCCAGTTCAGCCGCCACCCGTCGCAGCTCGTAACCGGTATATGCGGGATTCTCGCTCCAAAGCGTCAACGCCAGAATCGGCACATCGTCGATCGAGCGCGCCTTGACCAGCGGCTGCGACACGCCGGGCGGTATGCGATCATAATTGGACATCAGTTTATTGTACAAACGCACCAAGCTGTCTTCCTGACTTTCGCCCACTTTAAAGCGTACGATCGTCAGATTGCTGCCCGGTTTGACAATGGAATAGACATATTCGACGCCCTGCAGCTCCCAAAGCAGTTGTTCCATCGGCTTCGTAACCCTGTTTTCGACCTCCGCCGCGCTCGCGCCGGGATAGGAAACCTGCACGTCAAGCATCGGCACGACAATCTGCGGTTCCTCCTCGCGCGGCGTCAGACCGACCGCAAAAATACCGAGCAACAGCGATGCCAGTACGAGGATCGGCGTCAACTTCGAATTGATGAAGCTTTGCGCCAGGCGGCCTGACAGTCCGATTTTCTTCATTGAAGATTCACCTCCCGAACCACGCCGCCGTCTACCGCCTCTTCCACTCCTTTCACCACCACTTGTTCGCCGCTTTTCAAACCGGCAAGCACTTCCACCTGCCCGTCCTGCTTATTTCCCAGGCGCAGCATCCGGTACCAGATGCGCTTATCCGCATCGACTACATAGACGCCAGTCAGTTCGCCCTTGTTGACAAGCGCAGCAAGCGGCACCTGCATCGCCTGCCTCCTGTCCAAAGCGATCTGCACTTTGGCATATTGCCCCGTATGAAGCGCAGGCGCTGCCGCCAACGTCACTTTCAGCAAAAAGGAGCGACTGGCACTGTCGACCGCCGGAACGATTTCGCTGATGTTGCCTTCAAAACTCTGTTCCGCCGCCTCCGCACCAAGCAAAATGCGTACCGGCATCCCTAGCGCAACCTTGCCAAGCTGGCTTTCTTCCAGATAGGCTTCCACCAGAAACGAGGAAGCGTCTTCCACCGTGATCGCCGCCGCTCCCGGCTGCAACATGCTGCCCACTTCCAGATGTTTTTCCGTTACGATTCCATCCGTCGGCGCGAGCAAACGCGTATAGCCGTCATAGGCTCTCGCTTCTTCTCTTAGCGCCTGCGCGCGGTTCATTCCTTCCGTAGCCTTTTCAAATTCCAATCGGGCAATTTGCGCTTGCGTCTCTATCTGATCCAGCTGCTGACGCGCAATCGCTTCCGACGCGAAGAGGCGTTGATAGCGCTCATAAGTAATCTCCTGCAGCTCCAGATTCCTCGACGCCGCTTCCATTCCTTTAGCCGCTTCGCGGTAGCCCGCCTCGGCAGCCGCCAGTTTTTGGCGGCTATCATTGTTTTCCAGCGTAGCCAAGAGCTGTCCCGCCTTCACGCGATCGCCGGACTTGACCAACAGCTGCGTCACTGCGCCCAGCGCCTTCGGCGCGACCTGGCTGACGCTGCGCGCTTTTAGCGTGCCCGATGTCTCATAATAATAAGGCGTCGCTTCCAGCTTCACGCTCTGCACCGTCAACACAGAAACCTCCCGCGGCGCAGCCGCTCCCTCATCCTTCGTTTTGCTGCAGCCGATTGTCAGAAGCGACAGCATGAGAATTCCGCTTAGCAACAAGGTTCCTTTTCTTCTCCGCATGGTCAGCCACATCCTTCGCCTTGTTTTTTTCGCGCAAAGCATTTTTATCTTTGCTTTCATCGTAGACTGTTTTCTTCTTATTTTCAATATTTTTCCACTACGCGTTATTTTTTCAGTCTCGTGCATTGACATCGAATTCACTTCCTTGTATTATTATATCGTAATAGTTGAATATATCAATGCAGGGAAGTGTTTTTTATGGCGACCGATGAAAAAAAATATACGGAGCTGGCCGATCTGCTCAAGGCGCTCGCGCATCCGCTGCGACTTTGCATCGTGCGCGGCCTGATTGAAAACGGCGGTTGCAACGTCACGCACATGCAGGAATGCCTCGGCGCACCGCAGTCTACGATTTCACAGCAACTGCAAAAATTACGCGCGGTCGGCATCGTCGAAGGCGCACGCAGCGGCCTTGAAATCCGTTATCGCGTCTGCGATCCTCGCGTGATCGAACTGATCCGCATTCTCTTTACCGAAACGGAAGAAAAATAAAACAAGGGAGCTGTTTCTTATGCAGAAAAAAATCGTAATCGTCGGCGGCGTTGCCGGCGGCGCATCCGCCGCCGCTCGCATGCGACGCCTTGATGAACAAGCCGAGATCATTATGTTGGAACGCGACGAGCACATCTCGTTCGCCAACTGCGGTCTGCCTTACTATATCGGCGAAACAATCCAGGAACGGGACAAATTGTTGGTGCAAACACCGGAGGCGATGAAGGCTCGCTTCGCGATCGACGTTCGCGTTCACAGCGAAGTCACCGCGATCAACGCTGCGGCGAAAAGCATCACGATCTCGAGTCGCGAACGCGGCATCTATGAAGAAAGTTATGACGCCTTGATCCTCTCGCCCGGCGCGAAACCGATCCGACCGAACATTCCGGGCATCGAAAGCAGCCGCATTTTCACGCTGCGCAACATCCCCGATACCGATCAGATCAAGGCAATCGTCGACCAGGCGGACAGCCAACGCGCCGTCGTGATCGGCGGCGGATTCATCGGCGTCGAAATGGCGGAAAACCTGCGCGAACGCGGCCTCGAAGTCACTCTCGCCGAAGCCGCGCCGCATATCCTGCCGCCGTTTGACAGCGACATGGCGCTGCTCGTAGAAAAAGAACTGCGTGAAAACGGCGTGGCGTTGCATCTCGGCGACGGCGTAAGCAGCTTCACGGAAAGCGAAAGCGAAATCACGGTCACGCTGCAAAGCGGCGTCACGCTGACTGCCGACCTTGTAATCCTGGCGATCGGCGTGACGCCGGAAACCGTTTTTCTCAAAGACAGCGGCATCGCGCTCGGCAGCCGCGGCCATATCCTGGTCGACGAGCACATGGCCACCAATCAGCCTCGGATTTACGCGGTCGGCGACGCCATCGAGGTCAAAGACTTTATTAGCAGCCAAGCCGCCGCGATTCCGCTGGCCGGACCGGCCAACAAGCAGGGGCGCATCGCCGCCGACAACATCGCCGGCATCCCCAGCCGTTACAACGGAACGCAGGGCACGTCGATTCTTAAAGTCTTCAATCTTACCGCCGCCTCGACCGGCAGCAACGAACGCGGCCTGCAGCGCGTAGGCCAAGCATATCAAACAGCCTACATTCATCCGAACTCGCATGCCGCCTATTATCCGGGCGCTTTGCCGCTGACTTTAAAGCTGCTCTTTGACGGCAACGGTCGCATCCTTGGCGCGCAGGCGGTCGGCATCGACGGCGTCGATAAACGGATCGA
The DNA here is from genome assembly GCA_963667825.1 of Negativicutes bacterium. Lineage (GTDB taxonomy): Bacteria > Bacillota > Negativicutes > SG130 > SG130 > Azotosporobacter. The sequence goes on along the minus strand of OY764022.1, from coordinate 2,157,120 downwards.
CGTGATCGCGACGACCATTCGCCTCAACGGTACGGTCGCCGACCTGACGGAACTCGAATTGTCCTACGCGCCGCCTTACTCTTCGGCGAAAGATCCGGTCAATATGATCGGCTTTGTCGCGGAAAACATTCTCTCTGGCCGTAGCGACGTCTTCACCTATGAACAATTAGCCTCTTTTGACCGCAGCCAGACGACGCTGCTCGACGTCCGCTCCGAATTGGAATTTTCCACCGGTCATCTGCCGGGCGCCTTGAACATTCCGGTCGATGAACTGCGCCAGCGCCTCTCAGAACTGAACAAAGAGCAACTGATTCTTGCCTATTGCCAGGTCGGCCTGCGCGGCTACATCGCTGCACGCATCCTCACGCAACACGGTTTTCGCGTGAAGAATCTAACCGGCGGCTACAAGTCGGCCTCCGTCCAGTTGCCGCAAAAGACCGCAGCGCCGCTTGGCATGACGCTTGACGCCGAGACGCAGACGGTTCATGTCGCAGCGCAGGAAAGCGCGGCGCGCACGCTCAACGCCTGCGGCCTTTCCTGCCCCGGCCCCTTGATGCAGGTCAAGGCCGCCTTGGATGAAATGAACGACGGTCAGATTTTAGAGGTCACGGCCTCTGATCCCGGTTTTCCGGAAGATATCCGCGCCTGGTGCCATCGCACCGGCAATCGTCTCTTGGAAGCCCAAAAAGAGAAAAGCCATGTCCTCGTCCGCATCCAAAAGGGCGACGCGTCCGCCAGTGCGGTTCCCGCGAGCGAAAACAGCAAAGACAACAAGACGATCGTCGTGTTCAGCGGCGATCTGGACAAAGCCTTAGCCGCTTTTGTCATCGCCAACGGCGCCGCCGCGATGGGCAAAAAAGTGACGATGTTCTTCACCTTCTGGGGACTCAACATCTTGCGCAAGCCGGAAGGAGCGCCGGTTTCCAAAGGCATCATCGACCGGATGTTTGGCTGGATGATGCCGCGCGGCAGCACAAACTTGAAGCTCTCCAACATGCACATGCTGGGCATGGGTACTCAGATGATGCGCATGGTCATGAAAGATAAGAACATCTCTTCGCTGGAAGATCTGATGCAAGCCGCGCAAAAATCCGGCATCGAAATCGTCGCCTGCCAAATGTCGATGGACGTGATGGGGCTAAAACAGGAAGAACTGCTGAACGGCGTCAAAATCGGCGGCGTCGGCTACTACCTCAACGAAGCCGAAGACGCCAACGTGAATCTGTTTATTTAAAAAGGAGCTGTTGTAATTATGGAACGATTCATCCCTGAGGGCGTCTGCCCGAAAGAAATACAATTCGCGGTTGAAGACGGCAACGTCAGGAACGTCAACTTCGTCGGCGGCTGCCCCGGCAACCTGAAGGCGATCAGCAGCCTGATCGACGGTATGCCGGTAGACGACGTCATTGCCAAGTTCAAAGGCAATATCTGCCGCAACCAGACGTCCTGCGCCGATCAGTTGGCCAAGGCGCTCGAAGCGCACCAGGCCAAGAACGCTTTATAGGAGGGCGGTCTTTATGGAACTGAACGTACTCATCAAACCGGAGGCACGCGCCTATCTCGAACGAAAAGACCCGTCGCCGAGTCTGACGCTGACGTTGGCGCAGCAGCCGCGCGGCCTTTGAAGCGGTGGAAATTGCGGCGGTGCAGTGCCCGCCTACCCGTCCGTGAGACGGGGCGTCCCCCAAAAACCGGAGATCTACGAACGAATGCACGTCGACGGCGTCGACGTTTACTACACCGCCTCACTGGCGGATGCGTTCAAAAGCATAACGGTCGTGCTGCAGCGCTTCCTCTTCGTTACTTCACTGTTGGCCGACGGAGAACTTCGCTATTAACGTCATATAAAAAGGGTGCGAATTTTTTCGCATCCTTTTTATCAATTATTCTTGTCGATTTGAAATTCCGCCTTGAATTTTGCAGGAAATCAAGTTTGCGTCGATTCTTTTTTGAGATAAATGAAGCCGCATCCCATCTTATGCAAAGGATGCGGCTTCATTGTTAATTTGCCCCTTATTTAACTAGCAATACCTCTCAAACAGCATGCGTCACAACATGTTAATCTTTTGTTAATAATTGTAATTGCAGATGGACAAGCATTATAAGTTATCCTATATTGGAAGCAAGGATAGCGACTCACAAAAGGAGGTGAGCGACATGCTAAAACTGTTCTCTAATTTCTTTGATTCCCTAAATAAGTACAGCGAAATTTTGATGAAAGTAGGTATGTATGTTGAGTGAATTGAATAGCATCTCATAATAATCCTAGGCATACGAAAGGTATCCTAAGGTTATTTTTATTTTCCCATTGACATTTCGATCTAAACACAGTACGATGTTTATGAAATATAGTTCATATCTGGAGGATATCATGGTACGACCACATAAAGAACGGCGCGTCGAGCGACTTCCATCGATTACGCATTATAAACCAGTTGCAATTCCGCTGCGCGATTTAGATGAAATCGTCCTAACGATCGAAGAAATGGAAGCGATTCGCCTTGCCGATGTCGAGTTGCTCGATCAAGGCGAAGCCGCCAAGCGAATGGATGTCTCACGTCCTACGTTTCACCGCATCGTAAACAAGGCGCATCAAAAGATCGCCAGCGCGCTTTGGCAAGGCTGTGCACTACGGATTGACGGCGGCAGGTTTCGGATTGAGCATGCGCATCGAACCGATCTCCGTAAGTTTGTTTGCGAAGATTGCTCACATCATTGGACGTTGCCGCACGGCACCGGAATGCGATGCACGGACCTGACCTGCCCGGCCTGCAATTCGCAGCGAATTCGCAGAGAACACGATTGAGAGGCGAATGCCCATGTACTCATCCACTGTAATTGAACACTTCCTGTCGCCGCAAAATGTCGGTGAACTACCGGGAGCAAACGGTGTCGGGACGGTCGGCGAACCGGGCTGCGGCGATCAATGCCGGATTTTCATTGAGGTTCATAACGACAGAATCGTAGATATTAGTTTCCTTGTTTTTGGCTGCGGGGCTGCGATCGCTTCCGGCAGCATGACGACCGCGCTGGCAAAAGGAAAAACACTCGCCGAAGCGCTAGCCCTTACAGAGGCGCAGGTAATCAAAGCGCTTGGCGGCCTGCCGGATACGAAAGAACATTGTTCGAATTTGGGAATCGCCGCATTGCAAAATGCAATCGCTGACTTTCTCGTAAAAAATGAGGGATCGACGCCTCCCTCACGCTAACTCTTTTTTATCCCAGTTATGAAATATAGTTCAATGAGAAAGGAGGTGATTAGTATGCCAAGAGGAGATGGAACGGGACCAAGCGGTAACGGGCCGGCAGGCTTTGGGCGCGGCGGATGTCGCAGCGGCGCAGGCAACGAAATGGGCAGCGGACAAGGCGCTTCCTTTCGTCGCGGCCAGCGTGGCGGCATTAGCGGCCAAGGCAACGGATTTGCTGCTGCAAAAAGCAACGTCAACACTTCTGAAAATTTGGAAGAACAAGCAAAACGGCTAGAAGAAAAAGCGACCGCTTTGCGCCAGTTAGCGCAAAAGAACAAACAAGGTGAATAACCCTCCACACGGGCTCTTCGCCATGTCAGAATCATTTTCCCTTCATTGCGAAGAGCCTATAGTTAACATTGTCTAAAGGAGGCATGCCCATGTTAATCAGCATTGCCAGCGGCAAAGGCGGCACTGGAAAAACCGCCCTCACCTTACTGCTCGCTGCCGCACAACCCAATGTCACTTTAGTCGACTGCGATGTGGAAGAACCGAATTGCCATCTGTTTCTTGCACCGCAATACCAAGCAAAAGCACGGGAAGTACAGGTTATGATGCCGTTGATCCATTCCGTAAAATGCAACGGCTGCGGCGCCTGCACTTCGGTTTGCCTATTCAACGCCTTGGCCGTTGCCGGCAAGAAAGTCATGCTGTTCGATGAGCTTTGCCATAGTTGCGGCGGCTGCATGCTCGCCTGCCCTACAGGAGCAATACAGGAAACACAAAAAAGCATCGGCGATATAACAACCGGTCAATCCTCTGTTTTGCCTGGCGTCAAGTTGCTAAGCGGCACATTACATATTGGTACGCCTAGCGCCGTACCGTTGATTCGAGCGCTGCGTGAAACCGCCGCCGATTTGACCGGCGACATTCTGCTCGATTGTCCGCCCGGCACAGCCTGCTCGATGGTCACAGCAGTCAAGAATACGGATTATTGTCTTTTGGTTACTGAACCGAATCGCTTCGGCAAACACGATTTAGAATTAGCGATGAATATTACCAGCCTGCTGAAAATCTCGACAGGCGTTGTGATTAATAAAAGTGATGACGGCAGCGGCGACGAAAGCATTGAAGAACTCTGCCGCGAGCGAGGAATTCCTGTTTTGGCAAAGCTTCCCCATAGTCTCAACTTCGCCAAACAATATGCCGCCGGTCAAATTCCGGATGAGTTTGCTGCGCGCGCCGCCGCAATCTGGCAACGACTCCGCCAGGAACTGGAGGTGGTCAAATGAAAGAATTAGTAATCGTCAGCGGCAAAGGCGGCACGGGAAAAACAAGCATCAGTGCCGCCCTGGCCTTTCTAGCGCCGCAAAAAATTCTCGTGGACTGCGACGTAGATGCCGCAAACCTTCACCTGATCAGCGGCGCAACAATCCGCGAGCGACATGCGTTCAACGCCGGCTTTGAGCCGTACACGGATGACGCCTTGTGCCGTCGCTGCGGCAAGTGCAGCGAAGTCTGCCGCTTCAACGCGATTCGCTGCGGCGTCATTGAAATGCTGAACTGCGAAGGCTGCGGCGTATGCGCCTTCAACTGCCCAGAGCATGCGATCACGATGCGTGAAAAGCAGGCTGGCCAATGGTTCCAATCCGACACCCGTTTCGGCAGCCTCACTCATGCCGAACTCGGCCTGTCTGTTGAAAATTCGGGCAAACTGGTTAGCCAGGTACGACGGGAAGGAAAAAAACTGGCGCAAAAAAATCGGTTGCCGCTCATGATCACCGACGGTCCGCCTGGCATTGGCTGTCCGGCAATTGCCGCACTCTCCGGCGCTACGCTGGTGCTTGCCGTGGTAGAGCCGTCAATGTCCAGCATGCATGACCTGAAACGCTTGGCTGAACTGGTTACCCACTTCGCTTTGCCGTTAATGGTCTGCGTCAATAAAAGCACCCTACACCCGGAAAACACCAAGGAGCTGCTTGCCTGGTGTCATAGTCAAGGATTGCCGGTTGCCGGCCAGATTCCTTACAGCGATGTCTTTCGCACGGCGCTGCAAACCGGTCAAACGGTCATGGACCTGGATGATTCTGACGTTCACGCCGCAGTGCATCGCCTCTGGCAATCGTTGGCCAAGCGTCTGGACATTCCAGCCGAAAAAGACTGGACTCAAAAACTGCAGGATAAGTTAAACCCGTTTCGTTAAAAAGCACATGGAGGTACTGCCTTTTGATCGTCAACAGCCCTGCCGAAACCCGCAACCAGCAGGAACGGGAACGGCAACAAAGCGAACAATTTCAGACCATTGTCAAGCGGGTTTATGAAAAAACCGACTTCTATCGCGATCGTATGCATGCGTTAAGCGTAACGCCAGCTGATTTTACAACGCTCCAGGATATCAGCAAACTTCCGTTTCTCTCCGCCAGCGACCTGACGACGAATCATCCATTTGGCCTGCTGACGGTTCCGGTAAGCGGCATCGCCCGCTTTATCGCCGCCGACGCCGGGCGGACCGCCGTCGGGTTTACGCAGCAGGATGTAACCAATCAGGTGGAAATGATTGCGCGCGGCCTGGTCAGCTGTAATATCACAATGTCTTCGGTGTTGATGATCTTGCCGGAAGAACTGGATCTGACCAGCATTTGTTCCTTGCAGCAGGCAGCCGAGGCCATTGGCGCTACGGTGTTAAACGGCCCCGCCAACGACGTCAAAGCCCAAATCCGGCTAATGTTTGATTACGGGGTCACGACCGTTTTTTCCGGACCGAACACGCTGTTTACGCTAGCCGATTTTTTAAAGGCGCTAGGCTTTGGCGCGCATGAGCTGCCGCTGTTGAATCTGCTCTGCCCGGAGCGTTCTTGTACCGCACCGGTTCGTACTGCGTTGCAGCAGCAATTTCAAATTCCGGTCCATCTCGCATATGGTCACCCCGATCTCCTGCCGCTCGGCATTGCCAGTTCCTGTCATGCGCAGGCCGATCTGCATCTGCAGGATGATCACTTTTACCCGGAACTTATCGATCCCCAATCCGGTCAGCCGGCATCACCGCGTCAAGCCGGCGAATTGGTCCTGACCACCCTATCGCGCGAGGCCATGCCGTTGATTCGCTATCGTACCGGCACGCGGGCCATGCTGTCTTACGGTCCTTGCGCCTGCGGTCGAACCACGCCGCGCCTACGCCTGTTGGCCGATGATATGTTTCTCGTCTGACGCATTCTGCTTTAAAGGAGTGATTTTCAATGCAATGTGCTTTGTGCAAAGAGAAAAAATGCCGCACTGGCCAAAACTGCACCCGCTTTGATTTGAGAGCCGTAACGGAAAATTACGACCAGGAGGATAAGCGCCTGATGCGCGCTGCCGCTGCGATTGAAGGTCGTCATTATATGCAGCTTTCCCGCTTTGAGGAAAGTGTGAAGTTCGCTCAAGAACTGGGCTGCACCAAGATCGGCATCGCCTTTTGCGTCGGCCTATCCCAGGAAGCGAGCTACATCGTGCAATATTTTCAAAAATTCTTTGCGGTGGAATCCGTTTGCTGCAAGGTTTGCGGCGTCGATAAGCATGAATTTGAACTCGAACAAATCAAATCCGACGCATTTGAAGCAATGTGCAACCCGGCTCAGCAAGCTGCCATTCTCAATGCGGCTAAAACTGAACTCAATTTCACCGTCGGACTCTGCGTCGGACATGACATGATCTTTAACCGGCACAGCGAAGCGCCGGTTTCCGGTTTAGTCACGAAAGACCGCTTGCTTGCCCACAATCCGTTAGGAGCTATTTATGCCGGTTATTGGCGCAATAAGCGCCTTGCATTAAAAGACTGATAATGAAAGCGAGGCTATACTCATGAAAATTGCCATTACAATCCAAGGCGATGACGCTACCGCCGTTGTCGATCCCCGCTTCGGCCGGGCAGAAAATTTCTTGATCTACAATCAGGAAAACGCCAGCTGGACCTGCATTCCCAACGCCCAAAATTTAGAAGCCGCCCATGGCGCCGGCATCCAAGCCGGTCAAACGATCGCCCAGTCGGGCGCTGCCGTTTTACTCACCGGTCATGTCGGCCCCAAAGCCTTTAAGGTTTTGGAAGCAGAAGGTATTGCCATTTATTCCTTCGGCGAGCAAGCCAAAACGGCGGCTGATGTTCTGGCCGATTTCCTAGCCGGAAAACTGCAGCAAATTTCCAGTCCCAGTGCGCCGCACAAATAAATTGCGTGTTACAATTCAATATTAAAGGAGTTGTCTATCATTATGTCCTGTAATTCAACTAACGATCAAGAATTCAACGTTCAAAGCGAAATGATCAGTCAAATGCTAAACAAGATTGACCACAAAATTGTTGTGATGAGCGGCAAAGGGGGCGTCGGCAAAAGCACCGTGGCCACTAATCTCGCCGTATTCTTAAGCAACCAAGGCTATCAAGTCGGCCTGCTCGACGTCGACGTCCACGGACCAAGCGTCGCAGGACTGTTGGGCCTTACCGGCCTAAAGCTGAACATCATCGGCGACCGAATACAACCGTATCAATATAATGAAAACTTAAAGGTCGTATCGATTCAAGGCTTGCTCGACGAACCGGATCAGCCCTTGATCTGGCGCGGCCCGGTGAAAATCGGCATCATCCGCCAATTCTTAGCCGATGTGCTGTGGGGCCGCTTGGATTTTCTGATCATTGACAGTCCGCCCGGCACCGGCGACGAACCGCTGACGATCGCGCAGACCGTCACCGACTGCCAAGCCGTCATCGTGACGACGCCGCAGGAAATCGCGCTGGCCGACGTACGGAAATCCATTCAATTCTGCCAGAAGGTCAATCTGCCGATTCTTGGTCTGATTGAAAATATGAGCGGCTTTGTCTGCCCCGGCTGCAACAGCGTTCATGATATTTTCAAAAGCGGCGGCGGCGAAACAACTGCAGCCAAATGGAACGTACCGTTTCTCGGTCGCCTGCCGATCGATCCCGGCGTCGTCGCTGCCGGCGATTCCGGTCAAGCGATGGATAGCCTGACCAGTCACACCAAGCAAGAAATGCAAACCATCGTCAATCAAATGCTGCAAGGCATTAAGCAAAACAAAGAAGGAGCTGCTGCTGCTATGAAAATTGCGATTCCGTTAGCCGGTGGTAAACTGGCGACTCATTTTGGTCATTGCGAACAATTTGCCATCCTGACAATTACCGATGGCGTCATCAGCAAACAGGAAACGCTGACTCCCCCGCCGCATGCGCCGGGCGTTATCCCGAACTGGGTTGCCGACCAAGGCTGCACCGACATCATCGTCGGCGGCATGGGCGAAGCCGCGCAAACCATCCTGCGCCAACGCGGCGTGAAGCTTACCTGCGGCGCACCGTCTGACGCACCGGAAAAACTGGCCGCCTTGTATCTGCGCGGCGAGCTGACCGATGCCGGCAATGCCTGCGATCATGGCAGCGAAGGTCATCACGGCTGCCATCACTAATTAATATCTTTAGGCGCATTTGATGTATCCATTCAAATGCGCCCTTTCCTATACTGATAGCTAGTAAAGATAAGAAAGGCAGGCATTATTAATGTTATCACTGTTAGAACGAACACGCATGCTTAATAGACTATTGCAGAAATCAGGAAAAGTCGACTTCTATGATGTTTCTAGGGTCTTGAGCAACGTCATGGCAGCTAACTCCTACATCATTGACAAGGACGGCGCTATTTTCGGCTATGCGCTGTTGAACGAATTCGAGTGTGAACTCATGCGTGATAAAGTATTGCTGCAAGGGCGCTTTCCTGAACGTTATGTCGAATGGCTGTTGAACATCCAGGAGTCTTCGCCAAATTTGACCTTAAAACGCGGACTTTGCGCATTCAGCGAGGGAACCCCTTGCATTTTTACGGACAAATTCACTACGATCGTGCCAATTTATGGTGTTGGCGAACGAATTGGCACCTTAATCGTGGCAAAATTTCATTCACCCTTCCAGGACGAAGATTTAATCTTAGCTGAATACGGCGCTACGGTCGTAGGCATGGAACTTCTCCGCGACCGCACAGACCATATTGAAGAAAAGGCCCGTCAAAAAGCAGCCGTGCAAATCGCGGTGAGAACCCTATCCTATTCTGAATCGGAAGCAACAATACACATTTTCAACGAGTTAAGAAACAATGAAGGGCTGGTAATAGCCAGCAAAATTGCCGATCGCGCCGGAATCACACGCTCCGTCATCGTAAACGCCTTGCGCAAACTCGAGAGCGCCGGCGTTATCGAGTCAAAATCACTGGGGATGAAAGGCACTTACATCAAGGTGCTCAATGCTTTATTGATTGATGAGTTGAAAAAGTTAAAACAGTAAACCAAACCACAGTATGATATTATCTAAATAAAAAGGGGACTGCGTTTATGACACTGTTAGAACAGGCAAAAGCAAGTTTATGCCAGTTGGCACTTCGCTATCGCTGGGATCAAACCGAAACCGTCCATATTGTCTCGGCGCGCGACCTCACGCCGGCCGAAGCGATTGGCGCCCCCGACCGCAATGACTATCCGCTGCTGACAGGAAAAGAAGTCATGATGGAAGCGCGCTTTCGCAGCGGCATCGGCCAGGCGTTCACCGATCAGGCCGGCCGTTTTAACGGATCGCTAAGCGATGTGCTCAATCTTCCGTTAGACAGTAATTTTCAGCGGGCCGTATTCGTCGCGACGTTGAATGCCGTCCTTCACAGCATCGGAGACATCGAAGGCACGGTTCACTGCAAAGACAAGGAACCTGCTTTATGCGCCAATCAGCTGCCGGAGTACATTGAAAAGAATTACGGCAGCCCCAAGATCGCCTTCATCGGTTTTCAACCCGCGCTGATCGAAGCGCTGCACAATGCGGGCTTTGACCTGCGCGTGAGCGACATGAATCCGGACAACATCGGACAAATCCGTTGCGGCGTGCCGATTTATGACGCCTCGCTCAATGCGGCTCATGCCAAATGGGCCGACATCATCTTGACGACCGGCAGCGTCCTGGTCAACGACAGTTATCATGAATTGCAACAGGGAAAGCCGGTCATCTATTACGGCGTAACTGTCGCAGGTTTGGCCAAGCTCTTTGAGCTGCCCCGCATCTGCTTTTATGGCCGCTAACATGTTAAGAGAAAGGTGGTTGCCTTATGCTACGAAAGTTAGGTTTGTCGCTGCTCGCCGGGATGCTCTTGCTTGCAGCCAGCGCCTGCAGCCCGGTTAAGACTGCTGCGCCAACTCCAGCACCCGAAGCGCCGATCGAGTTAAATGTTTCGGCCGCTTTAGGCTTAAAGGATGCATTGCTCGAAATCCAAACAGCCTATAAAACCAGTCATCCTGAAATTAAAATCAATTACAATCTGGCTGCGGCCGGCGTATTGCAATCACAAATTGAACAAGGCGCACCGGCCGATATTTTTATCTCAGCCGCCAATAAGCAGATGGATGCACTGGCAAAAAAGAACCTGATCCAAGCCGCCACACGAAAGAATCTTGTCAGCAATGACTTGGTGCTCATTGTTCCCAAAAACGCCCCACTGGGCTTGACGGATTTTAACGACCTGACCAATCAGGGCGTGATCCATTTCGGCCTCGGCGATCCCGCTACGGTTCCAGCCGGGCAATATGGGCAAGAGGTACTGCAGCATCTTGGCATCTGGGAATCCGTGAAGGGCAAGGCCGTCTTGGCGAAAGATGTCCGGACGATTTTGTATTACGTTGAAACCGGCAACGCCGAAGCCGGCATCGTATTTTCGGCGATTGCCGCAACCAGCGACAAGGTGAAAATTGTCGCAACAGCGCCGAACGGTTCGCATGAGTCGATCGTCTTTCCCGGCGCTGTGCTGAGCAATTCTAAACAGCCTGTCGCCGCGCAAGAATTCTTTGCTTTTCTCAGTGGACCTACTGGCATGGAAATATTTCAAAAGCATGGCTTTCAATCCATTCGTTAATTGCTGCCTTTACTACCATTCATTTTCTATCGGAGGTATCTGGCATGGGCACTGTTTTTTCCATTCAAACAAGTTTGCTTAAAGGAATTAATAAAACACCGCTTCAGCAAGCACACCTCATTGCCGGTTGGGGCTTGGAAGATGACGCGCATGCCGGAACGGGCGATCGCCAAGTCAGCATCTTCCCCATCGAAGCATTGTCTTTGGTTCCCGCTGAAAAGCTTGATGAAGTAATCTCTGGCGGCTATACCGAAAACATCACCATTTCCGGCGTACCGTTAAACCAACTTGTTCCCGGAAGTCTGCTGCAAATCGGCGCAGAGGCCATCGTTAAAATTTGTCACATCGGAAAGAATGACAAGAAGGAACACGGACGACCTTATATCGTTAGCCGCAAAGGTCGGTTTGGCATCGTGGTCACCAGCGGCAACATACGAAAAGACGATCCAGTTACGCTCCTTCAAACGACAACACCCGCGATATAACTACGCGATCCCAACGATTTCGGGAAATAGGTTGAAACCTACTATCTTTTTGCAGTGAGGTTATTTCTTATGGTTACATCCCCTATACTAAAGGACGGCTATCGCTATATCTTGATGCTTTTTATTTTGACCTTGCTTTCTTATGTTATATTTGGTGTTTATTGGAGCATATTGCCCGCTGTATTAACTCTTTTTTTGGCGTTCTTTTTTCGCAATCCCAAGCGCCGCATACCAGATGATGAATCTTTAATCCTTTCGCCGGCAGACGGACGAGTCATGCGTGTTGCCGAAGTTTATGACGAGCATTTTTTAAACGCTGCCGGAATTAAAGTCACCATTTTTCTGTCGGTATTCGATGTTCATATTAATCGCAGCCCAATCGCGGGTGAAATTAAATATCAGCACTACACCTGCGGCCGTTTTCATCCCGCTTATAAATCTTCTGTCGGCTGCGAAAATGAACGCCATTCCATCGGACTGGAAAACGGCGATATGCGCATCGTAGTAACGCAAATCGCCGGCATTCTTGCTCGGCGCATTATATCCTGGGTCACGCTCGGCGCCGCTTTGCAGCGCGGCGAGCGTTACGGCCTGATCAAATTTGCCTCATGCACGGAAATAATCGTTCCAAACGATGTGGTTGTGCTGGTCAAAAAAGGGGATCGCGTAAAAGGCGGCGAAACAGTCATTGGCAGCCGTCTTTCTTAGCCTGCGCTATCGGTACGCTGTTCTTCTCATAGCGAGTATATCTTTGTGCTGCGAGTAAGGAGCTTTCTGTTATGTCTAAAAAAAATAACGATTTTTTCAGTATCGGCGAGTTTTCGCGTCTTTTCGGCATTTCCAAACAAACTTTGTTCTATTATGAACGAAACAATATTTTTTCACCCGCGCAGATTGACGCCAATGGCTATCGCTATTATTCGCTCGAACAGTACTTCATCTTTGAAATCATCATCAGTTTACGCAAACTCGGAATTTCGCTAAAAGAAATCGGCAGCTATGTCAAAAACCGCAACCTTGACGCACTGCGCCTGCTTTTTTCGTCCAAGGTCTTAGAATACGATTTGCAGATTGAATTGTTGCAGCGCAACCGAGATAATCTATTGGTTAATATCAAACGCCTGCAACAGGCGAAAGCGAGTAAAAAAGACTGCATCACGTTGGAACATTGCGCAGAGGAGTATTATGTCGCCGATGATTTCTCCGCGTTTCAAAGTTCGATGAAAGAGCAGGTTGAGTGCATCGCCAAACATAATCTGCCTTTCGCCAAAAGTGAAATTTTCAACGAATTTTTTATGGGCTATCTTATAAAGAAAGAAGATTTGCTGTCATCCGATCCACTTTCATTCAAACAGATTTTCACGCCTGTCTCTCAACCCGACGAATACGCAAACCATCTGATCAAGTCGCACGGGCTTTATGCCAAGATCACCACGCCCGATGGCTACCATGTAAATTATGAAAAAGCTCTGCAAAAACTGCTCTCCTTCATTGAGCGAAACGAACTAACAATCGTCGGCGATGCCTACCTAGCCCAACTAAGCAATTATTGGTCCGCTCCCGCACGAGACGAATATGTCACACAAATCTCAATACAGGTTGAATATAAATGAAAGCCCCGGCAGTCAACATGAGTAAGCGGCCTCTTTTTTGAAAGAGGCCGCTTACTCATGTTATGCGTGTTTATGCCCATTGCCGTTTTCCGCCAATACCTGACGAAAGATTTCATGCGCTTCCTCTGACGTCTTTCCATTTTCCAACGCCTTTTTCGCATGTTCAACCGCCATACGATACGTCTTATGCGCTTCATCGGCCGGTAGGTTTTCGATGTCATAATTCATGATCCGATGAAACATTTCATGGATCTCTTCCGACGATTTGCCGGCAGCCTTTGCCGCCTCAACATGTTTCATCGCCGCTTTGTAGCGATATTCCGCATGCGGAGTCTTGGGCAGTTCATACTTGGGATGTGCCATTTCAATCACCTCGTCAATTATTTTCAGCCTAACCGTCTCGGCTGTCTTCAGCATAAACTATCTTCCCGCTATATAGTCAAGCCTAAAAAAGGCGTTTTTTCAAAAGAGCAACGACCGCTAGGAAGCCGCTTCCTCTGTCAAATTGGACAAGGCCTGTTGTTGGCGGACGATCTTATCCGACCATTCGCGCAACGAGGAGTATGCGAATTCATGTACCAAATACTCCGGTTTGACAAAGTCTATCAATTCCTTGACTCGCCCGCTGCTAAAAGGCTGATGCTGGTCTATTTTCATAACATGGCTCATCAGCGCAGCCAAGGAAAGGTCACCCTGCTGTTTTCGGCTCTCCCTGACGTACTCGCCGGAGAGGGAGCAGTGAAGGTGGATGCCTCGGATCCGCTCTTTCAATCCACCAAGTCGCTCCAGAACCTTAAGCGTATAATCGATCGCTTGCTCCTGACTATGCAGTGCAAGGTTGCCATTCATCAAATGACCGGTATCCAGCATAAAACCAGTCTTTGGGTGTCGGCTGCCATTTAACAGTCTGGAGGCAATTTCCGGATCACGCAGGGTAAGTCCCGGCCACCAAAGGTTTTCATACAGCAGCTCTATTTCCGGCGGAATCGCATCGGCCAATTCGTTGACCACTTCAAGTGTCGCATCAACCACTTCCCTATCCGACGCTGTAAAACGCCAGTCATACATTTCGTCCGGTCGCACCTGACTGACATGAAAGACCAGATACTTCGCTCCGGCATCTGCTGCGACAGCGATTTCGCGTCGGTAACGCTCTAACCAGACTTCTTTGCTCCAACCGCCAAAGCTGGCAACGACCTGTTCTTCCCCGCCTAATTGACTGAGTACTGCCTGACGGTCGCCGCGCCAAAAATCGAGCCAGTTTGGCCAAAATCGCAAATGAGCCCCCTGCACCCAAGGTTTTCGGTGAAGAGCCGGATTCCAATCTTCCCAAAACAAGAGCTCCAACCCATCCATTTCGTGCTTTTGCAAAAACATTTCCAAACAAACGGCCGAATTATCGATCATCCTGCGATCGAATTCATAGTTTGACATGTTGACTAATTGCAGCATCACTTTCCTCCTTACGCATCACCGGAAGGTTTTGACAAGCGCCATGCTTTGCCGCACGCGCACGCAGAGCATCTTGCAGATGCTGTACGAAGACCTCTCGGATCGCTGGATTTTCACCCAACCCTTTTTTGTGCAGCAAGACGCGATAGCCTTCTGCCTCTAACCTGCTCTTTGCCGAATCGGCTGCATCCGCACCAAGATAGGAAAAAACATGTTCACTGGCGGCAAAGATGAACGGAGCAAGGATGACTTCTTCGACTGCGGCGCATTCTTTTAATTGTTGGAGCACCCGCGCAAAACTCGGATACCCTTCCGCCGTATAAATAAATACATTTCGGATTCCCGCATCCGCCAGTTTCAGCTGTAGAACCGAATACTCCATTTGCTGCGTGCCGTTGCACATGAAAACAAGCGCTTTTTCGCCGCCTACTTCCGGCAGGTCTGAACGCAGCGCTTCGATCGCAATGCGATAATCATCCGGATGTTCCTTGAAACCAACGGAAGCCAATAAGGGACGCCCGACGACCACTTTTTTAATTCCCTTTTCTTTTGCGCGAGATATTCGGGCAACCGCTTCCCTGATCCATGCATAGGTTTTATCCTGCGTCAGATACAGCGGTTGCAGATAGACTTCCGAAACTCCGTCCGCTGCTATTTTCTCCAACGCCTGCCATAAACTATCCACCTGCAATCCGGATTTTTCAGCTAATTTTTCAATGATCCCCTCCGAAGTAAAAGCGCGCCTTATCTCACATTCGGGAAAAGCTGCGCGAAAACACGCTTCCGTCGCGCCGATGTTTTTTTCCAGTCGCAAATTGCAACTGCAAGTTGAACACTTCGGTAAAATGGCAGCAAACTCATGCAGCATAAAGGCTGTCGAGAAATGCATCAAAAAGTTCTTCTGGAGTTTGATAGCCGAGTCTTTTACGCGGGCGGCTATTTAGCTCATCTGCAAAACGAAGTACATCGGCCGGGCTGTATTTTTCAATTGAAACACCTTTTGGGATGTACTGTCGTAAAAGCCCGTTGTGTCTTTCGTTTACAGGACGTTCCCACGATGAATACGGGTGGGCGAAATATATTGAAGAACCCCAGTTTTCAACCGTTGAAAACTCTTCGAATTCAGATCCGTTATCAGCCGTAATGCTCTTGAAAACCGAACTGAATCGCTCGCCAAATTCAGCATGCAATTCTTCCATTGCTTCGATTACCGACTCACTGTTTTTTCCAGGAATGCGGATTGCTAAGTAATTATTGGTCACTCGCTCAACAAGCGTCAAAACAACAGCTTCCTTGCCGCTTTTACGGCCGATTACCGTGTCGGCTTCCCAATGTCCGATTTCTACGCGTTCATCCACAATGGCAGGACGTTCATCAATGCTTCGACCTTTTAAACGCTTATGTTCACGGCCTCTTTTACGACTAGATCTACGCTTGAGGAGTTCAGGAACTTCAAAACGAGATAACGGTAAGTTTCCGGCCGCCAGCTCATTATAGAGCGTTTTAGTACACACCATATTGTTTTCAGCGAATCGGCGATGTAAACGTGCATGGCCTACGCAAACGTCCAACGACCACTTTTTCGTACGTACTTGATCGACTACCCATTTAACGAAAGCGGCGCAATGCAAAATACGATGATGTCTTCTGCTTTGCATCCGGTTTGCTTTATATACGGCTAGTCCACGCTTTGCGCTGTACTCTGGAGCACGTCCGCGACTGCTTTTTCGTTTCGGCGTTCCACGGCGCAGTTCATTTAAAACCGTGCTTGCCGAGCAATTGATTTTCGCAGCAATCGATCGGAGTGAGTATCCAAGTTTTCTTAACTGTTGAATCGCTCCGCGTTCTTCTTGACCCAAATGTTGACCGCGTTTGCGTTCTGATTCCACTGTGATATAATCATGGCAGTCCATAGTGATTGCCTCCTCTTTGGTGATGGTTGTGTGAGAACTCCATTCTACCATTTGAGGAAAAAGTCACTATGGACTTTTTTCTAGGTGTTCAACTTCATTTTACAATCGGCCGTTTTTTTCCAGTGCATCCGTATACGTGGTACCAAAACTGACGACTAAAACCACTTTTTTCTCCATACTGTCTCCTTCCGTTAAAAATCTTCTCTCGGGCAAAATGCCTGCCCGTGAAAATGGCAGGCAGAAAACTCCATATGCTGCAGCGTCTTTATCAAAAAGACGCTGGATAACTGATTCGCAATATTCGCCGCCATGAGTTGTCGTTTCTGACGCAGACGATCATTTCATAACCATGTCTTAAAAACACTTTCGCTTTCGTAAAAAATGCCGCCGGTTTGCGTCTGAGCAACCGACGGCCCACTTTTTTCTTATTCCCGTCTTTTATTTTCAAACGCCGCCAGTAATTTTTTCACCGCCAGCGTCGGCGACAAGGTTCCTGCAGCCAATTCCGCTTCGATGAGCGGCCGTTTAGCCATTACGTCCGGATGTTGCAGGAAAAGTTGTCGCAAGTGGTCTTCCACCATGCCATAGACCCAGGTTTGATTTTGCGCCTGACGGCGTTTCGCCAAAATGCCGCTTTGCGTCATTTGTTCACGAAAAGCGAGGATTTCCTGCCACATCTCCCAGATGCCGTCGCCGGTCAGCGCGGAACACATCCGCGCCTGCGTTCGCCAACCTTCGGTCGCCGGGCGCAGATAGTCGATGATTCGTTCGTAGTCAGCCCGGGTCATGACGGCTCGCTGTCGATTATCGCCGTCCGCCTTGTTGACCAGAATCGCATCAGCCAGTTCGATGACGCCTTTCTTCATGCCCTGCAGTTCGTCTCCGGCTCCGGTCAACACAACCAAAAGGAAAAAATCAACCATCGAACGGACCGTGATTTCGCTTTGCCCAACGCCGACGGTTTCGACAATGATCACGTCATAACCGGCCGCTTCGCAAAGCAGCATCGTCTCGCGACTCTTGCGCGTCACGCCGCCTAAGGTACCGCTCGACGGCGACGGGCGGATGAATGCGTTGGGCTGTTTGGCCAGATTTTCCATTCGGGTCTTATCTCCCAAGATGCTCCCTTTCGTTACGCTGCTGCTGGGATCGACCGCCAGTACTGCGACGCGATGCCCCTGTTCGCAAAGTTTGCAGCCAAGCGCCTCGATCAGCGTACTCTTCCCCGCGCCCGGCACGCCGGTGATGCCGACGCGGATCGAACGGCCGCTGTAGGGCAGCAGTTCCTGCACTAACGTCTGCGCTTTTTCCTGGTGCGCCGGAGCATTACTTTCCACCAGCGTGATGCCTTGCGACAAGACGCTGCGCTCGCCCGCGACAATCCCCTTTACGTAATTGTCGATACTCAGCTTACGCCGTCGAATCGCAACATCGGGGATGGCGCCCAAATCCGCTTTCATGCCGTCATGTCCGCCCGTCACGCCGTTCATAACGCGGCAGGCGAACGCGGCCCCGGCATCTTCAGGCGTCCATTCCGGTTTATAGGTAGCGATTTTGGTCGGTTTCATCCTGCACATCCTCCGCCAGGCGGCGGTTCAGCTCTTCCAATACGCGTCGGGCCGCTACCGGAATGATCGTCCCCGGCCCGAAGATCGCTGCCGCGCCGTGCTCTTTCAAATATTCGTAATCCTGGGCCGGTATGACGCCGCCGATGACGACCATAATATCCTCCCGGCCGCGTTTTTTCAGTTCTTCTACCAGCTGCGGCAGCAGAGTCTTGTGTCCGGCTGCGAGCGAGCTCATCCCGACCACATGGACGTCATTGTCCACCGCATCCTGCGCCGTCTCTTCCGGCGTTTGGAATAAAGGCCCAATGTCCACGTCAAAACCAAGATCCGCAAAGGCGGTAGCAATGACTTTGGCTCCGCGGTCATGTCCGTCCTGCCCCATTTTGGCGATCATGATCCGCGGCCGACGGCCTTCCTTCTCTTCAAAGGCATCGGTCATCGCACGCACAGCGACGATTTCCTCTTCGTCGGCAAATTCGCTGCTGTACACGCCGGAAATCGAACGAATCACCGCCTTGTGGCGGCCGCAGACCTTTTCAATCGCATCCGAAATTTCGCCAAGGCTGGCGCGCGCGCGCGCTGCTTCGATTGCCAATTCCAACAGGTTTCCCTGGCCGCTTTCCATCGACTTGGTAATGGCCGCAAGGCAGACGGCCACACGTTCATTGTCGCGGTTGGCGCGCAGTTTTTCCAGCCGGCTGATTTGCGAGAGCCGAACTGCGGAATTGTCGACTTCCAGAATGTCGAGCGGATCTTCTTTCTCCAGTCGATACTGGTTAACGCCGATAATCTTTTCCCGTGCCGAGTCGATATGCGCCTGACGCCGCGCCGACGCTTCCTCGATCCGCATCTTGGGCAAGCCGGTCTCGATCGCCTTTGCCATGCCGCCCAGCGCTTCGACTTCCTGGATATGCGCCCAGGCCTTACGCACCAGTTCGTCCGTCAGCGCCTCGACATAATAAGAACCGCCCCAGGGATCGATAACCTTGCAAATTTTCGTTTCATCCTGCAGATAAAGTTGCGTATTCCGGGCGATGCGCGCGGAAAAATCGGTGGGCAGAGCAATCGCTTCATCCAGCGCATTGGTATGCAGCGACTGGGTATGCCCAAGCGCCGCCGCCATCGCCTCGATGCAGGTCCGCGCCACATTGTTAAACGGATCCTGTTCGGTAAGACTCCAGCCGGATGTTTGGGAATGGGTTCTGAGCGCCATCGATTTAGCGCTTTTGGGCTCGAACTGCTTGATTATCTTCGCCCAGAGCAATCGTCCGGCTCTCATTTTGGCAACTTCCATAAAGTAATTCTTGCCGATCGCCCAAAAGAACGAAAGCCGCGGCGCAAAGGCATCGACGCCCAGACCCGCATTGACGCCGGTACGGATGTATTCGAGACCATCGGCCAGCGTATAGCCGAGTTCGATGTCGGCGGTAGCGCCTGCTTCTTGCATATGATAACCGGAGATGCTGATGCTGTTGAATTTCGGCATATTCTTCGAGGTATAGGCGAAGATATCGCCGATGATTCGCATCGAGCCTTCCGGCGGATAGATATACGTGTTTCTGACCATGAATTCTTTCAAGATGTCATTTTGAATCGTTCCGGCCAACACTTCCTGCTTTACGCCCTGTTCTTCCGCCGCGACGATGTAAAAGGCCATAATCGGCAGCACTGCGCCGTTCATCGTCATCGACACCGACATCTTATCGAGCGGGATGCCGGAAAAGAGGATCTCCATATCCAGAATCGAGTCCACCGCAACCCCCGCTTTGCCGACATCGCCGACGACTCTCGGATGATCGGAATCATAGCCGCGGTGCGTCGCCAGGTCAAACGCGATGGAAAGGCCTTTTTGTCCGGCCGCCAGATTGCGGCGGTAAAACGCGTTGCTTTCTTCCGCGGTGGAAAAGCCGGCATATTGCCGCACGGTCCAAGGCCGCGCCACGTACATCGTCGGATACGGACCGCGCAGGAACGGAGGTACGCCCGCCATATACTTCAAGTGCTCCAAAGCCTTGCTGTCATCGCCGGTATAGAGCGGTTTCAAATCGATCTGCTCCATGGTGCGTGTGCATAATTCTTCGAAGCTGACGCCCGCTTCGTCTTCGAGTTGCTTTTTCCAAGTCTGATAATCCGGACGTTCTGTCTCCTCGCGAAACGGCAATTGCGTAAAGTCAACCTTCTTATACATGTCCATTCCCCCTTGCGTGCTGCAACTGCGTGAGAATTTGATAGCAATTGGCCTTGACATGAATGTACTCATCGACGCCGGCCTCATCGTACGCGGCCTTATGTTCTTCCGCCGGAGCACCCGCCAGCATCACTGCCATCAGTGCGTCCGCTTCTTTCAATTGTCGCGCCAATGGCGGAACGATTTCCGGATAGGCGTCATCGCTTGAGCAAATGATCGTCACATCGGCTTTCGCAGCCAGCGCCGCCTTAACCGCATCCTCAACCCGGCTGAAGCCGTCATTGCCGATCACTTCAAAACCGGCAACTTCCATGAATCCGGTACTAAACTCAGCCCTCGCCTTATGTTGCGGGATCGGCCCCATATTAGCCAAAAAGACGCGAATATTGCAACCGTGTTTCGCCTGATACTCTTCACTGCGCCGACGCAGCGCTTCAAACTCTTCCGTCAGACGTTGCCGGGCAATTGGCTGCGTAAGGCTCTGCGGCTCTTCATCCAGACGAACACACTCATAAACCTGCCCCAGCGTCGCACCGACGAAATGGGCGTCGCGCACCCGCTCTAACAGCCCGCCTGCCGTTCCGCTCACAGCATCACTCAGTCCGGCCAGGGACAGCGCCCGGGCCTGTTCATCCGTTTCTTCCTTGTAACGCGCCAGGCTTTCCCTGCGCTGCGCATTCAGCGTATCCCAATCGGTAATCGGTACGCTAAGCCGCTCCTCCTTGGCATTGGCATACATATTGCTGCCCACGATGCGATCCGCCCGCGTCTGCAGTTTGGAACGCCGCTTCTGCAAGACGTTGCCGATTTGCGTCTGTACGTTGCCGGATTCGAGCGCGGTAAGCAGACCGCCTTCGCTTTCCGTTTCCTGTAATAATTTCCAGGCCGCCTTCGCCACTTGATCCGTCAGCGTCTCCACATACCAGGAACCGCCTGCCGGATCGGTCGGCAGCAACAGATTGCACTCTTGCTGTAAAATCAGCTGCGTATTGCGCGCAATGCGCCGGGAAAATTCGTCGCCCGGGCGAATCGCTTCGTCGAACGGATTGACGCTGAAAGCGTCGACGCCGCCGACTACCGCGGCGAAAGACTCCGTCGTACTGCGCAGCATATTGACGTAAGGATCATAGACTGTCTTGCTAAACCAGGACGTTTCCGCATGCATGCGAATCTTTCTTGCTGCGCAATCGCCGCCGAACGCCTCGACGATCTGCGACCAGAGCAGCCTGGCAGCGCGAAACTTGGCAATTTCCATGAACACATTCGCGCCGCTGGAAAAAGAGAAATGAATCTGTCCGGCAATCGCATCGATGGCAAGACCGCGCAGCAGCATCGCCCTAATATAGGCCACGCCTGTCGCCATGGCATACGCCAGCTCCTGTACCGCATTCGCGCCGCCGTCATGATAGGTCTGGCCGCGCACCAGAACCGTCGCCAATCGCGGCGTCTTCTCTTTTGCCCAAGCAATGCAGTGCGCCATCTCGTCATAGGCCGCATCCAAAGAGCAGGGAAGCTCGCCCTGCCGCGCCAGCATGCCGAGCGGATCCGCGCCGAGACAGCCTGACAAGCGCACGGCCTCTTCACCATTTGCGCGCAGCAACGCCGCAAACAGACCAAGCAGCGACACGCTGCTCACGCCGCTTGCCGCAAAAATCGTCGTCGTCGTCAGATCAATGCCGTCGAACAGCTGATGCAAATCCGCCAAGCTGGCGACCGATATCCCTTCCGTCAGTTCCCACGGGTCATTGCCTTCACGCGTATCGCGGTCAAAATCAAGCCGCAGGCAGGTGCTGCCCTTTTTCAATTCCTGGCGAAGGACTCGGTTCGCCTCGGCTGGCAATCGTTCCTGGCAGCGCTGGGCGATTTGCCATGCCTCTTTGCTGTAACCGCTCGCTTTCGTGCCGCGCAGATAGTGACCCGCTCCGGGCAAGTCGAGCATATGGGTTAAATCTTTCGTATGTTCCGGCGTATAAATCGGTTCAAGAGTAATTCCTTCATCGGTCTTCGTCAGCAATTTTTCAAACCGCCCGCCTTTAAGCGCCTCAACTGCGGCATCTTTCCATTCGTCATAACCGGTCGCGGCAAATTCCGAAAAATCCACTGCCGCTGCCGACTCTTTGTTATCATTGGCTTTCGCCTGAGATTCCGACATCATTTTCGCCCCTTTCCATTTTGACTTCGACGCTCGCTTCGCAGTTCACCGCCTTTCTCGCACACTCCCCCCGGCGCAGGGCAAACGTTCTCTTTTTCTCTGTTCGTTTGCCGTTGCCAAGGGCTCTATTTCGCAGCCCGGCCTCTTCCTTCTCCGGCACAGGCAACGAACAAGTCAAACCGCACTGCGGCTTATTCGTTAAAAAAGCCGCACCCCGAAGGTGCGGCTAGGCTATGGCAAAAGCAATCCCGGCATTAAAAATGCCGGGATGAAAGAAGCGCAACAAGATGCTGCACTAATCCCCTCCCCATCGCTCGCAGGTACTACGGTGATTGTCAAACAGGCAGTTCTCCTGACTTCGGCTCATTGCGCGCTTACGCCTTCCCAGATCGTTTGATCCAGTGGCATTCCGTAAGTTTGCTCCCCGTTACAGTGGCGGGACCGCGCCGGCATTTCACCGGACTTCCCTATTAAGCCCCGAAGGGCACCTGTCTCCATACAGTATTCAATTCATTTTCAATCTATTATACTCCAGCTCTTTTGTCAAGTGAATAGTATCACTACTAAAATTCAATGCCGCGCTGCGCCTTGATGCCTTTCTTATACGGATGCTTGATCTCACACATTTCCGTAACCAGATCCGCTGCCTCAAGCAACTTCGGATCGGCATCTCTGCCAGTCAGGATGAGGTGTAGGTTTTCCGGTTTGTCGCTGACGAACTCCACCACCGCCTGCAGCGGCACGATGCCGAATTTCACCGCATAATTGATCTCATCGAGAATCAGCATATCCCATTTCCCGCTGTCCGCTTCTTCCTTGGCCGCCGAAAGAGCTTGCTGCGCGCAACGTTGGTGTTCGCCCGTCTTCGCCTTACTCCCACTGACAAAGCCTTCACCCATTTGCCGAATCACAAAACGCGGCCCTAACTGTTCTGCCGTGTTCAACTCGCCATATTTCCAATGCCCTTTGATAAATTGCAGAATCAAGACCCGCATCCCCTGCCCCCAAGCGCGCATGCCGATGCCAAGCGCTGCAGTAGTCTTGCCTTTGCCGTTGCCGGTGTTTACAATTACCAATCCCTGCGTTTCGCACATGCCAACACTTCCTTTCGTTATTTCTGATTGCCTTCCCGCAGTTTCTTAGTAACCTAACACAACTTCCGTAGGTCAGAATTTCAGGTTGATGATTATTTCCCAAGCTTAAAACCGCGTAGTCATGCCAAACCGGTAAGAACGCGGCTCGGCATAATAAGCCGATGAATTCGTCGTGATATCATCGCGATTCAACAAATTATCAACATCAAAGAATAACGTACTCATCTCATTCAATTGATGCGCATAATGCAGGTTCACCGGCAGCATCGGTCGGCGTCCCAAACCGTCAGAATCGACGCGGTCGCCGAAATAGCTGGCGCTAAGTCTAGCGCTGTCGGCGCCGCACTGATAATTGAGCGAACCCGTCAGTTGAATGCGCCCAAGCGTTCTTTCCCACTGACCGCCGCCTTCTTTAAACTGCGGATTGCTGACGCTCGCACTTACGCCATAGCTGAACTTTTTACTTAATTTTTCATTATAAGAAACTTCAATGCCAAGATTACGAAACTTATCGGCATTTTGCGTTTGTGACTTTGTCGCGCTCACCTTGACAGAGCGCAGCTTATCGCTGATGTCGGTCTTGAACAACGCGACCCGCCACTCGCCATTTCCTGACTGTTTCTTGTATCCAAGCTCATAGTTGTAAGCGGTCTCAGGTTTTAAGCCGGGATTGGCGATGAATTTATCACTGTCATAATACATCGCGCTAAAATCCGGCATGTTGAACGATTTTCCCGCATTGGTATACCATGAGCTGCTCTCATCGATCCTTGTTATCGTCTGGATTTGCGGACAAAAGGCCGTGTAATCGCCGCGTTCGCTCGCCAGCAATTGTTGGCGGGCGCTCAAGATCAGACGGCTTTTATCGTTTAAAGGATGATCCCATTGCCCGTAGACGGCATATTGATTTCTGCCGAACGGTCCGCTTTTCGTCTCTGCCCCCAGGTTGCGCGCCGGCCCGGCATTGCCGGTCAATTTGCGTGCGGTTTGCTCATACGTTTCGCGTTGCATCGTCATGCCGGCAAGCAGGTTATTAGCGCCCGCCGACCAGGCGACTTGCGAATCAAAACCAAATACGGAATTTTTCGAACTGCTCCATTCCGGCTTGTTCGGCCGCGCCGTCTCTACTCCGTAATAATCAATCACCTGTTGATTCCAAAAGACTTTATGGTTCCAGGCGCCGGCCTTATGTTCCAACTGCAGGCTGTTCTTCACATCGTCATAATTCCAGTTCTTGACCAGATTATTGCTTGTCGCTTCACGGTAGCGCACATTGTAGTCACTTTTAGCATAATTATATTGCAAGCGGGTATTGTCATTAAATTGATACTGCAAGAGTAGACTGTCTTTTTTCGTATCGCCAAAGGAATTGCGCACATTCGTCGTGCCGGACGCGCCGATGCTTTTGTCCGCCTTAGAATCGGTAAGCGGCCCTGTTTCACCATAATAGCTGTGTCCGAACACGAAACCCGCCTTGCCGGCCTGTAGCGTCATGCTATAATCCTGCCCGACCGTGCCGCCCGCGACCGTCACGCTGTTTTCCAGGCTTTTCTTCGTGATGATGTTGATCACGCCGCCCATCGCGTCACTGCCGTAGAGTACGGCGCCGGCGCCTTTGATGATTTCAACCTTTTCTACTTGTTCCAACGGAATCTGCTCTAAATAGTATTTGCCGTTGAGATTTTGCGCCACGCCGTTAACCATCACCAAGGTACCGCTTTCAACGCCGCGCATAATCAGCTTGCTGGTCATACTACTGAACGCTTGCCCGCGCGGCCCCATCGAGTGATAGTTTATGCCGTCCGCAAACTTGAGCGCTTCAGCAACATTTGTCGCGCCGCTGCGCTTCAGCTGCTCGACGCTATAGACTTTGATGTCAGCCGGCGTATCGAGATTTTTCATGCTATGGCGCAAGGCGGTCACGTTAACCTGCTCCATTTCATATTCAGGATTCTCCGCTTCTTCGGCCTGAGCGCCGAACGGCAGAAGCATGCAGCCTACCGCTAAGAGGATTCCCATTTTTTTCTTGCTATCTTTTTTCAACATTTTCCCACTCCTACTTTGCAATTTAGTTATTTCAGATGAAAAACGATTGGTAATGTCGTATAGCAGGCGAGCGCCTGACCATTCTCAAGATATTTAGCTGGGATAAAACGCCATCTTTCAACCGCCGCTACGGCCGCATTGTCTAAGGAGCTAAAGCCGCTGCTGCGGCTGACGCTGACGCTGCTTGGAACACCACTTTCTGCGATGCGGATCTTGACGACCACGGTTCCTTCCTGCCCTGCATTACGCGCGCTTTCAGGATAAGTCGGTTCGCTGCGAGAAAGAATCCCCGGCGCGGAAATACCGCCGCTTCTGCCGCCGCCATTCCCTGTTGCGTTATTGCCGCCTGTTTTCTTACCGCCGTCTTGCGCACCGCTTGCGCCGAAAGCCCCCCCTTCTCCGCCGCGTTTTTCGCCGCCAGTTTCGGCCGCCACCAGTGACATAGCCGCAGCATTTACGGCAACAACCGGCTGCGCTCGGCCGTTTTCACTTTGCGCCGGGCGCTCGTCTGCGGAATTGGCCGCAGATACAGCACTTCCCTTTAATTCCTGCATTGGCTCGGCTCCATCCAACAAAGAAGCCATTTCAATTTCAATGTACATTTCCTCTTTTTCCGCCGATTGCAGCCTTGGCGCCATGACGCCAAGGCTGCAAAACAAAAAACTGTGAAAAAGCACGGCAATGGTCAACGCCTTTCGCCAACGCGTCCGTTCCATCCCTCACGGCCCCTTTCGCTCAGCTGCCATCGCGATCCGTTGCACACCGGCTAACTTTACCTCATCAAGTACCGCGATGACTTTGCCATATTCCACTTTCTTATCCGAGTGGATCACCACCACCACTTCGCCCTCTTTTGCCAATTCGGCTCTGATCCTTTTCTGCAGCAAAGACAGCGGTATTTCTTCCTGCTCTAGCGCGATACACCCTTCCGCGCTGATCGCCAGCGTGAGGTTGCGCTGCAGCGTGGTCTGAACCGCCGCGGCTTGCGGCAGATTGACCGGAATCGTCTTTTGTTCGACCATATATAACGTGCTCAGCATGAAAAAGACCAGTAAAAAGAAAATGATGTCAATCATCGGTATAATCATCAACTGCGGTTGCCGCTGGATTCTCAATTCGCGCAATTTCATGTTCTTTTACCTGCCTTGTCCAAGCATAAACAGACATGCTTCTTCCATCTCGCCAATCATCCGGTTAAGCTGATGGTTGAAATAAGAATGAACCAGCATTGCCAAAATCGCGACGCACAAACCAGATGCCGTCGCAACCAGCGCTTCGCCAACCCCGCCGGTGATCGCCAACGGCTGTCCGTTTTTCAGATTCATCACGCTGAACGAATTGATCATGCCGATGACTGTTCCCAACAGACCTAATAGCGGCGCAATGGTAACAATGCTTTCCAAATGATTGAGATTGTTCTTCAACTTGCCGACCTGCAATGCGGCTTCGCCTTCCAGCAGGCTTTCCAGGCATGAATTTTCCTGTTGCAACCGTCTCCCGCCGTTCAAAATCAGCGTCGAAACCGCGCCGTCATCCTGCCTGCACAGAGATTCCAACCGCACCCAATCACGCACCTCGATTGCTGACTTCGTTTGAGCAAGCAAGTCGCCGTCCTTTGTTTTCGCAGTCCGATAGTACAAAAACCGCTCCACGCCGATCGTCACAACCAGCAGCGAGCAGGCCAGAATCAGATACATGACCGGACCGCCTTTTTGAAATAATTCGATGCTCTGTACAATGCTTTCCATTTCATACTCTCCTTTTGTCTATCCTGGCGCCGCGTTCGCGCACCAAATTCACGATGTTCTGTTCCGATAATTCCTTTAAACCATAATAATCCGCCCCCATTTCGCGTGCGATATCCTTAGCGACCGCCAATTTAAGAAAATCTGTTTCCGTATCGATCACGATACTTTGTATTTCAGTCCTGCCGATCTGTCCGGCGGCTTTAAGAGCTTCGGCGATCGCATCACTGCTGCCGTTAGCCCGCCCATCGGTGACAAGTACTACGATCGGACGCATCTCCCGTTCTTTTTTGCCAAGACCCTGCAAAAGGCAATAAGCCGTATGCAACCCTTCAGCAAGCGGCGTCCTGCCGCCGGTGGGCAAAGACTCGAGTGAGCGTTGCGCCAGATCGACGCTGCGCGTTATCGGCAGTAAGACCTCTGCGCTCTGTCGTCTGAAAGCGATCATTCCGACACGATCCCTTTTCTGATAAGCATCTTTAAGCAGTGCGAAGATAGCTCCTTTGACCGCACCCATCCTCTGTCTTGCTCCCATTGAGCCGCTGGCATCGACTACGAACAAAAAAGTGTTGCCGATCCTCTTTTCTCTGACCTTTTGCCTCAGATCATCCTTACTCAGCGCTATCGCGCAGCTGCCCTTCGGACGAAGTCGCTGGTACGGAGCCGCCGCGCGCAATGTCGCATCAAAGGCGATGTCATTGAGTTTCCCCTGACAGATCTCTCCTCTGACATAACGGCCCTGACGGTTATCGCTGCGCGTCAGGCTGCGTTTGCCATTCCCCTGTCTTGCATTACGATCCCGGCTGTTCGGAAAAGAAAGTTCCGGCAACCTGACATTCTTATCGATTCCCGCGGTCTGCTCTGATTCACTTTTTTCCTCATGCTCATCTCCGGCATCAGACGGCTCAGTCGTATCGCTTTCGGCGGACCCTTCATTTTCCTCAGGCGATGAAGCGTCCTGTTGCTCAGGTGGTTGATTTTGCGGCGCGTCAGCTTGATCTTGTTGATCTTGGTGATCTTGTTCAGGTTCATCCTGCTTTGTTTGCGGCGTCTGCTGTTCAATCGGTTCTTCGTCTATCTGGCGAAAACGATGCGCCAGAACATAACGGGCAGCTTTTTCCATATCACTCGGCAACAGATAGTTGCGCCCTGCCAATCCTGCCAAACCCTTAGCCGCTTCCAACAAGAACAATTCTCCCCGGTGCCCGGCGCAGCAAGCCTGGCCGCACAAACTGGCCGCCAATTGCATCATTGCCGGAGCAACCAAGATATCAGCGACGTTTTTTCGTGCCGTTTCCAGCTGAGCACAAAGCGCATCGGTTCGCTCTTTAAAGTTTTGGCGGAAATTTTGCGGGTCAGCTTCATAAGCGAGGATGCGACGTATGATTTCCTGACGTGCCGTCGCATCTTCATTTCTCGTTACCGTCACATAAAGACCGAAACGATCCAGCATTGACCTGGTAAGTTCTCCCTCTTCTGGGTTCATCGTGCCGATCAAGGTGAATCTTGCCTTATGACGATGTGAGATGCCTTCTCTTTCCACCACATTGACGCCTGAGACAGCGATATCCAAAAGCTCACTTGTCAGTTCGCGGCGCAACAGATTTATCTCATCGATGTACAGTACCTGTCCATCCGCTTTAGCCAGTATTCCCGGCGCAAAGCGCCGCTGCCCCTTAGTCAGCGCATACTCAAGGTCAAGACTGCCGAAGACCATTTCTTCTGTTGCATTAAGAGGCAGCGTGACCAGCTTTTGCGCCGTTGTCAATTCGGACAGAGCCCTGACCAATGTCGATTTCCCCGTACCGGTCTCACCGGCAATCAGGACGCCGCCCGCTTTAGGATTGGCCAAGGCGATCAAAAGCGCCTCTTTGACCTCCTCCTGCCCGACCACTGCTGCAAACGGATATAAATTAAAGTCGGTCATCTCAGGACCTCCTATCCTTCCTGCTTTGCGAATAGCGCCTCAACCTTATCCCAATCCAAAACGCCCTCTTCAAAAGGTCTGCGACGCATTCTGTGCGGCAACGCCAGGCGAGCGGCTTTTTTGACATCGTCAGGCAAGACTTCCTTTCGTTCAGCAAAGGCTGCCAGCGTAAGAGCCGTTTTGATCACGGTGATATCGGCGCGATGTCCGTCCACCTCAAGCTCGATCGCCATTTTCGCTACCAATAACAGTAACCCGTCATCAATCGCCACTTCTGGCAAAAGACGTCTGGCCTGCATGATCCGCTCCCCGAGTTCAGCCTGCTCAGTCTGATAGCGCCCCGAGAATTCGCTGCGATCCTGTTCATATGCCAAACGGCGCTTGATGACTTCGACGCGCTGCTCCGGTTCATGCTCACCGGCTACAGTGACGGATAAAGCGAAACGATCGAGAAGTTGCGGCCTGATGTCCCCTTCCTCAGGATTCATCGTACCGACCAGTACGAAGCGTGCCGGATGAGAATACGACACGCCTTCTCTCTCTACCGTATTGACGCCCATTGCCGCAGCATCAAGCAGCACATCGACGACATGATCATCCAAAAGGTTGATTTCATCGACATAAAGGAGGTTCCGATTGCCTTGAGCCAGTAAACCCGGCTCAAATTTCTTTTCACCATGCTTGATCGCGTGTTCGATATCCAAGGTACCGACGACGCGGTCTTCAGTCGCACTGACCGGCAACTCGACCACCCGCATCTTCATGCTGCTGACCGGCAACTCCGTCTTTTCCTTGCGCATCTTCCTGCACATTTCGCACAGTCGCTCCGGTTCTTGAGGATTGCAGCGAAAAACGCAGCCGCGTACGGTTTCCATCGCCGGCAGCAGATCGGCCAACGCTCTGACTGCCGTAGATTTGGCCGTACCTTTTTCGCCTTTGATCAAAACACCGCCCAGAGAAGGATTAATGACATTGAGGATCAGGGCAAGCTTCATATCATCCTGACCGACTATCGCGACAAACGGGTAAAGAATCGCTTGATTATTCATCGTTAATGCTCCTTTTTTGCTCTTTGTTCAATGAAACGTCACCCTACTTCATCTTCCTGCGACGCAGCTGCAAGTTGTTCCTCCGTCAAATCAAGCATGACCGTACTCCATGCCGTTAAAAGATCCTTGGTCTCACGCCCGTGCAAAATAGGCTCTTTCATTGTTCCGTCAGTTGAGACAAGGCGCAGCAAAGCTTCAGCTGCGCTTGCCGTCTCCGTCTTATCAAGCAAACGCCATTCTTTTTGATCAAGCAGATGTATGAAGAGCGATCCATAAGTCACCACTTCGCTTCTGCGTTCAATCGCATACAGTGCATTAATGAATTCGGCTTTTATGACGCATTCTTTTTCGTTCGCCTGCTGATAGCGCTGCCAGAGACTTTCTTCCGTCAAACCGAAACGCTTGAAGCGTCGCAGCATGCTATGCTGTTTTTGCGGCGATAGTCTCGTTTGTTTTTCCAAAGCTTCTTTCACGGCGGCTTTCACGGCAAGACCGATCAATTCTCCTAATTTTGCATGTTTTCCGGCGCTTTCAAGATAAAGTTCAGATTGGGGATTCGCAACGACGATTGTCTGATCGGTGCCTGAGCCGGTAGCCAGACCGTTTGAATAATTGCTTCCTGCCATAAGTTCCTGCAATGCTGCAGTCTTTGCTTCGGTGCAAGTGACCAAAGCCCTCGCCATCGTACCGGGCGGCATATCGGAATCAATCACCAGGATGATATTGATCGTTCCCGTTTTTTTCAGCGTGCTTTTTTCAATCGGCTGAAAGTAATCAGCCGGATCACCGACGCGTCCTCCGTTGACCTCGACGCCGCCGGTCACGATTGCCGTAACCGTGAGATTCTTATAGCTTTCGACGCGGATAGCTACATTTTCCATCGAAGCCGCCGTCCCCATGCCGGAAGCGGTATCAGGCTCCAGGCCGATTTCTCTCGCTATCAGTCGCATATGCTCATCATAAGTCGGCGCCCGTAGTTCACAAGGCATTCCGTTTCCCGGATTGCAATCATGATTGAAGACCGCCGTCAGATCTTCACGATAACCGCCGTTATAAACAGAAGTGCTCAATACCTTACGCGGTTCGGCAAAAGGGATCACGACACTCTTGTAATAGCGATAAACCGGATCTTTTGTCGACAAAGTATGTAGTTTCATTGCGAACTCCTTTTCCGCTATAATTCTAAGACCGTGAAATTCTCCACTGTATTCCTGCCTGCTGCCGCATCCCAGTCAAAGAGCAGCGCCGCTTCCTGCAGACCTTGATACGTCATGACTTTTTCGCCCTCTACGATGACGGCGCTTTCAGCCTTGCTCAGATCAAGACTTTCTTGATTTCCGGTCTGATTGCAAACCCAAAGCGGCAGACCGGAGACTTTCGAACAACGTTCCCAAGAGTCTGCCGGTCCGCATGGCCCCGGCGGCCAGGCCGCCATCATCACCAAGATATCGGCTGCTTTCTCCTTCAATTGCAACGCGTTTTCCTGATACCAGGCATCAGCGCAGACCAACACTCCGGCTTTGAGCGGACCGCATTCGATCGGTTCGAGGCGATCGCCCTTCGTCAGCCAGGCTTCAGCGCCGACTCCGTGCGAACGTGTCTTACGATGCCTGCCAAGTATTTCGCCTTGCGGGCCGATCACCAGACAACTGTTATAATACAGACCGGATTTTTCATCCTGCTCGGCGCAACCGAGGAAAAGCGTCGCTTTATATTGCGCCGCTGCATCACGCAACGGCTGCAACGCTGCGCAAGGTTGGACAGGTATCGAAAAACCTTTTGTCTTTTGCGCGAAAAAATACCCCTGGACCGCGGTTTCCGGCGTAACGATCCATGTCGCACCTGCTTTGGCAGCAATACGTACGGCCCGCTCCAATGCCTGCAGATTATTTTCTTCCGGACCGCCGCTTAAATTCATGTGCAGTAATGCCGCTTTCATTTCTTCATACCTCCATCTGATCTTCTTGCCAGTCAATGGCGCCTTTTTTCAAGGCGCACTCTACATCATACGGGCCTTTACAGCCTGAACCGAACCAGCGCGCAAAGCAGCCGCCGCCGCATAATCCGAATGAATCGCATTTTCGGCAAAAGGCCATGCTGCGCTGAATCGTCCGCATGATCGCTTCCTGCCGCGAAGCGCAAATGCCGCTTCTTACATCGCCAAGGCAGAAGTCAGCGCGACCGACTAAAGAGGAACAAGCATAAATATGGCCTTGCGCATCGACGAAGGCCGCTTCTCCGTTCATCGCATGACAGTGACCGAAGCCGTTCAGCTTACCCTGGCGCAGCGTTGCAACCCGTTCAACCTGCGAGATCAGCAGTTTTTTTCCTGTAAGCTTCGCCAGACTAAAAGCGGCAAGACGCGCCTTTTTCAACCCGCGGCTAAGGTCTTCAGCCTTAGCCGGTTCAACACCGCAACCTCTTCCCTGACCGCGCAGCAAATCGAAACCGATCCGTCTTACATTACCCAAGAAATAAGCCATCTCGATGATTTCATCAAGACGCTTGACATTGTTAGCCGTGACGACACAGGTTATGCCGATTTCAACACCATGCGCCGCCAGAACTTTGGCGCCGTTGATGATCAAGTTGCTTGTCGGTTCGCCTCCCGGCAAGGTCCTTAAAACATCATTGCAATCCGGTCTGCCGTCAAGACTGATGCCGATGCCTAGCTTGGCCTGTTTGAAGAGGAGCGCCATTTCCGGCGTCAGTAAGGCTCCGTTGGTCTGCAGTTGCATGATAGCAGGGACTTTATTTCTCTTGACATGATTGATGCAAGCCTGAAGCGTCGAAAATGCCAGTAACGGCTCACCGCCGCTGAATTGCAGGACGAATGGCTCTTTGCCTGCTGCGGCAAGATCAATGGCCTGGAGAGCAATGTCCTCATCCATAAACCTTTGATCATGCTCCGCCGCATAGCAATAAGCACAATTGAAATTGCAGCGTCCGGTCAGACTCAAGACCAGCATCTTGAGCGGCTTTTGCCTAATCATCGCTGCGATCTTCCAATTCGCCTTCGATAGAGAGATAAAGTTGCTGCAATTCCTGTCGGGTTTCTTCCTTTGCCTGCCACAGACCGCGTTGCGCGGCTTCCAGCAACGTTTCAGCGATTCGCTGCAGCGCCCAGGGGTTTACCGCTTTCATCCAATCCTGCATGTCTTGATCCAGTGCATACTTTTCCGCATATTTCTCGTACATCCAGTCTTCCAGCACTTCGCTGGTCGCATCCCATTGATAGCTGTGCGCCACATAATTTGAAAGATCGGCGGCGCCTTTATAGCCGTGCTTTTTCATGCCTTCAATGAATTTAGGATTCATCGCCTCGCCGCGGAATAAACGCTTGACCTCTTCTTGCAGGCTGCGCATCATGACCTTTTTACGGTCAGAGCTGTCGCCGCAATAAGAACGCGGCGCCGATCCCTTGATGCTGCGTACCGCCGCCACCATTCCGCCATGGTAGGCATTATAGTCATCAGAATTCAACATGCTGATTTCCCTGTTATCGAGATTTTGCACCGTGACGTCGATGCCTGCCATGCGCCGGCTGAAAAGTTCCGGCATATATGCACCGCGTCCGTTTCCGCTGTAGACATGTCCTCCCCAACGTACATAAACCTTTGCCAGATCATCGACGGTCTCCCAATTCTTAGCCTCCAGCACGGCTCCGACGCCTGCGCCATATGTCCCGGGCGGATCGCCGAAAATACGCCAACCGGCCTGTTCACGCGCCGTCTGAGGATCAAGTCCGCTCTCCTCCAGTTCTTGGGCGTCAGCTTCAATATGTTTTTTTATATAATTCAGTTCCAGACTTTCATCTAAAGCGGAAACAAGTTCTACCGCTTTGTCCAGCCAGGCAGCGGCCATCGGCATGCTGTCGCGGAATAAACCGCTGATCCTTCCGGTCACATCGATACGCGGCCGTTGCAACTCATCTAGTGCGATCACCTCCAGATCGACGACGCGCAGGCTGCCCTTCTGCCAGACCGGACGGACGCCAAGCAAGGAAAGAAATTGGGCGATGCACTGGCCATGACTGCGCATATTACTGGTGGCCCACAGGACTATGCCGATGCTTTCCGGATAACGTCCTTCTTCGACGATAAATCTTTCAATCAGGTCATCAGCCATCGTCTTGCCAATTTCCCACGCTGCAGGAGTCGGAAGAGTACGCGGATCGATACTGTAAAAATTGCGTCCTGTCGGCAGTATGTCAGCCATACCGCTGGTCGGCGCACCGCCCGGCCCCGGCTCAACATAACCGCCGTCAAGCGCCGTCAACAAGTTGGTGATTTCCTGCGTCGTTTGCGCAAGCTTCGGCGCAATGCTGCGGCAGACATACTCCGCCGCGCTGAGCAAACGCAGTCTTGCCTCAGACGTTAATGAAGCGCACCAGGGAAACGCAAGCGCCGCCTCGACCCGATCAGCAGCGAAGCCGTCCTCGGCCAGTTTTATTAAAAGTTCACGGCTGCGTTCGCGTATTTCATCGATCAATGCGCCGTAAGTCTTGCTTTTATCCGGCAGCAAGGTCGCACTCTGCTCTAAAAGTTCATAATAATCATAACCGTAAAGACCGGCCATCGTCTGCGTCAACGACGGAATATCTCCGTTGTCCATCCGGGTCAACGCAAGCAGATATTCGATCAACGCCTCATCTTCGGGCGGACTCCCCAAGACATGAAGTCCTGTTCTGATCTGCATGTTCTTAATATCGGTAAGATAGGAATGCAAGCGTCCTACATAAGCATCGAATGTCTCATCCTCAGCTTCATTGATCTCTTCACAAAGATTGGCCTCTTCGGCTTTGTTTCTGATCAAGTCGCTGATCGCCTCGACTTGCTGCGGCTGATTCTGCTTAAAATGGCAATATTCATCGAGCAACTTTTCCAGTTCCGCCAATTCATCATACGTCCCGGCATGGCTCATCGGCGGCGTCAGATAACTGATCAGACATGCGCCGCCGCGCCGTTTCGCCTGAACTCCTTCACCGACGACCGTGATCCAATACGGATAAATATTAGGCAGATCGTCAATCGCCAGATCCGAATAACATTCTCTGGACAGCCCCGCCCCTTTACCCGGCAGCCACTCCAAAGAGCCATGGGTACCGACGTGGACAACTGCATCAGCGCCCCAGACTTCACGCAACCAGTAGTAAAAACCAAGATAATGATGGGTCGGAGCGCAATCCGGCGAATGATAGATCTTGGCCGGATCTTCACCGAAACCGCGTGGCGGCTGTACAGTGATGAAAAGATTGCCGTTTTTCATCCCCGGAACCAGCAGCCTGCCGTCATAATGGAAAACATCGCCCGGAGCTTCGCCCCAATCCCTGCTCAATTCTGCTTTAGTCTTAGCTTCCAATCCATTGAAAAACTTTTGATAATCAGGCGATTGCAATTGTCCATCCGCTTCATCGATCTGGCGCTGCGTAAGATAGCGGCGATCATTTGTAGCATGACTGATCAGTTCTTCCATGAACGACTGACTGTCTTGCGGAATGCTGTCAACGCTATAACCTGCCTGTCGCATCTTCTCCATCAGCAAACGGATGCTTTCCGGCGAATCCAGTCCGGCAGCGCTGCCGATATTCGAATTAGTCGCCGGATAATTATGGAAAATGACGGCGATTTTCTTTTCGCAGTTAGGCTTTTTTCGTAATACAGCCCATTTCTTCGCCTTACGGATCATGGCATTGATTCGTTCAGCAATCGGCAGATAGGCGCTCGTTCCGTCCGGCAAAGCTTCCTTGCCCGCAACAGGCACTCCGTGCAACGAACCGTCAAATTCCGGCATCGCAATGCTGACCGCCATTTCCATCGCGCTCATCCCTTCGATCGACTGCCGCCATTCCTCTCTTGAACGATACAACGTATAGGCCTGGATGATTGGCACGCCCAAGCGATTCAATTCCTCTTGACTGACGGCTTTCATGCCGGTCATGGAGAACTTGATCGTATTTAACAGGACGTCGATAACCGGTCGGCCGTCACGCTGGAAGAATTCGCGCATCGCATCGGTAAGTCCCGGCGCACCGAGCTCCGGATCACCGATATATTGGCAAAACACAGGCAAGACATTCATTCCCTGCCGTTCGATTTCTTCGATCAACGTTTGCTGATAGGCCAGATCGCCCCAAACCCATTCATCACGATAGAACAGAATTCCTATGGTTGGTCGATCCGTCCGGCAGAATGCTGCGCGATATGCCGTCGCATCATCGTAGACCTGTTCGGCCCGCGGATGATAGATTCCCTGCCACGGCAGCAGTTGCGGCGCCTTGCAGTTTCCCCGCTCCCGGCAATAGGTTTTGGCCAGCCAGAGCCAAAGCTGCCGGAAATTTTCACTGCCGCCATAAGAGAGATATCGCTGCAGCACCATTTGCTGTTCTGCGCTAACGCCATGGGCAAATACGCCGTCTCCTTGATCGGACAGCAGCATTACGTGATGGATTTTCGCTTTGCGTAAAAATGATTCGGCTTTTTTTAAGAACGCCGTGTCCAGGCCGCTGCCCATCCAGGTGAAAATTACGATGTCGGCGGAGCGAAACGTTTGCTCCCATTCCTTACCCCAAGGCGTCGCCTCGTTGAGCAGAATCATGCGCCCCTCCGTCGTCCAGCCGTTTTGTTCGGCGAGTACGCCGCGCCCTCGTTCCAGCATCAAATGCTGTCGCTCCATATTCGTCAGGAACAGAATCCGTCCCATGTTCTTCACTCCCTACTGCTTTTTTGCCGCCATCCTTGCCTGAAACTGCTGCGTCGTCAGCACCGTCGCCCGATCTGATTGCGCCAGTGTGCGATACAATGATGCCGCTTCACCGCTGGTAAAATCACGTTCTTCAATCGGAGTGTCTTCAATGATAATCAATTTTCCTGCCGACAACGCGGCATTCAGATTATCGATATTTTGTAGACCAAAGCAGCAACTACTCAGCAGCGTCCAATCGGCAGCCTCAATCAAGCGTCGATTTTCCTGACTTTGTTCCTGATCAATAGTAGCAAAGGATGCGCCGACAATCGTTTCCAAACCAAATGCCGCCGCGACCTCGGCATCGCTATCGCCTTCCTGCAGCACGCCGCTGCTCACCTGATAACCGAGCTCGTTAAGCAACCGCAAGTGCTGCGCCGCCGTGCCGCCGCCGCCAATCACATGCACCCGGCAGCCTTCCCGGCGACCATGTTCGTTGCCATAGGTGTGGATATCCAGATTGCCGGTGACCTGATTAATGTAAACCGAAGCATGCAAGCCGTAGGCCTTGGCCAGATTTTCTTCGTTGATCACCGCTTCCGGCGCACCGTCCGCCACCAGACAGCCTTTGGCTAACAGCAGTAAGCGGGAGCAAAACTTGGCTGCCAGTTTTAAATCATGGGCCACGATCAGCACTGTCTTGCCGCTTTTGCACATCGCCTGGCAGGAACGGAAAATTTCTTCCTGGTATAACAGATCCAAACTGGCCGTCGGTTCATCGAGAAAAATCAGCGGCGTTTCCTGGGCCAGCACTTTGGCCAGCAAAATCCGCTGCCGCTCGCCGCCGGAAACCTGGTTCACCGGCTTGTCCGCCAATTCGCTGACGCCGGTAAACTCCATATAACTGCGCGCGATGCGGCGATCGTTTTCGCTCTCGTTTTGCCACCATTTCAAATGAGGATAGCGCCCGGCCAACACGACATCCAGCGCCGTAAACCCGAAGCCGACATTGACTTCCTGTTGCATATAGGCAACCGCACGCGCTAATTCCGTTTCACTCTGGCTTTGAAGCAACCGTCCCTGCAGACGGATTTCACCGCCGGCAAGCGCGTTAAGGCCGCGCAAACTGCGCAGCAACGTGCTTTTCCCCGCGCCGTTTGGGCCGATGATGCCGGCGAATTCGCCTGGACTGACGGAAAAGCTGACCTCCTGCAAAATCGACTTTCCGGCAATGACGACCTGCACGTTTTCCGCCGCAACTGCCGTTCTATTTTCCGCCGTCATGCCAAGCCTCCTTTATGCGCCCGCCGCAGCAGAAACAGAAAGTAGGGCGCACCCAGCAGCGCGGTCATGATGCCGACCCGGATTTCGCTCGGCGCCAGCAGCAGACGACCAATCGTGTCGCAGCCGACGATAAACAGCGCACCGAACAGTGCGCTGGCCGGCAACAACAAACGGTGTTCCGGCCCGATCAGCAACCGTAGAATATGCGGCACTACTAGGCCGACGAAGCCAATCGTGCCGCTCACGCAGACCGCGGTCGCCGTCGTGATCGAAGCAATGAACAGCAGCAGCAAGCGCAGCTTTGCTACCGGCGCGCCCACTGCCCGCGCCTCTTGATCGCCGAGCGAAAGTATATTTAACTGACGAGCCAGAATACATAAAAGAAAAATTCCGATGACCACCGGCCCCAGGGCCAGATAGACATGCTCCCAGCGGCGATAATCGAGACCGCCGACCAGCCAAAATAAATATTCCTGCAACCGCCGCTCGTTCATTACCGTAAGCAGACCTGACGTCATCGCTCCAGCCAACATGTTGACCGCAACTCCGGCCAAGAGCAGAATCATTGCCGGCATCTTACCATCCTTCATTGCCAGGCTGACAGTCAGGCTTACCGCAAGCACTGCACCAGTCACCGCGAACAGCGGCATCATATAAATGTGATTGCCGGTAATGCCGAGCGCAATCGCAATCACCGCGCCTAGCGACGCGCCAGCCGATACGCCGATGATGCCGGGATCAGCCAACGGATTGCCGAATACGCCCTGCATCACTGCGCCGGATACCCCCAACGCGGCGCCGACCAACAGGCCGACCAGCATCCTCGGCAATCGGATATGCCAAAGTACTGCCGTCTGCTCCGACGTCACGCCGCATAAATGATCTGTGAATTCAAGTTGCTGGCCGATGCTAAGTAACACCGTTTTTAGCGGCAACTCTACCTGACCGGCAGCCAAGGACAGCAAGCTAATCAGTCCGGTTAAAAGCAAGAGTCCAAGTAAAAACCAGCTTTTCCATGTCTTTTTTCGTTTCATTTCACTTCGCCTTTCCTGCAAAAGCATCGGGGTAAGCAGTCCTCGCAAGTTCCCGAATTCCATCCGCCGCATATTGGGAGACGCAATACAAATGACGATCGGGAATTTCCAGCAGTCGTCTTTGTCGAACCGCTTTTACCGTTTGCAATGCCGGGTCATTTTGCACGCTGCTCTTAAAGCCTGCGACATCTTTCTTGCCGTCATAATTCCAGTTCGGCAGCAGCAGAATATCCGGATCGGCTTGCACGATCTGTTCTTTCGACAGCGTCATGTTCTTTTCTAGCCCGGCTTCAGCCGCGCCATTGATTACGCCGGCCTGGCGGCACATATCGTCAAACAAACTGCCTTTGCAGCCAAAGGCGCCCATGAATGACAGGGCGATCACCTTTTGCCGCCGTTCGGCCGGTATGTCCTTTATTGCCGTCGTTACTTGGGCTAACGTATCCTCCATTTGGGCGACGATACTGCGTCCAACCGCTTCCTCGCCCACCACTTTTGACAGTTCGTTGATGACGGTTTTAATCTCCTCAATGCTATATGGCGTCTTATAAACGTAGACTGCCAGGCCGGCATCGCGCAGCGTTTGGCTCAGTTCCGGCTTCATCCAGTCGGCAATCAAAACCAAATCGGGTTGCAGGCCGATCACCGCTTCCGTGTTGTCGCGAATCTGTACCGGCACCGCTTTCGCCTGTTCAGCAGCCGACGAAATTCCCGGATCAATGGCCAGATAGGTCACTGCGGCAATCCGCTCCGGCGCGACCAGGCCCAATAAAATTTCATCGGTTCCCAAACTAAGCGATACGATGCGCTGCGGTTTTTGCGCCAACTTGATCACATGTCCGGTGCTGTCGGACACCTCATAGGCGGCGTTTTTCCCCTGCGGCACGATCTGTTTGCCGGCGCAATTTCCCAGCAGCAAAATCAGCCCTACCATCAATGCCGTTCCTGCGCCGATAACCCATTTCATATTTTCCCCTCCCGTCATCCTTTTTACTTTGCTTCCTATAGGTAATAAGATGCCTGTGATCAAACCAAGCATCTTATTTCACTTTCTCTAAAACTGGAATTGCATGCCCAGCTGATAGTTTCGTCCGGCGCTGGGATACCATTCACCCGGTTGCCCCCAGGCAACGTTGGAGTATTCCGCATATTCCCGATCGAAGATATTATTCAGTTTAAAGAACAGCTTGCTGTCTTTCGTCATTTTATAATTAGCCGCTAGATCCCATATCCAATACGTGCTGGCGGGAAAAGACGGCGTCGCGGTCTTAGGGCCGGGCTTATCGATGATGCCGCGCCCAATCAGGGAGAGATCGTAGTCTTTCTGTTGATAATTCAAGGCAATGTTCCACATGCCACGCGGCAGATTTCCGTTGATGTTTTCAATTTCACCCGTAGCCGCATCGACTACCGTGTTGGTATAACCAACAACGCTGCTGAAGCGTTCCGACCATTGCTTCGTAATTTCCGCATCCCAGCCATGTGCTTTTTCCGTATTCTTGTTGACGTATTTACCGCCTTGATACGCGATCGCATCCTTTGAATCACGGCGAAAGACATGCAGACTGACTTGCAGGGTCGAATCAAAGGTATGGTTCACGCCCGCCTCTATCGTGTTGCCGGTTTCCGGCTTTAGGCTAAGATTTCCATACGGACTGAAGAGTTGGAACTGGTTCGGCGAAACGAAAAACTCCTTGTAGCCCAGATAATAACTGGTTTTATCATCCGGTTTGTAGCCAAGATTAATGCTTGGCGTCGTGTGACTGCCGTACAGTGAGTGATTGTCCTGACGAGCGCCGTACGTCAGGTTCCAGGCGGCGGACATATCCCAAGAGTCTTGCGCATACAGCGCGCGATTTGTAATCGTTTTGCCGGAATACTGAGTATAACCCCACGAACCGACAGTGCCCGATTGATAGTTGTGAATCAAATCCTGATAAAAGTCAAAACCGCCCACCAGCGTATGCTTGCCAATCTTACGGGTGAACTGTTCTTGAATACCCCGAGTTTCAAGGTCCATCAGCCAGGCGTCGGTCGTATTCGGTGCATCGGTCAGGCGATTTTTATTCGTGTACAATGAGAGTTGATTTTGCGCCGTATCCGAAAAACGATAATTGTATGTCACGCTCCATTTTTCACTGTCCTTACTGCCGTAACTGCGCTGATCCAAATGCAGATTCGTCTTGGAACGCATATAGTCCGATTTGTATTTTTGAAAACCGACCGTGATATCCGACTGCGCATTGATCTCTTTCGTCAGCTCGACACTGTAGGAAGCAACGTTCTGATGTGCGGGCACGCGCAGACCATTGGCATCATGATAATCTCCGGCAATGTCTTTTTTCGCTGTTACCAACCAGCTATAACTGCCGGATCTGCCTTGATTCGCAATTGTATAATTTTCCTTGTCATAACTGCCTCCGGTCAAGGTCACGGTCGTTTTATTTCCGTCCGTCTTGCGCGTGATAATATTGATTACGCCGCCCTTGGCATCGGAACCGTACAGGGTTGATGCGGATCCCTTCAACACTTCAATGCGTTCAATCTGTTCCAGCGCATTGAATTCCGTTGCCTGAAACGTGCTGAAGGTACTGCCGTTGCTATTGGCCCGGATGCCGTTGATCAATACGACAACCTGGCTGGAGCCATTAATCCGAAATGCATTCGATGTATAGCCTTCTCCTCCAGCGCCATAATTGCTGACATACACTCCGGGCACATCGCGCAGCGCCTCGGCGAGATCGCGATAATGACGCTGTTCCATCTGCTGCCGGGTAATCACGGAAATGTTCGCATTTGCCGCCGATGCCTTCACCGGCGTCTTGGTCGCCGTAACGACAATCTGGTCAAACGAATACGGCGCCTCTTCTTCAGCCTGTGCCGCGACAGGCATCTGCATGAGCAGTGCGCCTCCCATGATAGCGCTCAGCAGCGCGGCTTTCTTCTTCATCTGTCGTGCCATTTTCATATAGTACAGCCTCCCTAATCTATAACTAATTCCGCTTTTCTGTCTTATGCTTTGCCGTGTTTGCACGTTTCGATATAACGATTCCACAAGGTCTCATAAAGTTGCCGTGCGCCGCGCAATCCCATGAACGGCCGATCGCTGAGCAGCACTTCATCCTGCACCGGCAGTGCAATATTCATCGTCAGCACATTGCTAACGCCTTCGCGCTGCAAAACAGCTTTTTCATTGCTGCTGCCCAGCAGCAGGCTATCATTAAGCTGGCGCAGGGCCGTTTCCGCCAATCGACTGTCCTC
The DNA here is from genome assembly GCA_963667825.1 of Negativicutes bacterium. Classification (GTDB taxonomy): domain Bacteria; phylum Bacillota; class Negativicutes; order SG130; family SG130; genus Azotosporobacter. The sequence continues at coordinate 2,114,512 of OY764022.1, read as the reverse complement.
GTTCGCATCGATGACCTCGTCGATGCAGTCTGGCATTTTCATTGTTGGAGTCTGCCCGTGAAATAGCGTCGTTAGATGTCCGGCATCGATCCATTCGCAGCGTAAAGCCTGCGCCAGTCCAAGCGCAACGGACGGCGGCGCTGCAACCAGTACCCGCGCGAACCAAGGCTCGCCCCACAGTCGCTGCATCTCGAGCGTAGCCGCGGCGACGAAGCGTTGCGCGGCATCGGCTTCTTTCTGCCATGGCGCATAGTTGAGCTGACTCATTCCGCTGCACGCGGTATTGATCATTTCAAGCCAGGCGGTAGTCCCCTCGATGCCATACGGCGGTAATGCCACTTTATACGGCATGCCGTATTCCTCTTGCAGCATTCTCGCCAGTCCTTCGCCCAACTCCTGGTGCACGACAACGTTAAGTTCCGCCGTCGTTATTTCGGCCAGTTCTTGCGTGCTGCTGCCCGCGCCGGGGCAGGCAATCACATCATAACCGGCCAGATGGAGTAGCCGTTTCAATTCTGCAAGGTCATTGGCCGCATTATAGTAAGCGACATTGCAGCCTAAAAGATTGATGCTATGCGCCTTCACCACCCTTTTCCGCTGCAGCGGCAGCTGCGAAAAATACGCTTTGGCCGCCGCCTCATAACCAGCCTGAAAACCGCCGTTCAGTCCGCCGCTGTCGATGCAGACGATCGGGCAGGACAGTTCGGCCTGGCCCGCAATTCCTGCGAGATCGTCGCCGATCAGGCTAATGGCGCAGCTGTTTTCAATCAGAACCACGCCCGGCCTGGAACGCTGGGCGACCTGCTCCAGCACCGCATTGAGACACTCTTCGCTGCCGTATACGACTGCGTTGCTATCCGGCTGCGAGCAATAAAAGCGTTGTATCAAGCTGGGACAAGAGGGCTCTAGGTGGCGCAGCGCATAAAAGTAACACCAGATCGGTCCGTTCGCAACAAGCACCGCATCCGGAATCCCGGCAAAAAAGGCCGCCGCCCCAGTCAATGCACAGCTATCGACCCGGCTGCAAACATTGCTCCATCTCCCCTCAAACATAAATCACCCCTCCTCGCCGACCATGGCGGTTTGCCAGACGCAACATCGCCTGGCTCAACGCCAGCGGCGCGGCGATGCCGACAGGCGGCAGCAAAGGCAAGAACATCTGGCGTTTGTACTCGCCCGCCAGTTCGTGCGTAGTGATTATCATGTCGGCGCCTGCCAAAAGTTCATCAGCCGCTTTTCCCTTAAACAGCCTGCCGCCTTGCGCGTCAATTATTTTTTCCATCTCTTCGCGTTCCTGTTCGTCCATTTCTTCCATGATCACCACACCCGCCAGCGGCAACTTCGCAAGCCTAAACAACTCCAGTACCCAAGCCGGTTCAAAATGCCTGCGTGCTCTGCCAACGCAAAAGGCGATCGTCTGCCCTTGCAAGATTTCCCCGCATGCTCTCAATTCCGGCAGCAGACGCTGCTTTTGCCTTTCGATTGCTGACGCAACGAGTTCTGCTCTTTCGGTAAAACGACCGAGTTCGTTCAACCAATCCACTGTATTTTTCCAGCCTACCGGATGCTTCTTTTCGAACAGTCTCGTTGCAAAGCGTTCTTCCAGAACCTGGCCCAGTTTGCAAAGCCAAGCCTGCGATTGATCGGTTCCCGCCAGCGAGACGCTGAATTCCGCCGCTGAAACGCGGCAGCGGTCTTCTGCTCTGCCGTAATTGGGAAAATGACTGATCACACGCAGTTCAAGACTTTTTAGCAGCCCCGCCAGTTCTAGTGCATCTTGCGCCGTCGCCCCGCCCCGATCGCCAAGGATCGTCACCGTGCCCGTCTCTTTCGCCTGCGGTTCAACCAAGTGTTTTGCAAGCAGTTCGCCGGCATGGTAAAATCCCTGATAATAGTCGCCGTCGAGAAATCCAGCTCCTTTTACAGAAAGCACAGGAATCCGCCATTTTTCTGTCGCCGCCTTGGCTACCGCTTCACTGTCGTCGCCGATCACCCCGGCAACGCAGGAATTGGCAATCAGGATATAACTCGGACCGTATTCCTGCATAACATGGTCGATGCAATGACGCAGCCTCTCCATACCGCCGTAGATGGAATGCTCTTCCTGCAGTTCGCTGCTGAACAAGGGCGTCATTTTCCCTAGTCCCGCCTTGTCTTCCCTGGCCAGGGAGCGAAAGTGAACGCCCAATTCCATTTCACGACTGACATGCCCGCATGCTTTTGGTCCATGAAAAATCACGGCGGCACCCTCATTGTGCGCCATCGCGCGCCAAACCCCAGACATGCAGCAACTGCAACCCTTCTGCCTGATCAGCGGTCGTTTACTGAGCGCCATGATCCATCACCAACTCTTCCAATTCTTCAAAAGACAGCGGCGTCGGAATCGTCATCGTTTCATTGTTCACGATCAGATCGGCCAGTTCGCCGTATATCTTGGCTTGCGATGCATCCGGCAGCCACTCGATAACGGTTTTACGCCGAATTTCCGCTTGATTCACCACAGCGTCTCGCGGAATAAAGACGACCAACTTGCTGTTCAATTTTTTTGCGAACGCATTGAGCAGCGCTTCTTCATTGGCAATGCCCCGGCTGTTGCCGATGACGCCGGCCAGCCGAACCTTGCCGCGCCCGGCAAACTTGACAATACCTTTAGCGATATTGTTGGCCGCATACAGCGACATCAACTCACCGGAAGAAACGATGTAAATATCGCTGGCGTAGCCTTCGCGAATCGGGACGGCAAAGCCGCCGCAAACCACGTCGCCCAGAACATCGTAAAGAATCACGTCTTCCTGCTCGACAGCCTTCAATGTCTTTAACCGTTCCAAGGCAACGATGATGCCGCGTCCGGCGCAGCCGACCCCTGGTTCTGGTCCTCCGGCCTCGATGCACTTCACGCCGCAAAACCCGCGATGGACAATTTGCTCGCTGCGGAGCGCATCGCCATGCAGCCTGACCATATCAAGCACCGTCTGGCTGCATGTCTTGCCGAGCAACAGCCGGGTCGAATCATTCTTCGGGTCGCAGCCGATCTGACAGACCCGTTTGCCGCTCTTTGCCAATGCCGCCGCGACATTCGCCGCGGTTGTCGATTTTCCGATGCCGCCTTTGCCATAGAATGCAATCCTACGCATCTTCCTCACTCCTTTCCCTGCTGCTAGTGCCTATTCGGGCCATGCCCTGTCGGCTGTTCGATCACATCCTTTACGTGCTGCAGATAAATCCGGCGAATCGCCTCGTTGTCGCCAAGCGCCTTCTCGTTTGCCTCTACCTGAAAACCCGCCTGACGCAGTATGGAAATAGCCGAATCTGGCTTTTCACCGAGCATGTCGTTGCGGACGTGATCGCCCGAGACAAGCAAAAGCGGCTGTAATGTGACTTTTTCAATCTGCAGCTTCCGCATTTTTTTCAACACGCTTTCCAATGAAGGAAATCCTTCCACCGTATAGACAAAAACACGCTCTAGGCCTGCCTCTTCCAACTTGAGCTGCAATGCGCCGTATGCGGCATTTGCCGGATGCAGGCCGCCATGGCCCATCAGCAGCACCGCTTCTTTTTCGTGTTTTTTCAGCAGCTGCTCTTGCAGCGCCTCGATTGCGATCCGATAATCATCGACCCTGCCCTCCTGTCCCGCGTAAAAGAGCAGCGGACGTCCCAAACGCAGCTTGTCAAAAGGCTTTTTCGGCGCATGCGCGAGTTCAACGATCACTCTGCGAAGTTTTTCATATTCCGCGCCCGCTACCACATGCAGCGGCTGTACATAGACTTCACGATACCCCTCTTTGGCAAGACGCTCCAGCGCTTCGCGCTCATTGTCAAAACGTTGGCCGGTTCTTTCCTCCAGCCGCTTGACAACAGTGCGCGACGTAAATGCGCGCCGAACCTCATACTCGGGAAAGGTACTGCGAAATAGGTTTTCGCTTTCTTCTATGCTCGCAAGCGCCGCCGAATGCGTCGTCCCGAAACTGGCCACAAGGATTGCTTTTTTCATATTCATTCGCTCCTTTTTTTCCCTCTCTTGAATAAAAAAACAGAGGACTCTCCCCCGTTATCGGATAGAGAGTCCTCTATTTTCAGTTACAGCCTGCAGGCAGAACGATCGCTACGCTCGACCACTTTACTGCAAGCCATACCTAATCATAATCTCCTCCCCATCACTCGTGGGTAAACGGCGATTTTCAAACAGGCAGTTCTCCTGGCTCCGGATCGTTGCATTCTTACCCCTTCCCAGATCCGAAGATCCAGTGGCATTTTGTAAGTCTGCTCCCCGTTACAGTGGCGGGACCGCGCCGGATTTTCACCGGTCTTTTCTATTAAGCCCGTTAGGGCGCCTGTTCAGCCTTATTCTTTTTTCAAACCTTTTCCGCCGGGCGTTAACCCAGATTATATACGACAACACTCATCACCGTGATCATCAACAGGTAGAGGCCCGTGCCAAGGATCGTAACACGCAGCCCTAAGGAAAAACCAAAAATCGAAATATTGCTGGGCAGCACCCTGGAAAGTCCATCATAGACATTATGGCAAAAAGAAGCCAACAGCAAACTTAGAATCACTTCCGAAGCGCTCAAGGCGCCGCTGGCCAACAACGATCCCGCCAGAGCAATACCCGCGATCAATGTCGGAATGCCCGCAAGAATGACCATCACGCCTGCAGCCGATAAGGATACTCCGCGCAGAACCCCGTCCAGTAACAACGCAAACTCGCTAAGAAACGGCATCTGCATCAGCAACGTAAAAAGAAACGTGATCGGTACGAAGACAGCCGCAATTTCGCCAAACTGCCGCCAGGCGGCCTTAAGATCGCCCCAAGCCTTCTTCTCGCTTGCGTCCGGTTGCGCCTTTCGTTCCGCAAAGAGGATCGCGCCGCATTCCTGCGGCCAAAACCATTGTATGGAAAAGCCGACCGCGGTCACCAGAAGGCTCAATACGATATGTATGCCGATAAACGTTCCGCCGACGTCCTGGCCTAGCGCAGTCAGCAAGATCGGACTAAAATAGAACGCCGTATAATAAATGCCGGTTGGCAAGGCGCCCATGAGATAAAGCGCCAAAAGAACGCGACGCTTCAAAAACCCGTTCTGTTCCAGTTCCGCCAGCATCGCGTTCGCGGCATATCGGTTCAGCAGGCAAAGAATGAAGAACGCCCCCAGTTCTTTCGGCACTCTGCCCAGCCACGTCAGCGGACGCATCAGGGCGCTAAAGAATTTTAAAACCATGCCTTTGCGCAGCACGATTCCGCACCAACAGCCGAAGAACATCGCAGGAAGGGCCGTTTTCCAGACAAGAACGGATTCCGCTGCAGCTTTCCAGAAAAGCGCCGCCGTCAAAAAACAGCACCGTCTTCCTGCATGCCGTATTCCATATGTATGGTTTCATACGCATCCTTTTCCTGCAGCGTAACGTCAAAGCCTTTTTTGCGCCAAAAGGAAAAACCTCCCGGCAAAAAAAGATGCGTGTGCAAATACAAAACTTCATATCGGCTTGCGGCAAAAAGTGCGGCTTGCGTGAACAAACGCGAACCGATTCCGACGCCGCGCAGCGATTCCGATACATATAAACGGCAAATCTCCGCTGTTTTTTTCGCGGCATAACGCTCCTTTAATGCGCCAATGCGGTTATCATACCGTGCCACCGCGATCGTACCGACAACCTCGTTCGCCGACGTGAAAGCGCCGATAAGCACATTGTCCTTTTCTTCCAGATAGAGCGCAGCCAATTGCCCCAACTCTTTTTCCTGCCTTTCGCTCACGCCTCCGCCATACAGCGTTTGGCACTGCAGTCGCAAAAACTCACGTACCGCTGCGAGATCCTCTTTCTCCGCCTCTCGTATCCGAACCAGCGCTTCCTCTTTCAGCGCCATCTGCCCGCCTCCTTTTCACACTCCCTGCCGACGCCCTCAAAGGCAATGACCGAATTTAAGAGGCGGCGTGCGTATTCGTTTTTCGCACCATACAGCTGCGAACTCGGCAATGTTTCGACAATTGTTCCCTTGTAGAGAAAAAGAACCTTGTCGCATAAATTCGTAATTGTTTGCAAATCATGCGCAATGAACAGATACGTCAGATTCAGTTCCTGTTTTAGCTGGCGCAGCAAAAGCAAGACCTGCGCCTGAACAGAGACGTCGAGTGAGCTTAACGCTTCATCCAAGACCACGAAGCGAGGCTGAGTGGAAATCGCCCTAGCGATGCAGACGCGCTGCAGTTGTCCGCCGCTCAATTCGTGCGGATATCGATTGCTCAGCAGCGGCGACAGTTCCACCTGTTCCAGCAAATTGCGGATGCGTCTTTCTTTGATCTCTTTGCCGCCTTTTTCCAATGGTTCTGCGATGATATCGCTCACCGTAAAGCGTGAATTGACCGACGTCGTATAATCTTGAAAGACGACGCTCATCTGGCCGCGATTCCTCTTTTTCCAGACGGCGATGGCTTCGCCCTCCAGCCTTACCGTCCCGCTAGCCGGAGCCTCCAACCCCATAACAATTCGGCTCAGCGTGCTTTTCCCGCTGCCGCTTTCTCCGACCAGTCCCGCACATTCCCCTTGCCGGATCGAAAACGAAACGCCGCGCAGCACTTCCTGGCGCTCCCGTCTTAACCAGGCGCCTGCCTTGTTATAGTGTTTGTGTACATCGTTCACCTCCAGCATCAACTGCATCGCTCCTTTATCGATTGATGAAAAAACTGCGTTAACGCGAGGCGCGTCTTTACAAGATAGCGTGTATATTCATGCTGCGGCTGACCGAAAACGTCCTCTACCGCACCGTATTCGACTTGTTCTCCTTGGCACAGGACCAACACATCCTGCGCCAGGCGCTGCACGATGCCAAGATCGTGAGAAATAAAGATCAGCGCGCTGCCCGTTTCCTGACGAAGGCGCTGTAGCTCCGCTATCACGTCCCGCTGGTTGATTGAGTCCAGCGCGGTCGTCGGTTCATCCGCAATGATCAAATCGGGCGCAAGCGCAATCGTCAGGCCAATCATACAGCGCTGCAGCATGCCGCCGGAAAGCTGGTGCGGATATTTTCGCGCGACCGCCCCCGGCTCGCGCAGCGACATTTTTTCCAGCGCATAAACGGAAGCTTCCCATGCGTCCTTCACGGACAAGCCCAGTTTTTCCTGAAGCGTTTCCGCCATTTGCGCGCCGATCGTGCAGAGCGGGTCAAACGCCGTCATCGCATCCTGCATAACCATCGCGATCCGTTTGCCGCGCACATGGCGCAGTTCCTCTTTTGCTGCCGTCAAGAGCGACAATCCGTCAAACGTCGCGCTGCCGCTCGCCGACAAGCCCGGCCCCAAAAGTCCAAGCACCGCCTTGCACGTCAATGATTTCCCGCTGCCGCTTTCACCTACAATCCCCAGGCAGCGATCGCGCTTCAACTTGAAACTGACCTCCCTGACCAAGGCTGTTTTATCCGCGTCACTGTAAACCGTTAGATTTTCAACTGTAAGCAAGCTCATTTCACTACCGCCTTATTCTGAGAGTGCTTCGGATCCATCGCGTCTCGAATGCTGTCGCCTAAAAAGTTGAACGCAGCCACAACGACCAGAATCGCCAGCCCGGGCGCCAGCATCTGGGTCGGATGCGTCGTCATGATTTTTTTCGCTTCGTTGAGCATCATCCCCCACTCCGGCGTCGGCGCCTGCACGCCAAGGCCGAGAAACGAAAGTGCCGAGATATTTAGAATGACCCACCCCGTATCGAGCGTCGCCAAAACCGCAATATCGCCGCAAACATTCGGGAAAAGATGCTTACTCATGATATGTGTTGTCTTACAGACTGAAACTTTAGCAAAAGAAATATAATTCTTATCCATATATTGGATGACCAGCGAGCGGATCATGCGCGTATACCAAGCCCACTTCGCCGCAATATTGGCAATGATGACATTGGTCAGACCCGGACCGAGCATGCCGACAATAGCAAGAATCATAACCTCACTGGGAAATGAAAGCAGGACGTCGCACAAACGCATCACGAATTCATCGACCTTACCGCGGAAAAACGCGGCGACAACGCCAAGCAGCGTCCCGATGAAAAGCGTCGCCCCCATCGTGACCAACGAGAGCATTACCGTTGTCTGAATCCCATAGAGCAGGCGCGATAAGACGCAACGCCCCAGCTGATCGGTTCCGAACGGATAGAGCATGCTCGCTTCGGCAAATTTTTCTTTCAGATTCGTCTCGACCGGATTATGCGGCGCGATAAACGGCGCAAAAATCCCCAAAAGCAAGACCAGCAAAAGAATGGCGCCGCAAAGCACGGCTACCTTATCTCTACGAATGCGTTGCCAAAAAATCATCTCAGCGCTCCTCCCTTAACCGCGGATCAAGCCAGGCACTAGCGATGTCGACGAGCAAATTGCAAAAGACAAAGAGCACCGCCATCATCAAGATATAGCCCTGAATGACCGGGTAATCCCGGTTAAAGATCGCCGTCACGCACAACCTTCCGACGCCCGGCCAGGCGAAAATATTTTCCACGATGACGGTGCCGGCGATCAGCTTCGGAATCGACATGCCAAGCGCCGTCAACGAGCCTTGCAACGAGTTCTTCAAAATATGCCTGATGACGGTTCTTTCTTTCAAGCCCCTGGCTCTCGCATATTGGACATAATTTTCCTGCCTTTTTTCGATCATGCTGTTGCGAATCAGTCGCACATACGTCGCAATATACGACAGGGATAACGTCACCGCCGGCAGAATTAGCGATTGAAGACCGTCCATGCCGCTCGTCGGAAACAAATCGAGATAGACCGAGAAAAACCAGATTAACAACAAACCCAGCCAAAAACTCGGCATCGCGGTGCTGATAAAGACAAATGCACGCGTCAACCGATCCCCCAGGCTGCCTTCATGCATCGCGCACCAGACGCCGATCGTCAGGCTCAGTACGAGCATCAGGCACAGCGAGAGCGAGGCAAGCGCCAAGGTCGCCGGTAGCGCAAGCAAAAGCTCCTGCAAAACAGGCTTCTTATTCACATAGCTATTACCGAATTCCCCCTGAAACGCGCCGGTCAGCCATTGGGCGTAGCGCAGGAAAAAAGGCTGATCCAAGCCTAATTCTTTGCGCATTTCCTCGACCGCTTCGGCCGTCGGCGTAATCTCATTAACGCGCAGCGCAACTTCCGCCGGATCGCTGGGTGTAATATTGATTAACAAAAACGCCAGAAATGAAATTCCAAGTAAGATGGGCGCCAGCCCTGCCAGCCGTTTTAACACGTACGTTCTCATCAGACTGCTCCTTTAACGCCTAAGGCAAACAAGGTTCACGCCTTGCCTACCTGTGCTCAACAGACTCTCTATTTTGCAAAATACATCTTTTCAAACGGAATTTCATATTGCGAAGGATTGAAAGACACGCCCTTTAGCATAGGGACATAAACGGCCTTGCTGCGCGAATAAGAAAGAGGTAAATAAACGCATTCCTCATGAACATACGTCAGAATCTCATTGTACAAAAGCTGCCGCTTTTCGCCGTTATGTTCCACCAGTATCTTACTGACCGTTTCATCCAACCAGGCCTTCTTCGCCAAACCCTTTTGCGCCTGATAATCTCCATGAGCCGGAATGCGCCAGGAAGACACATACGACTGCGGATCATACGGCGTTCCCCAAGAGAGAGAATACTGCAGATCAAACTCTCCGGTTCGCTGTCGGTCAAGGTAGGCCTGCTTCTCTTCGCCCATGATCTTCAAACTGACGCCCACTTCTTTCAACGCGCTTTGCAAATACTCGCTGATCGTACGCTCTTGCGCATTGTTCGCGTTGAACGAAATCACGACCTCGCACAGCTTGCCGTCCTTATGGCGGTATCCGTCCGCGCCTGCCTTCCAGCCCGCTTCTTCCAACAACTGTTTCGCCTTCGAAGGATCATACGCTCGCGTCGGCAGCGCCACGTTACAGTACGGTACGCTTGGAGAAAGCAGCGTATCGGCAATCGTTTCCGATCCGTTTAAAATCCCGTCGACGATCAACTGTTTGTTCACTGCGTACTGAAACGCTTCGCGCACGCGCTTGTCCGAAGTAATCGTCTGATGCGTGTTCAGTAAGATCGCTCGCGAGGCAATCGGTTGGCTCAAAATCGCCTTGTATTTCCCCTCTTTCTCCAGCGCCTTGAACGAATCCAGATCAATCATGTCGCCGTCCGCGCCGAAGAGAAGATCAATTTCCCCCTTCTTCAGCGCAAGCAAGATGGTCTGATGATCCGGCATGACCTTCCATTTTACCGCTTCCAGTTTCGGCTTTTCTCCCCAGTACTTTTCATTGACGGTAAAGAGAGCGGTCTGATTCGGTTGGTGCTCGCGCAAAACCCAAGGACCGGTTCCGATATAGCCGTTAACGCCGTCCTTCGTGCCTCCATTTATAAAGCACTTCGGTGAAATGAAGCGAAACGGACGCGTCAGCCCCAGTTCCACTAAGGTCGGATAATAAGGCTGCTTTAAGACAAGTTTATATGTATGTTCGTCGATCACTTCGCCACGCTCAATCTGATTAACCATGTCCAGCCAGGCATGACGTGTTTTATTGGCCAGAATTGCGTCAATGTTCAGCTTTACCGCCTCAGCGTTGAACGGACTGCCGTCGCTGAACGTTACATTCTTGCGCAGATAAAAGACATATTCCTTTCCGTCCGGCGAAATATCCCATCTTTCGGCCAGCCAAGGTTCCACCCCTTTGTCCGTATTGATGACAAGCGATTCAAACACCATGTTCTGCGCGGCCATTTCACCGCCATATAAATGAGGATTAATATTGCGAATATCTTTCGTACTGGCATAATTCAACTCTTTCTTCTCTTTCGCCTTATCTGCGTTTTTTCCGCAGCCCCATAACGAAAAACATACCATCACGGCCAACAGCAAGACCGTCCATCTTTTAGCTTGCAAAAATATTTCCTCCTTTGATTTTAAGTTCCCTTTTCCTAAAATGAATGCGTCAATGTCGCTTCAAATAAAAAACAGGTCATTCCTTTTTTAAAAGAATGACCTGTTCCTACTTACCCTAAAAACGCCTCTCAGAAAACATTCCAAGCCGACCCGTAATTACAGTAAATCCCCATCCTCATCCTTCGTAAGTCATAGCGGTGATTGTTAAACAGGCAGTTCTCCTGGCTCCGGATCGTCGCTTTCTTACACCTTCCCAGGCCTGACGACCCAGTGGCATTTCGTAAGTTCGCTCCCCGTTACAGTGGCGGGACCGCGCCGGTTCTTCACCGGTCTTTTCTATTAAGCCCCGAAGGGCACCTGTCTCTTGCATATTTAATTATTCGATGACCGGAATCGCAGGTCGATCATGGCCCCGTTTCGCCTTGTCGTACGTGTTGTCGATCGCATCCTTCACATGCTGCACGTAAATGTCCTGGATGCCCTTGTTTTCTCCCATGCCATGCAGGTAAGTCTCTACTTTAAAACCGGCTTTTATCAATTGTGATTTATAAGAATCCGGTTCATCCCCGGCCATGTCATTATTTGCATGGTCGCCCGCCACCACCATCAGCGGCATCAGCGTGATCTTTTCCACTTTATCGGCTTTCGCCTTTGCGATGACGTTCTCAATCGTCGGGTAGGCATCTACAGTGAAGACATAGACATTGCTTAAGCCGGCATCCTGCAATTTCAGCTGCAGCGCCGCATAGGCGGTGTTGGAAGGATGCGGTCCGCCGTGTCCCATCAATGCGACCGCTTCTTTCTTGCCTAACTTCGGCAGCTGCGTTTTGATCGCGCCGATTGCCAGTGCATAATCATCCGGTTTTTCTTCCTGCCCTGTGAAATAGAGCACCGGACGTCCGACCGTGATCCGATCGAAGGATTTCGCTTTTACATGGCTGTCGACAATCTTCAATACTTTATCATATTCGTCGCCCGCTTCCATATGCAGCGGCTGGACGATGACCTCGCTGTAGCCTTCCGCTTTCAGCTTTTCGAGCGCCTGCTTTTCTGTATCGACCTGACGATTATCGCGATCCATCAATTTCTTGATGATGATCCGCGAGGTATACGCCTGACGCACTTCATAATCAGGAAAAGTCGCCTTGACCTTATCCGCCACCGCATCAATCGTCACTTTTCTGGTATCGTCAAAGGTGGTTCCGAAGCTGACCACCAGGATCGCCTTCTTGCCCGCTTCCGGCGCCGCGGCTGCCTGCCCCTGTCCGAACACGCCGAAAGACAGCGTCATCAATAATAGCGTCATTACAAAACAAATTCTCTTCTTCATTTTTTCTCCACTCCTTTTCTTTTTCACCCGACCGCTCTGAACCCGGCTTCACCTCCCGAAACGGCGCTTCTTTATCGTAAAAATTCATTTTAAAAAGTGGACCCGTTGCCGGGTCCCTGCCCCGTCTACACTCGCGGCAGTCATCACACACATAGTTCCATGAGCATTAGAACCTGTGAAGGAAAACGGAAATAAAAAAACTCCCTCCCGCAGCGCACGGAAAGGAGACGAATCACAAGAGGACCTTACGGCCGACAATCGGTCGGCAAAAAGAAGCTCTCATAATCCCCTCCCCATCGCTCGCAGGTAAAAACGGTGATTGTCAAACAGGCAGTTCTCCTGGCTCTGAATCATCGCTCGCCCAAGCCTTCCCAAAGCATTCGCTCCAGTGGCATCTTTCAGGTTCGCTCCTCATTACAGTGGCGGGACCGCGCCGGCATTTCACCGAACTTCCCTATTAAGCCCTCACGGGCACCTGTCTCGCTATATGCTTTTGTCAACGTTATGATCGTAACATAGATGGTTGAAGCCGTCAAGCAGGGCTGTTTTGATTGAATAAGGTGATACTGTTTTTTCTTACTCTTCTCTTTTCGGGTTAGTTGCCATATAATTCAAGCCCCAATCCTCTATTTGGCAAAGTATAGCGTGAAGATCCTTCCCGGTCTCTGAAAGTGAATACTCTACCTTGGGTGGAATTTCAGAATATACTTTTCGAATAAGCAACCCATCACTTTCAAGCTCGCGCAGTTGGCGTGTGAGTGTCCGCTGCGTAATATTGGGAAGTTGCCTTTGTAATTCATTAAACCGCCTAACCCCATGAATCGAAAGCTGGTGCAAAATGGCCAGCTTATACTTGCCGCCGACTAAATTGACCGTAAACTCAACCGGACATTGTGTGTGCTGCTTATCCAACTTTTCCCCTCCTTTTAGATATCCTCAAGGATACTATATATCCCGAATGTGCGTACTAGTAATTTCGCAATTAACCTTATAGTATAAATTATGAGCATGAAATGAAACTACGTAAATGAAGGGATGATGAATCATGGCAAGTAAAGAAAAAATATTGGTCTATGGAGCCAGCGGCGTACAAGGTGGAGCAGTTGCCCGCAAGCTTTTGAAAGAAGGATACACCGTTCATACGGTTGTAAGAAATCCGGACAAGGCGGCTCAGCTTCAAAAAGAAGGATTTACAGCCTTTGTCGGCGATTTGTCAGATGCCAGAAGTCTTACTTTAGCTCATGAAGGAGTCGATAAGGTATTCTTGCTATTGCCGGTTGATTATAATCTGGATCGTAACCGCCAATTCATCCGCAATACCATTGCCGCCGCCAAACACGCCAATATTAAGCTTATCGTTTTTAATACCAGCGGTTTTATTCCTGATGATGCGACAGGCATCACTGCCTTTGATATTAAGAGCGAATCAGTTGCTTATGTGAAGGAAAGCGGCATTGCGTCTATTATCCTTCAACCTATATTTTATATGGAAAACTTCCTTATCCCCGGTGTTGTCGGCAAACAAACACTGGCTTATCCTGTGCCAGCCGATGGTGCAATACCCTGGATCAGTATGGATGATGCAGCCGCTTTTGGCGTATATGCGCTTAAACATTCCGAGCTGGCAGGGCAGACATTGCCGATCTTAGGACCTGATGCACTGACTGGAAATCAACTGGCTGAACAATTCAGTGCCGCATTGGGGCGAAAAATACAGTTTTACTCTCTCCCGGCGGAAGCGTTCGAAGAAGCGTTATCTACAGTAATGGATAAGGCAACTGCAACGGATCTCGCTGACTCGTATAGATGGGCTGGAAAAAATACTCATTTACTGCCTAATCCGGAACAAGTAATCGCCGAGATGCGAGCCGCTGTTCCTGGCACTCCGCTCCTAAAGTGGATAAAGCAAGGTATACAGCATGGATTTTTCGCATCGTAACTGAGGTAAACTCAAATAATTAATCGAATAACAGAAGAACCTTTAGCCAGACACTGTCGCGGTTGAAGGTTCTTGTTATTTACCTTGCATGGACAGTGACTTAGCCGTGAAGTCTACTATGAGCTTGGAGACAAGGCCTCCATCCCACCTAGAATAAAGCGAAGCAAATCCCCTTGTATTGCGTACCATTCTTCATCCTTTTTCCACCCAAGTTTTTTATTGACAGCAAACGAGCCATAAATTGCAAACAGAAAAATCATTTCGGCTTTCTTTGATGATAGCTGACAATACTGCATCAATAATGGAACCATTTTATCCTTTTCAGACTGAAACATCTTGTTAATAATATAATTTGATAAGCTCTCATCCAGAAACAACACACGATATTTGGGTAAGTCTGCTATTCGTTGACATGCCGGCAGTAAAGAACCATACTCTTTCAACTTTTCCAGATCCTTTTCACCCTTCGTAATCAAATAAAGTATCTGCCGCATGTTTTCATTAGAAGGCACTGAAACGTTTTCTGTTATCTGCAGAGCTTCTTCCAAAATTTCATCTAAAACCGCCATCAGATCGTCAAAATGTAGATAAAAGGTAGCTCTGGTGACTTCCGCTTGCTTACAAACCGACGTAACCGTGATTTTTATAAAGCGTCGTTTTTGCATGAGTTCTAACAGCGCATCCTTAATGACAGTTTTTGTATATACTGTCCGTCGATCCGTTTTGCGCAGTGTCTTTTCTACCAAAATCAGTCCTCCTTATCAAATTTCTTGACACTTTTATTATTTTGTCAGGAAATGTATCTTATTTAAAAAGCTGTAGTTTAACCTTTTCTTGTCCTTCAGTATAATAAGTTTAATACAACGTGTAAATAACTTTTCATATGGTTTACTAATGAAAACAAATAAAAATTACGAGGAGATTTTAACATGAAAATTGAACAAATCCGTAATGCCACTATTCGTATTGAATATGCTGGGAAGAATTTTTTGGTAGATCCATGGTTAGGTGCTAAAGATACCCTTGGTTCCTTTAATGACATCAAAGCTTTTCAGCTTCCAGATCCAACAAAGGCTAGCATCAAAATGCCAATGTGTGATCTGCCAAAATCGGCAGAGGAAATTCTTGCCGGTATTGATATCTATCTTTTGACGCATCTGCACCCAGATCATTTTGATATAGATCTAGCAACAGGCACGGGGGGAAGATTTCTTGATAAAAACGTACCAATTTTTGTCCAAAATGAGGAAGAAGCCGCATTTATGAAAGGTTCCGGCTTTCAGCATATTAGGGTTCTATCAGAGCATTCTTTATCAATTGGTCAAGTCAAAATTACAAAGACTCCGGCCCTGCACGGTACAGAAAAACCATGCGGCCCATCCTGTGGTTTGATTTTACAAAGTTCAGGAGAAAAAACTCTCTACATAGTTGGTGATACCATATGGTATCCTGAAGTCAAAAAAACACTTGAAACCTATCAGCCAGATATCATCATCCTCAATACCTGCGCAGCAGAACTCCTTGAATTTGGCCGCCTGATTATGGATGACAATGATGTCTATGAAGTCTACAAAGCCTGTCCAAATGCCACTATTATTGCTAGCCATATGGACACTGTCAGTCATGCCACTCTCAATCGTGAAACGCTGCATCAAAAACTTACTGAAAAAAGAATTGCGGAAAACATTTTAATTCCAGCCGATGGTGAATCTTATCAATTCTAAAAAGCCCCTGGATTATTGCACAATGATGCAATAATCCAGGGGTTTTTTATGTACCTCACAAAAGCGACAAGCAATAGATTTTCCACCTTTTACTCGTTCTCCTTTGGCAACGAATACAGCCTCATCAGCTGGCATAATAATTCCCTTGATCATTCCCCTTGCTGTACTTCGTCTCCCAATGCAACCCAAGAAACAATACGCCTTGCAAGAACACCTGCAACTTGAGTGATCATAATTTTAGTCTTCTCATTCTCCAAACTTATAGTGCGTCGTTCGTTTTCTATGAGAGCTGATTTTTTATCTGCTGGTTTTAACTTACCACAAGTGTATTTCTGGTATTTTCACAAGCAAGTCTACTATATGTTCAGCTCCCTCTCCTCTTTTGTTGCCATGTTAAAAAACAGCATGCTGCAATTTTGTTTCTGTGTCAACAAAATCACAGTATGCTGTCGCCTTACCAAGGATAAACCTTGTAAGCTTAGTTATATTTTAGCAAAACCCATTTACTTCAAGCATTGCTTATGGCCTCAACGTTCCCTTCCCATGCAGGTACTGTGGAGTTATTAATACTTTGCGTATTTAAAACACGCATCGCATTAAGAATGGCAATAACCGAAACACCCACGTCAGCAAAAACAGCCGTCCACATATTGGCGATCCCCATTGCTCCTAAGACTAAAACTATGCCCTTGACCCCTAAGGCAAAAACAATATTCTGCTTTACAATCGATAACGTTTTCTTTGAAACTCTTATCGCTGTTGCAATTTTCGAAGGTTCATCGGTCATAATTACTACATCCGCAGCCTCAATAGCTGCATCAGACCCCACTCCGCCCATCGCAATACCAATATCCGCTCTTGCCAAAACAGGAGCATCATTAACGCCGTCGCCAACAAAAACCAGCTTGCCCTTTTCTGTTTTCTTTGCAAATAGTTCTTCTAATTTTTCAACTTTATCAGCTGGCAACAGTTCTGTATAAGCCTTATCGATCCCTAATTTTTTCGCAACATGCTCCCCTATAGATTTTGAGTCGCCTGTCAACATTACAGTCTGCTTAACTTTTTCTGTTTTTAAATCCTGGATGGCTTTTGCTGCATCATTTTTAATTTCATCAGCAATAACAATATAGCCAACATATTCTCCACCAACTGCCACATGGACAACAGTCCCCATAATTTCGCCTTTGAAATAAGCAATTTTCATCTTCTTCATTAGCTTATAATTACCAGCCAATACCTCTTTACCATGGACAAAAGCTTGCACTCCATGTCCGGGAAGTTCTTTAACATTTGTAATCACAGCATTATCAATTGCTTTGCCATACGCTCTCTTTAGAGAAAGAGATATTGGATGATTAGAGTAACTTTCCGCATATGCTGTTAGTTCTATCAGTTCCTCTCGGCTCATTACTTCCGAATGAACCTCTTGTACATTAAAGACGCCTTTTGTTAAGGTTCCGGTTTTATCAAAAACGACAATCTCTGTTTGCGCTAATGCTTCTAAGTAGTTACTTCCTTTTACCAAAACGCCTAACTTAGAAGCCCCTCCAATTCCACCGAAGAAACTAAGTGGAATAGAAATTACTAAAGCACAAGGACAAGAGATTACCAAGAAAGTAAGTGCTCTAACCATCCATTTTGTAAATTCTTGATCACTATACATTAAAGGAGGAACAACCGCGAGCAATACCGCTAATATCACTACGCCAGGAGTATAGTACCTTGCAAACTTTGTAATGAAATTTTCCGAATTAGACTTTTTATTACTCGCATTTTCAACTAAATCAAGGATTTTACTTACTGTCGAATCACCAAATTCCTTGGTAACTCGTGCCGCAAGGACTCCGTTAATGTTAACGCACCCACTAAGAAGTTCCGAGCCAACAGTAACTTCTCTAGGAACAGATTCACCGGTTAATGAAGATGTATCAACCATTGATTCACCTTCAATGACAATTGCATCTATCGGTATTTTCTCCCCTGTTTTAACGACGATCTCGTCTCCGACCATTACCTCATCCGGATCTACTTTTACAATTTCACTACCTCGCCGCAAATTAGCATAATCAGGGCGAATATCCATTAAGCCCGCTATTGATTTCCTGGATTGATTGACGGCATAACTTTGGAATAATTCTCCTACTTGAAAAAACAGCATAACCCCTACTGCTTCCTCATAATCTCCAATGGCAAACGCTCCAATTGTTGCAATAAACATCAGGAAGTTTTCATCAAAGACTTGACCGCGCAGTATATTTTTCACGGCTTTCCATACTATATCGCCGCCGATGATAAAATAACCTAGAAGAAACATAGCAATATTCAATATCTCATTGTCAAAGTCAAAAAAGAACGTGGCGGCATAGAGCGCGCCGCCGCCAAGTACTCTCATGAGCCGCTTTTTGTTCTGCATTATTATCACCTCACTAAGCTTTTTCGATCTTTACATCCGGTTCAATGTTTTTGACAATCTTCATAGCTGCTTCAACAACGCATTCCATCTTTTCCCGCTCTGCTTCAATATTCATTTTGGTTGTCATGAAATTTACTGTAACTGATACTACATCCGGCAAATCACTAACCGCATTTTCGATTTTCGCAGCGCAGTTAGCACAATCAAGACCGATTAATTTAAACGTTTTTTTCATTATTACTTCCTCCGTTTTTTGTTGAACACTGTTCAACGTTCTTTTTTCAGTTGAACAATCGCTCAACCGTTGTTTTTTATTATAGTTGAGCACTTGTTCAACTGTCAATTGTTTTTTTTGTATTTTGACAAAGCTTTATAAGCCACCTATAATACAATTAAAACAGAAAGTAACAGTAAAGGATGATATTCTGTGGCACATAAAGATACTGACTGCGAAATTATTCATGCAGATGTTGTTGATAGAGTCCGCGCGAAAATGCCTAAAGATATGATTTTAAATGAGGTATCTACTTTATTCAAAATTATGGGTGACAAAACGAGAAGTCATATACTCTGGGCATTAGACCAAAATGAAATGTGTGTTTGTGACTTGGCGGCTTTACTTAACATGACAAAATCTGCAATATCCCATCAATTACGAATCCTTCGAGACGCACACCTAGTTCGATTTCATCGTGAAGGAAAAAATGTTTTTTATGTCCTTGATGATGATCACGTCAAAAACATTTTTGAAAAAGCATTCGAACATACTGTTGAAAAAAAACAATAATCCTATAAATAAGTACGCGAACAGATAGTTCGCGTACTTATTTATATAGGGACGCAAATTGCAACTGCAAGTTGAACACTTTGGTAAAATGGCAGCGAACTCAAGCAGCATAAAGGCTGTCGAGAAACGCATCAAAAGGTCCTCTGGCGTCCGATAGCCAAGCCGCCTGCGCGGGCAGCCATTCAGCTTATCTGAAAAACCGCCTCTCTACTCTTCACGTTCATGCATCTCGCCCGCCCGTTCTGCTAGCAACTACACATCGTCGAGCAACTCACGCACGTCATTTCTCACCATACGTAAAACCCCCGTCTCCTCCGCCACCGCGGTCACCACGACAAACGCCGCCATTTTCAGCAGCATGAATCCAAACATTACGACTCCCCCTTTTATCGACGCATGCGCCGCTATTTGTCCTTAGTGTAACGTCTTCACCTAGACATTTCTTGTCCTTGTGAAGTATTTAGGCAAAAAGTTCTTCCCGCATTTTAAAACCGAATTCGCCTTGACCACTCGCTCCTCCATAATAAGTTCGGCTATAATATGACGAATTCTAATTTCAGCCGCTATATTGAATCGTGTTTATCCGGAAAACTTAACAAAAATCGCTGCAGCCATTGACGTAGCAACGACCGCAGCGATTTTTGTCAGGTAACTTCCGCTCATTTAGCACCACACCCAC
Organism: Negativicutes bacterium; assembly: GCA_963667825.1. Taxonomy (GTDB): domain Bacteria; phylum Bacillota; class Negativicutes; order SG130; family SG130; genus Azotosporobacter. The sequence goes on along the minus strand of OY764022.1, from coordinate 2,094,755 downwards.
CCAAGGCAACAAAAAACCGAGACCAGGAAATCTCTTCCCGGCTCGGATGTCTTGTAAATGGCGGAGCGGGTGGGAACGGGTATTATCTCATAGCGAAAACTTGTCTATTATTTTTTAGCATTGACGTATTCAATCGCTTCTTTGCCCGTTATATGCTCGACGTCAATGGCAATGACATATGTTTGCGTGCATCCGCTTATTTCCTTTTGTTTCCCGTCTTCAGGCTGATCGCCCGCATACTTTTCAACTAAAGCTTTTAAACCGTCTCGCCATTCATTCCCCTCTGCGATTCTTGCTTTGCCAAAAACAATTACGCTACGAAAATACGTAGTGTACTTTTCGCTTACTATCGTATCTTCATCGATTACTGAAAAAGACACCTTGGAATGCTTGTTAATCGCATCAATTTTATGTCCCGCTTTTGCTGAATGAAAATAAATTTTGCCATTGAAATAAACATAACTAACTGGAATGGCATAAGGATAATCTTCATCTCCTAAGCACGCTAAGACTCCATTGGTACACCGACCCAGTACAGCAATCGTGTCTTCCATAGATAACAATTGCTTCCCTCTTCTCATGGTTCTAAACATTTTTCGTTTCCTCCCTTTCATCATAGCCGCTATTCGATTAGCTTTAGGCCAACAGCAGCACCCAGCACAACGGAAATAGAAATAATTCTTGATAAGCTTTTCGGTTCATCATATACAACCATCCCAACTATCGCTCCTCCAGAAGCGCCAAGCCCTGTCCACACCGCATAAGTCGTTCCCATAGATAATGTTTTCATCGCAAGCGATAGAAAGAAAAAACTCAGCCCAAAACTGATAATCAACAGTACCATTGCTTTTTCGTTGCGATCATGGTGCAGCTTATTAATCATCGCTACCCCTATCATCTCAAAGATACCTGCCAGTATTAACAGTAGCCAATCCATATCATCACACCTGATTGCTCAGCATTTTAAGACTGATTACACCGCTTAACAGTAGTATGATCAACGCGAGCTTAGTCGCAAAGAATGGCGCATCAAACAGTATACTTTCTGCCAGTACGGTTCCTACGCTTCCAATTCCAACGAAAACAGCATATACCGTCCCAACAGCAAGATCACGTCCCGCCATGATCATCAGATAAAAACTGATGCTTATGGCACATAATGTCCCTCCCCATTCCAATGCACTGCTCGCATGCTTCAGCCCAATTACCCAAGCGACTTCAAAAGAAGCGGCGATAACAACTCTTAGCCAAACCTTGTTCATATTGTTTCATCTCCTCTATCCGCAACGTACCAATTAAAAAAGCCCGAGAAAATAGGCTGTATATTACAGCTATTCTCCCGGGCTTTTATCCCTCCGTGTTACAGTCCAAAGACTGTCGCTTTCTCTCGGACCAGACCAGCGAACTGCGGAACCCTAGAAACCTTTTTATTGCATTGTATTCAATTGTTTTGCAAATTACAACGACAAGTTTAATATAGATAAACAAAAACCGGAGCCCGGAAATTCATTCCCAGCCCCGGAACCATTGCTTGTGGCGGAGTGGGTGGGATTTGAACCCACGCACGAGTTACCCCGTCTAACGATTTAGCAAACCGTCCTCTTCAGCCACTTGAGTACCACTCCATATTGAATTGTAAGCCCGCGGAACGTTTTGGCGGAGGGGGTGGGATTCGAACCCACGGTCCCTTGCGGGATCACTGGTTTTCAAGACCAGCTCCTTAAACCACTCGGACACCCCTCCGTGCCCGGTAACACATTTATGATTATAGCAACATATCATCAAGTTGTCAACAAAACATACTATGTAAATTTTTATCAGCTAACGCCAAGTCCGGCGCGCTTACGCAGAATCTGACGCAGGTTGCCGTCGAAACGGAAAACCGGTATCCGGCTCAGTTCGAAATCAGGCGAATGTTTGATGCAGGCGCCTTCTTTGACCGTGAAGCCGGCATTGTAGCCGCAGCTCTTGCCGATCGCGATCGTCTCTTCATTGTAGCTGCCGCGCGGATAGGCGATCGCCGAGACTTCCGCGCCGAGCAAATCTTCGAGCGTCGTCTTCGACATCGTCAGTTCGAGACTCGCTTCCTCTGCGGACAGTTCCGCCAGCGCACGATGACTCACCGTATGCGAGCCGATTGACATGCCGTGTTTCGCCATCTCCTTGACCTGTTCCGGCGTCACGCGTTCCGGCTGTCCGAGCATGCCGGTGATGACGAAGAACGAACCGACCATGCCGAACTGTTCCAGGATCGGAAACGCATGTTCATAATTGTCCTGATAGCCGTCGTCGAACGTGATCAAGACCGGTTTTTCCGGCAATTCCACGTTTTTGTCGTCGATGAAGCGCATGAAGTCCTGCAGCGTGATGCTGCTGTAACCATCCGCCTTCAGTTGTTGCAAATCGTTCTTGAAACGCTGCAGTGAGACGGTCAGGTCGCTCGTTGTGAAACCGACGCGATGGTACGCCAAAACGGGCACCAGGCGTTCTCCAAGACCGCTGCTGGTTCCCAGCGTCATTAGCAATTGTGATCCGCTTACGGCCACCGCCGTGCTGACGCACATCTTCAAAAAGCGCCGCCTCGACAGCGTCCTCTCGCCCCAATCTTGCTGCATCATCGCTACATCCATTCATCTCGTCATAATTCCGTAATAAATTTATTTTACCCTGTAGTACGTCCAAATGCAATAGTATCCTCGCGCGCTTCCGCCGCAGCGGCAGGAGCTTGAACCGCAAAGTTGGCTGCATACATCCGCGCCGCTTTCTTTCGCCTTTTCCTCCGCCGCCAGACAGATCACGTCCTTTTTGTTTTCTTCGCTTTGCCGTCCCAATTTACAAAACCATTGCCACAGCCGCATATCGCCTCACCTCACGCACACTCTTTCTTTTAGTATACGCAGACGATAACTTTCCTGCCGTGACCCTGGTCACAAGCGTACGAAAAAGAGGTATAATAGTTCATAGGGATTATTTCCCAACAAGACATGGGGGCGATCATGATGAAAACCACGGAGCGGCATCGCGACGAAAATTTTGTCCGACAAATGTTTGCCGCCGTCGCTGATCGTTATGACCTGATGAACACCCTGTTGACACTGAATCTCGATGCGTATTGGCGAAGGCGCGCGGTCTTCCATTCCGGCCTGCAGCGCGGCCAGATCGCGCTCGACGTCTGCTGCGGCACCGGCAAGCTCACGCTGCAGCTGGCTCGCAAGGTGGGGCCGGAGGGATCGGTCGTCGGCGTCGACTTCTCATCGGCGATGCTGGCGAGAGCGCAGGCAAATCTGCACGGCACGCCGTATCTGCCGGTCGTGCAGTATCTGGAAGCCAACGCGCTGCATCTGCCGTTTTCCGACCACCGTTTTCACTGCAGCACGATCGGCTTCGGTCTGCGCAACGTTTCCGACATCGCGCAGACGCTAAAGGAAATGATCCGCGTCACCAAGCCGGGCGGCACGATTGTGATCTTGGAACTGGCGAAGCCGCGCCTGCCGATTTTGAAACAATGCTATCATCTCTACGCCAATTACTGGCTTCCCGCGATCGGCAACCTGGGTCCGCAGCGTCATCGCCTCTATCAGATGGTGCCGGAGTCGCTGAAAACGCTGCCCGAACCGGAAGAAATCTGCCTGCTGCTGCGCAATCTCAATCTGAGCGCAGTCCGCTGCCGCCGCCTCAGCGGCGGATTGGTCGCCGTCTATACCGGCTACAAAGACCCGGCGCCGTTTTCTTCGGTACGTACTGCGACATAAACGTAAAGAAAGAACCGATAAGATCGAGCTTGCGATCTTATCGGTTCTTTCTTATAAGCGGCTGGCCACTTCGTGCCAGTTTATGTTGCGGAAGAAAGCGTCTACGTATTCGTAACGGTTAAAGCCGTAATCATCCTTGTAGGCATGTTCCCATGCATCCATCACCAAAAGCGGACGCCCGTCGATATCGCTCAGTCCCTGGTGTTCGTCCAGCCAGAGATTGTTCAGGTTGCCGCTGACATTGTCGCGGTACAGGATCGCCCAGCCAAGTCCCGGCATGTTTGCAGTCGTTTGAAAATCCTTACGCCAGGCCTCGAAGCTGCCGAAATGCTCGGATAAAAGCGCCGCAAGGGTCGTCCCTTTCGGCAACTGTCCGTCGCCGCCCAGATTCTTGAAATACAATTCATGGAGGCGGACCTGATCGGCGCCGCTGGCCAGATGGTGCTGCAAATTGCTGTAATTCGGCGTTTCCACCTGTCCGCGCTTGATCATGCCGGCTACGCTGGTGCGCACTTGATTCAGCTGCGCGATATGCTTGCGGTAATACTCCAAATGTCCTTCCAATTGCGTGTCGCTAAGGCCTGTCAATGTCGCCGGGAATTCAAATTCTTTCGCTACATAAGTCATCGTGGCACCAACCTCCTTTTGTTTTCCTTGCACGCACGAGAGTCCTCTTTGTCTTTTCTTAAATGTAACTTTTATATACTTTTACCCTCTCACGCGCCCAACACTGTTCCAATTATAACACCGCGCCTCTCTTTTTTCTCTAGTCAAGAGACGAAAATATTGTATACATGCACAAACCCGTTCTAAGAGAAAAAAGACTGTCGCAAAAGGCAGGAAAAAATCGCCTTTTCACGACAGTCTCTTTTTCTAGCCGCAGCGTATGACTTCTTGCGCGGCAAAGGCATACACGTACGTCTCTTTCACCGGCTGTTTGAGGATGCGGCTCACCGCTTCCGCATAGAGCGACAGCTGCAGCGCGTATTTTTCCTGCAACGCCTGCGCATCCTTGACCTGGTCGGTCTTATAATCGAGCAGCACCAAACCGTCTTCTTCGAAGAACAGCGCATCAATCACGCCCTGGACGAAGATCGTCTCCGCCGGATCCTTCACTTCCGGATAGAAACGCTGCGCGGGCAAGACGATGCTGAACGGCAGCTCGCGTTCGACCTGCCTGGCTGCAAGCAGACGCCGTCCGAGCGGCGCGGCGAAAAACGCCGCGACGCTGACCGCATCAACCTGCGCCGCCTGCGCTTCGCTGAGCAGTTGGCGCAGCGTCATCTCTTCGAGCTGTGCGGCGATTGCGCTCGCGTCAAGTTTTTCTTCCAGACGCAGATTCTGCATCACGCTATGCATCATGATGCCGTATTCGACCGCGCTCATTTTCCGCACAGCCTGCACGAAGGCCGGACGTTTGGCCGCGCTTTTCGCCACGAAGAGTTTTTCGGCATCCGCCTGCTGTTCGAGATCATAGCGTCGTTTGATTTCGGTGACCGACAGTTTCGCCGGTTTGTCGACGACAAGCGCCTGCGCATATTCCCAGTCCAGCGCCCGCGCCACCTCGGTTGCAAAACCGCCGGGGCGCAGCGCCTGTCCCGCCCGGATCGCCGCGATCTGCTCGATCCCGTCTGGCGCGTCGTCTTTTGAATCCGCGAGAATTCGCTCGGGCAACAAGACTTGCCAGTATTCGTCGCTGAACGCTTTCAAGCCCGAGGCGCGACGGCTCAGGATCGGTCCGAGCCAGTCGAGAAAGCAGCCCGCCCCTGCCAGAACGCCGTCGGAAAGGAGCAGGCCCGGCTGCCTGCCCTGACGGCTCCAAAGATCGAGACGTTCCGCCAGCTTTTTCACGCTGCCGATCAGGATCAGCTTTTCCCGCGCCCGCGTCATCGCGACATAGAGGATTCTAAGCTCCTCCGCTTTGGTTTCCAGCACCAGTTTATGCGCGATCGCAAGACGCGCCAGATTGGTATATTTATAGCGCAGTTCCGGCTGCGTGACATAGGGCCCGACGCCCAGTTTCTTGTGGCAGAGCATCGTTTGGCGCGTATCCATCAGGTTAAAGGATTTCCCCAGATCGGCAACGATCACAACCGGGAATTCAAGCCCTTTGCTCTTATGGATGCTCATGACGCGCACGACGTCCTCGCTTTCGCCAAGCGCCCTCGCCACCGCCAGATCGGCGCCGCTTTCTTGCATGCGCTGAATGAAACGCAAAAAACGGAACAGGCCGCGGAAATTCGTCGTTTCATATTGTCTGGCCCGGTCATAAAGAGCGCGCAGATTCGCCTGCCGCAGCGCGCCGCCCGGCATGCCCGCCACCACATCATAGTAGCCGGTGTCGCGATAGATCTGCCAGATCAAATCCGGCACGCCCTGAGAGCGCGCAAGGTCCCGCCAGGCGTCGATGCGCACGACCAGATCATGCGCGCGTGCGCCGAGAGCGTCCTGCGGCGCTTCGCTCGCCTCGAGCAGCGCCGCCCATAACGGTTCGCCGGGTTTGAGCAGGCGGATCGCCGCCAATTCTTCGGCCGTGAAATTCGCCAGCGGCGAACGCAGCACCGCTGCCAGCGCGATATCCTGACGCGGGTTGTCGATCACATTGAGCAGCGCCAGCATGATCTTGATCTCCGGTTCGGCAAAATAGCCGCCCGCCTGGTCGGCGTAAACCGGTATGCCCGCTTCGCGCAGCGCCTCCTGCAGAACTTCGACCTTGCCGCGCACCGAACGGAGCAGCACTACGATATCGCGCCAGGCCAGCGGCCGGTATTGCTTACTGTCTTTATCGAAAACCCAGTGTTCTTGCGCCATCAGCTGGCTAATGCGGCGTGCGATCGCGCGCGCTTCCGCGCCGAAGGCGTCGTCGTCCTCTGCCGCCTCCGGCGAAGGCTGCAGCGAGCGCTCGAGCAGCATCACTTCCACCGGTCCGGCAAGGCCTTTGCCGGGCGGTTCGGGATAAGACGCGCCCGGATTGAGATGTTCCGCTGCGCCGTATTCGAGTTCGGTCACCGCAGGCGTCAAGAGCTGCGAAAAGACCTGGTTCACCGCCGCCAGCACGCCGTCGCGACTGCGGAAATTCTGCGCCAGATCGATTCGTTTGGCATCGGCGCGCCCCGGATAGCCGCGATATTTTTCCAGGAACAGTTCCGGTTCCGCGAGGCGGAAGCGGTAGATGCTCTGCTTTACGTCGCCGACCGCAAAAAGATTCGGCGCGTCGCGCCGCACCAGCAGTTGCAGGATGCCTTCCTGCACGCCGTTCGTATCCTGGTATTCGTCAACCATAACCTCCTCGTACTTCTCCTGCAGCGCCAGCGCGACCGCAGACGGCGTCTCTTCCTGCGGCGAAGCGTCGTCCTGCCGTAGCACCTGCAGGCAAAGATGTTCGAGATCACTGAAATCGACCAGCCCTTTTTCTTTTTTCACGCGGCGAAACGCGGCGGAGAAATCAAGTACGAGCGCCGCAAGCGCACTCACCTGCGGTTCGACCAAAGCCAGATCCGCCAGCAGTTCTTCCTGACTGCGCCCAAAGAGCTGCGTCTTCCATTCTTCCAGCTTGTCCTTGCAGCGCTTGCGCTGCTGTTGAACGAGTTTTTTATCTTCTTCCGCCGCCTCTTTAACGCTCGGCAGCCGCCCGAACGAAACCGCTTTGAGCCCCTGTTCCAGTTCACTCCAACTGCCAAGCGACGCTTTCAGTTCATCGAGCGCTTTGCCGTCCTCTTCGAGAACCCTCACATACCCCTCGGGCAATTGCGGTTCATCGGCCAACGCCGCGCCCGCTTCGCGCAGTGCGCCCAGTTCAAGCGCCACTTTCTCTCTGAGCAGCGTCCCCCATGGCGTATCGTCGACGCCTTGTCCCGCATCGCTTCTAAATGCGCGCGGCAGCTCCTCCAGCCACTCTTTCGGCCAGGCATGGCTGCGCGAGAATTCGTACAGGTCGAGAACCAGGCGGTAGAGCGGTTCGTCATCGCGTTCGCCGCCGTAGTGCTCGACCAGCGTGAGGAATCCTTCTTCCGTCGCCGCGTATTTCTCTTCACACAACGCCTCTAAGACGTCCTGACGCAGCAGTTCCATTTCCGCTTCGCTGCCGACGCGAAACGCCGGATCCAGATCGAGCCGATGAAAATGCTGTCGGATCACGCTTTGACAAAAGCCGTGCAGCGTAGAAATAGAAGCCGAACCGAGCAGCGCCAGTTGCCGCTCGACGTGACGGTCGCCGCCTTTTTCCTGCAGCACGCGCTGCAGCGCCGCGCCAATCCGTTCGCGCATCTCTGCAGCCGCCGCACTGGTGAACGTCACCACCAGAAGGCGGTCGACGTCAAGCGGCGCTTTCGCATCGAGCAGGCGCTGAATGATGCGTTCCACCAGGACCGACGTCTTGCCGGATCCGGCAGCCGCGGCCACCAGGATGTTGCAGCCGCGCGTCTCGATCGCCGCGCGCTGCGCTTTTGACCAGCTCATCGGTCTTCACCGTCCTTTTCTTCCGTCTCTTTCTCTGCCGCGCCCGGCGTCGGAACCTGTTCGGCCAAACGGCGATAGCGGTTTTCCGGCAGACGCTGGTCAAACTGGCAGACGCTGTCGTAAGGACAATAGCCGCACGGCGTCGCATCGCCCAACTGATAGGGACTGATTGCGATATCGCCCGCCAGGATCTGCTGCGCGGTCTCCACCACCAGGCTTTCGACATGCGTCAGCCATGCGGTGAATTCCTCCTCGCTCTTCACATACGGCAGGCAATCGGCATAAAAACTGCCGTCCGCTTTCAGCGCAAGCTTTAAAAATTCCGAGCGCCCCTGCATCGCGCCGTCCAGTAAATTCACCACCTCCGGCTCCGCCACGACCCAGCCCGGCATCTTCAGCATCTGATTGAGCTGGCGTTCGATCTCCGCTGCCGTCAACGGGCCGTCGCCGCTGAGCGACGGGCTGCGCAGGAAATAATAGAGCACGCCCGCAGGCAGGCTGTCCGGATACGCGCGCAATGCGACCAGCAAATAGGTCAAAAGCTGCAGGCGCAGGCCGTGATACACGTCCGCCGGTTTGATCCAGGCGCCGCCGGATTTATAGTCGATCACCAGCAGGAATTGCTGCCCGTCGGTCTTCGCGCGCGCCACATCGAGACGGTCGATCTGTCCGACGACTTCGAGCGCCGCATCGCCGGGGAGCATGTAAACGAGCGGCGGAAAGCTGTCCGGCCCGGAGCCGAACGATTTTTCCAGCGCCGCCGGTTTGAAGCTGCTGACCCGGTCGAATTCGACCAGACGCCGGACGGCGCGTTCGACGGTGCGCGTCAGGCGCTGCAGCAAATGGCGATGTCGTCCGCTACTGAAGAGGATTTCATTTTGCAGGCGCGGCGCAAGCTCTTCGACGATCTTGCCGACCAGCGCGCCGCATTCTTCTTCCTGCACGCTGCCCCAGTCGCGCGCTTCGGCCTGAAGCTGCAAGCCGAAGTTCTTCAGCGCGGCATGAAAGAACTGCCCGAGATCGGGCGCTGCCAGTTTGAAGACCTGGCGTTCCTTCAGCTTAAGGCCATAGCGGGCAAAATGCTGGAACGGGCAGCTGCGGAAGGATTCGAAGCGGGTGACGCTGCCGCGCAGCCGACGCCCGCCTTCCATATAGAGCGGCTTCACCTGCTCTTCGGGCAGGCGCTCCGCCTCGTTGCGGTAGAACAAGCCTGCCAGCGCCTGGCGCAGCGGACGCTGCATCTCTTGCTTCGGCAGCGCCCAATTGTAAACGTCGCGCCACAGCGCGCCGAGTTCTTCGCCCTCCAGGCAGGAACGCAGCGCGCCGCCCATCGCCGATATCGCGCGTTGCGGCTGTTCGACGTAACTAAGCGCCGCCTCGCCCGCCGCTTCGGCAGGCAGCGACAGGAGCGGCGCACCGCTCAGTTTGCGCAGGCGGCCGATCAGCGGCGACGGTGCAAGGCCTTTGCCTTCTTCATCGGACAGCGGATAACTGAGGCAGACTCTACGGCTGGCCCGCGTCAATGCGGTATAGACCAAAAACTGCTCGGCAAACACATCGCCCTGAACGCCCGTCCCCAGTTCCAGCCCCGCATCGAGCAGCACAGCGCGCTCGGCATCGCTCAGCAAACCTTCGCCCTTGCTGCGCATCGGCAGAACCCCTTCGTTGACGCCCGGCACATAGGCGACCTTCAGGTTGGTCAGGCTCGTTTCTTCGAGCGAAACAACCGTCACATAATCAAGGCCCGGCGGGATCAGGCTGAGACGCATCGCCTCCAAGCCATCCCCGACCAGCGCCGCGTATTTTTCAAGGTTCATCGCCTGTTCGCCGCAGGTCTCGACCAATTGTTCGAGCAATTCCACGACATGTTCCCAAAGTTGCCGGTGTTCGAGCGCTTCTTCCAGGCGCCCGCCCTTTTCGGCGCGATCGGCCCATGCGATAAGCGTTTCTGCAACATCGAGCGTTTCCAGCAGACCGTACAGCGCCTCCGTCCGTTCCGCAACCGTGGTCGCCTTGCCCATCGCCGCGTCGAAACGTCCGAGCGGCGCAGCCGCCAGAAGGCGGATCCGGTTCAGTTCCAGCAAATATTCCGCACGGTCTTCGTCCAGTTCCCGATCCTCATCGAGCGAAAGACGACGCCAAAACGTCCAGCCTTCTTCGCCCAACCAGCGCTGTCGACCTTGAATGCCGAATTCCAATACATAATTTTCGAGCCGATCGATCTCATCGCGGCACGGCGCAAAGAAATCGGTCTTAAAGCAGCGAAAGAGGGCTTCATAATGCCAACGTCCCACCGCTTCGAGCGCCGAACGCAACAGTTCCGCCAGCGGATGATGCACCGGACAGCGCTTGCGATCGCTGAAGAACGGGATCGAAAAATCGCCCAAGACACGTTCTACCAGGTCGCCGTATGCGTTGCTGTCGCGCAGCAAGATGCCGATTTCGCGCCAGCGCAGATTTTCTTCGCGGCACAGACGGCGTATATCGCGCGCCAGCGCCTCGACTTCGCCGCGCCGGTTCACCGCTTCGCTCAGTCTCAGAGCGTCAAGCCCGCCTTCTGTCCATTTCTCAAGCGGCATCTGCCAGAAGCGCCGCTCCAAATGTGCCAAGAGCGGCGCTTCCCCGAAGCGTCCCGCCGACGTCAGCTCGACTTCTTCGACTTCGCAGCCGATACGCACGGCCAGCGCTCTTAGCTTGCGCCGCGTATTCCACTGCCGGTGAAAGAGCGACGTTTCCACCGCATGATCGGGCGAATCCGCCTGATCAAGGCACAGCGTGACCGTCACCTGGCACGCGGTCTTCAGCATCGCTTCGAGCACCGCCATCTCCTGCGGGTTGAACCAGGTCAGGCCGTCCAGCCAGACTTCACTCCCGCGCAACAGCGTCGAACGATCGATATTTTCGGCTACCAACGTCAGATAATCTTCCGGATCGCTGTAACGCTCGCGGAGAAAATCGCGCAGTTCGCCATAGAGGAGCGCCAAATCCTGCAGTTTATCGCCCAACGGATGACCATCCCATTTTGCCGCCGCTTCGCCGAGCGCTTCCGGCGTCAGGTTGTACGACTTCATTTCGCGGATCAGGCCAAGCAGCGTATCCGGGAAACTGCGCTGTGCGGCCGCCTGCTGGAAAACCTTGAGGCGCTCTCTTTCTTCGCGCAGCAGACGCCCGACAATCAGGCGCTTGCCGAGTTCGGTAACTTGCGGGCGTACGATCCCGCCCGCTTCCTGCAGCACGCGATGCGCCAGGCGGCGAAAACCGAGCACATAGGCGCGGACAAAGCCGCCGAGTTCCGGCGTCGCCGCCAGTTCTTTCTCCACCTGGAACGTCGCATGTTCCGGCAGGATCAACAGCAGCGGATCGCCTTGCGGCGCCTGCCGCAAACGTTCGCGTATCTCTTCCAGACAGCGCTCGGTCTTCCCTGCGCCGGCCCGGCCCATGACAATGCGTAATTTCATTTTCGTTTCCTCCCCACGCGTCTACAAAGGATTCTATGTAGCATTCGCGTTCGCCGCAGCAAATTCCTTGCGCGTTCCCGGCGCAGCAAGGCAAGCGGGCTTTCTTATTTAACTTCTTTCTAATTAATGTTCCTTTTTTAAACTTGACTCTTTCCACTCCCGGCACTATAATTTACTGGCAGATACTATTTAAATGAACAAAAGGCAAATTGCTCGAAAGAGCAAGACGCAAAGCTATGGGTCTACGGACGTACGTCTACGATCGCCAAGCCGCCGTAACTACGCACGTAACGCAAGATCAGACAGGCCTCGGCGTGTCTTTATTTATATTTCTGCGACAAAATTCCGATTTCATATTTTTAGGAGGCAAGACATGTTTTTAAACAAACTGACCGATTCACTGCAGCGAAGACTGATTTTACTGCTGGTACTCTTCGCGCTGCTGCCGGCTGCCGTAACCGGCATCGCAGCCAGCTACCTCAGCGCCGCCCAAGCGCGCCAATCGTTCTCGCAAAGCAACGCAATGGCCGCCAAACAGCTGAGCGACCAGCTCGAACAAAAACTGACCGACGCCAAGGGTCTGATGCTGACGACCGCAGCCGCGATCGGACGCGCGAACAGCGGACGTCCTTTGGATGCCGTCGTAATCCAGGCCACGCTTTTGGAAATGCAAAAAGCGAATCCGCAGTTCGAATTGATCTATGCCAACGACACGACCGGTATGCAGATCGCGAAGACGTCCGGCCAATTGCGCAACCAGTTCGGCCGTCCCGGCTTCACGACAACGATGCAGGGCAAGACCTTCTTCACGGATTCTTACATTTCCGTCTCCACCCAATCGCCGACGATCACCGTCTACACGCCGCTGCGCGATAATCAAGGCCACATCATCGGCACGCTCGGCGCAGACATCAGCCTGGCTTCAGTCGCCGAAATGGCGAGCGACATCAAGATCGGCAAGACCGGTTACATTGATGTCGTCGACAGCAAAGGCGTTCTGATCGCCCATCCTGATATGGAGCGCGTTAAGAAAAGCGACTCGGTCATCGATGCCCCCTATGTCGCCGATTTGCTGCAGGGACACCTCGGACAAAAGAGCGTGACCGCAACCACCGGCGTTCCGGCGTTAGCCGCGTACGCACCGGTTGAGCAATACGGCTGGGGCGTCGTCACCTACCTGCCGGAAAGCGAAATTCGCAAGGCTATTTTGACGTCTTTGGCAACCACCGCCTTCCTGACGCTGCTGGCCGTACTTTTGGCCGCCGCGACCGCGTATTTTGCGGCGCGCAATATCACCGTCCCTCTCGCTTCCCTGGCCAGCAGCGCGCAACTCCTCGCTTCCGGCGACCTGAGCCGCTCGATCACGATCCAGGGCGTACGCGAGATTCGCGATTTGGGAACTTCACTGCAAGCGATGGAGAATTCCTTCCGTTCCATCCTGCAGAGCATCACCGCTTCCGCCGAACAGGTCGCGGCGTCTTCGGAAGAATTGACCGCGCATGCCGAGCAGTCTTCGCAAAGTTCGCATAGCGTCGCAAACTCGATCACGCAGGTAGCCGCCGACTCCGAACGTCAGATGACGGCCGTGGAAGAAGCCTCGCGCATCGTCCAGACGATGTCGGACAACATCCGTCAGATCGCACAAAATTCGAACGATGTCGCCTCTTCGTCCGACCGCACCGCGACGCTGGCTCGCCAGGGCGGCAGCGCAGTCGACAGCGCGGTCAGCCAGATGCAGTCGATTCAAAGTTCGGTCAGCGCAACCTCGCAGATCGTCACCCAACTTGGCGCCCGCTCGCAGGAAATCGGCCAGATCGTCGATACGATCGCCGGCCTTGCCAGCCAGACCAACCTGCTGGCGCTGAATGCCGCGATTGAAGCGGCGCGCGCCGGCGAACAGGGCCGCGGTTTCGCGGTCGTCGCCGAAGAAGTGCGCAAACTGGCCGAGCAATCCGCGCTCGCCGCCAAGCAAATCTCCACGCTGATCGCCAGCATTCAGCAGGAAACCTCCGAAGCCGTCACCGCAATGGATGCCGGAACGAAGGAAGTCTCTGTCGGCACCGAAGTCGTGAGCAAAGCAGGCTCTTCCTTCCTCGAGATCGTCAACGCGGTCGATCAGATGTCCGCTCAGGTTCAGGGCATCAGCGCCGCGATCCAGGAACTGGCCAGCGGCAGCACGCAGATGGTCCATACGATCAGCGACATCGAAAATGCCAGCCAGGCAACCGCGAATCAGGCGCAAAGCGTCTCGGCCGCCACCGAGCAGCAGTCGGCATCGGTACAGGAAATCTCGCACGCCAGCCTCGATCTGGCCCGCATGGCCGAAGCGCTGCAAGAAGCCGTGCATCGTTTTCGGATGTAAAAACGCATTGAACCACAGGTATCTTCGGCACCACAGAAGTCGCATTGCGCCTTACCAGTCTTCAAAACCATTAAATCGCGCCGCGATTTCCGTGGCGGCAAAGCCGCCTGTGTTTCACAAGTCGCAAGCATTTCCACCCTTCCAAGAAAAAGAGGCCGCTTTAACCCCAACGGGTTGAAGCGACCTCTTTGTTATTATGAAATGGCGCTCTGTTGTTCGCGCACCGGTTTGACCAGTTTGGGCCGGATCGATTCACCGCAGAATGCGGCGATCAGATCGACCGTCAGGCGAGCCGTGGCGTCGCCCTGTTCCAAAAGCGGATTGACTTCGACGAATTCCGCCGAGACCAGTTTCGCGCAGCGGCCCAGCATCTGTACCGCCAGAAGGCTGTCGCGGTAAGAGATGCCGTCCGGCACCGGCGTACCGACGCCAGGGATCTCCAGCGGGTCGATGCCGTCGACATCGAAACTGAGATGGATGCCGTCGCACTTTTGCGCCAGGAATTCGACCGACTCTTCGATAACCCGGGCGATGCCAAGACGCCGAACGTCGGACGGATCGTAGAGACGGATGTTCCGTTCCTTGATCAGCGCCGCCTCACCGGGATCAATGTCACGCGCGCCGATCAGCACGATATTTTCCGCCTTGACCTTTTCGCGAAAACCGCCGACATTGACCAGCTCGCGGTTGCCGAGCCCCATCGAGGCCGCCAGAGGCATGCCGTGGACGTTGCCGCTCGGCGACGTTTCCGGCGTGTTCATGTCGGCATGCGCATCATACCAGATCACGCCCAGGTCTTTCACTTGGCTGGCGACGCCGGCCAGACTGCCGATCGCGATGCTGTGATCGCCGCCCAAGACCAGCGGAAACCGCTCCTGCTTTAGAATATCCGAAACCTTTGCCGCCAAGCGTTCGCTCGACTTGGCAATGGTCTTCACATTTTTACTGCTTTCCCCCACGGTTTTGAACTGACCGGCAAAACCGACAGGCACATTGCCCTCGTCTTCCACCGTCAGACCCAATTGCCGCAGCCGGTCTGCCAGACCTGCCGTACGCATCGTCGATGGACCCAGATTGGTCCCAAATTTGGTTTGTCCCAGCCACATGGGCATGCCGAGAATCGATACATCCTTTTTCATGACTCGGAATATCACCACCTTTATATATTTACAAGCATGGACTTTATTGTACACCAATGAAAGACACGTCGCAATGCTTTTTTTCTGATAAAAGCATCGAATCTCCTCTTTTTTTCACAGCTCTTTTTCCCTTGCCTCATCAAGGGGCATCTCTGTTTCCCCCCTATTCTTTCTTTGCAGTGATCCTCCCTGAAATGCGTTTCTTTTTATCCACCCCAAACGGATTTACCTTATTTTTATGTAACACTTTTGCATAAATTCACTAGCAAGACTTTTTCACTCACTCGCCCATAAGTCGCATTTCGCCCTCATACTAACGCAAACGGCGTCTGAACGCGATTTCGTTCAGACGCCGACGGTAATTTTATTCAAGTGCGAATGATTTTTCAAATGTTTCGGCCCAGGCGGCAAATTCTGCGATCACCTTGCGCTGCGCCTGCGTCATCTCCTGTTCCTGCAACGCGCGCAGCTGCGTGATGCCGCATCCTTCTCGCCACAGCGCGATGAACTGTTTCCTATTTTGCCACTTCGTCTCATGCTGCGCTATCGGAACAGCCTTAGCTAAGTTCATAAAACATTTCCACTCCAACCGCTGCGGCTGCGGTCGCAGCTCGTTTGCCAAAGCCAACTCTGCCAAACAGCGCGAGACTCTGGCCGCCAATCCTTTTTCCGCCAAGGACATCCACGGCGCCTCCTTTCTTTTATGAACTGACGGATAGTTATTCGAAAAATTAAAGGAAACGATAACACGAAGAAGGGAAGAAGAATTAAAAAATTCTTCCTACCTTCCCTTCTTCGACTCTTCGTGTAAAAACGTCCCACTTGATTTCGTTTTGCCGACAATCTTGAAAGCCGGCCGAAAACGGCCGGCTCTTTTCTATTTATTCTGTTGCTTGCCCCAGGAATCCTTGAGGCTGACGATGCGGTGAAAGACCGGCTTACCGGGTTTGCTGACCTTCGCATCCAGGCAGAAATAACCCTGGCGCAGGAACTGATAGCGCTTCTCGGCGGTCGCGGTCGCCAACGCCGCTTCCAGCTTGCAATTGCTGAGCACGATCTTGGAATCCGGATTGAGATCCGACATGAAGTCGCCCTCTTCCGTCTCTTCTTCTTCTTTTTCCTGCAACAGGTAATCATAAAGACGTACTTCGGCATCGATCGCATCGGCGGCGGCCACCCAGTGCAGGACGCCTTTCACTTTGCGGCCCGCAGCGATGCCGCTGCCGCTTTTCGTGTCGACGTCATACGTGCAGCGCAGTTCGACGATTTGTCCGGCAGCGTCTTTGATCAGCTCTTCGCATTTGATGATATAGGCGCTCTTTAGGCGGACTTCCTGGCCTGGCGCCAAACGGAAGAATTTTTTAGGCGGATTTTCCGCAAAATCTTCCTGCTCGATGAACAGTTCACGACCGAATTTCACTTTACGCGTGCCCATTTCCGGTTTGTCCGGATGGTTTTCGAGCTCAAGTTCTTCCCATTGTCCTTCAGGATAATTGGTCAGCACGACCTTGAGCGGCCGCAGCACGGCCATCGCACGATCGCCGCGCTCGTTCAAATCTTCGCGGATGCAATGTTCGAGCATCGCCACATCGACCGTGCTGTTGCTTTTCGCCACGCCGATGCGTTCGCAAAAATCGCGGATCGCTTCCGGCGTATAACCGCGCCGGCGCAGACCGGAGAGTGTCGGCATGCGGGGATCGTCCCAGCCGTCGACCAGGTTTGCTTCGACCAGCGCACGCAACTTGCGTTTGCTCATCACGGTATTGGTGATGTTCAATCGCGCAAATTCGATCTGTTGCGGCCGGTCTTCAAAACCGAGCGCAAGCAACGTCCAGTCGTAGAGCGGACGATGGTCCTCGAATTCGAGCGTGCAGATTGAATGCGTGATGCCTTCGAGCGCATCGGAGATCGGATGCGCATAGTCATACATCGGATACAGGCGCCACTCGTCGCCGGTCCGGTGATGGTGCGCCCGCATGATTCGGTAGATGACCGGATCGCGCAGCGTGACATTCGGCGAAGCCATGTCAATCTTGGCGCGCAGGACGCGTGAGCCGTCGGCGAATTCGCCGTCTTTCATTCGCGTGAACAGATCGAGGTTCTCCTCGACGCTGCGGTTGCGGTAAGGGCTTTCTTTGCCCGGTTCGGTTAAGCTGCCGCGGTATTCGCGCATCTCCTGCGGCGTCAGGTCGCAGACGAACGCCTTGCCGCGCCGGATCAGTTCGCAGGCGCATTCATACAGTTTCGGAAAATAATCCGAAGCGTAGAACATGCGTCCTTCCCAGTCAAAACCAAGCCAATGGACGTCTTCCTGAATCGAGTCGACATATTCGACCTCTTCCTTGCTCGGATTCGTATCATCGAAACGCAGGTTGCACTTTCCCTGGTATTCTTTCGCCAGACCGAAATTCAAACAGATGGACTTCGCGTGGCCGATATGCAAATAGCCGTTCGGCTCCGGCGGAAACCGGGTATGCACGCGGCTCTTATGGTTACCGGCTTTCAAATCTTCATTGATGATCGCCTGGATAAAGTTCGTGGAAACGACAGTATTTTCGGACATTGTAAAACCCCTCTTCCCTTTTGGCCTCAATAGTGAACATTTCGTCACAATCCCGCTTTTTTCCTGCCGGGCAGGAAAAAGAAAGGAGACGCCGCCGCAGGATCGAATGATCCAGCGTTTGACGCCTCTTATTTTCTCTTATCCGGCGATGACTCTGACGATCTCGAGCGCTTCGGCCCCACTCAGATTGATGAATTCGCCCTGTCGCGTCCGCAGCACGGGCGCGGGCGTGAACACGCTGCCAAAATAAAGAATCTCGGCTTCGCGACCGTCGCTGAGTTCTACGACATTTCCGACGAAGCAGTCCTTCAGGTTGTCGAGAAAGACCGTACAGACGTCGGGATCGAGCCGGTCATACATCTCTTCCAGCATGATCTTGATCACCGAAAGCGGCGTAGCCTTGCTCTTGAAGACGCGGTCCGACGTCATCGCATCATAGGTATCGACGACCGCGAGGATCTTCGCATAAGGATGGATCCGTTCTTTCTTGACGCCGCTCGGATAACCGCTGCCGTTCATCCGTTCATGATGCTGCAGGATCGCAAGGGCCACATCGTTCGAGATTACGCCGGAGTCCTGCGCCAGTTTATAGCCGACAATCGGATGCAAGCGCATAACCTTCATTTCCTCGTCCGTAAGGCGAAGCGGCTTGTTCAGCACCGGCAGCGGGATCTGCGTCTTGCCCATGTCGTGTAGCAGGCCCGCGAGCGTCAACTCCTTCAGCTGCGGCGCTTTGTAACCGAGCCAGTGTCCGAGCACGCCCGCCATGATGCCTACATTGACCGAATGGACGAAGGTGTATTCGTCGACCGAACGGTCACGCTGCAGATAGTTCAGCGCACCCGCAGTATTGACCATCGGCAGGAGCGCTTCTTCGACCACCTGGTTCATTTCCCGGGTCGGAATTTTTTTAAAACGACGCACGGCGTCAAATGTTCGCTGCATCGTTTGCGTCACCGCATCATGTTTCCGCTGAAAATCCAGGCGCAACGGCGAAGGCGGTCTGTCAAACGCCGTCAGATCGGGGCCGCTTTCGCCTTTGATATGAATATGCGACACGCCCTGTCCCCGCAACCGTTGAATCAGCGTTTCCGTCAACACCGTCCCTTCGGTAAGTAAGATCTTGCCGTTATCGCGCAAAATCGCTTTGGCGAGTTCCATGCCGGGAGTAACATCGACCAAAGAACAGGCGCCGCCTTGTTGTACTGACATATGCTGCATACCTCCTGCTGCGTAACGCATATCCCGCGCTTTGAAAACGCCAGCATGCTTATAAATTCCGTAATAATTTCTTAATAATTACATTTTTACACGTTTCTACATTTTTTTCAAAACCCCTGCGGGACTTTTGTCACTATTGCGAACATTCAGAGCCTAGGCCCGGGCATAACAGTAGCGGCAAGCCAAGTTGCAGGGCTGAAGATAACTTCCGATATCGCGGCTCGCGCTGCAGCCGCAGGCCGGTCGCTGCCCCGAATCTTTGGCGCGTGAGACCTTGCCGCCGAAGAGCCCTTCGAGCAGCGATCCGTCGATACAGACGCCCGCTTGGATTCCCGGCACGTTTTCCAAAAGCGGCGTCGCGCAGGAATAAAGCGAAAAACCGTACGCAGCCGCCGTCTGCGCCATTTCTTTCGCTACGCGCAAAAGAAGTTCCGGTTCCTGCCGCACGCTCAGCTTCGCCTCTTGCAAGCGGCGTGCGACTTTGCCGTACGCCGCCAATGCGGACGTCGTGATTCGACAGCCGTAAAAATCAAGACTCTCCAAATCGGCGCAAAGGCGCGCAAACGCGCTGAGCCGTGTTGCGGCATCCTCTTCGCCAAGCAAGAGGAGAGGGTCGAAACGGATGTTAAACTGTCGCGCGCCATAGCTGCGCCTGAGTTTTTCCAGCGTATGCAGCGTTTGCGCATAATCCGGCGCATGCGGCTCTAAAAGGCGCGGATAAAGATTGATCGTGTATTGAAAATATAAAGAATAGTCCGCCAGTCGCCCGGGATCCTCCGCCACCTTTCGATAGTCCTTACTCCAAAGGACGATGCTGTGGACTTTCTCCGGCCTCAATTCCACACAATAACTTTGCGCGGGCCGGGCCGGATTCGGCACCATCAGCTCGCCTGCGCCCAGCTTCTCCTGCAGCCACGCGTAGTGGCAGGCCGGCAGATCGGTGCGTCTTGACGCCGAAATGACCGCCTTCATGGTTCCAGCGCCCTATCGACGTATTGCTGTCCGAGCCTTGATAATCGAACCCGCGCCGCGGTCCAGTCGAGCAGTTTGCTTTCCACCTGCTCCTCTTCGCCGCTTGGCGCGAGTACGATCAGGTTGACCGCATCGTCGAACTCGCGTTGGCTGATGCTGTAGCCGTGCAGGCCGAGCTGATTCTCAAGCGTGCCCAGCAACGAATAGTCGCAGCGGACGGCAAGTTGCGTGTGCAAACGCCGTTCGATCAGACCGCTTTCCTTGATCCCCTCGACGACCGCCTGGCCGTACGCTCTGACCAAACCGCCTGCTCCCAGCTTGATGCCGCCAAAATAGCGCGTTACCACGACAAGCGTGTCTTTGAGCGCTTGTTTCTTCAGTACTTCGAGCATCGGACGTCCGGCCGTGCCGGAGGGTTCGCCGTCATCGTCCGCTTTTTGCAGTTCGTCGCGTTCCCCGATGATATAAGCCACGCAATTGTGCGTCGCATCCCAGTGCTCTTTGCGCAGCTTGGCGATAAAGGCCATCGCCTCCGCCTCGCATTCCGCCCGCGTGACATAGGCGATGAAACGGGAACGCTGTATTTCAATTTCGCGGCAGCCGTAACCGGCAACCGTACGGTAACAATCGATCATCTTTCAGTTCACCTCATCCATCAGCATACCATAAAAAAGAACGAAGAAAAACCGGCTCTCAAGGAAGAGCCGGCATTCTGATCGTGAAACGACTGCCCTCGCCCGGCATACTGCTGCATTCGATCCCGCCCTGCATGCGTCCGGTCACAATGTTGTAAACGATTGACATGCCAAGCCCCGAACCGCCCGAGGAGCGTTTGGTCGTGAAGAAAGGATCAAAGATCTTCTCGAGCACCTCCGCCGACATCCCCTTGCCGTCGTCAGCGTAAAGCAGCACAAAGCCGTCCTTCTCTTTGCTGACTTCGATCCGTATGCAGCCCGCTTCCTCGCCGTCATAGGCGTGCAGCAGCGAATTCATCAGCAGATTGGTCAGCACCTGCGCAAAATCACCGGGGTAACCGTCCATTTCGCAGCTATCCTCACAAATGATTTCAATGCGGTGTTTCGTCTTTTTCAGCTTAGCATGCAGGCTCAGCAAGATCTCTTCGATATATTCGCGCAGCCGAAAAACGCGCCGGATTTCGCCCGCCTGATCGACCGCGACCAGCTTAAAATTCTCAATCTGGCGCTTGGCGCGCTCGAGATTCAGTTCCAGCATCGAGGTCGCTTCGACGCTTTGCGCAACATAGTCCTGCAGCGCGCTGCGCGTTAGCTGTCCGCCAGCGAAATCGCGTTCCAGTTTCAGCGTGTTTTGTTTAAGATGCGACGCCAGCGTTACGCCGATGCCGAGCGGCGTATTGATTTCATGCGCCGTGCCCGCGACCAGATCGCCCAACGCCGCCATTTTTTCCATCTGCACGAGTTTGACTTGCGTTCGGGTCAGTTGCGCCACCGTATTGACCAGTTCGGCATTGATCTTCTGCAATTCCTGATTCGTCGCTCTCCACTCCTGCGTGCGCTGCTCGACCTTGTTCTCCAGTTCCTCTTTCGCCAGCCGCAGCGCTTCTTCCATTTCTTTGCGCTTCGTGATGTCATGCCAGACGAATAACGCACATTCCTCAGCGTCAAGTTCGATCACATCGGCCGGAATAGCTGCCGATGCGCACCGCGCCGCCTGCGGTCCGCCAGGAGGCTTCCTGCTGCCAGACCGAACCGCCGCTGAGCAGAATCGCAACCACCGCGTCATATTCGCTTTGTTTTTCCCAAAGGCCGATTTCGTGCGAAGTGCGCCCGATGATACGTTCCCGCTCGTAACCGAGCATGCGAGAAAAGCTGTCGTTGACTTCGATGTAACAGCGATCCGACAAGCGGATGATGCCGACCACATCGGCGATTTTGTCAAACGCCTTATGGAAGCGTTCTTCCGCCGCCGCAAGGGCATTTTGCGCGCGTTCCTTCTCTTTGATCTCCTTTTTCAGCAGCAGATTCGTATGTCCTAATTGCGAAACCAGCGTCGCCATCTTGGCGTAAAATGACATTAACGTCTCAACCTGCGCCTTTGTCCGGATCGGTACCTGTTCCAGCGCCGCCAGATAGTCCACTTCCGCAAATCCATAGCGCCGCGCCTGCTGCAAAAAACAATCCCGGTCAATTTCCTCCGTGTCAAAGAAAAACTGACCGTGGCAGATATTGCCGATCCGGCAGCCGTCCACGACAATCGGCGTCATCAAATCCCACAGGTTGTTCTTACATTTATACGCCTTCACCTTCCCGCCTTCGAGTCCTTCGGAAAGGTTCAGGTCGCTCTCCAGACAATTCTTCAGGGTTTCGGGGTGGGCGCGATGAAAGAGCGTGCAGATATCCTGCCAGCCGGTTGCGACAAGGACCTGGCCGTCCAGGTCGATGATGCCGATGCCGCAGCCCGTTAATGAATAAAAGTCATCCATAATTGTCTGCAATTCGCCGCAATCGATCAGTTCCCGCAACGTTACTTCACCTTCCGCAAACTCCGGCGCATTCATGGCATCCATGTCTTTCCGCCTCTCTTTTCCCCTTCTTTCTTTCACTTCCATTTTTTTCAATATTGCAATTCATTTGTACCACGCTGCTCTTCTTTTGTCAATTGCCGTGCGCCGAAAAAAAGAAAGGCGTCGCAAAACGGCCCGCTCGGCCCTTTGCAACACCTTTCCCGTCATTTGCTTAGCGTTTTTTAACCAAACTCTTGGCTTTTTCCATCAGTTCAACCTCTTCATCGTTCGACGGCGTGATGACCAGGCCGTGCGGCGTCGAATGTCCTTCCGAGTCGACATGGATGAACGTCATGAAACCGTCGAGCAAGAATTGCTCATTGTCGGCGCGAACAACCTTCACATAGACGACCATGCTGCTGCGGCCCACATAGGTGACCTTGCTTTCATAACGCACGATGGTCCCTTTCGGTACCGGACGGGTGAACACCATGCCGTGGATATTGAGGCAGACGGTGTTTTCCGGACAGGTCATATTGGAGGCGGCGACAAAGCCGGCTTCCACGAACCACTCGGCGCCGCGGCCGGCAAACAACGTACCGTGATGATTCAGGTCATTTCCCTTGACTAAATGATGGGTGATAAAGGTTTTCATGTTTTTCTCTCCTCTACGCATCGTCCCTACAAGCGTGGGCAAATCGTTTCTTCTCTTTGCTTGTATTCTGCATACAAAAAACATTTCCTGCTAAATTAGCACAAATTTTTCAATCTTTCACCGCAAGCGCTTTGCGCAAAAGAATGCGCTCGCGCTTTTTAAAAAGACAAAAAGGCCTCGCTGTCGCGAGACCTTTTCTTGCTTATAAGGGTTTGCGGTAAAAGAACGGCAGATAGCTGGTAAAGCCGATTTCGCGAAAATTCAAGATCGCCTCGGTGCCGCCGACGAAAAGGACGCCGCCCGGTTTGAGCGCGGCAAGGAAACGGCGATAGAGCGCGTCCTTCGCCTCTTCGGTAAAGTAAATGACGACGTTGCGGCAGAGAATCAGATCAAAACCGCTTTCGAACTTATCGAGCAGCAGGTTGTTGCGTTTGAACTCGACGCGCGATTTGATGTCTTCGCTCAAGACGTAGTTGCTGTCCACTTTTTTAAAGTATTTCGACTCGCGCGAATTCGAGATGTTCTTGAACTCGGTCGTCGTATAGACGCCCTGTTTCGCTTTCGCCAGGATCTCGACATCGAGGTCGCTGGCCAGGATGCGATGCCGCGCGTTCGGCGTCAGTTCATTCAGGATGATCGCGAGCGAATACGGTTCCGCGCCGATCGAACAGCCGGCGCTCCAGATATTGAGTTTCGGGCTGGCCTTCAAAAGTTCCGGTAGCACTTTCTGCTCGAGTTCCTGGAATTTTTCCGGCGTGCGGAAGAATTCGGTGACATTGATCGTCATATAATCGATGAAATCCTTGTACATCTTCGCGTCTTTTTCCAGCATCGCGAAGAAATCGACATAGGTCTTCGCGCCGTGGCGATTCATCAGATTGGTGATCCGTCTTTGCATTTGCGCTGCTTTATAGTCATTTAAGTTAATGCCTGCTTTGGCGTTGAATTTCTGTTTGAATTGTTCCCAGTCGCGTTCGTCGCTCATGGTATGCACCTCCGCTTGTTTTCGCTACTAGCTAGCATTCGACAGGCCAAGAGGAAAACCCTACCGGAAAATGCATTTAAGTGAAATTAGCGCCGCCTCTTTTCTCCAGACGCTCACACATAACTGCGCGGCACGCGTTTGCCGATCATGCAGATCACTTCATAGTGAATGGTTCCCATATGACGGGCCACTTCCTCGACCGGCAACTCCTCGCCGCCGAACAAGAGCGCCTCGTCGCCGGCCGCAACGCCGGAAACATCGGTGACGTCGACCATGCACTGGTCCATGCAGACGCGTCCGACGACGGTGGCGCGCTGACCTTTGACCAGCACTTTGGCCCGGTTCGCAAGCGAACGGGACCAGC
This sequence comes from Negativicutes bacterium, assembly GCA_963667825.1. GTDB lineage: Bacteria > Bacillota > Negativicutes > SG130 > SG130 > Azotosporobacter. The sequence goes on along the minus strand of OY764022.1, from coordinate 2,070,344 downwards.
CGTCTGCGTAACCGACCGGCAAGGTGGCGATGCGGCTGGCCCGCTGCGTATAAAAGGCCAGTCCGTAACTGATCGGCGTACCCGCCGGAACCGATTTAACGAAGCCGACCTGCGCCTTTAATTTCATCGCCGGTTTGAGGTTCAATTGGTGACGGACTTCTTCCGACGGCCAGAGGCCGTAGAGAATGATGCCCGGTCGGATCATGTCGAGATGCATCTCCGGCAGATCGAGCACGGCCGCACTATTGGCGATATGGCGGATCGGAATCTCGATGCCGCGTGCTTTGACCCGTTCGACCGCCGCGCTGAAACGCCGGTATTGCTGCAGCGTAAACGCCTTGTCGTTGCTGTCCGATGCGGCAAAGTGGGAGTAGATGCCTTCGAGAAAGACATGCGGCAGCGCACTGACCGCAGCCGCAAAATCGCCGCTTTCCTGCGGTCGTATGCCGACCCGCCCCATACCGGTGTCTACCTTGATGTGCAGCTTCGCGATCCGGTTCTGCTCGAGCGCCGCCGCCGACAAGGCCTGCGCCACCTCAAGCGAAAAGACGGTTTGCGTGATGTCATTGGCAATGACGATTTCCGCCTGTTCCGGCGGCGTGTAGCCGAGGACCAGGATCGGCACCGTGATTCCGGCCTGCCGCAGTTCGAGCGCCTCGCTGACGATCGCGACGGCCAGGCAATCGGCGCCGGCCGCCAGCACCGCCCTTGCGACCGGTACCGCACCATGCCCATAGCCGTCCGCCTTGACGACCGCGCACAGCTTGGCGCTCGGTTTCACCCATTGCCTGATTTCTTTCACATTATGTTCAACGGCGGACAAATCGATTTCCGCCCATACGGATCGTTCCAACATAAGAATCCCCTGCCTCCTATTCACTGAAAACACGACTGCATCTATGATACTGCGTTCTGCGCTATGGCGCAAGCATCGCAGGCACTCAAACGACTGACGAATCCCAAACAGGCGACGCGGCGACGCCGATACGCAAAAACAGCCCCGCTGGGCTGTCTTTTAGTTAAGCCGACAAGCCGTCAGCCTTCCGTTTAGCTGCCTTGCCGTTTTTTCTCGCGTTCATATTGGACAATCAGCTCATCCAATTCCATGCTGTAGGCCGCCACTTCCGGATCGACCAGGTTGCCGCGCTTGGCCTCGACCAGAAGATGCAAGCGCTTGCGCGCTTCTTCAATCGCGATCTTCATTCCTTCCAACTTCGCCATTTCCTCCCTTTCTCCTTACCTGTTTTCTCCGTACTTGCTCCCTCAGCCATTCATACCACGCCGTCAAGCCGTCGCCTGTCTGACAGGAGACTTCGAAGATCGGCGCTAACGGATTAATCCCCTTGATGTCACGCACCGCTTTCGCCTTGTCGAAATTCAGATGAGGCAACAGATCAGTCTTATTCAAAATGGCCAGCGCCGCACGGCGGAAGGCCAACGGATATTTCAACGGTTTGTCTTCGCCTTCGGTGACGCTGAGCAAAACGACTTTGGCATCCTCGCCGATATCGAATTCCGCCGGACAAACGAGATTGCCGACGTTCTCAATCACTAAAATATCGAGCGTTTCCAGCGGCAGATCGCCAAGCACCGCTTCGATCATGCCGGCGTTCAGATGGCAGCCGCCGGCAGTATTGATCTGCACGGTCGGGATGCCGTAGCGCGCAATGCGTTCGGCATCCTGCGCCGTGTACAAATCGCCTTCCACGACCGCGAAACGCAGTTCCTGCCCTAAGCTTTCTACCGTCTGTTCGAGCAGACTTGTCTTGCCGCAGCCGGGTGAACCCATGAGGTTCAAGACCAGTATGCCGTAATCGTCCAGTCTTTCTTTTACCGCCTTGGACATCGCTTCGTTATGTTCCAGCAAATCTTCCATCACGCGAATCTGCATCACTCAACCTCCACATACTCCACGGCCATTTCACGGCCGCTGCGAATTTCCGTCTGAGCCGAACCACAATGGATACAGGAAAAGCGATATTCTTGCAAGCTGAAGTCGCGGCTGCAGTTTCGGCAGAACACGACGATCGGCGCCGTTTCGAGAACCAGTGTTGCGCCCTGCGCAGCCGTACCGTTTGCCGCCGCCAAAAAGCCATAACGCAGCGCCTCCGGTTCGACGTTCGTCATCTTCCCGATGCGCAATTTGACCAGCGTCACCCGACTTTCCTTGCTCTGCGCCGCTAATGTCCGCAGCGCGATTTCAACGATGCTTTGCGCCAGAGCCAGTTCGTGCATAGTGATGCTCCTTGTATTTTGTATCTTCGGACCGCATTTGTCAATAAAAAGAAAGACGCGCTTTCTTTTTCCTTAACCGCGCTTCTATTCCGGCTCAAAACGGACTTTGATCGCGGTACCGGGATCGACGAGATCACGCGGCGGATAATCCTGCCCGACGCAGCGTCCGCTGCCGAGCGGCACCAAAGCCAAGCCCGCCTGGGAGAGGATTTCTCCCGCCTCGCGGATGCTTTTGCCGCGCAGATTCGGCACCAGTACCTTGCCTGGCGGCACAACGACCGGCGTCGTATCGCTTTCGTTACGTTTCGGCGGCAGTGCCGCCGGCATGTTAAGCGGCTTCGTCTCCGGCAGCTGTCCGGCGCTGCCCTGCGGCGCGATGTTCAGATAACGCAGGATCTGGCTGAGAATGTCGCCGGCAATCGGCGCGGCGATCTGGCCGCCGTAATAAACGCCGTTCGGATCGTCAATGATTAAGAGAATCGAGACCTGCGGATTCTCCACCGGCCCGAAGCCGGCGAAGGAGGCGATATAGCGCCCTTTATAATAGCCGCCCTGCGGATCGAGCTTCTCGGCCGTTCCGGTCTTGCCGGCGATCCGGTAGCCCTTGACCGCGGCATTCTTGCCGCCGCCTTCCGAAACGACCTTTTCCATTAGCATCGCGATCGTCCTGGCCGTCTGCGTCGAGACGACCTGACGCACCGATTCCGGCTCCGTCTTTTTCACCAACGTGCCGTCACTGGCACGAATCTCTTTCACGATATGCGGCTTGAGCAGCAGGCCGTCGTTCGCAATCGCCGAAATTCCCGCGATCAGCTGCAGCGGCGTAACGGCGATACTCTGGCCGATCGCCATCGTCGCGACGTCCGACGGACGCATGTCTTTCGCTTCAAAGAGCAGCCCTTCCTCTTCGCCCGGCAGTTCGATCCCGGTCGAATGTCCGAACCCGAACGCTTTCGCATAATCGCACAGTCGCTGCGCACCGACCCTTAGGCCGACTTCGACGAAACCGGTATTGAGCGATTGCTTGAAGATATCGCTGAACGGCACATTGCCGTAGCTGTCGCCGCTCCAGTTCTGTATCCGCCGGTCGCCGACCTCGATATAGCCTTTATCGAAAAAGCGTTCATCCGGACTTACTTCGTTTTCCTGGATCGCCGCCGCGGTTACGAGCGCTTTGAACGTCGAACCCGGCTCATAAATGAAGTTCACCGCGCGGTTGCGCCAGCTGGCAGAATTCGATTGCCCGAAACGGTTCGGATTGAAGGTCGGGCGGCTGGCCATCGCCAGCACCTCGCCCGTTTTCGGATTCATCACGATCAGCGTCGCCGCCTGCGCTCCGGTTGTCGCCATCGCCTTATCCAGCCCCTGCTCCGCGAGAAACTGGATATTGCTGTCGAGCGTGAGAAAGACGTTTTGCGTCCGCTTTTGCGCTGCGAAGGTAAAGATCGATTTAAAGATCGGTATGCCGCGCACATCGGTATCGACAAGCTGTTCCGTCCAGGAGCCTCTGATCGTCTTGTCGAGCGACAGCTCGAGCCCGTCCAGCCCGGTGTCGTCCGTGCCGACGAAGCCGATGACCTGCGCGGCCAGAGTGCCGCTCGGATAATAGCGCTTGCTTTCATCCATGAAACCGAAGCCGGTCAGATGATTTTCTTTCATCACCCGTTTGACCTGCTCCGTCATTTCCGGTTCCATCGTCCTTCGCACCCAGACGAAGCGTCCTTTCAGGCTGATCAGTTCGTGCAGCTCTTCCGGCTTCATGCCGAGCACCGGTGCCAGCAAGGCCGCCGTCTGATCGGCATCCTTGATGCCTTCCGGATCGGCAAACAGCGATTTGTTAACATTGCTGACCGCCAGTTCACGCCCGCCGCGGTCATAGATCGTGCCGCGCGGCGAATGCAGTCGTTTGCTTTCGCGCAATTGGCTCTGCGCCTTGGCCGCCATCTGCGGCCCTTCCCAAAATTGAATCCGCGCCAATTTCCCGAGTAGTACCAAAAAGACAAGAACCAGCAGGATCATCATCCAGGCAATCCTTTTTTGCAGTCCCTGCGCTCGTTTCAATATCATGATGAACTATGTTCCTTTCTTCACTTGGCAGCTTCGCTCCACTTTGTCACAATCCTCTTTGATTCGTCGTTTATTGCGCTTTTCCTGCTGCACCGTATGCGGCAGGTACGAGAAAAAACCCCCGCCGGACCGGCGGGGGTTAAAAGACCGTCAGGACATTTTGCGCCCGCGATCCGATTGCTTCAATTCTTTGTCCAAAAGCGTCTTGAAATCGACTTCCGCTTTCTTGCGCTGCGCAAGCGATGTGCTGCGCGGCTCGCGCTTCGTCAACTCCGATGGATGCGTTGATGTGATGCGACCTATCAAAACTACCGCCCCCTTTTGCAGCTGGCTGTTATAGATAGTATCGTTCACTTTTTTTATTTACTTAAGGCTTATATAAATAAAAAATCTCCGCCTGCTTTTGAAACTGTTCCGCTTCCCTGTTCCAAAACGTCTTCAACTCTTCCAGACTGTAACGTCCGCTGCGCAGCCTGTCTTCGCCGCTGATCAGGTCGATCATGCCCTCGCCGTAGCCTCTATTGTAATGAAAGTCCGCGCCGCCGCTCTCTTTGATCTGATAGAGCAGCGTAAGCGCCGTCTCCAGCGCGCGATACTTTTTCGCATCGGTCACATGGATCTGTACGCCGCCGCAGACTTCGCCCTGATAGAGACCGAAACGCGGCACAAAATAGGCCGCACGAAAATGCACGCCGGGAAGTTTTTTCGCATTCATGTCATCAGCCAGGCTGTCCGCTCTCAGCCACGGCGCACCGACCAGTTCGAACGGACGCGTCGTGCCCACCCCTTCGGAAACGTTCGTACCGCCGAACAATCCGGTGCCCGAATAGACCAGTGCGCTATCCGGCGTCGGTATGTTCGGCGACGTCATGATCCAGGGCAGTCCGGTCTCGGCAAACAGCATGCTGCGCCGCCAACCGGTCATCGGCACCACTTCGAGCTTGCAGTGAATGCCGAATGACTCATTGAAGAGGCGCGCCAACTCGCCGACGGTCATGCCATGCCGGATCGGAATCGGATACATGCCGATGAACGAAGTGAAGCCGGATTTAAGAATCGGCCCCTCCACCATGCCGCCCGCCGGATTGGGCCGGTCAAAAACGACAAAGGTCTTCCCCTGTTCACGGCAGCTTTCCATTGCATAGGCCATCGTATAAATGTAGGTATAGGAACGCGAACCGACATCCTGAATGTCAAACGCCAGCACATCGATGTCGGCAAGCATCGCCGCATTCGGCTTTTTCGTATCGCCATACAGGCTGTAGACCGGCAGTCCGCTGCGCAAGTCGGTATAGGAGCCGACCGCTTCGCCGGCCGGACGGTCGCCCCAAAGCCCATGTTCGGGCGAGTAAAGCGTCGTCAGATTGGTCTTGGCCGCCAACACCTCGACGCTTGACTTGTACTCGCTCGTCATTCCGGTCGCGTTGGTGATCAGACCGACGCGTTTGCCCGCAAAGAGCGGCAGGTATTGTTCCAGATTATCGATGCCCAGCCTGACCGTCGTTTTTTCCGGCGCTGCGGCCACTTGAACCAACGGCGGCGCAGCCTTGGGCGGCAGTTTCGCCGCTGCTGCGCCTGTCGTGAAGAAGGCCAGGCTGCCCAGCAGCAGCAGCAGCAGCAGCAGGCAACCGTTTCTCTTATCCATACTCTTTGCCTCGCTTTCCGCCTTAAAAAGTAAAGCGCCCGCCTGCCGGCAGGCGCTTTACTTTCAGCGTATCCCTGTAATCAATTCTTCGCCGGCGTGTTTTTCGGTCACGCGGGCCGTTTCCTCAATGCCGCTGATGATGCCCTGCATCGAGTTTTCGATATTTTGCAGAATTGTGTTGATCTTTTTGGTCGCTTCCACGCTGTCTTCAGCCAGTTTGCGCACTTCATTCGCGACTACCGCGAAACCGCGTCCCTGTTCGCCCGCCCGCGCCGCTTCGATCGCGGCATTGAGACCGAGCAGATTGGTCTGTTGCGAAACCTTGTTGATAAAGCCGATTACCTCATGCGTATTGCTGATATGGCCTTTCGCGTCATTGACCGACTGCGTCAGTACTTCGACCTTGCCGTGCAATTCTTCCTGCATCAGCGTCTGCGATTTCACCAGATGATACATCATTTGCGCAATGAACGCGTCGACCAGTTTTACGCCCTCGCCCTTATGCTCTTCGATCAGGCGGTTGACTTCCTCATTGCCGGTAATATTCAAGACCACCGTAACCGCTTCCAGTTTCAGCGCCTCTTTCACATCGGCAAAGGTACGGATGCCCAGTTTTTTCGCCAATTGGATCGCAACCGCCTCGCTTTTCGGATCTACGACCCCGACGACGGACACGTCCTTAACCTTGCGGCACAATTCAAGGATTCCCGCGCCGCCGCGGCCGCCGCCTACCAATAACACATTGATCACGCCATACCCTCCCCATTCTCGTCAAACGCTGTAAGCAAAAAGACTGCCGCAAGTTTCAAACTGCCGCAAAAGCAGACGTTCCCGTTTTTACAAACGAGTACTCCGTCCACAGCAGTTGAAGCCTTCACAGCAGTCTCTGGCTCCGATTATGACAGCGCCGCCCTTCGGCAAATATTGCAAATATTGCGATGAAACCTATTATACTATATTACGGCAGCGCCGCACAGTATCTTTAATTTATTTTACCCGGCTAAGACGGCGCGATTGTTGCAGACGCTCACGCACTCCGCCGGGCAGCGTCGCTTCCGCTTCGGGTTCTGCAGGGCGGACGCCCTGGCGGTTGACATTCAGCAAGAGACCGATCGCGGTCATATTCACCAGCAGCGACGTTCCGCCGAAACTGATGAACGGCAGCGGCACGCCGACCACCGGCAAGAGGTTCGTGACCATCGCCATATTGATCATTCCCTGTCCGACAATCAAAAAAACGACGCCCATCGCAAGGAATTTTCCGTATGCATCGCGCGCCTGCAGCGCGATCTTGATGCCATGATAACCCAGCGCGAGAAAGAGCAGCAGCACTGCCGCCGCGCCGATAAAACCCATTTCCTGGCAGAGTACGGCAAAGGCAAAGTCGGTATGCGCTTCCGGCAGATAATCGAACTTGCTCGCACCCATGCCGAGGCCCGAACCCCAAAAGCCGCCGGAACCGATCGCCAGCAGCCCCTGCACAGCCTGATAGCCGATGCCGTCCTTAAATTCCCAGGGATTTTGCCAGGCATAGTAGCGCTCGGCGCGGTAAGCGGCCGAGAACGTCAGATAGTAGCCCAGACCGCCGCCGATCGCGCCGAGGATCACCAAATACTCAAACGCCAGTCCGCCCAGCATCTGAAGACCCAGCGCGATTCCGACGATGATCACGGCCGTCCCCATGTCCGGCTGCTTCAGGACGATCCCGCCCAGCAGCAGCGCCAACAAGAGCGGCGCCGTAAAAAGCGGGATCCTGCGCCCGCGCTCCGCCAAACGGCCGAGGTAAACCGCGCTGAACAGCATCACGGTGAATTTCGCCAGTTCCGACGGCTGAAACTGAAAGCCAAGGTTCAGCCAGCGTCTTGCGCCGTTGACCTCGACGCCGATAAAATGAACGGCAACGAGCATCGCAAACGTGACCAGACTGAGCGGAAACACAATGTTTTGCCAACGCTTATAATCGGTTCGAATCATGATCAGCATGAAGAACATGCCGATCGCCGCCGATAAGAGATGGCGCTTTAAAAAATAATAGCTGTCGCCTAGATTTTGTCCTGCATGAACAAAACTCGCACTGAAAATATTGAGTGCGCCGAACATGAAGAGCAGCAGCGTAATCCAGCCTACGGCCTCACCGTGGCTCACCCACAAACGCGGCAGCCATTTCATAGCGTCCGCCTCCCCTTCTTTTTACTTTGCAAAGCGTGCTTCGCAGCGGTTGATCGGCGTCCCCAGCGCGCTGAACTTGCGTTCGTATTCCGTCATCACATTCTCCTGCCAGTCTTCGCCGTGCAAATCGTAGGAGACCTTCACGAGTTCCAGCCCGTTTGCCGTAAACTCTTCCAGAGAAAAATCGAAAAGCGGCCGATTGTCGGTCTTGAACCAGATATCGCCCTGCGCCGCCAACACTTCGCGATAGCGCGCCAAGAAGCGCGCATGCGTCAGACGGCGTTTGGCATGACGCACCTTCGGCCAGGGATCGCAGAAATTGATAAACAAACGATCCATTTCCCCCGGCGCGAAAAATTCGGTCAAACGCCCGACATCGGCCAACAGCAGGCGCAAATTAGGCAGGTTTCTTTCCGCCGCCCGTTTTGCCGCCTGATAAATAACATCCTGCTGTCCTTCGATGCCGATGAAGAGAATCTCAGGATGCCGCGCCGCCATCTCGGTGATGAACGAGCCTTTGCCGGTGCCCACTTCGACCTGCAGCGGACCTTCTGCGGCAAAACGCTGCCTCCAGCGCCCACGGCACTCTTTCTCTTCATGCTCGCGGACGAGAATATCGTTGAATTGATCGAGCGCTTCGCCGATCCATGGTTTTTTTCGTAATCGCATAGTCATTCCTCGCTCTATTGATAATGCAGGCAGCAACGCCATAGACAGCAGAATCTTATCACAATCTTCCCCGTAAAGACAAGAGGCTGTCTCGATTTTGAGACAGCCTCTTCGCTTTAATTCTGCTTATCCAAACCGAATTTTTTCAGATAACGGTAGAGCGTGACCCGGCTGACATCGAGCATATTGGCCAGACGGCTGATGTTGCCGCCGGCCGCTTTCCAGACATCGATGAAGATTTCCTTGTCTTCTTTCCATTCGTTGCCAATCCCGGTATCGCCAAGCAGGCTGATATCGTTCGTGGCAATGACATTGCCGCTCGTGCTGAAAAAGGCCTGTTCAACGACGCCCTGCAATTGTTTGATGTTGCCCGGCCAGTCGTAGGACATCAGCAGTTCGGCCGCTTCGGGCTGCAGGCGTTTTTCCGGCAGGCTGTGCTGTTCGGCCAGTTCCGCGATGATATGTTCCGCCAGCAGCGGAATGTCGTCGCGCCGCGAACGCAGCGGCGGAATTCGGATCGTGCTGCGCGAGATCAGTTCATGCAGCGCGCCTTCAAACGCGCCTTTTTCCGTCAGACGCTTCAGGTCAAGGTCGCAGGCCGCGATGATGCGGATGTCAAAATGACGGCGCACCGTTTCGCCGACGCGGCTCAATTCCTTGCTGCGCAGCGCTCCGGCGAGACGTTGTGCGACATGCGACGGCAGTTTCTCCACTTCATCCAAGAAGAGGGTGCCGCCATTGGCCAGTTCGAGTTTTCCCGGACGCCCTTCATAGCCGTCGTCGGCGATGCCGAACAATTCGTCTTCGAGCACTTCCGGCAGCATGTCGCCGCATTTCATCGAAATAAGCGGCCCCGCCGCACGTCCGCTGGCCTGGTGAATGGCATGCGCCAGACGCTGCTTGCCCGTACCGGCTTCGCCTTGCAGCAGGACATGATTGTTGTTCTTGGCGACGCGCGCCGCCTTTTCCTTCATCGTAAGGAAGACCGGCGCCTGCCCGACCATACTGGCGAGGCTGTAGCGAGCCTTGTAACCGACCGCATGCGCGACCAGCGTCCGCAGGTCTTCAATCGGCAGCGATACCGCGACAACGCTGGCGACGCCTTTGTCCGTCTCCATCGGCACCACGGTCGTAATGTCCTCATACGTCTTCTTCGGCGTAATCCAGGTCACTTCTTTATTATAAGAAGGTATGCCTTTAAAGCCTTTATAAATCGGCGTATGACGATAATTCAGCACCACATCGCTGAGGTTGGGGGGCCGTTCTTCGCTGCCCATTGCGTCAATGCCGGCGAGGCGGCTTTGCCCCAATTTATTCGTATATACGACTTCACCGTTCGGTTCGACATGGTAGACCGCAAACGGCACCGCATCGAGGATCGCATGACGCGCCTTCAGCTGTTCCTGCACCGCCAGATGGCTTTCCATACCGTGCTTAATGCTGACCAGCAGCGCCACGACCGCGCTGTAAGGCAGGCTTTCCTGTTCTACCGATACGATCGTCACGATGTATTTCAGTTCGCCGTCGAGCATGATCGGCACCGAGCAGGCGTCGCCGTTATGGCCCTCTTCCTGCCACATTTCAGCGCCGAAGACAAGAAACGGCACTTTGCGTTCACTCGCGATGCTGATGCTCGACGTCCCGATATCCTGTTCCGCCAAACGCGCGCCTTCCAGCTCACCCGGCGTGCGCTGAAAAAACGGCATCGCATAGTTTTTCAGCACATAGCTTTCGGCATCCAATAAGAGCATGCTCAGATTATATACATTAAAATGTTCTCGCGTCTCATGGTACATGCCTTCCAGATACGTCATCGCCGACTGGTGCTGCCGTCGTCTGCGCTCCAGTTCATCGCGGCTCAAACGGACGTTGACCTTAAAGCGATCCGCCTTAACGCCAAGGCGTCGGCTTTGTTGCCAGGACTGGGCGATCCAGGGGTGGACATTCGGATCCAGCACGCCGTCCTCCATGAATTTTCGATAATAGATTTCCAGTTTTTCTTTACTCCGCCGTTCTCGAATCATGCACAATCCTCCATCTGACACAATCATGATGAATGTTTCAAAAAAATCATACCACAAAACCTCGTAAATGCCTATACCAGAAAATCCAGTGATCTTATATATCCGCTTCAGAAAGATGGTCGCGCCGTCGGGCTTTGCTTTGCTTTAAATTTTGTAAACCCGGACAAAAAAAAACAGGCTGCCGCCAAAAATGACGACAGCCTTGCGCGACTCAAGTCCGGTACTGATTGATATCTTCGCTGAAGTGCTGGATGACGACTTTGAATTCACCGATCTTGCCCATCATATCATGCAGCTTCTTGTTGTAGTCCTGAACGGCGGCGCTGACTTCTTCGCTCGAGGCGGAATTTTCTTCCGAGATCGCCGCCAGCGATTCGATCTTGCCGTAAACCTGGCCAAGGCCGCTCATTTCCCGTTCCAGTTTGTCGATCATATCGACGATGTTCTCCGAAACCAGGTGCACATTTTCCACATGCCGGCTGTTGTTGCGGACGACTTCGCCCATCTGGCGGCTCTCCGCCTCGAGTACGCCGTATTCCTCTTCGATCATGCCGACGACCTGACCGATGATGTCGGTCAGGATCTTGAGATCAGACGTGATGCTTTCCGAATGGCCGTGCGACTGTTCGGCCAACTTGCGCACTTCTTCGGCGACGACCGCGAAACCGCGTCCCTGTTCACCGGCGCGCGCCGCTTCGATCGCGGCATTGAGCGCCAAAAGGTTCGTCTGGCCGGCAATCGCCGCTACCATGCCGGTGATCTCGCTGATTTTCTCCGCCTGATTCTGCAGCGCATCGGCCGACTCGCGCACCGTGGAAAACTGCGCCAGACTATGCTCGAGTTTCGCGCTTGACGACTCGACTTCGCCGAAACCGCGACTGATTTCAGCGACCGCATCTTCGAGGCGCTGCTTATTGCGATTTTGTTCGACCAGCACCGTCTTCAGCGTTTCCAGATTGCCGCTTAGGATCCCGACCGCATCGGTCGTTTCCTGCGCCTGGCTGGTGGCGGCATCGGCCACGTCATACATCACGCGGCTGATCTCATCCGACGTCGTGCTCATATTGGCCGCCAACGCATTAAAGCCGTCCGCATAGCGGTTCATTTCGTCCGTAATTCCTTTGAAGCCGACAAACTCGCGCTTCAAACGCTTCTTGTACGCCGCAAGGCCTTGCATGATTTCTTCCAGTTCATCGCCGCTCGACAATTTGACGTCGACGAAATACTGGCGTTCCTGCAAACGCTGCAATTCTTCGTTGACTGCCGTCAGCGGACGCAAAAGCAGGCTCACGCCGCCCCAGGCCAAAAGACCGCTAAGCGGCGCGCTCCAAAGCGGCGCCTCTATGCCAAGCGCGAGCAACGCGCCGTCGAGCAGCAGACTGCCCAGCGTGACCAGTACGCCCGCCTTCACGCTCAAGCCGATCTTGCCGCCGAATGCCAGGAGGCGGTTGAGCGCATAGCGCTTGGTGTGCGTGATCTGCGCCGGAAACGCAATCTTGACTTTGATAAAATCGCTGCCGGATTCGAGCACCGTCGTGCTGATTTTTTCCTTGAAATGCTCCGCCGCTCCGGCGAGCAGGCCATGCATGTAATCGAACATCGCCCGTTTCGAACGGTACGACAAGACGGCTTCGTGCTCGGATACCGCCTCCAGCAAGAGTTCCGGCGGATTTGCGCCCGGAATCCGTTTGACCACCTGTACGTGGACGTCATACATCGAACGCAGGAAAGAATATAGATTCTCCTGCTGAAAAAAAGCCGGATAGACTTTAAAGAAAGTCCCGATATTGTCACGGCCGATCTGCTGCCAAATCTCGCCGCCCGTTTTCCCGAGCGCACGCGACAGCGCCGCGATGAACTGCTCCACCTTGCCGTCCGCCACGTCTTCGGTCGGCGAAAAAATATGCCCTTCCGGCCAGCCGACCTGAAGCATCGCCTGCGTTGCGACCGACTCGCCCCATAATGAGCGCGTCGTATTGACCCAAGTTCCTACTACAGTACCTTTCATATTGATCACTCCAATGTCATTTCATCAATTGCTGTTTATTGATTCGCATAAATATCTTAAATTCTGCGTACGGATAACGATTCCTGCTTACTTTGTAATATTATTTATTCTCGGCCGCCCGCATCGCTGCCGCGCTTTTGTGAGCCATCTCACAGACAAACGCTCTACCGCCGTGTTATATTTAAAAGAAACACGCGAGGAGGTCTGCTCTTTGGATATCAGTAAAATCCCTTTCCTGAACAAACGCATCAAATTCCCGGTCGCTCCCCATATTCCGGGCGGCATCACAACGCCTGCGCAACTGCAGCAGATCGCCGCTATCGCGGCCGCACGTTCCTGTCGCATCAAGATCAGCGGCAACACGCTGACGCTGCTCGATCTTCCCGCCGCCGACGGCGCCGCAGTCTTAGAAGAACTCGGCTGCCAGGGCGAATCGTTCATCAATTCCGCCGTACGCGGCGTCAATTTTTGCCCCGGCAAAGGCGACTGCCCGCGCGGCATGCAAAACAGCAGCGAGCTGGGCCTCGAGCTGGACCGGATCTTTTTCGCACAGGAAACGCCGGGCAAAGTTCGCATCGCAGTCAGCGGCTGCCCCAATTGTTGCGCGGAATGCTTCGTGCGCGACATCGGACTTTTCGGCACGAATACAGGCTACACGCTGCTTGTCGGCGGCAGCTCAGGACGCCAGGCGCGCATCGCCGCAGAAGTCGGGCGCTCCGTTCCCGGCGCAGCGGTTCCTGCGCTGATCGAAGCGATTCTTGCCTATTACCGCCAGCACGGTAAAGCCAAAGAACGTCTTGGCGTCATGCTCGATCGGACCGGTTGGGCCGCATTCCAAACTTATCTCGATCAGGCAGCCGACAACGCCTAAAAAGAAGAGAGTCTGCCGCAGGCTGATTTCCGCCGCTTTATTTTTTCTCCGTTTCCCCTTATAATGGTAATTAATAATCATGCGTAAGGGGGAATTGTTCCATGGACGAAGAGGTCAATCCCGCGATTCTTGATAAATTGACCAAGGTCTGTCTTTGCAAAGGCATCAGCCGCGCCAGTATGAAAAAGGCGATCAACGGCGGCGCGACTACGCTTGAAGCAGTGCAGAAAGCGACCGGCGCCGGTTCCGGCTCCTGCGGCGGACGCCGCTGCGGGCCTAAAATTGAAGAACTGTTGCAACAACGATAAAGAAAGAAACGAGCGAATGACGGATGTCATTCGCTCGTTTCTTTCTTCGCCTGCAGCCCTTCGAGAAGCAGCTCTTCGAGTACGCGACCAAAATGTTCATCGGCCTGCGGCTCGCGCTTTTTCGGCCCTTTCGTCCTTTGGCCATTGCGCCGCAGACGCGCTTTCGCCTCGCGCTCTTCGAGCAGAAAGCCGATCGTTTCCGTTTGATAGCGCCGTCCGTTCGGATGCAGGCATTGCGCGCCTTTTCCAAGGATCAGCGCCGCCAGTCCCCAGTCCTGCGTCACGACGAGATCGCCCGCCGCAGTAAGGTTGGCGATCTTCATGTCCGCGGCCTGCGAGTCGCCATCGACGACGATATGATGCGGCGACGCGATCTGATGATGATAGTTCGCTACGGTATACAGCTCGATTCCGTAGCGCTCGCCCAGCCGGAAACACTGCGCAAGCGCCCCTTTCGGGCAGGCGTCGGCATCCACGATAATTTTCACTTCATTGTTCCTTTCGCAGCGTGATCAGGCTGACCGCTGGCGGGCAGTTCACGCGCAGCGGCAGCCATTGCCCGGTTCCGGTATGAACATAGCCGTACGAGCGACCGTCCTGGTAGAGACCGGCCAAATAGCGGTAGCCGAAATTGAGCAAATAGCGGCCGAACAGCTTCATCTGTCCGCCGTGCGTATGTCCGGCAAGCGTCAAAGGCACCTGCCGGGCGAATGCTTCTTTTAAAAAGTCCGGATGGTGCGCCAGAAGAATATGAAAGGCGTTTGGCGGGATTTTTGCGAGCGCGGCCGCAAGAAAGGACGGCCGTTTTTCTTCCGCTTCTTTTTTCGTGCCGCGCGGATAATCGACGCCGGCCAGGTAGAATTCGTCTTCGCCCACCTTGATGCGGCGGCTTTCGTTGTCGAGGATCACGATCCCGGCATCCTCGATCGCTGCGCGCACCGCTTCGATTGGATGATAATATTCATGATTGCCCCAACAAAAATATACCTTTTGCCGCAGCTTGGCCGCCAGTTCGCCGATCCGTTTCACACCCGCTTCCAAGAGAGCCCTGTCGCCGATCAGATCGCCGGTGATCACCAGGAGATCCGCCTGCGCCGCATCGACCAGCGCCAGCGCTTCTTCCAAACGGGGCAAAGAGAAGTACGGCCCCAGATGCGCATCACTGATCTGCGCGATCACAAAACCGTCGAGCGCGGGCGGCAGCTCCGAAAACGCAAGCGTAAGACGGCTTACTTCCATCTCGCGCAACGCCTCGTAAGCGCCCTTGCCGCTCAAGCCGAACGCCAACAGCGGCGCCGTGCAGGCAGCGCCCTGCAAAAAGGCGCGTCGACTGATGCGAAGATTGCTGCGCAGCGTTTCTGCGCCGCATGCCTTCGTCGCAGCGCTCAGCAGGCCTAACACGAGCAACAGCGGCAGCAAAAAAAGCTGTGCGCCAAGCCAGACAGCGGCGAGCCCAAAGAGAGCGTTGAAGAGCGACGCCTGCGCGGACGACTGCGTCAGCCAGACCGGCTGCAGGGAAAGCGCCGCCAACAGCGTCGCCGCGCCGCAGCACCAGAGAATGGGGCGCGGCAGCGCCTCGCCGGCCAGGCGAGACAAGAGCCATGTATTGAGCGCACCAAGCAGGAAAAAGAATACGATCAGTGCGCCGTGCATCATTCCCACGTTGTTTCTCCTTTTGCAAGCACTTCGTTCTTCTTAACGGCCCCTAGAGTGCGGCCGTCAGAATGTCGAGCACCGCGTCCTTGTCTAATTTCTTCAATGCGCCGAGCGGCCCGAAGCGCACCGCCTTTTCCGCCATTTCTTCGAGACGTTCGGCCGCTACGCCGCATTCTTGCAAGCGGCCCGCCAGGCCCAAGCTGCGAAAGAACGCCGCCGTCGCCTGAATGCCCGCTTGGGGGCGGCCTTTAGGTCGTCGCTTTCGCTGACCGCCCAGACGTTGCGCGCATACTGCGCGAAACGGGCCATGTTCTCGCCGTTCAGGACGTGCTCCATCCAAAACGGCGTGAGGATCGCCAAGCCCAGGCCATGCGTGATGTCATAGATCGCGCTGACTTCATGCTCAATCATATGCGTCGCCCAATCGCCCGGCGTCTTGCCGGTCTGCAGCAAGCCGTTCAAGCCAAGGCTGCTCGCCCACATCAGATTGGCTCTGGCCTCGTAATTGGCAGGTTCGCGCACTGCGATCGGCCCGTAATGGATGCAGGTCTTCAGCACGGCCTCGCTCATCCGGTCCGTCAGGAACGCGTCGTTGACCGGTCCGAAATATTGTTCCAGCACATGGCTCATAATATCCGCCGTACCCGCCGCCGTCTGATTGGCCGGAACGGAAAACGTCTGCGCCGGATCGAGGATCGCAAATTTCGGCAGCATCGCTTTATGCATGACCGGCAATTTTTCATCCGTCTCTTCGTTGCTGATCACGGCGCCGCTGTTCATTTCCGAACCGGTCGCCGCCAGCGTCAGCACCGAGCCGAGCGGCAACGCATCGCTGATCTGCGCCTTGCGCAGGCAAAAATCCCAAGGGTCGCCTTGATAATAAACCGCCGCGGCAATGACTTTGGCGCAGTCGATGATGCTGCCGCCGCCCACTGCCAAGACAAAATCCAACTGGTGTTCGCGGCAAAGCGCCGCACCGGCGCGGACGCTCGTCACGCGCGGATTCGGCTGAACGCCCGGCAATTCCTGAAAGAAGATGTCGTTTTCCTGCAGCAAGCCTGTGATCGTTGCATATAAGCCGCTTCGTTTAATGCTGCCGCCGCCATAGACGAGCAGCACCCGGCTGCCGTGCCGGCGAATCGCCTGCGGCAGCGTTTGCACTTGCCCCTCGCCGAAATGCACGACCGTCGGCAGTGAAAAAGTAAAGTTCTTCATCGCTATTCCTCCCGTTTCGCTTTACCTACTTATAAAAATTTGGCCCGCGCGTACGCTTCCGGCCAGGTGACCGTTTCCTGCAGGCTATGCGCCGCCTGCAGCGTCCAATACGGATTGCGCAACAGTTCGCGCCCCAGCCAGACAAGCGATAGGCCCGCCTTGATCGCCTGCTCGGCTTGCAGCGGCTCTGTGATCAGCCCGCCGCCCAGAACCGGCAGACCGGTCTTTTCGGCGATCACGAGCGCCATCGGGATCTGATAGCCCGCATAGGCGCGCGGCAGTCGGTCCATGACGCCGCCGGAGCTCACATTGACCAGGTCAATGCCAAGCTCCTTCACCAGATTGATCAGCTGCGCGACATCCGCCGGATGATTGCCGTCCGCTTCGTAATCCTCGGCCGAGACGCGCAATAAGAGCGGCAACGTTGCCGGTACGGCCGCGCGCACCGCCTGCAGAATCTCGCGCAGCAGGCGCACTCGGTTTTCCGGACTGCCGCCGTATTCGTCCTCACGCCGATTCGTGAGCGGCGAGAGGAATTCGTTGATCAGATAACCGTGCGCCGCATGAATTTCGAGCGCGTCAAAACCAGCCGCCGCCGCGCGCCGCGCCCCTTGCACGAATGCAGCGACGATGCCGGGCAGTTCCTCGGGCGTCAGGGCCTGCGGCAGCTTGTAATCCGCATTGTAGGCAAGCGCAGACGGCGCGACCGGCGTCGTATCCGGCAGGTCGCTCTTTCGTCCGGCATGCGCCAATTGGAGCGCGATCTTGCCGCCCTGCGCATGTACGCCCGCCACCAGTTCTTGTAAGCCTGCGATTTGCCCATCCTCCCAGATGCCGAGATCCCGATTCGAAATCCGACCGCGATATTCGACCGCAGTGGCCTCGACGATAAGCAGTCCGACCTGCCCGACCGCCCGACTTGCATAATGGATGCGATGCCAATCCTTGACCTTGCCGTCATTGTCGGCCTTATACATGCACATCGGCGGCATGACGATTCTGTTTTTCAGTTCAAGCTTCCCGATTGCGTATGGCGTAAAAAGCATCGTTCTTCCTCCTCTCGTTCTTAACTCTTCAAGGCGGCATTTTCAGCCGGCCTGAAAAGCAGTCTTTGCTTATCATTTTAATTACAATACCGCGCTTCGGCAAGTACGCACTTTAACGTAACCTAGTATCTATTTGGCTACCGGCCAAGAGACGCTTTGCGTCTAAAAAGCCGCGCATTTGATTCTTCATCGAATGCGCGGCTTTTTATTTCTTCAGCCGATTGCAAAGCTTCACCCAAACGATGACCGCAACGCAGCTGAAGGTCACCGTGTTTGACGCCACCAGCGGCATGCTGCCGATGCATACGCCGTAGGCGAGCCAAAGAGCGACTCCGGCCAGCGTCATGAGCGCCCAGCTCCAGGAAAGATCATCGGTCGAACGGCTGCGCACCGTCTTGACGACCTGCGGAAAAAAGGCGCCGGTAGTCAAAACGCCCGCGATACTGCCGACCCATTCAACATCAAACATGCTTGCCTCCTCGAGCCCGTTCCTCCGGTTTTATTTCGCCCCGGCTCGCTTTGCCTCCTGCTGCGGCGCGGCGTTTTCCGTTAAAAAAATGCAGGACGCAATCGTACACACTGCGCCTGCATTCGTTTATGCCTGTAAATCGATTCGTTTCTCGCGTTCGCGTTTTTCTTTTTCCTCTTCCGTCTCGCCGTTCGCTTGCGCTTCGTCTTTCTCTTGCTGGCGCTTGACGGTAGCCTGCGCCTCTTTGCCTTTTTTCATAATCTGGCTGTTCAAATCGCTGACGCTGTTTTCCAGGTCGGCCGCCTTGGCTTCTTTTTTTGCCGCGCCGACATCATTAAGGTGCAAGCGGTCAAGCTTCGCTTCACTTTTCAGCACGCGTCCCTGTCCCTCGCTCTGCCCTTTGATCTGCGCCATCGTTTTCATTTGTTTCACATCGGCGCTTAGCTCGAGAAGAACGCCGTTTTTCCGGTCTTCTTCCTGCTTCGGATCCTTCGGCGCCTGCTCTTTGGCGCTCGCTTCGCTCTTACGCGCTTCCTGGCGCGCTTTTTCCGCCTGCGTCGCCTGAATCTGCGCATCGAGATTCTTCAGCTGCTCCTGCAACGGCTTCAACTGCTCCTGCTTCGTCTTGGCGTCTGCCTTGCTTTGCTGGATTTTTTCCATTTGCTTGCTGACGTCGTTTTTTTGCTGTTGCAGAAATTTGATCCGTGAATCCAGTTCCGCCGTTGAACCTGCTACAGCAGACGGTGCCTGCGCTTGCGCTCCGCTTCCTGCTATTCGCATTTTTCCTCATCACCTTTCCGTGGTCTTCTACTATCACTATCGGTCATTTTCAAGACTGACTTAATAGTCAAATCCAAATTTACCCAGCCGTTTTTTCCACGTACTGCAAAAAACGACAGCTTTCTTGAACGGCGCAATAAGCAAGGGACGACTGCAGATCATCCCTTGCATTTCCTTATTCGTAGCGGCAAAGATAGGAAGTCGCTTCCGTCGCCTTCACGTCAAAGGCCGTTCCCGCGGGCACTTTGAACGACGCGCCTGCGGCGTAGGTCCGAAACGCGTTTTCACCCGGCAGTTTCACTTCGAGGCTGCCGCTGACGACCAGCATCGTTTCGAGCTGCGAAGTATTGAACGTATAGGCGCCCGGAACCATCACGCCGACCGTAGCCGGGCCGACCTGATCGGCAAAGCCGATTGAAATTACCTGTCGGTCGAAATACTCATTTACTTTTAACATATCCTTACTCCTTTTGGCTCATCGCCTTTGATTTTGCTACACAATCATTGACCGCCTGAATGACGGCGCTGCGAAAACCGCATTCCTCGAGCGTCGCCACCGCTTCGATCGTCGTGCCGCCCGGCGAACAGACCATGTCTTTCAGTTCGCCCGGATGTTTGCCGGTTTCCAGCACCATCTTCGCCGAACCATAGACCGCCTGCGCCGCAAAGCGCATCGCCTGCGCTCGCGGCAGACCTGCCAGCACGCCCGCGTCGGCCAGCGCTTCGATAAACAGGAAGACATAGGCCGGCGAAGAACCGCTGATGCCGATCACGCCGTCAATCAGATACTCCGGCACGACTTCCGCCTTGCCGAAGCTTTCGAAGATGGCTTTGACATTGCCCAGTTCCTCTTCACTCACCTTGTCGTTCGGGCAAAGCGCCGCCATGCCCGCTTCGACCAGCGCCGGGGTATTCGGCATCGTGCGCACTACCTTGACCCGATCGCCCGCCATGGCCGCAATCGCTGCCAGGGATTGTCCCGCTGCGATGCTGATCACGACTTTGTCGTCCGTCAGCAAATCCTTAATGGAGTTAATGACCGGCGCGTATACGTTCGGTTTGACCGCCAGGATCAGATAATCGGCCGCCTGCGCGACTTCGCGCCCCTCCGTCGTCGTCGTTATGCCATATAAGTTCTTCATCTCGGCCAGCTTTTCTTTGTTCAGATCAGCCACGATGACCTGCTTGGCCGGCGCCAATCCAGCCGCCAAGATGCCGCCGATCATCGCACTGCCCATGTTGCCGCTGCCGATAAAGCCAATCGTCTTTTTATTCATTTTGCTTCCTCCGTTTTCGCTATCGCCTTGCCGCTTTATTTTTACTTTATTTATACATCTAAATAAAAACTCCTGCCAAATCCGAAACATCAGGCAAAATGCTGCTCGGTCCGTTCGATGATCTCATCTTGCAGTTCCTTGCTCAAATTGCGGAAATGATCGCTGTAGCCCGCTACGCGCACAATCAGATCGCGGTATTCTTCCGGTTTTGCCTGCGCGTCGAGCAGCGTCTTGCGGTCGATGACATTGAACTGGATATGATGCCCGTCCTGATTGAAATAGGCGCGAATCAGCGAAGCCATGCCGTTCAGTCCGCTTTCGCCCGCCACGACCGCCGGCGTGAACTTCTGATTTAAAAGCGTCCCGCCCGTCATCAGATGTTCCATCTTGACCGCGGATTGGATGACCGCGGTCGGCCCGTTGCGATCGGCTCCTTTTTCCGGCGAAATCCCTTCGGAAACCGGTTTTCCGGCGCGCCTGCCATTCGGGCTTGCGCCCATCACGGAACCGAAATAGACGTGGCAGGTCGTCGGCAGCATGTCGATCCGGTAGCTGCCGCCCTTCAGGTTAGGCCGTCCGGTGACCGCGTCGTAAAAACACCGGAAGACTTCGCGCATCACGTCATCGGCCGCATCGTCGTCATTGCCGTACTTCGGCGTCTTATCGCGCACCAGATGGAGCAGACGCTCATGTCCCGCAAAGTCATCGCGCAGCGCCTGCAGCAGTTCCTTCAGCGTGAAACGCTGCTCTTCAAAGACATTGTGCTTCACTGCGACCAGGCTGTCGGTAATCGTGCCGATGCCGACGCCCTGGATATAGTTGGTGTTGTAGCGCGCGCCGCCGGCGTTATAGTCCCGGCCCTTGCTGATGCAGTCGCTGGTGACGACCGAAAGGAACGGCGCCGGCATATGGCGGGCATAAATGGCCTCGATCCGGTTATTGCCGTCAACCTTGATATCGATGAAATGCTTCAGCTGCTTTTCAAACGCCGCGAATAGCTCCGCATAGCTTTTAAAGTCCGCCGCCTGTCCGGTATGAAGGCCCAGCTGTTTTTTCGCGACCGGGTCATAGCCGTCGTTGAGCGTCAGTTCCAGTACTTTCGGCATATTGAAATATCCGGTCAGAATATAGGCTTCTTTGCCGAAAGCGCCCGTTTCGACGCAGCCGCTCGCACCGCCTTCTCGGGCATCGCGCAGTTTTTTCCCCGCATTGAGCATTTCCTGAATCATCGCGTCGGTGTTGTAAAAGGCGGGCTGCCCCCAGCCCTTGCGCGAGATTTCACAGGCCTTCTTCAAAAACGCCTGCGGCGTCTTGCGGCTGATCTGCACGTTCGAGCTTGGCTGCAAAAGCTTCATCTCATCCATCGTTTCAAGGATCAGATACGAGACTTCATTGACGCCGTCTGCGCCGTCCGCAGTGACGCCGCCGGTATTGAGATTGGCAAAATCCGTGTAGGTGCCGCTTTCTTTCAGCGTGATTCCGACCTTGGGCGGCGCAGGCTGGTTATTGAACTTGATCCAAAAGCACTGCAAAAGTTCCTTGGCCGTTTCGCGTTTTAGCGACCCGTCAGCCAGGCCGCTGCGGTAAAACGGCGCCAGATGCTGGTCGAGCCGCCCCGGGCTGTAGGCATCCCAGGGATTCATCTCCGTCGTCACGCCCAAATGCACGAACCAGTACATCTGCAGCGCCTGCGCGAACGTCTCCGGCCGCTGCGCCGGAACCACGCGGCAATTCTCGGCGATCCAGAGCAGTTCGCGACGGCGCTCCTCCTGCGGCTCGCTTGCCGCCATCGTCCGAGCCAGTTCCTCATAGCGACGTCCCAGGCAGATGATCGCGTCGCAGCAAATATCCATCGCCTGCAGCTCGACCTTCCTGTCGTAAGCCGCCGGATCAGCGAGAAAATCGAGTTCGGCCAGGCTGCGCGCAATGTCCGCCTTGAAATCGAGGAAGCCCTTGTCGTACATCTTACCGTCCGCGACCGTATGTCCCGGGCCGCGCTGCTCCATGAATTCGGTGAAGATGCCGCTCTCATAACAATCGAGCCACTGCGGCGTCATATGCTCGAAGATCCGTTTGCGAATCGAACGCTTTTCCCAGTACGGGATGATCGTCTCTTTTTGGATCTGCCGATCCTTTTCGCTTACCCGAAAGAAGATCTGCTCCCGCCGGTCCATGACCTCCATATCCTGAAGCGTATGGCAGCAAAGTTCCGGAAACGTCGGCGCGCCCTGCGGGCGTTCGCCTTTTTCGCCGACGATCAGCTCGCCGGGATTGATGCACAGCGTCTTGTGCTGCATCAGATGAAGAAAGGTCAGTGCGCGCAAAATGGGCGTCTCCACACTTCCTTCCCATTGCCGGTACGCTTCGGTCACCAGCACCGCCCGTTCCATCGAAAGATGAGGTTCCTGCTCGAGGCTTTGCGCCCGCAGTCTTGCAATCCGGCTTGCCGTTCCCATTTCTTTCATGTTTCGGTCACCCTCCTACCTGTACTTTATATTGCGCTGCGGCAAAACGTCGGCTGATCGCAGCCAGGCGCTCTGCATCCGGCGCTGAAAACGCTTCTTTGCGGCGGCCGCCTTTGTCGCAGCCCAGACTATGATACGGCAACAGGTACACCTTTTCCAGCGGACGCTTTTTTAAGAAGGCGAGGATCGCCTCGATGTCCGCATCGCGGTCGTTCACGCCTGCGACAAGCGGCAAGCGAAGCGCAACATTCGCACCGCTTTCGAGCAGAAGATCGAGATTATCGAGAATCAGTTTATTTTCCTGTCCGGTATAGAGGCGATGCTGCGCGGCATCCATTTGTTTGATGTCGTAGAGGAAAAGGTCCGTCCAGCGCGCCAATGCCAAGAGCGCAGACGGCGAACCGAAACCGCAGGTCTCGACCGCGACATGAATCCCTTTTTCGACCAGTGATTGCGCCAAAGCCGCCGCTTCTTCGCCCTGATGCAGCACTTCGCCGCCCGACAGCGTCACTCCGCCGCCCGACTCTTCATAAAAAGGCTGATCACGCTGCGCAAGCGCCGCCAGTTCTTCGATGCCGTACAAACGCCCGGCCATTTCGCGCGCCTCTTTAGAGCACATGCCTATGCACGCGCCGCAGGCAACGCATTTTTCCCGCTCCATCCGCAGCTTTCCATCTCGCCGCGAAAGCGCGTTAGCGGGGCAGACGGCGTTGCAGTCGCCGCAGGCGTCGCAGCGTTCCGCCCGGTACATCACCTCGCGGCCGTTCGCCTGGCCTTCCGGATTATGACACCAACGGCAGCGCAGCGGACAGCCTTTGAAAAAGATCGTCGTCCTTATGCCCGGCCCGTCGTGAATCGAGAACTTTTGCATATTGAAAACCATGATCTGCATCATACGTCCAGCTCCCTCGTCTTACAACGTTTTTTGCTGAAAGGGGTTCGGCAGACTGACAACCAGCAAGCGCACCAGCTTATTGGTATAATTCGCCCAGTTGTGCGGCTGTTCGGATGAGTAATGCGCCGAATCGCCGGGAAACAGTTCCTGCTCTTTCCCGTCGAGCGCCAAAGTCAGCGTCCCCTCCAGGACATAAACGAATTCTTCGCCCTCATGCCCGTAGGACTGGATGCCTTCCTCGCTGTTGATCGGCAGCAGCTCGATCAGACGCGGCAACATGCTGCGGCTGGCCGCGTCTGCGCTTAGGTGGTAATGCAGAAAGCGTCCGCTTTCGATCTGAAACAATTCTTTCTCATAGCTGCGTACGACCGGTTTCGCAGCGCGCGACGGACGCGGGAAGAAATAGCCCGCTTCGACTTCGAGCGCTTCTGCAATATGGGCGAGCGAATCGGCGGCAATGCTGCTCAACCCACGCTCCAGCTGCGATAAAAAGCCCACCGACAGCCCGGTGGCGTCGCTTACATCTTTCAGCGTCATTTTCTTGCGACTGCGTAGCTCCTTGATCTTTCTGCCGATATCCTCTATCATGCATGCATCCTCACTTTTTTCTTCTTGTTTTCATTATATTCTATATTCACACGCTTAAAAAGCATTTTATTTCATTATATCTTATTCTTTTTCACTATACTGTTATTTTACTTTTCCAGAGGCAGATAAAAAAGAAGTGCGCAGGAATCGCCGCTCGATTCCCACGCACTTCTTTTTTTACCCTCAGGTCATTTGCCGCCAGAATTCTTCCACCTGCTTGCCGAGACGCCGCGTCGCTTCGCCCATATGCGCATGCGCGGCGAGCCAGTCTTCTTCGCTTAACGATTCGAGAAGACCATAGCAGAGCACATCCTGCATCGTCCGGTCAGGCGAGGCCGCCATATCTTCAAAGAAATCAAACAATCGTCCGATCACATCGCTTTGCTCGGTCTGCCAGAGACGGGCTTTCATGAACGGACCGACTACCGCGCCAAAAATCTCATGCACCGTCGGCTCTTCAAGCGTTCGCGTCTTCATGTAATTCTGATAATCCGGCCATAACTCCGGCATGTAACAAAGCATTCCTTCTTCGAGACATTCGCGATTCATCTGCATCCTTCCTTTCCCGCAAGCCGTCTTTTCTTCTACTGCTACCCTATCAAGAACTTTGGCACGATGCAATATTTTACAAGTTATTTAAGCGTTGTCCTAAGATGTAAGTCCTGGTTAATTTCAAAAACGCGACTTTAGTCTCAATAAAAAAAAGGCAACGCAGTCTGCTGCGATGCCTTACCTTTGATAAAACGGGCAACGGAGTCCCCCCTGAACCGACGGCGTCCACCCCAGCAACCGCACGGTTCAAATTCTCCGTTGCTTCATAAAAAGTATACCATAAAATGGTTTTCTCGCCAAGCGTGTTTTTTCACGTTTTAAGAACGATGGC
Source organism: Negativicutes bacterium (assembly GCA_963667825.1). Classification (GTDB taxonomy): domain Bacteria; phylum Bacillota; class Negativicutes; order SG130; family SG130; genus Azotosporobacter. Next base: position 2,045,074 of record OY764022.1, on the reverse strand, counting down.
TGACAAAGCGCTTGATTTTCCCCGCTAGCGCTAACGCCCTTTCTGGCGCACGCCGCTAAAAACTGGCGGCGCTTCGATAGCGACCATGGATCATCGACGACAAAACGAGCGGATCGAGATTGCCGCCGCTGACGACAAGTGCAACCTTCGCGCCGCGCTGCGGCAATTTTCCCGCCATCAATGCGGCAATGCCGGCCGCCCCCGCGCCTTCGACCATCAGTTTGCCGCGTTCGAGCAGCAACAGGATGGCATCGGTCAGCTCGTCCTCACTCACGGTCACGATATCATCCACGTAGCGCTGCACATGCGCAAACGTCAACGCGCCCGGCTGGCGCACACAGATGCCGTCCGCGAGCGTCGCCGCCGCATCGAGAGAACGCAGCCGGCCGCTGGCCGCCGAAAGCGCCATCGCCGCCGCTCCTTGCGCCTGAACGCCGATCACCGTAAGGCGCGGATTGATCTGTTTCGCCGCGGCGGCAAGACCGGCGATCAGACCGCCGCCGCCAACCGGAGCGACCAGCAGGTCGATATCGTATAAGCGTTCCAAGATTTCTAACGTTATGGTGCCTTGTCCGGCGATCACGGCCCGGTCATCGAACGCATGCACGAAGGTCATCTTCGATTCGGCCTGCAGACGGCAAGCCTCCTGATACGCCTCTTCATAACTGTTTCCCGCCAGAACGACTTTCGCGCCGTAGCTTTGCGTCGCGCTGCTTTTCGCCTCCGGCGCATGGCGCGGCATGACGACGACCGCAGGAACGCCCATCGCCTGCGCCGCGAGCGCGACGCCCTGCGCATGATTACCGGCCGAGGCCGAGATCACGCCCTTTGCCGCTTGCTGCGGCGTCAGGCCGTAGATCTTATTGACCGCGCCGCGCACTTTGAACGAACCCGTCTTTTGCAGGTTTTCCAGTTTCAGATATACTTCACGTCCGCTTTGCTCGCTCAGCGTCCGACAGCGCTGCAGCGGCGTCCGATGCACCACAGAACGGATCCGATCCATCGCCGCGCCGATTTCTTCCATACCAACCAATTCTTCTGCCATGTTTCCAGCCTCCTTCAATTCCATAAAAAAAAGACTCCATCCCTGAAAGGGACGGAATCAAATCCGCGTTACCACCCTGATTGCCGTGAAAAACACGGCCGCTCGCCAAGTACGGAAGCTAAAAAGCGCTTCGATACCCCGGCATGATAACGGATGCCTCGGCCAACGGCCGCCGTCAAGGCTTACTTAGTTTCAGCCTGCAACTCACGAAGGATGTTCCGTTTGACTTGGCTGCCAGGCTCCCACCCTTTCCCGGCTCTCTGTAAACCATTTGTGTCATCTGTACTGTTTCGCTCATCGTCTTTACATATTTGTTTTTATAATAATAACAACCATCCGCCCTGCGTGTCAATTCTTTTTTTAACTTTCGCTTTGTTTCCGGCGGCATTATTTAATTTTTTATTCCCGCTTTGCTGCGTTTTCGACAAAGGAACTGTCTTTCTTTTGCAGAATCACTCCTTTATATTCTTTATTTTTCCTAGGAGGCATCTTTTGCATCAGCTACGCATCATCGCAATCCTATTCCAGTTGCTGGTCGCTTCTCTCTGCACCGCCGCGCCGCCCGAACTGTCGCAGGCCGCGCAGCATATCGACAGCAACCCTGCCTACGCGCTGGAACTGCTCCTGCCGCTGATCGAGCAGGCGCAGGAAAATGAAGACAGCAAAACGGAAGCCATCGCACTGCGTTATGCCGGCATGGCTTATCATCGCATGGGCAAACCCGCGGATGCGGCTTTGTTCCTGCAGGACGGCCTTTCCGCGGCGCGCTTGAACGGGCACCGGGCCGAAGAGGGCGACCTGCTCAACACCTTCGGCATTTACTGTTTCGATATCGGCATGTATGAACAGTCGCAGCGCTATTTCCTGCAAGCGCTTGAAATACGCAAGCAATCCGGCGACACGCTCGCCATCGCCCGCACGACGAATAATTTGGGACGCATCCAGGACAAGATCGGCAATTTCGACCGGGCCATCGAATATTACCAGGAGTCGCTCGCACTCAAAAATACCACCGCCGAAATCAACGGACGCATCCTAACCCTGAGCAATCTGGGTCTTGCCTATAAGGGCAAGGGCGATTTGGAGCAGGCGATCCGACTTTACCAGGAAGCGCTGCTTCTCTCCGAGCAAACGACGTATCCGGAAGGCGAAGGCTACGCGCAGCAAAATCTCGGCGAGGCTTATCGGCTGCTGGGCCGTCTCGACCTTTCGCTTTCGCACTGTTCGAAAGCCCTCGACGCCTACCGTTCCGTCCGCTATCAGCCCCGCCTCAGTCAGGCGGCGTTTGAAACCGCGCTTACCTATCAGGCGCTAAAGGATTATCCGAACGCCGAACAGCTCTACAACGAAGCGCTCGAGCTGGCGACCAGTCAGAATCAGCAGGAACTGATCCGCGATATCATGAAGCAGCTGGCTTTGCTCGCTGAAGAAGAGAGCGATCTTTCAAGCGCGCTTAGCTATTTCAAACGCTTTGTCGCGTTGCAGAATTCACTTTCTTCCGTTTATAACCGCGAAAAAATCCTCATCCTCGATGCCGAACACCGCTCCCGCTACCAACAGGCGGAGATCACGCTTTTGCGCCGGGATGCCGAATTAAACCAGAGCAAGCTCCAACAGCAGCATTTCATCGTCTTCGCTTTATCGGCGCTGTCGCTGACTGCCTTCGGCAGCATCTACTATTTCCGCCGCCAGGTCAAACTGCGGCGCGCAAAAGAAGCGGAACTGCTCATCGTCACGCAGGCGCTGCAGAAGGCAAACAACCGCCTCGGCCATCTGGCCACGACCGATTCACTGACAAAACTGAGCAATCGCCGCCAGTTCGATCAGTCCTATCCTGAAGATTGCGCCCGGGCCAAGGAGAATGGTCTTGACATCGCGTTGATCCTGGCCGATATCGATTTTTTCAAGCAGTACAACGACCAATTGGGGCATCTGGCCGGCGACCGCTGCTTGCGTCAGGTGGCCTCGCTCCTGCGCCGCTGCCTGAAGGAAACGCCCTATTGGGCGGCGCGCTACGGCGGCGAAGAGTTTGCGATCGTCCTGTATCACGCCGGCGTTGCCGAGGCGGCAAACGTCGCCGAACGTTTCCGCCAAGCGCTGGAAAATCTCTCGCTTCCCCACCCGCTGAGCGAAAACGGCCAGATTACGATCAGTCTCGGCATCGCGAGCGCGCTAAGCTGCGGCTCCTATCAGCCGGACGTCCTCTTCAAAGCGGCCGACGACGCGCTTTATCTCGCCAAATCCGGCGGACGCAATCAGGTTCAGCAATAAAATACGGCCGTGAAGCAGACGGGAACGCCTGTTTCACGGCCGCTTTTTTATTGTTTTAACGCCTGGCGCAGTTTTTTCGCATATATCTCGTCGCCCGCGCCGACCAGCGTGTAGGCGACGCCGCTTCGCCCCGCCCTTCCGGTACGGCCGATGCGGTGAATATAGGCGTCCACTTCGCGCGGAATGTCATAGTTGAAGACATGGCTGACATTTTCAATATCCAGACCGCGCGAAGCCACCTCGGTTGCGACCAGCAACTGCACCATACCGGAGCGGAAATCCTCCATCGCCGCTTCGCGCTGCGTTTGCGTCAGCTTGCCATGCAGCAGCGCGGTCGGATAACCGCGCTGCTGTAAAAGTTGCTGCAGGCGCTCCGCGCGCCAATGCGTGCGGCAAAAAACGATGCCCTGTCCGATGCAGTGCTGATTGATGAGACGACACAGGACATTGGCCTTGTCCTGCTTGCCGAGCGCGATAAAACTCTCCTCGATCGCGGCGTCTGCCTGCGCAGACTCGTTTTCACGCCAACAAAAAGGATCATTCAGTCCCACGTCGGCGAGCTCAAGAACCGCAGGCGGCAAAGTCGCCGACACTAAGACGGTCTGCCGCCGCGCCGACAGAGCGCGTACGATCTCGCCGACTTCTTCGCGAAAACCGATTTCCAGCAATTGATCCGCTTCGTCCAGCACCAGGCATTGGCAGCGTTCGGCGGCGATATTGCCCTGGCGCAAGTGCGCCAACAATCGCCCCGGCGTTCCGATCAGCCAGATTGCACCCTGTTCGAGCCGATCACGCTGCGCGGCCCAATCGCGACCGCCGCATAAGAGCGCCGTGTCCGCTTCGGCGACAAACGTTTCCAACACGCCGCTGATCTGCAGCGCCAGTTCACGCGTCGGCGCGACGATCAGTACCGTACCGGGTCTCGCCTCAAGAAGCGGCAAAAGAAAGGCGAGCGTCTTGCCGCTGCCGGTTCGCGCCTGAATCAGGCAGTCCCGTCCTGCGCGTAGCGGCGCCATGACGCCGCGCTGCACCGCGCTCGGTTCTGTCACACCCTGCGCCGTAAGTTTTTCCACTAAAGCGGACGATAGTCCGAGTTCGTTAAAATTCATGCGTCATCCCTTTCTCTTTCCTTTGCATCAGCATCCGCGAGCGGCAGACGCACCGTAACACTCGTCCCTGCGCCGGGCGTACTCAAAAGCGTGATCGATCCGCCATGCTCAGCGACGATCCAGCGTGCGATCGAAAGGCCGAGCCCGGTTCCGCCGGTCGCCTTCGCGCGCGATTTATCGACGCGGTAAAAGCGGTCGAAGACCTTTTCCTGTTCCTGTTCGGCAATGCCGATCCCGCTATCGCGCACCGTGATCACCGCACACGATTCGTCGCAATGCGCCTCTAATGAAATCCAGCCGCCCTCGGGCGTATATTTGACGCTGTTCTCCATGAAGATGCGCAGCATCTGCTTGATCAATACGCTGTCCGCCAGCACCACGGCCGCCTGCTGTGCAACCAGACGCAGCTGATGCCGCGGCGCAATCAGCTGCGTTTCCTTCGCAACCTCCGCCAGCACTTCCGCCAAATCGATCCGCTGTTTTTTCAACTGCTGCTCGCCCTGGTCGGCCCGCGCAAGGAAAAGCAGCTTTTCAATCAGTTTCTGCATCGCCGCCGCTTCATCCTTGATCGCCTGCAACCCTTCGTCCAAGACCGCCGGATCGTCCTTGCCCCAGCGGTCGAGCATCGCCGCATAGCCGCTGATCACCGTGACCGGCGTTCTGAGTTCATGCGACGCGTCGCCAGTAAAACGACGCTGTTTTTCAAAACCGGCTTGAATCCGATCCAGCATCCGATTGAACGTCTGCGCCAACGCATGCAGTTCATCGCGGCTGCGGCTTTGCGGAATGCGGCGCTCCAGGTTATGCACCTCGATTTCCTGCGCCGCCGCGGTCATGTCGCGCAGCGGCCGAAGAATCCGGCGACTGAGAAGCAAGCCCGCCAGGATCGCGATCAGCATGCCGACGACAGCGGTGCCCAACAGGCTACTGCCCAAGATGCGAAAGAATTTTTCCTGGCTGGCTTCCGCATGGCTGAACAGGAGTTCATAGCGATTTTGCCATTGAACGCTGCGCACTTCGTCCGGCTCCTCGCGCTCATGTTCCCTGGCATGCGGCTTCCCCCCTTCGCGCCGCGCTTTTTCCGCATCCTTCTCTGAAAGCCGCTTCTCGCCATACGGACGGTAGGGGTCGCTTTCCAGCACGACCTCTTTCTTTTCATCGAGCACGCGCAGCGAGACTCCCGGCTGCAAAAGTTTGCGACGCAGCAGTTCTTCATCGAGAGGATTCCCTTCGGCCAGATATTGCAGCACGCGATCGCGGCTGACGTCCATGTCGCGCGCCACCTGTTCCGCGAGAAAATGGCGCGTCGACCCCAGCGTCAAAAACGCGCTGATCGCCAGAATGCCGATCAGAACGAGCGCATATAGTGCGGTCAATTTCACCGCCACCGGCAGATCGCGCCAGCTATTCTTTAACCACATACCCTACCCCCCTGACGGTATGGATATACTTTTCGCCGAACCGCTCATCCAACTTGCTGCGCAGGTAACGCACGTAAACATCGACGACATTGGTGTCGCCCAGATAGTCGTAGCCCCACACCTCCTGAAGAATCCGCTCCCGCCCCAATACAACCTGGCGATTGCGCACGAGAAACTCCAGCAGGTCATACTCCTTTTTCGTCAGCTCCAATTGTTCCGCGCCGACCCTCGCTTCATATGCGGCCGGATCCAAGACCAGCTGCTTGATGCGCAACTGATTCGCCCCACCCCTTTCAGCGCCCTCCGTCTTGCGCAGTGCGACGCGGATTCTAGCCAACAGTTCTTGAATCGCAAACGGTTTCGTCAGATAATCGTCCGCGCCGATATCGAGCCCCTCTACCTTGTCGCTTACCTCATCGCGCGCCGTCAGCATGATAATTGGAATCTGCGAGATTTGCCGCACGCGGCGGCAGATCTCGATGCCATCCATTTCCGGCAGCATCAAGTCGAGCAAGACCAGCTCGTAATCTTCCTGCATGATCCGTTCGAGCGCCCGGCGGCCATTGCCTTCGGTCTCGATGCGGTAACCTTCGTATTCCAGTTCCATCTGCAGGAACCGAGCGATTTTCACTTCATCCTCGACAATCAGGATGTTTTTTTTCATACTAACGCCCCTTCTATCCGCGCCGCTTTTTCCTCTATCAAACCATGTTCGGCAAAAGCGCGAAAGACCCCTGCGTCATTTTTAATCCGATTCTAATCTTCCGGCAGACGCAAGCAGCCTTTTTCATGTTATTATATCAATAATAACTCTCCAAAAGAAAGGATGATCCCTATGAATCGTTTTACCGCCAAGCAATCTTTCGGCGCAATGGCTCTTGGCCTGTTCGCCATTGTCTATTTTCTTTTTTTAAGTTCCGCCAGCTTAAAAGGAAACATCAAGCTTTCCGGCTCACTGGCCGAAGCGCTTCTCTTTATTCCGCTCTTGCTGCTGCCGGTCTTTATTCTCTTTCGCCGCCGCATCCATCTGCGCTACCCGATCCTGCTTAAGCTCACCGGGCGCCTGCGTACCTGGCATGTCCCGGCCGCACTGTTGATTGCGGCGCTCTTGGTCGCTCATGTCTACTTCGCCTATCTCAAAGGCTTTCGCGTCAATCTCCGTACGCTCAGCGGCTTTCTCGCGCTGGCGCTGATGTCCGGCCTGTTCATCTCCGGCATCCGGCAGCGTCCCAATTCGACTTTGCTGCATCGCAGTCTGGCGCTGGCCTTGCTGGTTGCTGTTCTTATCCACGGCAGCTAAGTCCGTTGCCGTCACTTAAAAATGGCTGTCTCAAAAATCAAGTTGAACCACAGATCGCTAACGCGATCACAGAAATCGTTACACGATTTAACTGTTGTGATGATTTTTTCATGCATTCGCGTAGCGAATCTGTGGTGCGCAGCACCTGTGGTTCAATTTAAACCAGCCGCCCGATAAATAAAGGAGCCGTCTCGTTATAGCAAAAGCTATTTTTGAGACAGCCCCTTTTTTTGCGCTTCTTTAGCGCGTCAGTTTTAGTTGATGAATGATCGGTCCGTCGATGCCGTGCGCCGCTTCCAGCACCGTTTCCGACAGCGTCGGATGCGGATGGATCGTTGCGGCAATATCTGCGGCGCTGAGTCCGTTTCGTATCGCCAGCGCGCCTTCCATGATCAGGTCGCTGGCATGCGCGCCCATGATGTGCATGCCCAGCACTTTGCCTGCCGGATCGGTTACTATTTTAACCAAGCCATCCGTCTCGCCCATCGACACCGCCTTGCCGTTGCCGGCAAAATTGAAGCGGCTTGTCTTGATCGCAAGTCCCTGCTCTTTGGCCGCCTGCTCGCTCAGACCGACGCTCGCGATTTCCGGCGTCGTGAAGACGCAGGCCGGAACGGCGCTGAAATCCATCACCTTGTCGCCGCCCAGCGCATTCTCCGCCGCGACAAGCGCCGCAGCGGAAGCCGCATGCGCCAGCATCTGTTTGCCGGTGACGTCGCCGATCGCATAAATCGTTGGTATATTCGTCGCCATGCGCTCATTTACAACAATGCCGCCGGGGCTACATTCCACGCCCAGCGTCTCAAGTCCAAGATTTTCAAGCAACGGGCGGCGTCCGACCGCGACCAGCACGGTATCGGCAATCACTTCCGACGTCCCTTTCGCGTTTTCTAGGATAAGCATAGCCCGTCCGTCTTCCGTGCGAATCTCTTTGACCTTCGTACCGGTCAGCGTCTTGATGCCTGCTTTGCGCAGCACGACGCCCATCCGTTTGATCAAGTCGTCGTCCAGATTGGCTAATATATTCGGCAGCATTTCGATCAGCACCACTTCCGCGCCAAACGAGCGGAGCAGGCAGGCGAATTCGACGCCGACCGCACCCGCGCCGATGACTGCAAGGCTGCGCGGCACTTCCTGCAAGGCGAGCAGCGCCGAACTGTCGATCACCAGAGGTAGATCGCCGCCGGGCAGCGGCAGTTTGACCGGCCGCGAACCGGTCGCCAGGATGATCGCTTTCGCCGCATAGTCCTCGGTCGCACCATCCTGCTTTGTGACGCGGAGACTTTGTACACCGGTAAGCTTCGCCGTTCCCCGCACGACTTCGACCTGGTTGCTCTTTAGGAGCTGCTCGATGCCGGAGCGCATCTGCGCGACCACCTGCTCTTTGCGGCTTTGGATCGCGGCAAAATCAAACGAGATCTGTTCCGCGCTCAGGCCGTATTCGCTGCAGTGCTTTAGTTCCTGCCACTTCTCCGCGCTTTTCAAGAGCGTCTTCGTCGGAATGCAGCCCCAGTTCAGGCAGACGCCGCCCAGTTCTTCGCGTTCCACGAGCAGCACCTTGCCGCCCAGCTGCGCCGCCCGGATCGCGGCGACATATCCGCCCGGACCGCCGCCAATCACCGCTACGTCAAACATCCTCAATTCCTCCTTCGTCTTCAGCGACACATCGTCCAGGCCGCACAAGCGTATTTTTCCGCCGCCAGTCTTCGACTCTCCTGCTCTTCCTGCGCCGACAGCGCTCCCGCTTCCGTTTCGATTGCGAACGTTTTTTTAAAACCGCCTTCGATCGCCTGCGCCGCTTCCTGCCAGGCGACCGTACGGCCGAGCAGTTCCGCAAGGCCGATCGTGTGTGACGTCAATCGCGCCTCCATAGCGTCGCGTTCCTTGGTCTCGAGGCGCAGCAGCTTCGCCAGGCGTCCGGCATGCGAAGCCAGTAGAAGCGAACCGTGCTGCAACAAGACCCCCTCCTTACGCACCTGGGCGCTGACGCTCAGCCGGCGTCCCGTCGCGCTCAGCCCGTAGTTCGAAGGCAGCGCCAAGCAAGCGGCCGCGTCTTGCTGCCTCGCTTTGCCGTAGGCAGCCTGCGGCAGCGTCAGCGTCGCATCGACGCCCAGACTTTTCAACCCGGCAAGCAAGGCAGTGCTAAAAAGCAGCTGGGACGCGGTAATCGTCTCCGGCAGGAGCGGATGCGTTTCGTGCAGCACGACGCTATACGACAGTTCCTCTTCGTGCAGCAGCGCGCGGCCGCCGCTCAGCCGCCTTATAACGGAAACATTCTCTTGTTCGCAACGCTTCAGGTCGAGCGCAGCCTCGATGCGCTGAAAGCAGCCGATGCTGAGCGCCGCAGAGCGCCAGCCGTAGAAACGGAGCGTCGGCGGCAAGAAGCGGTCACGCTGCGCCTTAAGGAGCGCTTCATCGATCGCCATGTTTTGCGCCGCATCAGCCTGCGGGCTGTAAAGAATGCGCCATTTCATCGTCTGCGGCTATTCTTTCCATCTTACATTCGGTTTGCGCGCAGCGCCGACTTCATCGAGCCGTCCCACGACGGTATGCTGCGGCGCATTCTTCACGACGTCCGGATCGCTGATCGCTTCCGCTGCAATCCGTTTCATCGCATCAATGAAGCCATCGAGCGTTTCTTTGCTCTCCGTCTCAGTCGGCTCGATCATCAACGCTTCTTCGACGATCAGCGGGAAATAAATCGTCGGCGGATGATAGCCGTAATCGAGCAGACGCTTGGCGATATCGAGCGTATGGATGCCCTGTTCGCGCTGCTTCTTCGAGGTTAAAATGCACTCGTGCATGCAGTAGCGGCTGAACGGCGCATGATAATCATCTTTCAACTGGCTGATGCAGTAATTGGCATTCAGCACCGCGTCTTCACTTGCTTGCCGCAAACCATCCGGCCCCATCGCGCGGACATAGGCGTAGGCGCGCAAGATGATCGAAAAATTCCCCCAGAAGGAATGCACCTTGCCGATCGAAGCGGGACGATCCGTATCAAAACGGTACGCGTCGCCGTCACGCACGATGACCGGTTGCGGCAGGAACGGTTCAAGACTGCGTTTGACGCCGATCGGTCCGGAACCGGGTCCGCCGCCGCCGTGCGGCGTGCTGAACGTCTTATGCAGGTTGAAATGCACGACGTCGAAGCCCATGTCGCCCGGTCGCACCAGACCCATGATCGCGTTCGCATTCGCGCCGTCATAATAAAGAAGACCGCCCGCCGCATGAATGATTGCGGCGATTTCCTCGATATTGCTTTCGAAAAGGCCAAGCGTGCTCGGATTCGTCAGCATGAACGCCGCCGTATCCTCGCCGACCGCGGCGCGCAGCGCCGCAAGATCGATCGAGCCGTCCGGATGCGACTTGATCTCGACCGTCTCCATCCCGGCCACGCTTACGGTTGCCGGATTCGTCCCGTGCGCCGAATCGGGCACGATGACTTTGGTCCGTTTCCGATCGCCGCGTTGGCGGTGATAGGCGCGGATCAGCTTCAGCCCGGTCAGTTCGCCGTGCGCGCCGGCGACCGGCTGCATCGTGACCGCATCCATGCCGACGATTTCAGCCAGATAGCGTTCCATGCGATAAAGGATTTCCAGCGCCCCCTGCACGCTCTTCTCCGCCTGCAGCGGGTGCAGCGCCGCGAAGCCGCTGTAACGGGCGATGTCCTCGTTGATCTTCGGATTGTATTTCATCGTACAGGAGCCGAGCGGATAAAAGCCCGAATCAACGCCGAAGTTCCGCTGCGAGAGCACCGTATAGTGGCGCATCAGATCCGGCTGGCTCACTTCCGGCAACTTCGCCGCGTCGCGGCGCAAAAACGCAGACGGCAGCAACGCTTCGACCGGCTGCGTTGGCACATCGCAAGGCGGCAGATCAAGGGCGCTCCGGCCCGCTTTGCCTATTTCAAATATCAGCGCATTCGCCTTTCTCACAGGATCGCCCCCAATCGTTCGACAAAACGGTCAATCTCCGCTTTGCTCCTTTTTTCCGTAACGCAGACCAGCATGCAGTTCTGCATTTTCTTGTCATAACGCCCGAGATCAAGGCCGCCGATGATCTTGTCGTCGAGCAGACGCTCATTGATTTCACCAATCGGCTTCGCACAGCGAATGACGAATTCTTTAAAGAACGGTGCAGAAAACACCGCGCTGACGCCATTCAATTTCAACAAACGCTCATATGCGTAATGCGCTTTTTGCAGCGACAGATCGGCGACCTGCGCAAAGCCTTCCTTGCCGACCGTCGCGAGATACACGGCAGCCGCCAGGGCGCAAAGCGCCTCATTGGAACAGATATTGGAGTTCGCTTTTTCGCGCCGGATATGCTGCTCTCTGGCTTGCAGCGTCAGGACGAAGCCTCGGGTTCCTTCGTGATCGAGCGTCTGCCCTACGATCCGGCCCGGCATCTTGCGGATCAGTTTTTCCGTCGCGGCAAAAAAACCCAGATATGGTCCGCCGAACGAAAGCGCAATCCCCATCGCCTGGCCTTCGCCGACGACGACATCCGCGCCGAGTCTGCCCGGTGCTTCCAAGAGGCCGAGCGCAATCGGGTCCGCCGCTACGATCAGCAGCGAGCCTTTTGCGTGTGCGATTTCTGCAGCCGCTCGGACATCTTCGATGCAGCCGAAGAAGTTCGGATATTGCAGGATCACCGCCGCGGTATCGCCGTCGACCAACGCCTTGAGGCGCGCAAGATCGGTTACGCCGTTTTCCTGCGGCGCGTCAGCGATCGCATAATCGCGGTCAATGCCGTAGGTACCGAGAATCGTCCGGTAATGTGGATGTAGCGTCGCCGCCGCGACGACGCCGCGACGATTCGTCGCACCGCAGGCCAGCATCGCCGCTTCGGCGACAGCGGTTCCGCCATCATACATCGAAGCGTTAGCCACGTCCATGCCGGTAATTTCGCAGATCATGCTCTGGTATTCCCACAGCGCCTGCAGATAGCCCTGCGATATCTCCGGCTGATACTGCGTGTATGCGGTGTAAAACTCCGAGCGTCCCAGGACATGGTCAACTACGCTCGGGATGTAGTGGTCGTATGCGCCTGCGCCCAAGAAACAAAGATGGTCGCTCAGACTGGCGTTCTTTCCCGCCAGCGCCTTCAGTTCCGCAGCCAAATCCGGTTCCGCAAGCGCCGCGGGCAGATCGAGCGGACGCTGCAGGCGAAGTTTCGCCGGAATGTCGACAAACAGCTCCTCGGCCTTTTTTACGCCGATCGCTTCCAGCATCGCCCTGCGATCATCTTCGGTATGCGGCAAATAACTGCGCTTCATCGTCACTCGCCCCCCGCCTGAATGAAGGCTGCGTACGCATCGGCATCCATCAGCTGCGCGACTTCGCTCGCATCGCTGATCTCAATGACGGCGATCCAGCCTGCGCCGTACGGATCGCTATTCACGGTCTCCGGCGCGTCGGTCAGTTCTTCGTTCACTTCGACAACCGTACCGGAAAGCGGCGCATAAATGTCCGACACCGCTTTCACCGATTCCACGACGGAAAACCCGGCGCCGCTCTTCACTGCGGCATTGACGGACGGAACTTCCACAAACACCACATCGCCCAGTTGGGATTGTGCAAAATCGGTGATTCCGACTGTCGCACGGTTCCCTTCGATTTTTACCCACTCATGATCCTTGGAGTACTTCAGTTCTTGCAAAATGTTCATCTTTATTTCCCCTCTCTTTTATAAAATGGTTTGCCGATCACCGTTGCCGCGACCGCCTTGCCGCGAATTTCGACCGCGAACGATTCGCCGATCTTGCCATGCTCCGCTTCGACCAGCGCCAGACCGATATTTTTTTCCAGCGTCGGCGCATAGGAACCGGTCGTGACGCTGCCGATTCTGCGTCCCTCTTTCAGTACCGAATATTCGGCGCGGGCGATGCCTCGTTCATTCAGGACGAAGCCGACGACCTTGCGCTTCACGCCGTCCGCTTTTTGCTGCGCCAGCACGCCGCGTCCGTTAAAATCTCCTTTTTCCAGATTGACGAAGCGAGGCAGCCCGGCTTCGAGCGGCGTGATCTCCGCCGACAGTTCATGTCCATAAAGCGGCAGCGCCGCCTCGAAGCGAAGCGTATCGCGGCAGCCAAGCCCCGCCGGCTGCAGACCATGTTCCCGTCCGGCAGTCATCAGCGCTTCCCAAAGCGGCGACGCATCCTCGGGTCGACAGTAAATTTCAAAGCCGTCTTCTCCGGTGTAGCCGGTGCGCGAAAGCATCACTTCCTTGCCGGCCACGCTCACTTTGGTATAGAACCAATAGTAAGCCAGCTTGTCGAGCGGCGCGTCGGTCAAGAGACGTAAGATCGTTTCGGCGTTCGGCCCCTGCAGCGCCAGCTCGGCGGTTTCATCCGAAAGATTGGTCAGTGCAACGTCGAATTCGGCGCTATTTTCCCGCATCCAGGTCCAGTCCTTGTCAATATTCGCCGCATTGATTACCAAGAGATAGTCGTCCTGCGCATAACGATAAATCAAGAGATCATCGACGGTTCCCCCGTTCAGATAGCACATCGGCGTATACTGAACCTGATGATCGGCCAGCTTGCTCACGTCGTTCGTTACCAAGCGCTGCAAGTACGCCAGCGCCTGCGGCCCCTTGACCGAGACCTCGCCCATGTGCGAAACGTCAAACAAGCCCGCCTGTCGACGCACCGCATGGTGTTCCTCGATGATTCCCGCATACTGGACCGGTAGCAGCCAACCGCCGAATTCGACGATCTTGCCGCCGTATTGGTTGTGCGTGTCATAAAGCGGCGTCTTTTTTCCTGTTGTCACTGCGCATCCCCTCCTTATATTTGGATAAAAAAAGAGACAAAGAAGAACACTGTCTTCTTTGTCTCTGTCTCTTATACCTGAGAGCGTGACCTCCTAAGAGGCTTCCCCATCGGTGACGCCGAGCGGCGTTCTCTCCAGAGTCCAGTCCGGTCATAGTGCTTTTGCCTGAGAGTTTCAACAAAGTCTTACTCCTCCGGCGCCGCCTTGGCGATCTCTCCCACAACCATCATTCCGCATTCGTATGAATTTTTTATATCTTCTGTTAACATTTTACTAACAGCGTCCTCACTCTGTCAATGCTTCCCTGCGTTATATTTTACCGATCATTTTCAATATTTGGATTATACGCGGCAGGAGTTGCCTTTTTCATGTTGAACACCTTCATTAGATCGCGATTATTTAATGAAAGGGGTCTTGTGCATTATGAAAGGAAATCCTAAATTGATTGAGGCTTTAAATGACCTGCTGGCTGACGAACTGAGCGCCATCAACCAGTATATCGTTCATTCCGAAATGTGCGCCAACTGGGGTTACGAAAAACTTCACAGCACCTTCGAGCGACGCGCCATCGAAGAAATGAAACATGCGGAAATTCTCATCGCCCGCATTCTTTTCCTTGAGGGACTGCCGGTCGTCTCTAAGTTGAATCCGATCCACATCGGCAGCGACGTGACGAAACAGCTGGAAAAAGACCACGCCGCCGAAGAAGGCGCGATCGCCGCTTACAATGCCGCTATTCGTCTGGCCGGCGACGTCAACGATTTCGCGACGCGCGAAATTCTCGAACACATCCTGAGCGATGAAGACCGTCACATCGACGGCATCGAAGAACTGCAAGACCAGATCGGCCATATGACATTGCCGATTTTCCTGACGACGCAGGTCGCCAAATAAAAAAGCAAATTAAAAAGACAGGGCATTTCAAGCATCCTTGAAATCCCTGTCTTTTTAATTTCGTCGCTTCGGCTTATTTGCGCGAAGTCCGCACGCACACTTCCTGGCCGCAACCGGAACATTTTCCGTTGCCGCTGCCGTCCATGCGAACCACGTGTCCGCATACTGCATGTATCAACATATTGATTTCCTCCTTTTTTCTTTGCTTTGACGTCCGGCTTCCGTTGCCGTTCATCCCCGTTTCTGATTTTCACCCATCTCGCAGCCGCCAGCATGGCTCGGCTTATAAAAGACGAAAGAAGTCTTCTTCGACTCCCTCCGATTTGACGCAAATTTGAACCCTTTACACACGAAGGACCTTGGTTGAGTCTAATGGATCGCGCTCTTTTCAAGACCCTCTCTTTCTTCTTTTGCAAAAGAGAGCTCTTCTTGTACGGAAAACAAAAAAGAAGCCTTTAGTGTCAGGCTTCTCTAAAAAACAGTTCAAATATGATTTTCATCATTCTTTGTCAGTCGTCAGTCTTTACTCGAGCACATGGTTTATTATAGTCAGATTACCTCATATTGTCAATACTTTTCTATTTCCTTGCCCAAAAAAGCCCGCTTGGCCACTTCTCCAATCGCATAGGTCGCCAACGCATCAAGCGTGCCGCCGACAATCGCACCGACAATCGGCACGCCGCGACCCAAACCGGCAAGACCCTTTTCGCTGAACTTGCGCAGCAAGACGGCGCCGATTTTTCGCTGCGTCCGCTCTAAAAGCTGCGTCGACAGCCGTTCCAGCATTTTGCGCGAGATATGCTGCCCCAGTTTAATGCTGAGTTCTTTCAGCAGCTCGGTCGCCGCACTGCCGCACAGACAGAGGAAGACCAGCGTCTTGACCTTGTCGTCGCGCACGTCATGCCCGCCCAGGCAGGCGATCGCGGTGATCATCCGGATTTGCATATAAAGGACGCTCGAGAGATTGGCCGGCACTGCGACCGGCAGCGTCAGTACGCCGCCCAAGCCGCTCAGAAAACCCACACTGGCGCATTTCGCGTTTTGCCAGCGAATCAGGGCATCGGCCTGCTCGTGCAGCGTGCCCGGGCCTTTCCTGTATTCGGCCGCCAACTCTTCTGCCGAACCGACCCCCGGCAAACCGTCGACCGCCTTCGCATACGCCCATTCCAACAAACGCCAGATCGTTGCCTGTTCCACCATGTCACCCTCTTTATACATCGAAGTCGATTTTCTCTCCAACATGCTCCGGCGTCGGATGCGCCTTATTGACCGGTTTTTTCGCTTCCGTTTCCGCTTTGCGCCGCGCGCTAGGTTTTTCCTTGCTCTTGGGACGGTAAAACGGACCATGGTGCGGCCAGATATCCTTGACTTTTCCCGCCGGCGCGACGCGCAGCAACGCTTCTACCGGCTTAAGATCACGCTCTTCCATCCAGGATGCACCTCTCTTCACGCAAACGCTTGCTTTGCCTTTTGATTCGCGCTGCAGCGTTTTTTTCCTGCTGCACGCGCAACGCGACTGGTATAATTTTCCGCCTGGCGCAGCAGGGTATGGCTCTTTGCCGCCGAATATAAAAAAGTAACATACCCGGAAGACGAGGAGGAATACGATGACTAACGCAACCTATAAAGCCGTGTTCATCCGCCACGGTCAAAGCGACTGGAATAAACGCAACCTGTTTACCGGCTGGACGGACGTCGAGCTGTCGCCGGAAGGCGAGGCGGAAGCGCGACGCGCCGGCCTTCTGCTCAAGGCACAGGGCTACGCCTTCGATCTGGCCTTCACATCCACGCTGAAACGCGCCATCAACACGCTGCATCTTGTGCTGGGCGAACTCGATCAGCTCTGGATTCCCGAATACAAAGCCTGGCAGCTGAACGAACGCCACTACGGCGCGTTGCAGGGCCTAAACAAAGCAGAAACCGCCGCTAAATACGGCGATGAACAAGTCAAGATCTGGCGGCGCAGTTATGACATCCAGCCCCCGCCCTTAGCCCCTGACGATAGCCGCGCGCCCGCTCTCGATCCGCGCTATCGCTCGCTTTCGGCGGCGACTCTGCCGCTGAGCGAATCGCTTAAAGACACCGAAGCCCGCGTGCTCGACTACTGGCAAAAAACGATCGCACCGGCCATTTTGGACGGTCAGCGCATCATCATCGCCGCCCACGGCAACAGCCTGCGCGCATTAGTCAAACACCTGAACCAAGTCGCGCCGGCCGACATCATGTCCTTTGAAATCCCGACCGGCGTTCCGCTCGTATATGAGTTCGGCGCGGACCTGAAACCCCTGCGCCATTATTACCTGACGCAGGACGAGGAATAGCGCGGCACTTGCGAAAGAATAGGCGGTGTATTGCATGCGTATTTTAATTGCGGATGACTCCTGTCTTTGTCGCAGCAATCTGAAACTCCTCTTCGAGGGAATCGCCTCGCTTGAACTGGCGGAAGCCGCCAACGGCGTAGAGGTTTTGGAACTGCAGCGCACTTTTCACCCCGACATTCTCTTCATGGACATCACAATGCCGTTGCTCGACGGTCTGGCAACGCTGAAAATTCTGCAGCTCGTCGCGCCGACGCTGCCGATTGTGATCATCACTTCGCTGGCCGATCAGCGTTTCGTCAGCCGCGACTGCATCGCAAACGGCGCGATTGCCGTGCTCGGCAAACCGGTCAGCAAAGAGGATGCGCTGCGGGCCCTGACCAAACTGAAGCAAGCTCCCGCGCAGCAGGGAGGCGATCCGCGATGAGACTGCTTTCGATCGATGAATTGAGCGAAGGAATGGTCTGCAACCAGACGCTCTGCGACAACCGCGGCATCATCCTCGTTTCGCGCGGCGCAGTCCTGAGCGCGAGCTATATCCGCCGCCTGCGCAAATTCGGCGCGGAACGGATCTGGATCCAGGACGATCCGTCCGAAGGCCCGCCGCCCGCCGCCAGTGAAGAAACCAGCCTTGCTACGGCAACGCTGGCGGTAATCCAGCAGCTGACCGAGGAAATCCGCACGCAACAGCCCTTGAAGATCAACCGCTACGCCGCCAAAATCGCGGAGATCAGTTACACCGTCCTGGCCAAGCCGTTTCTCCAGGTGATCCTGACGCAGCTGGCCACGCACAGCATCTTATACAAGCACAGCCTGCGCACGATGATCATCAGCCTCGCAATGGGCGTGAACAAACGCTATGACCGCGCCAATCTCGAATGTCTGGCCATCTGCGCATTGCTGCACGACAGCGGCATGTCCGGCGAGTATTGCGAAGGCGACACCGAACATCCGCTCCAGACGTTTCGCAAGCTGCACGGCATTGCCGATCTGGATGTGATCATCGCCCTTTCCTGCCTCCAGCACCACGAACGCTTCGACGGGCAGGGCTTTCCGCTGCGTTTCGCCCGCCAGCAGACGACCGAATTCGCTCGCATCCTGGCAGTAGCCGATGCCTACGACCGCCTCATCCTCGCCAACCGACCGGCGCGTCCCGCCGTATTCGCGATTTTCGCCGGGATGGGCAGCAAATTCGATCCGACGATGGTTCGGCTTTTCGAGACAACACTGCGCTGATGCAAAAGCAAAGCCGTCCTAACAACCATGTTAGAACGGCTTTTTTATAGCGACATTCGGTTCAAATGGCGAATTTCAAGCCATAAGAGCGCGCCGGTCAGCACCGAGGAGACCAGATCCGCGGCCGGACCGGCCAACCAGATTCCTGTAAGTCCGAAAAAACGCGGCAGCAGCAGCACGAGCGGCAGCAAGAAGACGCACTGCCGCGACAGACTGAGAAAAATGGCCTGCCGCGCTTTGCCGACCGCTTGGAAATAGGTGGTGCAGACGACCTGGAAACCGATGATCGGCAGCATGAAAAGATAGATCCGCATGCCGGACGCACCAATCGCGATCAGTTCCGCGTTGCCGTTAAAAAGACGGATGATCGGTTCGTCGAAGATCTGCACGATCAGGAATGCCGCGCAGCAGATCAACGTGGCAGCGACCCCCGCTTTATAAAGCGTTTCTTTGACGCGTTGAAAGTTCCGCGCACCGAAATTGTAGCCGATGATCGGCTGCGCTCCCTGGCTGATGCCAAATACCGGCATCACCAACAACATCGCGACGCGATTGATGATGCCCATCGCCGCTACGCCCAACTCGCCGCTGTAGAGGATCAGACTGTGATTGAAGAGTACGCCGACAACGCTGGCGGCGATTTGCATCAGAAACGGCGATGAGCCGATCGAAACAATCTCTGCGACGATGCTTCGCTGCAGCTTCAGATTCTTCCAGTGCAGTTTGAGAAAACTTTTCTCACTGCGCAAAAACAAGAGCACCCAGATGGCCGCGACCGCCTGCGCGATCACGGTAGCCAGCGCCGAACCGCTGATGCCAAGCTGCAGACCGAAGATGAAAATCGGATTCAAGACCACATTTAAGCCCGCCGCGATCAGCATGGTTGCCATCGCGGTCTTCGGATGTCCCTGCGCGCGGATCACGCTGTTCAAGCCGAAGCTCACATACATGAAAATGCTGCCGAGCAAAAGCACGCGCGTGAACTCCCGCGCCATCGGCAGCAGCTCAGGCGTTGCTCCAAGCAGCATCAGCAAGGGGTCGAGAAAGACGAGCAAAGCAGCCGTCAGTCCCGCCGCCAGCAAGAAGAGCAGCCCGGTCGCATTGCCGAGGATCAGCTCCGCCATCTTTTTATCCTGCTGACCAAGGCAAATCGAGATCCGCGCGCTGGCGCCGACCCCGACCAGCATGCCGAAACCCATCAGGACAATGACCAGCGGAAAGGCGATCGTGACCGCTGCCAACGCGAGTTCGCCGACGCCGCGTCCGACGAAAACACTGTCGACGATGTTGTATAAGGCATTGACGACCATGCCGGTAATCGCCGGTACGGAAAACCTCCAGAGCAATCGTCCCACCGGCTGTTCGCCCAACGCATTCGGATGTTCCATTTATCTTCAACCTCAATCTTTTTCCATCTATGATATCGAAGTATAGTATAGTACACTCCGGAGTAAAGCACAAAGTGTTTCCGCAGCAGACGCTTTCTTTTCGCCCACACTGTCGAGCCATCTTTTTAAGCGGAGGTTTTATCATGCCCGAACGTTCCGTACTGCTCATCGTCATGTCCACTTCGTTTCTGGCGCCCTTTATGGCCAGTTCCATCAACCTCGCTTTGCCGACGATCGGACGCGAGTTTTCGGCCGATCCCATTTTGCTCAGCTGGATCGCCTCCAGCTATATTCTTGGCGCCGCCGCTTTCCTTATGCCGTTCGGCCGTTTAGCCGACATCATCGGTCGCAAAAAGATTTATCTCAGCGGCATTATCCTTTTCTCCCTTTTCACGCTGCTTTCCGGCACAGCCGACAGTTTGTCGATGCTGCTAGCCTTTCGCGTCGCACAGGGCATCGCCAGCGCGATGCTGTTCAGCACCGGCATCGCCATTCTCACCTCCGTCTTCCCGGCAACGAAGCGCGGTTACGCGCTCGGTCTGAGCACCGCCTCCACCTATGTCGGCCTCTCGCTCGGCCCCGTACTGGGCGGCTTTTTAAATTATCAGTTCGGCTGGCGCAGCCTTTTCTTCTTCAGCGCCGTTTTCGCCGCCGCCACCGCAGTCTTTGCCGTGCGCCGCCTGCAGGGCGAGTGGCGCGAAGCGGGCGACGAACATTTTGACTGGCTGGGTGCGCTCTCTTATACGGCAGGCATCACGCTGACGCTCTACAGTCTCTCTTCCTTTTCAACGCTTGCCCATTCCGCGTATTGGCTCGCGCTCGGTCTTTCGCTGCTCGCAGCCTTTCTCTGCTACGAAGCGCGCCAAGCATCGCCGCTGCTTCCCGTCCGCCTGTTTCGCAGCAATCCTCTCTTCGCGTTTTCCAACCTGGCGGCATTGATCAACTACAGTGCAACCTTTGCGGTCAGTTTTCTTCTTTCTCTACACCTGCAGCTGATCCGCCATTTGGATTCGGCGCAATCCGGTCTCGTTTTGCTTGCCCTGCCGCTCTTCATGGCGCTTTTTTCGCCGCTGGCCGGTCGCTTGTCCGATCGCCTTCAGCCGGCGCTCATCGCTTCCTGGGGCATGGCGCTCAGCGCTTTGGGACTCTTTTTCTTCACCTTCCTGCTTGCCGACAGTCCGCTCGCGCTTATCCTTCTGAATCTGACGCTGGTCGGGCTCGGCTTCGCCCTTTTCTCCTCACCGAACACCAACGCCATCATGAGCGCGGTCGAGAAAAAGCACTACGGCGTCGCCGCCTCAACGCTGGCGATGATGCGTCTGACCGGACAGGCCGTCAGCATGGCGATCGTCACGCTGCTCTTTGCGCTGCATTCCGGAAGCAAAGATACGAGCGCGCTCCTTTTGCAAAGCAGCCGCAACGCTTTTCTCATCTTCACCGTACTCTGCACAAGCGGGATTTTCGCATCCCTGGCACGCGGCAAACGGCAGTAGCACGCGCATTTTAAAAGGGCCGTCTCAGATAGAGACGGCCCTTGAGACTGTCGACAAAACGAACGCAAGCGGGACGTTTTTTACACGAAGAGTCGAAGAAGGGAAGGCGGGAAGATTATATTATTCTTCCTTTCTTCCTACCGGCCGATAGAATCGGCCGACTTCGCTTCTGCATGTTATCGTTTCTTTTTATCCTAATCCCGGATAAAATCTCGCCAATCGAGCGGCGACCAGTCCGCGCGCGGCCCCGGCACTGCCGAAAGACGCGTCGGCAGCGGCGTCAGCGGCGGCACGACGCCAAGCGGCGAAAACGGTTCCTGCTGGCGTTCCGGCAGGCGCGGCCCGCCAAGCGCCGAATCAATGAACGCGACGACAAAGCCGCTTTTATCGCGAAAAAAACCGGTCGAAAAAAAACCCAACGGCTCGCCATGTACATTGAAAAGGCCTTCATTGTCTAAAAAGCCCAGCACTTTAGAACCTTCGAGATTATAGACATATTCTTTGTCGAGCCACGCCCGCACGACGCCGCGTCGATCGAAAATTGCAATCATCCTTTGTCCCCCTCTTCCTTCTGCTTTTTTGTATCTTCGGCGTCGAAGACCCGTTTCCTGCTAAGCGCCGCCAATCTCTCAAGCCGCCGCGCCGCGCCGTATCGCGCAACGCTCCTTTTCCGGGCAAAGAAAGACTGCCGCAGACCGCCTTGCGGCGTCATCTTGCGACAGTCTTTTCATCCTTATAGAAAGGTTCTATTTTTCAAGAAACGGGCCGACGATATCTTTAAATTCCTGCGCCGAAAAAGGCTTCAGCAAGAACGCATCGCTGCCCAAGGCTTTCAATTCTTCGAGCGCCTCGGGCGAGCTGTGGCTGCTGCACATGATAACCTTGGCCTTTGGCTGCGCTTCCTTAAACGCTTTCAGTACCGCGATGCCGTCAATCCCGGTCATCACAATATCAAGAAGCGCCAAATCAAACGCCTGCGCCGCCATGCTTTCCAGCGCACCCGCCCCAGTATCCGATTGGCTGATCTCACTTTCGGCAATCCCGTTCGCCTTCAATTCACGGATGAGAATTCCGCGGGCAAAAGTCGAATCATCCACCACCAAGATTTTCATCTGCTTCCTCCCGTTTTGCCGTCAGTTATTTCTATAATGCTTCTTTATCAACAAGATCGATCAGTTGCGCAATCTCCGGTTTTGAGATTTGCGCATTTGCACCGAGCGCTTCGCCTTTACGCCGCATTTCTTCGTTGATCAGCGACGAGAAGATGATGACCGGCAACGGCTGCAGATCACGATTCTCACGGATGCGTTTCAGGAGATGATGTCCGTCCATCTGCGGCATTTCAATATCGGTAATCAGCAACTGCACGGTTTTTTCGATTGGCTGTCCGTTCTTGCCAATTTCCTCTAATTTCTCCCAGGCCTCTTTGCCGTTCGGGAACGCCAGTACGTTCACATAACCGGATGCATGCAGCGTGCTGATCAGCAGGTCACGCAGCATATGCGAGTCTTCGGCGACCACCAGCGTCTTCTTATTGCGTTCTTCACGGCGGTCCGTGCTGGTTTCCGGCACGGCGCTCAATTTACGGTTGATTTCCGGATTGATTTCGGAAACGATCTTTTCGAAATCAAGCAGTACGACCATCTTTTCATTCATCTTAATGATCCCGACCACCATTTCCGAATCCGTGATATCGGGCGGCGGCTCCATCTGCTCCCAGGAGACGCGATGGATACGCGAGACCTTGTCAACAAGAAAACCGACAAAATAATTATTGAGCTCACTGACAATGATGTTCTGTCCGGCGTCCGCATCTTCCGGATCGACAACCGAGCCTAGGCAGCGCGGCAAATTCACGAGCGGCATGATCCTGCCCCGCAAGGTGAAAATCCCGTCGACATACGGATGCGCATTGGGAAGCTTGGTCGTCGGAACGCAATTGATAACCTCTCTGACTTTCGCCACATTGATACCGTAGTTCACCTTACCGATTGAGAATTCGATGATCTCAAACTCATTTGTTCCCGTTTCAATCAAAATACCTTTTTTCTCCGCCGCTTGACTCACGATAACACCTCCCAAATAATTCCGCTGTTCTCTATTTATTTTCAGTATGCTTACAGTCGCATCTTTTCATCAATTATTCTGCTTCGCCTGCTTTTCTCCCTGCTTATCGTTAATATTTTAATTTAGTTAACTCCTCTTCCATTATATCCCATTTTGTGCAAAATAAAAAAGTTTTCTTTTTCATTTTTTTGCGCTACTCTTTTCCTAGGATCTTTTACGCTTTCAAGTACGAAGGAGGGACTGTCTATGCCGCTATCCTTTTCCCCGGCGCGCCGCGCTGAAAGAAAGCCTAGAACTCTCTTTTCCGCCCTGCACCTTGTCTGCCTGCTCACCCTATTCCTGCTGCTCTCGCCCACGTCCTTTTGCGCCGCCGCGGACTGGTCGCTGGCCGCCCGTACGGACAGCGGCACGCCGTACTGGTGGAATCCCTGGCAGGCGCATTCCGTCTTCCTGGCGAGCGGCGAGACGGTTTTCACGCTGCCCGTTTGCATCGGCAACATTAACCGCCCGGGCGCCACACGCCATCTCGTCATAAACCCGGCCAGCCGCAACTGGATCGTCTCGCCCGACCTGCCGCAAGACGGCGATTATATCACTGTCGCAGAAACGTCCGGCGTACAGCCCTACGCCGCATCGAACGCTGCAGGCTGGCAGCCGGTCATCGACCTGGCTTTGGCGCTCAAGGCCTCTCTGCCAGACGCGCCTTTGCACAGCGGGCAAAGCGTGCCGCTCGCTTACGTCAAGGCGCATGCGCCGCTTGGCGCGGAGCATCCCGCTTATCGACTGCGCGACAAACAGGGCGACAACGTTGACGTCTACCTCTTCACCAGCTATGAAGAACGGCAGGTCAGCCAAGCCGACAGCGACGTAGCGCTGTCGGGCGACATCCTCGTCCGGGGTCGCTACTGGGCGGCGCGCGCCGCGGGAGACAGCGCAGTCATCGAGGCGACCGCTCTTTTCCCGAACGGCAGGACCGTCGGCGAGTTCAACCTGTCGCGCGAGATGATCTCCATCCTGCCGCGCTGGCAAAGCTATCGGCAGCCCGACCTGCTCGTCATCCGCCAAGGCGGTACGCTGAACGCTGAGCTGCGTTTCTTCTGCATCGCAGACGGGCAGCTTACACCCGTCATGCTTCGCTTGCAGGACAATCGCGTCAGCGATTACAGCACGGTCACCCCATTCGCCGCTGCCGAGCACAGCGTAAGCGGCTACGTCGAGCTTCAGCCGGACGGCCAGCTTCTCTTGCGCTCTTATGATCGCAGTCAGGCAAAGCCGCTCCACTATAGCCTGCTCACCTTCCAACCGGAACAGCTTGCGCTCGTCGTCAGCAAAAGCTGGAATGAATAGCAAAAAGCGGTTGGCTCAAAATCAAATTTGAACCACGGACCACTGACGCAATCAGTGAAATCATTACACCATTTAACGTTTTCACTGATTTATCCATTCATTCGCGCAGCGAATCTATGGCGCGCAGCGCCTGTGGTTCAATGTAAACTAACGGTCCAATAAAGAAAGGGGCTGTCTCATTATAGCAAAAGCTAATTTTGAGACAGCCCCTTTATCCTTCATTTCGCGTTGCTTTTTCAAACCCGCGCCGCGTAGTCGGTGATGCCGCGCGCAATCGCCGCCGCGCATGTCTTTTGCATTTCGTCACTTGCCAAAAGAGCGGCCTCCTCAGGATTGGAAAGAAAGGCCAGCTCGACCAAGACCGCCGGCATAGCCGTCCGCGTCAGCACATAGAGCCCGTTCACGCCCGGCACGGCTGCTTTGCAGCCTCGATCCGCCAGTCCAAGCGCGGCGATGAGTTGACTTTGGATGCAACCGGCCAATTCTCTTCCCGCAAGGGAAGCGCCGCAATACCAGACTTCCGACCCTCGCGCCGCCGGGTCGCCCGCGCTATTGCAATGAATGCTGACAAACAAATCCGCCGCCGTTTCATTCGCCTGCCTCGTCACCTGCGCCAGCGAATCGTCCTGCCAAAGCGTCACTTCACACCCGGCCGCACGCAAATACGCTTTTGTCGCCGCGCCGACAGCCGCGACCACATCCGCCTCTCGCAGCCCAAGCACCGCATTCACCGCCCCCGGATCGGGCACTCCGCCCGGCGCATGGCCGGGATTCAAAAACACTTTCACCGAAATCGCCTCCTTTTATCCTTCCGGCAAGGCAAATTCCAAACGCCGCCGCATTTAAACGCGCACGCAAAAAAGCCTTCGCATTTCCTGCGAAGGCTTTACATTCGTTGGTGACCCACCACAAATACTTGAACACACTGCACTTTCGTCACAGTACATCATAATGATTTTTCGCAGCGTTGTTGCATAGTTGTTGTAATGAAAAGTACAACAACTATCAGCATTCACCTCTTCATTAAACACATTGGCCGGTATATTTCATGCTGCTTTCGGCATTTTCAAAACTGTTTCTCTGTCCATATTACATCAGTTTCAGCGAAAATTTTTATCACTTTTGTCAAAAGTGATTTCCAACTGCCTTTTTCTGCATTTTTTTAGATTTACACATTTGATGCATTCATTTAGAATTAACCTAGTTTGTTTTTATCGCTTATAGAAAGGAATTTCCACCGCAAAGTCGAACATACTTTCGTAGGTGATGCAAATGTCGCATAATGATCCGTCGAATAAAAACTTGTCCGATACAGATTCACGCAACAAACTTTCCCCCGATCAGCGCAGCACGCTGATGCGCCGGGTGCGCAGCGACGAAACTGCGCCGGAGGTATTGGTGCGCACGTTTCTCTTTCGCGCGGGCTTTCGCTATCGCAAGAACGCGAAAGAGCTGCCGGGAAAGCCCGACATTGTTCTTCCTAAATATAACGCAACGATTTTTGTGCACGGTTGTTTTTGGCATCAGCATCCCGGTTGCAAAAGATCCGCTCGTCCGCAAACAAAGCAAGATTACTGGAATGCCAAATTAGACCGAAACATGAACCGAGATGCGGCGAATATAGCAAGGCTGCAATCATTAGGTTGGAGGGTATTTGTCGTATGGGAATGCGAGCTTCGTCCATCTTCGAGGGAACAGACGCTCTCGACGTTGGTCAAAAACATAAAACAATAACGAATAAACAATGGACTATGCTGGAGTTTTTCGCCGGCAGCGGTCTTGTCGCCTGCGGCTTAAACGGTTTGATCAAGCCGATCTGGGCCAACGACATTTGCGCCAAGAAAGCGGCCGTGTATAACGCCAACCACGCTGGCAAGCATTTTGTCCTGGAGGACATTCAAAAGGTCCGCGGCGCTGACTTGCCGCCGGCTCATATGTCCTGGGCCAGTTTTCCCTGCCAGGACCTGTCCTTGGCCGGCAACGCCAACGGCATCCACGCCAGCCGCAGCGGCCTGGTTTGGCAATGGCTGCGTATTTTAGACGAAATGCCCGAGAAGCCGAAAGTGCTGGTGGCCGAAAACGTCGTCGGCTTGGTTTCTACCCGCCAGGGCGCAGATTATCGCGCCTTACATCTGGCGCTGCATAAGCGCGGCTATCGCGTCGGAGCCGTCGCGCTGGATGCGGTTCACTTCGTGCCGCAGTCCCGCCCGCGCATTTTCGTCATCGCCGTCGCCAATGACGCGACGATTCCATCTGAACTGTTGGACAAAGGTCCAAACTGGCTTCACTCCAAAGCGGTCGTTAGCGCATCCGCCGGCCTGCCCGATCTACTGTGGTGGAAAGCGCCCCTGCCGCCGAAACGGAAGCGCGATTTAATCCACCTCGTGGAATGGGATGCGCCAGTCGATTCGCCGGAACGACTGCAGCGCAATCTGGAGTTGCTGTCGCCGCGCCACCGCGAACAATTGCTTTCTTCTTCTCAAGATCCGCTTGTCGCAACCGGCTACCGCCGCACCCGCAACGGCGAGCAAGTTCTGGAACTTCGTTTCGACGGCGTCGCCGGCTGCCTACGTACGCCGGACGGCGGCAGCAGTCGCCAACTTCTGGTTATGAAACACCACGGCGCAATCACGACCCGCTTATTGACCATTCGGGAAGCGGCCCGCCTGATGGGCGCGCCGGATAAATTTCAATTGCCCGGCACTTACAACGACGGCTATCGCGCGATGGGCGACGCCGTAGCCGCGCCGGTGGCCAAGTTTTTAGGGAAACACATTCTAACGAAACTAATGGAGGCCTCCTATGTCTAATCCCTTGCATGATCAATTGCTTGCATACCGCGACGAAAAAAAGCTGACTTCCAAAGGCAATCTAGCCATCATCATCCATCTGTCCCGCATGGCAAAAGAAAAAGGGTTGCCGCTGGATTCGGACGCCTTGACCACCAGCAATAAAGGCCAAGTATTGAACTTAGGCAAAATCGCCGTGCAAAAAGTTTTAGCCGACTACGGCGTCATTCGCGTCCTGGCGGAAGAAGGCGGCCGGACAAGTCGCGGCAGCATCGGCATCATGCAAGACTACGTCGAGTTTTTAAACAACCTGCACAAGCAAGGCGTCGCCGATACGGCCGCGATTGAAGCCTGGTGGGTTGAGCGCGTAAAAGAATTCTTCAATTCCAAACCGTTCGTTCTGCGTTACGATACCAGCAAGACGATCCGCGCCGTCGTACGCGATCTGCTTGCGCAGGCCGAACACCGGCAAAAGGAAAACCCGGGCACAACCTACGTCGGCACGGTGCTGCAGCACATCGTCGGCGCAAAGTTGTCCCTGATCGTCCCGGAAGGGCAGATGGAATTTCACGGCGCGTCGGTCGCCGATTCGCCGACGGCGCGCAGTGGCGACTTCATCGTCGAAGACGTCGTCATTCATTGCACGACCGCGCCCGGCGAAGCGTTGGTTCAAAAATGCGGCCGCAACCTGGAAGCCGGCCTAAAGCCGATCATCATCACAACCTATCAGCGCCTCGTAGTGGCCGAATCCATCGCCGCCGATCACAATTTAGACGGCCGCATCGAAGTCTGGGACATCGAGCAGTTCCTGGCCACCAACGTTTACGAACTCAGCCTGTTCAAGTCGGCCGAGCGAAAAGTAACCGTGCAAAAAATCATCGACGCCTACAACGGCATCGTTGCCCAATGCGAAACAGATCCGAGCCTGCGCATTGAAATTGGCTAAAAAAAACCCGTCGCTCTTTTGGGAGATCGACGGGTTTTACTTTTACCTCTTCACTATGCTTACTTTTTATCCGATTTTCTTTCCGCAGCAAGCAACGCTTTCATTTCCTTCGTGCGTTTTGCTGCCCGCGCCTCCCGCCACTTCTGGCACTTCTCACCGCGGGCGGCATGGCCATCCAGCCTACGACATTTTCACGGAGCTTATTTTTTTCATTCCTGCGTGGTTGTTGTACGGTTATTGTAAAAACAAAAAAGCCTTCGCATTTTCTGCGAAGGCCTTACATTCATTGGTGACCCGCCACGGAATCGAACCGTGAACCTACTGATTAAGAGTCAGTTGCTCTGCCAGTTGAGCTAGCGAGTCGTGTTGGCTGGGGAGGAAGGACTCGAACCCTCGAATGCCTGAGTCAGAGTCAGGTGCCTTAGCCAGCTTGGCGACTCCCCATCAGCTATTCATTTACTACACTTCAGCTACAGATATATTCTATGATTCTTCTCACTTATTGTCAACTCCTATGCCGATTTTTCTTTAGCAACTCGACAGGATTCTGCTATTGCTTTTGCCGCTTTATTGCAATAGACTTAAATGAAATCCGCCATCGGCGCGTCAACAAAGGAGTTTATTATGAAACAAGATACCGCTTCGCTTCTGGCCAAGCCCGGTTTATTATCCATCATCAGCGCTTATTTGCTCTGGGGCGCGCTGCCGATCTACTGGAAACTGCTGACGACCGTTCCGGCAATGGAGGTGCTCGCGCATCGCATCGTCTGGTCGTTCTTCTTCCTGCTCCTCTTGCTGCTCGTCAGCAACTCGCTGGCCGCCTTCCGCCAGGAGATCCGCTTTCTCCTGGCGCATCCGAAACATGCGGCGGCGCTCTTCGCGGCCTCGCTTCTGATCAGCGCGAACTGGCTGGTGTATATCTGGGCCGTGCAAAGCAACCGCATCGTGGAATCGAGCCTTGGTTACTACATCAATCCGTTGGTCAGCATCGCCTTAGGTCTGCTTTTCCTGAAAGAGCGCTTGACGCTCTGGCAGGGCATCGCCTGTCTGCTTGCCTTGACCGGCGTCCTGCATATGACCTGGCAGCTCGGCTCTTTCCCCTGGATTTCTCTTTTTCTTGCTGTTTCTTTCGGTTTGTACGGTTTATGCAAGAAGGTCATCCAAGTCGGCACGGTCAGCGGCATCGCTCTCGAGACGCTGTTGGTCTCGCCGCTGGCGCTTTTTTATCTCGCGCAGCTCAGCCAGCAGGATGCAGCCGCCTTCAGCACGCAGGGCACAACGATCCTTCTTTTATGCATCGGCACCGGAGCGATCACAGCGACGCCGCTTCTTTTGTTCGCGAGCGGCGTCAAGCAGCTGCCGCTTAAAATCGTCGGCTTCATTCAATATCTTTCACCGACACTGGCGCTTCTGATCGGCGTCTTCGTTTACGGCGAACCGTTCAGCTTCAGCCATCTGATCTCTTTCGCCTTTATCTGGTCGGCTTTGCTCGTGGTTTCGCTCGGCGAAACCAGCGCCTTCCAGGCGCTTGAAAAACGTTTTTTACGCACGGCAGCCTAAACTTTTAAATGAGAAACATGGATTTTTCACAAATTCAGGCGCATTCGTCTGATAATTCACAGAATCCCGCTTAAATTCCGATTAAACGCCTGCTTTTCCCCTTTTGCAAGACTTGTCGCAAAGACAAATTCAATGCTATGCTTGTGAGGAGAAGACTCTTTGCAGAAAGGAGGAACGAATCATGCGGGTAACCAGAATGCCTACGATGGTCGCATCGTTTATCCTGTCTCCGCTTTGCATCCTTTTACTCTGCCTGGCCTACCCACTCTTCATGTGCGGCGTGACTTTGATCTGGCCGTTTGCCTATCTGGTACGAAGCATCGCCAATTTCGGTCTGAACAACAGCCGCTACGCACCCCACTAACGCATTACGGAGGTTACCGCACTACGATGAATTGCATAGGAGAGAGATTAGAGAAACCTTGATGCTACCCTTCGGCGAAAAACGCGAGGGGTATCTTTTTTTATTTAACCGCCTCTTCTGCGTCGTTTTCTTCATCAAAGGCAAAACAGTTGCAGCCTTGTTCCTGCGCCCTGCATAAGGCGCGATCCGCCCGCGCCAGCAGCATCGCATACGATTCTCCTTTATGCCAGGTCGCACCTCCGGCGCTAAGCGTCAGCGCTACTTTTTCGTCTTTTCGCGTAACGTAATGATCCAGGATTCGCCTTGCTGCCGTTTTCGCTTCTTCCTGTTCCGAATCCTGCAGCAGCACGGCGAATTCATCGCCGCCCCAGCGGCCGACCCAGTCGCCTTCACGCAACAGTCCGCGACACAGCTGAGCAACCGTTTCCAGTACGCTGTCGCCTGCGGTCCGCCCAAGCTGATCATTAATCAGCTTGAGCGAATCGATGTCGAGCAGCAAAAGGGAAAACGGTTTCGCTTTGCGATTCGCCATTGCGGAAGAGCGTTGCAAAACTTCCTCAAACCCGCGCCGGTTCAAGATCTTGGTCAGCGGATCGGTGATCGTCATTTGCACGATGCGCTGATCGCTTTTTTCTTTCGCCAGCAGAATGAAACCGAAACCGGTCGTCAGCATCAAGAGATACCAAGAAAGAAAGACTACCATCTGGTAGGCGTTGTTCGCGAACAAGCCGAAGGGATTAATCAGCACCGCGACCACACGGAATAGGACAATCCATGACAACGCCAACGTCACGCCGGCAAGGAAGCGACGCAGACGGCTCGCACTTTTCCATTCCTTCGAAAGCTCAAAACCGACATAGGCATAGGGCAGGCTGCTCAGCAGTGAAACGATCGCGACGCTGATCGCCGGCCCGACTTTGGCGAGATAGAGATAGGAAACAACGCCGACCAACAAGGCGATCCCGCCAAGAATGATCGTTTTTCCTTCTTTTGCATTTCCCTGCTGACGCAGTGCGACGCTTTCCAGCCAAAAACCGCTCAAGAGCAGGATATTGCCCAGCAAAAAAGAAGCGCCGTAGGGAATCGTACCACGCAAGAACAGACAAAGCCAACCGCAGGCCTGCGCCGCCTTTGACCAATGCCAGTATTCGCCGCCCGGCGTTTGTTTTCCCCAGCGGGCAAAAAAACTCAGATTAAAAAACAAAACCATGTTGCCCAGCGCCAACATCAGGATCATCGTTTTTGTGTCCAACATCGAAAGCCTCCCCTTTCAAAGTACAACCGGCGAAGTCCGCCTCCTGCTCCCGCTACTCTTTGCATCCCCGCTCAATAGTATTGGAAATTTATTCCGCACCGTAGGCTAAAAGTCCTGCCGTTTATTTCGCTATTTTCTTTTTATTTTGCAAATGGTACACTGTCGGTAAGGAGGCGATCGCATGAACAAAAAGCCGG
Source organism: Negativicutes bacterium (assembly GCA_963667825.1). Lineage (GTDB taxonomy): Bacteria > Bacillota > Negativicutes > SG130 > SG130 > Azotosporobacter. The sequence continues at coordinate 2,013,295 of OY764022.1, read as the reverse complement.
ACAGCCCCGAGCAAACGAAACCCTCTCCTTTAGCAAGCCCCGCCGCACGCAAGGCGGAGCACCCTTTGGCCGGTACCGATCCTAAGGTTTTATCCGAATTGATTCGACGCATCCTGACGGAAGATAAGAACTGACCCCGCTTTCGTCTACGGCCGCAGCGGCAAATAAAACTGGCAACCAGCTGCAACTCGTAGTATAGTAATGTGGAACGTTACTCTGCGCTCATGCAGCGGCCGACGCGACGACTGCGACGGCCCGAAAATATAAGCTAAGTTGGAGGCATCAGATGGGAAAGATTTCTGACAAGAGCAGTTACAAAAATCAGCTCAAGGCGACGAAGAGTTCTAAATTCTTCGCCGACAAACAGGCAAAAAACGTAAAGAGCCCTAAGAAAAAATAGAAGGCGGAAGCTTCCGCCTTCTATTTTTTTATTGTGATTCGTCTTTCTGCGCACAGCATTTTTTATATTTCTTGCCGCTGCCGCACGGACAGGGTTCATTACGCCCGGTCTGATTCTGGCGCGCCGTCGGTTTATGCAGCAGCACTACGTTGCTGTCCGGATTTTTCAATTGACGCAGTTCCTGCGGCGCATATCCTTTCAGCGCCCACTGGCGCGTACCATTTGAAAGAGCCACTAAAAGATCGATCATTTTCTTGGCCAACTTGCGCGTCGGAAACACCAGCGACTCTTCGATAAAAGCAAGCACTTCGCCGACTTCCTCGCCGTTTCGCAGCATCATGACCCACTCTTCGACCTGCTCGACCGCTTCGTCCGTTTCCGCCCGCCACTCTTTCTCCAGCAATTGAACAAGGCTTTCAAAAGGCGCATTCTGTTCGACAAAATGAAGTTGCCCGGCCGCATACAATTGCTCATAGGTAAACGGATACGGCGTCACATCCGGATACCGTTCCTGTTCCTGCCGCAGCGCCGCCGGATCCCAGACCCGATAGTCGCAGAACCAATCTTCTTCGAGCGCAATACCCCAGTCGCCTTCGGCGGCATTAATCCCGACCACGGCATAGAGACGCTCTTCTTCCACCGCAGTTCCGGTCAGCTCCGTCAGGCGGGCGACCATTTCTTTTGGCGACAGGACGCCGTAATAATAAACGAGACCGCTGGCCAGGATGATCCACTGCGAGTTCTCTGCGGCAATCCGGCTCAGCTCCGCTCCGTCAATGCGCTGAAATACCGCCGTCAGTTCGCTTGGCATGATCACGCAGCGCGTATTGCCGACATGCCCGAACGCGACCCAGCCGATGCTGTAAAGCCATTCCAGGCAGTGCGTCTCCGCCTCTTCCTGTATCGCAACCACGCCGCCCGCAGCGCAGATCCGGCGCAGCCATTGATGCTGCGTTTCGTCAAGCAATTCAAACAGGACTTCGGCGCGCTCGAGAATCGCTTCCGCCACAAGGCGGACCAGTTCATCCTTTTTTAGCGCGGCCGCCCCCTTTAGCTTCAGCATTTTTTTGCGTTCGTTCAGTTCGTCCTTCGTCATGGCCGCCAAGACTTCTTTCATGTCCGGTTTGGCGCTGAAACGCCGCGTCCAACGCTGCGCCTCTTTCTTGGCTTCCTTTTCCAGCATCGTCAGCATCATTTCTTCCATTGCCTCTTCTTCGGCGTCATCAAACTTCTTGACCATCGTATCCTCCTTCAGTGTCCGCTAAAAGTGCTCATCTGCTCTTATTTCGCGCTCGCGCGCTAAAATCCTTGCCTTATTTTTCGTCGTCAAGCTAAAACTCAGCTTACTCCGCACTTCGCTTCTCTTCCTGCACCCGGGACAGCCACTCCTTCAACAGCGCATCGAACAGTTCCGGCTGTTCGATCTGCGCGTTGTGTCCGGCCCGGTCAAGTACGGCAAACGTCGCGCGCGGATATTGTTCCAGCAGCTGCCACGCATCTTGGTAGCCGACGCAGTCATCCTGCCTTCCGGTCAGGATCAGCGTCGGCTTTTCGTATCGGACGCCTTGATCGACCGGAAAGGAAAACGCATACCCCTCTGCTGCAAAGCGGCTTAGGAACTCAGCGTCCGCCTGTTTCAGACCCGGCAGCACTTCCTTTTGGTAGCGCCGCCAGGTCTCTTCACTCTGCACCACCGCCACCGCGGCATAACCCGGCATATCTTCAGGCGGCAGCTACGCGAGCAACGTCGCATCGCGGCGCAGTACCGCATGCGGCGGCAAGGTACGCTGCTTCACTTGCGCAACGATGCAAGGACAAAGCAGGAACAATCCCGCCACCCGGTTTGTCAGACGCAGGACGATGCCGCGCGCCAGATAGCCGCCATACGACTCGCCGGCCAAGAGAAACTCTTCGCCGGGAAGAAGTCGTTCAATGAAGGCGAGTACGATCTCCAGCATCTCATCCGCGCTTTTGAGCCAAGATGCACTCTCGCTTTGTCCCATGCCCGGCAGATCAAGGTAGATCCGACGATAGCCGCCCTCCTTTAGAACCGGTTCCATGCAGCCCGCCATCAGGCGATGGTCCGGATAAAAGCCGTGCAAAAGCAAGATCGGCTTTCCTTCGCCAACGCATTGATAATATAACTTCAAACCTTTAATGATGCATTCCATTGAAACCCCTCCCGTTAAAACAAACTGAAGCGGACAAGCGTAAGGGACGGCCGCAAAACAGGAAAAACCCTATTTCGCGACCGTCCCTTGCTTCTTTCGCCTCAGCAGCCGGTAAATTTCGCCTGCCGCTTTTCACGAAACGCGGCAACGCCTTCGGCGTGATCCTGCGTGTCCAAGCACTGCGCCTGCAGTTCCGATTCCCGCGCCGTAGCCTGCGCAAAATCGAAGCGTTCCGCCTCGTGCAAAGCCTGTTTCAGCTTGGCAACGGCGAGCGGCGCTGCGAGCGTCAAACGTTTCGCCCAAAAAGCGGTCTCTTCTTCGAGTTCTTCCGGTTCCGTCAGATGGTTGAGCAAACCCCATTCCTGTAGTTTTTCCGCATTGACCACATCGCCGGTGAACATCAGCTCTTTAGCCCGGTGCATGCCGATCAGTCGCGGCAACAGGTATGTACCGCCGCAATCAGGAATCAGTCCGACCTTGGCAAAACTTTGTGCAAACTTGGCGGTCCGGCTGGCCACGATCAGATCACAGGCGAGCGCCAAATTGAACCCGGCGCCGGCCGCTACGCCATGCACCTGCGCGATTACCGGTTTTGGCAGGCGGCGGATCGCCTCCGCCAATTCGCCGACCGATGCGATAAAGTCTTTGGCCCGCGCCGTGCCGGCGATCGATTCCAGATAACCAAGGTCGCCGCCCGCGCAAAAACCGCGTCCGCTGCCGCACAGAACCACGACACGCACCGCCGGATCGACCGCGGCTTCGCGCAGCGCCTGCCGTAGTTCGGCGACCATCTCCTGATTTAAGGCATTCAGTGAATCCGGCCGGTTTAGCGTCAGTCGCAAAACCCCCTCCTGCTGCTGAACGAGTACCGTTTTTTCCATCATCTAAGCGCCTCCATTTCGCGGATATTTTGCTGCCTCTTTCTTATAATACTTCCGCTTCGAAGCGAAAATATCCTCTTGCCAGCAGGCAAATTTGAAATTACGCTTCACATCCGGCGCCCCTTAGGCGTTGCGCAAAAAAACAGACGAGCCCTATCGCTCGCCTGTCTCTCTTCCATCTTCTTATAAAAACGCGTCCGCCGCATCGTACTGCGGCTCGACGAGCATCTTTCCGTCGCTTCGGAGATAGCCCCATTTTCCTTTCACTTTGACGGCAGCCAGGCCGTTATGAAAGTCGGAGAGTTCTTCAAAGTTGGCGTTAGCCAGGATGACAAATTCGCCGTTTTTGTCGATCGCGCCCCAAAAGGTCTTGTACTTCACGACCGCGATATCCTCGCTGAACGGTCTTGCTTCATCAAATTTCCCTTTGATCGCGAGATTGCCGCTGCGATTGATGAATCCCCATTGTTCGCCCAGCTTGACTGCGGCCAGACCGCAGCTGAAATCCCTGCCTGCATTGAAGAGCAAGCGCGTCAACGGTTTGTTATTCTTATCCACGTAGTTCCATTTGCCATCTTTTTTTGCCACGGCGACTTCTTCGCTGAATTCGCCCAAGAATTCATATTCGGCCGGAATCACCCATTCTCCCTTACGGTTCACATACCCCTGTTTGTCTTTGAGCTTGACGAGCGAAAGGTCGCCCTTAAACTCCGCCACGTGGTCATACTGGGTCGGGATCACTGCTTTCCCCGTCGTATCGAGAAAGCCACGTTTGATGTTCAACTCGGTCAGTTCATTGCCATTCACACTGTATTCTCCGGCAGAAGCGCCCAATGCCATCGTGAAGACGCCGCCCCACGAAGTGCTTCTTACTTCCTGACGCACTTCCGCCAGACCGTTGTCAAACGGATATACGTGGTCATAATCGGCGACAAAGGAAACTGCACCGCGCTGATCGATATACTTGTGCTTGCCGTCTTCTTTTATGATTGCCAGCCCTTGTTTGAAGCCATACTCATAGCTGTTGAATTTTTCTTCGATCGCCAGTTTACCGTTTTTATCGATGAAACCGATCTTACCCTTGCTGCGCACCGCAGCCAGACCTTCGGAAAATCCGTCGGCCCATTTATAGCTGCACGGCACGGCAAGTTTCCCCTGTACGTCAAGATAACCATAGCGGTCCTCTTTCTTCACAACGGCCAGACCTTCGGAAAACTTGTATGCTTCCTCAAACGGTCCGGCAAGCAGCGCCATCGTCGCAGCATTGTAGTAATACCAGCCGCCCTCTTTTTTCGCCGCCAGCATGCCTTGCTGCGCCGCGAAGATCTCTTTGAACTCGAGCGGCAAAATCACTTTTCCAGTCTGATCGTAGACGCCCTTTTTGCCATCCAGTTTGGCTACGAGCAGACCGTCCTGCAAGTTTTCGAGCGAATCAAACTGCGCTGCGATCCGGCTCTTGCCATTTTGGTCGAACAGGCCGTACTTGCCTTTTTGCTTGACAATTAGCGTCTCCTTATCATTTTTTTCGAGTTCACTAAACTCAGTCGGCAAGACGAGCGCGCCGCTTTGCGCAAGATAACCGTACTTGCCGTCCTTCTTCACTTTGCCGAATACCGCTGTCGGAGCAACAACCAGCGGCGTTGCCGGCGTCTCGCTTTTCACGCTTACGTCTGCCTCATTCGCTGCCGGCGCGCTCATAGTAACCGGCGGCGCTTCCTTTGTCGCTACTTCCTCGCCATACGCCGTAGTCGACCAAGTTGTCGCGACGAGCAGCGCTCCGATCATCATTTTTTTCTTACATTGTAAATTCATCTGACCCACTCCTGTCTTTTCATCTCATCCAACGATTATAGCACGCCGCTCGCACCCGCAGCCGATTTAAAAACTTACAAATTACTTACAAAACCCTTCATATATTCTTCAGTCTTCCTTGACATTTTCTTGACGGAATCTGGCCGCAAACTGGATATCGCAACCGTATTCTAAAGGTAGAAAGATCGCGCCTCTCCTCCCCGGCAATTGCAGCATAAAGGATGTGTTCACAGATGAAAAAGAAAGTTTTTCTCTTCCTGGCCCTCGCAGTAAGCACGACGCTCTTTCCGACAAGCGCTTTGGCGCATGGCGATGACGGGCATCATCGTCCGGAACGCCGTTCGCATCACGAACGCGCCTGGCAGGAACATCGCGAAGATTGGGAACGCTACGACCGCGAATGGCGCGAACGTCGCGAGGATCGCGCCTGGCGCGAAGAGCAGCGCGAGCGCCGCCGCGAGTGGTACCGCTGGCATGAAGAGCACGCCGAACTGAACCGCATTCATGTCCAAATCGGCAATCTTGACATCGATCTCTAGCGTACGAAGCACGTACGCAGGCCGGAAACAGGCTCTTTTGCCCGTTTCCGGCCTGTTTTTTTCCTTTAAAAAGGTCCGTCTTTCGCGTTCAACCGCTTGCATCTGCGCCAAAAGCGCCGTATAGTGTAGCTGATACTATTCGTGCCGCCGAGGTGTTTATGACCATGTTGCAGTCGACCGATTCGAGCATCCTCTCTTTACTCGTCTTATTCCTTATCTTTTTCCGCTCTTACCGCAAGAGCGAGCGCACCCATCTGCCCAACCGTCTCTTTCTTGCGTTACTCCTCAGCAATATGGCGTTGCTCGTGATCGATCTTCTCGGCTGGGCCTTCAACGGCCTGCCGGGTCTGATCTATTTCCAGCTTAACCGCGCATTCAATCTTCTTTTGTATATCGCCGAACCGCTTGCGCCATCGCTCTGGGTTCTTTACACCAACCTGCAGGTACTGCGCGACGAAAGCCGGCTGCGCAAGACGGCACTGTGCCTGACGCTTTTCTGGCTGCTCAATGCCGCGCTTTCCCTTTGCAGCTTGCAGACCGGCTGGTTCTTTTTTGTGGACGACCTCAACATCTACCACCGCGGCGAGTATTTCCTTTTTCACGTCGCCTACTGCTACGCGCTGTTTCTCTATTCCTTCTTCTTTGTCCTGACGCAGCGCGCCTTAGTTGAAAAACGTTATTATTATGCGCTGCTCTTCTTTCCTTTGCCGTCATTCATCGGTACGACGCTTCAGATGTTTCACTACGGCGTTTCCTATAATTGGAGCGGCATGATGCTCTCGGTTTTGATCGTCTATCTGAACATTCAAGATCGCAGCCTGAATACCGACTATCTGACCGGCGTCTACAACCGACGCCAACTCGACCGTTATCTGGCGTCGAAGATCAAGAACAGTCGCCTGCACGCCCCGTTCGGCGCGATCCTGATCGATCTCAACCACTTCAAAGAGATCAATGACGCATTCGGTCACACGACCGGCGACGAAGCCTTGAAGGAGGCCGCAGCACTCCTTCAAAGCAATCTGCGCGAAAACGATTTTGTCGCCCGCTTCGGCGGCGATGAATTCGTCATCATCTTGGACAGCCCTTCGCGCGAAGAACTGGCAAAAACGGCAGCGCGCCTCAACGCGGCGGCAGCAGACTGCAATCGTCGCGTCGGCAAACATTACCGTTTGTCTTTTTCACTCGGCTACGCCATGTATGACGCTGGCGCCGCTTTGACGCCCGATGCTTTTCTGCAGCATATTGATGCACTCATGTACGAAGATAAAAAAACACAGCGCTGACGATCCGAGCACCGGCCCAGGAAAACCAAGCGGTTTTTCGGGGCCGGTGCTGTTTTTCCTTTTTGCAAAACTATTTTTGTGTAAAACTTTTCCATAAATGGTATAATGATTGCAATAGCGTGCGGCATCTTTTGCCGCACCATCCATACTGCAGCATCGGATGGTGAGGCCATGAGCTTGCAAAAAAAAGCGCGCCGCGCTTCCTTGCTTGTTTTGCTGACGCAGGTGTTAACCTTTCTGCTCGTCGATTATTGGCTGGGCTCGGCGCTGGTCAGCGGCCGCTGGCTGGAACTGCTCGCCGCTTTGACGTTGCTCTGCGCGCCGCCGCTGTTACTGTATTGTTGGTTTTTGCAGCGCAAAGTCTTAGCGCCGCTAACGCAATTGACGCAAGGCATTCAAAATATCGATCTGAGCATCGATCACTGGAACCGCCTTTATTTTCAAGCCGGCGACGGCGAATTGGCGCAAGTTTCGCAGGCGGTGAACCAGTTGCTCGATCGCCTCGCTTACTACCGCGGCACCATGCTGGATGAGGGGCTGCGCTACAAAGCACTGCTCGAACAAAGCACGGAAAGCATTTTCACCGTAGATCCGGTCAGCGGTCAGATCATCCAAGCGAATCCGAGTTTCGCCGCATTTGTCGGACGTGAAAATGTCATCGACAGTTTTCTTTGGGATATCTTCCAAAGCCCGCGCGAGGTGCTTGAACAGCACGCCAAGACCATCTTGGAAAAGGGATCGCTGGTTTTGCCGTCAGTCACGCTACGTCTTTGGGACAGCTCCTGGCGCAACGTTGAAATTCGCTGTTCTTTGATCCTCTACAATGGGCAGGAATTGGTCCTGGTCAGTCTGTCCGATATGACCGAATATCATCTTTTTCAGGAAGAACTGCGCAACGATCTGGCGCGCGCCGAACAATTACAACGCAATTTCCTGCCGCCGGATCTCGACAATGATCTTTTGCAAATCCGCTGCATCTTCCACTCCTGCACAGGCATCAGCGGCGATTTTTACGACTATTTCTGGGATCCGCGCGAACAGCGCTTAAAAGGGTTCCTGCTCGACGTCTGCGGACACGGCGTTGCGACCGGAATGCAGGCCTCCCTGACCGCCGCCTTCCTTTGGTATGCAGTCCACCTGCCCGGCAGCCTCGGACAAAAACTGCGCTGGGTCAACGAGAAGGCGCTGCGTTATTACCCGGAAGACTCGTTTGCCACCGTATTTTATTTTGAAGTCGATCTGCTCGGGAAAAAGTTGCATTATGTAACAGGCGGCGTCAATTATTTTCTCGCGTACTGCGCCGGCGAACGAAAAGTCATCGAAACTGCTTCTTCCTTAGTCGGCGTAGACCAAAAGCCGCTTTTCAAACAGCAAAGCCTTGAGATTAAAGGCGGCGACTGTTTTTATTTCACGACGGACGGCCTCTTTGACGCCTACCCCCATTGCGTGGAGATCGGCCTGGATCATTTTTCCGACGTGGTACGCTTTTTGAAGAAAACCGCGCTCCAACCAGTCTGCCGCGACGATGCTTCGGCGCTCTGTCTGCGCATTTGTCTGCCGCACGACGGCAAACGCTGGGCAGTTTTGACAAAACTGTTAGATTTGACGCTGAACAGTTTGGATGATTTTGCAGCTGCAGTCGAAGAAATCGGCATCTGTCTGCGCGAGAACATGCAATGCGCCAACGTCAGCCTTTTTGAAATCGCCGTGCATGAAGCCGTCAACAATGCGCTCTTGAACGGCCGCAACGTCGCCGGACAACTCGAAGTCCGCCTCACGATTTATCTGCTTCATGCAACGACTCTGGTCGTCGAAGTACGCGACAAAGGCCCCGGTTTTCCGGCGCAGATGATCTTGCGTCAACGCGCCCGTTTAGGGCAGGCGGCTTTTGACAGCGGCGCGTTGTCAGCCTGCGGCCGCGGCATCAGCATCATGCTTTTGGCAGCCGACTCGCTCAGCTACAACCGCAAGGGGACGCGCGTGAGGCTGCTTAAGGATATCGTCAAACAAGAGGGAGGATAATTTGAGGAGATGATATTGTGCTGAAAAATCTGCGGATCAAACACAAGCTGTTGCTGATCATCCTGGGTTTTCTTTTGATTGGCTGCGGCATCGCGGTCGGGTTATCTATGTATTTTTTCAACCAATATGTCGCGACCTCAACGCAAGAAGGCGCGTCCAACGGCATGGAAGGTCTTGATGCTTTGCTAAACGAGTACCGTGCAAATGCCGAAAGCAGCGCCAAGCTTCTAGCTGCCAATCCTGATCTGGTCGCCGCATTGGCTTCGAAAGATAGCGCACGACTACTGCAAATTGCCGCACCGCTTGCCAAACATACTTCACTCGATTTCCTGACGCTCACCGATGAGACCGGTATCGTCATCGCGCGCACGCATGCACCGGAAAAAAAGGGTGACGTCATTACGGGAGAAGCCAATGTAAAACAAGCGCTGCAAGGCAAAATCACTTCTGCCGTTGAACCCGGAACAACGGTGAAACTTGGCATCCGTTCCGGCGTCCCCGTCATTGACAGGTCCGGCAAGTTGGTCGGCGTAGTCAGCGCCGGTTATAACCTTGGCAAGGATTCGCTTGTCGATACAATCAAAGAACTCTATAATGTCGATGCCACCGTTTTCAACGCGGATGTCCGACTCTCTTCCACGATTCAAAAGGATGGCAAGCGGATTGTCGATACCAAGCTGGACCCGGCAATCGCCGTGATCGTTCTTGGTCAGGCTAAGTCCTATCAAGGTACCGCTCAAATTCTCGGACAGCCCTACCGAACCGTCTATAAGCCGTTACTCGATTGGGAAAGCAAACCGGTAGGGCTTATCTTCACCGGCAAAAGTCAGCAGAGCGCCAATACGGTTCTGCAAAATTTTCTTTTTTCAGTCGGCGGAGCCGTTCTTCTCATTCTCTTGCTGTGCAGCGGAACAGCTGTCTTGCTGGCAGCCCAAATCACCCGTCCGATCGAGACATTGCAGCACTTGATGCGTGAGGCCAGTCAGGGCGATTTGTCGGTCCGTTCGAGCGTGACGTCGCGCGATGAAATCGGTCTGCTTTCCGCTAGTTTTAACACGATGCTGGAACGACAGGCCGGCGTTGTCTCGATCGTAAAGAGTTCCGCGATCGAAATCGCCGCCGCATCGGAAGAACTGGCCGCGACCAGCGAGGAAGCGAATGCGAACAGCCAGCTGATCGCCGCCGACGTATCCGGCATCGCCAAGAACAGCGACCTTGAATTCAACGCGATGATGGAAGTATCGCGCGTTCTTTTAGAACTCTCTTCCCTGATCCAGCTGGCGAAGGATCGTTCCCTGAGCGCTAAGGAAAGTTCGCAAAACACGCTAAGTTCCGCGCAGCATGGGCGCAGCACGGTCAATGAAGCGATCAGCAGCATGACGAAGATTCAGGCGCAGGCAACCGAAGGCGAGACCGTAATCCGACAGATGGACGAATACGCAAGCAAGATCGGCGATATCAGCAGCACAATCACCAATATCGCACAGCAGACGAACCTGCTGGCGCTCAACGCGGCGATCGAAGCGGCGCGCGCCGGTGAAGCCGGACGAGGTTTTGCGGTCGTCGCCAATGAAGTCTCGAAGCTCGCCGAACAGTCGAATCGCGAAGCAGGCGAAGTCAGCTCTTTGGTCGAAAAAGTCTCGGCCTGCACCAGTCAAGCCGTTCTCGCAATGCAGGAAACGCGCCGCCAGGTCGAGGAAGGGGGCGTAAGCGTCAACAACGCCGGCGAGGCCTTGTCGAGCATACTGACTGCGGTCAATGCCACCGTCGGTGAAATGCAGTCGATTTCCGAAATCACGAGCGAAGAAGTGGCTTCTTCAGAAAAGATCGTCAACCTGATCAACACGGTCTCCAGCAAGATCGAAGAAGCGAAAGGGGCGGCAGAGCATACCGAAATCGCCGCCAGCGAAGTCGCGCACGGCATCGAGACGGTAGCAGCCAGCACGGAAGAACTGGCTGCCCTGTCGAATGAACTGCGCCGTTCGGTCGAAATGTTCAAAGTATAGGAGGGAAAAGCGATGATGTCCATGGCGAACGGAGACAACTATCTGAAACTCGAGCCCAAAGGCGGCATTTATGTACGCGAAGCGGGCAAACTGCGCGAAGAGATGCTGGCCGCTTTCGACAAGGGACAGTACTATTTCGACCTGGACTTGAGCGCTGTGACGCATATCGACAGCGCAGGACTCGGCGTGCTGATCCAGATTCATAAACGGGTCGAACCGAAAGGCGGCGAAGTCGTGATTCGCGGCTTGAGCGGCGCAGTCAAAGAACTCTTTTATCTGACGCGCATGGATCGCACGTTTCGGATCGAATAGTCAAGTATGGCCCGGCAGACTTTGCTCCGCCGGGCCTTTCCCTGTTTTGCCGTCCTGACAAAACCTTCTCTTTGTGCTATACTAGCGGCATTAAAGCGCAGGAGGTTCTTATGTCCGACTTATTGATTCGCGGCGTCCGACACGACGACGCCGCACAGATCGCCGCAATAGAAGCGGTCTGCTTTCCTGCCGCCGAGGCTGCCGGGCAAGCGTCCTTCGCAGCCCGCATCGCCGCCTTTCCCGATTCCTTTTTCGTTGCCGAACTTGACGGCAAAATGATCGGTTTCATTAACGGCTGCGCGACGAACAGCCCTGTCCTGTATGATGCCATGTTCCATGATACCGCGCATCATCTTCCAGAGGGCGAGAATCTGACCGTCTTCGGTCTGGATGTCCTGCCTGATTATCGCAGGCAAGGCATCGCCGCCCGCTTAATGCATCACTTCATCGAAACGGCCAGAAGCAGCAGCAAAAAATGCATCTTATTGACCTGCAAGGCGGCCTTACTTCCTTATTATGCCTCTTTCGGTTATGAAAGCAGCGGCCTTTCCGCTTCGACGCACGGCGGCGCAGAGTGGTTCGATATGACGCTGGCCCTGTGATGCGCAGAGAGAGAGTTCTCTTTGCTGCGCGCCATACCGCTTTCCGCCGCCTGCGGGAAGCGGTTTTTCTTATCTTTGTGCGCTTCGCACAACATCACGCTGGAATATTTCGTCATTTCTCATCCGCCGTTTTTCTTCGCTTCTTTGCTATAATTAGAGAGACGAAGGATACCATAATGTTCGTTTAAGAAAGGAGTTTTACCATGACGCTAGACAAAACCCGTCTTGTAAACCGTTTTCTTTCGTACACCCGCTTCGACAGCCGTTCCGACGCTGCGTTCGACTGCTGTCCCAGCACGCCGGGGCAATTGGTATTGGCCAAGCATTTGGCCGCTGAATTAAAAGAACTGGGCCTTAGCGACATCCAGCTCGATGAAAACGGCTATCTCACCGCCACCTTGCCGGCCAACCAGTGCCCGGCTGCGCCGACCGTCGGCCTCTTGGCCCATTTCGACACCGCGCCCGATTTTGCCGGCAAGGACGTCAACGCGAGGATCGTTGCTTATCAGGGCGGCGACATCACGCTGAATGAGAATCCGTCCATCATCATGACCACGGCCGACTTTCCCGAGCTGAGCCAATATGAGGGACAGGAGATCATCGTCACCGACGGCACAACGCTGCTCGGCGCGGACGACAAAGCCGGCATCGCCGCGATCGTCAGCGCGGTCGAGTATCTGATCCAGCATCCGGAAATCCCGCATGGCACGATCCGTCTTGGCTTCACGCCGGACGAAGAAATCGGTCGCGGAGCCGATCGTTTTGATGTAACCGCTTTCAATGCCGATTTCGCCTATACGATCGACGGCGAGGGCCTCGGCGGCATCGAATATGAGAACTTCAACGCCGCCAACGCCAGGCTGGTTATTCATGGCCGCAACGTGCATCCCGGCGCATCAAAGCATAAGATGATCAATGCGCTGACGATCGCCGCGGAATTCCAGATGATGCTGCCGGCCGGAGAAAAGCCGGAATACACCGCCGACTATGAGGGCTTCTTTCATGTGAACCAGCTGAACGGTGCGGTGGAAAACGCCGAATTAAAGCTGTTGATCCGTGACCATGACCGCGTCAATTTCGAAAAGCGCAAACAATACCTCACTTCACTCGCGCAATTGTTTAACGAGAAATACGGTCCCGGCACGTTAGAACTCATGATTAAGGATTCCTATTATAATATGCGCGAACAGATCGAACCGGTCTTCCATGTCGTCGAGCTTGCCTGCGAAGCGATGAAGGCGGTCGGCCTAGAACCGAAGACTACGCCGATCCGCGGCGGCACCGACGGGGCGCGCCTCTCATTCATGGGTCTGCCTTGCCCGAACCTGTTCAGCGGCGGCCACAACGCACACGGCAAATTTGAATTCCTGCCGGTTCCTTCGCTGCTCAAAGTCGCCGAAACGGCGGTTGAGATCGTGAAACTGGCCGGTCAACTAAAAAAGAAATAGGAGGAATATCATGTCTGAACACAAACACAGCAGCGCTCCCGCAGAACCGCCGATGTCACCGCATCAGGAATACCAGGAAATCAATCCTTACGTCGTATTCTGGGGTCTTTTCTACGCCGCGCTATTTGCGCTCGCGGTCGGTTATCTTTGCCTGAAGATCGGTCAGACGGTCGACGCCTTCGCGCCGGTCTCCATTCTGGCGATGGGCATGGGCGCGGTCCTGAAACGTAAGAACGCGTTTCCGGAAAACGTACATATCCAGGCTATCGCCAGCGCCGGTACGAATATCTTAGGCGGCGCCATGTTCATCATTCCGGCCTTGTTCATTCTTAATTCGCCGACAATGAACTTCTTCCAGTTGGCCGCGCCGATTGTTCTCGGCGGCATCCTCGGCGTCTTTCTCTCCACCATTTTCCGCCGTTATTTCTGCGAAGAGATGGCCGACGTCTATCCGTTCCCTGCCGGGCGCGCCGCGGCCGAGGTACTGACCTCGGGCGAAGGCAGCAAGGCCAAGCTGATGATCTTCAGCGGCGTGATCGCACTGATCTATGATTTCATCCTCAACAGCATCGGCTGGTGGCAGGAGATCATCTCGAGCGCCACATTCTCGCTTGGCCAACAGATCGCTTCGAAATATAAACTGGTCTTCAACCTCGACAACGAATCGGCGCTGCTCGGCATCGGCTATTTCACCGGCCTGCGCTATGCGGCGATCATCGCCGCCGGTTCCTTCTTCTCCTGGTTCGTCTGCATTCCGGTCCTTTATTATCTGGCCGGTGATCATCACATGATCCTGAAGGGCAAGGATATCCTGCTGGCTGACGCGCCGATTCGCGCGGTATTTTCCACCTACGTCCGCCATATCGGCATCGGTATGCTTGCGATGGCCGGCATCATCGGCCTCTTGTCGATGTCGAGCGTCATTAAGAACGTAGTCCGCGCAGCGATCGCCGAAATGTCAAAAGCGCCGAATGCGGCGCGCCAAACGCTGCTGCGTACGCAACGCGACATCCCGATGCCGCTGCTCGTCGCAGGCATCTTCGGCATCCTGCTTTTATTCACGCTCTATTTCCACGTTTACTTCTCTGAAAGCATGCTCCAGACAGGACTCGCACTCGGCATCGTGCTCATCTTCACCTTCTTGCTCTCGGTCGTCGGCATCAGTTCGATCGCTTTCACCGGCACCGAGCCGGTCTCCGGCATGACGATCTTCATGATCATCGTCGCCTCGGTCGTTTTGGGCAGCGCCGGCATGCACGGCGACATGGGCATCGTCGCGATCCTGATGATGGCCTCCTTTCTTTGCACCACGCTGGCCGTGGCCGGCAACTTCATGTCCGAATTGAAAGTGGCGAATCTGCTCGGCGCGACGCCGCGTAAGATGGAACAATGGCAGTTGGTATCGGCAGCAGTCTCCGCGCTGGTCTCGATCGGCGTCATTTTGCTGCTCAATCAGGCTTACGGCTTCGTCGGTCCGAGCGCACTGCCCGCACCGCAAGCCAACGCAATGGCCGCGATCGTCAAACCGCTGATGGAAGGCGGCGCCGCACATTGGCCGCTCTACATGGCCGGCGCATTCTTCGCGGTCATCCTCTGGATGGTCAAGGTACCGCCGCTGGCATTCGCACTCGGCGCTTACCTGCCGATGGAAATCAACACGCCGCTTTTGGTCGGCGGTCTGATCTCCTACCTGGTCACGAAGAGCAGCAGCAATGAGAAGCTCAGCGCACTGCGCTTCAATGTCGGCAGCACGATCGCTTCCGGTCTGATCGCAGGCGGCGCGCTCGGCAGTCTGCTCAGCGCGGTCGTACGCATCCTTGGTTATGATTTCTTCCTCGAAGCCTGGTCGGAAACGCCGGCCGCAACCTATCTCGGCGTCGTAGCTTATCTTGCGCTGTGCGCCTTGCTTTACGGCAAAGCGGTAAGCGTCAAGAACGTCGCCGCCGACTAAGCGTCCCCGCTAAGAAAAAACGGTCCCGACAGGCGCGTTGCCTGTCGGGACCGTTTTTTCTCTTATTCGACGATCACGTCATCGTACTTGAAGAGACCGAGCGGCGTCAGTTTAAGGCCGCTGACGCCTTTGCGGCTGACGACGCCGAGGCTGGGGTGATAAATGAAGATCCATGGCGCGTCTTTTACGATTTCTCTTTGAATTTCGCGATACTGTTCCTTGCGGCGCTTCGGATTGATGATCGTCATCGCTTCCGCAAGTTTTCTGTTGACCGATTCGTTATTATAACTGGAGCGGTTCGTCTTCAAGCCCGGCGCAAAGAGCGGCTGCAGGAAATTGTCGGCGTCTCCGGTATCGGCGATCCAACGCGCCACATACAGATCGCAGCGTTCGCGGATCAGATTAACGTCGAGATAGTTCTTGAACGGCACCGTCACGAGCGAGCATTTGATTCCGACCGCTTCCAGATCCTGCACCAGCAGTTTCGTCATCTGATTGAACACGGAATTCTCCATGCCTTCGCGGTACAGGATGCGCAGCGGTTGACCGGCAGCCTGCGCGCCCGCTTGCGCGATCAGTTCTTTGGCTTTGCGGACATCGTATTCATAGCCGCGCAGTCCCGTATCCTCAAGAATCGCGGGCGGCAACGGCCCTTTCGACTCACTGCCCAGGCCGCCCAGTACCTGCGCTATGATCTTCTGCTTGTCCACCGCATGGTTCAGAGCCTGACGCAGCCTGGCGTCCTTCACCCACGGCGACGCGGACATCATGTTGAAGCCCGCATAATAGCTGCCCATGATGCTGCTCGGGCGGATGACGGTGTCCGGACGTCCTTTCAGCTTATCAATCGAAGCCTTGTTGTCGACGAAAATGAAATCGTACTTTCCGGCGATGAAGCCGTCTGCCGGATCCTCGCCCGACAAGTCGACCCGCACGTTTGCCGCGTACGCCTCACCATTGAAGAATTCCGGGAATGCACGCATGTCGCAGTGATCCTCTTTCACGTCAAGGATATACGGTCCGCAGCCGACGAGCTTGCCGCGCTCCACTTCCTCTTTCGCAAGGACGGCGCAGTAGAACTGTCCGAGATTGAGTAAGAAACCGCTGTAGGGCGAGGAAAGGCGCAGACTGATGCGATAGCGGTCGAGCACCTGTATGCCTGCCACGCTCGTCGCGCGTCCGGCCATGAACTCTTCCGCCCCGGCCACATATTGCAGACACCAGGAGTTGGGCGAATTCGTCTTCGGACTGAGCAGCAGCTCATACGTGTAGCGAATGTCTTCCGCACTGATCTCCCGCCCGTTATGAAATTTCGCGCCGCGACGCAGGTTGAACACCCAGGTGTCTTCGCCTTCGAGATGCCAGCTTTTCGCGATGCCTGGCGACAGATTTCCGGCCGCATCGATCGAGAGCAGACCGGCATGCGCGTTCGAAAGGATGTGTCCGCCGATGAATTCAGAAGACATCGTCGGATTAAACGTCGAAATCTCTTTGGGCAGGCAGGTGCGCAGCGTCACGCCCGAAGAAGCCGGGCTCTCGACCTTGCTCAGCATATGTTCGGTCAGGTTTTTCAGATTGCCGGACGCATCGCTGAGCGCCGCCAGCGAAGTATTGACGAACTGAATATAAAGCGACGCCAGTTCCGTATCGCTTGTCAGACGACGAAACGCTTCACCCATGCTTTGCGTCGAATCGACCACGTTTTCGAGACTACTCGTCTGTTTCGAGATCGCCATGTGGATCTCTTCGTAGACATCGCTGTTTTTCTTCACCGTATCGATGATGGTATTGAACACCTTGGCCGTTCCGTCAGCCGTTTCCGAGCCGTCTGCCACGCGCTGGATGATCGTGTCCATCGATTCGAGCGTACGCGTCAGACTGCAGTTGATCTCCTGAATCGTCTGGTTGATATAGCCGATCGATTCGTCGCTGCGCTGCGCAAGGTTTTTCACTTCCTGCGCAACGACCGCGAAACCGCGTCCGGCTTCGCCGGCCCGCGCCGCTTCGATCGACGCGTTGAGCGAGAGCAGATTGGTGCTTTCGGTGATGTCCTTGATCACGCTAAGCAGCTGGTTGATATGGGCCGCCTGGCCATTCAGGTCGTTGACCACGCTTTTGGCCGCTTCTACCGCCTGGCGGATCTCGCTCATCGCACGTATCGATTCAGCGACCGCGACGCTGCCTTCCTGCGCCACATCGATCGTCTGCCGGGCAATATGTTTCGAGCTTTCCGTGCTGGCGAACACTTCCTGCGCCAACGCCGAATATTGGGTGATCTCATCGACGACCTTGTCGATGCTTTCCATCTGCCGTTCCACCGAACCGGCGATGCTGTCCGTGATCTCGATCAGACTCTCGGCGGCGATGCCGGTCTCTTCGATCTTATTGCCGATCTTCGCGACCACGCATTTTTGATTGTGCTTCAGCGTCGCCAGCTCATCGCCTGCCCGCTTTGCGACCGGACGTTCTTCCGGCGTCCGCTGCTCTGCCTCTTGTCGTTTCTTAAAAGAAAAAAACATATCCGTCCCCACCTTTTTCGCTCCGTCTTGCCTGACAATCCGTTTTTGTGCTCACGTTCTTTATTATATTTCATTTTACGACAAGATTCTTCTGAAAATTCAACTTACCTGATTTTCGTTCATTCCTCACTATCCGGCGCTCTTTTTATTGTTCAAAGCTGACAATGAAAAACGGCTCTTGCCGGACGTCCGTCCGCAAAAGCCGCTTTTTCCCGTTTTAAAGGCCCAGTTCCTCATAGCGCGTGACGATATGTTCGACGATGCCGTATTCTTTCGCCTGCTCGGCATCGAGCCAAAAATTGCGCTGCGTGTCTTTTTCCACCTTCTCCAATTTCTGACCGGTGGCTGTGCTGATCATCCGGTTGATGCGACCGCGCATCTTCACGATCTCATCGGCTTCGATCTGGATGTCGCTCGCCTGCCCCTGTACGCCGCCAAGCGGCTGGTGAATCATGTAGCGCGTGGTCGGCAGCGAATAGCGGTTCTCTTTTTCCGCCGCCAGGAAGATCGTGATGCCTGCGCTGGCGACCCAACCGGTTCCGATCACGATGACGCGCGGTTTAATGAAACGGATCATATCATGAATCGTATCGCCGGCTTCGACATGCCCGCCCTGGCTGTTGATGAACAGTTTGATCGGTTCATCGCCCGCTTCCTGCAACAAGAGGAGCTGCGTCATCACTTTTTCCGCCAACGACTGATTGATTTCGCCCGCTATGATGATCGATCTTGTCTTTAAGAGTTGTTCCTGCAAGCGTGCCTTGCCGCCTTTTTCAGCTCGTTCCATTTGTCTGCCCCCTGTCCTTTTCTCTCTTCCTTTTATATTCTGCGCCTGCGCGCTCTACCCTTTTAATTGCAGCACGTTTTCCTAAAAACGGACGCCTTTTTCTCCGCTATTCAACGACAAGCCTTCTGCTTTGTCCGCCCCAGTCTTGCTTTTTTCCGCTTCATACTTTATTCTGTTTATCTGATCACTATGAAGGAGCGAGATTTGATGTTTGCAAAAATGATCCGGACCAAAAGCATCCGCCATATCCTGCAACAGGCGGAAAAAGGCGACGGACTGCGCCGCACCCTCGGTGCCTGGGATCTTGTTTTACTCGGTTTAGGCGCCACGATCGGCACCGGCATCTTCGTTCTGACCGGCATCGCCGCAGCAACGCACGCCGGACCCGCTGTCGTTATATCTTTCGTCATTTCCGGCATCGCCTGCATCTTCGCCGGACTTTCTTACGCCGAGCTGGCATCCACCGTGCCGCTCTCCGGCAGCGCCTATACCTATTCTTACGCGACGCTGGGCGAATGCCTCGCCTGGCTGGTCGGTTGGAATCTGGTGCTCGAATATGCGGTCAGCGTAGCCAGCGTCGCCGCCGGCTGGTCCGCGTACGTCACCGGCCTGATCAACACGCTCTTCGACCTGGAGCTGCCCAAAACGTTCACAGCCTGTCCGTCGCTCGGCGGCGTCATGGATTTGCCTGCCTTCGCAATCGTCATGCTGCTGACCTATTTGCTGGTGCGAGGCATCAAGGAAAGCACCAAGGCCAATAATCTGCTCGTTTATGTCAAAGTGGCCGCCGTCCTCTTATTCCTGGCGCTCGCTTCGCCGCATGTCAAGCTGAGCAACTGGACTCCGTTCATGCCGCTTGGTTTTTCCGGCGTGACCTCCGGCGCGGCGCTGGTTTTTTTCGCCTATCTCGGCTTTGACGCGGTCTCCACTTCGGCCGAAGAATGCAAAAATCCACAGCGTGACCTGCCGCTTGGTCTGATCGGTTCCTTGCTTGCCTGCACCGCGCTTTACATCCTGGTGTCGGGCGTTCTGACCGGCGTCGTTCCCTATCAGGAACTCGACACCGCAGAACCGGTCGCTTATGCGCTAAAGGCGCTCGGCTACCGGATGGGTTCGGCGCTCGTGGCCATCGGCGCGATCACCGGCATTACCTCCGTTCTGCTCGCTACCTTATACGGCCAGTCGCGCATCTTCTTCGCGATGTCGCGCGACGGCCTGATTCCGCCTGCCGTTTGTAAGATCCATCCCCGTTACGGCACGCCGTACCTCATCACCTGGCTGACCGGTTTTCTGGTCGCCATTGCCGCCAGCCTGTTTCCGATCGACGAAATCGCCGAGCTCGCCAACATCGGCACGTTCTTCGCTTTCGTCACCACCTCGCTCGGCGTCCTGGTTCTGCGTAAGACGAAGCCCGACCTGCATCGCCCTTTCAAGTGCCCGGCAGTCTATCTTGTCGCACCGACCGCAGTCCTGCTCTGCGGCTACTTGTCGCTTCAATTGCCGGCCATTACCTGGTGGCGTTTTTTGGCCTGGTCGCTGCTCGGTCTTGCCTTCTATCTGACTTACGGCATCAAACACAGCCGCCTGAATACGCATCCGGATGAAGCGGAAGAAAGCCGCTCAGCTTAGAAAAAACACGCATCACTTGTCCGGTGCGTGCTTTTTTTATGCGCCGACAATCTTGGCAGCTTCTTGATAGCCTCTTGATACCAACTGGATATCTCCTCACTATACTGAATACAACAACGAAATTGACCGCAACAAGCGGCAACGAAGGAGGCATTCTCATGAACCTGTTTAACAAAAAAAATCTGACCGCCCTAGCCATCGGCGGACTCTTACTCAGCGGCATCGCAGCGCCGCTCGCCGTACAGGCGTCAGAAAATCATCGCCCGGTCAATGCCGGGCAGCGCATGGGCGAACGCAGTAAAATGACGCAGGAATTTGCCGCGCAATTCGGCATCAGCGAAAGCGAGCTGCAAGCCTACCGCGAAAAAGGCGTCGAGATGCGCGATCTCGGACACGCCGCGATGCTGGCAAAGATTAGCGGCAAGCCGCTGGCCGACGTCATGGCTGCCAAAACGCTGAACACCTCCTGGAAAGAACTCTCCCAAACGCTCGGCGTAACGCCGCAGCAAATGAAAGCGGCCTTTGAGGACATGATCGCCAGTCGCATGGAAAGCAAGCTCAGCATCAACAAGCAAACCAGCCTTGAGCTGATGAAACAGGGTTACCATGCGAAAGACATCTCCGTGGCCGGCTTGCTCGCAGCGGATACCGGCAAATCGATCAACGATGTCTTAAGCCAGAAGAAGATCAACAATTCCTGGCATGACGTAGCAACCACACTCGGCGTTAACGAAGATACCTTCCAGCAGAACATGCAGACGCTGCGCCACGCGGTTCCCCCGATGGACGGCCATAGAGGCCCGCACATGAACGCGAATTTCTAAACGCAGCGCTTTACCCTTGCGCAATAAAAAAGAAGCCTTACATAAAAAACCGGCGTCTATGTTACCTCGAACATAGACGCCGGTTTTTCTCTTCAAGCTTTCTTTTCTGCCAGCGCGATGAACGTTTCGATCTGATCCGTCAATTCTGACAAGGATTCGCGCCAAAAGGCCGGAGTCCGTATATCAATGCCGGCCAGCGCGGCCACGTCTTCGAGACTGCCTCGCCCGGTCGCGGCGAGCAGCTCGTCGTACTCTGCGACAAACGCAGCGCCTTTTTTACGGTAAATCGCATACAGTCCCTTGGCAAAGAGCAGACCGAACGCATAGGGAAAATTGTAGAAATTAGTACCGGCCGAATAATAGTGCGGCTTGTTCAGCCACATATACGGATGCAGCTTCGTTTGATCCAGACCGTCGCCGTACGCTTCCTGCTGCGCTTTTAGCATGATCTCGCACAGCTCTTTCGCGCCCAGTGCGCCGTTCTCACGCCGACAAAAAAGTTCCGACTCGAAGAGATAGCGACTGTAAATGTCGACGATCACCTGTCCGGCATCGCTGAGATCGTTTTCCAGCATCACAAAGCGTTCTTCCTCTCCGGCCTTCTCAAAAAAGGCGTCTTTGACCACCGTCTCGCAGAATATCGATGCGGTTTCCGCGATCGGCATCGTATAACGCGTGTTCAGATACGGCTGACTGAAGAGACGGTTTGCGTGATAGGCATGTCCGAGCTCATGCGCGATCGTCGTAAGATGGCTGAAGCTGCCCGCGAAATTGCAGAGGATCCGGCTCTGCGCAATGCGGTGGACGCTATGGCAGAACGCGCCGCCCCGTTTGCCGCTGCGCGGTTCGACATCGATCCAGCGCCGCTCGAACGCATTGCGGGCCACGCTTTCCAGTGCGGGGCTGAAGCGCCCGAAACTTTCTAAGATCGCAGTTTTCGCTTCCGCATAGCTGTATCGTCTGTCCAGCACGCCGACTGGCGCAAAAAGATCATAAAACGGCAACCCGTCGGCATGCCCGAGCAAAACGGCTTTCGCACGGTAAAAACGCCTGAACTGCGGCAACGCTTCTTTCAGCGCAGTCAGCATCGCGCTCAGCGTTGTCTCGTCCATACGCGCCTCCTTAACCGTGCGCGCAAGCGGCGACTGATAGCCGCGCGCCTTGGCGAGCGTGATCACTTCTCCTTTGATGCCGTTCAGGCAGGCCGCGCCGCTGTCCTTTATCGTTTCATACGCCAGCAGCTCCGCGTGGTATGCCGCCTCACGCAGCTTAGCATCGCCGGAAAAGGCCAGGTTGCGCACCGCGGAGAGCGGCCGCTTCACCAAACCTTCGTCTTCTTTCATTTCCACCTGCAGGTTGGCCGTCAACTGGCCGTGCAGCTGGCTCCAGGCGCTCGACGCCGTGAGGCGCAGCCGCGCGTAGAGCAGTTCTTCCGCTTCGCTGAGCAGATGTTCGACATAGCTGACGCTTTCCTGCAGAAAGAAAAGATGCTCCTTTAAAAGCGCCGATTTTTCCGCCAGCCTTGCCGGATCGCCCTGCTTTGCCAGCCAACGGGCAAAACGCACCTCCACCGCAGCCAGCTCCGCCGTTTCTTTTGCGACCGTCTCCATCCGCGCCAACGCGACGCTGTTTGTCGTGTCCGCACTGTAGGTCAGGCTGGCATAGCCGTACAAGCGGCCCGCCAGAGAACGGATCTCATTTTGCGCGGCGATATATGCTTCCGCCGCACGCACGGCGTCCTCTTCGCCATGCCAAGTCTTTAGGCTTTCGACCGCTTCACGCAAGCGCGAAAAATCCGCCTGGTAGTCCGGCGCTGCAAAACCATCGTACAGCGCGCTCAGATCCCAGCATAATTCGTTTTCCATCGTATCCCTCCGTAATCAGATCCTCTTATCTAAATAAAGATTCCCCGAAAAAGCCGCCGCTTCCTGCTTTTTATTTTCACCCAAAAAACCGTTGCCATTTTTCTAAACGGCAACGGTTTTTTTCTAGTGATAGAAGAGCAACAGCGTCACTGCCAGATTGACGATGATCGCAAAGACAATCGGAATGCAGGTGCGTTTCGCCAGCGCGACCGGCGATACGCCCGCCGCGCCGCTGACGACCATCATCACCGCCGCGATTGGCGAGAGCGAACGCGCCAGGTTCGAGACAAAGTTCATCGGCAGCAGCATCAGCACCGGATGGATGCCGGCCAGCGCCGCCACTTTCGGCGCGAGCGGCGCGAATGCGAAGAACGGCGCATTGCCCGATCCCATCACCAGCGTCGATGCGATGATGATCGCGACGACGACGAAGATCATGCCGACGCCGCCGAAACCGGCGTTTTGCGCGCCGTTGATCAGCGTATCGATCGCGCCGAGCGACATCAGTCCTTTCGCAAATGTTTCGCCCGCGACGACGAGCGTCACGACCGCCGCCATCTGCAGCCCCATTCCGTCAAAGAAGCTCTGCAGATCCTTGCAGACTTTCTTTCCGTCACGACTTCGGATGAATTCAAACAGCATCGCAACGGCCAGACCTAAGAAGGTAGCGAGATTGATGTCCATCTTGATGCTTTTGTAAAGCTGTCCGAAAATCAGAATCAAAAAGAGCGGGATCGTCGGCAGCAGCGCATAAAAGGCCGGCACTTTGATCTCCGGCTTCTGTTTGCTTTCGTCGACGTTCACCGTCGCGCTTTCCCCGGCATGCGCCTCTTTGGCGTCCATCCACTGCTGCACAAAGAAATGTCCGATCGCGAGCGCCGCCACCGTGCAAAGTCCGACCGGTACCTGATAATCGAAAAAGTAAGGAATGATATCCATGCCCGAAAGCTCCGCGGCAAAAATGTTATCCGAGGCCGCCGGTCCCCAACCCGGCGCGGATGCGGTGGCAATGACCGCGGCCGCGGCCAGTCGGCTTACGCCCAGACTTACCATGACCGGAAACATCGTGACCATCAGCAACAGCCCGAAACCGGACGCACTGCTGATGAACATCGCCAGGACGTTCGTCAGCATCGACGTCAACGCCAGCACCAGGTAAGGACGGCCGACTTTTTGCAGCGGCTTGACCGCGGTTTTGACCAACGCCGTGCTGGCGCCGATCGTCTCCATGTAGCGGGAAAATCCGCCGACCACCATGATGATCAAGCCAAGCGATGCGGCGCGGCTGCTAAACGTCTGCTTGATGAATTCGAACGTGTCCAGCCAGACCAGCCCGGTACTTTGTTTGGCAGGCAGTAACGCTCCCATATTCAGCGCCAACGCGATATACATCATCGCCAAGCCGCCGATAAACAGCACCGCCTGCGGTTGATACCGCTTCAAAACATAACGCGCGACAATCACCACTATGATCGCCGCAATTCCCAGTCCCAACATTGCCTCTCCCCCATTGTCTAATTATTGTAAACATACTGATTTATTATAGCAAGCTTTTTCATGTTTTTCCAGACAGTACATTATTTATTTTTTCGCACTATTTTCTCTCTCCATTTTGCATTCTTTCTTTTTGTCATTTTATTGCTGTCTTTTATCCTCAGAATGTAAAGAAAGACCTTGCAAGGATTCCCGATCCTTTGCAAGGTCTTTCTTTTTTTGTCAACTAACTATGCTGATTCTCACCAAACCATTTTTCATACAAGGCTTCCAATTCGCCGTTCTTCTTCATTTCCGCGATGACCTTGTTGAACTTTTCGCCCATTGCCTTGTTCTTGGCGGAGAAAGCGATCGCATATTCTTCCCGGTTGATGTTCTGCAGCGTGACCGGTTTTTCGATCATCTTCTTCGCAACGAAATGTTCGAGGATCAGCTGGTCAAAGACGATCGCATCGACCCAGCCCTGATTGAAGGCTTTGATCATATCCTTGTTGGACTGGAAGACCTGCACCTTGGCCGCATTGCCGATGCTGCGCGCGAAGGTCTCGCTGGTCGAGCCGCCCGGCACGGCGACGGTCTTGCCGCTCAGATCGGCGCTGTCGCCCCGTCTGGTCAAAAGCGCCAGGCCGCCGGTCTCAATGTACGGTTTGGTAAACGTCACGTTCTTCTGCCGTTCCGGCGTGACCGAAAGCGAGCAGACCGCCGCATCCACCGCACCGTTGTTGACCGCTTCAAAGATCGATTCCAGCGCGACTGCTTCGTAGCGAACCTTGACGCCGGATTTCTCCGCGACGATATTCATCAGTTCGATATCAAAACCCGTCAGTTTCGCTTGCTGATCCTCATAGGTGAACGGCTCGAACGCCGGTACGACCGCGACATGGATTTCCTGGCGATTGTCGAAGACCTGCACCGACAACGTCAAGAGACCGATAATCAGAAGCGATGCCAGTCCCATAATGTATTTTGTCTTGAAGCTCGGCCACCAGCCGATGCCCTGTTCCGCACGGCGCAGATAATAATAGACCGGCAAACCCGCTAGCGTCAGCGCGATCGAAATGATGCCGTTCAAGAACTGATTGCTCAGCATGCCGTAAATGACATACAGCGCGCCGCCGATCGCGATCAGCGGAACGAGCGGATAAAGCGGTACCTTGTAAGTGCGCACCATCGTCGCATATTTTTTGCGGGCGATAAAAATGCCGATAAACGCCAATAGATAAAAAAGCCAGATGGAAAACATCGCAATATCCGAAAGCTTATCCGCATCGAGCAGACGGTAGTAAAAATAAGAACTGACGACCAGCATCACGATCGCATTGACCGGTGAATTGCTGTCCTGGTCGATCTTGCTTAAGACAGACGCGCCGAAGATCTGCCCACGCTGCCCCATTATGTAGATGTTGCGCGACAGCGTCATGATATAACCGTTCAAGCCGCCGAGGATCGAAATCATAATGCCGACCGCGATCAGGTTTCCGCCAACCAGGCCAAACATCTTCTGCGCGGCGATCGATGAGGCATCGTGACCGAGCGCCACCATTTCACTGACCGGGAACATCTTGAACATCGCCACATTGATGCTGATATAGACGACGATCAGGAACGCGACGCCGCCGATGATCGCCTTCGGCAGGATTTTGCTCGGATTCTTGATTTCGCCCGCCACCGAAGCCACCTGCGCCCAGCCGTCATAAGCAAAGAGCGTCGCCAGGATTGCGACCGAAAACGGGGCCGCCGTATTGATGGCGCCGCCGCTGGCGCTAAAGAGCGCGACCTGACCGTTGCCTTTGAAGAGACCAAAGACCGTCAGCATGATAATCGGAATCAGTTTGCAAAAAGTCGCCAGCGTTTGCAGATAGCCCGCTTCTTTTACGCCGACCGAATTGACGATCGCGATGAATGCCAGCGCCGCCGCGCCGACTACGCCGCTATAGGCGTCGGGAATATTGAAAAGCAGACAGAAGACCGAGCTAAAATAACCGGTCAGCGCACCGATCAGCGCCGGTCCGAAAATCACGCTGAGCATCCAGCCGTAAAGAAAAGAAACGCGCGGCCCATACAATTTTTCCAAATAGACAAAAATGCCGCCGGTTTGCGGAAACAAGACGCCAAGTTCGCAAAGCGTCAAACCGCCCGCGATGGAAAAGAGACCGCCGATCGCCCACGCGGCCAGCGCCAGATTAAAATCACCGGCCGCCGCCAACACGGCGGGCGGTTTCATGAACGCCCCCGCTCCCAGCACCATCCCGACGACCAACGACAAAGCCGAGACCAATCCGAGGTCGGCGCGCAAGCCTTGCTCTTTTGCTTTCTCCGGCTGCGAATGTTCGTTTTCTTTCATCATAGAATCTCCTCTCTTTCTCTCTCTGCTTCTCTTTAAACGCAAGATTCGTGCCACTCTGAATTTTCTTTATTTTGCACTCTTTTCTGTCACCTTTGGCAATATTTCATTCCAACAGGCGGAATTTATTCTTTCCAAGCGGAAACTTTCACTGCCATGTCCATTCCGTTCAGCCACCTTTCCTATTATACGCCTTTTTTATTGTAAAAGTGTATCAAACGAAAATAAAGGACGCTCTCCCTTCTTGTCTGAGAGCGTCCTTACGTAAGACTTTTTGATTTACTTTTTCGCCAGAGCGGCCGCGGTCGCTTGTCCGCTTGTTTCGGCCTGGGCACTACCGGTCGCCGCCTGGCTGGCCCATTCGTCGAGCCCTTTCAGGGTGGCTTCCTGCGTTTGCTTGCAAAGTTCCGGCAGTTCACCGCCCCAGGATTTTTCAGCCGCCTTATAGCCGTCTTCGATCGCGGTCCGCAAGAGCGCGATCTTGGACGGATCGCCGCCGGAAAGCGCCTTGGCGAACTCGATTGCCCGCTCAGACGTCTGCTTCACGCCCCAAAAGCCGTCTGCGGCGATATCCTGCTGCGCCTTGCTGCGCGTCTCATCGTCCACTTTCAACTTGCTGAAGAACTCTTTCAGTTTGCCGTCGTACTTGCTCATGATCTGATCGTAGCTGAGTCCCGCCGCCTCACCGCTCTTGACCTGCTGCATCGAGATCAGCTTTTCCACCGTGCTGCGCAGCGAAGCTAACTTTTCTTCCACCGCTTTATTGATTTCATCGAGTTTGGCCGTATCCTTGGTGTAGGTCTGCGCCGCACCGGGCGGCTGGGTCGACTTTTCAAAGACCGTCGCTTCACCGATTGCGCTTTCCGCTCCTGCGCTCTCACTCGTTGCGCTCGCCGCATTGCCTTTTGCAAGCTTCGCCGCGTCGTTCGCGCGATTTTGCACCGCAGGCGGTACCGCTTGAATCGCCATAAAAACCCCTCCTTCGCCACATCCTCTTATCTTATTTATCGTCATTTTTCCAATAAAGGATAATCTCTTTTCCTATGACCGCTTCTTTTGCATACCCTTTTTCGTTCGGACTCTTTTCACAGGCCGCCTTGAGCGACATACTTATTTTCTTGCAGGCAAGAAAAGCTTGGCAATCGAGAAAAGGCGCATTGGCCTGCCGGCATGTTCGCTCTTCTTCCTGGCGTTTGGCGTCAGGCGTCTTCGCGTTTGGCGCAGACGTCGTCTCGAACGCCGCTTCTTCCGCCAACGGCTTGCAGACGAGCAGCACCTTGAATCCCGCTCCGGTGACCATATAGGTATAGGAATAGCGTTCGTCCTTTTCGATCACATATTTCACTCGGGCTTCCTGCTTATGTGTATCCGGTTTCAGCCTTGTCAATCCTTTGACTTTTAGCTTCGCCTTTTGCCTCAGGCTGATCTTTGCCGCCAGCAACTCATCCATGACCCGTCCCCCATCCGCTTTCGCCTGATTCACCCCTCTCTTATAGCATCGTCGCGACAACACCATTATTTAAGTTTTTTCAGCAAGAAACTTCATAAAAATAAAGAGCCGTCTGCAAAAAGGTCTGACAACCTCTTCTTAGACGACTCAGCGCAGTGCTGCTTATTCTTTTTCGCAGATCGCGACGCTCGCACTCGCGCCGACCCGGCTGGCTCCGGCCTCTACCATTCTATCGAAATCCGCCCGGCTGCGAATGCCG
Organism: Negativicutes bacterium; assembly: GCA_963667825.1. GTDB lineage: Bacteria > Bacillota > Negativicutes > SG130 > SG130 > Azotosporobacter. Next base: position 1,984,694 of record OY764022.1, on the reverse strand, counting down.
CCCGACGCTTTCACGCCGATCTTCGGTCCGACCGTCCTGCGCATCAGCGCAATGTCTTCGACCGTAGCGCCGCCGCTGGAAAAGCCGGTCGATGTTTTGACGAAATCCGCGCCGGCTTGGACCGCCAGGCGGCAGGCCGTGATTTTTTCTTCCTCCGTCAGCAGGCAGGTCTCAATGATCACCTTGACCAGCGCTTTGCCCTGCGCCGCGTCCACCACCGCGCGGATATCCGACTCGACCGCTTCGAGCTCGCCTGCTTTCAAGCTACCGATTGAGATGACCATATCGACTTCCGTCGCGCCGTTTTCAATCGCATCCTTCGTCTCAAACGCCTTGACCGCCGACGTGCTCGCGCCAAGCGGGAAACCGATCACGGTGCAGACGCCGCTTTGCGTTCCCTTCAGCGCCTTGGCCGCAAGGGACACCCAGCGCGGATTGACGCAGACCGAAGCGAAGCCGTACTGTTTCGCTTCCGCTAAAAGCTGCTCCACTTCCGCCTGCGTCGCATTCGCCTTTAAAATCGTGTGGTCGATCAATTTCGCTCGCATATAAATCTCCTTTTCGCTTGAAGAATGAATTTCCCTATCTCTTCTGTAGTGTATCACGCTCGCACGCATTCGTAAACTCGACCGTTATTACGCCCGGCGCAGTCTTTGTCCGAGCAGCGGAATCCGCTCCAGGTCGCGTCGTTTGAGGCCGCCGCAAAGCAGCATCACAACGAGATATACCAAGCCGCCGAGCAGCGCGGTCAGCGCGATGACGGTCGCTTCGCTGCCAAGCAGCGCCAACAGCGCGCCGTAGGACAGTTGCATACACGAACCCATCACGGCCGCCGCAATGAGATTCCTGCCCAGATCCGCGGCGTCGAGGAAGAAGCCGGTATGGCGATAGACGAAATATAAGTTCAGCAGTGCGGCGATTCCGATATCCGCCAGCGTCGCCAGCGCCGCGCCGCTGATGCCGAGCGCAGGCAGCGCGGTCAGCGTCCAGTTGAGACCCAGCTTGACAAGCGCCGCCAGCCCCATGTTGATCACCGGAACCGACGTCCGTCCCAGCCCCTGCAGGACGCCGGTGCTGACCTGATGCATGCCGAGCAGAAACACGCTCGCCGCCAGAACCTGCGTGACCTCGGCTGCGCCAGGCGCATGATAGACGACGCTTAAGACCGGTTTCGCCAAGACCCAGAGCATCACGCCGAAAGGAATCGTCGCCAGATTCGCCAGGCGCATCGCGCCTGCCGTGCGATAATAGACGTCTCGCAGATCGCCGAGCGCATACACGCGCGCGATCGCCGGCACGAGACTCGTCGCCAGCGCCGCGGTCAGTATAGTCGCCAGATTGACCAGCGGGATCGCCATGCCGGTCAGATAGCCGAACAGCTCCGTCGCACGTTCGACGCTGAAGCCCGCACTCTCAAGGCGCAGCGGCACGACCGCCAGATCCAGGTTGGCGACCAGCGGCAGCATGATGCTCGATAACGAAACCGGCAACGCCAGTTCTGCGATCCGCCGCAGGATCGAGCGCCTTCGCTCCCGCCCACTTGGCAGCGCTGCCGCCTGCGCCATCTTCTTCGTCCGGCGGCGCAGACGAAAATAATAAAAGACCAGCACGACCAGCGCCGCGGCCGCACCGACTCCCGCACCGAGACTCGCGCCGCCCGCGGCGGCGGCCAATCCCCTTGGCAAAAGCCAGCTCGCAAAGAGCAGCATGGCCGCGACGCGGAACAATTGCTCGACGATCTGCGAGACAGCGGTCGGCGTCATGCTCTGCCAGCCCTGCAAATAACCGCGGAAACTGGAGAGCAGCGTCACGATGAACACCGCCGGCGAAAGCGCGATCAGCGAATAGTAGACGCGCGGATCGCGGATGATTTTCGCTTCAATCAGCCAGTCCGCGCCGAAATATAGCAGTACGCTCAAAAGCGCGCCGGTCAGGAAAAGGAGTACGAACGACAGCTTGAAGACCCGCTCCGCGCCCCGGTAGTCGCCGAGCGCGACCTTTTCCGCCGTGATGATCGAAATCGCGACCGGAATACCGGCCGACGAAAGACTGAGCGCCAGCAGATAGAGCGGAAACGCCATCTGATAGATGCCGATCCCCTCGCCGCCCAAAACGCGCGACAGGAAGATCCAGTTCAGACTGCCGATCGCCTTGACCACGATGCCCGCCGCCGTCAGGATCAGCGTTCCTTTGAAGAAACTCTTTGCCGTCGCTTCACTCATCGCAGACCCTGCCTTTGCTTCGCGGCCTGCCGTCGCCAAAAAAGCAGCCCGAGCAGCGCGGCGACGATCAACGCCGCTGCCGCGCCATGCCCCATTGTCTGGAGCGTCCGCCAGTTCTCGCCGAACAACAGCCCCGCATAGATCAGCGCGACCGTCCAGGGCAGTGAGCCCAGCAGCGTGTAGAGCACGAATCGGCCGAGCGGCACGCCGGCAAAACCGGCCGGCAGCGAAATAAACGTGCGCACGATCGGCAGCAAGCGGGCCCAAAAGACCGCCTTCAGTCCATAGCGGTCGAACCAGCGCTGCGCCATTTCAAGATGCGCCTGCGAGAGAAACACATAACGGCCGTATCGCTCGAGCAACGGCCGGCCTCCATAGCGCCCTGCCAGATAAGAAAGCAGCGAGCCGAGCAAACCGCCGCTCACCCCGGCAATGACCGACGCGCCGAAATCAAGCCGTCCCAAAAAGACAAGATAACCGGCAAAGCCGAAGATCAACTCGCTCGGCACCGGCATACAGGCGCTCTCAAGCGCCATGCCGATAAGGATCGCCGTATAACCCCAGCTTTGAATAGATGCAATAACCACTTCATAAAACGCTTCCATCGTCCCAATCCATCCCCAGTCCGTTATCGAAATCATTCCCATCATACCACAGCCCGGCTGCCTGGCGTCATTATAATCGCATTAAGTTCGATATAAATTGAAAGCAGGCCCTGCGCAAAACGCCGCACGACCTGCCTCAAAAACACTGTTTTCTCAGAACCCCTTAGATTGTTTGCTACAAGTCGCCTTGTCCGGCAGCCTGGTTCGCCTTTTCCATCGCTTTATAAGACAAGTCGAGCGCCTGACCTAAGACACGTTGCGCCTGAACCGGACTGTGAAAGCCCATGCTGTTGGCCGCGGCTACATAATCCCGATGAAAACGAGACGCTTCCGTTTACTAAGCAAAAAGACTGCCGCAGAACAGCTTTGCACCTGTTTTACGACAGTCTCTCCCGTTATTAGCTTGGCTGGTTATGCGTTCAAGAACAAATCAATATCGTCTTGTGCCGCGCCGATTCCGGCAATGCCGAAAGTTTCAACCAGCACTTTGGCAACGTTTGGCGATAAGAATCCCGGCAGCGTCGGACCGAGATGGATGTTTTTCACGCCGAGATAAAGCAGCGCCAGCAACACGATGACCGCCTTTTGCTCATACCAAGCGATGTTGTAGGAAATCGGCAATTTGTTCACGTCGTCGACGCCAAAAACCTCCTTCAGTTTCAGTGCGATGACCGCCAGCGAATAGGAATCGTTGCATTGCCCGGCATCCAAGACGCGCGGAATGCCGCCGATTGTGCCAAGTCCGAGCTTATTATAGCGGTATTTGGCGCAACCGGCTGTCAGGATTACCGTGTCCGGCGGCAATTTCGCGGCAAACTCGCTGTAGTATTCGCGCGATTTCATTCGGCCATCACAGCCGGCCATCACGAAGAAGCGACGAATCGCGCCCGATTTCACTGCTGCTACGACCTGATCCGCCAGCGCGAAGACCTGTTCATGCGCGAAGCCGCCGACAATTTTCCCGCTTTCAATTTCCTGCGGCGGCTGTTTGCTTTTCGCCATGGCAATCAGCGCCGAAAAGTCTTTCTTTCCATCGGCTCCGGAGACAATGTGCGGGCAGCCCGGATAACCTGCGGCGCCTGTCGTGAAAATACGCGAAGCAACTTCTTCGCTGCGAGGCGGCACGATGCAGTTGGTCGTAAACAAGATGGGTCCGTTAAACGGTTCGAATTCTCCGACCTGTTTCCACCAGGAATTGCCGTAATTGCCGACAAGATTGTCATATTTTTTAAAGAACGGATAGTAATGCGCCGGCAGCATCTCGCTGTGCGTATATACGTCGACGCCGCTATCGCGAGTTTGTTCGAGCAGCTGTTCCAAATCGGTCAGATCGTGGCCGGAAATCAGAATCGCGGGACGGCCGCGCACGCCAAGATTCACTTCCGTAATTTGCGGGTTGCCGTATTTCGAGGTGTTGGCTTCATCCAGCAGCGCCATCGCCTTTACGCCATACTCGCCGGTTTTCAATACCAAAGCCACCAACTCGTCCTTCGTCAACGCGTCGTTTAGCGTCGCCGCCAGAGCCTCATAGATGAATTGGTACAGTTCAACGTTTTCTTTGCCAATATTGAATGCATGGTGCGTATAGGCAGCCATGCCTTTAAGACCGTAGATAATCATTTCGCGCAGCGAACGCAGATCTTCGTTTGAAGTCGACAGCACGCCGACAGCGGCGGCCTTCTGCAACATTTCCTCGCGCGTCGCTACAATGAACCGGGCAGCGTCATGCGCCGCCGGAGCGGTGCGCGATTGCAATTCATTGCGTAATTTCAACAGCTGACGGATTTCATTTTCCAGAGCCGAAGCATCAAAATTAGCATTTGTAATGGTCATGAACAGGCCATTCAATAAGGCATGGTTTACCGCTTTCAGTTCGCTGACATTCAGCTTCCCGTTGACGACGATTGCGGAAATCCCTTTTAACGTGTAAATCACCAAGTCTTGCAGTTTGGCAACATCTTCCGTTTTGCCGCAAACTCCTTTGATCTCGCACCCCGTTCCTTTCGCGGTTTCCTGACATTGATAACAAAACATGCTCATCTGTTTTCTCGCTCCTTCCATTTTCCGGAATTCGACTTTCTTGTTATCTTCGCCGCACTGGAATCTTTTCCCTTTTCCCCCGCAAAAAAACCATGCTATTGACCGCTGCACGCAACCTACTTCAGATATAGCTCCTCCGCGATGCGTCTTCCCGTTGCCGTACGAAAATTTTTCGCGATGATCTCCCGCAGCCGTTTCGCATCGTCGGTTAAACCATCTTCCGCTATGTTCACCAGCAGATCGGCTTCCCAGATCACCTGAAAATCCAAACCGTCATTCTTGGCCGGCGTATGGTGGCCGCCGACAATATAGGCCACCCTTTCGATGACTTCTTCCGCCTCGCTGTGTCTGTCCATGATCGGCCTGACGATCGCAGGCCCCTCTATTTCCTGATACGTTCCGGCGGAAGAACCGTGTTTCGCTTCCGCGATCTTGATTCCGGCATCGTGGAGCAATGCGGTTATCGTGATGATTCTTCGTGTCAGGGCCGCGTCGATTCGCTCTCCAGCCATGATTTGTTCGGCAAAGCGCCAAACTTTCAAGCCGTGTTCCACCCTGCGCCGGTCGCTGCCGAAATGCCGTTCCAGTTCCATGACGTAACGCTGTTCTACCGTTTCTGCCTCTTTTGTCATCATCAGCCGCTCCTTTTTTTCCGTTTCGCAGTTGCCTAGTGAGACTCTTCTCTGCTGTACTTTTGAAAAGCACCGTTCACATTCCGATGTGAACGGCGCTCGTTTCGCGTCTTCTTACGGCACGATCGCCGCTTCCAGGATCTTTTTGACCACCGGACTCCAATACTGTCGGTCGCAATCGGCACAGGCCCAGCGGATCTCTCTTGCCTCAAGACGCCCTTGCAGCAAAACCAATCCGAAATCCATCACGATGAATTTCAGACTGGAACGGCTCAGCGCGGTTGCTGCATCGTAGCCTTGCGGCAATACGATCTGTTTCGCATCTTCTTTGTCTATCAACGTCTGCCCCGCACTTTTGTTTCTTACATCAACGCTTTGCTGCAAGAGCACATTCGCCCGAAACGCCGCGTTAGGCTTTTTCACCACGCTGCTCACATACAATGTGCGCCGGATTTCGCCATCCCTTGCGCGCAATATATATTCCGGGTTTCCGGCCTTGTCTTTCGTCGCTTCCACCTTCACCGCATTGCCAAAATCTACGTTGCCGACATTGACTAATCGCGTCGGATTCGCAGCTGCAACCTGCGCCGTCATCAGCATCAACAGCCCTATAATCAGGCTCGCCGCCTTCTTCATGCCTATCCCTCCCGTCACTCGTTAGTTCACCTGAACCGCGTCGATGAGCTTATTCAAAGCCGGTTTCCAATATTGCGCATCCCCATTCGCACAAATCCAGATCACTCTTTTTACTACGGATTCCTTTTGCACTAAAAGAATTCCCAGATCGACGGAAAAAAAATCCAGGTCATAACCCATACCAATCAATGCCTTGTTTTCCCCCGGCGACGGCGGCGACAGCTTTGTCATTTTCAAATCGCTGGCGATCACCTGACTGCCGTCTTTTTTCCGAAACATCTTCTTCGCCTCTACCTGCATTTCCTGCAGCAGCGCGTCAAAATCCTTGCCCGGCTCTAACTTCCTCACTTCCGCCTGATCGATCAGCAAGGCCCGCAAGACATTACCGTCTTTGGCGCGCAGCGTATATTGCATCTTGCCTTTTGCGTCCGCCTCCACACGAACCGTCACGTTATTGCCAAAATCCACACTGCCGATATTCACCATTTCCACCGAACTGGCCAGCGCCGTCTGAGAGGTCAGCGCAAAAAAAGCCAGCATCAGTAACGTGTAAATTTTTCGTTTCATGCTATTCCGCCTTTCACAACGTTTATCCCGTTTCATTATACAAGACATTCACGGCTCACCACAGCTTGTTTAACAAAAAAAGCCTCCGACTTCTCGGAGGCCTTCGCTCACAATGGAGCCGATAGCAGGATTCGAACCTGTGACCTGCTCATTACGAATGAGCTGCTCTACCAGCTGAGCTATATCGGCATGTTACATAACTGATTTTACCTTACTACTTTACCGATGTCAATATTGCGAAGAAAATTCTTCTCTGCGGTCAATGAGGAACCGGCATTCAAGACGGCAGTGTTCCATTTTTGCTTTCGTTTTCCGCATCGCCGTTCTCCCATTTGTGCATGCCTTCGCAGGCTGCGCGGTAATGCTGGAAGAGGAGTTTTACCAGACTGCCGTCCAGTTTGTTCTGCGCCGCCCGTTCCTGCATGATTTCCTCCACCTGACGCCGCGTCAACAGTTTCGGTCGGTACGGACGCGGTTCGGTCAGTGCGACGAAGACGTCGGCGACTGCGACGATCCTTGAGCCAAGACGCAGCTGCTCGCCCGGCACCCGAAACGGGTAGCCTTCGCCGTCGAGCGTCTCATGATGGTAGGCCGCCCATTGGCTGATCAGCGGAAAGTCGTCCAGTTCCGAGAGGATGCGGTAGGTATAATAGGTGTGCTGACGCATGATCGTCTGTTCTTCCGGCGCGAGCTTGCCTTCCTTTTCCAGCACATGCGCCGGGATCGAGAGCTTGCCCAGATCGTGCAGCAGGCCTGCAATCCGCATCGCCGTGACTTCCATCTGACAGAAGCCTTTTTTCTCCGCCAGCAGCGCCGCAACCTGTGAGACGAAGCGCGAATGGCGCGCCGTGAACTGGCTGGCCTGGTCGATCAGCGTCGCAAAAATTTCGGCGATATCGAGAATTTCCGCCAGCTGCAGGTGCATATGCCCTTCCATGCGCAGGCTGAAGAAACGGTCGTAATACTGATAGTTGATGAGATCGAGCCAGAAGCTTTCCTTCTCGGCGATCTGAAGGAGCGCGGCGACGACCGTCGGATCGAGCTCCTTGCCCGCTTCGCCCGCCAGCGTCTTCAAAATCGGTCGTTGTTGCAGCAGTACGTGCTCTCTTTTTTCTTCGGCCAACAAGGTCTCCATCCGATTCGCCGCGTGAATGATGCGCGCCGCAAGCGGGATCGCGTCGCCGGCCGGCTCCGTCCCGCCTTGGCCGTCCCAGCGGGCATGATGGTAGCGAATCGGCAGCGCCAAGCGCCCCAGCGCGCGCGAATCTTTCAAAAGCCGGTACCCGGCTTCGGCATGCTGCAGCGCGGCGTCAAGCGCGCAGTCTTCACCGAGCGCCTCGTCCCAGTGCGCGGCCGCGCCGATATCGTGCAGCAACGCGGCATGCAGCACCAGCTGCCTTTCGCCGTCTTCGAGCGGCAGTTCTTCGGCGATCCGGCTGGCAATCATCGCGGTGCGCCAATGATGGCGCGCGCTGCCGTCATGCGACAGTTCGAGCGATAACGATAAGGCGCGGAACAGTTTTAACGGATGGATGTTGTACAGCACAGACAACGCCCCCTTGCAGCCTTTACTCTTCTTCGCTTATGGAGACTCGATGAACGAACCAGGTCGCCGCGAGCAGATCCGCCGCGCCGCCGGGACTGACCCGGCGCGCAATGAACAGTTCGTCAAGCTGCCTTACCAAATCGCGGCCATGCGCAGTGCCCATTCCGCCGGCCGCCAGCACCTGCTTCGCCTGCTGGCAGACCCAGCCGCGCATCATCTCCGGTTGGTGTCGGTTGATCACGGTCGTGTCTTCGACGCAGGTCATCAGCGCCAGCAAGGCCTGGATCAGCGCGTCGTTGAGCGGCATGCCCGCGGCCAACGCACGGCGCAGGACCGGCAAGCCTTCCTGCGCAACCGCAGGCAGACCGCGCGCCGCTTCGCCGCGCACGCCAGTAATGCCGTGTTTCAGATACAATCGCTCGCCCGCCGTCAGCGCTTCGTTTTCCTTTTGTTCCAGCGCTTCGAGTTCGCGCTCCACGATGCCGGCCACGATCGCAGACAGCGTCTGAAAAAGTTCTTCCGCTTTGATTTCCGCCTGGCGCTGCTTTAGATAACCGGTCGCGGCGGAGAGAAGACCTAAGAGGAAAAGCACGCCTTTTTGCGTGTTGATGCCGCCGGTGGCGCTAAACATCGCTTTTTCTCCGGCTTTGCCGATCTGGCGCAGCACCGGCAAAAGACGCGGCAACGCGCCGCTATGGTTCAGACCGGCCTGCGCGCAGCGCGCGATCGCAGTACTGATCGCGGCGGAACTTGCCATGAACGTGTAAAAGTCCATGTCTTTATGCGCGCCGCTATTGACGCGATCGACCAAACCCGGCGCAGGCGTCGATGCCGCTTCATAGAGCATGGCCTCGAGCGCCAGTGCGGCGATTGCTTCGGCTTCCGGACCGATCGCAGAAGCTTCCCATGCCGCAAAAGCAGCCAGCCGTTCGTCGACCGCGGCCAGCAGTTCGTCCGCGCTATGCTTTTCTTCCCTGCGGCAGACCACCTGATTGCCGCCGCAGATAAAGCAGGCGCGCTTGCCGGCACGCCCGTCGCGGCTCAGCGCTTCGCCGCCTTCCGTCCAGACATCGATATCGAGCAGCCGACCGAAAGGTTTCGCTTCTTCCAGCGCCATCGCATGCGCCTTCACTTCTTCGGCCGGCCAGTCAAAGAGCAGATATCCTTCCGGCCCGGTGACCTCGTTGTAGCGCCGCACTTCGCGCACCGGCATTTGCGCCGCCAACTGGTTTACCGCGTAATCGCACAGACGACGCAAGAGCAGCCCGTCCTTGACCGGCCCCGGGATGTTGAGCGTCACGGCCGCAAGCGGCAGCGCGTGTTCGCGCCGCAGTTCGCTTTGCCGCTGCAGGCGCCGGTCCCTGGCGGCCAGCATATCTTCCAAACTCACCTGTTTCATCTTCGTCCTCCTCCAGAGAAAAATGTATAAAATGGCATGAACGGGGCCATGTTGCCGCGATTCATGCCATTTACCGATCTGCTATGCCGCTTCGATATAAAGAGGTCAGTCCTTTACCTGATTCAGAATTTCAACGACTTTGCTGACCAGATTCTTATTCAGATATTGGCGGTTGTTATGCGTCAGGATGTGCTGATTCAGCCGCTTCGTCGGATGCAACACCGGCGTGCCGGTCTGATTGCTGTTGATATGGACGTTGACCGCTTCATTGGTGAAAAGCACGATCCCGTCAACCCAGACATTGATGCCGTTTTCCTTGAAGAGCTTGGACAGCTTATACACCTGTCCGCGCACCTGTTTGATCGGATTCGGCATTTCTTTGGAATACCGTCCGCCGCCCCGGCCGATCTTATGCTGCGTCCAGATCGCCGCCTCGCCGTCGCCGACGATCTTGCCGTTATGGTTCTTGACCTCGACGACATAGACGCCTTTGATGCCGACGATGATCAAATCCGCTTCCTGGCAATAATTCTGATAGCAGATTTTCAGATTGGTAAAGACATGGTAGTCATCCGGCAGATTCAGCGCATGCGCCAGACCGACCGTCTCGCCGCGCGCGCCAAAACGAAAGATGATGCCGCGCCGGACATAATAACCGGAGCCGAGCAACGCCGCCATGATCGGCAATAAGAAGTACCAGCTTGTCACGACCATCCGTTCAATAAACAGCATGTAGAAGAAGGCTACGACCAAAACCAGACAACCGACGCCCGCCGCCAGATTCCGATTTGCCTTCCCCATGAGGGTATTGGTTCCGCGATGAATTTGAGCCATTGATTCACTCCCGCTTCTACAATTAATCTCCGTTTTCCAAAGGCCTGCTTGCACAGCAAAAAACGGTTTGACACTGGTATTATTCGGCTTTGCCGCTTAAAAAACCTCTAGTTTTCTTGCCTCGCTTTAAAATTTTGCAATCCTGCCAATTCTGCCTCGCTCAGTTCCCGGTACTCGCCGAGCGCCAGTGCCGGATCGAGTTCCAAATCACCCATTCGAATCCGCTTTAAATACGTGACGCTTTTGCCGACTGCGGCAAACATCCGTTTCACCTGATGAAATTTCCCTTCATAAATCGTCAGCCGGATTTCGGACTCAGAACCGGCCGAAAGGATTTCGAGCTGCGCCGGCAACGTCTTATAGCCGTCGTCCAGTTCGACTCCGGCCGCGAACTGCTTGCCGTCGGCTTCGCTCACTTCGCCTGCCACGCGGGCAAAGTACGTCTTCGGCACATGTTTCTTCGGCGAGAGAAGGCGATGCGCCAACTGCCCGTCATTGGTCAGCAGCAGCAGCCCTTCCGTATCCTTATCGAGACGACCGACCGGAAACGGTTCAAACGCCGCATATTCCGGTTCGAGCAGATCGATAATGACTTTATCATTGCGATCCTCGGTTGCCGAGAGCACGCCCTGCGGCTTATTCATCAGCAGATAGATAAATTCGCGATAGCGCACCGCTTCGCCGTTCACCACCAGCACGTCGACTGCCGCATCGATGATCATATCCGATTTAGTCGCCGGCGTCCCGTTGACCAGCACGCAGCCGCTGCGCACCAATTGCTTCACTTCTTTGCGGCTGCCGATGCCGATATGCGCCAACGCCTTATCTAAACGTAATTTTTCCGCTTTTTCTTTCATTTTCATGCCTCCTCACTATCTTGCCATCGCCAGCCCGGCGGATATTCATTCTTTAACCAGGTTCCATCGCCTTTCGCCCAGCCGAGCGCATGCCCTTGCCAGGTCACCAGATGCCAGCCGCGTTCGCCGGTCATCAGCGTCTCCCCTTTCAGATAACGGATCGCCTGTCCTTTGTCCGCAAGCGAATACTTGCGCGCCGTTTCCGTTCCCGCCGCACTCAGGCCGAGCGCCAATGCCTGCGACGGTTTGAAGCGACCGCGCGGCAAGGTTCCGATCAGCCAGCCGGAACGCTGCACCGCAAGCCCTTTTAAGAGCGGCAGGTCATGATGTTCCCAGAGTAGATGCTCTTCGCGCTCCACCAGGACGCCGCCAGCGGGCAGCCAATTCTGCCAGGCGTTCTCGTCGCCAAAAAGGTCGAGACAAAATCCGCCCAGCGCTTTCAGCGCCTGCGCGGAAAGCGTCAGCTGGCGCTTCGGCGGCTCCGCAACGCACGGCAGCGCGCCCGCTTTTTGCAGACGGGAGACAAAATGTCCTTCGCCCCGCTCGCGCTGCGGCCAGATGCGCCGCTCTTCGTCAAGCGTCAGTTCCGGGTAAGCCGCAAGCAGCGCCGCGATCTGTTCCTCGTCTTCGCGCCGGTTGAACGTGCAGGTCGAATAGACCAGCGTACCGCCGGGGCGCAGCATCCGTACCGCCTGTTCGAGGATCTCGCGCTGCAGCCGGACATAACCGCTCACGCCTTCCTCGCTCCACTCTTTGGCCATGTCCGGTTCCTTGCGGAACATGCCTTCGCCGGAACAGGGCGCATCGACCAGAATGCGGTCGAAAAAGCCCGGAAAGACCTGCGCCAGTCGCCCGGGCTGCTCACGCAGCACCACGATGTTTGCGACGCCGCAGCGTTCGAGGTTGCGCAGCAGCACCTTGGCGCGCTGCGAGTTCGGTTCGTTCGCGACGAGCAGGCCGCTGTTTTGCATCTTGCCGCCGAGCTGCACCGCTTTGCCGCCCGGCGCGGCGCAAAGATCGAGCACGCGCTCGCCCGGCAGCGGCGCAAGCCATTCGCCCGGCAGCATCGCGCTCGGTTCCTGTATATAATAGCAACCGGCAAAGTAATCCACTTCTTTGGCCGGACGGACTTCACCCTCCGGATAATAAAAGCCGTCCGGGCACCAAGTTACGACTTCCGTCAGATACGGCAGCCGCGCCGCCAATTCCTGCGGCGTATTTTTCAGGCGGTTGGTTCTAAGACCCACGGCCCGCTTTTCCTGATAAGAAGCCAAGAACGTCGCCAATTCGTCCGCTGTAAGCGATCGGCTGAGTTCCCGGATGAGTTCCTTCGGCAGTAGCATGGTCTTCCTCCTTCGCCTCGCATATCCTCCATCTTATCAGATTCCCGCCGATACAGCCAGTCTAGCTGGTTTAATAACGAAGTTCATTTGAACCACAGGGTACCTAACGCTACCACAGAAGATGCATTGCATCTTAACGGTTAAACCGTTAAATCGCGTAGCGATTTCTGCGGCGGCATTGTCGCCTGTGGTTCAAATCGTTTTAAGACCTTGTGTCAGGCACGCATAGCGCTCACGGCGTTTCAACCGGACTAGGAAAAAGCCGCCTCAATTGTTTTATTGAGACAGCTTTTTACACCAGAAACGTCTCTGTTATAAACCGTCGACGCGGTTACGTCCCGAACGCTTTGCCGTATACAACGCGCGATCCGCCCGGCCGAGGAAGGTCTCCCAGCTTTCTTCCTCGCTGCCGAGCACGGTGACTCCGATGCTGACGGTGCATTTCACCTCTTGCCCTTCCCAGGCGACGCGGTTCTCTTCCATCGAGATGCGAATCCGCTCCGCGACCGCTTTTGCAGCAGGCAGCGCCGTCTCCGGCAACAACGCGGCGAATTCTTCGCCGCCCAAGCGGCCCAGATGGTCGCTGTTGCGCAGATTGCGGCGGCAGAGTTGGGTAAACTGACGCAAGACCTCGTCGCCGCACGGATGTCCATAGGTGTCATTGACGTCTTTGAAGCGATCCAGATCCATCACCAAAAGCGCCACCGGCCGTTGGTAGCGACGGGCCCGCTGCAGTTCGGCCTGTACTTGGTCGACAAAATGACGGCGATTCGCAATGCCCGTCAGCATATCGGTGGTAGCCAGCATCACAAGTTCCCCCTCCAGCGCCTTTCGCTCCGTGATATCGCGCGAAATGCCAAGCAGACCTTCCACCTGGCCGCGTTTGTCGGTAAGCAGCGTTACAACGTTCTCCACTTCTACGCTTGCGCCATCCGCACGCAGATAACGGCAGTCCCAGCGATCCGGCAGCAAGGCGGCCGGCCGTCCGGCCTGGTAGCCTTCCATAAGGCACTGCAGGCGTTTTGTGAATTCAGCCCGACTTTCTTCGCTGAGTAAGACTTCGACCGATTTCCCCTTCACTTCCTCGGCCCGCCAACCGGTCAGGCGAAGAATCGACGGGCTGGCATAGGTGAAGGAAAAGTCGTCCGGCCGGATCGTCCAAATCACGTCCGCCGCATATTCGGCAATCAGACGATAGCTTCGTTCACTATCCGCCTGCGCAAGCAGCGCCTCTTCCAACGCCTTAGTCCGTTTCGAGACCCGTTCTTCCATCTCCCGCCAAAGGCGCGCGTTTTCGAGCGCCACGGCCATTTGCGTCGACAGCATTTCCAGCAGCCGGATGCGGTCTTCGGTGAAGACGCCGCGCGCACTGTTGTTTTCCAAATACAACACGCCCATCCGCTTGCCCTGGCTGTGCATCGGCAGGCAGAGCACCGATTTCACGTGGTTCTGCCGCACACAGCTGTCGGCGGCAAAACGGCGGTCTTCTTCGGCTGAGGGCAGCCAAAGCAAGCGCTGTCCGGCGAGCGCATAGCGCAGCAAAAGCAGCGGGATGCGTTCACTGCCTTCGCTCAAGCGTTCCGCCTGCAGGCTGATCACCGGCGGCCGCCCTGCAAAACCTTCCGCTTCCAGCCACAGCGCATCGCTGACTTCACTTACGAAGCAGACGCGCTGCGCACCGCTGTTTTCCAGTACGATCCGAACCATCTTCGTCAACAGCTCTTCCAGGTTCCGCTCTCCGGCGACGACGCGCGACGCCTCGAGCACCGCCATCCAGTCCCAGCGGTCCAGGCCGCTTGCCGCCTGGCTTTGCGCCTGAATGAACGCATATTCATCGCGCATCCTGCTCGCCTTGCCCAGCGCACCCCAAGCCGTATAGAGGCTGTGCGCCTGGTTCAGATACGCGCGGCCCACGACATCTCTGCCGCGCGCGAGAAAGAACCGGCCGCCCAATTCCCAGGCCAGCGCCTCCTCGCCCAGACAGTCGTACTGCTTGGCAAGGGTTGCCGCCTGTTCATACAGTGCACCCGCTTCTTCCCACTTCCCGCGGCTGCGCAGGCGTTCCGCTTCCACCAGGTAATATTTATGCAGATGATTTTCCGGCGCATGCTGTGCCCAGCGCCAAAGTCTGCGCTGATTCTCCGCGACGACTTCGTCTTCGGCCGTCTCGCTTTTTTCTTGCCCGGCCAGGCGTGCCAGCGATTCATAGAAATGAAAGACCGGCGTCGTATACATCGCGTTCACGCCCGCCAAATTCTGGCGGCATTCGTTTGCCAGCCCACACAGCCCCGCTTCTTCTTCGCGCAACAGATAGTCGCCGATCAGACGCGTTATCTTTTCATAATTCTTTCCTGTCGCCTCTTTCTGCCCGGCCGCTAAAGACGCTGCGCCGTTGGCAGTCCCCTGTCCCTGCAAGCGGCTGACCAGCGTCAGGAACAGCTGATTCCAGCCGGCCGTTTTGCTCTGTCCCCATTGCGTCAAACGCTCTTGTACCGCCAGCATCTCCGTTTGCAGGTCGTTCAGATCGAATCCGGCATAAAAAGCGTATTGCAAACGCTGCGCGAGCGCGTAGCCTCCATATTCGAAGTCGCCGGTCTCCCAAGCGGTCTGATACGCCTCTTCCAAGACAGGCAAGGTGTCTTTCACCGCTTCCCGCCAGTGAAGGATATTCGTGCCGAAGACAAACAATGTCTTTGTCCGCAGACTGACCGTCTGGTATCGTTTGCTCACGGCCAACGCCAAGCGGCCGAAGCGATAACCCGCTTCGACATGCTGATACATGCCGGCCAAAATCGCGCCATAGCTCACGTAGCCATAAGCGGCATACGGCGAATTGCCTTGCGTCACCGAGATCTCAACCAAACGGCAGATCACCATGATAAATAACGGCTGCGACGTCTGATACGTCGGCGCTCCCATCCGGGTCAGCACGCGCAGTACGGCCAGCGCCTTCAGATCCGTAAGGCGAGGCAGCTCCTCCAGTTCCTGCATGCCGCGTCCGCCGAGCGCCGCCTGTACCCGGTCCACTTCCGGCCAGACCTCGTCCAGGCGCACTTCGCGCGGCAGTACCAGTTCCAGCGCCGCCAGCGCCTCAAGCCCAGCGCTCACGGCGTCTTCAATGCGCTCCTGCGCAATTCGGTTTTGGATTCTCACTTCATAAGCAGGCATCCTGTCAAGCAGCGTCATACCGCGCTCCAGCACCGTCTCGCTCCAGCTCTCGCTTTGTTCAAACATGCCGCCGAGACAGGCCGCCTCGGCGCCCTCGCTATAAAGCGCCAATACCAGCGCATAATCGGATTGCCACTGCTCCTTTGCCAAAAGCGCTATGCCGGCGGAAAAATAACCATAGGCGGAGCGATACGCGGCCGATGCTTTCGCTCTGCGTCCCGCTTCGAGATTCAAGATCATGACGCGGCGAGTCTCGCCCGTCTCTGAAAGAATATGCGCCGCCAGGTTCCATTGATCGACCAGTTCGAAAATACGCTTGCCCCGTTCCGCCGGTTCGAGCGCAGCATAGAGCGAGCGGGCGATCTGCAGGTGGTAGCGGGCCGCGCTCTCTTTTTCCAGCATCGCATAGGCCACTTCCTGGATGCGGTCGTGCGCGAACTTATAGCCGTACTCGGTCGAGAGCAATAGGCCTTCCGCGACGGCCAGACGCAGCGTCGCCGCAACCTGCCAAGGCGATTTCTCCGCAATCTCCGCCAACGCGTCGCGCAAGACGCGAATGCCGAAACAGGAGGCCAGAATCAAGAGTTCCAGCGTCGCGCCGGGCAGGCTCTTCACCTTTTCCGTCATCAATGCGACCACATTGTCGGCCAGGCTGGTTTCGCGAATGGCTGCCAAGCTCCACTGCCAGACTCCTTCCTCACGCGAGAACGAAAGCAGCCCCTGATCGTGCAGATGTTCCAAAAACCGTGATAGAAAGAGGATGTTTCCCTGCGTCCGGCTGTAGACCAGCTCCGCCAGCTGCGTTACATTCTCTCCCCGCACGCCGAGGACATCTTCCAAAATCTTCAGCGTCACTTCATACGGATGTTCTTTTAGCGTCAACTGCAGCAGCGACGTTTCCTGCTGCATCTGTTCAAGCCAGCCGGACAGCAAATTTTCTCCGTCCAGCCGGTTTTCGCGATACGCGGCGATCACAACCAGCGCCGCCTGGCTCTGCGAAATTTCCCGCAGCAATTTTAAAGACGCCAGATCGGCCCACTGCAGGTCATCGAAAAACAGCACCACCGGACGATCCGGTTCGGCAACGATCTGAAAGAAACGTTTTACGGCAACGAAAAGCCTTTTTTCCGCATCGCCGCCGTTCATTTCTTCCGTCGGCGTCACCCTGCCGAGCAGCGCTTCGCCGCCCGGCAAGAAGTCGGCCAGCAGCGCCGCGCCTTCGCCGAGTGCGATCAAGAGACGGCTGCGCAATTCGGCCACGTCTTCCGGCGCTTTCGCCAACAATTGCGCCATAAGTTCTTCACAGGCCTCATACCAGGCGGAATACGGCAGGCTGCGGTGAAGTTCCTGAAATTTTCCTTCGCCGAACACGCCGCCCTGCATCAACACCGGCCACTGCAGTTCGCGCGCCAGCCACGATTTGCCGACGCCGGAACGGCCGGTAAGCAAAACCGTCTGCGCTTCGAGCTGCGTCGCTTTCGCAAGACAGGCCAAAAGTTGTTCCCGCTCTTCGACCCTGCCGTAAAAGCGATCCGGCAAACGAAGGATATCGAGCTTGTCGTGACTCGCCAGGACAAACAGCGGGATCGCCTGTTTCATGCGCCACTCGCTCAGGCAATGCTGCAGGTCATAGGCAACGCCCGCCGCCGATTGATAGCGGCATTCCGGGTCTTTTTCCAGCAACCGTCCGAGGATGTCGCCGAGAATCGTCGGCGCGGCTGGACAAGCGGCCGTTAACGGAAGCGGTGCAACTGCCATATGGCAATGAATCCACTCCTGTGCATTCTTGGCCTGAAACGGCAACTGCCCTGCGATCAAACGGTATAAAAGCAGGCCCAGCGTATAGAGATCCGTACGCCAATCCATTTCGCGCCGCATCCGTCCGGTCTGCTCCGGCGACAGATAAGCCGGATCGAGCCGCAAAGCGGCATCACTGGCCTTAAGCGCCATTTGCGCGCTCAGACCACTGGCGACGTCAGTCCCCCAGATCTTGACGCTGTCCGTCTGCGGCGCATAGAGGATGTTCTCCGGACGCATCGCCGCATGGACAATACGTTGCTGATGCAGATCCGACAATCCTTCCGCCAATGCGACGCCGATCGACAGTGCCTGCTCCAACGTCGGCTCCGCCGTTTCCAGCCAGCTGGCCAGCGGCAGCCCGGCAAAATCTTCCCAGACCAAAAACCAGCCGTCCTCATCCTGTTCCAAATCCAACACGGTCATGACGCGCGGCGAATGCACCCCGGCCAGCAGCTCGTATTCGCGCAGCACCGTCTGGCTGTTTACACGCTTGGCCGTATCGTTGCGGCTGAAGGTGAGCAAGACCGGATGTTTATCCCTGCGGCGTATGCCACGAACAATACGATAATCCTCTCGCTCTTGCAGCAATTCTTGCAATTCATAACCTGGATGTTGCAACATAGCTACCCCCTCGCCTTATAACTGGCCCAGCGGCCTTTTCCGCTCTTACTGCATTGCAGTATTCTCTTTTTCCGTATTCGACATGTTCTCGACAAATCCCGCTTTTTCTCCGTTTTCTGCAAAAATAAAAAGAAGCTGCCCTTCCCTTACGGGTCGGACAACTTCGCCGTCATTTTTCAGGAAACTTTCGCGGTTTCACAGGCCGGTTCGGCCTCAGCGCTTTGGATCGCCCTAAATTTTTCCGGTGCAAAATCTTTCTCCCATTTGGCGATCACGATCGTGGCAATGCCGTTACCGATCAGGTTAGTCAGCGCACGTCCCTGCGACATGAAACGGTCAATGCCGAAGATCAGCGCCAGGCCGGCTACCGGAATACCAGGGATGACCGACAGCGTGGCCGCCAGGACGATGAATCCGCTGCCGGTCACGCCGGAGGCTCCTTTCGAGGTCAGCATCAGCACCGCCAGAATCGTCAGTTCCTGCACCAGCGTCAAGTCGCTGTTCGTGGCCTGCGCAACGAAGATGGCCGCCATCGTCAGGTAAATCGAGGTTCCGTCAAGATTGAAAGAATATCCGGTCGGGATGACCATGCCGACCACCGATTTGCCGCAGCCCATCCGCTCTAATTTTTCCATGATGCGCGGCAGCACGCTCTCGGAAGAGGCCGTACCGAAGACGATCAACAGCTCTTCCTTTATATAGGATAGAAACGGGAAGAGGCCTACGCCGGTCCAGCGCGCCACCGGTCCGAGCACGACGAGGACGAAGACGATGCATGTGCCGTAAAAGCAAAGCAACAGCTTGGCCAGCGGCCCGAGCGACGCCAAGCCGTATTTTCCGATCGTAAAAGCCATCGCGCCAAACGTGCCGATCGGCGCCAATCGCATGATCAGGTCGACGAGTTTGAACAGACAATGCGACAAATCCGTTATGATTTTAAAAAGCACGCTTTCCTTGCCGAGCAGCGACAGCGCCCAGCCGAAAAGAAGTGAAATCAGCAGTACCTGCAGGATATCCCCTTTGGCGAAGGCGTCAACCACCGTATTCGGAATGATGTTCATAAAGAAATCCAGTGAACTTTGGCTCTTTGCCGCGGTCGTATAGCTGGCGATCGCCTTGGTATCGAGCGTCTGCGGATCGATGTTCATGCCGACGCCTGGCGCGAGGAAATTCACCGCGACAAGGCCGAGAATCAGCGCAAAGATCGAAACCACTTCAAAATAGAGCAGCGCCTTGCCGCCGACCCGTCCGACCTTCTTCATGCTGTCCATCCCTGCAATGCCGGTTACGATCGTGCAGAAAATAATCGGCGCAATAATCATCTTGATCAATTTAATGAAAGCATCGCCTAACGGCTTCATTGCCTCACCGGTCGCAGGTGCAAAATGGCCCAGCGCAATGCCGACGACGATGGACACCAACACTTGTACATGTAAAGAGCGTAACCACGACATGATGAATCCCCCTTTTTTGACACAGATAAGTTCTTTTTGTAACGTTTTAAAAGCAGACCGATCTTCTCCTTTAGAGTAGCACAAGTGACTGCAAATACAATCTTTTACGTTCAAATACACAGTATACAATATTTCGCCAATTAACTGCATTTTCAGAATATTTGTGTTAACAAAATGTACTTTCTTGGCAAAAACTCTCCGCAATACGGGCACTTTCGCCGTTAAAAGAGAAGGCACGCCCAAGCCGTAAGCCGAGCGTGCCTTCTAATCTTATTGCGCCTTATAGTCTTCGGTTCCCGACCAGCGCCACTGCCAGTTCTGTAGATATAGGTCGGCCAGCGCCTTATTGCCGCGCAGGACGAGGACATTTTCCGTATTCTTCTCTTCCGCCGCCTTCGTAAAGTTGAACGAGCCGGTAACGACGTTGATGCCGTCGATGATCATGATTTTATTGTGCGCGATCGCAAAGTCATGGTCGATCTTCACCGGAATCCCGGCATTGGCCAGGAAAGTCGCCGAGGTATATTTCTCCGACTCCTGCGATTTATCAAGAATCACTTTCACATCGACGCCGCTTTTCTTCGCATTGACCAGCGCTTGTGCGATGTCGCTGTTGGTGAAGCTGTAGGCCTGCACCTGCACGCTCTTCTTCGCTTCTTTGATTGCCCGGATCACCAGCTCGGCTCCGCCGCCCTGCGGCGAAAAGGCGACTTCGACCGTCCCCGTCGCATTCACGCTGTGCGCGGTCTTCAGTCCGGCCGGTAATTTTTCCTTCAGCGACGTATCGGCTGCTGAAGAGGCTTTCTTATCTTTGCTGCAGCCGGTGAACACCCCAGCCGAAAAGGCCAGCAGCAGCGCGATGCTAATCACGCCGTATCGTTTCACAGATTGGTTCATCCTTTTCCTCCTTAACGCTTTCTATACCGATTATACCATCCAGAGGGAAGACGCCGCCAGACATGAGCCTGGCGGCGTCTTCCCTCCGGTATTTTATTTCATGATCATCATTTCCGTCGCCTTGACCAGCGCGGTGACCTGATCGCCGACCTTCAAACCGAGGTCTTGCACCGAATCATTGGTAATCACCGCAACCAGTTCATCGCCCTTGTAGTCCATCACGACCTTGGCCATCACGCCGCCCTGGACGATCTCTTTGATCGTGGCGCCCATCTTGTTTCTGCCGCTGATTTTCATCTGCCAACCTCCTTTCTGTTTTTTCGCTTACGCTCCTTTTCTCTTTTTTTCTTCAAACTCCTGCTTTTTTATTGTCCGCAATCCTATTTGCCGCTATACTTAATACTATTATATTATCGCGTAAAGTGTGGTGCTGCGTTTTGTTTGACTGGTTTCCCGTCCTGCTTTCGCTTAAGGTGGCTGCCGCTTCGCTGTTTATCGTCTTTTTTCTCGGACTCGCCAGCGCTTTTTTCATGCAGCGTTGGCATTTTCCCGGTCAATCAATCCTCGAAGCGCTCTTTATGCTGCCGCTCGTGCTGCCGCCGGTCGTCAGCGGCTTTCTGCTCCTGCTCCTGATCGGCAAGCAAGGCCCGCTCGGTTCTTTGCTGCAGCGCGCCTTCGACCTGCAGCTGATCTTCACGCCGTACGCCGCCATTCTGGCCGGCGTCGTCGTCGCCTTCCCGCTGATGTATCAAAGCACCAAGGCCGCATTCTCCCGCGTTGACCACCGTTTGGAAGACGCCGCCCGAACGCTCGGCGCAAGCGAATGGCGCGTCTTTTTCACCGTCACATTGCCGTTGGCGAAAGGCGGCCTTTTGGCCGGTATGGTCTTGTCGTTCGCACGCGCGCTCGGCGAATTCGGCGCGACGATCATGGTCGCCGGAAACATTCCCGGCCGCACGCAGACCTTGCCGCTGGCCATTTATTTCGCCGCCGAAGCCAATGATCTCTCAAATGCAGGCGCGTATGTACTTCTGATCAGCGGGCTCACCTTCCTTCTGATCTACGGCTTAAATCTTTGGAACAAGCCGAGCGGAAGGCGTGCTGCCGAAAGGGGGTGGTTTTAGTGCTGCAGGTCAAAATTCAAAAGCATCTGCCCGACTTCAGCCTGGAAATGGATTTTTCCTTAGCCGATCGCATCCTGGTGCTCTTCGGTCCGTCCGGCAGCGGCAAGACGACGCTGCTGCGCTGCATAGCAGGCCTGACTACGCCGGATGGCGGCACGATCACATTGGACGGCGTAACCTATTATGATGCGAAACGCGGCCTTTCCCTGCCGCCGCGCCAACGCAAGATCGCCTATATGTTCCAAGACTATGCACTGTTCCCGCATATGAATGTGCGGCAAAATATCCGCTATGGCCTCGTGAAGCCGAACAGCGCCAGTGAAGCGTTGTATGAAAGTCTGCTCGAGAGCCTTAAGATCGGCCATCTGGTCAAACGCGGCGTCGGGCAATTGTCGGGCGGCGAACAGCAGCGCGTCGCTTTGGCGCGCGCGCTGGTCACGCAACCGAAGGCTTTGCTTTTAGATGAACCGCTTTCCTCGCTGGATTGGGAGACCCGACAGGAGTTGCAGCAGGAACTGCGTACGCTGCAAGAGTTGTGGCGCATCCCGTTTGTTTTGGTCACGCACCAGCGCGAAGAGGCGGAAAGCGTCGGCGACGATATCATCTTCCTCGACCAAGGCAAGCCGCGTACGCCGCCGCTCGATTGCGGCAGCGCGGAAGCGCGATTGTTGCTCGGCAGTGCCGAAGACACGCTGACCGGCGTCAGTTATTGATCGCAGCGCACACAAAAAGGCTGTCGCAACATAGCAAGCTATGTTGCGACAGCCTTTTTTTCACTTCGCCAGAGGCGTGCGTTTCAGATACTGCCCCCAGTCCGGCGCGGCGAGCAACGCGCCTTCGCTGAACGCCAGTTGACCGCGCAAGTAGACCTGACGCACCGCGCCCTGCGTCTTAAACCCTTCATACGGCGTATAATCGACGCGCTGTTGCTGCGTCCTTGCCGTGATCTGGCCCGTTGTCGCCGGATCCCAGACCACGATGTCGGCGTCGGAACCGGGCGCAATCGTGCCTTTTCTCGGATAGAGGCCAAAGAGCTTAGCAGGCTGCGTCGCGCAGCGCATCACCCAGTCGTTCAGGCTGATGCGTCCGGCGAGCACGCCATAACTATAAATGAGTGCCAAACGGTGTTCGACGCCGGGCATGCCGTTCGGAATTCGACTGAAATCGCTTCTCCCCAGCTCTTTTTGTCCTACAAAGTTGAAGGAGCAATGGTCGGTCGCCACCGTATCAATCACGCCTTGTTTCAATCCGTTCCAGAGCGGCGTCTGATTCTCCCTGCCGCGCAGCGGCGGCGAGAGGACGAATTTTGCGCTTTCAAAACCGGGCAGCAGGTATCGCTCTTCATCGAGCACCAGGTATTGCGGACAGGTTTCCGCATAGACCGCCAGGCCGCGCGCCTTGGCCTCACGCACCGCTTCGAGCGCCGCGGCGCTGCTGAGATGCACGATAAAGACCGGCGACTTCGCAGTTTCCGCTATTTTAATGATGCGCTCGACCGCTTCCAGCTCAACCGCAACCGGGCGGCTGAGCGGATGATAGCGCGGGCCGCAGTGACCGTTTTCCAGTTCCTGCCGAGCCAGCTCGACAATCAGATCTCCATTTTCGCAGTGCACGCAAAGTATCGCGCCCAGACGATCGAGCGCCTGCATAGCCTGGAACAGTACGTCATCGGCGACCTGCAGGCTGCCTTTGTAGGCCATGTACATCTTATAAGACGTCACGCCGTCCTTTTCCACCAGTTCCGGCAGCTCAGCCGCCACCGCTTCGCTCCAGTCGGTGATCGCCATATGAAAGCCATAATCCACATAACAGCCTTTTGCCGCCCGTTTATGCCAGTTTTCCATGCCCTGACGCAGCGTTTCTCCTTTGAACTGCGTCGCATAGTCGATAATGGTTGTCGTCCCGCCGCTAAGCGCGGCGCGGCTGCCGCTGACAAAATCGTCCGCGGTCGCCATAGTGCCGATCGGCAGGTCAAAATGCGTATGCGCATCGATACCGCCCGGTATGAGCAGACAGCCTGTCACATCGCGCACCTCATCGCCCGGCTGCCGGATATCGCTGCCAAGCGCGACAACTGTCTCGCCTTCAAGTCTGACATCCGTTTGGCAACACTCGGCAGCCGTCACCACGGTGCCGCCCTGCAACACGATCCCCATTTTTATTCCTCCTTTATCAACATTGCTGAAGCAATCCTTGAGAACGACGAGGTCTTAACACGAAGAGGGGAAGATGTGCAAAGGTAGGAGGAAATTTATTCTTCTTTTTCTTCGCATCAATAACCCCTTCCTACCTTTCTTTTGCCCTTCCCTTCTTCGTGTTGAAAACCCTTCGCATCCCTCAAGCGCGTGCAGCGCTTCGTTTTCATTTTTGCTCCCACATAAAATACACAGCGCGGCAGCGTTATTATATTCATTATAATCGCTCTGCACCGCGCTGTGTATATTTTGCTGAGTCGCACCGATGATTAGCCGGCCGCTTCTTCGTGAAGTTTTTCCGCATGCGTCTTGCCGCCCGCGCTGTCGCTTTTCACGCCGTTCAAAAAGGCGTTGAGCAGAATCGCCGCGATGCTGCCGGCCGTGATGCCGCTGTGCAGGATGACCTGCATCCAACTCGGGAAATCGTGATAGAAGTTCGGCTGCGCCAGCGTGATCATGCCGATGCCGATGCTGATGCCGACGACCATGATATTGTGCGTGCCTTCGAATTCGATCTTGGAGAGCGTCTTGATGCCGCTTGCGGCAACCATGCCGAACATCGCGATCCCGGCGCCGCCGAGCACCGCGCTCGGAATGCCCGCGATAACCGCGGCCAGTTTAGGCACAAGACCGAGAACAATCAGGATGACGCCCGCCGCCGCAACGACGAAGCGGCTCTTGACGCGCGTCAGGCCGACGAGGCCGACATTCTGCGCAAAGGCGGTATACGGAAAGCTGTTTAAAATCCCGCCGAGGACGGTCGAAAATCCGTCCGCGCGCAGACAGCGCGCCAGGTCATTGCTGGTCACCGGTTTATCGATAATCTCGCCGATCGCAATGCTGTCGCCGGTCGTTTCCGTCATGACGACCAGCATCACGAGAACCATCGATACGATCGAAGCGATGTCAAAGGTCGGATAGCCGAACCAGAAGGGCGTCGTGATGCCGACCCAGGCCGCGCCGCTCACCTGTGAAAAATTCGCCATGCCGAACGGAATCGCGATGATCGTGCCGATGATCAAACCCATCAGTACCGCGATGTTGCTGATAAAACCGGTGAAAAACCGGTACATGACCAATACGATCAGCATGACCGTGAACGCCATCGCAATGTATTTCATGCTGGCAAAGTCAGGCGCCTTCGGGTTGCCGCCCGCCGCCCACATTACCGCGACCGGCATCAGCGTGATGCCGATGATCGTAATGATGCTGCCGGTGACGACCGGCGGAAAGAAGCGCAGCAGTTTGCTGAAATAAGGCGCCAGAAGGTACGTCACCAGACCGGCGACGATGATCGAGCCGTATACCGCCGGCAGTCCGTTGGTCTGGCCGATGATGATCATCGGCGTCACCGCCGCAAAGGTAACCCCTTGAATCATCGGGATCCGGATGCCCATGTTGCCGAAACCGAGCGTCTGGATCAGCGTCGCGATGCCGCAGGTAAACAAGTCCGCGTTAATAAGAAAAATAAGTTGCTCTTTACCGAGACCGAGTGCATTGGCCACAATCAAAGGAACCGCAACCGCGCCGGCGTACATCGCCAAAACGTGCTGCAAGCCATAGATGAAAAGCTGTCCGAACGGCAGCATTTGGTCAACCGGGTGACATGATTTCTCTCCCATGCCTGATCACCTCATCTTTTATTCCTGATCGCCTATTTATTTTTCTTCTTGCTCAGGCGCCGTTGCTGTTTGCCGTACGGCTTTGCAAAACAGAGATCGGAACGATTTTCGCATTGGCGACATCAACGAGTCCCGCGTCGGTCAACTTCAATTCCGGTATGACCGGCAAGCTGAGAAACGCCAGCGTCATGAACGGATCATAATCGGGCCGGATGCCAAGATCACGCGCCACAGCCTGCAGGATCGCCAGTTCTTCCTGCACCCACTCCACTTCGCGATCCGCCATCAAACCCGCCAGCGGCAGCGGCAGGGAACCGAGCACCAAGCCGTCGGCAACCGCGACCAGACCTCCTTGCATCCGTTCCGCCTGTCTTACGGCGAGCAGCATATCGTCGTCATTCACGCCAGCCACCACTAAATTGTGACTGTCATGCGCAACAGTCGATGCGATCGCGCCGCGTTTCAGGCCGAGACCGCGCAGCAGGCCGACGCCGACCCGCCCGCTTCCTTTATGCCGTTCCCAAACGGCCAGTTTGATGATATCCTTTTCCGGCTGTGCGATAAAAGCGCCGTCGGCAACCTTCACCGGCAGTTCCAGATCTTCCGTGACCAGCTGGCCGGGAATCAGCCCGATCACCCTCGCGATCGGCGATTGGGCAGGCAGACGCAGCTGTTCTTTATCGACCCTGGCCAGATGCATCGTGTCGCGCACGATCCGCTCATCGACGCGGGCGTTAACCTGCAGCGCCTGACCGTTTTCCGCGGCGAGGACGCCGTTTTGCCAGACTTTTTCAGGCCGCCAGGAGACAAGGTCGCTAAACGCCAAAAGATCGGCCCGGTAACCGGGCGCAATCGCGCCGACATCGCGCAGGCCAAAGCAGTTCGCCGCATTGATGCTCGCCATCTGCAGCGCCGAAGCGACGTCGAGTCCCGCCTCCACCGCGAGCCGCACCAGATGGTTGATATGTCCGAGATTCACGAGATCTTCCGGATGACGGTCATCGGTGACGAACATGCAGCGCCAGGCGGTCTTAGGCGTCACTACCGGCAGCAGCTGCAAGAGGTTTTTCGCGGCCGAGCCTTCGCGCAGCATCAGATACATGCCCTGGCGCAACCGCTCCAGCGCCTGCTCGGGCGTCACGCATTCATGATCGCTGCCAATGCCTGCCGCAATATAGGACGTCAAAGCATAGCCCTCTAACCCGGGGGCATGTCCGTCGATCGGACGGTTTCCCGCCATGCGCAGTTTCGCAAAAACCGCTTCATCCTGATTGAGCACGCCGGGAAAATCCATGACTTCGCCCAGACCGATCACCCTTGGATGCTTGAGAAACGGCGCCAGCTCCTGCGCCGAAAGGTCCGCGCCCGACTGCTCTAGCGGGCTTGCCGGCACGCAGGACGGCAACATGACATAGACGCGAAGCGGCAGATCTTCGGTCGCATCAAGAATGAACTGAATGCCGCGTTCGCCGACGACGTTGGCAATCTCGTGCGGATCGGCGATGACCGTCGTCGTACCGGCGGCCACGACCAAACGGGCGAATTCGGTCGGGCTAACCAGCCCGCTTTCCAGATGGACATGCCCGTCGATAAAACCGGGCGTCAGATAACGCCCTTTCAGATCGACCTCTTCTCTGCCGCTGTAGCGTCCCACTCCGGCAATGTAGCCGCCTTGGATGGCCACGTCCCCGGGCAGGAATTCACCGGTAAAGACATGGAAGACCTGGGCATTCTTGAGCACCAGATCGGCCGGTTTTTCCCCGGCCGCAACAGCCACCAAGTCCTGCAACGGTTTTTGCATGACCACCCCTCCTTTTGCTTAATGCAAGCGCATATAAAAATTGACGAGAAAGGCGATGCTGACCGCCCACATGATCCAGCTCACGTCCTTGCCCTTGCCGGTCAGGACTTTCAGGAACGTATAGCTGATGAAACCGAACGCGAAGCCATTCGCGATGCTGAACGTCAACGGCATCATGATAATCGTCAGGAAAGCCGGCAGACCGTCCGTGAAATCGACGAAACTGACGCTGCTGATTTCCGCCATCATCAAGGCGCCGACCAGAATCAGCGCAGGCGCTGTCGCAAAGCCCGGCACGATGCCGATCAGCGGTGCAAAGATCAGCGAGACGACGAAGAGAGCCGCGACGACGATCGCCGTAAGACCGGTTCGCCCGCCTTCGGCGATGCCTGCGGCGCTTTCGACATAGGACGTCACGGTCGATGTGCCGAAAGCCGCGCTGGCAATCGTACCCATCGCATCGGTGGTAAGCGCTTTATCGATGTTCTCGATTTCGCCCTTGTCGTTCATCAGTTTTGCCTTGCGCGTCAAGCCCATCAATGTTCCCATATTATCAAACAATTCCACGATCGTAAATGTGAAGATGATCGAAAACAGGCCGTATTCCCATGCGCCGCGTACGTCCATTTGCATGAACGTCGCCGACATGCTCGGCAGCTGGAAGCTCAGGACATCGCCGATCCCCTTCGGTACCGGTACGGCGCCGAAAGCCATGCCGAGCGCGGTCACCGCCATGATGCCGATCAGCATCGCGCCTTTTACGCCGCGCGCCATCAGCGCCGCGGTAAAAATGATGCCGATACAGGCCAAAAGAGGTTCGACCTGCGTCAAATGGCCGACGCTGACGAATGTCGCTTTGTCGGAAACGATGATGCCGGCGTTCTTAAGGCCGATAAAGGCGATGAAGAGTCCGATGCCGACGCCAATCGCGCATTTCAGGTTCATCGGCACAGCCTTGATGATCGCCTGGCGGATTCCGCCGAGCGTCAGGATCAGAAACAGAATGCCGGAAAAGAACACGGCGCCGAGCGCGACGGTCCAGTGCAGATGCAGCACGCCTACGACATAGTAGGCGAAAAAGGCATTGAGCCCCATGCCCGGCGCAACCGCGATCGGCATGTTCGCCCAGGCGCCCATTACCAAGGTTGCGGTCGCGGTCGCCCAGATCGTCGACGCGATCGCCGCTTCCTTGGGGATTCCGGCATCGGCCAGGATATTCGGATTGACGAAGATGATGTATGCGAGTGCGACGAAGGTGGTAAGTCCAGCAATCAATTCGGTTTTCACGTCGGTATTCTTTTCTTTCAGCCTAAAAATCCGTTCCAGGATTCCCTCCTGCGTTCTGGGCGGTTCCATGCGAGAAGCCTCCTTCAGATTGGCGCTCATAGTATTCCCCCTTATGAAATCATTGCCATTCCTTTCTGACCCAGTACCGACTCTTTCCTTTGCTGCTTTCCCTTGCCGTGCCTCACCTCCTTTTCTTTTGCCTGCCGAGCTCTTTTCACGCAGGACGTCCTGCGCCCTCGATCGCAGCGACGCGCCTTTGCGCGGGCCATTTTTTTCGCATTCCGCCTCTTTTATCTTTTGCTGCTTTCCGCCAAGGCGGCGGCGGTCAGTACAACCCCCGGCCAGACGCCAATGCACACGCAGCGCCTGCGGGAAGGCTTGTCAAAAGGAATCGTCGCTTAGCGGCAGCCATTTTGCGCACAGCTCTCGCCCTGCGCCTTCACCGGCAGCGGTTCGCCCGCCCCTTCGAGTTCCGGCGGCAACGCTTTGCCAAGTCGTTTATACATCGTCTTTTTCACCGCGCGCAGCACATTCTCATAGCCGGTGCAGCGGCACAGATGGCCGCTCAGGCGCTTGCGCAACTCGTCATCGCCATATTCCTGCCCGGTCTCAAGCACTTCGAGCGCGGTCATGATGAAGCCCGGCGTACAGAAGCCGCATTGCACGCCGGTTTCATCGATGAAGGCCTGCTGGATATCGCTGAGTTCCCCGCCCGGACCAAGCAGGCTCTCGAGCGTGCGAATACGCTTGCCTTTCGCCCAGACCGCCAAATAGAGACAGGAATTATAGCACTCGCCGTCGATCAGCACATTGCAGGCGCCGCATTCTCCGACCTCGCAGCCTTTCTTGACCGAAGTCATGCGGTAGTCATTGCGCAGCATATCGGTCAAAGAAGCTCGCGCATCAACCATACAGGCGACGTCTTTTCCGTTAAGGTTACATTCCACAAGACGATACGGATTGATCACAGGATCTCACCTCCACAGCGCTTTACTGCTTCACTCAAACAGCGTTTGGCCATTTCGACCGCGATATGCTGGCGGAAATCCTTTGCCGCACGCCAGGAGTCGCGCGGGTTGATATCGTTCAAAACAGCCCGGCTGAACGCCTCGAGCGTCGCCTGCGTGACAGGCTGACCGTTCGCCGCCGCTTCGGCGCTGGGCGTGCGCATCGGGACAGGCCCGGCGACGCCGTATGCGATGCGCACGCGCGCAAAGCTTTTCTTATCCGCTGCAAGACTGGCGTTGACTGAACAGCCGAGCGTCGCCAGATCCATCGCATTGCGCATCGCGTACTTGATGTAAAAGCCGTACGTGTTTTCGTAACTCTGTTTTGGGATGATCAGTGCGGTCTGTATTTCTCCGGGACGGATGTCGACGACGCCGGCCTTGATGTAAAACTCTTTGATCGGCAGCTGGCGAATGCCCTCCGGGCCCGCCAATTCGACGATCGCTTCCCATGCATGCAGCGTCGACGCGGAGTCTGCCGAAGTCACGCCGTTACAGGTATTGCCGCCGATCGTGCCGACATTGCGGATCTGCGGGCCGCCGATCGTATCGACCGCTTCGCCCAGCACGTTGATGTATTGTTGGATGATCGGATCACGAGTGATGTGGGAAAAGCTCGTCAGCGAGCCGATGCGAATCGCGCCCGCCGCATCGAAACGGACGCCGCGCAGTTCGTCGATCGTCTGGATGGAGATCAGTTCTTTGCCGGCGCGTTTGCCCTCGCGCATCTGCACCAGGACATCGGTTCCGCCGGCGAGAATCTCGGCTTCGGGATGCGCGACGCGAAGCCGGATCGCGTCTTGAATGCTCTGCGCCTCGTATAACTCCTTCATATCATACATCGTTTATTTCCCCTCTTCCTTCCAAGGATCGTGAATGAGCCCTTCTTCGCTGAAACGCCGGAACAGGACGTGCGGATTCAGCGGCAGTTTGTCGATCGCGACGCCGGTCGCATTGAGGATCGCGTTGCGGATTGCCGGAGCGACCGGTGTTGCGGGCGGTTCGCCGAGCGCCTTCACCCCATAAGGACTCGTCGGTTCGAAGTTCTCCACGAACTGCGCTTCCAGGTGCGGGTGATCGACAAACGTGGAAAGTTTATAATCGAGCAGATTGTTGTTCAGCGGTTTGCCCGTCTTCGGATCGAAGAGCAACTGCTCACTCAGCGCATAACCGATGCCCATCGACATGCCGCCGTGCACCTGCGCCTCGGCCAGCGCCGGATTGATCAGTCGGCCGCAATCATGGACATTGATGATCTTCACGAGCTGAGCCCTGCACATCGGAATATCGACCTCGACCTCCGCGATGCAGCAGCCGAAGGAGTAGGCGTTGTTCTTGATCTGATAGCTCGATTCCGCGGTGATATGTTCGCTGTTCTCAAGACTGTAAAGCACCTCGGTCGCCAGATCGCCAAGCGACATCAGGATTCTTTTGTCGGTCTTGCGGATGATGTTGCTCTCCTCAACATCCAAATCGGCGATATCTACGCGGGTCAGCGCACTGGCGTGCTTCAAAACCTTCGCCTTAAGGATGCGCCCAGTCTGGCAGATCGCAAAGCCGCAGGCGTAGGTCTGCCTCGAGGCATACGCGCCAAGACCGAACGGCGTGACGTCAGTATCCTGGCAGGACACGACATGGACATCCTCGTAATCTCGGATGCCGATCACGTCGGCCGCCATCTGCGCATATGCGGTGTCCGCGCCCTGACCGATTTCGGTTTCGCCCACCTGCAATTGAATCGAGCCGTCTTCATTCATAACCATGCGGCAGGACGAATGCTCCAAAGCGATCGGCCATACGCCCGTGTTGTACCATAAGCAGGAAATGCCGATCCCCTTGCGGATCGGTCCGCTCTGCTTTTTGTATTCTTCTGCTTTTCTGCGATAGTCCATATACGCGATCGCCTTATCGAGACACTGATTGAAACTGTCGAAGTAGTTCTCATTCTTCGAAAAATTATCCTTATAGCCTACCGGCATGATGTTTTTGCGCCGGAACGATTCCGGGTCAAGACCGAGCGCCTTGCAGACATCATCGGTATGGCTTTCCACCGCGAACATCGCCTGCGGAATGCCGTAGCCGCGCATCGCTCCCGCAACCGATTTGTTCGTATAGATCGTATA
This sequence comes from Negativicutes bacterium, assembly GCA_963667825.1. Lineage (GTDB taxonomy): Bacteria > Bacillota > Negativicutes > SG130 > SG130 > Azotosporobacter. Next base: position 1,952,914 of record OY764022.1, on the reverse strand, counting down.
GGCGTCGCCCTGCACGTTGGGACAAGGATACATTTGGGGAAATGCGCCCATCCCCTTGGCTACGATCGAGTGTCCATGCGATGCGTAGGCGCCCTGATCGGAAAAACACTCGATCTTGCGGGCGACATAGGTTCCGTCCGGTCTCACCCAGGAAACGACATGGAAACGAATCGCATGACGAACGCGATTGCTGACGAAAGTATCCTCGCGCGGCACATCAATCTTAACCAGCCTGCCGCCTAAACGGATTGAGATATAGGCTGCCAACGGTTCATAGAGCGTGTCCTGCTTGTTGCCGAAGCCGCCGCCGATGTAAGGTTTGACGACGCGGACGCTGCCCCACGGTATGCCGAGCGCATGGCCGATCGTACGCCGCACGATATGCGGGATCTGCGTCGAACTGACCACGACCGTCCTGCCGTTTTCGCCGTACGCATAGGTGATGAAATTTTCGATGTGACAATGCTGCACGACAGGCGTATCGTACCATTTGTCGACGCAGATCAGGCCCGGTTCCTTTATCGCCTCTTCATAGTTGCCGATCTTGATATTCGTATGTTTGAGAATGTTGTTCGGAAACTCTTTGTGAATGAGCGGCGCGCCGTCCTGCATCGCCTCCTGCGGATCCAGCACGAACGGCAATTCCTCATATTCCACCTTAACGGCGCGGGCGGCCTGCGCCGCAGCCACTTCGTCCTCGGCCACGACCGCGGCGATATCGTCGCCATAGTAGCGGACATGGCGGTTCAGCAGACGACGATCCGCAACGTCCTGATGGCTGGGCTCGGTCGACCAGGGATGGCCCGCGGTGGGAAAATCGATTTCCGGCACGTCGAAACAGGTGATGATGTCGACGACGCCCGGTATCTTCTTCGCTTCGGAAACGTCAATCGTTTTTACATAGCCATGCGCGATCGTCGAATGCACGACCACGATAATCAGCGCACTCTTGTCGCATAGGTCGTCGGTATATTTGGCGCGTCCGGTTACTTTATCGAACGCGTCGACCCGTCTTACGCTCTTTCCTACATTAGCCACGTTGCAGTCCTCCCTAACATGATCTTATCGGTCATTCAACTGCCGAACCAGCTTGTTCGCCACTTCCGCAACCTTGTCCTCGTCGATCAGTCCCTCAATGCGTCCGTCCTTGACGACGATCCGTCCGTTGACGATCGTATAATCGACCGGTCGCGCGATTCCGACCGTGCTGAGCACCGCTCGCGGGTCAAACTGCGCGCCGACATATTCAATCTTTTCCATATTAAGCAAAAACAAATCCGCCGCCTTGCCGACCTCGAGGCTGCCGATGTCGTCGCGCCCGAGCAATCTTGCGCCGCCGCGCGTCGCCAACTGCAACAGCTGATACGCGCTTGGCGCTGCCGCACTGTAGTGCAGACGGTGCATCAGATACGCGCTGCGCAATTCCTGCAGCATGTTCGAGCCGTCATTGCTGGCGCTGCCGTCAACCGCAAGACCGAGCGGCACGTCGAGTTCGAGCATGCGCGGGATTTGCGCCACGCCGGACGAAAGTTTTTGATTCGAGCTCGGGCAATGCGCGACGCCTGTCTGCGTCGCAGCCAGTAATTCCAGTTCCGTATCGTCGAAATGGATGCCGTGCGCGTACCAGACATCGCTGCCCAGCCAACCGAGACTGTCCATATACGCGAGCGGCCGCAGGCCGAATTTCTGCAGACAGTATTCTTCCTCATCCTTGGTTTCGGCCAGATGCGTATGCAAACGCACCTTCTTGCTGCGCGCCAGGAGCGCCGTCTCACGCATCAGTTCGCCGGACACGCTGAACGGCGAACAGGGCGCCAGCGCCACCTGACGCATCGCACCCGATTTCGGATCATGGTACTCTTCGATCAGGCGCTGACTGTCCGCAAGGATCTCATCAACCGTCTGCACCAGCTCGTCCGGCGGCAGACCGCCGTCGCTTCTGCCGCGCGCCATGCTGCCGCGCGCCGCATGAAAGCGAATGCCGAGATCCGTCGCCGCCGCAAACTGATGATCGATCAGATGTTTTGCGCGCGCGCGCGGAAAGACATAATGATGGTCAAAGCAGGTAGTGCAGCCGTATTTCAGCAGTTCGGCCATACCGACCAGCGAACTGTAATAAATCATTTCCGGCGTCAAACCGCGCCAGATTTCATAGAGCGTCTTCAGCCAGGGGAACAGTTCCATGTTCTGCACCTGCGGCAGATTGCGCGTGAACGTCTGATAAAGATGGTGGTGCGTGTTAATCAATCCCGGATAGGCGAACATCCCTTTGCCGTCGATCACCGTTTCGGCGCTCTTTTGCTCCGTGCCGAGATAGGCGATCCGGCCGTCTTCAATTAAAAGATGCTGTCCTTCCAACACGCGATCCTCTTTATCGAGCGTGACAATGGCTTTGATATCTTGAATCAGGATGCTTTTCATGCGTCACCTCTCTTTTGGCTGCTCCTGCCTATTTCTCATGCAAAAAAGATGCCAAGGCTGCTTGGCTTTTCCGCCAGACAGCCTGCGTTTTCCAACCTTTCCTAGTATTGCCTGCGCTATCTTTCTTTTCGGCGGCGCATATTTTTTTCGCGCGCCGCATTTATTTTCTCGATTCGCTCTCTTTTTTGCCCAGTCGCTTTTTCCTGTGCAATTTATCCTTATCAAAACGATAAATTCTATCACTTTGATAAGATGCCTTCTTTTTTCTTTTTTACAAGAAAAAGCCCTGCAAACACAAAGTCTGCAAAGCATTTTTTGAAAATTCACGCGTATTTCTTTTACTTTCCTTATCAAAATGATAAAAACTCACAAAAGTTCGTTGATCTTCCGATACAGTGTGGCGATGCCGATGCCAAGCTGACGCGCCGCCGCCTGCTTGCCCTTTGTCGAATCGCCGTACATCTGGATCGTCTTTTGGATGTGTTCGCGCTCTACTTCGCGCAGCGTCCTGACGCCGACGTCGCCGGCGCGCGGCCCGTTCTCCGCGTAGCTGAGGATATTGCCGGGCAGCGTCTCTTTCGTCAAAAAGCCCTGCGGATCGGCCATGTTGATCATGAACTCGACGGTGTTCTCGAGTTCGCGGATATTGCCGGGCCACGGATAACAGCGCAAAAGCTGCGCGGTCTCTTTGTCGGTTCCGTACACTTCTTTGCGAAAGAGCTGGCGGTATTTCTGCACCATCGCATCGACCAGCAGATCGACGTCTTCCATGCGCTGGCGCAGCGGCGGCACTTCCATCGGAATAACGTTGAGACGATAATAAAGATCCTCGCGAAACTTCTTTTCTTTGATCAGTTCTTTCAGATCTTTGTTCGTCGCCGCAATCACGCGCACGTTCAACGTGATCAGCTGGTTGGAGCCGATGCGCACCAGCTTGCGCTCCTGCAGGACGCGCAGCAGCTTCACCTGCAGATAAAGCGGCATGTCGCCGACTTCATCGAGAAAGAGCACGCCCTTATTAGCCAGCTCGAACTTACCGATCTTGCCGCGCGGATCCGCGCCGGTAAAGGCGCCCTTCACATAGCCGAAGAGTTCGCTTTCCAGCAGCGTGTCCGGGATCGCGCCGCAGTTGATGCCGATGAACGGCTGCGTGCGCCGGTTGCTCGCCGCATGGACCGCACGCGCGATCAGTTCCTTGCCGGTGCCGCTCTCGCCGGTGACCAGCACGGTCGAATTCGACTCGGCAATCTTAGCGATCTTCATCTTCAGCTGGCGGATCACCTCGGACTGACCCAAGATATTGTCAACTGTGACGCTTGTCGAAACATTGGTCAGATCATAGATGCCCGACTTGATGCTTTTGATCTCATTGAAGATGAAGACCTGATCCTGCTCTTTGATCTCCGGTTCCACGCGAAGCAGCTCGCCCATCAGATACGAGGTCTTGCTGCCGATCGTGACGCGGTATTCTTCCGAACCGAGCAAAGAGTCGCCGGTGCTTTCGATCGTCACCTTCTTGTTAAGGCAGTCTTCGCTCAGCTGCAGCTGCTTCTGCGCGCTCTGGTTGATCTGCAGGATGTGCTTGTCCTGATCCAACACCAAGACGCCCTTGTCGACGTTGTTCATGACAAGCAGCAACAGTTCCATCTGCCGTCGGTTCCGCTCGAGTTCGCGGTGTTCGTAGGCCTTGGCGCTGATGAATTCGGCGATCTGCAGCAAGAAGAGCTTCTGCACTTCGAGATCTTCGAGCAGCCGTTTTTTTTGCGCATCGGCAAAACAGATCAGGCCGATTACGCCGATAATTTCCTCTTTCAGTTTGATCGGCGTGCAGAGTTCCATCTTCTCATCGCAGCAGCCGCGCCGCGGACAATTCGTGCACAGCACGTGCTGGCCCGGTTCTTCGATCAGCTGCATCTCGCCGCTTTGCATCACCTGGCGGTAGACAAAGCCTTCGTGCGACATGTCTTCATTGATCCGCTCCTTATAGACCCCGGTCCCGGCGATTCTGACCAGGCCGCTGTCGACGATCTCGACGTCGACCTTGATCACGTGCGCGATGATCTCGGCGTATTGAAGCACTGATTCTTGTATCTCTTGCAATATCGATGCTTTCATTCTGCACTCCCCGCTCTTCTCCTAAGATCTGCGCCAGCGGCGCCAGGCAAGTTTCATTTTTTCGTAGTCCTGCGGCGTATCAAGGTCGTCAAAAACCGCTTCGTCCGCCACCTCGACAAGCTCGATCGCCGCTTCCTCCGCCAGCAACGCACGCGCGCCTTGATCGCCCGAAAGGCCAAACAGCGCCGTGCGCCAATGTTTCAGGTCGAAGAGCACCGGATTGCCGCGCCGCCCCCGATAGGCCGGGGCAACGGTCGCGCAGCCGCTTTGCCGATAGCGTTTTACGAGACGCTCCAGCAGCGCCGCGTCGAGCAACGGCTGATCGGCCAACAGAAAAAGCACCGCAGCGCAATCGTCCGGCAAGGCTTCGAGCGCGCAGCGCAGACTGCCGGCCTGCCCACTTGGCCAGGCTTCATTTTGCACGACCGTCAAACGTAAGCCGTCCAGCGCTTTCGCCACCTCTGCGCCTTCCGCGCCAAGCACCGCAATCACGCCGTCCAGATGCGCAGCGCAGGCGGCTTCGGCCACCCAGCGGATCACCGGCTTGCCGCCGAGTTTTAGCAACTGTTTTGTCTCTCCCATCCGGCTGCCCCGCCCAGCCGCCAGGATCACAGCATAGATCTTCATTTATTTGCCGAACGGGCAATGCGGATAGACGCACGGCTCGCACTGGCTGCACAGCCCGCCGTAACCGAGCGAGACGATGTCGCTCTTGCTCAGCCGTTCGCCGGCCAAAATGCGCGGCAGGACGAGATCGAGCACCGTCGTCTTCGCAAACATGCCGCAGGCCGGCAGACCGATGATCGCAGTCTCTTCCAGATAAGCCAGCATAAACATCGCGCCCGGCAAAACCGGCGTCCCATATACTACGACATCGGCGCCGGTCGCGCGGATCGCCTCCGGCGTCACATCATCCGGATCGACCGACATGCCGCCCGAAGCGATGACGATCTCGGCCCCATTGGCGCGGCAGCTTGCGATCGCTTCCGCGATCTGCGCCGGATCGTCCGGCCGATACAGCGTCTCCTGCAGCACGCCGCCATAGAAGGCGACCTTGTCGGCAATCTGCTTGGCAAAACGATCCTCGATCCGTCCGTAAAAGACTTCATTGCCGGTGATCACGGCCGCCACTTTCAGTTTTGCCAGCGGATGTACGGCCAGCACTTCGCCGCAGCGTTTCAAATTCGCTTCGACGCCTTCGACCGCCGCCTTATCGACGACCAGCGGAATGATCTTTACCGCCGCCACTACGTCCCCGGCTTTGACCAGCTGGTTGCCGTGCCGCGTCGAGAGCGCGATGTGCTCGACGTTGTTGACCGCATCAACCGCGCTGCGATTCACCTTCAGCAAACCATCGACCTGCGCCCTGAGATTGACGCGACCTTCCGACGGCGGCGCACATTCGATTCTTGCACCAGCCGCCGCCCGCGCGATCGCCAGCGCCGCATCATCTTCATGCAGCTTCTTCTCGCCCAATTCAAAGAGATAAATATGCTCTTTCCCGATATCCTTCAGGTGCGGGATGTCTTCTTCGCGCACGATATGGCCTTTGCGAAACGCAGGCCCTTTATAGCTGCCCGGCACGACCTTCGTCAGATCATGTCCAAGCACCATCCCCACCGCATCTTCGACTCTCACTTTTTTCATCACTACCGCCTCCTGCCAAGCTCCAATGTTTGCAACGCTCATCTGAGGAAAACACCCGCACTACCGCAATCATTCCAGCCGGAATGCGCCTTCGCGCAGACTGCCGGAGACCACTTGCCGCAAACGCGCGCCCCATCTTGCTTTCAAGAGCGTCGCCAGACGTGAGGCTTTTTCCTGCGCACCCGGCAGATCGGTCTTGTTCAGGTAGATCACTATCGCACAGCCGTCCGGACAATTCTTGAGCCAGCCCGTGGGCTGCAGCGAGAGGTCGCAGATCCGCTCCTCATCGAGGATCGCGCCGAGCGTAAGCGAGGCAAGTTCCGCCACGCGCTGCGGCCGATGCGCGCTCTGTTCATCAAGCGTTTGGCCGACCGCATCGAGGCCGAGTACGAAGATGACCAAGCTGCTGCTAACAGGGATCACCGGTTCATGCGCCAGATGTCCCTTTAGCGACCGTCCGGCAGAACCGTCGCCTTCGACAAGAAAATAAGTGTCCGGCATACGCCGCGCGGCATTGGCAATCCACTCCGGCGGCAGGCCGTCGACTTTGCCGCACTGCGTCGACTTACCTGCGGCGATCAGCGCCTTTTCCTCCGCCTGCGCGGCAGCTGCGTATAATTCCTCTTCGCTGCCGACCGCACGATACCCGCGCCAGGGCGACGGCTCGGCCGCCAGTTTCGTCGTACTGGTCGCCACCGCAGGCCAGGCCTCTTGCCGACAGACCGTCTGCAGATAGTAAAGCAGCGCGGTCTTGCCGCCGCCGCCGACCAGCGTGACCAGCCGCGGCCGCGGCAGCGCCGCCAGGATATCCCGCCAGATTTGCGCCATCCTCTTCTCTCCCGTCCTATTTTACGCTGCGCGTTTTGCCGCTTTTCTCCGTAGACAAGTGCAGCAGCGCTTCCAGCACGCCGCCGCCAATCGCTCTCGCTTTATCCGAGACGGTAAAGCAGTGTTCCACCGCACAGCGCGGATCAATATCGCCGATCTTGAAATCGTCCGGAACGCTTAGTCCGTCCTGCAGCAGGCCGCGCAGCACGCCATTGATCGTCGCCAAAACCGGCGCCTCGTCCACCCAGCCCAGCACTTCGCCCGCCTGCACCAAAGCGCCGATCTTTTTTTCGCCTTTGAAGATGCCGGCGCGCGGCGAACGGATCACCCGCTCGTGCGTATAGCCGCCGACTTCGCCGGGGATGCCGGTATTGGGAATCGCGCTGCCGCTCAGAATCACGCGCCCCAGATAATGCCCGCGCTGCGTTTCGATCACGGCATCGACATCTTCGCCGGCCGTAAAGCCGGGCCCGACGCCGATCACGATCTTGGCCTGCGTCCGATCCGTACCGAGATTCTTCTTGGCCAGGATCGCATCCACCACGGCCCATGGCTTTAAAACCGCGGCGGCAACGCCATCCGGATCGACAACGACCGGAATTTCGCCCGCATTGCTCACTTTTTCAGTCTCGTTTACTATCGCCAAACGGCCCTTTATCCCTTCTACCGTCATGCTGCCCTCAAATACCGCCTGTGCAAAACTGACCGTACGTCGGATAACCGTCGGTGCGGCAAGATCCGTCATCACGACGGAAAAACCGCTATGAAACAGACGACAAGCGATGCCGCTCGCCATATCGCCCGCTCCTTTGATCAAAATCAATCGCTGCTTCATCAGGAGTCTCCTCTAACCGGCTTTCCTTTTTTCTTCCGCTGCTATGTTATGCAATTTTCTTGCCAATCGTTATGAAGCATAGGGCAAAGGATAAAGACGCCACGTATACGACGGCGTCAGCGCAGAGCGTTCTCTTTCCGCTTTACACACGGCACGTTTGCTTCGCGCTAAAGCGGTAACCGGTTTCTGAACGGCCCTAAAACAAACGCTCCCCGCCGGTCCGTTTCTCCTGGCATCGCGCAGCATTGTATAGTTTTCCTATTCTATACAAAACCAGTGATTTCCTGCAGCGCATCCGGCCTTCGCTCAGCCCCTTCGCAGCACATAAAAAGCAGGGAGCGTCTTTCGACGCTCCCTGCAGACTGTAGACAATTTAAAAAAGAGAATAGACACGAAAGAAGATACGAATGAAAAGAAACGATAACACGAAGAAGCGAAGCGGGCCGATTCGATCGGCCCGGAAGGTAGGAATAATAATAAAATCTTCCCACCTTCCCTTCTTCGACTCTTCGTGTAAAAAACGTCCCACTTAATTTCGTTTTGTCGACAGTCTCATCAGGGAGCGTCTTATTTCATGAAAAGCGCTCATATCTTGAACACTGCGACGGCACTTTGCAACGCTTCTGCCATCTTTGCCAGGTTCTTGCTGGCGCTCGCAATCTCTTCCATCGTCGCCGACTGTTCTTCGGATGCCGCGGAGATGGTCTCCGTCTGCAACGCCGTATCCTTCGTCACTTCGCCGATTTCACTCACCGCCTGCACCACGGCCTGACTGCCTCCGGCCAACTCCTCGATCGCGGCCGACACGTCGCGCATCTCGTCCGAGACCTTTTCCACCAACTGCCGGATTTTCTCAAAACTGACGCCGGCAGCGGCAACGACTTCCGTGCCGCGCTTAACCTCCTGCGTTCCGCTGCCCATCGCCGCAACCGCCAGTTCCGTATCGCCTTGGATCTCGTTGATCAGATCCCCGATCTGCTTGGCGGCTTCCTGCGACTGTTCAGCCAGCTTCCGCACCTCGTCCGCCACTACGGCAAAACCGCGTCCCTGTTCGCCAGCCCGCGCCGCTTCGATCGCGGCATTGAGCGCGAGCAAGTTCGTCTGCGAGGCGATGCCGGAAATCGTATCGACGATCTTGCCGATCGTCTTGGAACGCTCGCCCAACCTGCCGACCATCTGCGCGGATTCATTGACCACTTTTTCGATATTGTCCATCTGCTCGGCGGCTTTTTCCACCGCCATTTTTCCGTCATAGGCCGCACCGGCTGTCTGATCGGCGGTTTCCGCCACATTGGTGGTGTTGACCGCGATGCTCTCGATGCCGCTTGACATCTGCCGCACCGTTTCCGTCGCTTCCGCCGACCGCGTCATCTGCACCGCGCCGCCGGCCGCCACATCGGTGACGGATTGCGCCACCTGGTTGGCGGCGTCCGCCGATTGTTCCGCACTGCTCATCAACTCTTGCGAAGAAGCAGCCAGATGATCCGCATTGTTTCGCATATCCTTCGCCAACGTCCGCAGGCTGTGCACCATCAAGCCGAGCGAGTCGGCCAGCAGGCCGATCTCATCCCCGCTTTTTGCCTCGATCTCGACGGTCAGATCACCTTTAGCAATTCGCTCTGCCGCCTCCGCCATGCTTCCGATTTTCCTTGCTATATTGCGCGCCGTATACGCGCCGATGCTCAATCCCAAAAGAACGCTGAGCACACCGCCGCCCAACGCAACGCTCTTGGCCACATTGCAGGCCTGCGTAGAAGCCAGCATCGCGCTGTTAATCTGATTCTCCCGTAGGTCCAGATACTCTTTCGCCTTTTGCCTCAAGCCCCGCCCCAGCGTCGTCAGCTCGCCGTTCATCAGCGCGATCGCTTCCTGATCCTTGCCGGCCTGCTTTAAGGCGATGACCTGTTTTTCCGCGATAGCGGCATATCGTTTCTGCATGTCAATCAACTCGCCGACGACCTTCTTGCCCTCGGCAGTCCGCGCTGCTTCCATCAACTCTTTGCTGAACTTCTCATTCTCTGCCGTCACCCGCCGGTAGTTATCGAGTGATACGGCATCCGCGGAAAGAAGAAAGCCGCGCAGCGAAGCGAACATGTTCTCCGTGTTCCGTGCGATCGCTGCGGTCTGCAAGAGGCGCGGCAGCGCTTCCTGTCTTGTTTCGTTCACCGCCTTGTCGATCTGAATCGTGCTGTATATCACAAAAGCAAAGGCCACAAGGCTCACTAACGCCACTGCGGAAAAACAAAGCAGCATTTTCTTCATCAGACTCATCTTGCTCCCCATGCGTAGACCTCCTTTTTCCTCCATCACCCTTCCACTTTCTTCCTAGATGCTTTCGACATCTGACATTTTTTCCCTGCTTTTCTCTTTTCCTTTCCTCAGCCGTTACAAAAAAAAAGAAGAAACCCGGCTCTTTCCCGGGCTTCCTCTCTTGAGAGAAACTACATTTCGACTACCAGATTCACCGTGGCCTGCACCTGGATCAAACCGCTTTGAATCGGCGTTCTTTCGCGCATGGCACTGGCCTTAAACATCATGTAGTCGCGCGTGTTTTCATTGCCGCCAAAATGAACAGACGATTCGCTGACCGAAAGAGGTCCGACAATCGGACGGTTCAGCGCACTGGCGATCGCTTCCGCCTTGCCCATCGCATCCTTCACCGCCGATTGCAGCGCGCTTTGTTTCCAATGCAGCTCGTCTTTCTTGCCGAAACGCAAATTGGAAATCTGCGTCGCGCCGGAAGACATCGCGCCGTCAAGGACAGGCCCGACCAATGCGATGTCCTGCAGCTTCACCGTTACGGCATTGCTGACCTGATAGCCGGTGATCTCCTCCGAACGTCGTCCGTTCGCATCGCCATAGACCGGGTATACGGTGAAATGCGAAGTCTGGATCTGGTCGCGTTCTACGCCGAGCGCCAGCAGCTTGTTCTGTACCGCTTGCGCAATCCTCGCATTCTCGTTTTGCGCGTCCGCAAGCGTCGCGCCGTTGCTTTGCACCGCAATCTCGATGTCGGCGCGATCCGGTTGCAGATAGAACTGCGCCTGCCCCTGCACCGTGATCGTCTTCGCTTCACTGGCCTGCGATGTTGCCGGGATAAACAGCAACAAGCCCATTACCATTGCGATGCCGTATTTCAAATATCGTTTCATGAAACTCCTCCTTTTTCGTCTCGGCTGTTGCCAAGACTGTCTCTATTGTAAAACAAATTCCTGCGCGTTGTCGAATCCGTTTGCGCGCCGTATTCGCGCTTTCGCAGCCGTTGTCTGCCCGTTTCCTTTTAAGACGCCTTCAAACAGCATCCCAGACCGCGCAGCAGGATTTCTCTTTTATGCGGCGAAGCTTTTTGCCTATATTGACGTTTTTCGCCATTATTCTCCATTTGCCGGTTTGCGCGCCAAGCAGCGCCTCGCGCGAATTTATGCCGACGAAGAAAGGACGCACCCGATGCCGCACCATAAGAAACGCTTGAAACTGAATGTAACGATCGGTCTTTTCGTCTGCCTTGTCGTCGCCTTTTCGCTGATGGTCACCGACCTGATCGTCTCGAAACAGGTCGCCGCCAACACCCATCAGGATCTGGTCGACCGTTCCCGGATGGTAGCCAACATCATGGCCAATTCGATCACCGTCATCGAGTGCCTCTCCGGGCTTGACGACGAGCGAGACATCCAAATCTTCGCCAACCGAACGCTCAAGAAGGCCAACGTCCAGTTCATCACCGTCATGGACATGAACCGGGTGCGAAAATCGCACCCCGATCCGGAAAACATCGGCAAAGTCTATGAACTGTCGGATGCCAATCCCGCATTCGCCGGCCAGGAAAGCACCTCGACCGAGAGCGGCTCGCTCGGCCCTTCGCTGCGCACCTTCGTCCCGGTCTTTGCCGCCGACGGACGCCAGATCGGCGTCGTTCTGGTCGGCATCCTGCTAAACGAAGTCGAGCAGGCCGTCGACGTGAGCCGGGCCGGCGTCTTTGTCGGCATTTATCTTGGCATGTTCGTCGGTCTGAGCGGCGCTCTGCTGCTAGCCAACCATATCAAAAAAGCGATGTTCGGTCTGGAACCTTCTGAAATAGCGCAGCTGCTCGAAGAACGAAACGCGATGCTGCAGGCGACGCGCGAAGGCATGATCGCAATTGATGCCGAAGGGCGCGTCACGCTGGTCAATTCGGCCGCCATAAAGTTGCTCGCCGCAGTCGGCATCCACCATGACATCCTCGGCGAGAGCGTAGAAGAATGCATTCCAAACACCCGCTTGCATGAAGTACTGGTCAACGGAAATCCGGAATACGATCACGAGCAGAATCTGCATGGCGTGACCTGGCTTACCAACCGCGTTCCGGTGCGCGTTTCCGACCGGATCGTCGGCGCGATCTCGACGTTCCGCGACATGACCGAGATTACACAGCTAGCGGAAAAACTGGTCGGCATTCAAAACTACGCCGAAGCGCTGCGCTCGCAGACGCATGAATTCATGAACAAGCTGCATGTCATTCTCGGCATGGTCCGCTTGGGAAAATTCGATCACATCCAGCCCTATGTCTCGCAGATTGCAAAGCATTATCAAGTCGAAGTCGGTTCGGTGATCCGGCGCATCAAAGATCCGGTCCTGGCCGGTTTCATTCTGGGCAAGATCAGCCGCGGCCGCGAGCTCAACGTTCTTTTGGAACTGCAGGAAGACTCGAATCTGCCGGAAGCGGCCTCGGAAGAGACCGTGCATGATCTGATCACGATCCTCGGCAATCTGATCGATAATGCGATGGAATCGCTGCAAGACGCCGCGGAAAAGAATATCCGCCTTGAACTAACGCATCAAGACGGCTGCCTGACCGCTCGCATTTTTGACAGCGGCCCCGGCATTCCGCTTGCGATGCAGCCGCGCATCTTCGACCACGGCTTTTCCAGCAAAGGTCCGAATCGCGGCATCGGTTTGCATCTGGCGCTGAACAGCGCGCTTCGCCTCGGCGGCAACATTCAAATTGAGCGCAGTGCTGCAGACGGCACCACCTTTGTCGTCCAACTGCCTTATCCGGAAAAAGGAGGTCCCGAGATTGATTAACGTACTCATTGTCGAAGACGATCCGATGGTCGCGGAGTTCAACAAGCAATATGTCGCTCTGGTCGAAGGTTTTCAGGTCGTCGCGGTCGCCCGTTCCGGCGACGAAGCGCTCGCGCTGCTCAAAGAACATAGCATCGATCTGGTCCTTTTGGATATTTTCATGCCGGGCAAGACCGGGATCGAACTGCTGACGGCCATCCGCCTGCAGGGTCTGCCGACCGACGCGATCGTCGTCTCCGCCGCCTGCGACCAACAACACATCCTCGCCGCGACCCGCCTCGGCGCGGTCGATTATCTGATCAAGCCTTTTGAGTTCGAACGGCTGCAGGAATCGCTCAATGCCTACCGGGAATGGGCGACCGCGGTGACCAGCCAACCCACCGTCCGCCAGTCCGACGTCGATCAGTTGCGCCAGCGAAAAGAACAGGGCTTTCCGCAGCAGGTTCCGAAAGGCATCGACCGCAAGACGCTGCAAACGGTATGGCAGCGCATCAAGCAGTCCGGCGGGCAGAGTTTTTCGACTGAAGAATTGGCCAACCTCGTCGGTCTGACGCGCATTTCAATGCGAAAATATCTCGAATTCATCAAACAGCTCGACCTGCTGGAACATGAGATCAGCTACGGTTCGGTCGGGCGGCCGATTTACAAGTACCGTTGCCTGAATCCGAACAGTCCGCTGATCACGCGTTATTTTTAAACGTCGTCTAACGAGGCGTCGCCAAACGGGTAGAAAACCGGTTTGACGACGCCTCGTTTTTTTATCGCACAAAATTACTTTAATTACGAAACAGCACAACAAACTGACCAAAATAGGAAGAATATTTCGCAAAGTCAAATTACTCCTCTATGACGCCATTCCTACTTCCCGACAGTAGAGTTTTCAGCAAGGAGGTGACCACACGTGGGATTTTTCGATTTTCTTAGCGGCAGCAAGGCGAAGCCGAGCAAAAAAACTAAAATTCGCGTCCAGCAGGCGACTGCAGCAACGGAGACAGCGCCAGACATTCGCGCGAATCTTTCGCCAGAGACGTTAGCGCTGTTGTCGGCAGCCGCCGCAGCCTACGTGATCTTAGAAGGAGGTTCTGATTTCAGCACCTTCCGCATCGTTCGCGTTTCAGATTCTTGGGCGATGGCAGGCAGGCAACAGTTAATGGATGCACGATCCGGTTAATAAAATTTTAGGAGGCTTTTCAAATGAGCAGTTTTGAACTCAACATCACACTAAACGGTGTAACGTACAATGTAGAAGTCGAAAAAGTCAACAAACAAGGCGGCGCCGTCAAGGCAGCGCCTGCGCCGGTCGCCGCGGCCGCACCGGCTGCGCAGCCCAAAGCCGCACCGATAGCCGCGGCAGCCGGCGAAACGAACATCACCGCTCCGATGCCCGGCAAGGTCAGCAAGATTTCGGTCAAGGTCGGCGACAATGTAAAACAGGGGCAAGTTCTGATGCTCTTAGAAGCGATGAAGATGCAAAACGAAATCGGCTCTCCTTCCGACGGCGTCGTCAAGGCGATCAACGTCAGCAGCGGCGACGGCGTAAAGCCCGGTCAAGTCATGCTCGTTCTCGCCTGATCTCACACAGCACTATAATGAGGAGGATTTTCCATGGAAGCAATGTTACTCCAATATCCCTGGCTCGATGAACTGCTGATGGGTTTTCTCGGTCTCTCTTGGAAACACGTCGTCATGTGGCTGATCGGCGCGATGTTGATCTATCTCGCCGTGAAAAAAGACTATGAACCGGCGCTGCTGCTGCCGATCGGCTTCGGCGCGGTACTGGCCAACATCCCGCATTCGTCGGCCATCTCCAAGATCGTCGGCGAAGAAGGTTTTCTTTGGGTCTTATACCAGGGCGGTATCGCCAACGAACTGTTTCCCGTCCTTATCTTTGTCGCAATCGGCGCAATGTGCGATTTCACGCCGCTGATCCGGCGGCCGATCGTGATGCTGTTCGCCGCGGCGGCGCAGTTCGGCATCTTCGCGACCGCAGTCCTCGCCACATTGATGGGCTTCTCTTTTGAACACGCCGCTTCGATCGGCATCATCGGCGCAGCCGACGGCCCGACGACGATCTACGTCGCCAGCCGCTTCGCCCAGGACCTGCTCGGTCCGCTCTCGGTAGCGGCCTACTCTTACATGTCGCTCGTCCCGGTCATTCAGCCGCCGGTCATCCGAGCCTTGACGACCTCGGCCGAACGCAAGATTAAGATGGGCTATGAAAATGAAGAACCGGTTTCCCGCACGGCGAAATTCCTCTTCCCAATCCTGATCGTTTTGATCGCGGGCATGGTCGCACCGATCTCGGTCGCACTGATCGGTTCGCTGATGTTCGGCAATATCCTGAAAGAATCCGGCGTCGTAGACAATCTCTCCAACGCCGCGCAAAGCGAACTGGCCAATCTGGTCACCTTGCTGCTCGGCATCACGATCGGCGGCACGATGTCAGCCGAACGGTTCCTAACGGTCGAAGTCGCGATGATCATGGCGCTCGGCGCTGTCGCCTTCGTCTTTGATACCGCAGGCGGCGTTCTCTTCGCCAAACTGTTGAACATGTTCAGCAAAGAAAAAATGAACCCGATGATCGGCGCCTGCGGCATCTCGGCCTTCCCGATGTCCGGCCGCGTCATTGCCAAGATGGCGCTCAAAGAAGACCCGAGCAACTTCATCATCCAGCATGCCATCGGCGTCAACGTAGCCGGCCAGGTCGCTTCGGTAGTGGCTGGCGGACTCGTATTGGCACTGATTCCGGCACTGGTCAAGTAAAGGAGGCATTTGAATGCTAACGGCTGCAACCTCAAACGCTCTAACCATGATGGGCATCGCATTGCCCACCATGTTCGCCGTCATCCTCATCTTCATGCTGGCTACCAAACTCCTGCACAAGGCGTTTCCGGCGGAAAGCGAAGAACAGGAAGGCGATGACGATTAAAGTTCCAAACAGCTCGCCAAAAAGATAAAAAGGGGGTACTGTCGTGGATATTTCCGCTGCCGCCATTGCCTCAATCGTGGCGCTTGGGCTCGTCGTCCTCATCAGTTGCGTCAACGAAGACCTTAACGTCGGTTTTCTTAGCATCGGTTTCGCGATTATCGTCGGCGCGATCTGGAGCGGCCTGTCCGGCTCTAAGATCCTTGTAGAATCGTTTCCGACCAGCCTCTTCATGATCCTGGTCGGCGTCACCTTCCTGTTCGGCATGGCACAGACCAACGGGACAATGGAAAAGCTCACCGCGTATTCGATCCGTCTTTGCAAAAGCAATACCGCGCTCGTGCCGATCATCATCTATTTTCTGACCACGATCATCACCAGCATCGGACCCGGCAACATCGCCGGCACCGCGCTGATGGCCCCGGTCGCGATGGCCATCGCTTCGCGCGTCGGCTTGTCGGCTTTCCTGATGACGCTGCTGGTCGTAGGCGCATCGAACGGCGCGGCGTTCTCACCATTCGCACCGACCGGCATCATCTCGAACGGCATCATCGCTAAGATGGCGCCAAGCCTTGGCATCGCAGACCCGAATGCTCTGGCCTGGAAAATTCACTTTAACTCCGAATTAGGACAAGGGCTTATCAACATCGGCGGTTTCTTCGTCCTCGGCGGTTGGGCCTGGATGAAGAAACAAAAAGGTTCCACGCTCAACATCGATGAACTGGCTCCGAAACCGGAACCCTTCAATCGCAACCAATGGATCACGCTCGCTTCGATCGGCATCTTGATCCTCCTCGTTGTCCTGCCCGGCCTGCCGGTCACCAAAGCCTGGTTCGGCCCGGTCGCGCTCAGCATCTTCGCCAATGTCGGCACGATCGCCTTCATCTTGGGCGGCTTTATGATGCTGGTCGGCGCTGGCGACAGCGAAGCCGCGATCGGCAAAGTGCCCTGGAGCGTCATCATGATGGTCTGCGGCGTATCCGTTCTGATCGACATCATCGACCGCTCCGGCGGCCTGCTCGCACTGATCAAAGTGCTGGCCGTCATCTCGAATCCGACCACGATCAACGGCTGGCTGGCTTTGATCACCGGCGCGATCTCGGCGTACTCGAGCTCCTCCGGCGTCGTCATGCCGATGTTCCTGCCGATGGTTCCCGGTCTGATCCAGGAAATCGGCGGCGGCAACCCGATCGCGATGATCTCCTCGATCAATGTCGGCGCACATCTCGTCGATACCTCTCCTTTATCCACCTTAGGCGCGCTCTGCATTGCCTGCGCCGGTGAACATGAGGACAAGTCGGTACTCTTCCGGCGCCTGCTCTTTTGGGGCTTGTCGATGTCAGTCGTCGGCGCCGTTGCCTGCTATATCTTCTTCGGTCTGCTCAACTTCTAACCCTGCCCCTCCACAACGTTTTCATACGCCGAAGCAGACGCTCGTTTCGGATTTGAACGCGGGGAAACGCAGAGGCCTTCACGCCAGCATCGTGAAGGCCTCTGTTTTATTCCTAGAGAACGCTTTGCCGGATTTCCGCCAGCGCCGCGCAGATCGCCGCGGCATCTTCTCTGACGCCGTAAACGCCGGCCCAGCCAAGCGTGTTCGTATATAGACCATCGTACGCCATATCATGATAGTGTTTAAAAAAAGCGTCGATCCCTCTTTCCTTGAGGACTTCTTCCAATAACTGCGTCTCAAACTCATTTTCCAGCGTCGCTATTTTTTCAAGTTCCCGCATCTTTGTCACATCCTCTTCATCCTTTTTCTTTCGCCGTGCAGCGCACGCTTCCTTTTTTTAATCGGATTGCGCTGCAACAAGAAAGGGTTTCTTGGCCGCATTGTACAATATATAGGGCAGAGAACAAAACAGGGGGAATGGCCATGAATCAGCCCATGTACATCATCTGGACGGACAACTGCAATTTGGGCATCCCGATCATTGATGAGCAGCATCGCGGCATCGTTTCCACCATCAATTCCTTGTATTATTTCGTCAGCCAGGGCAAAGGCTATGATGCACTGTTGCCTACCTTGCGCATCATGGAGCAATACTCTATTCTTCATTTTGAAACCGAAGAAAGAATTATGGAGCAGGCCCGCTATCCGGGCCTCGAACGACATCATCGCCTCCACTGCGAACTGACGAATCAAACCAAGACCGTACTGGCGTCTGCGGCGCTGCATCACGAACCGGATAAAGCGCTTCACTTTCTTAAAGATTGGTGGCTGACCCACATCAATGTGGACGACAGAAGCTATGTCGATTGGCTGGCAAAGCCGCTCGCCAAATCTTGAGTTCTCCTTCGCTCGCTTTTTAGCAGCAGGATTTATTTTCTTCTTGCCGAATAGGAGAAAGATATCTTTGCGCAGGCTTCGCCTTTTTTCGGCAGCCAAGCGGCGACATCTAGGAGGTACTATGAACACGATTATTTACTTTGCCCTGTTATTTGCCATGCTTTCGCTCGGCAGATTCCTCGGCGAAAAATCTTTTTCCGCTTTGTTCAACTGGGCGGTGCGCAGTCAGCATTCGACCTTGCTGCGTTCGTTCGTCAGCGCGCCGAATCTGGCGTTCTGGGAA
Source organism: Negativicutes bacterium (assembly GCA_963667825.1). Taxonomy (GTDB): domain Bacteria; phylum Bacillota; class Negativicutes; order SG130; family SG130; genus Azotosporobacter. The sequence goes on along the minus strand of OY764022.1, from coordinate 1,934,508 downwards.
CGCGGCCTCTTCACGGTTTTGGTCATGGCGGTACTCTTCTCCCTGCCGGTCAGCAGCGAGATCGAGAACCTCGCCGTTTTCCTGGCCTGCGGTCTTTCCATGTCTTTGGTCGAAACAGGCTTCAGCCTGCTGAAGGGCTACTGGGCAGTAAAAGATGCGGGCGACGGTCTGACCGAAGCGGAAAAGCGTCACTATACCACGCAGCGCGTCATCGAAGAAGGCGTCCAGGCTATTCAGGACAAAGACAAGGAAAAGCAGGACGAATAACGCCTGGAAAAGGTCGGCAGCAAAGAAGCGAATCTTTGCTGCCGACCTTTTTTTTAGATGAACTGACTTTCCCGTTCGTCTTCGATCAATTCGCGCAGCGTCTCAATGAAATTGGCTCTGACGACCGCAGTCGCTTCAATCAGCATGCCCGAAGCAATTCCGTCGATCGCGAAACAGATTCGCTCCGCTTCCGCAGCCTCGCCCACTTCGTCTTCATAGACCGGCGGCAAATCCGGCGGCATCCGTATCCCGAGCAGATATTCCATTGTTTTTGTTGCGGCGTCATATTCGCACTGCACGCTCTCCCGGTCGAGTTCGAACGTTTCCTCTTCCTGCGGCGTTGCGATGCGAACTGCGATCGTATATTCACCCAATCCGCCCGCTTCCATCTGCCTTTCGATCTCCGCGCCTACGCTTTTCCAGTTTTCATTCTTCGCCAATGGCCCCAAGAGCTTGACCGTCACTTTGCTCGCCCCCTTCTTTATGCGCGCTTTGGCTGCACTATAGCGCCGCCTTCTTTTGTATCCATTATATCCCATTTACGCTTTGCCTGCACTTTTTTCCTGCGCCGCTGCAGCAGAAATTAGCGCGTCACTTTCCACAAAGTTATCCACAAACTATTAACAACCTGTGGTTAACTCTCTCTGGCCGCCTGTTTTTCTTCGTTTTTTTATCCACAAACTATTAGAAACCTGTGCGTAACTGCTTTTTCGCCGCCAAAAACACTCGCTTTTTTTCTTCCCTCAAGCAAGGTTTTTTTCACTCCGGCAGCGAATCAATTCTTTATAAGTGGATATGCAATTAAAGGGGGGCTCCTTCATGACCGACCTGGAACTGCGCCACAAACTGGAACGATATCTGGAAGCGCCCATTACCGACGACACAGATATCGTTTTTGCTTCTCTGCAAATCGACCTGCTCGACGCCGAAGAGCTGCAGGCGAAGACCTTATTGCTCGCAATGGCCGTAAGCCGCAAGATCGGCCGACTCGACTGCGAAGACCGTTTTTCCGAGACGCCGACGATCATCATCCAGGCTTCCGACTTTAAAAACAAAGCGTCTTTGCCGCGTGAACTCGACTATCTGATCCGCAGCCATCTGCCGAACGGCAGCCAGTATTCCGTCGGCTCCAACCTGCGCGACGAAGACGGCGGCCCCTTGTTCCGCGCCGATGCGGAAGCGAAGACCAATTAGCGCTGGAGGTAGACGATGACCGTTGACAAAGTCTTTTGGCAGGATCCTTATGCCACGACGCTCGAGGCTCACATTGAAACGCTTGACGGTTCCGTCGTCACGCTGGACCGGACCGTCTTCTTCGCCTTTTCCGGCGGTCAGGCCTCCGACAGCGGTACGATCGACGGACGCCGCGTGCTCGAAGCGCGCAAAGACGGCCTTGAGATTTTTTATACGCTCGAATGCGCAGCCGGTCTTGCCGCCGGCGCTCCGGTGCAGGTCGCGATCGACGGCGAACGGCGCTTGCGCTTGATGCGTCTGCATTTCGCCGCCGAGCTCGTGCTCGAATTGGTCAACCAGCACTTTGACCGTCCGGAAAAACTAGGCGCGAACATCTCGCCCGACAAGGCGCGTCTCGATTTCGCCTGGTCCGGCACGATCGCTTCGATCCTGCCGCTGCTCGAGGAAAAACTCAACGCGCTGATCGACGCCGATCATGCGATCGTCAGCTCTTTTCACGACCGGACCGCCGAACTGCGCACCTGGCGGGTCGAAGGTTTCGCGACGGTCGCCTGCGGCGGCACGCACCCGCGCCGAACCGGCGAGGTCGGCAGCGTGCGCCTGAAACGCGGCAAGGGACTCGGCAAAAACAAGGAACGCATCGAAATCACACTCTGCGACTAAAACCCTTGCAGCGGGAGGCTTAGCATGAAGTTAGACAAATGCGATTTTCTGGCCAGACACCGTCTGGCCGCACAGGATTTGGAATGCTGCGCGATCGACTGGAACGCGCTCGAAGCAATTTATTTTGATTTCATGGATTACGCCGCGACGTACCAAACGCAGGCCGAGTTCATCGCCAGCACCTTGCGTACGCATCCGCAAATCCACTCCGTCAAATCAAGGATCAAAGAACCCAACCGTCTTTTGGAAAAGATCATCCGTAAGACGCCGCAGCGCCAGCTGACGCGCGCAGCGGATTTTCAATTCACGCTTGAAAACTATAAGGATGAAATCACCGATTTGATCGGCATCCGCATTATCCATCTCTTCAAGGAAGATTGGGAAGAGATCCATAATTTCATCACAACGACATGGCATGTCATGGAGATCACGGCCAACGTCCGTGACGGCGACGACACTACGCGCTTTGAAGAACTCGCGATCAAACTTCATTCACGTAAATCGGGCTACCGCTCGGTACACTATCTGATCGAATTTTTTCCGACAAACCAGCGCGTCATCGCCGAGATTCAAGTCCGCACAATCTTTGAAGAAGGGTACGGCGAAATCGATCATCAATTGCGTTATTGCCACAAAGAAATTCCGGCGATCCTCGCCTCCAATCTCTTGCTCTTTAACCGCATCGCAGGCAGTTCGGACGAGATGGCCTCTTTCATCCACCTGCTGAATAAAAACCTCATTGAAATACAGGATCAGTATGATGCGGTTCTGCAGAAAAAAGACGCCGAGATCAAACGCTTAAGCGAGCTCTTGCAAGAGAAATAAAAAAACAAAGCGAGACGCCGCAAGACAGGCAACAACCTGTTTTGCGGCGTCCCGCCGTTTTACCGTTCCGCTAACCTGCGCTCGCTTCGCCCAGTTTCGTCCATTCATCCTGAGAAAAAATCCGATCCACATCCAGCAGGATGCAAAGCTTGCTGTCGATCTTGCCGATGCCGCGAATCGAACGATCGCCTTTGCTGCCCGGCATTTCGATCTTATCCGTCCAGTCAATCTGCTCATCCGCGATAAAGCGCACTTCGGTCACCCGATCGACGCGAAGCGCCACCTGTTGCTTGCCGCATTCGACCACCAACGCATGCTTTTCTTCCTCCTGTTGCGTCGCAACGCCCAGCTTGACGCCAAGATCGATGACCGGAATGATCATGCCGCGTATGTCGACGATGCCGTCCATATAGGCCGGCGCTTTCGGCATCGGCGTCGCGCCTTTATAAACAATGATTTCCCTGACCCGGCTGATCTCAATGCCATATTCCTCACTGCCCAGCATAAAGGCAACCACTTGCTCATCCACACTCGCCGCCTCCTTTACTTACCGCCTGCTATCTTTTTAATTTTACATCTTTTGCCATTTTCCTGCAACCTTCCTGCATTTCGCAAAACAAAGCCGCTCCTTACGTATTTTCCCGTAAGGAGCGGCTTTTTCCTGCTTATATTTTGGCCAAGGCCTGATCCAAGTCGGCGATGATGTCTGCGACATCTTCCAAGCCGACCGACAGGCGGATCAGTCCGTCGCTGATGCCCGCCTTTAATCGTTCTTCCGGCGGAACCGGCGAATGCGTCATCGATGCCGGATGCTGGATCAACGTTTCCGTGTCGCCGAGGCTGACTGCGAGCGAACAAAGTTCGACGCTGTTCATCACCTTGCGCCCGGCGGCCACGCCGCCTTTTATTTCGAAACTGATGATGCCGCCGAACGATGTCATCTGCTGCTTCGCCAGCGCATACTGCGGATGCGTTTCAAGGCCCGGATAGTAGACCGCTTCGACCTTCGGGTGCTGCGCCAAATGCTGCGCCACCTGCATTGCATTGCTGCAGTGCCGATCCATCCTGACGCCTAGCGTCTTCAAGCCGCGTAAGATCAGCCATGCATTGAACGGGCTGATGCAGCCGCCCGTAATGTCCTTGACGCCTTCTAAACGAACCTGCGTGACGAAATCTTTGCGTCCGACAATAACGCCGGCAATGACGTCGCCGTGTCCATTCAGATATTTCGTCGCGCTGTGCACGACGATGTCGGCGCCCAGTTCAAGCGGGCGCTGGCAATACGGCGACATGAATGTATTGTCGACCATCAGCTGCGCCCCGTGACGATGCGCGATCGAGGCCAGCGCCTTGATGTTCATGATCGTCATCGTCGGGTTTGCCGGCGTTTCGATATAGACCGCTTTCGTATTGCTCTTCATTGCTTTGTCGACATTCTCCGGATCGGTCGCGTCGACAAACGTGACTTCGATGCCGAACTTCGGCATCGCATGCGATAAGAGGGCGAACGTGCAGCCGTAGAGCGTGTTCGCCGCGACGATATGGTCTCCGGCGCTGCACAGCGTCCAAAGCGGCGCGGCAATCGCGGTCATGCCCGAAGCGACCGCCAACCCGGCCTCGCCCCGTTCCAGCACCGCCATCTTTTCTTCGAGCTGATCCTGCGTCGGATTGCCCAGACGCGTATAGATATAGCCCGGTTCTTCCAAGGCAAAACGGGCTGCTCCCTGCTCCGCACTGTCAAATACGAACGTGGACGTCTGGTAAATCGGCGTACTCAATGCCCCCGTCAACGGATCCGGCTTCTGTCCGGCATGCACCATCTGCGTATTAACTCCGGCTGTCTTAATGTCACGCATTCCTTCGTACCTCCTCAATTTAGCAAAACCATTTACGCTTTCTCTTAGTAATACGCAAAATGCATGCCAAAAATCGGCCCTGTTGTTAACCGCCGTTTGTCGCACGCAACGACAGGGAGTCTGAAATATTTTTCAGACTCCCTGTCGTTTTTTTCAGTGATTTATTTTTCACACTCGGTATCGTATCCGCGCGTCGTGATGCGGTATTTTTCCAGTTTGTAATATAGATTGCGCACCGTGATGCCAAGATGTTTCGCCGCGAGCGTCTTATTGTTGCCCGCCGTTTGCAGCGCGGCAGCGATCGTCGCACGTTCCGCCTCTGCAACCGCCTCGGCGAGCGTCAGCGCGGCGCAGAACGGCGCGCCCTGCGCCGTTTTTGCCGGACGGCGTTCCGTTTGCGCCAGGAGCGGCAGATGCGCCGCCTGCAGCACCGTTTCCGAAAACTGCATGCTGATCATGCTGCGCGCCAGGACATTTTCGAGTTCCCGCACATTTCCCGGCCAGTCATGCTGCAGCAACAGGGCCATTGCTTCGTTCGAAACCTTCGCGACGTTGCGGCCGTATTCGCCGTTGAGCTTCGTCAGGAGATGGCGCACCAGATAGGCGAATTCTTCGCGCCGTTTGCGCAGCGGCGGGATCGCGATCGGGAAGACATGGATCCGGTAATAGAGGTCTTCCCGGAACGAGCCCTGTTGCACCGCCTCCCAGAGGTTGCGGTTCGTCGCCGCGATCACGCGGATATCAACCGGGATCGACCGCGTCCCGCCGACCCGGATGATCTCTTTTTCCTGCAGCACGCGCAACAGCTTGGCCTGCACATGCAGCGGAATCTCACCGATCTCATCGAGAAAGATCGTGCCATGCGCCGATTCTTCGAACAAGCCTTTTTTGCCGCGCTTCAGCGCGCCGGTGAACGCGCCCGCTTCATAGCCGAACAGTTCGCTTTCAATCAGCGTTTCCGGAATCGCGGTGCAGTTCACGCGAATCAGCGGCCCATTGCAGCGCGGGCTGGCGTGGTGAATCGCATGCGCGAACAGCTCTTTGCCGGTGCCGCTCTCCCCGCTCAAAAGCACAGTCACCGAACTTTCCGCGCTGCGCTTTGCGGCGGCGACGACTTCGCGCATTTCCGCGCCGACCGCGACGATGTCCGCGAACGTATAGCGACTTTGCATCTGGCGTACAAGTGATTTTATCCGTTTCAGCTCTTCGGTCAGGCGACGGATTTCCGAGACGTCATGCGCGACGATCACGCTGCCCTTCAGCTCGCCCTGGACAAGCACCGGCGCGGCGTTAACGATGACCTCGCGCTTTTGCGGCCCGACCTGCATCGGCACGCCGACGACCGGCTCGCGCGTCTGCATCACATGCAGATGCATGCTCTCGCCTTCGCTGATATCGACCGTCGCCGGTTGGCCGATCACCTCCGCCTTACTCAGTCCGATCAGGCGCGTATAGGCCTGATTGACGAGGAGCAGACGCCCGTCGAGCCCTGCGACCGAGATGATGTCCTGCGTTGCATCAATGATCGCTTCCAGCATTAATCTGGCTTCTTCCGCACTTTCCAGCGCCAACGCGGCACTTTTGCCTTCGCTTTTTTCCGTCATCGCGCACCCTTCCTTCTCTCAGGAGCCTTTTTTCCGTCCGACCTACTCCATCGTATACTGGCGCAACAGTTCATTCTTGATCTCCCAAAGCGCCTGCGACAGATCGACATAGTATTTATGCGGGTTTTCAAAGCGCAGGCTCTCGCTCCAGAGGCTGTCGATTTGCTCCCGGCAATAAGCCTGTACCGCAGGCAGCGGCGGGCTCTGATAGACGCAGCGCCCTTTTTCAAAGAGCGGCGCCTGCAGCTTCTTGGCGTAAAAACCGCTCACCCGCTTACGCTTCCAGGTGAATTCCGGATCGAATAATTCATAGCTTTTCGTCTCGTCGATTGTTTCGTCCGCCAGCGTGATCACATCGGCAATCGCCTTGTTGTTGCGCCGGTCAAAGAGACGCCAGACCTGCTTGAAGCCCGGATTCGTGATCTTTTCCACGTTTTCGCTCAACTTGATTTTCGGAATCACGACCCCTTCATCTTCAACCGCGACCAATTTATATACGCCGCCGAAGACCGGATCCGATTTCGCGGTGATCAGGCGTTCGCCGACGCCGAAGCAGTCGACGTTCGCGCCCTGCAGCAACAGCTCGCGGATGATGTATTCGTCGAGCGAATTGGAGGCGATGATCTTGCAGTCGGGAAAACCGGCCGCATCCAGTTGGCTGCGGATTTCGCGCGACAGATAGGCGATGTCGCCGCTGTCGATGCGGATGCCCTGCGGGCGAAACCCCTTCGGCACGACCGATTCATTAAAAACGCGGATCGCGTTCGGCAGACCCGATTTCAGCACATTGTACGTGTCGACCAACAGCGTGCAAGCCTCCGGATACGTCTCGGCATACGCCGTGAACGCCTCGTACTCGCTCGGGAACATCTGCACCCAGCTATGCGCCATCGTGCCGATCGCCGGAATGCCGAATTCGCTTTCCGCCGCCGTGCAGGCGGTGCCGATGCAGCCGCCGATGAAGGCCGCCCGCGCGCCGAGCAGCGCGCCGTCGACGCCCTGCGCCCGGCGTGTGCCGAGTTCCATCACGCTGCGTCCTTTCGCCGCCCGAACGATGCGGTTCGCCTTCGTCGCAATCAGGCTCTGGTGGTTGATCGTCAAGAGCAGCATCGTCTCAATCAGCTGCGCCTGGATCACCGGCCCTTTCACGGTCACGATCGGTTCGTTCGGAAAGACCGGCGTCCCTTCCGGAATCGCCCAGATATCGCAGCTAAAGGTAAAGTCCTTCAGATAAGCGAGAAACTCTTCACTGAAAAGCGCTTTGCCGCGCAGATAATCGATGTCCGTCTCCGTAAAGCTCAGTTCCTGCAAATAGGCGATCAATTGTTCAACGCCCGCAATGATCGCGAAACCGCCATTATCGGGTATCCTGCGGAAAAACATGTCAAAGTACGCCGTTTTTTCCGCCAGACCGCTTTTCAGATAGCCGTTCGCCATGGTCAGTTCATAAAAATCAGTAAGTAAAGACAGAGTCATATTGTTTACCATCCTATTACCACCCTTCCACTTCCCTGCAGCGTCAAAACTCTTCGCTTTATTTGCTCCGAATGCCTTCCCTTCATTTTGCATGCATCGTCCTCGATCTGTCAACCATAACTGCCGCGCAGACGGCTTTTTCTGTAAACCAAAGCGGTCATCCCGCCGCCGCATGCAAAGACGATCTCATAAGAAAAGCCGCCCACAGCGAGCGGCTAGCCATGCTTCTTCACGATTTTTCTTTTCCCCAGGAGACCTGCCGGATCTTGACGTCGCTGAATTCGGCAAAAAAACGCGCCACTTTCGCTTCGACCGTCTCGATGTCCGATATATCCTCCACATAGATATGACAGTATTTTTCATTCCGCGCCCACTCGATCGGTACCGCAATGCCGTAACCAGGATTCGTCTGCCATTTTTCCCGTACGGATTGTAATAGCAGCGCTTCGTTCAATTCCGTTTCGATGTAGACCGTTCCTATCATCTTAGCCACAACCGCATCCCTCCCAGTACTCCCTGTTCCTTCTATTCGACTGCGAAAGGCCAAATCCTCTCATAGGAAAAATTGAACTTTCTTTCCAGCAGGGATCTTCTTCTATCCAGAAAGGATTTCCTCTTCTGATGCAGAAAGAATACCCTAGTTCATTCAAATCATCATAAGGGAGGACATGATCATGACGGCAAGGTCGAACCCCTTTCGCGCGTTCTTCTTCTGCGCCCTCGTTCTGCTTCTCGGAACTCTGGCCGGCAGCAACAGCGCATCCGCTGCCGGTTTGCGCTACACGATCGCGGTTTCCCAGTTTGAAAACCGTTCCAACTGGAGCGGGCAATATCAGCTCGGCGACGCGTACGGCGCGGTTCTTACCGATGTCTTGAACCAATCCGGCAAATACATCGTGCTCGGTGAAAAAGACATGCGCAGCGACGCGGCGAGCGAAAGCGGGCAGACCGGCAGCGCCGCGCAACTGCTGGTCAAAGGCGTAATCACGCATGTGCAAAACACCTCGAACAGCGGCGGCGGCATCAGCTTCGGCGGCGTCCTGTTCGGCGGCGCGCAGTCGGAATCGGAAATCAACGTCACGATGTATATCGTCGACACCGCCAGCGGCCGTGTGCTCGCCTCGAAAAGCATCGTCGGCAAATCGAGCGGCGGCGGCGTCCTGATCGGCGGCGGCGGCGCGGTGTTCGGCACGCATCACAAGGACAACATGGGCAAGGCGGTGGAAAACGCGATCGCGCAGTCCGTTGTCTGGATGGATCAGCAACTGCCGGCGATCAAATGGTCCGGTTTGGTCGTGCTGAATGAAAACGGCAGCATTTACATCAACCGAGGTTCGCGTGAAGGCGTCAGCGTCGGCCAGCGCCTGATCGTCGGACAGGCCAAGGTGCTGCGCGACCCGATCAGCAAAGAGGTGCTCGATGAAACGATCAGCGAACTGGCCACGCTTGAAGTCACGACGGTAAAAGAAAAACTGTCAATCTGCTCCGTCGTCTCCGGTTCAGCCGACGGCATCGAAAGCGGCATGAAAGTCTTGCAGCCCTAGCGCCGAACGCCCGTTTCTTGCACCCGATCCGTCAAATATAAGGAGGCTCTTTTATGCATAAACCACTTTTGCTTGTCCTTTCTTTATCCGCCTGTCTGCTCGCGACCGCTTGCTCCGGCACGCCGACTGGCGAAGCGCCCGCCGCGCCGAAACCTCCGGCCGCTGCGACGCCGCTTAACGCGAAGGCCCTCGAGGCCAGCGCAGTCTTCACGCAATCGGACGCCGAACATCTGCTCAACCGCGTCTTAACGCCCGGCAGGCTCAGCAGCGAGCCGGTCGTCGGCCTGAAGCTTTGCGTCTATGAGAAAGAAGACGCCTTCTGCCAGGTCACGCTCACGCAAAAAAATGCGATGACCGCCGAAAACCTCGCTGCCGGTCAATCGCCCAAAGCCATCTTTGAAACCTTGAAGCAGAACTACCCGAAAGCCAAACAGCTTGAGAACGTCGGCGACGACAACTTCCTCGCGCCGCCCGGTCTTCATATCCTGAAAGGCGACTATTACATCACGCTCAGTTTCGGCGGCGAAAACAACAAGCTCGGCGCGGAAAAATGGCAGTCCGCCGGACAGACCGCGGTCGCAAATCTGCTGAAGAACCTGCCTTGAACCTTTAAGACTGTCGACAAAACGGAATCAAGCAGGACGTTTTACACGAAGAGTTGAAGAAGGGAAGGTCGGAAGTTTTTTCCCATTGTCTATACACTGAAAAGGAGAGAGAAGCAGCGGCGCTTCTCTCTCCTTTTCTTATCGCTGCGCGTCAGACGCGCCGGTTCAGCTTGCTGCTCGGCGTCTCCCGCTGGTACGCCTCCAAAAAGAGGCGGTTGAATTTCGGGTCCTGATGCAGGTCGGCCAAGAGGCCGTCCTTATGCAAGTCCTCGAGTTTCAACTGCCCGCTGCGTACCGCATTGGCAATCGCGGCCAGCGCGCGATCCTCTTTGCCCAGTTTCAGCCAAACGCGCGCCACCTTGTGAAAGATCTCGCCCCGGCTGCGCCCTCTGGCCTCCGCGCGGAGCAAGAGCGCGCTGGCATCAAACTCCGGAATCTCGACTTCGAGCAGCGCATCGACCAGCTGGCTCCATGCATCGAGCGACGCTTTCGGACTGTTCACGACCGCGATCAGCACCTTAAGCGCCTCGGCATATTTCTTTTGCTCCAGCAAATCCTGCGCGAAAAACTCTAACCCTGCGACATTGTCGCCCATCGTCAGCGCCACTTTGTCAAACAGCTCCAAATCATACTCGAGAAACGCCGCAATCGCCAAGCCGCGCAGATCGACCGGCCCGGCTTCGCCAAGCAGCTCCTGCTGAAACGCCAGGAGCAGGTTCCGGTCGCTTGCCGCCCAGGGCGGAACATTGATCGCCATCGACTGCAGCAGACTGCTGCGCACCCATTCCTTCTCCGCCCAGAGCGCCTTTAACGCGTTCAGATCGCGCTGCGCCAAAAGCTCCTGCCCCTGCGCCGCGTCAACCAAAACCATGCGCATCTCTTCGTTCAGGCTGGGCACCAGCGTTTCACCGCCGCCGCCGCAATAGGTCTCGAAATGCTTCATCAGATACGTCGTGAGATCGGGATAACAGCAGACCTCACCCTTCGGATAGATATATTCGACCAGCTCCATCTCGCCGTTCTTACGCCGCGTATGGATATCATAATATAAGAAATAACGTCCGTCCGGCGCAGCCGCGACAAAGATTCCGGTAGCCGCGCCCATTTTCCCGTCCAGCGCCTCGATCGCCTGGAATTCTTCGATCGCCGCGAGCAAATCCTTTTCCTGACGATAGCGCGTACCCAGCAAGGAGATGTTCCGGCTGAAACCGCCCCAGCCGTTGTGCAGCCGCAGGAACTTACGATAGCTCGGCGGCAGCGGGCGGCCAAGCGACTGTTCATAGAGGCGAAGTTCCGCCTCCGGGCAGGGCGGATATAAATCCTGCACCGAGTCAATGCCAAAACAGCGCGAAGATTGTTCCTGGTTTGCTGCTGCAATTTTTTCCACCCATTCTTTTATTTCCGTTTTTTTCTGCGCCGTCATTTCTTCGCACACCTGCCTTCTCGCTTGCATCGATCACATTTTTCACAACGGTATTACTTCGACAAAAACGCGTCAGTTCCTTGTCTTTTCACAGGACTTGTCGGAATCGCTTGCTTCTGCAAAGGATTTTTCCGCAAAAAGAAGAATCTAGCAACCATATCTCCTTTTGCTTCGCCTTTTCCGCAACATTCTATTGAAAGTGAGGCTTTTCATGACTGCAAGCATAAATGCCGCCGCTTGGCATGCCGGATTCATTGCCGGTCTCAACGAAGAAGACGCGGCGTGCCCTGACGATCTGGATACGGAGAGTTGGAAGCAGGGCTATGCCGACGGCCGCGCAAAACCAAAACTGACCTGCCGCGCCTGCGGCTCGGCCTTCGGCGCACCCGACGCCGTTTCGCTCTGTACCGCCTGCCTCGAGCAAGAGGTCGGAACGCTTCATCTGCTGCGCAAGAAAGGCAGCGTCTCTCCTGCGCAGCGCCGCGTCATGCACCTTTTGGCGCACAGCATGATGTGCACATCAGAAAAGTAAACAAAAAGACTGTCTCAAACCAAGCTTCCCTCCGCTTGTTTGAGACAGTCTTTTTACGCAGTCGCCTTATTCGTGCACATGAACATGCGGCTTGATCTGCATATCGGAATAACCGGGAAACTGAGCGGTCAGGTCAGCTAACGCCTTTTGCACATTTTCCAGCGTCAAAGATTCTGCATGGTTCGTATTGCTCAAATGCAGCTCAAAACAGAAGAGGTTCTTGCCATCCTCTGTTATCGCTTGATTCTTCGCCACATTGATATTGGAGATTACCTTGCTCTTAAATAAGCTATTTGCGATCGCATGGTACATCTCCATATTGTTATCGACCGGTTGCTCGACGACAAACGAAAGTGAAAAAACGGTATATGTTGCATTACATGAACAGCACATGAATTACAGCCTCATTTCATTTATTTCCCGCACACGGCGGCGGGTCTTTATCATAATCGATTCTTTTGCTTAGCGCAAGCCTATTTCCCGCACTTTTACCAATCGCGCCGCACGCAAAACCTGGCGCTCGCCGAGCGAATAATCCTCAATCACCACGCTAAGGCGGATCGCAGTCTCGGGCAATTGCGCCAGCACTCTCGCATCGCTGCCCGCGTCCAAGCGTATCACGCTTTCCTGCTGCCAGTCATCCCAGCGCGGCAAACGCCGCTCATACGCGCGGTCGACCGTAAGCAGATACGCCCGGCCGCCGTGGCCGTCGTTGCTCCATGCGCCGCTTCCGCTCACCTCAATCTCACCGAAGAAAACGACTTTGCTCAAATACGCATCCTTTCGCTCCACCGTTCGCGCCAGCAGTCCGGCTACCCGATCGCCGACCTGCAGCTGCTCTTTATCGAAGCGGTTGCTCTGGCGGCTGGCGCCCCAGTTGACCGTCTGCGCTTTTTTGCCGTTAATCGCTTGCCACAGTTCACCTTGACGATCGATGATGTCCATCAGCTTTTCATAAGGAATCTGATAGCCGCCGATAACTCCCTGCGCAAAAGAAGGAATCGCATACACCCTTACGCCGTCGCTGCCCAACAAAAATAGTTCCTCCGGTTCATCCCAGGCCGTGGCAAACGAGCGATACGTCCAAGCCGCCTCCGGCATGTCGGTCGTCACGCGGTACGGCTCGCCTTCCTCTCCGCACAGCTCCTTAATCCGGGCATGATAAGCAGCGCCCGCTTTGAAGAGATCCGCCAGAGCGTAGCGTTTCCCGCTGCGCAGATCCACATGGATGCCGAGATCCAGTTTTGTCGGATGTGCGGCCTGCGGCAAATAGCTGTAGCCGCTGAAGCGTATGCCGATCATATTTTCATTGTAAAAGGAAACGTCAAAATTTCCATTCAGCGAGCTTTCCGGCGACGCCTCCGTCAACTCCAGCACGCCTTGCAGCAACTGCCGATTGACGAATCCCTGCAAATCCTTGTCGGTCATGCCTTCGACCCAAGGCAGCAGCACATAGCCGGCCTGCACCTGATACGGATATTTCAGCACCTCTACCGGCTCTGCGCTCGCAGCGGAAAATAAAAACGACAGCAACACGGCGCACAGCAGCGCCGCCCGTCGCAACCTTTGCAAATGATGATTCATGCTCTCATCCCACCTCTTCGTTTTTCTTCACTGTATCATAAAAAACGCAGCGAGAGAGTAAACAATTTTTAAACATTTCCTCACCACAAACTGTTCGCCAGACGGAATTCACTGGCCGCGCTGTCATAGACGAACACTTCGCCGGTCTCGATGATATAATGCCAGCCGCTGATCGCAAGCGCCTCCGCCTCGACCCGCTCTGCGATGCAAGGATAGGTCAAAAGATGCTTCAGCTGTTCCACCACGTTAGCCTGCTCCATCATCCATTCGCGCGCTTCCGGTTCGTTTGCCGGTATTTCGCGCAGGATCCGGTTGCGTACCGGATGTGCGAGTTCCAACCATTTTTTCGTATGCGGCAACTCGTCGAGCTTCTCCGCCGGGCCGAGACAGGCCGCGCAGCCGCCGCAATTCGAATGCCCGCAGACGATGATATTTTCAATGCCGAGCACCAGCACCGCATATTCGATCGCCGACGTCGTCGCCAAAAATTCCGACGCATCACGATACGGCGGCACAAGATTGGCGATGTTGCGGACGATGAACAGCTCACCGGGCAGCGTACCGGTGATCAGATTCGGATCGACGCGCGAATCCGAACAGGCAATAAACAGCGTATGCGGCTTTTGCTGCGATTTCAAACCTTTAAATAAGTCGCGATGCTCTTCAAAATCCTTGCTGCGAAAACGAACCAGCCCGTCCAGCAACTTTTGCATATACCAACCTTCTTTCTCAGCGCCGCAGAGCCGCTTCGCTTTTTTTACGTTATACGCTCGATTTTAACCTGCCTGCCCCTTCTTGTCCAGCGGCAAATCAAATGCGCTATTTATCCTTTTTTTACCAATTTTACTTGAAATATTCTATCCACTCTTGTACACTGAAGCTAGAACTCGTGTGCGCTCGAAGCCTCTTTGCGATAACGGTTCACCGCCCTTTCACGGCCCGGATGAAGCGATAAGGAGGGATCTCGCGATGAAAAAGCTGTTCTTTCTTTTTTTGCTGGCGGCACTAACCTGCAGCTCTTTCGCCAGCGCCAGCGCAGAGGAGAACGTCACGATCTACGGCGTCTATCTGACCGACGAAAGCGGCTATGACTATGGTGCGGAATTCTTTGTCGACAGCGACGTCAATGCAGAAATCTACGTCAGTCCCTACATCATCTCGCAAGAAAACGTGAACGGCGCTCTGATCTCCGGCATCCTCTTGATGCAGCCGAACGAAAAGCACGTCCGCGTCGGCTCCTTCATCTCCAGAGACCAAAGCAAAGCCTGGTCGGTCAATGTCGGCGCGAAATGGAAACGCGCCGATGCCGCCCCGTAAGACAAAAAGGGACTGTCATCAAACCTTTGATGACAGTCCCTTCTTCGACTCTTCGTGTAAAAACGTCCCACTTGATTTCGTTTTCTCGACAGTCTCCTTTTTTGCAGCAGAGAGTCTCTGCCGCAAGTCGGCCGCGCTGTCTCTCTTTATTCCTGCGGCGCTTTTTGCAGCGCGCCCGGTTTCATGCCGGGACGCGGTTCCGCTTCGCCCGGATGCGCTTTTTGCCACGTTAGGCGTTCCTGCATGCATTGGATCTGCTGGTCAGCCCAATCGCGCGACACCAGCCCTTTGGCCACTTCCTGGTTCAGGAATGTTTTTTGCAGTTCCAGCATCTTTTCCTGCTGCTGCAACATATCTTGCTGGAACTCCGCTTTTTGCGCGGCCGTCCAGTTTGCGCTATCGATCATGCTCGGCCGCTCGCCGCCCGGCCCCGGCCCCATATCGCGCCCCAGCGGAGCTGCAAAACCAATCGCCGCCGTCGCCAACATCGTTCCTGCCGCCAACGCAGCAAGCAAACTTTTCTTCACCATGTCAATTCCCCCTTGTGGTTTTGTCTATGACCTCATTATAGCGAGGGTTCATGACGGTATATTGGCGACTTTGTGTCAAAAATGTGAACATTTTCTTATTTCTTCAGCGACCAGACCTTAAAACTGATGATCTTGTCGAACGCCAGATATTCCTTCCCACCCTCGACCGCATCGCTGATCGCGAAGCAGCTCTCGCCGGTATTCAGCGGACGCTTGAACCAAGCGATAAAGCCCTCAACCTCCTCCGGCGTCAGATTGTAGATGCGCTCGCTCGAATCGAGCATCGTGACGCGCAGCAGCTCGCTCTTTGCCGCCAGCTGCGAAACGGGTCTTGTATATTTTTCGCCTGCCATAGCATTTTCCAAGCAACCTTCCTTCTTTTCCAAAGCGGACACCTCCTTTTTTTGCGAGAGCCATCTCAACAAAGCACGGCTCTCGCTTCTTTATATTTCAAAGACTCCGCTTATTAAACCCTCTCACTCCTTTTCACAAAAGGCTTTGCCGATCTTTGAAAGCGCCAGAAAGATAAAAAACAGAAAGCCGCATTTGAAAGTCTTGCTGCTAACTGTTTTAATCGCCGCTGCTTAGCCAAAGCCATTTTTGCTTGCTTCAGCAAGTCCAACTTGATCGTGTTCTCTTTATTGCCAGCTGCGTCCCTTTCGTCGTTGCAATTTTTTCAGAAGCGACCACGTCCGTCGGGTCGGCCAAGGCCTGGCGGTCGGCGTTCGCGCAGATTCCCGGCGAAAGCAACGTCCATGTTGCTCCACCGGCGTACGACCTCCCTGTCGTACGTCTCCGCGCTCTTGCCCGCCAAACCATGTCCGCCGTTCCTCGGACTCCATGTTCTGAAAAAACCGCAACGACGGGGAGCCAGGGATCGCCGCTGCATCCGAAGACGCAAAAAGGAGGCAGACGGATTTTTCTCCGTTTGCCTCCTTTTTTCAGCGGACATGATTTTAGACGAAAGAAAAAGAAGGTCGAACCATCGGAACCATTGCCTCGTTTTTCCTACCCTCGCCCGTTGTCAACCTCATCCAATGCGTCGCGTAGCCAGCTCGCCTCAGGCTCCTGCTCCTCATAGTCCTGCGGCACTTCGAGCAAGCGCATTTCCTTTTCCCATTTTGCAAGGCGAGGCAATAAGGCTTCCATGAAATGCCCCCGCCGTCGGCCGATCGAACAGGTCGGGCTGCCGCCAACGCCGACCAAGAGATCGATCCGGCAGCCGTTTGCAGCGAAGCGTTCCAGCTCTTGCACGACGCGCCCCGCCAGTTCGCCGCACAGCGCACGGTACTCTGCCGTATCGTATTGCGCATACGTTTTCGGGCAGCGCTGCAGACCGCCGTATAAGAGTTCCGGGCAGGGCAGCTGATAGATGCCGAAACCTCTGCGCAACAATCCAGCCATCACATCAACCATCGCGCCGCGATTTCTCGCCAATGGATAAACCACGCTGTTCTGGTTCAAGATGCAATGAGATACGAGCGCCAGTTCTTTTCCTCTTTTCATTTCGCTCACAGCATCCTTTTACCGGGCAACAACTGCGCAAGCGGGATTCGCTTCAACAGAAAGGCCGTCAGCAGCGCACAGCCGATCTTATCGACCAAATTCCCGACAATTCGCGGCCAAAACGCCGCCGAAAAAATCCCCTGCCCGCTCTTTAATAGCCACAGCACGAGAAAGTCGGTGCCGCTGCCGCCCAAACCGCCAAAAATCCAGATCGCAATCGGTGTCCCGACGAGCGGTGCGGCCACCGCAAGAAAAATTCCGGTCGGCAAGGCCACTTTCCAGTCGAAACCGTAACGCCGCGCAACCCAGCCCACCGTCAGGCCGATCACCACATTAACCAGTGCAAAGGGGATATTGACCGGATTGGTCAACACGCCTTGCACCACATTCGTCAAGCCGCCGATCGCCGCACCATACCAAGGCCCCAAAACCGCCGCCCCCAACATCGTCCCCAGCGTATCGAGATACAGAAGCGGAATTTTCAAGCTCTGCATCACCATGCCAAGCACCAGATTGATCGCCAGACAGATCGCAGAAAAAGTAAGCATAAAGGCCGATCGATTCAACTGCGTCACCTCTTTCATTGATTTTTTATTTCACTGTTATTAATTGTATCCATGATTGCAATTTCCTGCTGCGCTGCAGCAAAAATGTAAAAGGCAGCAAGGCGTCCGTAGTTGGATGCCTTGCTGCTGGCGGCTTTTAAAAGTATTGATAACTTCTGCAAATCAAACTTGATTGTGTTCCCTTTATTGCCACCTGAGCCCCTTTCGTCGTCGCGATTTTTTCAGAAGCGACACGTCCGTCGGGTCGGCCAAGGCTTGGCGGTCGGCGCGCGCGGCGATTCCCGGCGCAAGCAACGTCCATGTTGCTCCGCCGGCGTACGACCTCCCTGTCGTACGTCTCCGCGCTCTTGCCCGCCAAACCATGTCCGCCATGCCTCGGACTCCATGTTCTGAAAAAACCACAACGACCGGGAGTCAGGGAGTGCCGAGGCCTCCGAAGACGCAAAAAATGAGGCAAACAGATTTTTCTCCGTTTGCCTCATTTTTATTGATCAAGATTATTTTTCATAAGACGGAAGAAAAAAACTCGTGTAAAACATCGGAACCGTCTCCTTATTTGCTGCCTTGTTTGCTTACAACATTGTCATGGCCGTCTTATTTCCTTTTTTATATTGTAAATTGCTAAAGCGTCCTTATAATTCAACATTGCTATGTTCCATCTGCCATTTCCTTTTGTGCTACCATATTTAATCCCATTAATTTTGGCTTTGGTACAACACTGTGCCAAGAAGTTAGGTAGTAGATACTCACGTGAGATGGTACGGTTATTCATTGTAGGAATAGAAAGTAACTCATTTATATCCAATCCAGTCACATCCCAGACCTCTACATTTTTCAATAGTAAGAACTCTGCCAATTCAGCTACTTCATCTTGATCTTTAGCATCTAATTTTATTTCATCTAAACAAGTTTGGACTGAATCACCTAAATATAACACTTGCACTCCGGCAGGATTATATCGTCCATGACCGGGCATACCCACAGGAGGTGCCCATAACTCATTTTCTACATAAGGAACTAATCTATTAATAGCATTCCTTTTTCTTGCTCTATACATGATTTGTCCGCAGGATAAGAAAACTATCCCCTGAACATCTTTATTAAGTATTTTATCGTAAATTATTTTGCCCACTTCATGCTCTAATCCTAACATTGGATACTTAAGTAAATGCTCTGAAAAATCAAGTGCATCATCTTGTGTAATACCAAATGTTTTCACTATTACTTCAGTAATTTTCTTTGTTTCCTCATCACTATACCAAGCCTCGACCTCTTCTTTAGTAACATAGGGGTCGTCCAAATTTATTGTAGTACCACATTTACACTTTAATCCGGAGGCGATATCCGAGTATAATTCTTCAGGAATATTGTACATTGCCATTAAATCGTACCCTGTTTTTAAGTCTAATGGGTCTTCACTACTTTGAGGATTTTGTGTATATTGGATAATGTCGCAATTACAATAAGTACATTCTCCAATTTCTGAGTTTAATACATCAATTGCTGAGTTAATTATCTCATTAAGAAGTACATTCTTATCTAATACGACAAAATTCTCTAGGCCTAAATCACTTTCGCAACTATTACATTTTAAATCTTTGGCCGATTGTAAAATGAAGTTGAACACCTAGAAAAAAGTCCATAGTGACTTTTTCCTCAAATGGTAGAATGGAGTTCTCACACAACCATCACCAAAGAGGAGGCAATCACTATGGACTGCCATGATTATATCACAGTGGAATCAGAACGCAAACGCGGTCAACATTTGGGTCAAGAAGAACGCGGAGCGATTCAACAGTTAAGAAAACTTGGATACTCACTCCGATCGATTGCTGCGAAAATCAATTGCTCGGCAAGCACGGTTTTAAATGAACTGCGCCGTGGAACGCCGAAACGAAAAAGCAGTCGCGGACGTGCTCCAGAGTACAGCGCAAAGCGTGGACTAGCCGTATATAAAGCAAACCGGATGCAAAGCAGAAGACATCATCGTATTTTGCATTGCGCCGCTTTCGTTAAATGGGTAGTCGATCAAGTACGTACGAAAAAGTGGTCGTTGGACGTTTGCGTAGGCCATGCACGTTTACATCGCCGATTCGCTGAAAACAATATGGTGTGTACTAAAACGCTCTATAATGAGCTGGCGGCCGGAAACTTACCGTTATCTCGTTTTGAAGTTCCTGAACTCCTCAAGCGTAGATCTAGTCGTAAAAGAGGCCGTGAACATAAGCGTTTAAAAGGTCGAAGCATTGATGAACGTCCTGCCATTGTGGATGAACGCGTAGAAATCGGACATTGGGAAGCCGACACGGTAATCGGCCGTAAAAGCGGCAAGGAAGCTGTTGTTTTGACGCTTGTTGAGCGAGTGACCAATAATTACTTAGCAATCCGCATTCCTGGAAAAAACAGTGAGTCGGTAATCGAAGCAATGGAAGAATTGCATGCTGAATTTGGCGAGCGATTCAGTTCGGTTTTCAAGAGCATTACGGCTGATAACGGATCTGAATTCGAAGAGTTTTCAACGGTTGAAAACTGGGGTTCTTCAATATATTTCGCCCACCCGTATTCATCGTGGGAACGTCCTGTAAACGAAAGACACAACGGGCTTTTACGACAGTACATCCCAAAAGGTGTTTCAATTGAAAAATACAGCCCGGCCGATGTACTTCGTTTTGCAGATGAGCTAAATAGCCGCCCGCGTAAAAGACTCGGCTATCAAACTCCAGAAGAACTTTTTGATGCATTTCTCGACAGCCTTTATGCTGCATGAGTTTGCTGCCATTTTACCGAAGTGTTCAACTTGCAGTTGCAATTTGCGATTTTAAATCTTTATTCAAATATGCTATATATTTTGGAGGAATCTGTAATTTTTTCATCACATACCATATCGGAATTATACTTTCAGGAGGGAAAGTATTTGTTATTTCATAATGGAAATCCAAAAGAGTTTCTAGGCAATTATCGCATCCCAAACATTTCGATATTATGCAATTTAACCTTTCCTTAAACCTTTTCAGTTTAACTTCTTCACCTATCAATTTTCCACTCATTTAAGAAGTCACTCCTTTGGGGCGCATATGTAACTATACGCATCTTGGATAAATTTTCTTCTTTGCTAGGAATAACACCTGCTGAACTCAAAGGACGGTTCTTCCCGCTTCCTTTCTATAATTATTCTTCTAAATTCTTTATTCCATTCCTTCCCACCCGATTCCTTTCTTTTCCTCATTTTGACGTTTTGCCAAATAAAAAAGACATGGTCGCGATCCTTGCGCCATGTCTTTTCCTCTGCTTAGTAAAACTTATACGCCAGCCCCGCCAGCAAAATTACGACGACGATCTTTGCCCAAAGCGGCATCGGTTCCATCTCGTCGAGCTTCTGTTTGAAGGAACGCGGTTCGTCCACCGTCTGCGGTTTCTTGCTCTGCGCGTTTTTTGCGATCTGCCTTTGTCTGCTCATTTCTCTCTCCTAATAAAAAAGACGCGACTCGTGTCACGTCTGGATTTTCTTGGAGCGGGCAAAGGGATTCGAACCCTCGACCCACGGCTTGGGAATTGGGCAATTGACGTTTTTAGGCGTCTATGCCGTATCTTTCAATGCAGATAATCCGGGTATTCAGAGGTTTCTCTTTTCCATTCCGTCTAATAAATCCAGGTAATATCAATGCGAATTGGTCCGCAAAAAGGTCCGCACCTTTTCTGCTACTCCGCCTCTGTAATATTAATCATTTTTACAAATCGCGAAGGGACCTGTTTTTTTACATCGCCCCAAGGCATCAGTTTGTTTTTAGGATAGGATAGATAGCATAAACGCTTTGCGCGTGTAACTGCAACATACATATTATTTTTTTCCTGTTCTAACTCTGCCCCCCCTCTATTTACAGCACGATAATCTGGAAAGGTTCCTTCCGATAACCCAATAACAAAAACCACTTCATATTGTAGTCCTTTTGACATATGTGCCGTAAGCAAAGCAACTCCTTTATTTGAAGAAGCATCTTGAGTTTTTCCTAATGATATATAGTTTCTAAATGACAATAATGTTCTATTCTCGCGCTGGACCTGACTTACATATTTTTTCCAATGCGTCTCCCACTGATTAATATCATTCATAATTAGATATTTTTCATCATCTTCTACCGTTTCTGGGATGCTAGCTTTTAGACTTAAAAGCGACCTTGTAAAATTAAAATCACTGTCATTCAGCATTCCCAACGGGTCAATCAAACTTCTATACGTACTATTTTGAATCACGTGCTTTAAAACAGCATAACCTTCATTGTAAATACTAACATTATTTATATCAGCATTTACTATCTTACATAACTCCCGCAAATGAAGCACATCTTTCGCATTTAACAAAAGTCGAATTCCCAACTCAAACACTTTCATATACTCAGATTCAGTCTCTATACTCGATGCATTTTTTTTGTAAAAATGCGGTATATCTTTTTTAGAAAACAGTTCTTCTATCTTATTAAACACATACCTATTTCTAGCAATTACAGCGAACGAATCATATTTCACAGGTTTTTCTATATCAGAATGTCCTTTTTCAATTAATTCTTCTATCCGCGCTAAAACAAACTCCGCCTCTTTTTCTTCATCTTCAAAACAAAACCCTGATAATTCTCCTTCATAAACATAGTTTGCTATACTTTCATAATTTTTTAGTTGATTAGCAAATTTAACGATTGCCCTAGCAGATCTATAATTTTCATTTAAAACATATGTCACAGGCTCGAAATCTTCGATAAATCGTTGGGACATCAATCTACTATCAGAACCATTAAATCCATATATAGATTGATTTTCATCACCAACTAGCATTATATTCTTACACTCATTTCCACAAAGCGCTTTTATAACTTCATACTGGGCAAAGTTAAGATCCTGAGCCTCATCCACACAAATATATTTATACAACGAATTATAGAGTTTAACCACAGAAGGGTTCTCTGTCAGAATTTGATATGCATAAAACAATATATCATCAAAGTCTAATGCATTTTGTTTCAAAAGAAGCTGATTATACCCTTTGTAAATTTCCGGAAAAGGTTCTGCCATCTCGCACATTTCAGGTGGTATAAATTTTTTCTTCTGTTCAGCAATTAATGACAAGCAAGTTTGTATTGTTTTTTTACTATTTTCTGTTTCTTTAAGTAAAGCTAAAAGTTGTGGATCGTTTGAGAAAACATCTCGTAGTACAGTTTGCTGATCCGAATCATTTTCAAAAATGACCATATTTCTTCCTAATCCGACTAAATTTCCTCTTGTTTGAACTAGATCAAGACAAAAAGAGTGGATAGTCCCTATCGTAACATTATCAATCAAGTCCCCTATAGAATTATCCTCTTGAAGACGATTTCGCATTTCATCTGCAGCCAAATTGCTAAAAGTCAGCGCCATAATCTTGGATCGTTTCTTTGTTAAAAGCAATTTTTTTATTCTTTCTATCAAAACTCTCGTTTTGCCACTCCCTGGACCCGCTTTAACGAGCAACGGACCTTCAATATGATTAACTATCTGCTCTTGCTTAATTGATAATTTCAATTTTATACTCCTCTCTCTGCGCTAAATTTAAGCTTCGCGCAATTTCTTCAAAAAGTTTTTTCACTCTGGGTGGTATGCGCTGAGAAAATGCCTCTTGCATGACTATTTTTTGGGCAACAAACGTTGCATATTTAGCTTTCGCTTTCTTCCCTGTGCAACAATCGTAAATTGCACGCGCTATTCCAGCGTCTCCATCATAATCTCGCAAAATATCTTCATAGATATCTTGATTGCAACTTTCACATTTAGGTTTGTGAGATGGTTTCCGTCCACAAGATTTATGGTTGTTACTTTCTACATAATTACAAAAAAAGTTATCATCTTTTTCACATTCATTAATAGCCGTTATTATCGTATCTGCATAACCACTGGCTATTAAGTGTTTCTCATAGTCTTCTCCATTTTCAAGAATAATGACATTAGGTAATTCCTGTACCGGTACATCATTAATTATTTTGACAGCATTCTCAACTGTCCTGATTGCACTAGGCTCTCCATCACTAAAAATAAACCAGGGTATTCTAAAGTTTTTAATTAAATTTAAAAATGTTTTGTAATTTTGTCCACCTATTCCTATTATATTTATTCCACAACAAATGGCATCTACTCCAAAGTATTCTTTAAAATATATGGGTAATGCTTGTTCTTCCGTTATTCCTTCACATAATACTATAGCACTAGAAAACAATAATTCACCTCTAGTATTTATAACCTCTCTTTTTATCCGATTTACCTCTTCTGGCGTATATTGTTCCGTATCGAAGCGGGTCGCCAAAGTCATTCCTTCTATTTTATCAATATGAATAATATCCTTAATTTCTGCTTGCGCTAGAACACTTGGCGAGTGAGTACTGATTATTTTTTGTCCATTAAAAGCAACTATCTGCGAATAGAGTTGACGCTGGGCTTGAGGATGTAGATGCGCCTCTGGTTCTTCCATTGTAAGCATGATATAACTTTCTGCATCAGCATCATCCTGTTTAAGTTTTTTTATGTGCCAATCTACATAAGCACCTAGCGTTAAAAACGATATCCAACTACGTGTTCCCATTCCATGCTGCGAAATAGAGAATTTCGCTGAAGATCCATCTTTATATACAATATCCATCCCTTTATGGAGATCTGTTATTTTTCTTGCAAGTGGTTCTATTTCTACAACACTGGATAATGATCCCATTGTTGTTCCTATAGAAGCCATTATTCTATTGGTCTGCTGTAATGCCGGAATATTTTCAACTATTTCATTGTTAATTCGATTCAACTGTCCTTCAAGTTCGGCTATTAACTCATCCGACAAATCGTTCTGCGACGTAGCTCTTCCAAAATACGATTTTTTATTTCGAATATCTTCTACCGCATCACGATGTGCATCCATATAAAAAGAAGTCATTAATTCCGTCATATCATTCCCAAAAAACTTTCGATTTCCAACTACTGCATCCTCAATAGAGCCCTTCCATTCATGAATAGGTCTCTTTGTAAGTACATAATCATTTTTTCTTAAATCAAATTCTATATGAGTCCTAATCCCAACGAAATTTCCATCCGTTTCATCCGTAGTAATCCAAGCCTCCGTAAATACACTTGTCCAATAATCAGAGAAGACGTTCAGTTTTTCACCTTGCTCATTTATAGGTCTTAAAAGGATGTCAATAATCGCCACTTTATCACTAGTAAGTCTTTCGTCCTCAATCACAAATACATCCTCTTCAGAAATTTCTTTATAACTGCCTAACGCAATATCGACCGCCCTAAGTAAATTGGATTTCCCTCTATTATTTTGACCTATTAATATATTAGTCATTCCCAACTTCAAGTCCATGTTTTTTATCGAACGAAAATTTTTCATGCGAATATTTGTTAAGGCTATTCCCATTTATCGACCCTCCCAGTTCATTGATAAACCATCTAGCATAATTCTTAACGGTCCCTAAAAAACTCGCATTTTTTACTATTCTCTTCCTATAAGAACACCACTGATCAATAAATTGTAGAACTTTTTAAATACCCCACCTTCTCCGCATGCCCCAGTAAATATAAAAATGCATGCGCAGGCACTCGCATAATCGGTATTTCCGTTTCCCAGTGCGATATTCCATAGTCTTCCGCACGCTTTGTTATTACCAATGCGGCAACGATTCCATCTTTTTTATTATTTGCCATTTCCACTATGGCATCGGCTTCTTTTATTTCAGCATTTTCTCTATATTTGACCTCAGCAATAATCTTGCCCGTCGGAAACTCAACAACAATATCGATTTCTTTCTCATTGCCACCTGTTTTACGATAATACCCAACCTTTGTGCGGTATCGATAATAAAATGCAACAAGATGCTTATAAACCGATGTTTCAACCATCGTTCCCATTTCAACCGGATCTAAAATGACATTATCCAGCATCAGTACCGCATTCCGAATTGCCGCATCGGCAATATAAATTTTCGGCTTCGCTTTCAATACCTTTTTGCCGTCTAAATTAACTTGGCTGCTGATATAAATCAGATTCGCTTTTTCCAAAAATTGTACATAGTTAGAAACCGTCGTCGTCGGTGTATTATCCAGTTCTTTGCTCATAGCCGAAAAATTTATGATATTTGATGAGTGAAAGCAAAGATAAAGAAAAACCTTTTCCAACGTTGCAGCATTTCGAACGTTAAACAACGCCGGTATGTCTCTTTTCAATACTTTATCGACGACATCCTCTCTCAACATTCGCTGTGCATAGTAGTCGTCCTTAGTAAGCGCCAATTCAGGAAAACCACCCACGGTCAGGTACCTATGAAAGTGTTTTTGTAGGGGAGCTAACTTATTCATCAACGCATTTAATTCAATTTTGTCCATATTAGCAAGAGCCGTTGGTTTTATGCTTTCGTCTAACACCGGCAACTCACTTACTCCCGTTACCTCGCAATATTCATAAAAAGACAATGTTGGTACATGGATAACAGTCCATCGCCCCACTCCGCTGTCGCTTGCTCCTTGTTCCAATACCGGGCTTGCTGATCCTGTTGCAGCTATCCTCCAACCGGGATGGGCATCATAAAATACCTTGAGCCACATTTCCCAATCCTGCGCATACTGAATTTCATCAAAAAATAAATAGTACCGTTCATCTGCTGATATATTACCCTGATATATCGACAAAATTTCTTCCATGCTACAAAACTTGAGCAAGGGATGATCAAATGATATATATAGGATGTTTTTCGCTTCTATTTTGCTTTTTAATAAAGATTCAATAAGTTGAAATAAAAGGGTGGTTTTGCCAACCCGTCTTGCTCCTGATAAAATTACATGACGTCGTAAGTCGGTGTGACAAAGCATCTTCATAGCCTCATAATAAGCAAAGCGCTTTGCTGGCTTTGAATATTCTGTCGGCACTTCACCATCTCGCCACCAAGGATTATATGCATAAAGAAGTTTTAATACATTTTCCGATGTTACAATTGCCATAAACAACCACCTCTCATGCATATTGTAGTACATACCTGTATTTTTTTCAATAAAAACACTATTTATACTTTGTATTTTACTCCAAAAAACACTATGTATATTTGTTATTTATAGGCGACCGCCTAAAACGCAGTCGCCTATTTCTTATTTCATCACCTTTATCTTTTTTGTGAACATTCCGGCCAACACTTGAACTGCCTTCTCTTGCATTTCTGGCAATACATGAGCATACGTATCTTGCGTCATTGCTACTGTACTATGGCCTAGCCGCTCCGATACAACTTTAACCGGGACACTTTTCAGTAACAATAACGTCGCATGCGTATGGCGCAAGTCGTGAAATTTAAAGGTCTCAGGCACTCCAATTTTTTTCAGCAATGGTTTAAAATAACGAGATGTAAAGTTACTCGTATTAAAAACCCCTCCAAACTCCCCTGTTATGACTAAATTTAGTGTGAACCACTTATCACCTAGCAAGTTTTTTCTCCAATCTTGCAGTTTTTTGTACTTTCTCAATTCGGCAGCAATATCTGTCGATAAAGGTATTTGTCGTCGAGACGCTTTCGTCTTTGGTTCCTCAAAGTTTACTCCAGGTTTACTTGTTACCAATGCCCTTTTAACATAGACGACCCCTTTTTCAACGTCTACTGCATCCCACGAAAGTCCAAATATTTCTCCCAACCTCATTCCCGTACCCAAAGCCAGTAAAATCGCCATATATGCACTATGATGAACAATATTAGACATCGGTATCTGTGCATATTTCCCATTCTTAGCCGCTTTTTCTGCTGATCTTGCCGCACGCAAAGCATATTCATGATCTGCTTCTTGCGCCATCGCAAATGCTGTTGCTACCAGTTCATCCGCTTGTTTTTCAGAAAGTGTTTTGATTTCTGCTTTAACCAACTTGATTGGCTTCGTCTGTTTCACTGGATTTTTTAGCAGTATATCCGATTTTATCGCCTGCTCCAAGCACATACTTAAATATCTACGTGTCGCCTTCACCGTGCTAGAAGACAGTCCTATTTCTTTTTTCCCACCCCTTACCATTAACTCATTAAAAAGCGCTGTAAGTTGTGTCTCCCGAATCTGACGCAACGGTAAATTTCCTAACTTAGGTTTGACATATTGCACTAGACAGCCTTGATATTTATCAAAGCTTTTTTCTCGCACGTTTGGTTTTATATATTCTTTCAACCATATTTCAATCCATTCTCCGAGCGTCATTTTTTCTGCCTCAGGCAATATACCTTTTTCAATTTCTTGCAGCCACTTTTGCCCTAATTTTAGCGTTGTAGATTTTCCTTTTGCCGTATTTTCTGTAGAGCCTTTCATTTTTTTTCGTTTTTTCTCTCCTGTTCGCGGATCTTGATACGTTACACGCACAAACCAGCATCGTCGTTTTTCATCCCACGAGATTGTTCCATCACCTTTAGCTCTAGCCATATATATCTCTCCTTCCTATATTTATTGAGGCGAGTATTGCTACTCGCCCCAATGTTTCACACTCATACCGCCATTTTAATTCTCATTCGGCGGCAATAATAATTTTTCCACAAACCACGGTGGCACAAATAATCGTTTGCCTATTTTCACATTAGGAATATCCCCCTTTGCGACTGCATTGTAGAAACCCGCCCGGCTTAGTGGAATCGGTCCGCCATTTATTGTTAGCAACTCACTTACCTCGTACAATCGCTTTTCCATCACTGTACCTCCTCCTGCGCTCATCTATATTACTCCTTCTATTCTTAAGTACCCATCGCTTAACGCCTGACGATTTCCGCAGAAAACTTCATTCGGCAAAAGCTGGGTTGGTACTTGAACCGGCACTTTTAAATATGCTCCCATCGCCATTTGCTGAACTAGGTATTCATTATTCGCATGTTTTTGAGCTTCAATAATCGTCGGATGCTCCGTAATTTTCAAGCAACGTTTCTCTTCAATCATAAAGACACACGCATTTTCAATATTGTCTACATACGCGAATTCAAATGGTGCTATGATCGAAAAAACTCTTACTTCTTGCAGAGTTGTCCCTACTCGAAACACCGGTCTGAATAATGATTCGGCAAACGGATTTATATAGACTCCACCAGCTTTCATCAAGTCTTCCAGTAAAATTAGCGGTGCTTGTTTCTTATTTCCCGCCTTGATCCACCGCCTGACGTACTGCTCGCAGCAGTACGCATAAGCTTCTTTAATTGATACCGCGCTTCTTATTTCCAGTTCTCTTTCTTCATACATCAGGGCGTATACCTTTTGAATATCGTCGACTACCGCAAATCCTCGTTCAAATATCATTGTCACAAGCATCTTTTTTCGCTCCTTTATTAATTCCATCTGCAATTTCGTCTATTTTAGATTTCTTCAACACTAGCATCCGTTTTCGATGCCCAAGTTTTGCTCTTTTCACATACTCAACCTTACCAGAATCCGTTTTTCGACCTACAGAGATGCCCTTTTCGAACAAGATCTTCTTCAGTTTTATAGGCGAGCAGCTAAAGTTTTCGCCCTGTTTTTCCCAATACGTTTTTACGACTTGCTCCACATCTTCACACCGGACCCATATCGTATCCGTACGTTCTTCTTTAAAACCAATGTAATTGCTTTCGTTCGTGATGTATCGTTCTTCTGTTTCAGCCAAATTAAGCTTATCGCGCGTTCCTAGTGATTGCATCAACGCATACACAAACATTGACTCCAGCTCTAAGCGACCGTTTTCTTCTTGGTTCTTCAACATTGCCGCAATCACAATGTCTTCAAATTGATCAATGCGTTCCAGCGCTTCTTTTTTCGTACATCCACACCACGCCGCAAAAGCTCGAATGACCTTACTTATCAGAATCAAATTGATTGTCGCATCGCGGACTCTTCCGACTTCTATCAATGATTCATACCTAGATCGAAGTCTTTGCAAATCACTGAGAACCGCAGGAATAACATGGTTACCCTGCACTCGGAGAAACTCAATAAACAGCGCCATGTATTCGCGCATAAACTCAGGATGTGTTTGAAAATCGCGCAAAACGTCTTTATCGTAGCTACCACGACCGACTTGAACTGTAATCATTCGGAAGTGACTCGAACTGGAAAGCCCTGGATCGTCTTCACCCGTGATCACCAATGTTGCTCGAAAATTTCTATCATCAATTCCACTGCTATCCTTCAAAGACATTTTTGAAGGCGCGCTCGTATCACCAACTGCTCTAATTGCCGCTTCAAATAATATCGTGTCATTTTGTTTCTTCTGTTTTTCTGAACATGAATAGTCATCTAAAAGCACTGTCTGGTCTCTACATTTTGATAGAGTTGCATACAATGCCGCCTTCGTAGAGCCGAAAGAAATTTTCTTCTTGCTTGTAATGGATTGAAAAACATTGCAAAACACTTCAGCTACCGCTGTCTTATAGGAATTTGTCTCGCCCCTTATAAACAGTACGCTCTCAAACGCATGATTTTCGCGTTCCCAAAACAACGACGTATAGGAAAAATGAGCGAAAATGAATGGGATCACCACCGCCGTCTCGTCTTTTCCGATTTCTAGAAAGCGAAACCCGTTGTTAAAAAGCGTCGCACGCTCCATCTTCAAAACATCTGGAAATTTGTAGTCTTTGTAAGCAACGTCTTTTCCAATTACATATCGTAAGTTGCCATCAATTGCAGACCATCCTGTTGTCATAATGCGTTTTTCTTCTTTCATTTCGTCTTTGCAGCTACTATAAACCTTGCTCAGATACATTTCCAAGACATCTTTGCCCTTTAGGCTGCAAAGGTAGGACTCCGGAAAGCGTGCTCGTATGCCTGATGTATAGATATTTTTATATTCACTAATAGGCACACTAATTGTCTTTGGCTCCGCCCATTCGTCAGAATAAAGCCAACAATTTAGCTCTTCATTTGGTTTGCTATTTTCATCTTCATATATTTTGGTGCGAGATTGAATACGAACTCGAATATTGGTTATACGAAGGATCTCTTTGCCATCTTTTAGTAAGTAAACTCCGTCTTTTTTCTCCCGGAAGTAGCCAGGTTCTTCTAGAAAATCTTGCGGATCTTTGCAAGATAGCGATTTCACCTCTTGTCCTATCGCTTCGTCATACGTACGAACCAGCCATTTTTGATTTTCAAAGCAAGTTCTGATTGGGCTTAAACTTCGTCCCTCTATTTCACCGCGACAAATAAGATCTTCTTCCGTTAATCGCCTTATCATGGCTGAATTTTCATCATATGCCTTCATTCGCACCGGCATTATCCTCATCGGAATCGATTTAGGTGCCTCAATTTTACTAATTTCTCCCCCATAGTCCTTGAGTGAGCTGCCTTTGCGAAGAAACTCTATTAAAGCTTTACTCTCCATGACTTTCATCACTCCAATCATCACGTTTTGTCATGATAATCGGTGGCAATCCATACTTACTCAAAACTTTGTTGGCCCAAATCTTATGCATGACAATATCGCCTTTTCGAATCTGCAGCTTACCTTCATTTAATGGAAGTCGACTGTTAATAACGACATGCATGTGTGGTCGTGGAACACAGTGAATTCCCCATACGAAAACCGCATCTTTCTTCACTAAATAGTCGCAGATTTCCAACCCGATTTCTCTTACTTGAAACGGATTAAGCAGTCCTTGATCAAAATCCAATAACAAATGATAGAACAACTTTTTCCCTTTAAAATCATATAACGCATGCGATGTCCAAAAATTGGTTTTTGCTGTATCAAAATCAACTCCATGGGCTCCAATCAAGATTCCTCTTGGAAGTTGCTCCCCATTCCAAATTTGTTTCCTCGCATCATCTAGATACGATATTTTTTGATTCAAATGACGTTTTTCGTCAAACTTGCCAGGAATGTATCGCAGTATTGGCATAATTCATCCACCCTTTCAATTAACTTTTCAAGACCAGTTACCTTACCATTTTTTAAGCGTTGCAATTCAACACGAATTCTATACAACTCCATATATACCAGCCTAGCTCCTGGAAACACCTTGATCTCACGTTTTTTAATAATCCTCAAAATATATTGATTCATCGATTTTTCTGCTCTATCTGCTTCATCTTTCAGCCGATTATATACCTCCATCGGAACTGTCAACGGAATTCTTTTCGTCCTCATCCTTCACACCTCAATCATATTTTTAGAAAACTGATTTTGCTGTCCCCTTACCGTTACACCATCTTGCTCGTTTTCAATCAATCGTGGGTACATGACGCCTTGTGTTGCCGCCTCAAAAAAATCCACATTTCGATTGATACTGGAAATCATCTCCTTTAGCAACCACGAATCACATTGGTCCTTTTTCAATGAACGACTAATCTCTTTTAATTGTTGAACAAACTCTGCCATTCCAGGAACAACTATGACTTTTTTCCTCTTTAGCATTGAAAAAGCAAATCGACTGATTGAAACTCCAGCTTGCCTGGCTCGCTCTTCAATAATTTCATATAACTCTTCAGACACACTTACCGTTACACGCCGCCAGTTCCGTCTGCGCTTTGAATTTTTCCGCATTTTTTGTTCTGCCATTTTTTGGACCACCTTTCCTATCTTAGATATGATATTTTGCTAGCAAATGTAATATATCAGTCTGCCACCCCTCTCTCAATCCTGCAAAAATTACGCTGTTTTTCTTTCCCATTATTTAACTTTTCCTTCTTACCCTTCAAAACAAATAAAGCGATCGACATCAGCACACCTGGTCTGATGTCGATCGCTTTATTTGTTTCCATCGCTTATTTCCGACAAGATCTTTCTTATATCCTCTTCATTAATCAAAGCTTTTCCAATATCATCAATACATCGAAAGGGGCAATCTACGCCTGCCTCTCCCAAAATCGGAATGTTATTTTTCCAAAATCGCTGAACCTTTTTTTGCACTCGCCTTTGCAAGGCTACAATGTACGGCGTCCTATATGTCTTCAGCATAAATATTTTGTGAGTTAGCCAATCGATCGTACCCACATGCTTCCAATTTTCACTTAAGAAGTCTTCATCACTCTCATAGTTAATGATACTTGCAAAAACGGAATTTATCATTTTTCGTCTATTCTTATTGTCGCCTTTATCAATTCGTGAAAAATCCACTTTATTGCATTTGCAACCTTCGTATAAAAAAATTAGCCATAGCAATGTATCTGCCGAAACCGTCCTTCTTGACTCCTTCTTCACATGAAACCCCAGTTGACAAATCCTTACTATTAGCAAATAATCACGGATGCTGTTTTTATCTAGTATTCGCACTCTGTCTTTATGTTCGGCTTTATTATTTGTAACCAACTGAGCAATTTCATGTCGATTTTTTCTAATAAATTCTTTCACGCTATTGGCGTTAAGCAAAATCACATCTTCTTTATTGTCCGCCTGCATGGAAGATACTCTATCATATGTTTCAGGTTGAATATTCATCCACTTCGCCTGCTTTACATCACTAGCCACAAAACCGCCCAAAAGTACTTGTTGCGAAAAATAAACATAGGCATCGACTTCTACCGGAACTTTCACCGTCACTGCTTTCGTATGGCAATCAAATGAAGTCAATCGTTCACAAAACAGAAGGTACATTTTTTCCATAATCATTCTACTAACATTACAGTTCACACATTTCATTTTTTGCAAAGTTGACTTTATAATTTCACTATCCAACAACCGAATACAGTTATATTCACTTCTAGTCCACCGCTCTAACTGCATAACATCACCATACGACAACCTATTTGCCACCATCTCTTTTACGTAATTAACACCCACTTTATAGTTTTCCGATAAACCTACACTTCTCAATGAGGATTTTTTTAAAAAATATCCAAGATCACTTTTCATGTTTTCTTTAAATGAATAGAGGATAAGGATTAGTCGTAACTTTTCAAACCGCACCTCTGGCGAATCATCCTTGCTATATTTTAAACCAAAAAACGCGGGCAAATAAATCTGCCTTATATGCCGTATTTTTCGCTCAATCTCCGGCAAGTCGTTTTCTAGAGGTAAAACATCCTGTAGTAACTGCTTTAAATTGGATAAGCTTATACATCGTTGTTTTATACTGTATTTTTTGTCCTCTCCATATTTATCACAAGCACAACTCCGAAAAGAACGCCTTGTTCTTTTCAACAAATCTCCCGGTGATACTATTTTAATCCGACGGAGTTCAAGCAACCCCCTTCCAATATCTTCAATCAGATCTTCCGGCAAGTTCCTCGGTTTTTTCCCGTAATCGACTTCCGCAACGGCAAAAATTTTTTCACAAATGTATAGACAATAGCTAAACAACTTATCTTTATCAATCGTATCAATATCGGCTTCCACTTCATCATATATATCTTGATATGGGTCATCAGAAAAACGTTTTAACTCTATCATATACTCCAACCTTTTTTGCGTTTGCTCTCTTCTAGCTTCGTATTCATATATGAAATTTATGTAATTTACTTCGCTTACTTTCTCCTTTTTCCCTTTTGGTAGTCTATATCAAAGCCTATCTTATTTCAAAATCCTCTTACTATATTGATAAAAAAAGCAGGGGATGACATCAGCCATCGCCTGCAAGCCTTTCCCATATCTATCTTATTTACTGTTTGATCAACGAATAATACCACGTTATCCATGCCCCATTGTCGCCTTTCGTCGCCATTTCAGCATAGTAACATTGCTGGTCAGGATAATAGGTTACAGAAGCACGGGCTATTGCACCTTTACGGTCAAAGTAAATCACACTGTTTCCTTTTGGATCGGTGTATCCTTGACCATTGATGATATTGCATTCCGAACCGTCTTTACTCTTCCAAACCATGAAAATATCTTTTCCCTTTTCCGTATCATGCCATGTTCCCTGAAGAATTTGGTACGCTTCATCATAATTAAAATGCTTTTCACCCGCGACAACACTGCCGCTCATTAATGCCATGCTCGATAAAAGTAGTAACAAAACAGCTATTTTCCTCATTTTGCTCACCTTTCATATTTTAGTTCGCAGGAATTGCGATCTGATTCGTCGTAACATTTCTCCTCAAAGCATTCATTTCTGACAAGAACAAGTTTACGAGATCTACATTTTTTTGTTCCATCAAATGCCCCTGATAATGAGAGGGGTTTTCACCCCATCCGGTTGTTATCATTCCGGGAATCACGTCTCCAGCTTCGTTAAAACTATACGATGCGTAAATCGGTATCAGATGATGCGCCCCATGCCAAATCCCATCTTTTTCATCTCGATCATGATGATCATTGAAAATCGTCATGGGAAAAATAATCGGCGGTATCGGCTTGCTTTTATGATTTGTCGGGAAGTTGTATAAGCTCACTGAAAACGGAACATGCGCAATCTGTTTATTGGCCTGATCTGAGATAATAAAGCTATTTTCTCCGTCTTTTCTTACAATTGACAAAAATCCCTTGTCGCTATTTTTTCCCTTTGATGTAGCCAGTACAGTTCCTAATATCCCCGACTTTTCCAAAGCTTTCTGTGCTTCATAAATAGGCGTTTCTTTTGCCGCCGCAGCTGTGTTCCCCTGCTTTGCCTTATCTTGTGTCGACAACACCGTATTGGGCTGCACAGAATTGTTAGCGTCACTTTTCGAGAAAAAGAACGACCCTATAAACCCTATGAGCAGCATTGCCGGAAGTAGCACGCAAAAATAGACAATGATCCTTCGCTTAAGAATCGTTTTAACGCCATCTAAAACAGTCGCCCCCAGGCTATCTTTTTTTGCGGCTTTTCCACATCTTGAGCAAAATTTCCCGTTACCACGCAATTCTTGACCACAAAATTGACAAAAATCTCCCATTACTCTGCCCCCTCACAGTTGTAACTACAAACTACTCTGTCTAACTTATAACGCCTCTCTCAAGGGATCCTCGCCGTACTGATTTGCGCTTTTTGTTCCTGGTGTAAACCAGATATACAACCCCGCAAGCACTCCAACAACTGGTATGTACGTTAATAGAAAGAACCAACCTGATTTATTTATATCATGGCATCTTCTAATTCCTAACAATGTGCCTGCAATAAAACAAACAACCATTCCTATCTCGCTTAACAATGCAAGCTTGCTTAAACCGCTTGTTGATTCCGCGTAACTTTCTAATAGCACTAGAATAAGCATTACGCCTAAAACAATCAGAATTTTCTTGAGGTAAGCAAGTCGATTTAAGCGACCTTCCCAGGAAAAGAATTCCGCTATAATTTGATCCGTCATTTTTTTGACTGGATCTTTTTCATTCAAAGCTGCACCTGTAGGCGCTACAGGCGGTTTTTTCTGTGTTTTCGATTCGAAAGTTCCGCTGTTTTTTAAAATACTTTCCGCTTTAGGTACAGCCTTATTTCCGCAATTCCCACAAAATTGAGCTTCCACCTCAATTTTACTGCCACACTTTGTACAAAATTGATACTTTGCTTCCTGCATATACTTCGCCTCTTTTCATAGTACTACTTTTGTTTTACTTCTTTAAAATCAAAGAGTTTACTTGCTTCAACATCCAACGCTTCCGCGATTGAGATAAGGACGGGCAATGAAACTGATTTCTTTACAAGTCCACGTTCGATCTGACTAACGTAGCAACTGCTCAAATTCACTTTTTCCGCTAACTGACGCTGTGTCATATTGCGATATTTTCGGTAATAACTAATATTTAGTCCGATCTGCCGTACTTTTTCTTCCAGTTTCATCATCTCACCCCGCTTCCTTATTAATTATCGCATAAGCACATTTTCTCGGTTTTAGAGAATAGTTTTATTATTTTATCTGTCAGTTCTATTTCTAATATCAGCCGCACTTTGCTTTGACTAAACACCAGCAATGACATTGTTCGCCTATTTCAAACAAGGCATTTTCATACCGTGAGCAAACCGACTGACTTCTGGCATTTCATGCAAAGTGCCCGACCATATTTGTTGGCGGATACTCTTTGAATTCCTGCGGTGATTGGCGAATTGCAAGCGCTGCAGTTAAGAGGCGTAATGGACGTAACCGTTGCGCGATGCACGTTTTCATCCGTTTTTACATCTGCTTCCGGATCATCATTGGTGCTGATCGCCAAGCTCATCATATAGGCATACTTAATGCCTGCTGTTTGGGCTTTCATTACGGCCTTATCTCCACTGTCTTGTCCACTGCCAATGCCTGAGATTTGAAGTGTTTCGCCACTTTCTACATCAACTAGCGTAATTTGTGTCTTCACGGTAACAAGATGCTCAATGTTGCCTTTTATATTCGTTACGTCGTTACTGTCGATGATTTCCGTTGTAACGATGGATGCAAGCTGCTGCTTAACCAAGGCCGCATTTACTTTTTCCAATACATCCGCTGAGGTAGCGTACTTGTAATGATGGAAATCGTTAATGCCTTTCTTTTTAACTAAGCTGCATTCTTCCATGACACGTACCAGTTTTGCCGCTATTTTCTTCATAACCCTGTCCTCCTCTTCCAATCAAAAAGGCTTGCCCGTCTGCGGTGTTTGCAAACAGGCAAGCCTTTTTCAGCTATATTTTAACGGAGAAATGGTAGTAACCGTTGTCCCGCCCCCGCCCGTTAGGCACTTTTGAATCGGAAGGGTTTATCGAACTGATCAGATGAAGGCAATTGCTGGTATTCATTACACGAACTTTTTTCAACTTCTTTTGTAAAAACGCTTATGATGGTCATCGCTCCGGTTTTCAATCCGTGCTGTTCATCAATCGCACAGTTATTCATCTGGTAATAAAGGAGGGCGTTTAAACTGTCTGCTAAAACCTTGAATTGAAGCAAGCTAAGGTTAACGATGATGTCATGATCCTCTTGCTGCAATAAAAGCCGGATTCTGTTTCTCTCTGGTTGCAAGGCAACGAATATGTCTTTTTCCTCACTGAAACGAATTCTTTCCATCGTGATGCTCCTTTCATTTAACCAACGCGAGTTCATGCGTAATGTTCTTTATAGGTCTATCCGGCGTAAAACGATCCACGATGATCGATTGCTTTGGAAGAGATGAGATGGATAATAGTTCACCTCCTAAACGTTCAAGGTCAGTTGCTCTGCCGTAATCGGCAGCGTCTTGGCTGGCTCTGGTGACGGCATTGATTAAACCGTAACGGCTACTGTCGCCAGCCATGATGAAATGACGCAGGATGCTACCGCGTTCATTTTGCGACAGAAGGTATTTGTCGGCGAGGACTTCAACCGTCTTAACCGGATCTGGCCCGGTCGATTCTAGTTTTGTGTCGCGCAGCTTATTCACAGACAGCTGGAATTTAGTCTCATCCACTGCCGTTCGAACCGTATCCTGGACTTTCATAAAAAAGGCCTTATCATCCTGCGCTAAGGTTTCATCGGAAAAGATTTCATAGGCTGCATCGTCAGATTCAATCTGACGGCCGACATGATACCGTTTTTGCGCATAGTCTTTAACGATTAAGCCGTTCTTGCAGACTAAACGGTAAATTAGCGGCTCAACTTTCAAACTGCCTAAACCGACTTCACTATTGGAGATAACCATGCCGGCCTGAACGACATCATCAACATCGATTTCCGCTTTAAGCGTCTTATTGATCAGTTTGATAAACATATGTGTCTCCGTTATTTCGCAAGAAATGATTTCAACGCCGCGCATTTCGCGAATCAACGGTAAAACGGCGTCTGCAAGCTCCAGATTATCAAGGCGGCAATAGCGATCAGAGAGAATCGCCCGGACATTGCCGTCTAGGGTTCGAATCATTCGATTGGCCGGTTGCTTCTGAAACCAGCTATTAATATTGTTGTCCAAGAGTTCCGGATATTCGCTTCGCATTTTAGCATAATATTTTTGCGGAATCTGCAACCGTTCGGCAATTTGGCGATGCGCCAGTTCGTTGATGACGAAGATATCCGCTGTGTCTGCAAGAGCCAAGGATAATTGGCTTTTCCCATTTTCTGTTTTGACGTTCAGCATTCGAGTGTCCGCAACGAAGTCTTTTCGCTGCATGCGTTGGCGCTCTAGCTCTTGCGCCAGGTCATAGATTGATTTTCCTTGTTTCATTTTTCATCTCTCCTCTTTTTTATTTAGGCAATAGAAAAGAGCGCAAGCAATCGCTTACGCTCTAAGGAACTCGTGTTGGTCTATGTTCCTACGTTCCTCTGCGGGGGCTCTGTAGTATATCTACAAGGCTGCAGTTCATGGTTATAATATATGGTTATAAAAATGAAGGCTAACAAATTTACTCCGAATAAAGCAAGTCGCCACATTTACTGATTAAGGCCTACAAAACTAGCCTTCTTAGGATCATAGGCCACATTGATAATCGAACCATCCCGAATACGCCGCACAGCTTCGTCAATCACGTGCAAAGGCACGAGAAACCATTCCTTCGGTCGTACAAGGTGCCCAAAGCGATCGTGTATGGTGAGGTCTATCTGCGCCGCTGCAAAGATGCGGTGAAATATACCTTCTAACTTCGTACGGTTAATGCCCGCCAATTTATAACTGGCAATTACTTCGACATCCGCCAGTAGATATGTAGCATCGTGAGTCGCATTGGCAATGCGAGTTTCCACTTTTCCGCCCGTAACGCCAATTTTATGAATCAGTTCACGATGCTCTGCAATAAAAGGGTGATTGGATTGACTTCGCAGGACATATATAGTACCACTTCCCGTATCATCTTCATCCCAAGTCGCACTAAACAATGGCCCATGATCCGGTTCTGTCAATCGTCGTCCAGTGTCATCTTTGTACAAAGCTCGCTGCAAAGATCGGAGAAGGATATTACTTTCAGTACCATTTGAATAAATAACTCTGAGTCGAGCATCTGGGTGTCCATTCGTTACTCTAAACTCATCTCCCTTCTCAACTACATAGACAAATTGACCACTCAAAATAAAAAAGTTACCTGTATTAATCCTCGCATCCCTGCCAAAAGGGCGTGCTTGTCGTTTCCCAGATTTCAGTTCATGCTCAACCTGTTCAAAAAGCGGCCTAAAAAGATCAAAATCCTCACACTTTTCACGCTTGGCAATTTCCTCTGCTACCTTTACTTCAACCTGCGGACGAACATATCTCAGTTTTGTAATGCTAAACGGACTTGATTCTCCTTCGCCTCCAAGTTCGGCAAGAAGTGCCTCGTCATCCATCGATTCCATTGACGCAACTGGCGCAATTTCAGCATCACTCAATAATCCTTGATAATCGAGTGCCGCAAGAAGAAGCCGACACTCTTCCTTATTACGCAGGCAATCGAGCCGCATGGCGTACATCCTTTCAAAAACATCACGATCCTCACCGTGCCTTGGAGCACGTCCATAACGCTCGACAAATCGCTGAACCTCTTCAAACCCTGCAATAATGCGTTCCGTTCGTGGTGAATGTTTGTTTGTCTTCGCGGTCTCTTGACCTATACCAAGCGCATCAAGCAGCTCCTCATCAGAGAAATTAGACATTTATATCTCATCCCTTGCCTTCAGCTATTTTCTTTTTTACACTATAACGTTGCAAAGCTAGGATACCTTCAGCCATACGCTTCTCCCATGGATCTTGTGCATTGATCTCTGGCCGCCGTCCGCGTTCTTTCATGAATTGCCAAGCCCTTTCGGCTAGGGCCCTAGCCTCATCGTAGGTAATGGTTACACGCTTAGCCACAATCACCGCAGCAACTTCTTTCAACCGCTCCTCACTTAATGCCTTGGCTAGAATTGCATATGCCCCGCTGAAGGGATTGATTCTGTCTATGAGATCAATGTCCAGTTCACGTACGTCCATCACAAACTTGCGTACTCCATCTACGAGAGCCGTGTTTGCAATCGATTCGCTTCTATCACTGCCACTAGGAACATTTTGCTTTGCCTGTTGAGTCAGGTTGAGGGCAGCAATAGCATGCTGCCTTATCGCTTCTATCTCCTCTGTGTCGAGGTTCGGATACTTTTCCTTGATTATTTTTCCCATTCGAATCTGGGTCATCTCTTCCGGGACCATTTCGCTATCAAACAATCCCCGCTCGATGATAGTCTTGTCCTGAACAAATGACGCAATCACTTCATTAAGGTCTTCTCGACAAATTCGTGCGGCTTCCTCACTCTTTGGCTCTGAGAGGCCCCTGATCTCAATCTGTAATCGTCCCGTTTCGGAGTTGAATCCAATATTACACTTTTCTTGATCATAACCGCCATCACCATAATCGAATCCTTGCACCGGACCACTCTCTGGATTCTTCGGCTTGAACTCAAATCGAGGTGCAAGCACCTGTTCCATTAGCAAACTAGCTGCAATAGCCTTTAATGTGTCATTCACAGCCTCAGTCACAACCTGCTCCGAGACGTCGGGTTCAGCGATCAAATTAGTAAACCGCGCACGAGTTTTTCCTGGTGCATCGCGGGTGGCTCGACCGATAATTTGCACGATCTCCGTGAGGCTATCCCGGTAACCAACCGTCAGTGCATGCTCACACCAAATCCAGTCGAAACCCTCCTTCGCCATTCCGAGAGCTATGATAATGTCTACATTGTCGCGCTTGTTCTTATGTGCAGGGTCTTTCAGCGAAGCGGACACCTTGTCTCTCTTAATTGGGTCGTCATCCACTAGGTCAGCGATTCGGATAATTTGTCCATCTGGCGCCTTGACCAGTTGGAAGCCGGTCGCAGCATCAATTCCTTGCCATTCACCGAGTTCTTCGATAATGTGTTCGACTTCCCTGATCTTGTCCTTCGTACTCTCGCGCGAATTGACATTTGGGATATGAATAATGGTCTTCTCCGTTGGGTCGAGCACTTTTAGTATATCCTCGGTATACGAACCAGAATAGAAGAAGTACCCAATATCAAGTTGCTTCAAATAATCGTATCCATTGAGTTGCTCGTAATAAGTATAGGTAACAGTATCGAACTTTAATTCATCATGAGGGGCCAACACTGCCTCAGCATCACCCCGAAAGTAGGATCCGGTCATTGCCACTATATGCACGCGATCTCTAGCGATAAACTGCCCAAGGTGCAGACCGAGTTTATTGTCAGGGTTAGCAGAAACATGGTGAAACTCATCCACGGCGATCAGCCTGTTATCGAACGCCTCTACCCCAAAAGCATCAACCGCAAACCGAAATGTGGCGTGGGTACAGACCAATACTTTGTCATTGCTTTCGAGGAATACCCCCACCGAATTAATCTTGCCACCATTATCCGTCCCCGGCGCGTTACACAAGTTCCATTTGGGCTCTACACTCCAGTCGGCCCAAAAACCGAACTGGCTCAACGGTTCATCGTTAAAACTCGATCCAATTGATTTTTCAGGCACCACAATGATTGCCTGCTTAACATCTTGATTATGGAGCTTGTCGAGAGCAATAAACATCAGTGCTCTGCTCTTACCGGATGCTGGAGGTGACTTGATGAGTAAGTACTGCTCACCACGTCGCTCATAAACGCGTTCCTGCATCAATCGCATCCCTAACTCATTAGCTTTGGTTGAACTTCCGTTACTGGCGTAAAACACCGAGACAGACGGGATTGATTTGTTCTCGTTAGTCATGTGTCAGCCTCTCTTTTCCTTTCTTAGTCGATTTAGCTGAAATCGTCATCTTAGTATAAAGCTTGAACAGCGTTTCTATTCGCTCGGTGTCGTTTCGAAAACGACGTCCGATATAGATACGTTCCAGCACCTCATCATTACGCTCATGGGCTTCGCGCAAGTCATTTGGCAGGTTGCCTGAGGCA
The DNA here is from genome assembly GCA_963667825.1 of Negativicutes bacterium. Classification (GTDB taxonomy): domain Bacteria; phylum Bacillota; class Negativicutes; order SG130; family SG130; genus Azotosporobacter. The sequence continues at coordinate 1,892,356 of OY764022.1, read as the reverse complement.
TAAAGTTCAGCGATCGTTGCCGGAAAATGAGCCTCACGCGCCAATAAAATATTCTCTGCACAACGGGTAAGATCAGCCTTGTTCTTCGTTGTCAATGTGGGCACAGGAAAAGTATTCCATCCAAGTGTGTTCGAATAGCGGAAATCAGTTTTCAGTTTGCCACATACAGTTGCAATCCATACCAAGTGAAGACGCGACGCTATCAATGCCATATTCCATAGAGGTGCGTTTAAAAGCATAAAGGCCAGATTACTAACTATCGTTCCCGCAGGCTTAACTCCCACCGGAAGATATTCACGACTCTCTGAAGAAACGCTTGGAACAATTGTTACTATCTCATTGCCACTCTGTCGAACCTCGCCAAATCGATAAGGCCGGTCTGCCACTTCAACCGTCGCCTGTTTTTTACTGGCAAGCCTCATTAAACGGACTCTTTCGATACGCTGATGGATTGGGAGTATCGCCATTGCTTCTTTATCGTGCTTTTCATCAATCCACAGACAATAGCGTTCTAGGTCTCGAATAAACTCAGCAGAGCCAAAAAAGCGCCGTACAAATTTATCTCTCTGCTCCATTCTAAGATCAAGACTATCAACCTCATCACGTAAAAGTAGCAAATGTCCGCCATCCGTAGGTTGATTGCCCTTTATCATTACATCCAGTCCACTAATTTGAGTTGAACGCTTTTCTATCCAAACGTCAGGTCCTGTAACTAGATAGGCATTGAGGTCTTCAGCCTCCTTAACCATCGCTCTGCCATCTTCTGCAACTGAAAATAGCCGCCTTGCTTTCACACGCTGCGTCGAAATTCCAACTATAACGACAGTGACACCCGCATTGTGGCTTGCTAGGTTCGCCCACTTAAAACTGGTATAAGCGAAAATAATCTTATGACCTGTATTTGAAATCAAAGGCCAAAGGATAGGAACTTGCTGCCCCTGGCAAATGGAATTAGTAGATACGAACGCCGCAGCTGAGTTAGTCTTCGTGCCATAGTCGGCTGCCTTCATGAACCAAGCCGAAACATAATCAAGCGACTTCCAGTTGCTCGTCCTTTGCTCGAAAATCGCTTGTAGATCTGACTTTTGTTGTGGTGATTGATAAGTTGCCCCCAGGTACGGCGGGTTGCCGCAGATATACGTTTCGCCGCCCTCATTTTCGAAGTCGATCTGCACTTGATCCAAAGGCGTGCTGAAAAGATCATCATCGTAAATTTTCACTCCTGTCCCCGTTGGTGGACATATGCTAATCCAGTCCATTTGCAATGCATTACCGCGGGTGATCCAGTTATCTGATGAAAGAGGTAAAAATTCGGAAAGGGCAAGTTTCGGCCCAAGATACAATACATCACATTGATATTCGGCGATAACAAGAGCGAGACGCGCAATTTCAGCCGAAAAATCACGCAATTCAATGCCGCGAAAGTTAGTCAAAGGTATATCACTTTTACGGCTACGTTCTCCACGTAGTTCATTGATCTTATTTTCAATTTCTCTTATCTGCTTGTAAGCAATAACTAAGAAATTACCCGAACCGCAAGCTGGATCAAAAACCCGAATTTTTGCTAACCGCTTACGCAAGTTTAACAACATACGCGTATTATCCCCGGCAGCTTCAAGTTGAGATCTCAAATCATCTAAAAACAACGGATTGAGCACCTTTAATATGTTTGGCACACTTGTGTAATGCATACCGAGCACCTTACGCTCTTCATCATCCGCTACAGCCTGAATCATTGATCCGAATATATCAGGATTTATCTTTGTCCAATCTAGGTTTCCAATATGTATCAAGTATGATTTTGCTATTTTACTAAACTTTGGTACTTCTACGCTACCCGCGAACAAACCTCCGTTTACATAAGGAAATTTATTTACCCACCCCGGCAAACCTACACTTTCTCGTTCATGAATCTTCGTATTCATCGCCAGAAAAATTTTACCGATAATTTCGTGCGTATTTGATGCATCGCGTGCACTCATTTGTTCAACCTTCTCAGTAAATAAACGATTTTCAATAAAAATGCCTGTATTTTCAGCAAAAAAGCAAAATATCAATCTCGCTATGAAATGGTTGAGTTCGTGGCATCGTTCCGTCGCCCCCCATTGTGGGTTATCTTTTAATAACTCGACATAAAGACGATTGAGTCGACTCGTTGCTCGAATATCAAAAGAATTATCACGTACTTGTTTGACTGTCGTAATGCCAGCAAGCGGCAAAAAAAAGCCAAAGTGATTCGGGAGGTTTAGGTATTCACAAGCAACGGTCTCTTCTGATTCTAGATCCTCCGCTTCAAAATCAATTCCATCAGTAGCAATGATATATCGTGCTTTGGCCTTAATCGTCGCCCGACTTGCTCTCAGCATGGAAAGAGTATTAGTTACTGCCCCTTCACTCGCAATCATAATATGCATATTATTAGTTTGTAAAACACCACCGAGATCAGACTTATTCGTTTCACCTGATCGTAGACGTTTTATAGTCGTCTCTTTGTTCCCAAATGCTCTTAAAAAAGCAAAAGGAAATTCACTTTCTTTAAAAGGCTGATTTACCAACTCAGAAACTGCTTCTTCAATTTCCACTGGATTCATGAAATCTCACCTCATTGTTTAGCACCTTGTCAGCATGACTACTTTTCATTTTAGCAGTCGCACGTTTTTGTAACTCCACTAAAAAACATCCCGCCAAAGTGCGCCTGCAGCGCCTACATGGCGGGTATCACTATCATTATACATGATGCTCGCTTCTTCGTCTATTTAGACTCATTATTTTGGTCACCTATTAAAACGTCAAACAATCCTTTTTGCGCTTTTTAAACACAACATAATAGTAAAAAATCATATTAGGAGTTGGGCATCATGCAAATTGAGAAAATTCTACTACACGTATCCGATGTCGCCAGTTTATTAGGCGTCAGCTCACAAACCGTCTATCATATGATTCATAACGGCGAACTTCGCTCTTTCAAATCCGGCAAAGTTTGGAAAATACCCACTGCCGATATTGAACATTACCTGAAATTAAAGCTGTCCCACTAGTCATGCCTATGTTTATTTGCCAGCGCGATTGATTTTTAAATTCTTTGATCCACATTTCTTTTATATTTCTATAATACGCAAATTGCAACTGCAAGTTGAACACTTCGGTAAAATGGCAGCAAACTCATGCAGCATAAAGGCTGTCGAGAAATGCATCAAAAAGTTCTTCTGGAGTTTGATAGCCGAGTCTTTTACGCGGGCGGCTATTTAGCTCATCTGCAAAACGAAGTACATCGGCCGGGCTGTATTTTTCAATTGAAACACCTTTTGGGATGTACTGTCGTAAAAGCCCGTTGTGTCTTTCGTTTACAGGACGTTCCCACGATGAATACGGGTGGGCGAAATATATTGAAGAACCCCAGTTTTCAACCGTTGAAAACTCTTCGAATTCAGATCCGTTATCAGCCGTAATGCTCTTGAAAACCGAACTGAATCGCTCGCCAAATTCAGCATGCAATTCTTCCATTGCTTCGATTACCGACTCACTGTTTTTTCCAGGAATGCGGATTGCTAAGTAATTATTGGTCACTCGCTCAACAAGCGTCAAAACAACAGCTTCCTTGCCGCTTTTACGGCCGATTACCGTGTCGGCTTCCCAATGTCCGATTTCTACGCGTTCATCCACAATGGCAGGACGTTCATCAATGCTTCGACCTTTTAAACGCTTATGTTCACGGCCTCTTTTACGACTAGATCTACGCTTGAGGAGTTCAGGAACTTCAAAACGAGATAACGGTAAGTTTCCGGCCGCCAGCTCATTATAGAGCGTTTTAGTACACACCATATTGTTTTCAGCGAATCGGCGATGTAAACGTGCATGGCCTACGCAAACGTCCAACGACCACTTTTTCGTACGTACTTGATCGACTACCCATTTAACGAAAGCGGCGCAATGCAAAATACGATGATGTCTTCTGCTTTGCATCCGGTTTGCTTTATATACGGCTAGTCCACGCTTTGCGCTGTACTCTGGAGCACGTCCGCGACTGCTTTTTCGTTTCGGCGTTCCACGGCGCAGTTCATTTAAAACCGTGCTTGCCGAGCAATTGATTTTCGCAGCAATCGATCGGAGTGAGTATCCAAGTTTTCTTAACTGTTGAATCGCTCCGCGTTCTTCTTGACCCAAATGTTGACCGCGTTTGCGTTCTGATTCCACTGTGATATAATCATGGCAGTCCATAGTGATTGCCTCCTCTTTGGTGATGGTTGTGTGAGAACTCCATTCTACCATTTGAGGAAAAAGTCACTATGGACTTTTTTCTAGGTGTTCAACTTCATTTTACAATCGGCCTATTTCTATAATATAAAGCCGTAATAGTTAAAAACAATAAACGGAGCGTGATAACTATGTTTGAACACTATAGCGATTTAGTAACGGTAGAAGAGTTATGCGAAATGCTTTCCATTGGTAAAAATGCAGCTTATCAATTATTATCATCCGGTAAGCTGAAAGCATTCCGCTATAACCGTGTTTGGAAAATTCCCAAGCAAGGCGTCATTGAATACGTAGTGGTTCAGAGTAATCTGGCATAAAATATGAGGCTTGGTAAATCGCCAAGCCTCATATTTATTCATACAATACGTCCCTTCAACGTGAGCATTTTTCAAAAGAAGTGATGCACTCTTTTGTTTTCAAAATATCCATTGTCCACTTTGTCCGCTTCGTCCGCCAAATAGAAAACTACTATTCAGCTTTGTTTCTCTAGGTTTTTTGCTAAATTCAGTCGGCCAGCGGACAAACGAACGCTCTTTATGCATTTTTTCTTTTTACTAATTAATGTATCGATTTGCCTTTTTCTGCAGCAAAACTTTTCAAAGTACATGTTTTAACCACTACATAACCTTGTATGTTTTTTGCATTAAAGATAATTACATGAATAATCAATCCATCGTTCTGGAATGTCAAATACACCTCGTTCATTTTATCCTTTTCGCAAAACGAATTTTCTGTCCAGCTATAGATGAGTTCATTTCTATAATTAACGAGCAGTCCATGCTGTCTTCCTCGTTTTCTAACGTATTATTGCGTCAATCGGTCCGCAAATCGGTCCGCAAACTCTACCAAAATCAAAAAAGCCTTCTAGCAAATCGCTAGAAGGCTTAATTTTACTGGAGCGGGCAAAGGGATTCGAACCCTCGACCCACGGCTTGGGAAGCCGGTACTCTACCACTGAGCTACGCCCGCCCGTTTGTTGGCCGTCTGTCATGGTCGTCATAACAACCCGGCACTTGTTAATTATACCCAAGCTTTCGTCCAGCGTCAAGGCGGGCAGGCGCAGTTGGCGACCCGTTGCTTGGCGTAGCGGCCGAGTTCTTTGTCGTATTCGACGACGTGCTCGTCCATCCAACAGGTCAGGCACACCAGGAGGTCGGAGACGCTTTCTCCGGCGGCGATCTTTTTGCGTATGATCCGCTGCCCTTCGTCGAGCAGGCGTTTATGTTCCTGGCGGTGCCGTTCGTACTCGGGATAGCCGGTTTCTTTCATCCAGGCCTCTTCGTTTCTGAAGTGCGTCTTTAACTGAAGCGTGATCTCATCCAACAGCAGCTGCCGCCGCTCTTCGTCCGGTTCCTCGATTCGTTGCAGCAGCAGGCAGGTGACGAGAGCTGCGATGCCGTCGAACAGCGCCTGATGTTCGCGGTCGATTTCAGCAATGTCGATCTTATATTCGTCGCGCCAGCGTACCAAGCCCATAGTCCACCTCCCGTCCCCGTAGTCCCGGCGTTTTCTATGAAACGACTGCGTTACTAACGCTTTTCATTTTTACCCGTTATTCGCGAAGCGTTGCTGCGCATAAACCGGCAATTCCTAGCGCGCAAGCCGCGCACGGAGAAATTCTGCCAAATCCTTGTCGTAGCCGCTCAGATGTTTTTCGAAATACGCCTCGAAGACCATCAGTCCTTCGCCCGGCGCCTGCGCATTGCCTTTGAAGTAGCTTTCGGTAAACCATTTTGCACCGGACAGGATCCAGTGATGATCGAGGCAATGCTCCTGGGCGTTCAAGGCTTTGTGTTCTTTCATCCAGTTTTCTTCCTGCGTGAAATGCTCCTGCAAACGCTGGTTCAGTTCCAGTAAGCCGTTGTCGAATTCGAGCGTCCGCGTTATCAATTCGCCGCTTTTGGCAAAAAGTTCATTCACAAGCTGCAACAGTGCCCGATGTTCGTCATCCATCCTTTGAAAGCCTGTGTCGTAGTCTTCGCGCCATGGAATCGCATTCACGTTCACCGCTCCCTTATCTTTGCGTCTTTCTTTCACTAGTTCGCCGTTTTTTTGCGATTCCCTTCCAAATTTTCCCTTTCTCTTCTTGCAGCAGCTGACAAACGCGCGTTTTGCAAAATCCGCTCTTGCTATTCGCCCGCAGATGCGCAATAATCAAAAGGACTCTATTGTAGGTTGCCCATAGGAGGTATGGATTCTTGTTAGTACGAAAAGGTTGTTTTTTACTCGTATGCTTATTGGCGTTGTCGGTTCCAGTCGCCGCCGCGCCCGCGAAACAGAAGCCCGTCCCTGCCAAGGCAGCGACGGTTGCACCGCTTGGCAACAGCCAGTTCAGCGTTGCAAGCGATGCGGATACCGGCGAACAGTCGCTGCGCCTGACGCTCGATGCGGCAACGCCGCTCGAGGCGAGCAGCCGCCTGAGCGCCCCGGATCTGCTGACGGTCGAAGTGAAGGGCGCAACGCCCGGCGCTTTGAAGGGGACGACGAAGCTCGACGGTGCGTTGGCCTCTACGCTGACGGTCAGTGCGACGCCAAGCGGCAGTCGCCTCGAAATCCGTTTTCCTGCGCCGATTTCGGAACTAGATTATAAGGTAAGTACCTTAGCCGCAGCCGATGGAAAAGCGGCGCAGCTCTTGATCGAGATCACGAAGCCATCGGTTGCCGATCCGATTCCCTATACGGCAGGGCTGCGCGGCAAGGTGATCGCACTCGACCCCGGTCACGGCGGCAGTGACGCCGGTGCACACGGCATCGCGGGCGTCCAGGAAAAAGACGTGAATCTGGCCGTCGCCCGCAAGGTAGAGGCCTTACTGGAAAAAGAAGGCGCGATCGTCTGCATGACGCGCCAGACAGACATCGACGTCTATGGCCCGAACGCGAGCGGAGCACAGGAACTGGGCGCACGGACGCGCTACGCCGCATTCAATCAGGCCGATCTTTTTGTTTCGATCCACGCCAACTGGTTCGGCAATCCGGCTGTCGGCGGTACGGGCAGTTATTATTATCCGCGCTCCTACTACTCGAAACTGCTCGCAAAGCATCTGCAGCGCGGTATGGCGGTTGCCGACGGCCTGAAGGATCGCGGCATCTATTCGGCCAATTTCTATGTGCTTAAGCACACGGACATGCCTTCCTGTTTGGTTGAGCTGGCCTTTCTCTCTAACCAGCAGGAAGAGAAGCTGCTCGATACGCCCGCCTTTCAGGACAAGCTGGCGCTCGGCATTGTGAATGGTTTGAAAACGTTTTTTATACAAGCGTCCCAATTGGCTAAGTAGGCAAACGATAGGAGAAAGGCCGGAAAACCAATGTAAGGTTTTCCGGCCCTTGCTTTATTACTTTTGCAATGCAATAAAGCGTTCCAGCGCACGGCGCAGGATGCGTTCCATCATTTCGCTCGGCACCTTGTCGCCCTTTGCGTCGCGCAGATCGATCAGCATCCAGATCTTGGCCCCGGTCTTGTTGTTGGTCAATGTGCATTCAGCGCCCGCATGGGCAATCGGTTCATAATGCGCCGGTATGATTCGGCTGCGTTCGATCGGTACCTGTACCCACTGAATCGTCGTATACGGCCTGCCGTTCGAATCGTATTGCACGACGCTCACCGGAGTGTTTTGATATTCTGTATAGTTCTCGATCGTATCGGGTACGTACTGCTGCGTGTAGCCCCATTGGCGGATCTTGATGTCCAGTTTCGCTTCGCTCACTTTGAGCACTTGTTCATCCCAAGCAGCCTGATATTTTTCCGGTTCGCTTTTCTTAATGCCATCGAGTTCGACCTGGGTCATCACGCCAATTCGTTTCAGGATCTGCTTTTCATTCAGCCACTGCGTCGTCGTGCCGGAGTTGGCGGAAAAGATGGCCTCGCTCATATCCGCGATCTTTTTTTGCTCGATCTCCTCGAGTTTTACGCCTTCAGCCACGCTGAACGAAACGGCGACCGTCTTCAAATTGGCGAACGGAAATCCTTTGTCGTTCCATTCTTCTTTTCGCTCCTCTGCACTGCCGTATGACAGCATCAGGGAAAAAAGCAGCAACGTGAGCAGTATGATCTTACGCATCCTCTCGTCCTCCTCTTTTTTTCTCGGACCGTTTTTCGAAAATCTTGTCATTATCTTTATATCATCTGGTCATCTTTAACGTAAACTACAATGGGAGTTTGTATTTTTCTTCTTCCTGCAAAATATATTCGCGCATTACGACAAAAGTCCTGTAGGAATTTTCCGCACCGGACACGAAATGAATAATGTTGCATCGTATGCGTTTTATGCCGTATTTCGCGTTTCAAACGGCTACGCCGCGCTGCGGCTGGGAGGTATCGTTTTGTTCTTTCGAATCACTGTTTTTCTTTTACTGTGTCTTAGCGCGCCGCTTGGCTTTTCGTCCTTGCTGCCGCTGTGCTCCGCCGCACCCACCCAACTGACCGCCAATCGTTTCGCGGTTCATACGGACGCGGCCAGCGGCGAGAAGAATTTGCGCATCGTCTTGGATCTTACGGCGCCGCTCGAGGCGACCTCAAGTCTGAGCGGTCAAACGCTGAACATCGATCTGCCGGGCGCCGCGCTTTCGCTTGCGAACCGGCAAGGCCCGCTCGACGGCCGAATCGCGCTCAAGCAGACGCTGTCCGCGACGCCATCCGGCGCGCGCCTTTCGATCACGCTGCCGGAGGCGATCGAAAGCGACGCTTTCAAGCTCTTCACGCTCCCGGCAAACGCGGCGGCAGGCAAGCCGTTCCGCGTCGTTCTCGACATCAACGAACCGACGCAACCGGCGCGCAGTTATCAATTCACGCCGGGACTGAAAGGCAAGGTGATCGCGCTCGACCCCGGACACGGCGGCAGCGATCCCGGTGCGATCGGCCCGGCTGCGCAGGTCATGGAAAAAGACGTGGCGCTTGCCATTTCTCTGAAGGCCAAGGATCTGCTGACCAAGGCAGGCGCTAAGGTCATCCTGACGCGCAGCGACGACCGCGACGTATTCGGTCCGAATGCGAGCGGCGCGGATGAATTGGGCGCACGCGCCGCGATCGGCAACCGCAGCAACGCGGATGTCTTCATCGATATTCATGCAAATTCGTTCCGTGACCCTTCGGTCGGCGGAACGGCGACGTATTATTACGCTTCTTCGTCTTATTCGCGCCTCCTGGCGCAAAACGTGCAAAGCGCCGTGGCGGCTTCGGACGGCTTGAGCGACCGCGGCGTCTATACCGCTAATTTCTATGTCTTGCGCCGCACGCTGATGCCTGCCGTATTGCTCGAAACCGCTTTTCTGACCAATCCGTCGGAGGAAGCGTTGTTGAACAATCCGCAATTCCAACAGAAGATCGCGCAGGGAATCGTCAACGGCATCACGAATTTCTTCAGTCAAGCCGCAACAACGGGGAGGTAGTCCTATGTCTCGCATTGTGTTCCTGCTCTTATTTTTACTCGCACCGCTCCTCTTATCCGGCTGCAGCCAGGTCGAGCCGGTCGCGCAGGAGACGGCAACGCCCTCGAGCACGGTTGCCGCCGCGCCGACCGCGACCGACGCCGCTTCGCTTGCACTGGCCGCGCCCAGCGCGATTCCCGGCAAAAGCGTCATGCATCTGACGGTTTATCAGGCGGCCCGCGATGGCTTTTACCTGATCCCGGAGGTCCGCACCTCGGCCAGAAACGACATTCCGGCGCAGACCGCACTGGAGTTGTTGGCGAGCGGGCCGAAAGATTCGCGTCTGGTTCCGGTGATGCCGGTCGGCGTCAAGCTCCGCAGCCTGGCAATCAAGGATCATATCGCGTACGCCAATTTCAACGATAAGCTGGTCACAAACAATTCCGGCGGCTCCAGTCAGGAAATCCTGCTCGTGGCCGCGATCGTAAACACGCTGACCGAATTCCCCAGCATCGAGCAGGTGCAAATCCTGATCGAAGGCCAAGCGCGCGCTACCCTGGCCGGACATGTCGACATCAGCGTCCCCCTCTCCCGTTCGGAAAGCATCATCCGTCAGCCGTAAATAAGAAAGCGTCTGGTCATAGGTTCTCCCTATGGCAAGACGCTCTCTTTTCACTTATGTCCCTGTTCATATAAAAAATCCTTGGCCCGTTCAAACCAGCGTACGGTTTCATCACTGCCGACGATGACCAGCTCGCGCTCCTTGTCCCGATACTGCACGGTGCCGACAAAGGCGATTTTGCCGTTTCGCATCACGAGCTGCGGTTCGAACGTCATCTTGTATTGCAATAGTTCGAGCAACACTTTGCCCTCTTCGATCCGCATCTCATACTCTTCACCGGATGGCGTTCTGCCGATGATTTTTTCCATAAACTGAACACCTCTTTGCGCTCTTTCGTTCTTCGCCCGTTCGGCTTTTCCTGCTTACACGATATCATACAACATTGCGGCAGGCAAAGTTAAAAAACTTATTTTTCACTCTTTTTTCTTTTAAAACCCTTCAGCGCCCGAAAGAGCAGCGCGCTCCTTTGCAGCCTGCCTGATTCGCCGCCTGGAAAAAGCATTTGCTGCGGCTGAGCGGCAGATAAACGCGCAGCATTTCCTTCAGCAGCTGGCTGCCGACCAGAACCGCGCTTCGTACGCTCTGCTTGCAGCAGGCCGGTCCGCCGCTGTTGGCGATTGCCGCGATCGCAGTCTGGCTCGCACGCATCGTCAGGCTGCGTTCGATGTCCTGCTCGCAATGCGCACGAAAGAGGATGCTGACAACGATCCCGACGCCAAGTCCCGCGCCGCAAGCGCCCAAATAGGCGCAAGCGCAAGGCGGGATCTGGCGGGCGCGCCGGATGCCTTCACGAATGTCTTCTTCGTCGATCGAACGAACTTCTCCGCCCGGCAAGGGAATCGCACCGTAATTTTTCAGCGCGGTAAGCAACGCCGCCACCGGCAGCGCATAGTGTTCATTACCGCTTTGCAGCAGCATCGTCTCGCGCAGCAAACTTTCGGCAATCGCCATCGGGTCCTGGCTTGTCAGCGTCAGTGCATAACCGGCCAGCAGCGCATAGTATTCCTGTCCACGGCAGCCTTCACAAACATAATGTCCGGCCGCGCAGGCGACGTTCGCCACTTCCTGCAAGCCGCAGACACGGCAGACGACCGGATTTTGCGCAAAGCCGTACTGCAGCGTCGTGCCGCAGATCAGGCAGCGACCGCTCCCGTCATTTTGATGCTGCCGCCTTTTCTCTTCGTACATCGCGCATTCACGCTCCTTCTTATTCGACGCCCTGCGCCTGCGGCAAAAACTGCTGCAGCACTTCTTGCAGCTCATCCTGGCGAAACGGCTTGGCAATGTAGTGATCCATCCCGGCCGCGAGGCATTTTTCACGATCGCCTTTCATCGCATCGGCGGTCAGCGCGATAATGGGTACCCGTTTCCCGCCGTTTTCCAGCTGCCGGATGCAGCGTGTAGCCGCCAGTCCGTCCATTTCCGGCATGTGCAAATCCATGAAGATCAGATCGTACTGACTCTGCCGGTATTTGACCAACGCGTCCGCGCCGTTCTTTGCCTTCGTGACCTGAAGTCCTTTTTTGCTGAGAAAGGTCGTGATGATCATCATGTTCACCGGTTCATCCTCGGCGACCAGCACGCGCCCCGACCATTTCAGCTGACTTGCTTCGCCCTCTTGCGCCTGCCGCTTCGCCAGCTCCTCGTTCTTGTCGAGCGCCGCCAATGCGCGGTACAATTCATGCATCCGCACCGGCTTCATCAGATAACGGCTGACGCCGCTTTGCCGGCAGCGTTCGTTTTGCTGGCTGTCGAGCATCGATGAAAGGAGCAGCACTTCCGGCTTTAGTGAAAGCGCGCTTTGCTGTATTTGCTCGGCCACCTGCCAGCCATCCATTTCCGGCATTTGAACGTCGAGCAGAAGGAGCGCGAACGGCCGCCCTTCGGCGTTGCCCTGCTCCAGCAGCGCCAGTACGCTTTGCCCGTCTTCGCAAAGCGTGACCTGCATGCCCCAGTATTCCAGCATGTCTTTGAGAATCCGGCGATTCGTCGCATTGTCATCGACCACCAGAATGCGCTGCACCGCCAGTTCTTTTTCCTGTTTGCTCTGTTCTTCCCGCTCCGCCGCCTGTTCCGGCATCAAGAGAGGCAGATGTACATTGAACTGACTGCCTTTGCCGCTTTGACTGCTCACCTTAATTTCACCGCCCATCAGTTTGACCAGATTGCGCGAAATCGTCAAGCCCAGTCCCGTTCCTCCGTAGCGCCGCGTCATCGAACCATCCGCCTGCGTAAAGCCTTCGAAGATCATTTCCTGCTTCTCTGCGGCAATGCCGATGCCGGTATCCGCAACGCCGAATATCAGCGGCAGCACGCCGCTCGCCTGCTCCGTCGCGGCGAGCTCTTTTTTTACCGAGACGACGATTTCGCCGCGGCTGGTGAATTTTACGGCATTGCCGATCAGATTAACCAGAACCTGCCGGATGCGGATCGGATCTCCGATCACAAAACGCGGCAGCGTCGGATCGATTTCCAGCAGCAATTCGAGCCTCTTTTCCTGACATTTCAAGTTGAAGATCGCCATCTCTTTTTCGACCAGTTCGCGCCAGTCGAAGGCGATTTCCTCCAGTTCGAGTTTGCCCGCTTCGATCTTGGAAAAATCGAGGATGTCATTGAGGATATCGAGCAGTGCGAACGCCGAATGCTGCACGTTGCCGAGATATTCGCGCTGCAGTTCGCTCAGCGGCGTCGCCAGCGCCAATTCGGTCATGCCGACGATGCCATTCATCGGCGTACGAATCTCATGGCTCATATTCGCCAGGAACTCGCTCTTAGCGCGGTTGGCCGCTTCGGCCGCTTCCTTCGCCTCACGCAGCGCTTCCTCGTATTGCTTGCGCTCGCTGATGTCCTGCGAAAGTCCTGCCGTGCCGACGACTTCGCCTTTTTCGTTAAAGATCGGCGTCTTATAGGTGACATACCAATTCTCATTCAACTGTTCTTCGACCTGTTTTCGCTGACGGCTTGCCATGACCGCGATGTCTTCTTCCCGGTACCGCGCCGCCAGCGGCGAGCGCCAGACTTCAGCATCGGTCTTGCCGATGATTTCATCGATCGGCAAAGCGCATAAACGCGAATGCTCGGTATTGACCATCTCATAGTAACCGTCTTTGTCTTTCAGCCAGGCCGCCGAAGGCAGATTATCGAGGATGGCCTGCTGCTTCGTGCGGTAGCGTTCCAGTTCCATCTGCGTCTCTTTGCGCGCGGTGATGTCATTGGCGATAAAGAGAATCAGCGGCCGTTCCCGGCTGCCGAACTTCGCCGTCTGCAAGTCCAGCCAGCATTCGCGCCCGTATGAAGTCACCATATACAGTTCCTGGCGCTGCGCGCCTTCCTCAAACGTTTTTTCGGCCAGCGCCAGGAGCCCGAACTCTTTCCAGGACTCGATCGTACGAAAATTCTGCTGCAGGACATCGCTGCGCCTCGCACCGACGATCGCGGCAATCGCATCATTGGCAAGCAGGCATTCGCCTTCCCAACTGTAAGCCGCGATGCCGACCGTCGCTGCGGCCATCATGTTCTTTTGAAATTCCAGCGCTTCCAGCAGACTGCGCTCCGCTTCCTTGCCGCGGCTGATGTCTTCATAGATGAAGAAACGGCCCCAGTAATGATCCTGCGCATCGCGAATCTGCGTCGAGTAGCGCCGGATTACCCTTCCATCGTTGAGCACCACTTCGTCTTCGAGAATTTCACGGTTTTCTTCCTGCTGCAGGCGTTTCAGGCTCATCTGAAACGCCTCCGCTTCCGCGACCTTGTTCAGGCAAAAACTGGTCAGATCTTTGTTGCGCAGGATACCTGCCGACATCGCGTCCGCCAGTTCCTCCATCCGCCAGATCTCGCAGAACTTTCGGTTGAAGTACAGGATATGGTCATTGTGCGTATTGACGACGTAGAAACCGAGCGGCGAACTGGTCGCCATCTGGCTGAGCAGGCTCTGGCTCCAGCGCAGCGTTTCCTCGGTCGCCTTGCGTTCGCTGATGTCGCGCGCGAGGCCAACCACGCCGAAGATAGTGCCCGTCCGATCCTTGAGCGGCGCTTTGAGCGTCTCGATCACTACGCTGCTGCCGTCGGAGGCTTCCTCGCGGCTTTCGAAGATCATCGCCCTGCCGCTCTCGATGACCTGTTGGTCTTGCTGCTTAAAGACTTCGCCCCGCTTGCCGGGATTGGTTTGCGCGTCGCTCAGCCCGACCACTTCTTCTTTGCGCATCTTGAGTCGTTCGGCAAAGACCGTGTTGCAGCCGAGATAACGCCCCTCCAGGTCTTTGAAAAAGACCATGTCCGGCATCGAATCGAGCAGACTGGTCAGACGCGCGGTCTGTTCCCGCAGCTCTTCTTGTACCTGACGCTGTTCGGTCATATCGACAAAGGTCATCAGCAGATATTTTTCGCCTACCAGGTCGATGCAGTCCGCGGAAAAAGAGCCGTAGCGCGGCGAACCGTCCTTCGCATAGGCGGTCAGTTCCTGATTGCGGATGCTGCATTTCTTTTCGAGCTGCTCCACGAACGCCGCACGGATCTCTTTGCTTGTGATCAGTCCCAGGTCGAGACTCGAACGGCCGATCGCCTCTTCGCGCAGATAGCCGAAGACATGACAGAACGCTTCATTCACTTCCAGATAACGGCTGTTGCCGAGACAGCTGATCGCCATCGCCGAAGAACTGGCTTCAAACGCCTTGTGGAATTTGCTTCGTTCGAGTTCCAGTTCACTGATGTCTTTGCAGATAACGAACACGACCGCTTCGTTACTCCACTCGCCGCGCACGACGCGGCACTCCACCGGGATCGGATGACCGTCCATATTGATCAGTCTGGTCTGGCCGCCCTGCTGCTTGTCATGCATCACGTCCTGGAACAATTGATCCGCACGCTCTTTCTCTTCCGGCGGAAAAAGATCCAGCATATGCAGCGTCTGCAGTTCGCTTTGTGCATAGCCCATCTTCTGCAGCGCCGTTTCATTGGCGAATTGAAGTTCGCCGTCTTCGTGCAGTACGAAGACCATATCGTCGATCCCGTTGAAAAAACGGCGGAAGTTTCGTTCTTTCTCCCGCAGCAGCGCTTCGGCTTTTTTGCGTTCACTGAAGTCAACCTGCGTGCCGATCATGCGCAACGCATGCCCGGCCGCGTCGCGCGCTACGACCATGCCCCGGTTGCAGACCCATTTGTAACTGCCGTCTTTGCAGCGCAAGCGATATTCCGCTTCGTACTGCGCCTCGTCGCCCGCCAAATGTTTTTCCAGCTTTGCCTGCACCCGTTGCCAGTCTTCCGGATGGACGCGCTTCTTCCATTCCTCGACGCGCCCCGCCAATTCGTCCGGTTGATAGCCCAAGACGCTTTTCCAGGCATTGCTGAAGAAGACATCGCCGTTTTGCACATCCCAGTCCCAAACGCCGCTGCCGCTGCCGTCGAGCGCGAACTGCCAGCGTTGCTCGCTTTCGATCAGCTCCGCTTCGATTTCTTTTCTGCGGTTTATATCGATCAGGTAGCCCTGGTAGTGATCGACTTTCGTCGGCTCTTCGCAAAGCGCCATGATGCAGGCATAAAACCAGCGATATTCGCCGCTGCCGCAGCGCAAGCGCATTTCCTGCTGGAAGTGCAGCTGGCATTCGTCCTGATAACGTTTGATCTCCGCATCGATCGCGTCGCGTTCTTCCGGATGGATCAGGGCGCGAAAACATTGTTCCTGCACGACGAAAAGCTGGCTCTCCCAGCCCATGACCTGCGCGATGTTCGGCGAAACATACTCGATCGGCCAACCTTCCTTCGCCTGCCATTTGAAGACGACGACGGGGCCGTCGATGAAGCGGTTGCGCTCTTCAGCCAGTCGGGCTTCCGCCTGCACACGCTGCGTGATATCGCGATAACTGCCGACCCTGCCGACAATCCGTCCGTCCGCTTCCTGCAAAGGTCGCGTCACCCGTTCGATCACGCGACCGTCCTTCAGTTCCAAGCGGACGGTCTTTTCCCTTTTTTCAACGCTTTGCGCTTCTTTATTCAAAGGAAAGTATTCTTTGTCGCTGCGCACCATGCTTTTGACTTTCTCCACGACTCTGTCCGGATTTCCGTCCGCTGCCATCTCTTCGCCGACTTGCCAGATATCCAAAAAACGCTGGTTGCAGCGAATGACAAAACCGGCCTGATCGACTACCATCAGTCCATCGGCCGTAGATTCGAGGATCGCCGAGAGCAAAAGCAGCGATTGATGCAGCTCGTCTCGCGACGGCTGCGCCTCGTTTTCCTGCCCGCTGCAGCGTTCTTTTGTCCAGCCGTCCATTTCCATTTACTTCACCTCTTTGCACCTGATTCCCGCTTCTCTTGCCCCTACTTCCAAATATTCGCTTTTTCCCATTAACTTCCTTCATGCAGTAGAAAAGAAAGGCGTCTCAAAAACAGCCGCCGCTTTTTTGAGACACCTTTTTTTTGCATCCTTTGCCGGAATTCCCTTTTAACGTTTAAAACGCTCTACGATCTGTTGCAGATTTTGCGCCAGCGAGGAAAGGTTTTCGGCATTGAGCGTGATTTCCCGCATGCCGGTCGCCTGTTGCTGCGCGGAGCTTGCCACTGTCTCGGAGTTAGCCGACGTCTGATGCGCGACCACGCTGATATTTTCCACGCTCGCGACCATGACCTGCGTTCCTTTTGCCGTTTCACTGATCGAGCGGGCAATCTGATCGGTACCATTTTGCACGACTTCCATCTTTTCGATGATGCTTTCAAAGCCCTGCTGCGTCAGAATCGCCGATTCCTTGCCCTTATTTACTTCCTGGCTGCTCTTTTGCACCGAGCTGACCGCAACAACGATCTGCTCGCCCATCGCCTGAATGATTTCGGCGATATTCTGCGTCGCCTGCGAGCTTTGCTCGGCAAGCTTGCGCACTTCATCGGCGACCACCGCAAAGCCGCGTCCGGCTTCACCGGCCCGCGCCGCCTCGATCGCCGCGTTGAGCGCGAGCAGATTCGTCTGACCGGCAATCTGATCGATGACGCCGACGATGCCTTTGATTTTTTCCGAGCCCTGCGCCAGTTCTTCCGCGACCTCATTGATTTCTCCCATCGTCTGGCTGATCGCTTCATTCTGGCGGACGACGCGTTTCAGCATATCCATGCCCTGCGCGGCTTCGCGCACCGCCGTCTGCGTACTGTTGTTGACCTCCGCCGCCCCGGCGCTGATCTCTTCCGATCCGGCGGAGACTTCTTCCAGCGTGGCCGAGATGTTGCTGATGCTGTCCGCATTCTTTGTCGAGCCGCTGGCGATTTCATGAATGCTGGCGGCGACCTGGTCGACCGCACGCAGCTGTTCATCGACTGCGGCGCTCAGTTCATGGCTCGATGCAGCCAGCTGTTCGCTGCTTTCGCCGAGCTGATCGACGAAGACGCGCAGCGAGCGGCGCATCTCATTCGTCACCATCCCCATGTCGCCCAGCTCGTCATTTCGGGTCACAACCAGATCGCTGCCGGTCAGGTCAAGACCGCCGACCTGGCGAAGGCTTGCGCCGACCCGGTTCAAACGTACCGCCATGTTGCGGCTGTACCACGTCACTAAGGCAATGACGATTGCGACCGTAAGCAGGCTCAAGGTCATTGCCAAATTGCTGTTGCGCCGCGAAGATTCGAGCACCGCCAGGCCTTCACGATCCAATACCTTTTGCTGCGCTTCGGCCAGCTTGTTGTAGCCTGCATCGGTATCCACGACCATTTGCCGGCCTTCCGACGTCATCGCCAGCCAGTTCGGCGCATTCGCCTTGCGCGCCGGGATCAGCCGCTTGTCGGCATATTCGATGTAGTCACTAATCGCTTTAGCCAGTTTTTCGCCTTCGCTCTTCATTTCTGCATCCCGGCTGGTGCTGTTATAGGACTGCACCAGCTCCAGGCTTTTCGCGATGCTGTCGCGGTAGCCTTTTTCATAGGTCGCCATCCCGTCCGGATAAAAGAGAAAGCCCCGCATATTAAGCAATGCCCGCGTAAACTCCGTATGCCCGTTTTTCAAAAGCACCAAGCGCGGCGCCGTACTGTTGACGATGTTCTCCGCCTCCAGTCCCGCCTGCTTGAATTGGAACAACGTGTAACCAAGGATCATCAGCAGCAATGCCGCGACCAGCGTGAACATGCCCGCCAGCTGCATCGCAATCGGGAAGCGGCTCTTTTCCATGTTCTCAACCCCTTATCCTCCGATTTAGCTTTCACTGCTTCCATTTTACCCCAATTGTTCTTTCCAGACAATTGTTTTGCCAATTTTCGCTCTTTTCTTTGTCTGAAAAAGCAGGCTTGTTACAGCCTGCTTTGCCTTAGATCTTGAATTGCTCGACGACGTTCTTCAGGTCACCCGCCATTTGCTGCAACCGCTCCGCATTGTTGCTGATCTCATGCATGCGCGCGCTTTGCTCTTCCGCCGATGCGGCGACCATCTGGCAGTTCGCCGACGTCTCTTCGGCCACCGCGTTGATGTTTTCGACATTGCCGACCATCAGCTGTGAACCTTTGGCCATTTCATCGACGGTTCCGGCGATCTGCTCGATGCCGTTCTTTACGTCCTGCAACTTGTCGACAATCGCGCTAAAGCCCTGTTTGCTCGATGCAGCGGCGCTCTTACCCCGCTCCACCTGTTGGTTCGCTTTGCCGACGGTATTGACCGCTGCACTGATCTCGTTGCCCATACCGGTGATGATCTCGACGATGTCCTTCGTCGCCTGCTCGCTTTGTTCGGCGAGCTTGCGCACTTCCTCCGCGACGACGGCAAAGCCGCGACCGGCCTCACCAGCCCGCGCCGCTTCGATCGCGGCATTGAGCGCCAAGAGGTTCGTCTGTCCGGCAATGCTGCCGATCACGTCGATGATCCCTTTGATCTTATCCGAACCGCTGGCGAGATTTTCCGTCACCGTATTAATCTCCGCCATCGCTTCCGAAATGAATTCGTTTTGCTTGACGACGCTGTCCAAGAGCTCCATGCCGGTCGCGGCTTCGTCGACCGCGACATTCGTGCCCATGCTGACCTGCGCCGAGCTGGCGGCCGCTTCTTCGGAACTGGCCGACAATTGCTGCAGCGTCGAGGAAATGTTCGTGATGTTCTCGACGTTGTGCGATGCGCCGCCGGCAATCTGCGTCGCGTTGTCCGCAACCGATTCCACCGCCTGCAGCTGCTGATCTACCGCGACGCTGAGGCTGCGGCTCGATTCGCCAAGGATTTGGCTGGTGTTGCCGACCTTGCCGACGAATTCTTTCAGCGCCCTGCGCATTTTGATGATGGTATTCGCCATATCGCCAATCTCGTCGTTGCGCGTCGGATGCCGATCCTGCCCGCGCAGATCGAGATGGCCGACTTCTTCGAGAATCGCGCAGACATTCTTAAGTCGTTTAGCCATGTTGTTGCTGTACCAAAAACCATACGCCAGCGCAGCAAGGACGATCAGCAGACTGGCGAGCATCGCCAGATTCGTCATCCGTTCCGCCGATTCGAAGAGCGCCGTGCCTTTGTCAGTAAGATATTTCTTTTGCAGCTCAGCAGTCTTGACATACTGCTGGTTCAGTTCATCGGCCATTTTTCGGCCTTCGCCCAGCATTGTCGTCAGCTGCGGATCATTGGCTTTCTTCGCAGCGATGATCTTTTCGACCAGCGCCGCATACTCGGTCAGCTGCTTTTCCAGTTTAGCGCCTTCCGTTTTGGTATCCTGCATCGTCGAAGTCGCATTATACGCCTTGATCACACTGATGCTTTTTTGAATGTTTTCCCTCGCTTCCTGTTCATAGGAAGGTGCGCCATAAAGCAGGAATCCCCTTATGCCGTTCAGGGTGTTGGCAAAGTCCAGCTGCGCTTCCCTGATCTGCATAACCCGGTTCGCGGTGTGCTTGACGATGTCATTGGCCCCTTTGCCGACGACTTTCAGTTCGAACAAGCCAAAACTGAGGACGGCCAGGAGAGAGACAATGATGATGCTCACCATCATCATCAATTGCATACGTAGCGGAAATCTCGTTTTAGCCATTTCGTTCACTCTCTTTCTTTTCGTTCTATTTCTAAACTATGCTATTAATTTTACCATTTATCGAGCTAAGTCCTGCTTTTGTGACAAAAGTCATCGTTATTTAACTATTTTAAGTAAAAGCGCAAAAAAATCCCATGCCCGAGGGCATGAGATATTGTTGTTGGTGACCCGTAGGAGAATCGAACTCCTGTTCCAGCCGTGAAAGGGCCGTGTCTTAACCGCTTGACCAACGGGCCGTACATGGTGACCCACGATGGACTCGAACCATCGACACCCTGATTAAAAGTCAGGTGCTCTACCAACTGAGCTAGTAGGTCCTAAAATAGAAAACTCGGCAACCTCGCCCAACGTGCAGCGCGTAATGCCGAAGTGATAAATAAGTGGTGCCACAGGGCGGAATCGAACCGTCGACACGAGGATTTTCAGTCCTCTGCTCTACCGACTGAGCTACCGTGGCAAAAAAAAATGGCGACCCTGAACGGATTTGAACCGTCGATCTCCGCCGTGACAGGGCGGCATGTTAGACCGCTACACCACAGGGCCGCGAAAGGATAATTTGGTGGGGGATGACGGGATCGAACCGCCGACATCCTGCTTGTAAGGCAGGCGCTCTCCCAGCTGAGCTAATCCCCCGAAAAAAGTTGGTGACCCGTAGGAGAATCGAACTCCTGTTCCAGCCGTGAAAGGGCCGTGTCTTAACCGCTTGACCAACGGGCCGTGAATGGTGACCCACGATGGACTCGAACCATCGACACCCTGATTAAAAGTCAGGTGCTCTACCAACTGAGCTAGTAGGTCATGCGTCAGTACCTGCTGACAAGATATGATTATACAGGAACATTCATAATCCGTCAACACCATTCTCGTATTTTTAATTTTATTTTTTAATTGTCTTTCTTGCAGAGCGCCTGCTGACGGTTGATAAATTCGCGCGCGCCGTCATAACCGGTATCTTTTAAGCGCTGGTTCATCGCCGCGACCTCGATAATGCTCGCGATATTGCGTCCTGGACGCACGGGAACGGTTTTGCAGGGCAACTTGACGCCGAGAATCTCGCGCGTCTCCTCGTCGACGCCAAGGCGGTCATAATAGCGGCCGTCCTGCCATTCTTCGAGGTTGATGATCATATGAATGCGATGACGTTCGCGCACCGCGCTGATGCCGAAGAGACGGCTGACGTCGAGAATGCCCAGGCCGCGCACTTCCATCACATAGCGCAGCACTTCGGGCGCGCGTCCGGTCAGCGTATATTCTTCGCTGCGCGTGATCTCGACCGCATCGTCGGCAACCAGGCGATGGCCGCGTTTGATCAGTTCGAGCGCCGTTTCGCTCTTGCCGATGCCGCTGTCGCCGGTGATCATGATTCCCATGCCGGAAACATCGACTAAGACCGCATGCACGGTCGTACGCGGCGCCAGACGTTCTTCGAGAAATGCCGAAAGACGGCTGAG
The DNA here is from genome assembly GCA_963667825.1 of Negativicutes bacterium. Classification (GTDB taxonomy): domain Bacteria; phylum Bacillota; class Negativicutes; order SG130; family SG130; genus Azotosporobacter. The sequence continues at coordinate 1,870,691 of OY764022.1, read as the reverse complement.
AAAAGCGGTCGTCGCCAGCTTGCTGCGCAGGACCGGCAGTTTCTTCTCCGCCGCGCGCGCGAGCCAACGCGCCGGCAGTTCCTGCCCCGCACTGACGACAAGGCAGGGAAAGCCGAGTTCGGTCAGATCGTGCCAGCGCTTATAGGAGATTTCCTCACCCTGCGCCGCGAGAAAGTCGAGTTCCGTGTGTCCCATCAGCTGCACGCGCTTGGCGTCATAATAATCCGCATAGCCGGTCAGCACCAGTCCCGGCCGATTAACGTCCGCGACCGTTACCGCGCGCGTCATATCCGCCTCGGCGATCAAAAGCTCCAGTTTCATCGCAGCGGCCATTTCTTTTACTGTTAACGCTTCCATCGTAGTCTCCTTTTGCATTTAGCTTTGTCTGCCTTCTTTTCGCTTTCGCGCCCTGATCTTCCTGCCAGAAAAAGCCGCCGCGCTTCGCTTTGCTGAAAATAGAGAAAAAACCCCCGGCATTCGCCGGGGGTAACAGACAATTTAAGCAAACATTTCGTGCAGGATCATCGTCTGATCTCTGCGCGGACCGACCGACACGATGCCTATCTTGATCTCAGCGGCTTCGCTGAGACGTTCCAGATAGCGGCGCGCGTTCAGCGGCAGATCTTCATAGCGACGGATCGCGGTGGTGTCGGACTGCCAGCCCGGCAGCTCTTCATATACCGGCTCTACCTCCGCCAACACCTTGAGGCTGGCCGGGAACTCGTTCAGCGGCTCGCCTTTGTACGTATAGCCGACGCAAATTTTCAGCGTCTTCATTTCGTCGAGGATATCGAGGCGCGTGATCGCCATATAATCGATGCCGCTCAGTTTGCCGGCATAACGTACGACCCGGGCGTCCAGCCAGCCGCAACGGCGCGGACGGCCGGTCGTGGTGCCGTATTCATGCCCGCGTTCGCGGATGTGATCGCCCACTGCGTCATGCAGTTCCGACGGGAACGGGCCTTCGCCGACGCGAGTCGTATACGCCTTGACGACGCCGACGACTTTGCCGATTTTCGTCGGGCCGATGCCCGCGCCGACGCAGACGCCGCCTGCGATCGGATGCGAAGAAGTAACGTACGGATAGGTGCCGTGATCCAGGTCGAGCAGCGTCGCCTGCGCGCCTTCGAAGAGGACTTTTTCGCCCGCATCGATCGACTCGTTCAGTTCATAGGAGGTATCCGCCACATACGGGCGCAGCTCTTCGGCATACGCCAGGTATTCGGCTTTCACGGTTTCATAGTCAAAACCGTCCATATCATACATGCATTTCAGCAGACGATTCTTCGCTTCGATATTGCGTTTCAGCACGAGCGCAAATTCGTCCGCATCCATCAGATCGACAATCCGAATGCCACAGCGGGAATTCTTATCCATGTAGCAAGGACCGATGCCCCGTTTGGTCGTACCGATCTTGAAATCGCCGCGCGCGATTTCTTCCGCTTCGTCAAGCAGGCGATGGTACGGCAGGATCACATGCGCCCGGTTGGAAATCTTGAGTCCGGACGTGTCGATGCCGCGCGCCTGAACGCCTTTGATTTCTTTCAGCAAGACGCCCGGATCGATCACGACGCCGTTGCCGATCAGACAGGTTTTGCCGTTATATAAGATGCCCGAAGGCAACAAATGCAGCTTGAATTCTTCGCCGCCCACCACTACGGTATGCCCGGCATTATTGCCGCCTTGGTAGCGGACAACCACGTCAGCCTGTTCCGCCAAATAATCGACAATCTTGCCTTTGCCTTCGTCGCCCCATTGCGTGCCCATAACAACTACTGATCCCATAATTTCTCGTCTCCTTTGCTCCGCCGGAGTTCTTATAATCCGAAGCGGGCCATAATTGTGTCTACATTACGCAGATAATAGGTGTACTCAAAGCAGGCTTCAATCTCCGCTGCCGTGAGATATTTTTTAATTTCTTCATCGTTAATGACATTGGTTTTGAAATCGGCGCCTTCCATCCAACGCGCCATCGCGTTCTTTTGCACCCAGCGGTACGCGTCTTCGCGCACAACGCCTTTGTCGACCAGCGCCAGCAAGAGGCGTTGGCTGAAGACCAAACCGCCGGTCTTTTCCATGTTCGCCTTCATCGCATCCGGATAGACCAAAAGTTTGTCGACGATATTGGTGAATTTGCGCAGCATATAATCGAGCAGCAGGAAGCTGTCCGGCAGAATGATCCGTTCGACCGACGAATGAGTGATGTCGCGTTCATGCCACAGCGCAACATTTTCGAGCGCCGCGAGCGCGTTGCCGCGTACGACGCGCGCCAGGCCGGCGACGCGTTCGCAGGTGATCGGATTGCGCTTGTGCGGCATCGCCGACGAGCCTTTCTGACCCGGTGCGAAATATTCTTCGACTTCGCGGATATCGGTGCGCTGCAGGTTGCGGACTTCGGTCGCGAACTTGTCGAGCGAACTGGCTACGACAGCCAGCGTCGTCATCAGTTCGGCATGACGGTCGCGTTGAATGACCTGCGTCGCCAGTTTGGCAGGTCTGATGCCCATCTTCTCGCAGATGTACGCTTCGACTTCCGGACCGACATTGGCATAGGTGCCGACTGCGCCCGATACTTTGCCGACCGATACGCTTTCCTGCGCCCGCTTGACGCGTTCGATGTTGCGCTCCACTTCATCCAGCCAGAGTGCGAACTTCAGTCCGAGCGTGATCGGTTCGGCATGAATGCCGTGCGTACGGCCGATCATCACCGTGTTCTTGTGTTCCGCTGCGCGACGCCGCAGCACCTGCCGGAAATTTTCCAGGTCGGTCAGAATGATGTCGCAGGCCTGCTTCATCATCGAGCCGAGCGCAGTATCTTTTACGTCAGTGGACGTCAAACCCATGTGAATATATTTTGCTTCATCGCCGACATTCTCCGCTACCGCCTGAAGAAAGGCCAGGATGTCGTGATGCGTTACCGCCTCGATCTCGCGCAGGCGCTCCATGCTGAAATCGGCTTTTTCCTTAATTACGGCTACGGCTGCTTTGGGAACCTGTCCCAGTTCGGCCATGATTTCGGCTGCATGGATTTCGACCTTCAAGATCGTACGAAATTCATTTTCTTCTGTCCAAATGGCCGCCATTTCGGGGTAGGTATAACGAGTAATCATTTGCACACGCTCCTACATTACAAATTTAATCTATCGAGAGCGTCTGATTCGTAGAATCAGCCGACCCATTGTCAACACGCGTCTGACCTGGCACATTTTTTCCCTTGAATATCATAGCACCTGCACTTTAGCCTGTCAATGGATTTTACGAATGATGTGTTTTTTAAGTTTTTTATTGTTCGGCTTTTTCGCGCACATTCTCGGCTAAATGCGACAATTAATAAAATCGTTCGGGAAAACAAGAAAAGCGCCCCCTAGCCGGATCAAAAAACCGGCTAAAGAGCGCTGCTTGGCTTTACTCGTTCCGCGGCGACAAGTCGACAAAACGGGTGAATTGTTTATGAAAGAAGAGACGGACCGTATCGACCGGACCGTTACGATGTTTGGCGATGATCAGCTCGGTGATGTTCTTGTCTTCCGTATCCGGGTTGTAGTAATCTTCGCGATAGAGAAAAGCGACGATATCCGCGTCCTGCTCGAGCGAGCCGGATTCGCGCAAGTCGCTGAGCATCGGTTTTTTTACCTGACGCGACTCTACGTTACGGCTGAGCTGCGACAAGGCGATGACCGGCACCTGCAGTTCACGCGCCAGCGATTTAAGCGAACGGGAAATTTCCGAAATTTCCTGCTGGCGGTTTTCGCCGCCTTTGCTGCCGCCGCTGCCTTGCATCAGCTGCAAATAGTCGATGATGATCAGTTTCAGATCATGCTCCACTTTGAGACGCCGCGCCTTCGAGCGCATTTCCATAACCGTGATGCCCGGCGTGTCGTCGATGAAGATGTTGGCGCTCGAGAGGCGATCCGCGCCGCTGACCAGCTTCTCCCAGTCGTTCGGTTCGAGTTCGCCGATCCGGAGCCGCTGCGAATCGATCGCCGATTCGGCGCACAGCATACGCTGCACCAGCTGCTCCTTGGACATTTCCAAACTGAAAAAGGCAACCGTCCCTTTCGCCCTGATGCCGACGTTTTGCGTGATGTTCAGAACGAACGCGGTCTTACCCATACTCGGACGCGCCGCCACTAAGATCAAATCGGACGGCTGCAGGCCGGAGGTCAGTTTGTCGAGATCCTTAAAGCCGCTCGACAGGCCGGTGATGCTGCCTTTGGAAGCATAAAGCTTTTCGATCTTGTCGAAGGCATCCATGATGATCGACTTGACCGGCGTAAATTCATTGCCGGACTTGCGGTTGGAAATTTCAAGAATCGTCCGCTCCGCCTTGTCCATGATGTTGTTGACTTCTTCCGCGCCTTCGTAGCCCATCGCCGCAATGTTGGTCGCGGCATTGATCAGCTGGCGCAGCAGCGCCTTCTCCTCGATGATGCGGGCATGGTACATGACGTTGGCGGCGGTCGGGACGCTGTTCGCGAGCGAAGCGACGTAGGAAAGCCCGCCTGCGCCTTCGAGCTTGTCGTCCTTGCGTAGATGTTCGACGACCGTGACCAGATCGACCGCTTCATTGCGGTTAAAGAGATCCATCATCGCGGCAAAGATGCGGCCGTGCCCTTCCCGATAAAAATCTTCCATCCGCAAAAATTCGGCCACCTTGGAGATGGCCTCCTTTTCGATCAGCATCGCGCCCAGCACGGCTTGTTCGGCTTCCAGGTTCTGAGGCGGTAAACGGTCTAACATGAAGCTGCGTCCTCCTCAGGTACTAAAATAATCGCCAGCGCTTCTTCGGCCGTTTCGACCGGACGGATCTTAAGGCCGAGATGATTCGGCGGAACATCTTTTTCGTTTTCTTTCGGAATGACCATCGTCGTAGCGCCTGCCTGCTTCGCACCATACGCTTTTTCGAATACGCCGCCGACCGCTTTGACTTTGCCCTGCAGCGATATTTCGCCGGTAACCGCCACGCGCTGACAGATCGGCCGACCGGTGATCGCTGAAATCACCGCCGCCAGGATCGCAGTGCCCGCAGAGGGTCCGTCGATCCGGCCACCGCCGACGACATTGACATGGATGTCAAAGTCTAAGAGATCCTTGCCGGTCAGTTTTCTTACCACCGCGGCGGCATTAAAGACCGAATCCTTCGCCATGCTGCCCGCGGTGTCATTAAAGCGCATGCCGCCTTTGCCTTTTTCGGGCGCCGGAAACGCGACCGCCTCGATCTCAAGGACTGAGCCCAGATAGCCCGCGACGCCAAGGCCGAAGATCTTACCGACTTCCGCCGTATCACTCGCCTTACGGCTTACATACGGCGTCATCCGGCTGACTTGCGCGACGTGGTAAACGTCGGCGGCCTGGATCGTGACCCGATGCTCATTTTGGTTGTCTTCGCGATAAAGCGCGAGGCCGTAGGCGTCGGCCAGAATATTCACAGCCTTGCGGCCTTCAATCGTATATTCGCTGATGACCGCGGGAACGCTGTCTTCGAGTACAACGCCCAGTTTTTCCGCCGCATTGCGCACGATTTCCTGCACCTGTTGCGGCGTCAGCGGTTCGAAATAAATCTCCGCGCAGCGTGAGCGGATCGCCGGATTGATGTCTTCCGCATCGCGCGTCGTCGCGCCGATCAAAATGAAATCGGCCGGTGCGCCGTCCTGAAAGAGTTTGCGCACATATTGCGGCACGTTCGGATCGGACGGGTCGTAATACGATGAATCGAACGAGACCTTCTTGTCTTCGAGCACCTTCAGCAGTTTATTCTGCAGGATCGAATCCATTTCGCCGATTTCATCGATAAAGAGAATCCCGCCATGCGCTTCGGTGACCAGACCGGGCTTCGGTTCCGGAATGCCGCTGTCGGCCATTTCGCGCCGCGCTCCCTGGTAAATCGGATCATGCACCGATCCGAGAAGCGGATTGGTTATGCCGCGCGAATCCCAGCGCAGCGTCGTGCCGTCGACTTCGATAAAAGGCGCCGCTTCGGCAAACGGCGTAAAGCGCAGGCGCTTGGCCTCTTCCAAGACAAGGCGGGCAGCCGTCGTCTTGCCGACGCCGGGCGGTCCGTACAAGATCAGATGCTGCGGGTACGGCGAAGCCAGCTTCGCGCGCAGCGCTTCCACCGCACGTTCCTGTCCGACAATCTCGCTTAAACTCGCCGGGCGAACCAACTCCATTGCCGAACGCGTCAGTTCGACCTGATCGAGCGCTTCGAGATCCGCCAGTTTTTTAAGCGTTCCCGGATTTTCCGGATCCTTCGCCTCGTCCTTGATAATCTGCATTTTGATTTCCCGGATGTATTCCTGATGGCGCTCTTCCATCCGTTCATTCACTTTGCGCTCCATGCGCTCTTCGAGATTGCGCCGCGCCAGCATGTCGGCCAGCTCCTCTTCCAGCTCGTCAAGTAACGGCGGCGTCTGCTCCTTATTGGCAATGCCGCAAGCGTCGGGTCTTCAAAGACCAGGCGTTGCAGACCAAGCACGCGCTCCGACAGTTTTTCCGAGCGCATCAGCGTCAGCGCATCGAGTTTTCCGGCCTTAAGAATGACCTTTTCCGGCCCTATAAGCGCAGAATACAGCCCATATAGGGCTGTAACGCGGCGCAGCATTTTATCTTCTTCCGAGTCTTTCAACTCCGGCGTTCCGGCCGTTGTCGACCCCAATAACTTGCTAAAAAAATCTTTCATGTATCCTACCCTCTCTCCGTCGCCCTTAGGCCTGGGCCGTCACATGCACCTGAATCTTGGCGCTCACTTCCGGGTGAAGCTTGATCGTAACAACATAAGAACCAAGGGACTTAATCGCATCTTTCATTTCAATCTTCCGTTTGTCGATCTCCAGTTGGTGCTGCGCCATGATCGCGTCGGCAATGTCTTTCGTGTTGATCGAACCGAACAACTTGCCGCCTTCACCGGTTTTTACCGGCAGCTTAATCTCAATCTTGGACATCTGCGCAGCCAGAACCTGCGCTTCTTCGGTCATGCGCTGCGCTTTGCGCGCTTCTGAAGCCTTCTGTTGACTGACTGTATTTACATTGGTGGACGTCGCCAGGATTGCGAGTTTCTGCGGCAGCAGAAAATTGCGCGCATACCCTTCGGACACCTCAAGAATATCGCCTTTTTTACCGAGTTTTTTAACTTCCTGTTGTAGTATTACCTTCATCTTCTTCACACTCCCCGAGATATTTTTCATTCAATGCAATGATGGTCTGCCTTGCGTCTTCCATGCTCGAGCCGCGCAGCTGCGCACCGGCCACGGTCTGATGACCGCCGCCGCCCAGTTCTTCCATCAAGAGCTGCACATTGATCTCGCCCTGCGAGCGGGCGCTCACGCCAACGCCGTCATCCATCAGGAATAATACGAAGCTGACCGTCACCCCTTCCACGCCGAGCAGCATGTCTGCGACCTGCGCCGCCACGACTTGTGCGTTGCGGATATCCTGCGGACAGATCGCCACGACCGCGCCGCCCTGCAGCATTTCTGCCTGATTAATGATTTGCGCTCTCGATTTGACGGTGTCAAAATCGAGGCGGAAGAGTTGCCTGACGAGAAACGGATCGGCCCCGGCGCGGCGCAGATAGGCTGCGGCATCGAAGGTGCGCACGCCGCTTTGCACCGAAAAATTCTTCGTATCGACGACGATTCCGGCATAAAGCGCGGTCGCATCGAGGCGCGTCAGTTCGACCGTTTCATCGAAGTACATCAAAAGTTCGGTCACTAGTTCGCTCGCCGATGAGGCCGACGGCTCGAGATAGACGAGCAGCGGATTGACGATAAAACTTTCCGAGCGCCGGTGATGGTCGATGACCACGATGCGTTCGGCGCGGGTCAGAAGGTCCGGCGCCGCGGTCAGCATCGGATGATGCACGTCAACGACAAAGAGCAGCGTATCCGGCTGCAAAAGCGCAGCCGCCTGCGTCGGGCTGACGAACAGCTCCTGATAATCTTCATAGTCTTCCAAGAGGTCTTTCAGCTTATTTACCGATATCCCCGGCTGGCTGACGACGATTTGCACCGGTTTCTTCAACTGATGCGCCATACGGGCGACGCCGATCGACGCGCCAAGGCTGTCGAAATCCTCGTTGCCATGCCCCATGATCAACACGTTGCCGCAATCGCCGATGCTCTCGCGCAGCGCCTGCGCAACGATGCGCGCCTTGACGCGCGTGTTTTTCTCGACCGCTTTCGCTTTGCCGCCGTAGAACTGCAGCTTGCCGCCCACGTGCACCGCCGCCTGATCGCCGCCGCGGCCAAGCGCCAGGTCGAGTCCCGCCTGCGCGCGTTCGCCAAGCGTATCGAGGCTCAGTTCATCCGCAGCCACGCCCATGCTGAGCGTCACCGGGATTTTATTGCCGACCTGAATCGTTCGCACCTTGTCAAGAATATCAAACTTGTCCTGCAGACAGCGCTCCAGCTGCTCTCGGTTGTAAATCAAAATAAACAGGTCATCGGCGTAGCGCTTCATGACGCCGTCATGTTCCGCGACCCAGGCGGACAGCTGCTTGTTTACCTCGCCCAACACGGCGGTGCGCAGCGTTTCATTCAAGCCCTGCAGCACATCGTCGTAATTATCGATCTGGATATAAGCCAGCACCGGCATCGCCGCCAGGCATTCCGCCCGGCCTTTTTCGCTCGCCGTAATGTCGCTGACGTAGAGCACCAGAAGCTCGCCCTCGCCGTCCTGCTCCGCCGGACGATAAATCACCTGATAGTAACGGTCTTCATGCGCGATGATTTCCCGTCCGTCCTGCCCCATCATCCTGTCAATCGGCAACTGCGGCCAAAGTTCCTGCACCGGCAGACCAATCTCGACGACTTCGGGAAACCACTGCGACAGTACATTGTTGTACCAATACAGCCGTCCGGCTTCATCAACCATCAGCATCGCCAGCGGCAAACTGCGCAGCGCGTATTCGGCGCCCTGTTCCACATTGTACGACATCGTGTCGAGATAGCGGCTCATTGCCTTTTGCTGTTGCAAATAGCGCTCCCGTCCATACAGATAAAGCGCCGCCAACAAGATCGCGCCCAGTACGGCGACATGCGGATTGTAAAATACGATAACCGCCAATAATGCGGCGGCAACGGCTAAATAGATTCGTGTATCGAACCAAAACGATGGTCCTTGCGGCATCACTGTGACCTCCTACTCCTCCGCGGAATCCTGCTCACGGAGTCTGCGATAATCCAGCACCATATCGAAGGCGCCGGCTAAGATTACGATTTGCGTCAAGAATCCATTGGTAAAAATAAAAAAGAACAGCATCCCCCGGAATAAACGCGACACATTATAGCGTTCCAGAAGAAAGACCGCCAACGACAGTCCCTGCACGAACAGCATCGCGCTGCTGATGACCTGAATGTTCATCGCAACATCTTTCAGCCAGCCGATTTCGCGCGTCTGCCCCCAGTACAGCATCACCAGCGCCAGCACGAAAGCATACGCAATCGCCCTTGGCAGCTGCCAGCGGCTAAACGGAGGGAATTCCGGCAGCACATGGCCTAACTTGCGCAGCACAAGGCGCGCCACCACATAGTTCAGATAGGTATCGACGACCGCGGCCATGACAAACCCGGCCGGCAAGATGATCTTGATCAGGCTGCCGATGGTCGCCATATTTTCCCGCATCTTGTCGAGCTGCTCGCCCTGTATTCCCATCGACTGATATAATTCGAGACTCTGTTCCAGCGCTTTGGCCGCAATGTCGCTTTGGCCAAACAAAGGGTCGACGCCGCTGACCAAAAAAGCAATGCCCATGACCGCGGCCTTTGAAAGCAACGACGCGAGGCTGCCTACCGCGAGCGTCTTCATCGCACCATACTTCTCCCGGATCGCATGTCCGAGCACAATGCCGATCAGGCCGAAACCGACGACGATGCTTACCGCATGCAGCGGATGCATCAAAAGTGCAATCAGCAGACCGGCGGCCGCCGTGGTGAGCAGGCTCCATTTATAGCCATGCCTGACGCCAAGCAAGATGATCGGCACAGGCCAGATCAGATTGACAAAGGCACCGATTACCGGCAGATACGCACTCATAAAAGCAAACAAAATAGCGACTGCGGTCAAGATGCCGCCTTCCGCCATTGGACGAATCCGTCGATATCCCATAATGTACTCCTTTTTAGCACTGCTCAAACGCATGGTTTGAAACGTAGAATTTAGGCATTTCCTACTTATTATTCGCAACCTCTAAGCCCATTTCCTGCTTGCGCTTTGAAAGAAATGGCGCATCCCTTCGGATGCAGCGCTATTTCCCAGGAAATCATCCGCTGCGCAGACGATCTTCCCGTTTGATTATGCTACCCCAGGACACATGATTTGTCAAACAATAATAAAGAAAACAGGACCATCTCACTGCTTGTTTGAGACAGTCCTGCTTTTCGTTTTAATCAACGACTCCATTTTATGATCGCGGAGCCCCAGGTCAAACCGGCGCCGAAGCCGCACAAACCGATCGTGTCGCCCGTCTTAAAACGGCCTTGCTTCGCCGCTTCATCGAGCGCGATCGGAATCGATGCCGCCGACGTATTGCCGTAGCGGTCGACGTTCACCATGATCTTGTCCATCGTCATGCCGAGGCGCTTCACCGCCGACTGAATGATGCGGATGTTGGCCTGATGCGGCACCAAGAGCGCGAGATCCGCGGTCTTTAGTCCCGCCGCCTCGAGCGCGCGCAGCGCGCTTTCGCCCATCACCTTCACCGCAAACTTGAAGACTTCGCTGCCGTCCATGTGAATAATATGGCCGCGCTCTTCTACCGAAGCCAGCGATGCCGGTTCACGCGAACCGCCCGCCGGAATCTTGAGCAATTCCGCGCCGCTGCCGTCGGCGCCCATATCAAGACCCAAAATCCCGAAACCTTCTGCGGTCTCGCCAAGCACCGCCGCCCCGGCGCCATCGCCGAAAAGCATACCGGTCTTTCGGTCATCCCAGCTGATAAAACGGGACAATGTCTCCGCACCAATCACCAGCACTTTATGATAGAGTCCGGTCTGAATAAATTGCTGTGCAATGCTCATGCCGTAGATAAAACCGGAACAAGCGACGCTGATATCAAACGCAGCCGCCCGTTTCGCGCCCAACTGCGCCTGAACTAGGCAAGCGGTGCTGGGAAATGCCATGTCCGGCGAAACCGTCGCAACGATGATCAGATCGAGATCCTCCGCGTTGATGTTCGCATCCAAAAGCGCCCTCCGGCCTGCCTCGGCCGCCAAATCAGAAGTGGCTTCCTCCGGCGCAGCGACGCGGCGCGCACCGATCCCCGTCCGGCTCACGATCCATTCATCGGAGGTTTCCATCGTTTTTTCCAGTTCCTTGTTCGTGACAATCCTCTCCGGCATATAAGAACCCGTTCCCAAAATTCCAACCGCTCGTTTGTTCATCTTCTATCCTTCCCGCCTTACCTTTTACAGCGCTATCGTTACCGTCCTATTTTTCTGCAACCTTAACTTACCGCCCATTATACCACCTGATTATAGTACCAGGCAATAATAAAAGAAGAAAAAAGAGAAGCCCTGCGGACTTCTCTTTCACCGGTTCTATTCAGCTGTAAACGGCAGCAATGCAATCATGCGTGCCCGTTTGATAGCCAGCGTCACTTGGCGTTGATGTTTCGCACAGTTACCGGAAATACGACGGGGCAAAATTTTGCCGCGCTCGGTAGTATACCGGCGGATTCTGCCGACATCTTTATAATCGATAGCTACTACTTTATCGACGCAGAAGCTACAGACTTTTTTCTTTGGTTTTCTGCCTCTTTCACGTTTCACCGAACTAACCTCCCTTTAAAATGGTATTTCTTCTTCAGGGAAGACTTCCGTACCAAAAGAATTCATATCGAAACCATTGCCGGTTCCTTCTGTGCTGCTTGGCGCATTGACTGCACCCGGCGCACCGCCCGTAGCCGACTGTTTGCTGTCAAGAAATTCTACGTTTTGGGCAACTACTTCCGTCACGCGTCTTTTCTGCCCGTCTTGGGCTTCATAAGAGCGGATGTTCAGGCTGCCTTCCACGAGCACACGCCGTCCCTTGGTGAGATTATTACCGCAAACTTCGGCCAGTTTTCTCCAGGCGACAATTGGTACAAAGTCCGTCCGTTTGTTCTCGCCGAACCCGCTATCCACTGCCACGCTGAAGGAAGCCACTGCATTGCCGTTTTGAGTATAACGGACTTCAGGGTCCTGGGCGAGGCGCCCGACTAAGATGACCTTATTCATGGTATAACACTCTCCCCGGTCTTACTCGTCAATCTTGACGATCATGTGCTTGATGACGTCATCACTGATCTTCATTACACGGTCCAACTCAGCAACGGCTGCCGGAGCGCTCGTGAAGTGAACCAGACAATAAAAACCGTCCATTTGGCCGCTAACTTCATAGGCCAGACGTTTCTTGCCCCAGCGATCGATTTTTTCGATTTCAGCACCGTTGTTTTTCAACAGAGTTTCAAACTTTGCGATAACCGCATTGTTAGCCTCTTCTTCCAACGGCTTAATGATGTATACGACTTCGTACTTTCTCACGAAATCACCTCCTCCTTCGGTCATATGTCCCCCGTTAAGGGGGCAGGGAAGGTTTAACCTTCTAGACTAAGTTATTGTATCACTCTCGCGCGGCTATGGCAAGCCGCTATTATAAAAATTTATGAATCAGCGCTATGCTGAGCAATACTAGCGCAAAGAGCCAATGGCAACGACGGATCTTTTTTTCCGCCAAATGATTTTGCAGCCACATCCCGCTGGCCAGCACGCAGCCCAGCAACAGGAACGCAGCGCTTCCCATAAGAAGTTTAGGCGTCGCCCCCGCCTGATAATAGATCGCATTGATGGCCGCATGGTTCACAGCCGCAGCCATCGCGACGCCGGCGAAGAGCTGATGCGCCAGACGCCAACGCGTCATCAGCGCGGCAGGCCAAGCCTGTCCCGTCCGCTTCATCCGCCAGCGAAAATATTTTTTTGCGCCATAGTACGAACCCGAGCCAAGCAGCAGCGCAAGCGTCAGGCGTCCCAATAGCGGCGCGCTGACCAACGTCTCTTCACTCAGCGAATATTGACGCCAAAGCAGCGCGATGAACAGCCAGCCGCTCAGCCAAATCGTCAGCCATTTTTTCGTTTCGTCTTCTCGCCCGTTCGTCATTTTATTTCGCCTCCTGCGCTGTTTTAAAACGGAAAAGCTCCGACCATGATGTAGCTTTGCCGAACATTATCCATCGCCCGTACCATCGTCGCAGCGTCATTCCACTGCATCGACTTATACAGGACATCGACGTGTTTGTCGGTGGCCAGCACCGCATCTTTCAGGCGTTTGTAGCGTTCCTCTTCCGGCCCTTTCTGCCAGTGCAGCTGATTGTTTTCCACCAGGCAATAGAGCACCAGCTTATGTTCGCGGATGTAGCCGATGACGCGCGCCTTATCCTTTTCGGCGGTCTCGACTCCGTTCAGCTTCAAGAGCCGTACGCTGACCGCCGCCAGTTCGGCGTCATTGATCAGGTCGGAGAGTTGGCGGCCAAGAAAGACTTCGCGCCCTTCCAGCCGGATCGCTTCTGCGACCTGCGCCGTATATTGCTCTTTCTCTTCTTGGCTGACGACTTCGATTTCTTCTTCTTCGCCCAACGCTTTCGCCACCTGGCGCACTTCCTGCGGCCAAGGTATGCCGGGCGGATTCGCCAGATAAAATGCGATCAGAGCAGTCAGCAAGATGCCGAGCGTGATGCCGCCCCATAAGGCGAGGCGCGGCGTTTTTCGCCGTAAGGAAAGAGCGCGGCCCTTGCTGCTTTGCGGTACGGTTCCTTCTGCCGGCGTTTCTGAAAGAGCCTCTGTCGCCTCCGGCGCAGCAACGGCTTGCGCCTCAGCCAAAGCCGCCGCTGCGTCTTGCGTTTCTTTTCCCTCTTCGTGGTAAAAGGTCTGACATATGGCTCGTTCCAATTCTTCGCGGCTCAGGTTCGGATTTTGCCGCATCTGTTCTTCGGCAAAGCGCATCATTTCCTCTTTGCGTTCAGCATCCATTCTTTATCACCCTCAGCTCCCAGTTTCATCCTCATTTACCTTATTCCTCTTATTCCCTCTGTTTGTAGTGAACTCCTTCTCCGCTTTTGCTTCCGCAAAGAAAAAAAGAGCGGCTCTGACGCGCGGCCTTTTCAGCCCGGTCAAAACCGCTCTTGCTCTTCGTTAGACGTTGAAACGGAAATACGTCACATCGCCGTCCTGCATGATATATTCTTTGCCCTCGAGGCGAACCTGGCCTTTTTCCTTTGCCGCATTCTGGCTGCCGGCAGCAACCAGGTCGGTATAGGAGACAATTTCCGCCCGGATAAAGCCCCGTTCAATGTCGGAATGGATCTTGCCGCCCGCCTGCGCGGCTTTCGTGCCGCGGCAGATCGTCCACGCGCGCACTTCCTGCTCGCCCGCGGTGATGAATGTGATCAAACCCAGCAGTTTATAGGCGGCTTTGATTAACTTGTCGAGACCCGATTCGCTCAGGCCCGCCGCCGCCAAAAATTCTTTCGCATCTTCATCGCCAAGCTCGGCAATTTCCGATTCCATGCGCGCCGATACGACGACGACTTCAGCGCCTTCGGCCAGCGCATAGTCACGCACTTTTTTCACATAGGGATTTTCATCCGGATTCGCGACTTCGTCTTCACCGACATTGGCAACGAACAGAACCGGTTTGAGCGTCATCAGCGCCAGATCCTTGATCATTGCCTGTTCGTCGTCGGTCATTTCCACGCGCCGCGCCGGCAGCGCCTGTTCAAGCATTTCGCGAATGCGCTGCAGAACCTCGCCCTCGGCTTTCGCTTTCTTGTCGCCGCTCTTGACGAGCTTTTGGTTGCGATCAATCCGTTTTTCCAGCGTCTCGAGGTCGGCCAAGCATAACTCCGTATTGATGATCTCAATATCACGCAACGGATCGAGTTCGCCTTCGACATGCGTGATGTTTTCGTCATTGAAGCAGCGTACCACTTGCGCGATCGCATCTACCTGACGGATATGCGCCAGGAACTTATTGCCGAGGCCTTCGCCTTTGGAAGCTCCTTTTACCAGACCTGCAATATCGACGAAACGCATCGCGGTCGGCACGACGCGCCGCGCCTTGCACATTTCCACCAGTTTCGGCAAGCGCTCATCCGGCACTTCCACTACGCCGACGTTCGGCTCGATTGTGCAGAAAGGATAATTCGCCGCTTCGGCGCCGGCTTTCGTAATCGCATTGAACAATGTGCTTTTTCCTACGTTCGGCAATCCAACGATGCCGACTTCTAAATTGGTACTCATCGCTTCTTATTCCACCTTACTCGAATTTCTTTTTACCGTACGGCACCGCTTTGCTTGCGTCAAGCTTCGCAGACCCTTTTGATAACCCTTCCATTGTAGACGATTCCAGCTCCGTTGGCAATAGGCGTTGCCCTTGCCTGATAAAAACTGCCGTATCGTCCTTTAGCGCCGCTCAAAACGAAGACACGAAGAAAAAAAGAAAGGCGAGAAGGGGTTTTCATAAGCCCTTCTGCCCTTCCACTTCTTCATATCTTCGTGTCAAAACTGCGCTGTTTTACCTGCGGCTACGATGCAAGGTCCGCCGCAGACGGGCCGAACCAAGCAGGATCATGATCGCGCCCATGAAGACGCCGCCGGTGATTTCTTCAAAATTCTTACCGTAATCGGTTCCCATGATCAAGAGGATGACGCCGGTCACCAGCGATGTAATGCCTACCAGGATTTCCAACTTCATTGTGAAGCCCTCCGTCTTTTTCTATTGCCCGGGCGCCGTCTCGGTCTTGCTTACGATCCCGCGCACCGCTTTTTCAAACTTAGGCCGCGGCACGAGTACGAAGCGGCTGCAGCCAAGACATTTCAAGCCGAAATCCATGCCGGTCCTTGTGATTTCCCATTCATTGCTGCCGCAGGGGTGGCCTTTTTTCATCTTAACGACATCGCCAACCTGATAAACGACCATCTTCATACCTCCTGATGCAGCATGCGCGGCGCCGGAATTCCGGCTGTCGCCAAGGCATCTTTTATTTCACGGCGCAAGGCCGTTTCTACCGTTGTTTTTTCCAGCGGTTTCGTCTTGGCAACCACTCTGGCGACGACTTCGCCGGGCCGAAAATCGACCAGGCCGACGACCGTCGGCGCTTCCAAAAGCTCCGGCATCTCCTTGATGCGCTGCGCCGCGCCGTCGAGAAGCGCAAGCAGCGTTGCCGCGTCGGTCGCATAGGCGACAGGGACATCGACGACCGCCAGCATATGCCCGCGGCTGCTGTTGCTGACCCGGCTGATCGAACCATGCGGCACGACATGCAGGACGCCGTTGAAATCGCGCAGTTTGGTCACGCGAAAACCGATCTCTTCGACAATGCCGGCCATGTCGCCGCAGGTGATGTAATCGCCTACGCCATACTGATCCTCCATTATAATGAAGAAACCCGTCACAAAATCGCGGATCAGACTTTGCGCGCCGATGCTCAGGGCCAGTCCGAAGACGCCTGCACCGGCGACGATCGACGTGGTGTCGATTTCAAATTCTTTCAGCACCATCAGCGCCACGATGAAGTAGACCAGATAGCGCAGGATGCTCTGCAAGAGCGTGCTCATCGTCTTGGCGCGCTGTTCGGCGAAATAAAAGGTTCGTCCGGCGAACTGCGCCAGAACCAGCCGCTCCATCAGAATGCGCGAAAGGCGCAACGCGAGCAGAGCCATGATCAGGATGGCCGCCAGGCGAACAATCCGGTGCCCCCAGAGCAGCATCAGTTCAGGAGTTAGCGCACTCATAGCTTCACGACCTTTCTATCACAATTTGTTCATAAATGCGCCGCTGGCTGTTTCGGCTGAAGACTTTGCTCCAGGAAATTCTCTCATCCGTCAGACAGGCGATGACCTCGTCAAGACGCGTGCGCTCAAACGCCAGGCATTGCCCGCAACTGACCGAGATCTCGCGCGGCGTCGGCAGCGCCGCATAGGCAACGCCGACCGCGCTCAATTTGCGCTCTGCGGCAATCGCCTGGTGGACGGAAAGAAACGTGATCAGGCAATCATATTCCGCATACAGGCTTGCCATTTATAACGTGATGACCCGGTCCGGGCCGTTGAGCCCTTCCAGAATCGCGTACATGTTAGTCACTTCGCCGACGGCCAATTGTTCTTTCAAGCCGTAAAAGTCGAGGCAGGTGCCGCAGGACATGATCTGCGTCCCCTTCTGCTTCAGCTGGTTGATCGCTTCCAGCACCGGCGAGGATGCAGTCGCAAGCTTGACCGCGCTGTTTAAGAGAAAAATCCGTTTCGGCTGGATCTCTTGCAGGCTGACAAAAAAAGCCTTCATTAAAATTGCACCCAATTGCTCATCGCCGCGGCCCAGCGTATCGCCGGTGATCAGGTAGACGCTGCCGGTCAGTTGTCCGGCTTCTTCTTCTTCGCCCGGCGTGCCTTTCAGAATCGTGATCGAAAAGTCGCCGCTTTCTTCTTCCACGCGAACTCCATAGCCGCAGTTGCTGGCAAACTTGACCACGTTTTCTTTGGAGACTGCATTATCCACCAAGGTTGTCACCATTCCTTCCGCCATGCTGTCCAAAGCGCGTTTGGTAACGATCACCGGCTGCGGACAGCCGAGACCTCTTGCATCCACTTTAATCATCGACATAAATAACACCTCTTCCCGCTTTGCTTACACGGCCGATCACGGCCGCTTCGTTTACCCCTGCAGCGTGCAACGCCGCCACCAGCTCCTTGGCCTGCGCAGCGGGCAGACTGTACAGCAGGCCGCCGGATGTCTGCGGGTCAAAGCATAAATCCCGAATCGCTTCGCCGATCGCAGGCGCGAACGAAACGTCCCGCGCCAACAGATACTCGCGGTTGTTATACGCGCCGCCCGGAACCAAGCCCATCGCCGCCGCCTCCTTGGCTTCCGGCAGGAACGGCAGTGTTCCTGCCGACAAGACCAGATCCACGCCGCTGGCAACTGCCATTTCCCGCGCATGCCCGAGCAGCCCGAAACCGGTGATGTCGGTACAGGCGTTGATTGCAAAGGCGCGGGCCGTTTCGGCCGCCGCTTTGTTCAGCGTGATCATGCTCACAGTCGCCGCCTTCGCGCCTGCAGGAAACAAATCCGCTTTGCCTGCCGTAGTCAGTACGCCGGTACCGATCGCCTTGGTCAAGACCAGCGCGTCGCCTTCTTGCGCGCCCGCATTCGCGAGAATCCTGCTCGGATGCACGATGCCGGTAACACTTAAGCCGAATTTCGGTTCCTTATCTTCCACCGTATGGCCGCCCACCAGGACGGCGCCGGCTTCAATGACCTTATCCTGGCCGCCGCGCAAAATATCCTGCAGCACCTCTCCCGGCAATACGCCGATCGGAAAGGCAACGATGTTCATGACGGTCAGCGGCGTGCCGCCCATCGCGTAGACATCACTCAGACTGTTTGCCGCCGCGATCTGTCCGAAAAGATACGGATCATCCACGAGCGGCGTAAAGAAATCGAGCGTCTGAATCAGCGCCGTTTCTTCATTTAATAGGTAAACGCCTGCATCATCGGCCGTATCAATGCCGACTAAAAGGCGCGGATCCTGCGGCTTCTTCAGCTCGCAGAGCAGATTTGACAGGGCGCCCGGCCCCACTTTGGAAGCTCAACCGCCGCTGGTCGTATATTGCGTTAATTTGACCGTCATCAAGATCCCTCCTTTCGCCGATCGCTTTTCTTCTTTCATTTTCCCTGTATTCGCGCGCCAAGCAGCGAAATCCTGCCTTACTTTTTCGGCGGCTCTGCCTGCAGCGGGCAATGCTGCGCGTACTTTTCCGGATCGCACGGTTCGAGATGGATGACCACTTCACAAGGCGCCAGGGCTTCGCCGATCTCATTTTCCAACTGATCGGCCACCGCATGCGCCTGCGCCAGATGCATCTCACGATAAAGCACGATGTGCATGTCGACCTGGCGGTGACTGCCTGAGCGGCGCGTACGCAGTTTGTGGTAGTCGACGATCTCTTTGTATTTGGCGACGATTTCTTTGATCTGCGCTTCTTCTTCCAGCGGCAGGCTGATGTCGGTCAGTTCCTGAAAACTCTTGCGCGTCATATCATAGCCCGCTTTAAAGACGATCAGCGCGACCAAGAGCGCAATCGCCGGATCGATCCAGGCCCAGCCGGTGACGCGAATCACCACCAAGCCGATCAGGACGCCGGCGGAAGTCCAAACGTCCGCCTGCAAATGCAGCGCATCCGCTTCAAGCGCCTGCGAGCCGGTCTTTTTCGCCACTTTCATCAGGCGTCTGGAGACGAAGATATTGACGACGACCGAAAGCAGCATCAAAGCCATGCCGTATTCGAGCATCTCGGGCGTATGCGGCTTGAAGAGCTTGCCTGCAGCCTCATACACGATCCAGATCGCCGCGACCACGATCAGCATCGCCTCGATCGCACCGGATAAGTTCTCGAATTTTCCGTGTCCGAATGCATGCCGCTCATCCGGCGGCCGGTCGGCCTGGCGCACCGCATAATATGCGATCACCGCCGCCAGCAGGTCGACCGCCGAGTGGGCCGCTTCGGAGACAATACTTACGGCGCCGGTATAAAAACCGACGATCAGCTTCAACACGACCAAGAGCGTATTGGAAAAGACGGACAGTTGCGCTGTGCGTTGTTTTTCTGTCAAAGCTATGCCCCCCTTTTTTCTTTTTTCCCTCAAAATGCATAGAAAAAGCCCGTGAGGCCGTTTTCACGGTCCCACAGGCTTTTAACCCTGCTGCTTCATGCCCGGCTGCGCCGTCCGATCGACGACCGCCTGATCCTGTGTCAGTATTTTATCACAGATTTCGGCAAGCTGTAAATAGTCAGGCACGGATCTCAACCGCATGGATCACCGGATACCCTTTTGCGGCGAGACGTTCTTTCAGTTCCTCAATTTCGCTCTCGTCAATGCGGATGATCAGTTCTTTCCGACCATCGGGCAGCGGGCACGTCACCATGCTGCTGATGTTAAGGCCGAGTGCGGCAAAAACGGCGGTGATTTCATGCAGAGCCCCTACGCGGTCGTCAGCAAGATCAATCGTCAGGCGCGTCTTTCCTTCGGTCAGGCCCATCATGTCGACAAACGTCTTAAAGAGATCCGTTTCGGTAATGACGCCGACAGCTCCTCCCGCCGCATCTCTTACGACCAAGCCGCCAATTTTGTGATTATACATCAAAAGCGCCGCTTCTTCAATCGCAGCGTCCGGTGCAATCGTCACCACATCACGCTGCATGATTTCCTTAACATGAAGTTTCGCCAAGAGATAATTCAATTCATGCACCGACAGGCTCGTAGCCTGCGACGGCGAAACGGTGCGCAAATCGCGGTCGGTAACGATCCCCACCAGCTTGCCGCCGTCTACGACCGGCAGCCGTCTGAATTTGTGACTGCGCATGATCTCGACCGCGTCGGCAATCGTCGTAACGGAAGTGATGGTAACCGGATCGGCTGTCATTCGATTACATACAAACATGCAAAATCCTCCTCATCCTACTGTCATTAACCGCCCAGATACGCTTTGCGTATCTCTTCGCTGGCCGCGAGTTCTTTCGCGTCGCCGGACAGACTGATGCGTCCGGTCTCGAGCACATACGCCTGATGCGCAATCGACAACGCCATATGCGCATTTTGTTCCACCAAGAGGATCGTCGTCCCGCTGGCATTGATCTCCTGAATGATCGAAAAGATTTCTTTTACCAAAAGCGGCGCCAGACCCATCGACGGTTCGTCCAGCAGCAGCAGACGCGGCCGGCTCATCAGCGCCCGGCCCATCGCGAGCATTTGCTGCTCGCCGCCGGACAGCGTGCCCGCCATTTGCGCGCGCCGCTCTGCGAGGCGGGGAAAGCGTTCGAAGATCTTAGCCAAATCGGCAGCGATCCCTTTGCTGTCGCTGCGGATGTACGCGCCGAGTTCCAGGTTTTCCAGCACCGTCATATTGGCAAAGACGCGTCGGCCTTCCGGCACCTGCGAAATCCCCTTTTTCACGATCGTCTGCGCCTGAACGCCCGCAATCGATTTGCCTTCGAATACTACATCGCCCACCTTCGGTTTCAAGAGGCCGGAAACGGTGCGCAGGATCGTGCTCTTGCCCGCGCCGTTCGCGCCGATCAGCGTGACGATCTGGCCTTCATTGACCTGGAGGCTGATGCCTTTCAGCGCATGAATCGCGCCATAATATACGTTGATGTTGTCGACCGTTAGCATCAGTGCACCTCCTCGCCCAAGTAAGCCTCGATGACCCTTGGATTGTTCTTGATTTCCTGCGGCGTTCCTTTGGCGATAATGCTGCCGTAATCCAAAACATAAATCCGTTCGCAAACATTCATGACCAGATTCATATCGTGTTCGATCAAAAGGATCGTCAGGTTGAACTCTTTGCGAATCCAGCGGATCATCTGCATCAATTGCTGCGTTTCCTGCGGATTCATTCCCGCGGCCGGCTCATCGAGCAGCAGCAGTTTCGGCTGCGCCGCCAAAGCGCGGGCAATTTCCAAGCGGCGCTGTTCACCGTAAGGCAGGTTCTTGGCGATCTCATCCTTCTTGTCCGCCAACTGGAAAATCTCCAAAAAGCGCAGCGCCTTTGCTTCGATCTCTTCTTCTTCCTTAAAATAGCGGCCCATGCGCAACACCGATTCGAGCAAACCGTATTTCACATGAAAATGATAGGCGATCTTCACGTTGTCGAGCACCGACAAGTTGCTGAAGAGGCGGATATTCTGGAAGGTTCTTGCGATGCCGCGCTGCGTGATCTGATACGGCTTCAAACCGACTACGCTGCGTCCGTCAAATTCGATCTCGCCTTCGCTCGGTTCATATACGCCGGTCAGCAAGTTGAACGCAGTCGTCTTACCGGCGCCGTTTGGGCCGATCAAGCCGACCAGTTCTCCTTGGTTGATGTCCACTTCAAAATTGGAAACTGCCCGCAAGCCGCCGAAGACTTTGGACAATTTAGTTGCCTTTAGCAGTGTCACGGTTCTTCCCTCCCCACAGACGCCCGAATATCGCCAGGCTCAGTTCTTTATTGCCGAACAGCCCCTGCGGCCGGTACAGCATCAAAATAATCAGCATTAATGCATACGCGATCATCCGCCATTCCGGATAGCTGGCCAGCGCCGCCGATACGAACGTCAGCAGGATGGCCGCGGTGATCGAACCGGTGATGCTGCCAAGGCCTCCCAAGACGACGATCGTCAGGATGTCAAACGACTTCATGAAGGTAAACGAGGCAGGATGCGCGATGTAAAAGTAATGCGAGAACATCGCGCCGGCCACGCCGGCAAACGCCGCGCCGATCGTGAACGCCATGACCTTGTACTTCGTCGTGTCAACGCCCATCGCTTCTGCGGCGATCTCATTCTCACGAATCGCCATGCAGGCACGGCCATGACTCGAGTTGATGAAGTTCTTGACAAAAAAGATCGTAAAGATCATCGTCCAGAAAACCCAGGTAAAGTTGGTCAGGCGCGGAATGCCCATGAAACCCGATGCGCCGCCGACATAAGGGATGTTCAGGATCGTGATCCGGATGATTTCGCCAAGACCGAGCGTCGCAATCGCCAGATAGTCGCCGCTGAGACGAAGCGTCGGCAAACCGATGACGAAACCGAGGAAGCCGGCGGCGGCCGCGCCGCCCATGATCGCAACGATGAACGGCAGATGCAGCTTTACCGTCAGCACCGCGCCAAGATAAGCGCCGACCGCCATGAAACCGGCATGACCGATGGAGAACTGTCCGGTGAAACCGTTGATTAGATTCAAGCTGACGCCCAGCATGATGTTAATGCAAATTAAAACGATGTTCAACTGCCAGAACGGCCCGATCACATCGGTTGCAATCAGACTCTGTCCGAGCAGGTACAGCGCCAGGCAACCTCCGAGCGCGATCAGGTCGCGTTTTACTTTATCCGACATTTTCGTCACCTACACTTTCTCGCGGACATTTTTACCGAGCAAACCTGCTGGCTTGAAGAGCAGGATAATGATGAGAATCCCAAAAGCGGCCGCATCGCGAAAGGTCGAGGAAATAAAGCCGCTGACCATCGCCTCGATCACGCCCATCAGCAATCCGCCAAGCATCGCGCCGGGAATCACGCCGATTCCGCCTAAGACCGCTGCGACAAACGCTTTCAGTCCGGGCATGATGCCCATCAGGGGATCGATCGAGTTGTAATACACGCCGACCAGTACGCCGGCGGCCGCGGCCAAGGCCGAGCCGATCGCAAACGTATAGGAGATGATGCGGTCGACGTCGATCCCCATCAGCATCGCGGCATCCGTATCATAAGATACCGCGCGCATCGCCTTGCCGACTTTTGTCCGCTGCACCACATAGGTCAGTACGAGCATCAGCAGTACTGCGACGGAAAGAATCACGACCTGTTGGTTGTTGATGATCAAACCGCCCCACAATTCATACGTCTGTGTCGGAAAAATCTCCGGGAACGTCCGCGGCTGCGGCGTCAGGAGCAGGATGCCGCCATATTCAAGCAGCAACGAGACGCCAATCGCGGTGATCAAAACCGCAATCTTCGGATGATTGCGCAGCGGCCGGTACGCCAGTTTTTCGATGATCATCCCGGCGATCGCGGCACTGACCATCGCCAGCAGCAACGCGGGAAAGAACGGCAGGTGCAGCGTCGTCGTCGCAAAGAAGCCGACATACGCGCCAACCATATAAATATCGCCATGCGCAAAATTAATCAGTTTAATGATGCCGTACACCATCGTGTAGCCGAGCGCGATCAGCGCATAGATGCTGCCTAAGGAAATTCCGTTTATCAATTGCTGGAGCACTTGTTGGGTAATGGACGTCATTTCCATGCTGCTCTCCTCCTTTTATCTGCCATAGTTCTTTTCAAATCGGACATAATAAGGGATAAGGCTTGCGCCTTATCCCTCCACTGCGTGAAATGATATTGCCTGCCGAATCGTTATGGATTTACCTTTTCCTTAAAGGTTTGTTTGCCATCCTTCATCTCGATGATAACCGCACTCTTGACCGCATCATGCGTCGCATTCAGCGTGATGATGCCGGAAACGGCCTGATAGTCTTTCGTCTTGGCCAGCTCGTCCTTGATCTTGACCGTGTCGATCGCATTCGCGCGTTTCATCGCTTCAATAACCATCATCGTCGCATCATAAGCCAATGCGGCGAACGCATCCGGCATCTCATTGTATTCCTTCTGATACGCCGCTACGAATTGCTTGATGGCCGGACTGTTATCATCCGGTGAATAGTGGTTGGCAAAAAACGTATTGTTCAGCGCTTGCGCACCGGCAATTTCCGGTAATTTAGCGGAATCCCAACCATCGCCGCCCAGGAACGGGACTTGCAATCCCATTTCACGCCCTTGCTTGATGATCATCCCGACTTCCTGATAATAACCAGGCACGAAGATGACATCCGGCGCGGCCGCTTTTAACTTGGTCAGCGTCGATTTGAAATCGGTATCTTTCGCCAAATAGGCTTCTTCCGCTACAATCTGGCCGCCATTCTTGATAAAGGTCTCTTTGAAGAATTGCGCCAGACCTTTCGCATAATCGCTGGAATTGTCAATGTACAGCGCCGCCGTTTTCGCTTTCAGGCTGCGCGAGGCAAAGTTTGCCATGACCGCGCCCTGAAACGGATCGATAAATGCGGCCCGGAAGAGATAGTCTCTGACTGCGCCCGTTTCCGGGTTGACCGTCACTTTAGGATTGGAAGCCGTCGGGCTGATCGCCAGTACCTTATTGTCCTGATTGACCTGCGCTCCGGCAATGACGCTCGAGGATGCGATCGGTGCGATCACCGCCGCGACTTTGTCCTGCGTGATCAGTTTTTGCATCGCGTTGGCGGCCTCAGCCGCTTCGCTTTTGTTGTCAGCCAGTACAAGGCTCAATTGTTTGCCGAGTACGCCGCCTTTGGCGTTGACTTCCTTGATCGCCAGTTTTGCGCCGTTGCTGGCCGATTTTCCGAAAGAAGCATTGTTCCCGGTCATTTCCAGATTGGCGCCGATCTTAACGGTGTCCGCTCCGCCCTGTCCGCCGCAGCCGGTGATCAACGCCGCTGCGAGCAGCGCCGCCAGCATCAGGCTGAAAAATCGTTTCCCCTTTTTCACATCCATGTCCCCCTCTTGTCAGATAGCACTTCATCCTTTTAACAAAGACATTCTTCGTTCTTCCACGCATTTTGTCTCTTGCTAGTGGATTTTTGTACTTCACATAGTGTCATTATAGGAGGGACGCTTTCTTCTGTCAAGGACATCTGACGATTTTTGTCTTTTTTATTCTTCCACGCCGGACACTTCGTTTTTCGAAAGAGATTTTATCACTTTTTCCCCTCCCAGTCTTTTCACAGGAGACATGTCTTTTTGCAGAAAAGCAGGGATAGTGTTTTACCTCTTATCCCTGCTCTCTATCACACAACGGGTTACGGATTTACTTTTTCTTTAAAGGCCTGTTTTCCGTCTTTATACTCGATAACAACGGCGCTCTTTACCGGATCATGTTTCTCGTTCAGCGAAATGATGCCGGTAACAACCTGCAGGTTCTTTGTCTGTTCCAGCGCATCTCTGATTTTCGCCGGTTCGGTGCTGTTGGCGCGTTTGATCGCGTCGATCAGCATCAATGCGGCATCATAGCCCAGTGCAGCCAGTGCGCTTGGCTCTTGCCCGTATTCTTTCTTGTACGCTTCGGCAAACTTAGCCACGCGAGGATCGCTGTCCTGCGAAGAATAATGGTTGCTGAAGTACGTGTTGTTCAACGCGGCGGCGCTGGCCACTTCAACCACTTTCGGGTCATCCCAGCCGTCGGTTCCGAGCAGCGGAACCGTTACGCCGAGCTCTCTCGCCTGTTTAACGATTTTGCCGACTTCTTCATAATAGGCCGGAATAAAGACCACGTCGGGGTTCATGCCTTTGATCTTGGTGATCGTGGCTTTAAAGTCCTGATCCTTTTGCAAGAACGCTTCTTTGCCTACGATCTGACCGCCAGCCTGCGTGAATGCGGCTTCAAAGGATTCCGCCAGGCCTTTGGAATAATCGGAGCTGTTATCGACATAAATGACTGCGGTTTTTGCTTTCATCGATTTGATCGCAAAGTTTGCCATGACATTGCCTTGGAACGGATCGATGAAGCAGGCTCTGAAGGCATAAGGCCGCGTTTTGCCTTCGTCAACCGTGATCTTCGTATTCGTACCGGTCGCGGTCAATACCGGAACCTTATTGTCCTGTCCGACCTGCAGCGTCGCCAATACGTTGGAGCTGGCAACCGGGCCGAGAACCGCGACGACCTTATCCTGGTTGATCAGCTTCGTGATCGCATTGGTCGCCTCAGAAGGCTCTGACTTGTTGTCCGCCTGCACCAGCGTAATCTGCTTGCCCAGTACGCCGCCGGCTGCATTGACTTCTTTGAACGCCAGCTGAATTCCGTTTACGGTTTGCTTGCCGAAATTGGCAACTCCGCCGGTCAGTTCAAAGTTTCCGCCGATTTTGATTTCTTTCGAATCCGCCGCCGGAGACGAACCGCAGCCTGCGGCCAACAGACCGAGCATGCCGACGGCTAAAAGCCCTCCGGTAAGTGATAACCATTTTTTCTTCATCGCTTCCATCCTCCTTGTCTGCTGAACACCGTTTCTTGAACGTCGTCGGTCCGTCGTTTGATTTACAACTTTCCACAACTTGTTTTTCACGCGTCCGCCGCAGAGCTATTTTTGTCTACGTGTGTAATTATATTCAGTCTTTTGTCCTCTGTCAATACTATTTTTAAGACAAAATACATTTTTAGTTCCTCTGAGAAAAACACAAATCCACATAGCGCAACCACGTTTGTCAGGTTCCGTTTTATCCGGCGATGCAAGAAGAGGCGGCTCTCTCTTTTACGAGAAAACCGCCTCTTCTTTGAGACATATTGCTTCACTTTTCGCTCGGCCCTGCACGCCGCTCTTCTTTCTCAAGCTGAGCTAACGCAGGACTTTTCTTTTTTTGTAATTATATTAATCATTTCACCGCTTGTCAATCTATTTTTGCTTTTTCTTTTCAATCACTCTTTTCACCGCGCACATCCGTCTGCTTTTTAGTAGCAAAGTGGACGGCGATGCGCCAGCAAGGGCAGCTCCTGTCTGACTTTATCGAGCAGGCTCAGATCCAGCTCGACTACGAGCAACGCCTCCGCCCGGTTTGCTTTCGCCAGAACGCGGCCCCACGGATCGACCGCAAGCGAGTTGCCGTACGCCTGATAGCCTTCGCCCTGCGTCGGCGCCGGTGAAACGCCCAGCGTAAAGACCTGGTTGTCGACCGCGCGCGCCCGCAGCGTCAGTTCCCAATGCGCCGGACCGGTTTCCGGACCGAATGCGCCGGGGTAAATCAGGATTTGCGCGCCTTTCAGCGTCATCGCTCGCGCAAGTTCCGGAAAACGCATGTCATAGCAGATGCCAAGGCCGAAGACAATCCCGCCGTCCTGCGCAACGGTAATCTCACGTCCGGCGCAGAGCGTCGCCGATTCTTGAAAAAAAGTTCCGCCCGGGATGTCGATGTCAAAGAGATGCATCTTGCGGTGACGCGTCAGCAGTTTTCCCTGCGCATCAAAGACAAACGCCGTATTGTAGAGGCTGCCCCGGTATCTTTCCGGTACCGATCCGCCAACGATCAGCATCTTTGTTTCTTTCGCCAGTGCGGCAAGCCGCTTCAGCGACGCTCCTTCCGGCCATGTTTCGGCGTAGTCGGCAAACAAACGATTGTCATAGGGACAGTTGAACATCTCCGGTAAGACCGCAAGCGCACAGCCCGCATCGGCCGCACTGCGGATGAGTTGCGCGGCTTTTTCCAGATTGGCCTCTTTATCGGCCACAACCGTCATTTGGCACAGGGCCGCCTTTATCTGCATCGATCGTTCCTCCCGCTTCCCGCTTCTGTCTCTTCCATAGTTTCAGTTTACTCCGCGCCGAGCAAAAATTCCTGCCTCTTTTGCCGCACGAAAAAAGATAAGCACCGCGCCGCGCAGGAAATCTTCCTGCGCAGCGCGGCGCCAAGCATACCATCAACTGTTGTAGATCGTTATCGGCGTTGCATTACCGTTCATCGACCAGATGCCGCAAGGGCAGATGCCGGCGCAGACGCCGCAGCCGATGCATTTTTTTTCATCGGTGACGTATTCAAATCCGCCCGTCTCGATCGCTCTGCGCGAAATTGCCTTTTCCGGACACGATTTCTGGCACATATGGCAATCGCGGCAAGTGCCGCAGCTGATGCAGCGCTGATAATCTTCCGCGGCTTCGGGCACGTCGCATGCGGCGCACTGCTTGAAGTAGGAGGTCGTCAGGCGACGGCTGTCGATCCGCTCTTTAAGCGGCGCCTGATAGCTTTCGTTCATCAGCCAGGCATGCACGGCCTTGGCCGCCTTTTGCGCCGCGCCGATCGCATCGACCAGCCGTCCCGGCTTCACCGTGTCGCCGGCGGTATAAACGCCTTCGGCGATCCGGTATGTCTCATCCGGCTTCAGATAGCCGCGTTCGCGCACGATCTCATCCGGCAGGAAGCTCAGTTCCGGGCTCTCGCCGATCGCGATGATCACGGTATCGGCTGCGATAAACGTCCCTTCGGTCGTATGAATGCCGCTTTCCGTCACTTCTTTGGCGCTTACCGGCCAAAGCAGCTCGCCGCCCAAGTTCTGCACATGCTCGATCTCTTTTTCATCGGCCGCCGGTTTTTGCACGTCGATGCAAATGACGTTCTGCGCGCCCATCCGATACGCGCCGACCGCCGCGTCCATGCCGGAATTGCCGCAGCCGATGACGACCACTTTTTTGCCGACAGCGGGATTTTCGCCTCGGTTGACCGCTTTCAAAAAATCGATCCCCTTGAGAATGCGTTCATGCCCCGGCCAGGGGATGACTCTGCCGACATGTGCGCCGCTGGCAACGATGACCGCATCATGCTCTTTGCGCAAAGCAATGAACCTCGCCGCGTCCACCATACTGTTCGCCTTGAAGGCGACGCCCGCATCCCTGATGCGCTGCAATTCGCGGCTAAGAATCTCTTCGGGCAGGCGGCCGCGCGGAATGACCTGCTCCATCTTGCCGCCGAGCTTCGCATCGCCTTCATATACGGTGACCTGGTGCCCTTGCCGCGCTAAGTGCCAGGCGGCGGTAAGACCCGCTGCGCCGCCGCCGATTACCGCGACGCGTTTGCCGGTTTTAGGCGCAGCCGCTTCGCACGCCGTCTCCAGCGAGTAGCGGCCCAAGCGGCCGATCTGCGCAGAAATATCGACCTTGCTTCGCGTACAGTCGTCCATGCACAAATTGGGACAGACGCTGCCGCAGACGGAGCCGGGAAACGGCGTATAGTCAAGAACCAATTTATAGGCTTCTTCCACTTTTCCGTCACGCAGCAGATTGTAGCGCTGCTGCGAGGGGATCGACGCCGGACAGCTGAATTCGCAGGGCGCGGCATATCTGGCATTTTCCCAGACCGGCACCCGCTGACGGTAAATGCCCTGCGTGACAAGGCCGATCACTTTGAAGTCATCCTGCAGGACATCGCTGAAGATGCCGCCTTTGACCCACTCTTGCGTACGAAAACTAAGCACATCGGTGTTGGCGCCTTTCGCCCGTTCATCGTAGGTCAGCGGAGTGACCTTGCTCCATTCGCTCCAAACAGTCAACGCCTTTTTTAACTCCTGGCGCTCCAGCGAGCCGAGAAAATCATCCATCCGGCTCGTCAAATATTCGATATCGTCCTCGCCAAGCGGCTGTATCTTGACATCCTTCCGGGATACGCCGGCTGCCGTGCCGCGAAAATAGAGCGTCCCGCCGACCATGCCCGTACAGGAGCGATCGCCCAGCACCGATTCAAATGCATCGCAATCATAGCCGCAAACGACCGCGATGCCGCCGGACATGAATTCAAAGGAAAAACTGCCGCTGTTCTTCAGCACCCAGAATTCGGGCGGCGCATAGAGCGGATCGTGCTTCATCAGCGAACCGGAACGCGTACCGGCCCGGCCGCCTATATAGATGCTGCCCGAGGCCGCACAGTGCGCGGCCGTATCGCCGGCATCGCCTTTGATGACGATCTTGCCGCCTGCGTTAAGCCAGCCTACGTCGGCCGAGGCGGAACCTTCCACGATGATTTCGGTGTTCTCAAGACACATCGAGCCGACGCGCTGGCCGGGATTGGTCACGAAAAAGCGCAGCGTCTTCCCTTCCGGATGCCAAAGCGGGCCGCCGATATCGTGCTGACCGGACGCTTCTATCGTAAATTCATGTTCTCCGTCCGCCAGCGCTTCATTTATCGCCTGCAAGAGAGCCTGCGTCGACATGCGCTGGTTTCCTTCAAGACTATTCAGTGTAAACATGGCCTGCTCCTCCTAACATACATACTGGATCGCCAGCTTATCGGCGATCGCCTGTTCCGTACTGACCAAGGCGTCTGAACGACCGACCGGCAGCGAGCTGTTGCCGATCGGCGCCATCAGCTTCTTCAGTTCGGCATCGAGCGCCAGCATGTAATTGACGATGTTTCTCGCCGCCAGATCAACATTAAGGCGCTTCGCCAGACGAGGATCCTGCGTACAGATTCCCGCCGGACATTTGCCGGTATTGCAGGAATTGCAGCGGCCGTTCTCATTGCCGACGCAGCCCATCAGCTGGATCAGGATCTTGCCCATAAAGATGCCGTTCGCGCCTAAGCAGATCATTTTCAGCGCATCGGCCGCGGCATTTCCAGTCAAACCTACGCCGCCGCCGGCCCAAAGCGGTATCTGTCCCTGACGGCCTTGTTTCACCGCGGAAAGGTAGCATTCGCGCAGCTTGGAAACGACCGGATGACCGGTATGATCGAGCGAGACTTCGTTCGCGGCTCCGGTACCGCCTTGAATACCGTCAATGAAAAAACCGCCGCAGATGCGATACGGGTCGCGCATCAGGTTGTTGTAAACGGATACGGACGTCGCGGACGCCGCGCATTTTATCGCGACCGGAACGCGAAACTTGAACGCCGCATTCAGCGACAAGTGCATTTTCTGTACGGATTCTTCGATCGAGTACAAGCCCTGATGGTTCGGCGGCGACATCAGATCCGCCTTCGGTACGCCGCGGATCGCCTGGATATGTTCGGCCACTTTGGCCGCCGGCAGCAATCCGCCGTCGCCCGGTTTGGCGCCTTGGCCGATTTTGATCAGAATCCCTGCCGGATCGACTTTCATGCGCGGCATCGCTTTGATGATTCGGTTCCAGCCGAAGTGGCCGGAAGCGATCTGCAGGATCATATATTTGAGTTGCTCCGATTCCAGCAGTTTTACCGGCATGCCGCCTTCGCCGGAGCACATCCGTACCGGCATGTTGCAGCGTTCATTGAGATAGGCGGTCGCCAACGCAATGGCTTCCCAGGCGCGCGTCGAGAGTGCGCCGATCGACATGTCGCTGAAGATGACCGGATAAATCCAATTTACCGGAGGTGTTTTGTCCGACAAGTGCAGTTCGCCGCCCTGCGCGGTAAACGGAAGTTCTTTCGGACCGAGCACGCGGCCGAACGGCGCCACGATGTCAAACGTGTGCCGCTCCGAATCAAGCGCCGGGTCGGTCATTTGCGAGATGCGGCCGACGACGATCTTATCGAGCGTGCGCCCTGCCTGCAAATTGGTCCGTCCGCCCCGCTTCAACGGCTGCCCGCCGCTTCTTGCGACCAAGGCATGGCGTGAATCCGGATTGCGTACCGGGCGGATCGCCTTGTTCGGGCAGATCTTTTCGCACATGCCGCAGCCGGTACAGGCGTGCGCTACGCTGTCAACCTGTCGGATGACCGGTCTTGCCTGATGGCGTTCGCTCGGCTCGGGCTGATGTCCGGTCGAAATCGTGATCGAACGGCGCTCCATCGCCGGCTGGATTGCCTGAAAGGAACAGGCGGCCGTACAGCTGCCGCACATGGTGCAGCGTTCGCGGGCATATTCTATTTTCCACGGCAAATCATTGACCGTCACGTCTTGCGTTCTTACTGTTTCCATCGCTTTACCTCCAGCGCCGCGTCAATTACGACGACTTCACGTTCGTTCGGATAGATATCGAGCGCCTGATTCCGCTCCGGCAGGATCGCATTGATGCCGCAGACTTCCGACGCGATCGCGACGGTCGTGCCGTCGCCGCCCACGACAACGGGACGCAGTTTCTTCGAGTCGCAGCAGGTCACCATGTTTCCGTCCGGCAGCATCGCAATAATCGTGTTCGGCCCGTTGATCTCAAGATGCCCCAGCGATTGACGGATCGCGGTCAGCTCGGCCCGGTCGTCGCGCACGCTGATTTCTTCAAACGGCAACGGCGTAATGACATGTTTGTAGTACTTGATCGGCCATTTCAATTCATGCAGCACATAGTGCATCGTGTAAAGAAAATTTTGCGAATCCGATTCGAAACCAATGTAGCCGCGATGCAGTGATTTTTGATATTCTTTGTTCTTAGTATAAAACGTATTCTCGCCGTTCGCGCATAAGGTATAGCCCTGCAGGAAAAAAGGATGCGCCGCATAGCGGACGATATCGTAATTCGTATTCTGCCGGCACTGGACGACGACGTTCTTCGCCATCAGGTCGCCGTTGTTTTCCCACAACCTGAAATAGGTCGCGATATCCGCCGGATCGCCGATTTCCTTCAGCGTCAATACATCCGGCCAGAACGAATAGACAAATCCTTCGCCCGCTTCTTCCAGCAGGATGCGCAGAGCCAGGCGCGTACTCAAAAGCAGCTCTTCTTTTTCTTCCCAACTGGCATCGCGATAATGTTCCGGATACTCATAGTTGCGGAAAATATAATAAGGCATCGCCGCGATATCGAGCTTCTTGCCGCGCACGCCGCGCGGAATCCACTCTTGGATCGGCGTAAAGTTGTTGGTTTCCATATAGTCTTCGACCATTTTCGCCCCGCGCTGCGAACAGGCCAGCGAAAGCAGCGGCTTGTCCTTATGGCGGCTGAAGACGCCCGCCAAATCCTGCATCACCATCGCAAAACCGGAATTGTCATGCCCCTCCTGTTGCGGCAGCATGAGATGCAGCGCCTTAGAAGGATGAAAGAACTCCTTACTCTTGATTGCTCCTATTCTGCACATTGTTTAATCTCCACCTTTTCATCCTTGTTTTATAGAAAGCAAAAGAAAAAAGACGCCTACGAAAATCGGATGCCGATGTTGTCCACCGCATCCAGGACTTTCCGCAGGGTCTTTTATACCCACGGTGTTGTGCAACACTGCACCTGTACCGCTTGGACCAGACCGCCTTGCGGCGCGGAACCCTAGGTACACTCCCGAAAAACTTACGTCCTCGTCACACATCCACCATGTGCCGATTAGTTCTTATTATAAAAAGAGGAGGCAATGCTGTCAATATGCATTTTTAATAAAATATTATTCTGATAAATCCTTAAGTTTCGCGCCACAAGTGCGCGTGTCTCCTTCTCTCTTTGTATATTTATTCACATCGAGGTATTCCATGATCGGCATCGCATACTTGCGCGATGTGTTAATTAAGTCCCGCAGTTCGCTTACTGAGAGCGTCGCATGACGCTGAAAGTGCTCTTGAATAACAGTGACAATGTTTTGAATTGTTTTGCTGTATACGTGTATGCCGCCCATGCGAATCAATACGCCCTGACGCACAAGCGTCGCCCAAACAACTTTGCGCCGCTCGTCCGGAATGTTCAGCTGTTTTTGCAGCCAGTCTTCCTGAACGTCTTCTAACCCGAGCTTCTCTAGCAGGTCCTGCGCCTTGTCGATCAGCTCTCGTTCCCACGCGGCATGCCTCTCTGCATGTTCCGTCAAGGCGAGATCGCCGCCCATCGCCCTTAGCCAGCCGGCGGCGACGAAACGCCGCACCAGAGATTCGAACGGCTTTTCCGCCAACTGGAGGCGCTGACGCAGCGCCTCCTTACTGATGCCGCTGCGTTCGCCTTCCTCGGCATGAAAGACTTTTAGCGCCGCTTTCAGTCTTTCTTCTTTTTCTTTCAGCCATGCCGCCCTCACGTAACCGTTCTCCAGCGTCGTGATCTCTTTGGCTTCGAGCAGCGCCGCCAAGGCGTCGAGCAGGCCTTGGGATGCGCGGTATCCGGCGAGGCTCAATACTTCCGTTTTGCTCAACGGCTCATCGACATCGGCGAGCAGCGCCGAGAGAAATTCCTTTTCGTCATTGCCGGCCAAGGCTTCACCGAGTCGGATCCGGCTTTCTTTCGGCGGCGTCCGCCGCGCGCCCGGCCGGAGCATCGTGACTCCCGCCAGCAGGTATTGCGGCGAATACAGCCGTATGATCCCCCTGTCGCCAGGTGCGGCCGCAACCGCCTCTTCGAGCACCAGGCGTCCGACCTCGGCCGCCCGGTCTTTGAAGCGATAGATCCGTCCGATGTATTCTCCGGTGCCGATATGCAGGCGGATCCTGCTGCCGCTCTCCACTTCCTCACGCCAGGCAAGTCTTATATCCCATACCGCGCCGACTTCGCCGACGTGTTCTGCGCTCAGCACCATGCCGCGCGCCAACGCTTCGCTTTCGACGCCGACGATGTTTATCGCCGCGCGCTGCCCGGCAACGACGCGTTCGACTTTTTTGCCATGCCACTCGACGCCCCGCACGCGCACTTGCGCGCCCGCAGGATCGAGACGAAGCAAGTCTCCGACCGTCGCTGCTCCGCTTAAAAGCGAACCAGTCACTACCGCGCCATGCCCTTTGATGCTGAAAACCCTGTCGATCCAGAGACGAAACGGCGCTTTGTCGTCGCGCACCCCTGCCTGCCTGGCCTGTGCCAGCAAGACGTCCTTCAGCGCTTCGATCCCTTCGCCGCTAAACGCCGATACGCGGCAGCTGGGCGCTGTTTCAAGAAACGTCCCCGCCAGCAGCTCCTTCACTTCCGCTTCGACCAGTTCGAGCCACTCCACGTCCACCTTGTCGATTTTATTGATTACGATGACGCCGCGTTTTACGCCGTAAAGACTCAGCATCGCCAGATGCTCTCGCGTCTGCGGCATCACGCCCTCATCCGCCGCGATGACGAGCATGACCAGATCCATGCCGCCTGTTCCGGCCAGCATATTCTTGAGAAACCGTTCATGCCCCGGCACGTCGACGATTCCGGCCATGATGTCTTCGGCCAGCGGCAAGAGCGCAAAGCCCAGGTCGATCGAGATGCCGCGTTCTTTCTCTTCCTTCAGTCGGTCCGTCTCCGTCCCGGTCAACGCTTTTATCAGGGCCGATTTCCCATGATCGACATGTCCGGCCGTACCAATAATCAGATACTTCATCACTTCGTCTCCGCCTCCCACGCCGCACAGGCCGCTCCGATTTCAGCCGCATCCGTCGGAAACAAGCTTCTGACATCGACAAGCAGCCGTCCCTCCTGCACACGGACGATGATCGGAACCCGCCAGGCGCGCAAATGGCGCTCCACGCTTGCCGTTTCCGCTTTCGGCGGTATGATCGCCACACCGCAGCTGGCAAACTCGATCTCCGGCAGCGTTCCTCCGCCAGCCATTGAAGAAAGCGCGCACGCCTTCACACTCCAGCCTTTTTTCTCGAGCGGCGTCAGCGCTTCGACGAGCTGCTGCTGCACAGCAGCCAGCGTCTGCGGCTTCGCCTTCAGCATTCGCAGTACGGGTATTGCTTCTTCCCTGCCGACCAAATAATCGCACAACGTTCCTTCGAGCGCCGCAAGAGAGAGTTTGTCGATGCGCAGCGCCCTTAAGAGCTGGTGCTTCTTGATCCTTTCAATGTATTGCCGCTTGCCCGCGATGATGCCCGCTTGCCCTGCACCCATCAACTTATCGGCGCTGCAGGTGACAAGGTCAAAACCGGCCGCAATCTTTTCCGCGACGGTCGGTTCCTGCCAGCCCGGCAGCGCAAGCGGCAGCAAGAGTCCGCCGCCCAGATCTTCCACGACCGGTATCGCCTTCCTGCGGCCCAGCTCCACGATATCGGCATCGTCAGGCTGCGACGTAAACCCGATGATCCGATAGTTGCTGGTATGCACCTTCATCAGCAATGCCGTCTCTTCACTGATTGCCGCTTCATAATCCCTCAGATGCGTCTTGTTTGTCGTCCCCACTTCCAAGAGTTTCGCACCGCTTTCTTCCATCACAGCCGGAATACGAAAGGAACCGCCGATTTCAACCAGTTCTCCGCGGCTTACAACGACTTCCTTCCCTTTGGCCAAGGCGGCGAGCAAAAGCATGACCGCCGCTGCATTGTTATTGACGACGACGGCATCTTCCGCGCCGGTCAGTCGGCAGATTTTTTCTACGACAAGACTATAACGGCTGCCGCGTACGCCGGTTTGCAAATCGAACTCCAAGTTGCTATAACCGCCGGCGCTTTCCTGGATCAGCTGCAGCGCCGTTTCGCTCAGCGGCGCACGGCCTAAATTGGTGTGCAAGACGACGCCGGTAGCATTGATCACGCGCTGCAGACGCGGCCGAACAGCCCGCAACGCCTCTTTTACGCCGCCCTGCACGATATTTTCCAGCGTAGAAGGGACTTCGCTCTCACCGGCCAAAATGCGCTCTCTGACCTGGCTGACCGCTTTTCGCGCACACTCCGTCAGCAAAGCCGCAGGCAACTTTTGTACTGCTTCGTCCTGCAGCATCTTTTCAAGCACCGTATCTACGCCAGGCAAACGCCTGAGACAGGCTTGCCGTTCATCCGTCTTGCTTTGTTCCGCCATCTTGTTTCCTCCTGTTGCCTCGCCGCTTTCCAGCGTGTTTTATTTTTGCTTACAATATAATGTATATTTTATTATTTGTTATCTTTCCTTTTCTTACGTTTCTACCTTTGTCGTTCAGTCTCCTTGTTTCGCTTGAGGAATTCTACGTAAAAGGCGCTTTACAGCAAAAAAACACGACTGCTGAGCAGCCGTGTTTTTGCTATTTTTTTTGTGCCTGCGGTTCAACCAGATGTTTCATTTCACAGGCGCCTTTAAAGACCGCACCTTCGCCAATGATCAGGACGCCTACCTTGATATCGCCGTAAATCTTCGCACTTGCCAACAGCTCCATCTTTTCAGCGATTTCAACGTTGCCGTGAATCGTGCCGCCGATGATCGCATTGCGCGCCTTCACATTGGCGGTAATGATCGCCGTATCGCCCACCATCAAATCTCCGGTCGTTTGCAACTCCCCTTCAAACTGACCGTCGACTCTTATCGTTCCTTTGCCGGATACTACGCCTTTGAAGGTCGTATCTTTGCCGATAATCGTACTCATATCCCCAGTCAAGACACCGCTGCTTTTTTTCAAGCCAAACATCATATCCTCCCTTTCTTAAACCCCTTACTTCCCGACTTTTCTCCCAGCTTAGATGAAACGGTCAAAAGCAGCTGCCTTTGACCGTTTCGGCTTCGCATTCGCTATTAATTTAAAAAGCTAACCGGATTTACCGCCGTTCCATTCACCCTGATTTCATAATGGCAATGCGAACCCGTGCTGTAACCGGTACTTCCCATATAGGCGATGACTTCACCCTTTTTGACGTGCTGGCCTACCTGCGCCACAATTTGAGAATTGTGGCCGTATAAGGTTTCAATGCCGCCGCCATGGTTAATCTTGATCAGTTTTCCATAGCCGCCGTCCCAGCCGCTGCCCGTCACTTCGCCATCCGCGGTCGCAACGATAGGCGTTCCTACGCCGTTCGCGATATCGATTCCGGGATGCCAATCGCTGCCGCCGCCGCCAAAGGGCGAACCGCGCCAACCGAAGCGCGAGGTCACATCGCCGCTTGTCGGCCAGATCGAAGGCGTCGCGGCCGCACGGCTTTGTTTCGCCTTAATCTGCTCTTTTAATTCGAGCAGGCTTTCTTCGCGGCTTTTCAAATCGGCTTTCAACGCAGCGGTCACTTCATTCAATTGCGAAACCGTAGGTTTCGCATTCGGGCCGCCTTGCCCGCCTTGGTTGGTACTATTCAGGTTCGGACGCACCGTTCCGGCACGCGACGTACCCGTCGCCTCTTCCAGATTCATCATGCGGCGAACTTCGCTGTCTAAATTATTAAGCCGTTCCATGTCCGCCTGCAAACCCGCGGTCGACTTTGCCAGCTGCTCGATCTGTTGCAATTGGCTGCCATTGGTTTGCCGCAGCGCATCCAGTTCCGCTTTTTCGGAAGTCGCTTCTGCAACGGTATAGCGATAATTGAGAAACGCGCCTACCGATGCCATCAGGATCGCACAACACAGTACCGCACCTATTTTTAATAAATTGACCGGGATTCGTACGCTTTTCACCGCTTTGCCGTCATGCGGCACCAACATAAAAGTGAAAAACTGATTTCTCTTTGCCTGTTGCTTAGTCTTTAACGCCAAACTTTTGCCCTCCTTACAGAACTACTAAGGGAGGCTGTTGAAAAAAATCCATCTGTTATTGCTTCGCAGTAGCAGATCATGGACAATCCTTCCGGTAGCCAAATCTTTTTCAACAGTCTCTTTTTGCATTTTTACATACTTTTTCTCTATTCGCCGCAAAGAAAAAAAATCCTGCTTTTACGCAGGTTTTTTTTCCATCGCCATTTGCAACGCCTTACGTTCTTCTTCCGAGAGCAAATATGCGGATTCTCCGTTTGTGATCGGCTTTGCATACGTTCTCGATTCGCTGCGGCTATAGATGCTCGAGAAGACGACGCCGTTGTTTTTTTCGTCCAGCATCGCAATTGCAAAACTCAAATCGCTTGCGATGTCGGGAAACGCGTTGAAGCGAACCACGCCGAAGCGTTGGATGCAGCCCAGCAGCTGTTGGCGCAAGCGTGCACACTCTTTCTCGAGCGCCTCGCACTGACGGCTCGTCTGCCGCACTTCCGCCACATGTTCAAGCAGCAGCTTCTCTAAATTTACGCCATCCATGCCTTTCGTCATCGTTTCATACTTGCGACTCAAGCCCACCATCTTAATATTAATGCTGATAAAGACAAGCAGTGCTGCCAGTAATAATCCCGTCATCGCAAGGATCAACTCCGGCAGGTTTCCCATAATCAGATCCGTTATTTCCTTTATATCCATCCTACGCAACCACTCTTTCTTTCTGTTTTACTGTTTCTTTAGTACGCTCTTTCCGCTTTCAATACGGCTTCGAGCGTTTCAAGCACGATTTTTATTTCTGTTTCGTCGTTATAAATCCCAGGACTAAAGCGTACCGCGCCGCTTTCTAAGGTGCCAAGCGTTTTATGCGCCCACGGAGCGCAGTGCAGACCGCTGCGCGACGCGATCGCCGCCTCTTCTTCCAAGGCACGGCTTATCATACCGCTGTCGATCCCTTCGACCGCAAAACTGACAACCGCCGTGCGTTCTGCCGCAAACCCCGGTCCAAGCCGTTTTACTTTTGGCAAAGCGCCAAGACCGTCCCAAAGGAGCTTCGCCAACGTCAATTCATGTCGGCAGATCGCAGCCTGCCCCTTCGCCGCAATATACTGCGCGCCGGCCAATAAACCGGCAATGCCAGGAACATTCGGCGTGCCGCTTTCCAATCGATCCGGCATAAACGAAGGCTGTTCTTCAGATTCCGAGAGACTTCCCGTCCCCCCATAGCGCAACGGTTTGCAGGAAAGCTCCTCTTTGATATATAACCCGCCAACGCCCTGAGGACTTAGCAACCCCTTATGTCCACTAAAGGCAACGGCCGAAAAAAGGCCCGCTTGCACATCAATTTCCTTCACGCCGATGGTTTGACACGCATCTACAATACATCCCACATTCCGTTCCGCCGCCAGTCGACCGATCTCATGGATCGGAAACACTGTGCCGCTCACATTCGACGCATGCGTAAGGACAATCCACTGCGCGCCTGACAACGCTTCTTTCAGCATCGGCCAATCCAATTCTCCCTGCGCGTTGCAGGAAACCTTGCGTACAATGACGCCACTTTGCTGTAACTGCCAGAGCGGACGAGCTACCGCATTATGTTCCATCGACGTCGTTACGACGACATCGCCGGCTTTAATCAAACCGAACAGCGCCATACTCAAGGCATCGGTTGCATTTTGCGCAAACGCGATTTGCGTTGAGAGCGGTGCATGAATCAAATCAGCCAATGCTTCGCGTGCTTCATAGAGCACCTCTGCCGCCTGCCTTGCCTTCTGATAGCCGCCCCGACCCGGACTTCCTCCCGCGCGCAACGCCTCTTCCGTCTTCTGGTAAACCGATTCCGGCTTCGGCCAACTCGTTGCGGCATTATCCAGATATATCAATTTCATCTCCACCTTTTAACAACACTCCAACGTTAGGCAAAACACAATCATGTTTCACGTGAAACATGATTGTGTTTTTTCACACGATGAATTGCCCCGAAACTCTCGTTCCCGTTGTCGGCTGCATCATTTGCGTCAATGTTTCAATTATTCGTTCCAAATCATCCTGCGAATAAAATTCGATTTCTATCCTGCTTTTCAGTTTTCCAGGCTTGATCTTAACCTGCGTCCCTAAGACCATCTTGAGCTGATCTTCGGCTTCTTCGACAAAAACACCTCTGATCGGTTCAACTTCTTTCTTTGCTCTGTTTTTTTCTCCTACGCCTCTCATGATGCGTTTTACCAATTCTTCCGCATCACGCGACGACAAACCTTCTGCTATGATCGTCTCGGCTGCTTCCAGCTGCACTTCGCGATCTTCTAGCGTGAGAAGCGGTCTTGCCTGTCCCATGCTCAATGTTCCACGTGAAACATGATCTTGCACATCCGGCGATAAATTCAGCATACGTACCGTGTTGGCAATCAAAGAACGGCTTCGGCCAATTTTGCGTGCGACTTCTTCCTGCGTCAGGCCAAACTCTTCCATCAAGCGCCGATACGCCGCCGCTTCCTCAATCGGATTCAAGCTCTCGCGCTGAATGTTTTCGATTAGCGCAATTTCCATCATCTCGCCATCGGTCAACTCTTTTACAACCGCCGGAATTTCTTTTAAGCCCGCACGCTGCGAAGCGCGCCAACGTCGTTCGCCGGCAACAAGTTCAAAGCCTTGCATGGTCTTTCGTACAACGATCGGCTGCAAGATTCCGTATTGACGGATGGACTGCACTAATTCATTCAGCGCATCTTCATCAAACAACCGTCTTGGCTGAAATTGATTGGCGACGATATCTTTTACCAGAACCAAATCTGTCGCCCCTCGCTTCTTCTCCGACGCTTCAACTTGATGACTGGCGCCGCCCATCGGGATTAACGCGTCCAATCCGCGACCCAAACCACGTCCGCCCTTATTCATCTCCCACAACCTCCTGCGCTAACTCAAAATACACTTCGGCGCCTTTTGATTTAGGATCATAAGTAATAACCGGTTTTCCGTGACTCGGAGCTTCACTCAAACGCACATTGCGCGGAATGATCGTCTGATACACTTTATGCCGGAAATGATTTTTCACTTCGTCCACAACCTGGATCGAAAGATTCGTCCGTGCGTCAAACATGGTCAGTACGACGCCTTCCAGAGTCAGTGCCGGATTCAGATTGCGCTGCACGAGCGAGATGGTACTCATCAACTGCGTCAATCCCTCTAGCGCGTAGAATTCGCACTGGATCGGTACAAGTACCGAATTCGCGGCAGTCAGCGCGTTGATTGTCAATAAGCCCAGCGAAGGAGGACAATCGATAATCACATAATCATATTCGAAACGTATCTTGTCCAACGCCCGTTTTAATTTTGTTTCACGTGAAATAACGGAAACCAGCTCAATTTCAGCGCCCGCTAATTGAATGGTCGTCGGTAACAGTTGCAAGTTGGCAAGTTCCGTATCGCAAACAGCACTCTCCGCCGGAACATCATTTACCAAAACGTCATAGATGCTTCTCTCAAGCAGCTTCTTGTTGACGCCTAAACCGCTACTGGTATTTCCCTGTGGATCGAGATCCAATAAGAGCACTTTTTTCCCTAATTCAGCAATACAAGCACTTAAGTTTACCGCTGTCGTAGTCTTGCCGACGCCGCCTTTTTGGTTGGCGATCGCAATGACTTTCCCCAAAGTCCTCACCTCATGTCATGCATATTCAAAACTTCTTTTCTCATTATACAACAATATTCTACTCCCGTATATTTGCAAAATCATTTCCTTATTAATATAAGCGTATAAAAACAGCGCAAATACTTGCGTAATATATAAAATTATGATATTTTAGGCAGAAACACGCTTTACGGAGGAGGTGCTCGTGTGCCGATTTACAACCCGACCTTGCATTCCCTGTCCGCAACAGAAGTTCAACGGTATGCCGGAATGAAGGAAGCGCACAGTTTTCCTCCTGCAGCGATTGCCGCCGCCGTTCAAGAAGGCCGTCTGCTTGCAAAAGCGAAAAGTTCATGGGAAATCTTTCCTTATGATCCTGCCGCTTCGATTATCCTGGCCGAGAAAAAAATTGAACTGACGGCTGCCAGCATCAAACGTCACTTGCAAGCCAGCCAGCATGTTGTCGTTTTGGCAGTCACCATTGGCGATCTTTTAGAAAAAACCTCCGAAGATTATTTTTCCCAGGGCTCCTACAGCCATGCCTTATTGCTTGATGCCGCCGGAACAACCGCTGTCGAAGCAGCGGCCGACCAGCTGGAAGCCTTTATCCGCCAGCAATATGCAGCAAAAGGTTTTATTTGCACGCGCCGCTTTAGTCCTGGTTATGGTAACTGGGATATTCGTTTTCAGCCTGAAATGCTGCGCTTAGCAAATGCAGAACAGATCAACATTACGTCAACTGAGTCTTGCATGTTGCTGCCGCGAAAATCCGTTACCGCGGTCATTGGCCTTCAGCCGACCTATCGTCAGCACAAACCGCAGCCTGTCAGCAATTGCAGCGCCTGCTCTCTTAACAACTGTCTCTCGCGCAGAGAGAAAAGAAAGGATGAAACAAATTGAAGG
Organism: Negativicutes bacterium; assembly: GCA_963667825.1. Classification (GTDB taxonomy): domain Bacteria; phylum Bacillota; class Negativicutes; order SG130; family SG130; genus Azotosporobacter. The sequence goes on along the minus strand of OY764022.1, from coordinate 1,827,885 downwards.
TATATGTATTTGATGGAGCCATGGGAACGATGCTGCAAACCGCCGGGTTGCCCGCCGGTTATTGTCCTGAATTGTGGAATCTCGAAAATCCTGGTGCAATCAGCAAAATCCACCAGACGTATATTGCCAACGGCGCTGATATCATTGAGACGAATACGTTTGGCGCAAATCGCATCAAGCTTGAACATTACGGACTGGCCGATCAAGTCGCGACGCTAAATGAAGCGGCCGTGAAAGCCGCACGCGCCGCCTGCGCACCGCACACGAAAATCGCCGGTTCGGTCGGACCGACAGGAAAACTCTTGGAACCGCTGGGCGATTTGGCTTTCGACACGGCAGTTGACGTCTTTCAAGAACAGATTCGCGCACTTGTCGCGGCCGATGTCGATATGATCATTATTGAAACGATTATCGATCTTCAGGAAATGCGCGCCGCCTTGATCGCGGCAAAAATGGCGACGACGAAGCCGGTAATCTGTCAGCTTTCTTTTGGCGCGGACGGCAGGACGATCACCGGTACCGATCCCGAGACCGCAGCGATCGTATTAAGCGCGTTAGGCGCCGATGTTATCGGAGCAAACTGCTCCCTTGGCCCTGCACAGCTGCTGCACGTCGTCGAACAATTGGCCCTTCATGCACAAACGCCGATCAGCGTACAACCGAACGCAGGCATGCCGGAGCTGATTCATGGTGAAACCGTCTTCCCGATGACGCCTGCCGAAATGGCCGAATGGGCGCCTAAGCTTGCCGCTGCCGGCGCCTCTTATATCGGCGGCTGCTGCGGCACCACGCCGGCTCATATCCAAGCGGTCAAAACCGCTCTCCTGCACGTCTCCGTCACACGACAACCGCGTCAGCGTCGTTTTGATCTCGCCCTGACCAGTCGCACCCGAACGGTGCATATCGGCAGCGAGCAGCCGCTTGCGATAATCGGCGAACGCATCAATCCGACCGGCCGCAAAGCAATGGCTGCCGAAATCAAAGCAGGCAACTTTATCGGCGTCAAAAAAGAAGCCTTGGGACAAGTCGCCGCCGGAGCAAAAATATTGGATGTCAATATGGGCGTTCCTGGAATTGACCAAGCCGCCGCAATGACAACCGTATTTCATGAATTATCGATGTTGGTCGATGTGCCGCTAGTCATTGATACCACCGATGCAACGGCGCTGGAGTGTGCGTTGAAGGCGTATCCAGGTCGCGCTTTGATCAACTCCGTAAGCGCCGAAAGCGAACGTTTGGCTAGCTTTCTCCCATTGGCGAAAAAATACGGCGCGGCCATCCTCTGCCTGCCGCTTTCCGATAAAGGCGTTCCAAGCACCGCCGCCGAGCGCCTTCGCTGCGCGCGGCAAATTATCGCAGCCGCCTTTGCTGCCGGGCTCAAGCCGAATGACTTCTTGCTTGACGCCCTCGTCTTAACCACCGCCGCGGATCAAAATGCCGCACTCGAAACACTGGCGACGCTGCGCTTATACCGGCAAGAACTGGGGTATCCGAGCACCATGGGACTCAGCAACGTCTCCTTTGGCCTGCCGCAGCGTCCAATCGTCAACGCCGCTTTTTGCGCCATGGCGCTTGAAGCGGGCCTGGACGCGCCCATTCTTAATCCCTACGATGAAAGAATGAAAGAAACGCTGGCGGCAGCGGCGGCGCTGCGCGGCGAAGATCCCTGCGGGCAACAGTACAGTTTGCAGTATGCGCCGAACAGCGCACCGCCTGAAACAAAGTCCGCCGCTCTAACGCTCGATACGCTTGGCCAGATTAAGTCGGCGGTCCTGCAGGGGGAAAAGGAAAGCGTCATTCCGCTGGTCGAACAGGCGCTTCAGGAAGGGTTGTCCTCGCTCGTCATCACGGACAACGCGCTTACCGCCGCGATGAACGAGATCGGCATCGCTTTTGGCGCAGGGCGCTGCTTCTTGCCGCAGGTGCTCCTTGCCGCCGAAACCATGCGCAGTGCTTTTCAAACGCTGAAAAAACACCTGCCCGGCGAAGCGGAAAGCTATCTTGGAACCGTCGTTATTGCTACCGTTAAAGGCGACATTCATGATCTTGGCAAAAACATCGTTGCCGCCTTATTAGAAAACAACGGCTTTAAAGTCATCGATCTTGGCAAAGATGTCGCTCCCGATTGCATCGTCGAAGCGGTACGCGTTCATAAGCCGGATATTGTCGGACTCTGTGCGCTGATGACTACGACGATGACGAAGATCGACGAGACCATCGCCGCGATCAAAGCGGCCGGCCTTTCCGCATACACGATTGTCGGCGGCGCCGTATTAACGAAAGAGTACGCCCTGGCCGCCTCCGCCGACTGTTTTGCCGCCAATGGCGTTGACGCCGTAGCGCTTGCCAAATCCTTTATGAAAGAAAATAAATAACTCTTTCTCCTCTCGCTTTAAAATAACAAAACAGAAGACTTTCTTCTGTTTCAGACCGTAGACAAAATGCACTTTACGCAAAGCGTAAGGTGCATTTTTCAATTTCGGATATCCAATTTTCACCGCAAAAACGCAGTTTTTCGAAAAAACGTTGAAAAACAGGCGGCAACATACCCCTGCGTTTCTTCCAGGTCGCCAGCTTTTTCAAATTCATGCATGCAAAAGTAAGCGTCACCTGCATTTTCACTTTCTGCAGGCCACGCAGTTGCGTATAGCGCATTGCATGCTTTTCTTTTGCATCCGCGAAGACGCGCTCGATGGTTTGCGAGCGCAATTTGTAAATATCGCGATACATTGGCATGTGCCGATACTCTTCAGCAAGTTCTAGATAGGATTCCCATACATGACGTTGAACTTGCTTTTGATGCGCTTTGCTCTGCGTGCATTGCTGTAAATGCGGACACACTTTGCATTGTTTGGCATCGCTTTTATATTCCTGGTATCCTTCACGATTCGTCGTACTGTAGCCAAGCGCCTGGTTGCCAGGGCAAATCATGCATTCATAATATTCGTCATACACATATTCATATTTTTTGAAAAAGCCTTCTTTGGTCATGGGACGCTTGTAGGGAACGACCGGAATTCGACCACTATCGATGATTTGTTTCATGATCCAAGGCGTTTTATACCCCGCATCGACGGCAACGGATTCGGTTTCAGGAAAGCGGCTGACGATTTGTTGGTACAGTTCATCGAACGAACGACTGTCGTTGACATTGCCGGGTGTGACTTCATAACCCAATATGAAGTTATGCCGGTCGCAAGCTGTGTTGGTTACGTAGGCAAAGCATTTTTCATGCTCACCTTTATGAAACAAGCCGCTTTCCGGATCCGTCGTACTTTGCGTGATGGTTTTACCTTGCGGTGGATTTTCATCGTCGTCTTTATCTTTTAGCGGTTTCTTGCCATGGTTTTCGCGATCGGCTTGAATTTCCGCATGCAGTTCATCCTGATATTGCTTGGCCGGAATCGGCACAAACACTTTTGCGCTTTTCTTTTTGTTGGCTCGTGCTTTGATATGGGTTCCGTCAATGAATACGGAACTTGCATCAATGAAACCGCAGTTTACTGCTTCGTAAAGGATGCGCATGAAGATCCGCTCAAACACATCGGTTCCTTCAAAACGCCGGGTATAATTCTTGCCGAAGGTTGAAAAGTGGGGGACTTTTTCGGTAAGGCCGTAGCCGATAAACCAACGATACGCCATGTTTACTTCGATTTCTTTCATGGTTTGACGCATGCTGCGAATGCCGAACAGGTATTGAATCAGTACGATCTTAAACAGACTCACTGGATCAATTCCTGGTTTGCCTCGTTCGGAGTCGCTATATAAACCGTCGACTTCGTCATAAATGAAATGAAAATCGATGGCGCGTTCGATGTCTCGTAATATATGCTCTTTCGGTACTAAATCTTCTAAGCAGAAAAATTCAATTTGGCTTTGCTGGCTTCGATCTTTTTTCTCGTACATAAAAATCACTCCCTTTAATGATTTTATCATATCATTAAAGGGAGTGGGGTTTTGTCTACAGTCTGAAACAGAAGACTTTCTTCTGTTTTGTTATTTTTTAACTATTTTTTAATTAATTTCAGAAAAAAACTCAAAAGATCAGCAGGGTTTTTGTCGATGAAACTGGAATTTTACCAGAAATATTACTGAGCGATCTTTCACTATCATTGTGTAATAAAAAGGGGACTATTCCATGGCAGACGAAATATTAAAGCGAAAAGAGCCCGCATCCGAAACGCAGGCATCTTCTCAGGCACAAAACGAATCTCTTGCTGCACCGGCTGTTTCATCTGAACAACAGCCGGTGCTTTCGCCTGCCGAAAATTCGGTAAGCAGCCCAACCGATGATCCGAACAAAGCGTTGACTCCCGACGACATCGCGGCTTTGCTTGCTTCCATGGAAGCGGCGCCGTCTGCCCCCGCAGCAGAGGAACCAATCGATCCCAATAAGGCGATGAGCCCCGATGATATCGCCGCTCTGCTCGCTTCGATGGAACCGGAAGCTGCTGCGGCTCCCGTAGAGCCCGCAACAGCAGCGCCGGCCCCTGCGGCAGAGGAACCGGTCGATCCCAATAAGGCGATGAGCCCCGATGATATCGCCGCTCTGCTCGCTTCGATGGAACCGGAAACGCCTGCAGCTCCCGTAGAGCCCGCAGCAGCAGCGCCAGCCCCTGTAGCGGAAGAACCGGTCGATCCCAATAAGGCGATGAGCCCCGATGATATCGCAGCTTTGCTCGCTTCGATGGAACCGGAAACGCCTGCAGCTCCCGTAGAGCCTGCAGCCGCAGCGCCAACCCCTGTAGCGGAAGAACCGGTCGATCCCAATAAGGCGATGAGCCCCGATGATATCGCAGCTTTGCTCGCTTCGATGGAACCGGAAACGCCTGCAGCTCCCGTAGAGCCCGCAGCAACAGCGCCGGCCCCTGCGGCAGAGGAACCGATCGATCCCAATAAGGCGATGAGCCCCGATGATATCGCAGCTTTGCTCGCTTCGATGGAACCGGAAGCGGCTGCGTCTCCCGTAGAGCCCGCAGCAGCAGCGCCGGCCCCTGCGGCGGAGGAACCGGTCGATCCCAATAAGGCGATGAGCCCCGATGATATCGCCGCTCTGCTCGCTTCGATGGAACCGGAAGCGCCTGCAGCTCCCGTAGAGCCCGCAGCAGCAGCGCCGGCCCCTGCGGCGGAGGAACCGGTCGATCCCAATAAGGCGATGAGCCCTGATGATATCGCCGCTCTGCTCGCTTCGATGGAACCGGAAGCGCCTGCGGCAGAAGCAGCTCTTGCTCCTGTGGCGGAAGAGCCGCCTGCCTCGATGGTCGATTCTGCCGCTAACGCGGCAGTCGATCCGAATAAGCAAATGAACCCTGACGATATTGCCGCTTTACTCGCTTCAATGGAAGCCAAGCCGGAAGCAACAGCGGCGGCGACAGAGCCAACGCCAGAAGAAGAACCGGCTGCGCAGCGCGATGTCGCCGCAAAAGTTCCCGCAACGGAAGAAGCTTCCGCTGACCCCAACAAACAAATGAGTCCGGACGATATTGCCGCTTTGCTCGCTACAATGGAGCCGATCAAAGAAGCGGCTGAAACGCCGTCGGCACAAGCGCCGGAAATCGAAAGTTTGCTCGACGAGACGGCCGAGAACGCTGCCGCGCCTAAAGGCAAGGACGCAGCACCGGAGATCGACCACTGGGAAATCAAAGAACTGGTCAATAATGTAATCGCCTCACATGAGGCAGAGCAAAAAGCATCGACTGGCAGCGCCGAAGAGGATGCTCAGCCAACGGCCTGGAAACGCTTTTCCCTTTGGCTTGCCGCGCTTTTTTCGCGTGATGCCAAACCGGCCGAAGCCGAAACGGCTCCGCCTTTATCTGCTGAAACAACGCCTGCTTCAAACGAAGAAGGCGCTGCCCTAGAAGCGCCGGAAGCAGCCGCACCGCTTAAAGAGAAGAAACGCTTGCGCATGGCCTTCAGCAAACGCGGCGTCCTCTTTGTCATGGCCGGTTTGATCAGCGTTGCCAGCATCGGCGGTTTCCTCGGCTACCATTCCACCCGACTGGCTTCTGATTCAATGTCGCCCTTAGATAAGATCGTCAACCTCGGCGTCACTTTCGAGGAAAAAAGCATGGTGCAGATTGCCGCCAAAGGCAACAAGGAGATGGTGAAAGCCTTCATTGACGCCGGAATGGACGTCAATGCAGTTCGCAAAAGCGACGGTTGGACGCCTTTGATTTCCGCTTCTTTTTACAAACAGCCGGAAATTGTCCAGCTTTTGCTTGGTGAAGGAGCCAATCCCAACTTGCAGGATAACATCGGACGGACCGCCTTAATGCAGGCAGCCAGCGTCGGCGCGGAAAGCATTGTCCGCTTATTGCTCGAACAGGGCGCCAACCCGAATGTCCAGGATAAGTTTGGCCGTACGGCGTTAACGGACGCCTACCGGAAAAGCGAGGCGAAAATTGCCGAGCTCTTAAAAGCCGCCGGAGCCGATCCGAATCTGCAGCCAGAAACACGTCCGCCGCTCTCGGCAGGCTCGACGTTACCGCCAGGTTTCCCTGCCGGTAAGTTCGGCGCCGCAAACGCCGCCAGTCAGCCGGTCAATGAATTTTCCCTGACCGTCGGCAAGGCCGGCGCGATCAATATCGGCATGTCCTTAGAAGATTTGCAGAAAAAATATTCCAATGTCTTGATCAATACGGAGCTGATCAACGGCGAACGAACCACCTTAGCAGTGCTTTATCTCGACAGCAGCAAAAAAACGCCTGCCTTGAAAATGGAATTGTCGAACGGAAAAATCAAACTGGTTTCGACCATTCACATCTATGATGCGCGTTATAAAACCGAGAAACAGATCGGTCCTGGCTCCAGCGTCGAAGACGTGCGTTCCAACTATGCGATCAGCGATATCCGCATTATCGACGGGACTCCTTTCCTGGTCGTAAAAAGCATGCGTATGATGTGCGAACTGGACGTCACAAAGGATTCTTCGATTGGCAGCTGGCTGCAAGACGGAAGCATTTCCTCTTTACCGGGCGATATGAAAATCAAACAGCTTCTGCTCTACTAATAAAAAACAGCCGTTTCAGATGCGAGATCTGAAACGGCTGTTTTTTATTTCTTTCCTGTCTTGGGGATTTTAAGATTGATATGGATGTACTCTTCATCCTGTTCCTGTTTTACTTTCACCTTAAAGCCGGTTTTCTTCATCTCACCGACTACCGTATTGATCGTATTCAAGAAAATTCTCACGTCGCGAACCATCTTAACCATTTGACGCTTCGGCGCTTTTTTTTCTTCTACCTGGCTTGCAATATCCTCTAGAAACTCTTCGATCAGCTCTTCCGACGCTCTTACGTTCAGTCCCCGCTGACAAATCAACTCCAGCACTTCCTGCTGCAAATTATCATCTTCCAGCTTCAGCAGCGCGCGCGCATGGCGCTCCGTTAAGCCTTCGCGGGCTAAGATCGTTCGAACCGGAGCAGAAAGTTTCAAAATTCTCAACTTATTCGCGATCGTAGACTGCTTCTTGCCCATCCGTTTCGCCAATTCTTCCTGCGTCAAAGAAAACTGCTGCAATAATGCTTGGTAGCCTTCAGCTTCTTCCAAGTAATGCAAATCCTCACGCTGAAGATTTTCGATCATCGCCAGTTCGGCCATTTCCTTGTCGTCAAAATCACGAATCAAGACCGGCACCTCTGACAGGCCAGCCAAGAGCGAGGCACGCAAACGGCGTTCTCCGGCTACCAGTTCATAGCCCTGTTCGCGCCTTCGCACAATCAAAGGCTGCAAAATGCCGTATTCGCGAATCGATGCGGACAACTCCGCCAACGCCTCTTCGCTGAACGTCTTGCGTGGTTGGAAAGGATTGGCGTTAATCATTTCTATTTCAACCAATTGGCTGTCCGGCGCGCCGCCTTTTTCCGCCAGCGTCATTTCGGCAGGAGACAAATTCGTTGCCTCAGCTCCCTCGGTCCCACCAATTCCAAGTAATCGGGCCCAACGTTTCATTCCTACACCGCCTTATTCCGATAAGCGGGGCGTTTTCCCGCAATCTTTCCTTTATTCTGCAAAGAAGCGTTAACTTCCTTCGCCCAGCAACGGCTTTTTCTCCGGCAAACCGGCCTTCCTGGGATAAGCGGCCGCCGTCTTTTTTATCTTGCGTATATATAAGACCGCCCGGATATCTTCTAAGCCCGGCAATTGAACCGGCTGGACTTTTTCTAGCTTTCCGCCCAGCAAAGAAATGGCGTATTGCGCTTCTTCGATTTCCTCTTTATACTGTGCGCCCTTTAAAGCGACAAAATAGCCGCCAGGCTTGACGAACGGCAGACATAGCTCGACAAGTACAGGCAAGCGCGCTACAGCGCGGGAGACCGCAACCTGGAACATTTCCCGCAATTTCTTATCCCGCGCGCCGTCTTCGGCGCGATGATGCACCAAACGGACATCGTCAATGCCGACCTCGGCTAAAACCGTCGCTAAAAAGGTAAGACGTTTTTGCAAACTGTCCAATAAGGTCAGCTGCAGATCCTCACGATAGATTTTCAGCGGCAAACCGGGAAAACCAGCGCCGGTTCCGACATCGATCACGCTCGCTCCAGGCAGGAAAACGTCCGGATCAAGGCAAGTCAGTGAGTCGATCATGTGCTTCAGCGCTACCTCATCGGCCTGCGTGATCGCGGTCAGGTTCATTTTTTCATTCCACTCCACCAGCAGTTGAAAATAACGCTCGAACCCCGCCAGTTGTTTTTCATCTAACACAAGCGCCGCCTTAGCCGCTTCTGCTTGCAAAAATTGTTTGAAATTCACGCTTTCTTATCCTCCCGCCGCCGTTGCTCGAGATAAACGAGCAAGATCGAAATATCCGCCGGAGAAATGCCGGAAATCCGTGAAGCCTGCCCAACGGAAGACGGCCTTATTTCCTGCAGTTTTTCCCGCGCTTCGCCTGCCAGGCCTTGCAGTTTTGTATAATCCATATCGAGCGGCAGCTTTTTCGCTTCCAATTTCGCCGTACGCTCAACCTGTTCGATTTGTTTGCTGATATAGCCTTCATACTTTGCCGTTATCTCAATCTGCTCGCATACATCCTTCGGCACGGCCGGTAAGTCAAAATGCTCTTGCAGCATCGGATAGGACAATTCCGTTCGGCGCAACAAATCAAGCAGCGTGATTCCGGTTCTAAGCGGCGAAGTGTTCAAGCTGAAGAAAATCTCCTGTACCTGCGGCGTCGGCGTAAGCGTACGCGTTCGCATCACTTCCAGAGTTTCTTCAATCAGCCGCTTCTTTTCCGTAAAACGCCGGTAGCGCGCCTCTTTTACCAGTCCGACCGCGCGCCCTTTTTCCGTCAGACGCATATCGGCATTGTCCTGGCGAAGCAGCAGTCGATATTCCGCACGCGACGTCATGATCCGGTAAGGCTCATTCGTCCCTTTCGTCACCAAATCATCGATCAAAACACCGATATACGCATCCGCGCGCGATAAAATCAGCGGCTCTTTTCCCTGCACCTTGCAGGCGGCATTGATGCCCGCCATCAGGCCCTGCGCCGCCGCTTCTTCATAGCCCGACGTCCCGTTGCTCTGGCCCGCCGAAAAGAGGCCGCCAAGATCCTTAAACTCGAGCGACAAATCGAGCTGCGTCGGGTCGATACAGTCATAATCGATCGCATACCCCGGCCGCATGATCTTGACCTGCTCCAAGCCCGGTATCGTCCGCAAAAACTCATATTGTACATCGATCGGCAGACAGGTCGACATGCCCTGCACGTACATCTCATTCGTATGCAGCCCTTCCGGTTCGACGAAAAGCTGATGGCTTTCCTTATCCGCAAAACGGACAATCTTCGCCTCGATCGAAGGACAGTAACGCGGTCCGACGCCCTCGACCACGCCCGTATACATCGGCGCACGATGCAGATTATCCTGTATAATTCGGTGCGTACGCGGATTTGTATACGTCAGCCAGCAAGGGCGCTGTTCGCGCGTCTCAGCGTCGCTCATAAACGAAAAATTATGCGCTTCTTCATCGCCCGGCTGGATAATCATCTTCGAAAAATCGACTGAGCGCTGATCGACGCGCGCAGGCGTTCCCGTCTTAAAACGCATGATGCGAATGCCGAGTTTCTTCAGACATACGCTCAGGTTTTCGGCCGCCCTTTGTCCGTTCGGTCCACCGGGATAGACGGTCTCGCCTAATATGATCTTCCCCGCCAAATACGTCCCTGTCGCCAAAATAATGCAGGTCGCCCGATAGGTCTCTCCCGTTTCCACACGGATTCCGCTTACCTTACCGTCTTCGAGCAGGATTTCTTCCACCAAAAGCTGCTTGACGTCAAGATTTTCCTGATTTTCCACCGTCTCTTTCATCAAAGCCTGGTAAAGATGCTTATCCGCCTGCGAGCGCAGGGCATGAACCGCAGGCCCTTTGCCGGTGTTAAGCATCCGCATCTGGATGCAGGCTCTGTCGGCCGTAAGACCCATTTCACCGCCCAAAGCGTCGAGTTCGCGTACCAAATGGCCCTTTGCCGGTCCGCCGACGGATGGATTGCAGGGCATCATCGCGATATTATCCATATTCAACGTCGTCAAAAGCGTACGACAACCCATGCGGGCCGCAGCCAAAGCCGCTTCACAGCCAGCATGTCCAGCTCCGACGACAACTACATCATATTGATCTGCGCAAAACATTGTTCCTCGCTCCTTACCTCAACAAAACTACTTCCCGATGCAAAACTGACTGAAAATCTGCTGAATGATATCTTCGCCCACGGTATCGCCGGTAATCTCGCCCAGACTCTCCCACACGGAGCGCAGATCGACCACGACAAAGTCCGGCGGCAAGGCAGCATCGATCGTCTTGAGCGCATCCTTCGCCTGTTCTTTCGCCTTTTCCAGCAAATCCGCCTGGCGGACATTCTGCAAAAACGCATTTTCCTTCGGACTGACCGCACCGCTGTAAACTAGCTTGACGATCGCCTCTTCAAGTTCGTCTAAACCGCTGCCGTCAAGCACCGACAGCTTCAAGACCGCTTTTCCGGCGCTTTCCTTTTGCAGCGCGGACTCTTGCCAAAGCGGCGGCAAATCGCTCTTATTCAATAGGATTATCGCCTCTTTGCTTTCGAGCATCCGCAGCACTTCTTTATCTTCGTCCGTCAGCGGCGACGATGCATCGAGCAGCAGCAAAATCAGATCGGCCTTCTCAATCAACGCGCGTGCACGCTCCACGCCAATTTTCTCGACGATATCCTTCGTCTCGCGAATGCCTGCCGTATCGACAATCTTCAGCGGAATTCCACGAATGCTGACGCTCTCTTCGATGATATCGCGCGTAGTTCCCGGAATATCGGTGACAATCGCGCGCTGTTCGCGCAGCAGTGCATTTAAGAGACTCGATTTTCCGACATTCGGTTTGCCGATGATCACCGTCTCCAAGCCCTCGCGCAAAATACGGCCCGTCTTGCGACCGGCCAACAACTGTTCCATCTGTGCGAGCAAAGAGGTCAAACGTGAGCGCACCTCCTGCGTCGTCAACGCATCGATATCTTCTTCCGGAAAATCGATCGTCGCTTCCAAATGCGCAATCAGCGCCAATATCTCATGCCGCATTTCCTTTACTTTGCCCGACAGACTGCCTTGCAACTGGCCGAGCGCCATACGAAGCGACGCATCACTCTTGGCCCTGATCAGATCCATGACCGCTTCCGCCTGCACCAGGTCAAGACGGCCATTCATGAAAGCCCGTTTCGTGAATTCGCCGGCTTCCGCCAAGCGCGCGCCATGGCGCAGCGTAAGTTCGAGCGTACGCCGCAAAGGAACGGGACCGCCATGGCAATGAATCTCGACGACATCTTCTTTCGTATAGGAGCGGGGAGAGCGCATGACCACAAGCATCGCTTCATCAACCGCCTGACCGGATAGCGAATCAACGACCTTTCCATAGGTCAACTGATGGCTGGCCAGCTGCGCGACCGAACTTCCGTTCGTCGGCTTAAAAAGATTTTCCGCCACATTTACCGCACTAACGCCGCTAAGGCGAATTATCCCAATGCCGCCTTCACCTACGGCCGTAGCAACGGCGCTGATGGTATCTTCCTGGAACATACTGGCTTTCCTCCCGCTTATCATGCAAAATAGGGATAAAACCCAGTAATAAACCTTATTACTGGGTTTTTAAACACTTCGTTTAATTTTTAAGGGCAATGACCACTTTTCTAAAAGGTTCTTCCCCTTCGCTGTAGGTGCTGACGCGCCAATCTTCCTGCAACGCCATATGAATGATCTTGCGCTCGCTCGGCGTCATCGGTTCCAGAACCACCGCCTCGCCGCTTCGCTTAACCGCGCCGGCCAAGCGTTGCGCCAGGCGCGTCAACGTATCGGCACGACGCTGGCGATACTGTTCCACATCAAGAATGACTCTGACTTTTTCTTCCGCATCGCGGTTCGCGGTCAAATTGGTCAGATACTGCAGCGCATCGAGCGTTTGCCCATGTTTGCCAATCAGTACGCCCAAGCCTTCGCCGCGGATATTGAACACCGTGTGATCCTCTTTCGTTAGCTGGTCCACCTCGATAGCAAGGCCCATCGCCTCACAAACCTGAATCACGAATTCCCGGGCTACGGCCATCGGATCAATCGGCTTCACTTTCACGCCGATTCTGGCCATGCGCCCACCAATCAAACCAAACAATCCCTTGCTGGGTTCTTCCAGCACTTGATAGTCGACCCGCTCTGGCGGCACTTGCAATTCTGCCAAGGCCAGTTCCAAAGCTTCTTCAATGGTTTTTCCGGTCTTTTCCACATAATTCATGGTGTCCCTGATCCTCCCCTTATGCTTTGGCTCCCGTACCTCTGTACATGAACCACTGCTGAATGATCTGGAAGATATTGCTTACCACCCAGTACAGTACAAGACCCGCCGGGAAGGTAATGCTGATATAGCCGATAAAGAGCGGCATAAACATCAACATCATCTTACTTTGCTGGTTGCTCGTATCCGTGACCTGTTTTTGCGAAAAATAAGTCGTTATCGCCGATACAATCGGCAATACATAGGTGGGATCCGCGTCAGAAAGGTTCGCTAACCACAAAAAGCTAGGCGTCTGCTCATACGTGAAATCACGAATCGCGAAAAAGATGCCCATCAGAATCGGCATTTGCACGAGCATCGGCAGACAGCCCGATAAAGGATTGACGCCGGATTCTTTATACATCATAGCCATTTCTTTATTCATTTTTTCCGGATTTTCCTTGAACTTGGTCTGAATCTCTTTCATCTTAGGCTGCAATTCAGACATCGCTTTCATTGATTTAACCTGTTTGACCGTTAACGGATATAAAACAAGCTTTATCACTAAGGTAATCAAAATAATCGCCACACCATAATTCGCGTAGCCGAGTTTTCCGGTTAATTCATAGCACAGCGTCAACAACTGCTGCAGGGGAATGGATATCCAATCGATCAAACTGCTCACGTCCTCAACAATTTCTAATTACTCATCTATTATAACTAAACCGGATCATAACCGCCAGGATGAAAAGGATGGCAACGCAAAATACGCCCCAAAGCCTTCTTGCTTCCGCGCCATGCTCCGTAAGTTTCAATCGCTTCAATGGCATACTGCGAACACGTCGGCACAAAACGACAAGTAGGCGGTTTGAGCGGTGAAATGAATATACGGTAGAAATTAATTACTACTATGAATATCCGTTTCATCGTCATACCGCCTACTTGTTCAAAATTTTTGCCCTAAGACATAAATCCAAAAAAGCATTCACCGTTTTCTGCAAATCAGCCTCAATCAAAGCCTGTCGACCGACTAACACCATATCAAAGCCCGGTTTAACCCGGAACTGTTGCAGGCGATACGCTTCGCGCAAAAGGCGTTTAACCCTGTTGCGCACCACCGCATTGCCCAGGCGTTTGCCCGCGGCAAACCCGATACGACTGATTGCCTGTTCATTAGGAACAAGATGAAGAACAGCCATCCGATTGGCAACAGACCGTCCCGTTCTGTAGACGGTCTGAAATTGGCTGTTATCATGCAAGCGCCCACTCTTAGGCAATTTATATTTCATTGACACGGAAAGGCCTTTTGGATCGGCCTACTACGCAGACAGTTTCTTTCTGCCTCTGGCGCGTCTTCTTTGCAGAACGAGGCGACCGCCTTTGGTTTTCATACGCTCACGGAAACCGTGGGTTCTTTTTTTCCAAAGATTATTTGGTTGATATGTGCGTTTCATGTATTCCCACCTCCTTACTAAATAAAGCACACAGAATTCTCACTGTACAATACCTTGTTTTTAACTATTACAGATTATAGACCAGCCGGGAAACCATGTCAAGCCTCTTGGCGCAGGCTATTCGTTTTACTTGTGGATAACATTCCTATTCTTATTCCCATTTAACTAAATTATTGTTGATAACTCTCGCGTTTTTTGTTAATATAAAACCTGCGAGTTATCCCCATAATCCACATAAATATCGATCTTATCTACATAATATAATATTTATTCACATTTTTATCAACAACTTTGCAAAAACAGTCGATTCCCGGTAAATACCGGTCTCTTTTCTTCTGTTGGTCTTCGTCAGTTGTCTTTTTTTTTCGCTATCGAAGCATTACCGCCCCATATTTATCAACACTTGTGTATAAACCTGTGGATAACTTATCCCCCTGTTCATTATTTCTGTTAATATCATTTTTCTTCGTACCATACAGCCTGGAAAGGAATGACCATATGGAAAATTTAGAAGCCTCAATAATATGGGAACAAGTTTTGCAAAAACTAGAACAAGAATTATCCAAGCTCGTCATTGATACTTGGCTTAAACCGACTACGCCCATTTCCATCAGTGACAACGCACTGCGCATCGGAACGCCGAAGAGAATCATCAAGGAATGGCTTGAATCACGCTATCTTCCGATCATTACGGCAACAGTCAATTTCATTACCGGCAAACAGCTGGTTGTTGAATTCATCAATTTAGATTTGGAAGACGAGAAAAACGCGACGCAAACGACCATGGCCGCCGCCGATATTCCTCTGCCCCCTCCCTCCACGGCGCCATCGGCTTATGCCTACGGTCAATCGCCCTCCTCGTTTCCGCCTCCGGTTCCTCCTGCCCGAGCTTCTGAAGAAGGCCGGTCTTTTCCTGTTTCCCAACTTGGCTCCGATGATGCGCGCGCGATTTTAAATCCTAAATATGTATTTGAAACGTTTGTCATCGGCAACTCCAACCGCCTCGCTCATGCGGCGTCGCTGGCCGTCGCCGAAGCTCCGGCGCAGGCATATAATCCTTTTTTTGTTTACGGCGGCGTAGGACTTGGCAAAACGCATCTGATGCATGCGATCGGGCATCGCATCCTGCAAAATCACCCTGAATTGAAATTGATGTATATATCAAGCGAAAAATTCACGAATGAACTGATCAATTCGATTCGCGACGGCAATCCGGAAAGTTTTCGGCAAAAATACCGCAACATTGACGTCCTGCTCGTAGACGATATTCAATTCCTCTCGAAAAAAGAGCATACGCAGGAAGAATTTTTCCATACCTTCAATACATTGCATGAAGCGAACAAACAAATCATCATCTCCAGCGACCGGCCGCCAAGAGAAATTCAAACTCTGGAAGACCGTCTTCGTTCACGCTTCGAGTGGGGTCTGATCACCGACATCCAACCGCCTGATCTTGAAACGCGCATTGCGATCTTGCGCAAGAAAGCAATGCTCGAAAACCTTAACGTTTCAAATGACGTCATGGTCTATATCGCCAGCCGCATCGACAATAATATCCGTGAACTGGAAGGCGCCTTGATCCGCGTCATGGCCTATGCTTCGCTGACCGGACAGGATATCAGCATTGATCTGGCCACGGAAGCCCTGAAAGATATTTTCCCGCACGGCAAACCAAAACAAATCACGATCGAATTGATCCAGGAAGTCATCGGCACCTACTTCAAGGTACGGCAAGAAGAATTGCTGGCTAAAAAACGAACGCGCAATGTCGCCTACCCCAGGCAGATCGCGATGTATCTGGCACGCGAACTGACCGAAACCTCCCTGCCTCGCATCGGCGAGATGTTCGGCGGACGCGATCATACAACGGTCATTCACGCCCACGACAAAATCGCCCGCGAAAGAATAGCCGATCCGAAATTAGGTACAACGATCAAAGATCTGATCGCTAAAATAGAAAATTCATAACGGTATAACTCTGTGGGTAAGGCATAGCATATCCTGTCAGCCATATGTTGATAACATTTTTCACATTTTTTTCTGTGGATTTGTGGATAAGTGGTCTCTAGCTTGCCAACAGTTTATACACATGCGTCTGCCTTTATATTTCTTCCCGCCTAGGGGCTTATCAACATATCTACAGGCCCTACGACTATTACGACTACCTTTTTACTTATATATATAACCCCGTAATAAGCGAACATGATCGGAGGTCACGCATGAATATCATCTGTAAAAAAGACGCTCTACAGCAAGCGGTGCAAACGGTGCAAAAAGCGATTGCCAGCAAAACGCCGATGCCCATACTGACCGGTATTTATCTTGCAGCCCGGGCAGGCCGCCTAGAACTGCAGGCGACTGATTATGAAATAGGCATCAGCTGCGTCATTGATGCGGAAGTGAAAGAAGAAGGCAAGACCGTATTGTCCGGCCGTTATTTTCAGGAAATGGTACGCAAGCTTCCCGGCGACAGCGTGAATCTGATCTCCAGTGAAGACACGAAGACCATGACGATTACCGCAGGTCCTGCCCAATTCAATTTATTGAATCTGCCGGCGGAAGAGTTTCCTGTTTTAAAGCCGCTGCAAACTGATACGACGATGACAGTTAAAGATAATGTGCTAAAAGAACTGATCAAAAGAACGGTTTTCGCCTGTTCTACGGATGAGGCTCGCCCTATTTTCACCGGTGCGCTGCTTGATGTCAGGGAAGACAAGGTAACGATGGTTGCGACAAACACGCATCGCCTGTCGATCAAGCATGACAAGCTTGATCAGGTTACGGCTCCGTTCAAAATGATCATTCCGGGAAAAATTCTTACGGAATTGGCACGTTTGCTGGTTGACGACATCCCGACCGATGTGACGCTTTCCTACCGCCACAATCAGGTTTCGTTTGCCTTTAACGATGTTTATATTATTTCTCGGCTTATAGAAGGACAATTTCCGGACTATAACCGAGTTATCCCCGAAAGCTTTGCAACGCATGCTCAATTACCGGCCGATGCGTTTCAGTCTGCGGTGGAAAGGGTATCGTTATTGGCAAAAGACGGCGATTATAACGTCATCAAGATGTCATTCAAAGACGGTGAGGTTGTCATAACGTCCAATAATCCGGATGTTGGCAAAGCGTACGAAGCGGTGTCGATTAAGCTTGAGGGCAGTGATGTGGAAATTGCGTTCAATGCACGCTACGTGACCGATATTTTAAAAAATGTGGATTGCGATACTTTGCTTTTCTCCCTGAATACGCCGCTCAGCGCGGCCAGCATTCGACCGCTGGATGATGAGAGTTATGACTATATCGTCACTCCGGTAAGGACGAATTGATATGGAAAAAATAATCATAAACACGCCCGATATTCAGTTGGATCAATTTTTAAAATGGGCTGGCGTCGTAGAGAGCGGCGGTCAGGTCAAAATTCTCATTGAAGCCGGTATTATCAAGGTCAATGGTCAGCTTGCCACGCAAAAACGCAAGAAATTGATGCCCGGAGATGTGGTTTCAATTCAGGAAGAGGGAACTTGGCTTGTTGCAGCGGAGTGAGGACGTATGAAGGTTCAGCAATTGATCCTGCGGAATTTTCGTAACTATGAGATATTGGAATTAAGCCCGGCCACCGGTATCAATATTCTGCTGGGCAACAATGCGCAGGGAAAAACGAATATCATCGAAGCTCTTTATTACAGTGCCTTGGGAAGGTCGCACCGCACTTCCAGCGATGAAGAAATGATTCGCTGGGAGCAAGACGGCGGCGCCATACAGGTGCTGTTTTCCCGTATGGCCGTGGAACAGGAACTACGGATTCAATTTTCGCCAAGCAAGGGGAAAAGCTGTTTTCATAACGGCCATAAGATCAAGGCGAAGGACATCGTCGGGATGTTCAATGCAGTATTATTCGCGCCGGAAGATTTGATGCTGGTAAAGGGAGCGCCCGCTTTGCGGCGGCGTTTTCTCGACGGTGAGATTTCACAGGCGAGTCCCTATTATTATCAGCAACTGCTGGGCTATAATCGCATTTTAGGCCAGCGCAACCATCTGCTGAAAAAGATACGCGAACGCAAGGCGAAAGAAGAACTGCTCGACAGCTGGGATCCGCAGTTGGCAAAGGCGGCTGCTTCCATCGTTGCAAAGCGCTTGGAAGCGGTAAAAAAATTGGCGATGCTGGCGAATCTGATGCATCGCAAAATCACTGCGAACCAGGAGAATCTGCAGGTTCAGTATCAGCTCTCAGGGATCAAAGAAGACGATCTTTCTCCGGCGGCCTATGAAAAAGCCTTGCTGGAGGGAAGAAGGCAGGATGTCTTTCGCGGCAGCACCGGAGTCGGGCCGCATCGCGATGATCTCGTGCTGTCGGTCAATCATGTCGCGCTGCGTTCCTTCGGTTCGCAGGGGCAGCAACGAACCGGAGCGTTGTCGCTTAAACTGGCCGAACTGGAATATATAAAATCGGAGACGGGCGAATATCCGGTCTTATTGCTCGATGATGTAATGAGTGAACTCGATGAAAGTCGGCGTGAACACCTGCTGGTTTTTATCAAAGACCGGATTCAAACCTTTATTTCGGCTACCGATGAGGCTTATTTTCCGAAAAATTTCAACAGCTGCTACTATCAGGTTGTGCAAGGAAGGGTTACAAAAGCATGAAAAATACGATGAAAGGCCTAAAAGATCTGATTCCGGCGACGATCCGTCATATGGGAATGACAAAAGATTTTAACGGCCATGTCGTCGTTATGCGCTGGCCTGAAATTGTCGGCTCTGAGAATGCGGCGCATTGCCGGGCGCTTTCTGTGCAGCGCGGCGTGGTGCTGGTCGAAGTAGACAGCCCGGTCTGGGGACATCATTTATCGATGATGAAAAGGGAAATGATCGCCAAGGCGAATGAGTTGATCGGTGAAAAACTTATCGAAGATATTCGATTCAAAGCAGGATATTTTAAAGATAGCCAGAATAATCAACAAGACGGAGAGTTATCCCCAGTTCAGGAAATACCTGCGTTATGGCAGGTTCGTTTATCCACAGGGGAGCGCGCGTGGTTGGAAGAAACGGTGAAAAGCACTGCGGATCCTGCCTTGCGCCGCAAGATGACCCGAATTTTGCGCAAGGAACTTGCTTTACGCAAGTTGCGAAAAGAAAAAAGCTGGCATAAGTGCAGCGCTTGCAATGCATTATGTCCGCCGCAAGATGCGCTTTGCACCACCTGCAATCTTCATAAGCGTGAAGGTATGGTCGTACGCTTGCTGGAAATGCTTAGAGAAATACCCTGGCTTCGCTATGCGGAGGCGGCCGAGCAGCTGTCCTGCAACCGTCAGGAATATCAAGCAGCTTGCGAAATAACGCTGTCCAGATTGGCTAGCGCCTTATATCATGGCGATACGGATCGAATGACGGTAAGCAGTTATCTTATGATAAAGACCGGCGCGAAACCGGAGAATGTTACCGAAGGCGCGATTCAAAAAGTTCTGGATGGATTCAGGAGGAAAAAGAAAGATGTTTCTACACCTGGGAGCGGATACGGTGGTTCCCCTGCGCGAAGTAATCGCCATAAATGATTTGAAGCATACGCAGTCTAAGGCGAATGGAATTTTTATCAAGAATATGCGGGAAAAAGACAAGGTAGTGGATGTTTCCGACAATCAACCGAAAAGCTTTGTAATAACCGACGGTCTGGTGTATCTGTCGGCTATTTCGGCATTGACGCTTAAAAAAAGGGCGCATCACTTGAATGGCTTGGAACATGACGAAGCGTAACGTGGAGGTTAAGTATGAGTTTTGATGATGATATGACAGTCAGCGGCAATTATGGCGCCAACCAGATTCAGGTATTGGAAGGTCTGGAGGCTGTGCGTAAAAGGCCCGGTATGTATATAGGCAGTACGTCTGCCCGTGGTTTGCACCACTTGGTGTACGAAGTGGTCGATAACAGCATCGATGAAGCCTTGGCCGGTTATTGCAACCGAGTAACGGTCACGATCGGCAAGGAGAATCAAATCACCGTTACGGACAACGGTCGCGGCATTCCTGTTGATATGCATGAAACAGGAAAACCTGCGGTCGAGGTCGTTTTGACGATTCTGCATGCCGGCGGCAAGTTCGGCGGCGAAGGCTATAAAGTATCGGGCGGTTTGCATGGCGTCGGCGTATCGGTCGTCAACGCGCTTAGCACCCGTCTGGCGGTTGAGGTCAAGCGCAGCGGCAAAATTCATACGATTGCGTTTGAACGGGGCTACACGTCAGAGCCGTTGGCCGTGATCGGCGAGACCGAAGAGACCGGGACAAAAGTTACTTTTTGGCCGGACGACACGATTTTTGAAGAGACCGTGTACAGCTTTGATATCTTAAAGCAGCGCCTCAGAGAACTGGCTTTTTTGAATAAAGGCGTCACTATTTTGCTGACTGATGAACGAAACGGTGATAGCCGCGAGTTTTTTTACGAAGGCGGCATCTGCTCATTTGTCGAATATCTCAACCAGAATAAAGAAGCGGTGCACGCCAAGCCGATCTATGTCGAAGGATTGCGCGATACGACGATGGTCGAAGTAGCGATCCAGTACAATGACAGCTATGTCGAAAATATCTACAGCTTTGTCAACAATATCAACACGCATGAAGGCGGCACGCATCTGAGCGGCTTTAAAATCGCCCTGACCAGGGCAATTAACGATTATGCGCGCAAATTCAACATTCTCAAAGAGAATGAAGAAAATTTGAGCGGCGATGACATCCGGGAAGGCTTGACCGCGGTCATCAGCGTCAAAGTGCAGGAACCGCAGTTCGAGGGACAGACGAAGACGAAGCTCGGCAACAGCGAAGTGCGCGGCATTGTCGATGGTTTGGTCAGCGAAGGCTTGAATGAGTTCTTCGAAGAAAATCCGGTCGTGATCAAGAAGATCATTGAAAAAGCGATCATGGCATCGCGCGCCAGGGAAGCCGCGCGTAAAGCGCGTGAATTGACGCGCCGCAAGAATGCATTGGAATTCAGCTCCTTGCCGGGCAAACTGGCGGACTGTTCGATAAAAGATCCGGAGCAGACGGAAATTTATCTGGTCGAAGGCGATTCTGCGGGCGGCAGTGCGAAACAGGGACGGGACCGTCGCTTTCAAGCGATTCTGCCGCTCAGAGGCAAGATCCTGAACGTCGAAAAGGCGCGTCTTGACAAGATCCTGAACAATGAAGAGATCCGTACGATGATCACGGCTTTCGGCTGCGGCATCGGCGATGACTTCAATGTCGAAAAGGCCCGTTACGGCAAGATTATCATCATGACGGACGCCGACGTGGACGGAGCGCATATCCGGACACTGCTTTTGACCTTCTTTTATCGCTATATGATGCCGTTATTGGAAAACGGCAAGATCTATATCGCGCAACCGCCGCTCTATCTGGTTAAAAAAGGTCGCGAGAGCTGGTATTTGTACAGCGACGATGAATTGAACACACTTTTGGCTCGGATCGGCCGGGACAATATGAACGTGCAGCGTTATAAAGGCCTGGGCGAAATGAATCCCGAACAATTATGGGATACGACGATGAACCCGGAAGCGCGGACTGTGCTGCAGGTCAAGCTGGAAGATGCGGCCGAAGCAGACCAAATTTTCTCCATTTTGATGGGAGACAAGGTAGAGCCGCGGCGCAAATTTATCGAAGACCATGCCCACACCGTCCGAAACCTGGACATATAGCAAGAAAACCCCGTCTTATGCCGGGCCGATTGGCCGGGCTGGAGACGGGGTTTTCTTTAAAAACAAGTTGCAAGTGAAAGGGGCGGACGAAGATGCGTCTGTTGTTGGTCGAAGATGAAAAAAGTTTGGCCGATTCGTTGGCTTATTTATTAAAGAGCCAGCGTTATCAGGTCGATGTGGCGTATGACGGCGCAGCCGGACTGGAATTGGCGCTTGAAAAAGCCTATGATCTGATTATCCTGGATCGCATGCTGCCGAAGAAAAACGGCATCGAAGTATTGCGCGAACTGAGAGAATTGCAGCTTGAAATCCCGGTCTTGATGGTTACGGCGCGTGATACGGTAGAGGACAGGGTTCAAGGACTGGATGCCGGCGCAGATGATTATCTGCTGAAGCCGTTTGCTACAGAGGAACTGTTGGCGCGGGTCAGGGCATTAACCCGGCGCGGCCAGGCGCCGCTGCAGGAGAGTGAAATGGCAACGCCTTCGTTTCGCTTCACGCCGGCCAAGGGCGAGGTTGTACAAGACGGCGAAGTGATTCGTCTGACGCCGACGGAAAGCAGCCTGCTCGAATTGCTGTTGCGCAATGCCAACAATGTGGTGACGAAAGAAATCATCCTGGAACGAATTTGGGGCTATGCGTCGGATATCGAACCGGGCAATATCGATTTATACATTCATTATTTGCGAAAAAAATTAAAGACGACCTCCATACGAACGATAAGAAGCAAAGGATACATGTGGGAGGAATAAGATGTTTAAAAAGTTGCGGCGACAGATGACGCTACTCAATATGACGCTGTTTTCGCTGTTATTACTGGTCCTGTCCACGTTTACTTATTGGACGATGGTGTTTCAAATCGAGGATTATGCGATTGAGAATTTGACGCAGCTGGCCGGAGAAATTTTGGTTGGACATCAATATGATGATATCGGGCAGCGGCGTAAGAGCCGCCTGCCGAGCGCGTTTTTCTTTCGCACTGACGAAATGGGAAATGTGATCGCCTCGTCTTCCTATATGCCGGTC
Organism: Negativicutes bacterium; assembly: GCA_963667825.1. Taxonomy (GTDB): domain Bacteria; phylum Bacillota; class Negativicutes; order SG130; family SG130; genus Azotosporobacter. The sequence goes on along the minus strand of OY764022.1, from coordinate 1,804,994 downwards.
GAGAAGGAAAAATGGCATGATTTTTTAAATATGGCGCTGGAAAATAAAGACGGCAAAGGCATTATCAACTGGCAGACACAGGAGTATGCTTATTTTGTCATGCGTGACCCTCAACATAATGGACAAATCGTCGTTCTGCGCAATTTCAGCCTTTACCGGAATTCACTCGACGTCTTGCTGGAGACCGTCCTTTGGTCCAGCATCCTCTGTCTGGGATTGGCCTTGGTCGCCAGCTTCTTCTTAGCGACCAGAGCGATGATCCCGGTAAAAGAGGCATGGCAGCAGCAACAGGATTTTATCACCGAAACGTCGCATGAACTGCGGACGCCGCTTGCGGTGATACGGGCTAATCTCGACATTCTCTGGCAATGCAAAACGGAGACGATTCAAAGTCAGGAACAATGGCTGCGCTATATTGACCTGGAAAGTCAGCGTATGAATAATTTGGTGGATTCCCTGCTCTTTCTCGCCAGGGCTGATGCGCAGCAGCAGCCGCTGGTCAAAGAACTCATTTGGCTGAACAAGATCGTCTATGAAACGGTGCAGACGTTCCGTTCCCTGGCCATTGGCAAAAAAATCGTCCTGGAACAGGAAGTGTCGCTCGATGTCCTGGTCAGCGGCGACCGCAACCGCATCCGCCAGGTCCTATCAATCCTGCTCGACAATGCGCTGCGTCATACAGAGGAAAATGGAAAAATTGTCATCAAGGTAAAAAAAGAAGAACGAAAAGCCGTTTTAGAGGTGAGCGATAACGGCGAAGGCATCGAGCACGATGAGTTGCCGCGGATCTTCGAGCGTTTTTACCAGTCGGCGAATGCGCGCGAGAACGGAGCGGCGGGGCTTGGCCTTTCGATCGCGCGTTGGATTGTCGATTCGCATGGCGGCAGCATCGAAGTGAAAAGCGAGAAAGGAAAAGGCACGTCTTTTTCAGTGTTTTTTCCGCTGCGTGAAAAAGAATGAGCAAAGAAAAGCGCGTGAAAAAGAAAGAGATTGACGGTCTGATTGCGATAATGAGACCTAAGGGTAGATTTAGCAGGCTAAAGCTATTAGATTGTTAAATTTGGCCGTATTTATCGTTAATTTCTCTAATATACCATTGACGTCAAAGATAGAAGGAGTATAATAAACCAGGAACAATGATTCAATTCTTGCCGGGATGCAGCGCTGAAACAAGGTGTGCAGGGCGAAATACGGCAATCAGAATCTATGATTAGCCTTACTGATTTATTCGGGAAGGTTTTTTCTATGTTTGCAAAATCAAATGCAAGAGGAGGTGACGGCGTGGACGCTGGCCCTGATAGTAGAAATCAAGATCCGGTTATCGTTGAAAAATCAGAGGGCGGAGTCCTCTGCATATAAGGGGGGAGTTTCGATGGAACAAAGAACCGAGCTGTATTTCAGCCGCGTAAAAGGAAAACCGATCTACGATTCCAGTGGACAACGGGTCGGAAAAGTTAGAGACATGGCCGTATCCTGGGATAATGCGACGCCTTGGATCGTAGGGATAAAATATGAAAAAGACAGTCATTGTTTGATTCCGTGCAGCGTGATCAAAGAGATGTCTGAAGACGGCATCCGCTTGGCAAGTCCGATGCAGACAAGCTGCAACATTCAGTTGCGTGAAGAAGAAACATATATAGCCAAATGGCTGCTCGACAAGCAAATCATCGATTTAAAAGGGACGAAACTGGTCCGCGTCAATGACATTATGCTGTCTTGGTTTACGACCGCACAGGGGCAGACGCATGTTGCCTTGACTGCTGTGGATATCGGACTCAAGGGCTTGTGCCGCCGCTTGGGTATTGAATTTTTAGTGAAGAACCGGGCAGACAATCTCTTGGGCTGGCAGCATATCAATCCGCTTGAGAACCGGACGTCCAATCTGCAGCTGAAGCGGGAAAAAGAACAACTGGGACAGATGCATCCGGCGGATATCGCCGATTTGATCGAGGATATGGATTATAATAAGCGGGCCAGCTTTCTTGAGAACCTGGACGAACAACAGGCAGCCGATGCGTTGGCTGAAATGGAATTGGAGACGCAGGTGGAAATCATTGAGCAGATGGATCAGCAAAGGGCGTCCGATCTGCTCGAAGAATTGCCTCCGGATGAAGCGGCCGACATCCTGGGCGAATTGCCGGAAGAAAAATCGCGTGAAATTCTCAGTCTGATGGAAAAAGAAGAGGCGGATGAAGTCCAGGAACTGATGGACTATGACGATGAGACGGCCGGAGCGTTGATGACGACCGAATATATCGCAGTGGCGCCCGAACTGACCGCGCAGGAAGCAATCGACGAATTGCGCCGTATGGCGCCGGAAGCCGAGACGATCTATTATCTCTACGTCACGGACGAGCAGGAACATCTGCTTGGCGTATGTTCGCTGCGCGAATTGATTCTGACGCCGCCCGAGAAAAAACTGACGGATTTCATGCATAAGAAAGTCGTCACGGTTCATTTCGAGGATGATCATTCGGTCGTAGCCGATAAAATACATAAATACAGTCTCCTGGCTTTGCCGGTCGTCGATGAGGAAAATGTCCTGCAGGGCATCATCACGGTCGATGACGTCATGGATATCTTAATGTCGGATCGCAGCCGGGTGGAAATCTTCTCGAACCTGCTGAGCGGCAAGCGCTCGGGTAGGGGGTGGAAGCAGTAATGAAAAGCTGGCGCAAACAATTTCCCCGCCTGGCCATGTTCTTAGGCGTGATGGGACCGGGCATCGTCACGGCGTTTGCCGACAACGATGCCGGCGGCATTGCGACCTATGCGGCGGCCGGTGCGAAATACGGCTATCAATTGATTTTTACGATGCTGGTCAGTACGGTCTGTCTGGCTATTGCCCAGGAAATATCGGCGCGAACCGGCGCGGTCACCGGCAAAGGACTGTCGGATCTGATCCGTGAGCAGTACGGCGTAAAATGGACGTTTTTTGCGATGTCCGTCCTGCTGATTGCCAACATCGGCACCACGGTCTCCGAGTTTTCCGGCATCGCCACAAGTTTTGAACTGTTTGGCATATCCAAATACATCTCCGTGCCCTGCATGGCGCTGATGATTTGGTGGCTGGTGGTTAAAGCCGATTATCAGCGCGTGGAAAAAGTGTTCTTTGCTCTTTGTCTGGTCTTTTTGAGTTATGTGGTATCGGGCGTGATCGTCGATCCGCCGTGGCAGGAAGTGTTAAAGGCTTCGGTGACGCCAAGCTTTTCCGGCGACGTCGACTTTCTTCTGCTTGCGGTCGGCGTAATCGGTACAACGATCACGCCGTGGGGACAGTTTTATGTGCAGTCTTCGGTCGTCGATAAAGGCATCACCGCGAAAGAATATCGTTATACGCGCTGGGACGTGATGATCGGTTCCTTCTTTACCGGCTTTATCGCTTTCTTTATTATGGTTGCCACGGCAGCAACGCTGTACGCGAACGGCATCACGATAGAGACGGCAAAAGATGCGGCGATCGCGCTGGAACCGCTGGCGGGAAAATACGCTAGTTTCCTCTTCGCTTTAGGCTTGCTTGGCGCATCGATGCTGGCGGCGTTTGTCCTGCCGCTTAGCACCTCTTACGCGATCTGCGAAGCCTTTGGTTTTGAACAGGGCATCAGCAAGAATTATAAAGAGGCGCCCGTCTTTTTCGGCCTCTATACGGTAATGATCGTTTTGGGCGCGGCGATCGTACTTTGGCCGGATTTGTCCTTGTACCAGGTCATGCTGACGACGCAGGTCGTCAACGGCGTCTTGCTGCCGCCGATCCTGGTCTTTATGGTCCTGATCGCGAGCAATGTGAATCTGATGGGCAAACATGCCACGTCCAAGGCTTATAACGCGATCACCTGGATTTTTACCACGTTCCTGATCCTGCTCACGCTGGTGTTGTTGGCTACGACGCTCTTTCCGGAAACAGCGGAATGGATCAAAACGATTCTCTGAGAGAAGAAAGGATGGTCTCAAATTGTTTGAGGCCATCCTTTTTTTGCGTAAGGGGGAAGTGTAAGAAGGGTGGCAGGCATCTGTAATTGAAAAAAGACGGGCAGAAAGATAAAGTAAAGAAGCAGACTTATTCTCAGGGCAGGGTGAAATTCCCTATCGGCGGTAGCCCGGCATAGCCGGGGAGCCCGCAAGCGCTCTTGCAGACACGCAAGACGGCAGCCGATCTGGTTGAGCCAGAGCCGACGGTTATAGTCCGGATGAAAGAGGATAAAACAGTCTTTTGCCCAATCACTGTATATTCCTGTGCCTTGATTCGGATGAGTCGCCTAAATAAAGGAGGCGTATCACGATGAATCGGAAAAACGAAGAAAGCGTATGGAAAAAAAGAGTGGCGGATGCTTTGTCTTCCCTGCAACAAGGGAGAGGAGTACTGGTAACCGATGATGAAGAACGGGAAAACGAAGGCGATTTGATTTTCTCAGCCGAGAAGATCGGTGTTGCGCAAATGGCGCTCTTGATTCGCGAATGCAGCGGAATTGTCTGTCTTTGCCTGCCGGAAGAGCAAGTGAAACGATTGGCGCTGCCGATGATGACGGAAACCAACACCAGCGCGTTTCAAACGAATTTCACCGTTTCCATTGAAGCCGCGCAAGGCGTGACAACCGGCGTATCAGCGGCGGATCGGGTGACAACGATCAAAGCGGCGATTAAAGAGGACGCTTGTCATAAAGACCTTTGCAGTCCGGGGCATGTCTTCCCGCTTCGCGCCCGCGAGGGCGGCGTACTGGAGCGGGCAGGACATACGGAAGCCACCGTCGATCTGATGCGGCTTGCGGGACTGAAACCCTTTGGCGTCTTATGCGAACTGACAAACCCGGACGGCTCAATGGCGCGTTTGCCGGAGATCACGGCGTTTGCGGCAAGACATGCTTTTCCGCTGCTGTCGGTGGCCGATTTAATACAATACAGAAGGGCAATCGAAGAATAGTAAGGCAGCAATGGACGGACCGCTTTTTGCGCAAAGAAGGCGGTTCGTCTATTTTGCTGTCTAATGGCGAGAAGATAGGAGGATATGGTATAATGACTAGAAGAAAATAAGCAAGGAACACAGGGTGATGAAGATTGGCAAAAGCAACGGATAAAGAAAGAAGACGCTATGAAATAATCGGCGTGTTTCTCATGGCGATAGGCGTTATCGGTTTGATCAGTTTGTATGGCGGCAATACCGGCGTGCTTGGGCGTTATTTGGGGAAATTTCTTTCTTACGCCTGCGGTCTTGGCGCCGTAGTCGTGCCGCTCTTGATTATGGCGGTCGGCGGCATGTATATCAAAAGCGGTCAGGCGATTCGTTTCAGCAGCCGCTTTTGGGGTTTGTTATTATTTTATGTTTCGCTCCTGGCTTTGGCGCACCACTTCCTGGTCGCCGAAGGTACGGAAATCCTGCCGGAAAGTCTGCTCGAAGGCGGCGGTCTGATCGGCGGCATGGTGATTTTTCTCCTGCGCAAAGTCGTCGGCTTTTACGGCGGCATGGTCTTGGTCTTGGCGATGGCTGTCTGGGGACTCTTATTGGCGACGACCTGGTCGCTCTACCATACGTTGAGCGCAGCGGGGCAAAAGACGCAGGACGGCATCACGACCGCCTATGAATCGGTTCACAGCAAGGCGGAAACCTTTTATAACCAGGATAAGGACTGGCGTTTTACCACACATGGCCGTTCCGGTAAACAGGAGCAAGGCGAATACGAATCGCCGACTTTATTCAACCGTCTTTTCAGCAACAGCCGTTTGTCAGGCGAGGCGGAGGCGGTAAAAGAAGCGCCGCTTCTGCAGCATGAGAAAAAAGAGAGCGAGACCTACGAAGCGCCGTTGCTGGAAGAGCGCGTCAGCACGCCGGAAAGACCGGCGGCGCCGCCGCAAAAGGTTCGTCAAACCGCGCCGCGCGAAAGCGTGAAACTGCCGGAGCGGACGAATAGTAAGGAAACGCCGCTGCCGGGACTGCTCGATCCTGCACCCGCGCCGGTTCCGGGACAGTATCAGCTGCCGCCGCTTTCGCTTCTCAATAAGCCGAGCATCAAGAATGACGGCAAACAGGATAAGGAAGTGGCCGCTAACGCGAAGACGCTGGAAGAAACGTTGGAAAATTTCGGCGTCAAGGCGAAAATAAAGCATGTGAGCCAGGGACCGGCCGTGACGCGTTATGAACTCGAACCGGCGCCCGGCGTAAAGGTAAGCCGCATCGTGAATCTTGCTGACGATATCGCGCTCAGTCTGGCGGCGTCGGGCGTGCGGATCGAGGCGCCGATTCCCGGTAAAGCCGCGATCGGCATCGAGGTGCCGAATAAGACGGTATCGAGCGTGCCGCTGCGCGATGTTCTCGATCATCCGAATTTTTTGACTGCCAAGTCGCATTTGACCGTTGCGCTGGGCAAAGATATCGCGGGCAATATTATCACGACCGATCTCGGCAAGATGCCGCATCTGTTGGTGGCTGGTTCGACCGGTTCCGGCAAAAGCGTATGCGTGAACACGCTCTTGGCGAGCATCCTTTTTCGGGCGACGCCGGACGAGGTGCGATTTATCCTGATCGACCCGAAAGTGGTTGAGCTGACAAGTTATAACGGTTTGCCGCATCTGTTGACGCCGGTCGTGACCGAGGCGAAAAAAGCAGCGGCTGCGCTTCGCTGGGCGGTCGTTGAGATGGACCGCCGTTATGAAATGTTTGCGGCGGCCGGCGTAAGGGATATCGGTCGTTATAATGAACAGATCGACGCGTTTCCGGTAGGCGACGGTTCCAGCGGGACGAAGATGCCGTATATTCTGGTCGTTATCGATGAGTTGGCGGATCTGATGATGGTTTCGCCGGTCGATGTAGAAGACGCCATCATCCGTCTGGCGCAAAAAGCGAGAGCCGCCGGCATTCATATGGTTCTGGCGACGCAGCGCCCTTCGGTCGACGTCATAACCGGCTTGATCAAAGCGAATGTGCCTTCGCGCATCGCCTTCGCCGTATCGTCGCAGGTTGACTCCCGCACCATCCTCGATATGGGAGGCGCAGAAAAATTATTGGGCAAAGGCGATATGCTGCTCTATCCGATCGGCACGCCGAAGCCGCTGCGCGTCCAAGGCGCGTTCATTGCCGACGGAGAGGTGGAAGCACTGACCGATTACATCAAGGCGCAAAGTGAACCGCCGGAGTATGTGGATGGCGTTACGACCTGTGAAAACCCTAATTCGAGTGCGGCGCATCAGGCGGAAGTCTGTGAAGACGAACTGCTCGAAGACGCGGTGCGCATCATCATGGAGACGCAGCAGGCCTCGGCGTCGATGTTGCAGCGCAAGTTCCGCATCGGGTTCACGCGGGCAGGGCGTTTGATCGACCGGATGGAAGAATTGAAGATTCTCGGACCGAATGTGGGCAGCAAGCCGCGCGATATCCTGATGGGCTATGACAATGCGATGGAACGCTATTTTAGTAATAATGAAGCGGCGAGTGCAAAAGAAGAGGACGATTAAAAAAAGCGGCGAACTGCGTTGTAGCAGTTTGCCGCTTTTTTCAAGTCGTCAAATCCGTTTTTGTTTCGCCTTCGGGTGAAGGCGGTTCGGAAATTGTTTCCAAGCTCGCTTCGGCCGGCGCTGTCTTCGTTTCCGGCTCGGCCGCGCTATTTGGCGTGAAAGTCAGCGCTACAGGCGCATCGAGCGCCGCTTGCGCTTTGGCATAGGCCTCCATGACTTTTTTATGCCGCTCGGCGAACGGCAGGCCGTCCAGCTGCAAGGCCTGATATTTTTTAGCCGCTTCCGCCACTAAGAGGGGATCGATGCTGGGCGTTGCGGTCTGCAAGATTTGCTGGATGCGCGCCGAAAAATCAAGCGGAGCGAGCGGCGCAGCGGTCAGAGGCGCGGCGTTCGTCGCGCTTTCGTTTCCTTTTTTGTCGGAGGGGACTGTTTTTGTATAAGCGCTTTGCACTTTACTCAGATCATGACCGATCATTTTTCCGGCATCTTGCAGGTCAGCCTGCTTGAGATATTCTTTGAACTGCGTCTTATCGTTGGCCGATAATTTTTTATAGTCATGGATGAAGGCATCCTGCTCTTCTTTGGGTAGACGGTTCTTCAGAGTCGTGATCGATTTAGGATAATCCGTCAGACTTTGGATGCCCAGAGCGCCGGCCAAAAAGCCTAGAATGTTCATACGATCTTGTCCTCCTTGCTAATGGACGATATTGTATTGGATATAGTTCGCTTACGAAAAGGAAATTCCTGTTATCTTAATTTTTTTAAGCGGCGAAAATCATATTTTTTTTCTGGCCGAGCAAAGCGGCAAAATGTTATAATGGACAAGTGCCGAAGTTTGGCTATTTTTAATGAGAAAGACGGCTGCTGCGCAAGCGGCGTTAAGCCGGAGAAGAGAGGGATTTGTTTTGACGAAAGCAACGATTGAAACGGCTAAAGGGAAAATCGTTATTGAACTGTTTGAGAAGGAAGCGCCGAAGACGGTGGAAAACTTCACCTATTTGATTGAAAAAGGATTTTATGACGGTTTGTCTTTTCATCGCGTGATAAAAGGCTTTGTGGCGCAAGGCGGTTGCCCGGACGGTACCGGCGCCGGAGGCCCCGGATATACGATTCCCTGCGAGACGCAAGGCAATCCGCACAAGCATGAACGCGGTTCCCTGTCAATGGCGCATCGCGGCCCGAATACCGGAGGAAGTCAGTTTTTCATCGTATACGAACCGCAACCGCATCTCGATGGATTGCATACGGTCTTTGGCAAGGTGATTGAAGGTTTGGACGTTGTGGATGATATCCGCCAGGGCGATATCATGGAAAAAGTGACGGTTGCCAAAGAATAGACAGGAATGAAGGCTTGCCCTTGGCCTATGGCTAAGAGCAAGCCTGGTTTTTTCTTACTGGCAGGAATGGAGCATAAAAGATGGAAAATGTAAGTATTGAGATCCTATTGTTTCTGATGGGGGCTGGATTCATCGCCTCCTTTATCGACTCGGTGGTCGGCGGCGGCGGTCTGATTTCTTTGCCGTCGCTCTTGATGGTCGGTTTGCCGCCGACGATGGCGCTGGGAACGAACAAGATGGCCAGCGTAATGGGCAGCTTTACCAGCACGCTTTCCTTTTTGCGTTCCGGCAAGATCGATCTAAAAATCATCCGCTGGCAATTTCCGCTTTCTTTTTTTGGCTCGGCGTTAGGCGTTTATACCGTGCAGCAGATCCCGTCGCAGTTTTTGAAGCCGCTGGTGGTGGTGATGCTCTTGGCGGTGACCGTTTATACTTTCACGAAGAAAAATTGGGGCGACGTCTCCACCTATCGGGGCGTCAGCGGACGAACGGCCTGGCTTAGCGGTTTTGCCGCGGCCGGCATCGGTTTTTATGACGGTTTTTTCGGTCCGGGAGCCGGCTCGTTCTTTATCTTTTGTTTTCTGATGGTCGGCTTTGATTTTGTTGTCGCGGCCGGGAATGCGAAGGCGCTCAATTTTGCCAGCAATATTGCCGCGGTGCTTGCTTTCGCATATTTCGGTTCGATTCAATACGCGTATGCGATTCCGATGGGCATTGCGATGATTCTCGGCGCATTGGCCGGTTCGCGCCTGGCGATACGCAAAGGCGCGGCGTATGTCAGACCGCTGTTTTTATTTATGTCGGTTATTCTGATCGGCAAACAGATCTGGGATATGTGGTGTAAATAATATCGTTTACGAGGGGATTTTCACTGATGGATAAAGACAAGAAAAGCATTGAGTGGCTTTTTCGCCAGCTGCCTGAATGGGTTGAGAAGGGAATATTGCCGCAAGACAGGGCGGATGCGCTGCGCGCGCACTACCAAAACGCAGAGGAAGGAAGCGGTTCATCGCGCCTGCTGACGCTGTTTGCGATAATGGGAATGGCGTTGATCGGGCTCGGCGTCATATTAATTTTGGCGCATAACTGGGAACAGTTTAGCCGAATGCAGCGTCTGGTGCTGCTCTTAGGGCAGCTGTTTGCCGCGCAACTTTTCGCGGCCTATGCTCTGTGGCGAAGGCCGGACAGCATCGCCTGGTGCGAAGGCAGCGGCGTCTTGTTGGCTTTACTGCTCGGTGCATCGCTCGCGTTGATCGGCCAGACCTATCATGTCGCGGCGGAAATGGGTTCTTTCTTGCTGCTCTGGATGCTTTTGGTCCTGCCGATTGTCTATCTTTTGCGCGCGGTGCTGCCTGCGCTGATCTATCTGGGCGGAAGCATGGCCTGGCTGTTCGTAGGCGTCGACTATCCCGGCGAGAAGCAATGGATCTGGCTGCTGCTTGCGTTGCTCGGGCCGTATTACTGGCAACGATTGCAAGCGGAGCGCTATGGAGAACAGGCGGTGATCCTGTCCTGGTCGCTGCTGCTTTGCTTTTATGTCAGCTTTGTCGAAATCTTTCAGCGCTACATCAGCGAACTTGATTTTTTGATCTACGGCGCGTTGTTTGCCGCAACGTATCTGATCGGCCGTTGCTGGTTTGATGAAGACGTCTCCGTCTGGAAAAAAGCGCATAAGCTGGTGGGCGGCGGCGCTGTTTTGGCGCTGTCGATCGCGCTGACGTTTCAGGAGGTTTGGCATAACGAAAAATGGCAGGCAAGCGGTCAGGAGGAACAATGGCTGGCCGGAATGCTGCTGCTTTTGCTCGCAGTCCTCTTATGGCAAAGTTTTCGCAAAGAACGAGGCGCCTGGGCCTTAGGGCTGCAGCCGCTTTTGGTTGCGGGCGGATTGTTTTTGGCGCAGGCAAGCGGCAGCTGGGCGTCTGCTTTACTATTCAACGTCTATGCGTTGTTGATCGGCATCCGGACGCTTGTCCAAGGCGTAAAGCGAAATAGTTTCGCGCGTTTGAACGCGGGGATGCTGCTGGTGGCCGGTCTGATTCTGGTGCGTTTCTTCGATTTGAACTATAGCTATGTATTTCGCGGCTCGGTATTCGTTTCGGTCGGCGGCGCGTTTTTGCTGGTCAATGCCTGGCTGGCGCGGCGAAAAGGCAAGGTGATAAAATGAAGCAGATTACGTGGCGAAAAGGCTTATTTGTCGTATTGGCGATCCTGCAAGTCAGCGCGGCGCTTTATATGGTCTGGCGCTGGGAGGATATTTTGCAGACCGGACAAAGTTACCGTTGGCAGACTGCGCCGGTCGATCCGTATGATGCGCTGCGGGGACGCTATGTCAGATTTTCTTTCAAAGGGATCAAGGTTCCGCTCGTTGGCGAGGCGGTTCCCGGCGTCGGGCAGCGCGCATATGCGTTGATCGGACGCGACGAAAAAGGCTATGCCGTATTGCAGGGCGTTCAGTCTGAACGTCCGCGAAAAGGCGAATATGTCCGCGTGAAGGTGCAGCAGGTCAGCGCTGGGTTCGTCAGCGTGAACCTGCCGTTCGATCGCTTTTATCTCGAAGAAAGTCTTGCGCCGGAAGCTGAAAAAGCGTTTCGCGCGGCTGCCGGTCAGGAATCCTCGGTTGCGGTGCGCATCAAAAACGGCGATGCCGTCGTCGAAGAGCTGTATATTGAAAATATCCCGCTTCTCGATTATCTGAAACGCTGAATGAAAAAAGGCTGGAGCATCCGCTCCGGCCTTTTTATGTATTTTCTTCGTTTGGTGGCCTGGCTTGCCACCAGGCGGCAGCGAGCGTGACGGCGCTTTGCGAATCGGTGGCATAGCCGTCGGCGCCCAATTGCTGGCAAAGGGTGTGATCGAGAAAGAAAGCAGGGCCGCCAATGAGAATCTTGATGCAGGAAAGATGCTGGTCGCAGCGAATTGCTTTGATTAAATCATGCACCTTGATCAGGTTAAACGGCAGCACGACCGCTATGCCCAAGAGAAACGGCTTTTTCTCATGCAGCAGTGTGAGCAGGTCGGGAATCGGCGTATTGCCGCCAAGGAAATACGTATGCCAGTTGTCCAATTCCAAAAGGTCGGACGCCATATTCGCGCCTAACGAATGGTATTCTCCCGGAGCGGCGGTAATCAGGGCCGGTCCTTTCGTATGCCTGTTGAAAGAGGAAATCTTGCTGTACTGCATCTGCATGATGCGTGCGACGGTCGCGGTGGCGAGATGTTCCTGCGCGGCGGAGATTTCATCCTGTTCCCAAAGCGCGCCGATCGAGTACAGGCAGGGCTGCAAGACGCAACAATAGAGTCTTGCAATTTCCTCCGGCGTGTCGGCCGAGGACAAGGCCAGACAAGAGTGATAATCGCCGTTTAAGAGCGATTCACGGCAGGAGATCAGGATTTCGTCCGTCAACGCGTCATCAAAGACGAAGTCGCTGAAGGAGAAGGACGTCGTATGCTGGGCAAGCTGCAGCAATGTATTGTGTTTGGCCATCAGCCACTGGTACTTCAAAATGATTTCTTCTGCGGCATTCTGGGGAAGATGGCGGTCAACGGCCCGCTGCCAGGCGGCGAAGAGAATCGGAAAATAGGCATCGGAATAGCCGCGGCTCTGGTAGGTGCGGTAAAACCAGACTAAAACCCGGCAGAGCAGAGGATAATTGTTGAAATAAAAAACCGTGAGCATAAATTTGGCATGATACATGTGATTATCGAGCATGACCTGATGCTTTGTGTTGCCGGTTATTTCAAGAATATTGGGATGGCGTGATAACGTTTCGTTGACGTGTTGCAGCAGAAGCGCAGAGTTTTTTTGAAACTCCTGTGTCGAAGCGGCACAAACATGGGGGAGCTGTGATGCTTCCGTAAGCAGTTTGCTGAACATGATTCTTCCTCCTTTACGTTTACGGCATAAAGGGCAGGACGGGCGGATCCCAGTAGGTCGTTTCCCAGCGGATAATATCGATGCTGTTGTCGTGCGTCAGCGGGATCACCGCGCCGCTTGGCAGCAAAACCAGCGGCCTGATCAGCGGCAGGGGGGGGAAAGCGGCGATCAGCGCGTGGTTGCCGTCGGAAAGGAGAACCTTCTCGCCCAAGAAGGAACGGCGCATTTCTTCGATGAAGCAGAGCAGCATTTCCTTATCCAGTTGGCTGGTCATAGACGTCAACAAAGTCTCTCCGGCTTGCAGCGGCGAAAGGCCCTGGCGGTAGCAGCGGTGGCTGACCATCGCATCGTAGACGTCGGCAATCGCCAGGATGCGCGCTGTCTGGAGGATGCTGCTGCCGCGCAGGCCGCGCGGATAGCCGGAGCCGTCTAGACGTTCATGATGCTGGTAGATCGCTTCCAGTGCGGCGCTGTTGATTTGTTTGCTCTGCAATAAGATCTGATAGCCGAGATCCAGATGTTCTTTTGCCTGCTGGCGTTCGGAGAGCGTCAGCGTATCCGGCTTGTTCATCACATCGTCCGAGACGAATAGTTTTCCGATGTCCATGACCAGCGCACTGAACATGATCTGCGCCACGCTCGGCGTGGGAAACTCCAGCCAGCGGGCGAACAAACCGGCCAGGATTGCGCAGTCGAACGCGTGACGGTAAAGGTAGTCTTCCTGTTTGCCGGGCATATGGATGAAAATAGGCAGTTTCGGCAAGTTCAGCAAGGGATAAAGATGATCGCGTACCAATTCCTGCAAGGCGCCGCTTGCGAGCGTGCCGCTCTCTCGCAGCGCTGTAAAGATTTCGCGGATTTTATTTTCAATTTGCGTTTGCTCCTGGCAGAATGCCTTGAAGGCGAAGGTCGACATCGCAGGCAGAGCGGTAATGCGATTATAGCCCGGCGGCTGCGGAATCAAGCTGTCGGGTTCGTCTTCCACCGTAACGGACTTTATCTGCCAGCGCGACAGACGTTTGATCCATTCGGGACTGATTACTTGCCCGGGTGCGATGAGAAAGGTCCCATGCGGATCCAGTAGGTATTCCGCCAAGATCATGCCGGGACGAAGCTCTTTTACAGGGACGATGGGCATGGCAGTCGCCTCCTTTCTTTTCTGGCGCTCAAGCGAAGCAAGAAAAAAGAAAAATCCAGATAAGAATAAGATTCGCCAATTTCCTTTAATTTCCTTCTTTGGCAGAGATGTAAACAGCAAAGCTTAGATCTACAATAAGGTGTTTTAGCAGCGCAATGCGGGCAGGAATGCGGAAAGAAAAGCAGAAGTTAGTAGAAAAAATAAGGGAGGTTCGTCTGTGAAACGGATCGCGATTGTGACCGACAGCGCCAACTCGTCGCTGGGCCTTTTTATACAAGAGAATTTAATGCGGATTTTTGACGGTTATGCCGACAGCAAAATCTACTCTTTTGCCGAAATGAAAGCGGGCGACCGGATTGAAGAGGATGTCGTGCTGGTGATGCTGCCGGCGAAAGCACTGGCCATCAAGCCGTATGTAAAAGAGAGCCGCCGCGTACTGGTAGTGCAGCGAACGCTGCAGGAAGAAGCGGTCTTCAAATTGCTCGATATTCCCGCCGGGAGCAAGGTTCTGGTCGTCAATGACGCGCCGGAAACGACGCTGGAAACCGTCGCGCTCCTGTATCAAATGGGCTTGGATCATTTGCTGCTGGAACCTTATCTTGGAGAGAATTCGACGGAGGAGATACAAATTGCGGTCACGCCCGGTGAAGCGGCAAGCGTGCCGCAGCAGATCGCAAAAGTGATTGATCTGGGACACCGCTGTATTGATTTATCGACATTTCTTCAGATCATGAGCCGCTTAGGGTTGGAGGAAAGGGAACTTGACCGGCGTTTGATCCAATATGGCGAATCAATCATAACGCTCGACACCGGAATCAAGCGACAGTATAAAGAGCTGTACCTGGAAAACACGGCACTCGACACGGTGATTAATTTATCGGCGGAAGGCGTAATGCTGATGGACCGTGAGGGACAGATTCGCTTATGTAACGCCAGCCTGCGAAAGATGCTGGAGCTTTCCAGTGAAGACGTGCTGACGCTTGAAAATTTACCCAGTCCTGTGCAAAATTTGCTGAAACAAGGCGAGGTCAGAGATGAAATCGTAGAGTGGCAGGGGCGTTCGCTACTGGCCAACAAAAAAGAATTGGAACAGTTTGGCGAGGCGGCAGGCGTTTATCTTTATTTTCAGGAAGTGACGTACATCAGGCAATTGGAGCAAAATCTCAGCAAACGTCTGCAAAGTAAAGGCTTGCTGGCCCGATACCAGTTCAGCGACATTGTGACGGAATCGGAAAGAATGCGCCAACTGATCAAACAGGCGAGCATGATGGCTGATTCCGATTTAACGGTTTTGATAACGGGGGAAAGCGGCACCGGAAAAGAATTGCTGGCGCAGTCGATGCACAATCAGTCGCCCAGACGAAAAATGCCGTTTGTTGCGGTGAACTGCGCAGCTGTGCCGGAGGCCTTGCTGGAGAGCGAGTTATTCGGCTATGAAGCGGGGGCGTTTACCGGCGCTTTGAAAGAAGGCAAAGCCGGTTTGTTTGAACAGGCCCATCAGGGCACGATTTTTCTCGATGAAATCGGGGATATGCCGCATGCGTTGCAGGCCAGATTGCTTAGGGTTCTGCAGGAACGACAGGTGATGCGGGTTGGAGCGCAGCGTGTGATGAACGTGAATATACGCGTGATCGCGGCGACGAACCAGAATTTGATGCGAAAAATAGAGGCTGGCCAATTCAGGGCGGATTTATATTATCGCATCAATGTGCTGCCGCTGATGCTGCCGCCGCTGCGCGAACGTACGGAGGATATTTCTTTATTGCTGCGACATTTTTTGCAGCAGCATAATCGCAGTGAGCTAACGCTGTCTGCGCAGGCGCAAGAGCTCTGCGCGCGCTATTCCTGGCCGGGTAATATTCGTGAGCTTGCCAACGCAGCGGCTTACTTGTCTTTTTCCGCCGAGAATGTGATACAAAGCAGTGCTTTGCCGCATTATATCAAGGCGGAAGACGATTTTAGCGCGGAAGAGCAGTTTATCCAAGAACGCTGTCAGCTGGAAAAAGCGTTGGAGGTTAGCGCATTATTGAACGAGCGCCAGGGCCTCGATGGCGGCGCGGGGCGCAAACAGATCGGGCAGGCGCTTAAGGAGCAGCAGGTAAAGATCAGTGAGGGCGAAGTGAGACGTATTTTAAGCATCTTGGCGGAGTGCGGTTTTGTCTGCTCGCAGGTCGGGCGGGGCGGCAGCCGGCTGACGAAAAAAGGCGAATTGTTCTTAAATAGGTTTGTAAATAGGTGAGAATAAAAGCCTGTTAAACCTATTTACAACTGAATATCGTTTGACAGAGTGAAAATTCGTTGTTAGAATAAACACCATTATAAAAAAGCGGCCGATTGTAAAATGAAGTTGAACACCTAGAAAAAAGTCCATAGTGACTTTTTCCTCAAATGGTAGAATGGAGTTCTCACACAACCATCACCAAAGAGGAGGCAATCACTATGGACTGCCATGATTATATCACAGTGGAATCAGAACGCAAACGCGGTCAACATTTGGGTCAAGAAGAACGCGGAGCGATTCAACAGTTAAGAAAACTTGGATACTCACTCCGATCGATTGCTGCGAAAATCAATTGCTCGGCAAGCACGGTTTTAAATGAACTGCGCCGTGGAACGCCGAAACGAAAAAGCAGTCGCGGACGTGCTCCAGAGTACAGCGCAAAGCGTGGACTAGCCGTATATAAAGCAAACCGGATGCAAAGCAGAAGACATCATCGTATTTTGCATTGCGCCGCTTTCGTTAAATGGGTAGTCGATCAAGTACGTACGAAAAAGTGGTCGTTGGACGTTTGCGTAGGCCATGCACGTTTACATCGCCGATTCGCTGAAAACAATATGGTGTGTACTAAAACGCTCTATAATGAGCTGGCGGCCGGAAACTTACCGTTATCTCGTTTTGAAGTTCCTGAACTCCTCAAGCGTAGATCTAGTCGTAAAAGAGGCCGTGAACATAAGCGTTTAAAAGGTCGAAGCATTGATGAACGTCCTGCCATTGTGGATGAACGCGTAGAAATCGGACATTGGGAAGCCGACACGGTAATCGGCCGTAAAAGCGGCAAGGAAGCTGTTGTTTTGACGCTTGTTGAGCGAGTGACCAATAATTACTTAGCAATCCGCATTCCTGGAAAAAACAGTGAGTCGGTAATCGAAGCAATGGAAGAATTGCATGCTGAATTTGGCGAGCGATTCAGTTCGGTTTTCAAGAGCATTACGGCTGATAACGGATCTGAATTCGAAGAGTTTTCAACGGTTGAAAACTGGGGTTCTTCAATATATTTCGCCCACCCGTATTCATCGTGGGAACGTCCTGTAAACGAAAGACACAACGGGCTTTTACGACAGTACATCCCAAAAGGTGTTTCAATTGAAAAATACAGCCCGGCCGATGTACTTCGTTTTGCAGATGAGCTAAATAGCCGCCCGCGTAAAAGACTCGGCTATCAAACTCCAGAAGAACTTTTTGATGCATTTCTCGACAGCCTTTATGCTGCATGAGTTTGCTGCCATTTTACCGAAGTGTTCAACTTGCAGTTGCAATTTGCGATTATAAAAAAGCTGATCTGACGAACAGAAGGCGATAAAGGCTGCCAATGGAGGCGGTTATTTGACGCTTTCTGTTTTTTTGTCGTAGTATTGCTATTTGGCTTGATTATTGCATGATAGAGAAGCAAAGAAATAAAGAAAGAGGGGAAGAAACGATGCGTAAACCGATCATCGGTATTTTGGGCAGCATATTGTTAATGGAGAGCGGTCCGTTTCCCGGCCTGGATCGCACGTATGTAAATCATGACTATATAAGGGCGGTTGAAGCAGCGGGGGGAATACCCTTGCTACTGCCTGTCATTGAAGAACAAGAAGATATAAAGTATCAATTGGAAGGGTTGGATGCGCTGATTTTATCGGGCGGCTATGACCTGCAGCCCGCCTGCTATCAGGAAGAACCGCTGCAGGAAATGGGCTTTGTCTGGCCGGAAATGGATGAGCATCAACTGGCGGCAGCCAAGCTGGCTTTGGCCGGCGGCAAACCGATGCTGGGAATTTGTCGCGGCATGCAAATCATGAACGTGGCCTTTGGCGGCAGCTTGTATCAGGATATCAACAGTCAAACGGCAAGTCGTCAGCAACATGTGCAAAAAGGGCGGCGACAGTTCGCTAGTCACGCAGTGGATGTGACGCCAGGCAGCCTGCTGGCAAAGATCGTAGGCGACGGTTTGCTGCAGACGAACAGTTTTCATCATCAGGCCGTAAAAGACGTGGCGCCCGGGTTTGTCGTCAGCGCGCGGGCCAAAGATGGAACGATAGAAGCGATTGAAAAGCCGGGCGCCTGGGTTCTTGGTTTGCAGTGGCATCCGGAAATGATGGCGCAGGATGATGCGACGATGCTTACTGTCTTTAAGGAATTGGTTCGCGCGGCGCAGTAAAATGAAGGAGGCAAGATGACGATGGCGGAAAAAAATAAGAAAAAATTTGGCTTTTGGAGCATTGTGTTGCTGGGATTGAACGGCGTTATCGGCTCGGGGATCTTTCTCCTGCCGGGCAAGGCGATGGCGATGGTGGGGCCGGGGAGTATTTTTGTCTATCTGTTTATGACGCTCGTGGTTATGGCGATCGCGCTTTGCTTTGCGGAATGCGCGGGGAAATTCAGCCGCAATGGAGCGGCCTATGTTTATGCGCGTGAGGCCTTCGGCGAGTTTGTCGGCTTTGAAGTCGGAATCATGCGCTGGGCGATCAGCATCATCGCCTGGGCGGCGATGGCCGTCGGTTTCGTTACCGCACTTAGCGCCGTTTGGCCGCCGGCGCTGCAGGAACCGTATAAGACAGCTATCATTCTTACCATTTTAGTCGGTCTTGGCATCCTAAATATTCTGGGCGTACAGATGGCGAAGATTCTCAACAATCTTGTCACAGTGGGGAAATTGATCCCCTTGCTGCTCTTTATCGGCATCGGCGCGTTTTACATCAAAGGCGCCAATTTTGAGCCGATGTTCCCTAAAGGCTTTGAAATGGATTCGTTTGGCGCAACGGCTTTACTGATTTTTTATGCGTTTACTGGTTTTGAAGCGCTGGCAGTTGCTGCAGAAGACATGGACAATCCAAAGAAAAATCTGCCGATTGCCTTGATGATGGTGATGGGGATTTGCTCGGTTGTTTATTTTATGGTTCAGGCGGTGGCGGTAGGGACGCTGGGCGCTGATCTGGCAAAAAGCGTAGCGCCGGTGGCGGATTCCGCCAGTGCGTTTTTCGGTCCGGCCGGAAAATGGCTGGTCACGATCGGCACGCTGATCTCTATCGGCGGCATTAACGTGGCGTCGTCTTTTATCAGTCCGCGCAGCGGCGTAGCGTTGGCGGAAGACGGCATGGTGCCGCGTAAAATTGCCGAGCACAGCCGCTTTGGCACACCTTACCTGGCGATCATTATCACCGTTTTGCTGGCGATACCGGTCGCATTATCGGGCAGCTTTGTGAAGTTGGCGGCAATCAGCGTCGTATCGCGCTTTGCGCAGTATCTACCGACCTGCCTGGCGGTTATCGTGTTGCGGCGCAAGCGCAGCGACTTGCAAGGTTCTTTCCAGGTACCGTTTGGGCCGGTGATTCCGCTTGCGGCGGCGGTAATCAGCATCTGGCTGCTGACGAAAGCGTCGCCGGAACAATTGTATTGGGGACTGGGCGCGTTGGTGCTCGGTATGCCGCTCTATTTGCTGCAACGCTATAATAAGAAGTCTGCGCTGTAGTTTCATAAAAAAAGGACTGTCTCCGACCGGTCATGACCGGTCGGAGACAGTCCTTTTTTAACAAAGACGACTTAAAAAGGAAATTTGACGACAAAGGTGGTTCCGTTTGCGTCGCTGCTCGGATACAGCGTCGCGTTATGCCGGCTGACAATACTGCAACAAACCGCGAGACCTAAACCGGTGCCGTTTTGTTTGGTGGTCAGAAACGGAGTGCCGAGGTTGCTGAGAATGTCGGCCGGAATGCCGCCTCCCTGGTCGCTGATGGATAGGCAAACGTGGCCCGGCTCCAAATAGGTGCGCAGCAATAATTTCCCGCCGTGCGGCATTGCTTCAATGCCGTTGCGCACGAGGTTTAAAATTAGCTGCCGTATTTCTTTTTCATCCAGCAAAATAGAAGGAACGGGTTCTAAGGCTGCTTCGAGATAGGTGTCGGTAAGCGTTGCATCGGCTTGCATCAGAGGAAGCAACGCTTGAATGATTTTGACGAGGTTTTGTTCCTCAAGATGAACCGGTTTGTTTTTCGCCAGCGAAAGGAATTCGGTGATGATCGAGTTAGCGCGGTCAAGCTCTTCGATCATCAGTTGAAAAAATTCATACTGCGGCTGAAACTCCGTTTTACGCTGCAGCACCTGCAAAAAACCGCGCACCGTTGTCATCGGGTTGCGCACTTCATGTCCGATGCCGGCCGCCATCTCGCCAATCAAATTCAGGCGGTCGAGGCGTGCGATTTCTTTGAGCATTTGTTTGTAGATCGTAATATCATGAAAGATGCAAAGTGCGCCTCGGATTGTGTCGTGCGCCGTTTTTTCCGGCATGTAGCGGGCATGATAATGGCGTGTTTTTACGCCGTCGTCAAAGGAAAATTCAGCGGTCAGGATCTGACCGTGTTCAAAGACCTGGTTGATGCTGTTTTGAAAAGAACGGACAAAAGAAGGGTCGATATTATCTATTTCGCAGATTCGTTTTCCAAGAAACTCTGTTGTCATCCGGCCCGACAGATCGCAGACCGCGTGATTAACGAAGATAATGCGCTGCGCTGCGTCGAGGCGCAGGATGATGTCAGGGATGCTTTCGATGATGCAAGAAAAATCTTCTTGGTCGTTCAGCAAGGGCGTTGCGATTGCTTCTGCCGGAACGTCCTTGCAGCAGGGGCAGGATAAAGCGGCGGAAGCGGAATCTGAATCGGCATGAAGGGCCTGCACCGTCTTGCGCAACAGCGCATTTTCTGCAAGCAAATCGTCATAGCTTTTCTTTCGATCGCTCAATTTCAATACGCCTCCTCCCGCCAAAAACGACTGACAAATTATATATTCCCTGTTTTAACCAGATACCCTTTCGCAAATGGGCGCTTGCGTCAAATAAAAAAAGGCTGCCGAGCGGCAGCCTAAAGAGCGTGTTATTGATAGTGAAGTGCGCTTTCCTCTTGCGTTAAGACGCGCAGCGCGCCTTCCGCCAAAGCCTGGAGTTCGTTTTCGCCCGGAATCACCGTGACCGGTGCGATAAAGCCGATGTATTCTTTCAGTTTTCCGGTGATGTATTCGGAGTAGGCGATGCCGCCGGTCAGCAGGATGTAATCGACCTTGCCGCAGACAGGAACCGCGGCCGCCGCAATGGCGCGAGCGGTTTGATAAATCATCGCTTCATAAACCTGTTGCGCTTTCGTATCGCCTGTTTCGACCAATTTCTGTACTTCGCGGACATCGTTCAGGCCAAGGTGCGCGACTAAGCCGCCGGCGCCGGATATTTTCTTGGCGATCTCGGCGCTGGAGAGATTTTTTTCCCGGATATAATGGAGCAACTGCGCGGCGGGCAGCGTGCCGGAGCGTTCGGGTGAGAACGGGCCTTCGCCGTCCAGGCAGTTGTTGACGTCGACGACGCTGCCGTGCTGATGGCAGCCGACGGAAATGCCGCCGCCGAGGTGCGCGACGATCAAATTCAATTCCTTATAAGGCTGGCCGATCTTTTTGGCAAATGCTTTAGCGACCGCCTTTTGATTCAGTGCGTGAAAGATGCTTTTGCGCGGGATTTGCGGTAAACCGCTGACGCGGGCGATATCCATCATCTCATCGACAACGACAGGGTCGACGATGAAGGAAGGACAGCCGGCGCTCGAGGCCAGGCGGTGCGCCAAGATCGCGCCGAGGTTTGAGGCGTGTGCGCCGTAGTGCGCGCTGCTCAGATCGGAAAGCATCGCCTCGTTTATCGCGTAGGTGCCGCTGACCAACGGCTTCAAGAGGCCGCCGCGCGCGACGATCGCGGAAAAATCGGCAGGGGAAAGAGAGTTGGCGTGCAGGAAATCTTGAATCTTTGCCAGACGGTATTCCAACTGATCAATGATGCTGGCAAACTGCGCCAGTTCGGCGGCGCTGTGACTGAGATTTTGACTCAGCGTTTCTTTGTCGTCGAGATAGACAGCCAGTTTCGTGGAAGTGGAACCGGGATTGATCGTCAAAATTCTGTACATGCTCTTCCTCCATGGATGTTTAAAAATTTTGTATGTTTACAGTATATCTCATTTTGCCCTGTAATGAAATCACCTAATTTGATAGATTCAAAATATTATTAAACGCATAGAATTACTTGCTTAATCCTTGTTTTTAAGATAAGAAAAGCGATTTTGTATAAAAAGATGAAAAATAAAAAGTGTAAAGTTGTTTCACATAAAGTGAAATTTAAAAACGAATGGGCCGCTGTGCTTCACGAATACGCTTGCCGAAGCGGCAAAAGATAGCGCCGTACTAAAATAACGCGCTGAAAAGCAGGAGTTTTGTTGTTCGTTGCGGAATATATGTATGTTTAGATATTGACGACGTCATTGTCGTTAGCTGAGGTGAGAACGTGGATTTTGGTTTAGGAAGAGTATTGCCGATACAAATCGAAGAGGAAATGAAAAATTCGTATATTGATTATGCTATGAGCGTTATCGTCATGCGCGCGTTGCCGGATGTGCGGGACGGTCTTAAGCCGGTACATCGCCGCATCTTATACGCGATGCATGAAGCGGGCATGGCGCCCAACAAGCCGTACAAGAAATCGGCTCGTATCGTCGGTGAAGTTCTTGGTAAGTATCATCCGCACGGCGACAGTTCCGTCTATGAAGCCGCGGTCCGGATGGCGCAGGATTTTTCGACGAGGAATTTGCTGGTCGACGGCCATGGCAACTTTGGCTCTGTCGACGGCGACTCGGCGGCGGCCATGCGTTACACCGAAGTGCGCATGTCGCGTTATGCCGAAGAAATGCTGGCGGATATCGAAAAAGATACCGTCGATTTTGGACCGAACTATGATGAATCGCTGCAAGAGCCGAGCGTGCTGCCGGCGAAAGCGCCGAATCTGCTGGTAAATGGTTCTTCCGGCATCGCGGTCGGCATGGCGACGAACATTCCGCCGCACAATTTAGGCGAAGTCGTCGATGCACTGGTGATGATGATTGAGGATCCGGATATCTCGATACCGGATCTGATGATGGCGATCAAGGGGCCTGACTTTCCGACCGGTGGTCTTGTCTTAGGTCGTGAAGGCATTAAGTCCGCTTACATGACGGGGCGCGGCGTCGTCAAGATGCGTGCGCAGGCGCGCGTCGAAAAGATGCAAAGCGGCAAGAACCGTATTCTTGTCACCGAATTGCCGTACCAGGTCAATAAGGCACGCATGATTGAAAAAATTGCCGATCTCGTGCGCGACAAAGCAATTGACGGCATTACCGATCTGCGCGATGAAAGCGATCGCAACGGCATGCGCGTGGTCATCGAATTGCGCCGCGACGTCAATCCGGACGTTGTTTTGAACCTGCTCTATAAGCATACGCAAATGCAGGAAAGTTTCGGCATCATCATGCTGGCGCTTGTCAATCGCAAACCGCAGGTTCTCAATCTGCAGCAGGTGCTTTATTATTATCTCGAGCATCAAAAAGAAGTCGTTGTCCGCCGAACTCGCTTTGAACTGGCGAAAGCCAAGGCGCGGGCGCATATTTTAGAAGGTTTGAAAATCGCGCTCGATAATATCGATGCGGTCATCAAGATGATCCGCGCATCGAGTACGGCCGAAATCGCACGCAACGCTTTGATGGAAGGCTTTAGCCTTTCGGAAAAGCAGTCGCAGGCGATCCTCGACATGCGCCTGCAGCGCCTGACCGGCTTGGAACGCGACAAGATCGAGCAGGAATACAAAGACATCATGGAAACGATCGAATGGCTGGAAAGCGTTCTGGCTGACGAGGCGAAAGTGTTGAATATCATTAAAGAAGAATTGCTGGATGTGAAACGGCGCTTCGCCGATGCGAGACGCACGGTTATTACCAGCGATCTGTCCAAACTGGAGATGGAAGATCTGATTGCCGAAGAGGATATCGTTATTACGCTGACGCACGGCAATTACATCAAGCGCCTGCCGGTCGATACCTACCGCAGTCAGAAACGCGGCGGACGCGGCGTAGCCGGCATGGGAACCAAGGAAGAAGACTTTGTTGAGCAATTGTTCGTCACGACGACGCATCATAACATTCTCTTCTTTACCAGCCGCGGCCGGGTCTATCGCCTGAAAGGCTATGAGATTCCGGAAGCCAGCCGTACCGCGAAGGGAACGGCGACCGTGAACCTGCTGCCGCTTGAGGCGCAGGAGCGGATCACCGCGGTCATTCCGATTAAGGAATTCTCCAACGACCGCTTCCTCTTCATGGCGACCCGCCTGGGTACGGTCAAGAAGACGGAACTGATGGAATATGATACGGCGCGCAAAGGCGGCATCATCGCGATCGGCCTTCGGGACGAGGATGAGTTGATCGGCGTCAAACTGACCGCCGGAGAACATCATGTCATGATGGGAACGCGCGGCGGCAAGGCAATCTGCTTCCCAGAATCCGATGTGCGCTCGATGGGCCGTTCGGCTTCCGGCGTTCGCGGCATCAGCCTGGATGACGATGACGAAGTCGTCGGTATGGATACCTTCCGCAAAGACGGCGAGATCCTTACCGTCAGCCGCGACGGCTACGGCAAGCGGACCGCCGCCGCCGAATACCGCAATCAAAAGCGCGGCGGCAAAGGCGTCATCAATCTCAAGGTCACCGATAAGACCGGTCCGGTAGTCGGCATCAAGGTGGTCCGGCCGGGCCAGGAAATCATTCTGATCAGCAGCGAAGGCATTGTCATTCGCATCGACCTGGAAGAAGTGTCGTTGATCAGCCGCAACACGCAAGGCGTGAAACTGATGAAGACAGCCAGCGACGACACGGTCGTTGCGATGGCTTTAGTCGAAAAGAAGAGCGACGAGTAAAAAAGTAAGCAGTCTGCGTATGCAGGCTGCTTACTTTTTTATTTTGCGTTGCCGGTCTTCGGCTCCGCAGCGGGAATATTGAGTTTGACGGGTGGGAAAGCTTTGAAGCCGTCGCGAAAGACGTCGGTCATCGTCTCGTCTTCATCGAGAAGATAGATACGGCCGGGCTGTCCGTTATTGTCATAATCGATGCCGCTCCACCAAATCGCTAATTTGATATTCGGATATTGGCGGATCTGGCGGAACATGTCGCGCGTCCAGGCGGCCTTATCGCCGCCGACCGAGCTGGCGGCGAACTCGCTCAGCATGAAGGGCTTATCGAAGACTTCGCTGTACTCGGCATATAACGGACGGTAAATATCGTCGAAAGCGCGCCAGGTCTCACCGGGAAAGTACGTGCCGGTATTGTAGCCGGTCATGCCGACGACATCGACGTATTCGTCGCCGGGGTAGTAGACGAGGGCGTGGTTCCATTTGAAGTCGGGCCTCGATACGTCGTGCGGATTCCAGACCCAGATCAGGTTATCGACGCCGGCCTGGCGGAAACGGTCGTGCAGATAGCGCCAAAGCGCGATGTACATATCCGCGTCCTTATTGGTGTAATAGGCCGAATACCAGCACCAGTCGCCGTTCATCTCGTTGTTGAGGCGAAAGAGCACCGGATGGCCGAATTCTTTCAGGCTTTGGGCGTATTCATCGAGATACGCGTCGTACTGGCCGTCGAGAATGTCGTAAATCGTGCTGGCGTTGTCTTTGCGATAGTTAGCCGCCGACATCGCCACCGCGTTGCCGGGGCGGATCGACTGGAAGGTAAGCTCGACGACCTTGCCCGCGGCATAGGCCTGCTGCAAACCGCGCAGCGGAAGTCTCTCTTCCAGCGTGTGGTAGCGGATGATGAAATTAAGCGGATAGTTAAGCTTTTCTTCGATCGCAGTCAGATAGGACATCGTTTCCGGCGCCGAGGGTTCAAACATGCCCCAGCTTAGGGGCGATTTGGCGGAGAAAACGGATTGAAAGAGCGCAGCGGTCTCTTTGTTCATTGCGGAATGCGCCGGAAGCAAAGGTTTGCTGTAGACTGCGCGTCCGCTCTGCGCAGTCAGGCGGAAACTGCTGAAAATTTCGCGCGCAGTTGTGATCGGCTGGCTGGATTTGATGAAAACCGTATAGACTTCTTTGGAATTTTTCACAAATTCGGCGCTGGCATAATAATGCTTGTCGTTTTCGATATGCGCCAATGGCCGACGCTGCCACTCCAGGATATGCGCGCGCAGGCCGTTGATCGTGCGTGAGTCTTCCGCCAAGACCGTATGATCATTCGTGTTGAGCGTGAAGCGATTGCCATAGGAAATATAGTCGCGGCTGTTATTTTCCGTACCGGAAAAATTGTCATAGTAAATCTCGATGCGCGTCGTCTCATTAAAAAAGACGTTGCGTACCGGCGAAAGCGTAAAGTCTTCCTGTAAAGAGGAAGGAATTAAAAGGCTGTACCCGGCAGGGTGATCGGTAAAACGATCGTACCATTCGTTTTGCGGCGTCCTTTCTTTCAGATCCTGCTCAAAGGCGGCGCTGTCGCTGTCGACGCTGTCGACAGGTGAGCCGTTCAGCCAGTACGCGGCATGGGCCGAAGCGGCAGGCAGGAAAAAAAGGCAGGCGGCAAGAAATAAAACAGATAGATGCATGCGCAAAGAATTCACCTCAGTTTCATAGTATCCGGTTTAGTTTATCATAGAGAGATTCAGTTTGCAAAAGGAGCGGATCGTGATCGATAAGCAGATGATACGACTGCCGCAGTTAACGGGGCGGTTTTCCTTTTCCCTGGCGCAAGAACAGCTGTTGGTCGTAGCGGGCGGGCGGATGCCGCAGAGCGAATGGCTGAAGAACTGCAGCGCGAAACGCCATGTCTGGTGCGCCGATCGCGGCGTAGATGCCTGCCGCATGGCCGGCATCGTTCCGGATGTTTTGCTGGGCGACCGGGACAGCGGAACGCTGTCCGGCTGGCAATGGGCCGAGGAGCAGGGCAGCCGTGTGGAGTTATTTCCCAAAGACAAGGACTGGACCGATTTGCAATTGGTTCTGCAAGAGGCGGGAAAAACGTTCGACCGCGCAGCGGTCATCGTAAGCGGCGCATTTGGCGGACGTTTTGACCATGCCTGGGCTAACGCGACCAGTCTGATCTGGAGTAGAGAATGGGGCATACGAGGCTGGATTATGGCGGATGAGCAGGAGGTGCTGATTTTATTGCCGGGACCGGCGTCGTTTGAAATTATCGATTGGCAAGCGCCGGAAGTGATCTCGCTTTTGCCGCTTGCCGGGCCTTGCAGTGGTGTGCAAATGAAGGGGGGCCATTGGCGTCTTCCATCCGAGCTGCTCGAACCGACGCGTCCGGCAACGCTTTGCAACCGGCCGGAAAAAGACGAGAAACCGGTTTTCCAGCTGGAAAGCGGCTGGCTGGGCATCTATTTTTCCTGGGATGCTTGTCAAGTTGTGCGGAGTATAATATGATTAGAACAAACTGAATACGCGTATTGCTAGGGGTGCCCGTCCGGGCTGAGAAATGAGGCGTTGCCTCATTAACCCTTACACCTGATCTGGATAATGCCAGCGAAGGGAAGCCTGCCGTTTTTGCCAGGACTCTTTTCGGGTCGTGGTTTTTTTTGATGAAAGGGGGAAAAAAGATGATTGACGCGGCAACCTTAACGAAAAATCTGGCGGAATTGATGGCTCATCCCACATCGCTGCTTACGCTTGCGGGGCTTATATTATTGATTTTGGCAAGTATTCACATGCGCAAAGTCCCTTTAACGCCGCGCGTTATGGCCAATATCGGCATGATGCTCGCGCTGGCGACGGTCTTGAAAGTGTTCCGTCTCTATCACCTGCCGCAGGGAGGCAGCATCACGCTGGGCAGCATGGCGCCGATTTTGCTCTTAGCGCTCTTTTATGGACCGGAGGTCGGTTTCCTGGCGGGGTTTCTCTACGGCATCATCACGCTGGTCTTGGACCCGTATGTGCTCCATCCGCTGCAGGTGCTGTTTGACTACCCGCTGCCCTTTATTGCTCTTGGCTTAATCGGCTATTTCAAGGAACATGTAATGATGGGGACGGCAGTGGCTATGTTCGGGCGTTTTATCTGCCACTTTATTTCCGGCGTCGTCTTCTTTGGCAGCTATGCGCCGCCCGGCATGTCGCCGTACTGGTATTCGCTGCTCGTGAACGGTACGTTCATCGGCGTGGAGGGCGTTATCTGCCTGGTCGTGATTGCGGCGCTGCCGCTAAAACGGCTATACGGCATCTTTGACAAAGAAAGGCGTACGTATTCCCTGCCG
The DNA here is from genome assembly GCA_963667825.1 of Negativicutes bacterium. Taxonomy (GTDB): domain Bacteria; phylum Bacillota; class Negativicutes; order SG130; family SG130; genus Azotosporobacter. The sequence continues at coordinate 1,776,873 of OY764022.1, read as the reverse complement.
CAGTAAGGCGATAAAACATCATCAAAAAGAGAGCCTGCGTTTATTTCGCGGGCTCTCTTTTTTGACGGCAATAAAAAGCCGCCTGCCGAGCATGCGCTGCAGCAGACGGCCTTATTTGAAAAGAAACTAGTCTTTGGCTTTAACGTTCCAGACCAATGCGGCCAGGAGGAAGGAGACGACCGCTGCGCCGACCCAGAAATCGGCAGCCAGTGCGAAGTCATAGACTTTCTTGCCATTGACGATGGTCATGTGCGAATTGATCAAATAACCGCTGATGACTTCCTGCGCTGCTGCGCCGCCGTAGCTCAAGAGGCCGATCATGCCCATCGCCGCGCCGGTAGCGCGTTTCGGGCAAATGTCAACGGCCATCAGACCGCCCAGGTAGCAGACCAATGCACCCATCGTGAAGCCGTAGAGAACCATGCTGCCCATGTCGATCATCGGATGAGCCGGAGCCCAGACGAACAAAGCAATCGACAAAGCGTAAAGAACGCCGTAAATCAAAGCAGGCATGTTGCGTTTGTGGTTAAAGAATTTGTCGGAGACGAGACCGCAAGTCAGTGCGCCGAAGATGCCGGCGAACTGCATTACGCCCAAGACGCCGCTGGCGCCGAGCGTAGAATAACCTTTCGCTTCCGTCAGATAGATGATGCCCCAGCTTTCAATCGCATAACGGGAAATGTAGCAGCATAAGCTGGAAAGACCGAGAATCCAAACCGCAGGGCGCTTAACGACTTCCCATTGCAGCGCGGCGACGGATTTTTCTTTTTCAACGATCGGAGCATGATCGTTTTTGAATTCTGCGACATTCGGCAGACCGTAGGTTTCAGGGCGGTCATACATGAAGAAATAAATCAGCAGTGAACCGAGCATACAGAAGACGCCTGGCATGATGAAGCCCATCTTCCAGCTGTAAGCGCCGACGATTGTCGCCGTTGCCAGGTAGGTGAAGGCTGCGCCCAAGTTGTGGCTCGTGAACCAGATGCCGTAGAAGGTGCCGCGCTCGCGATTGCTGAACCATTGATTCAGCGAAACGATGCAAGGGCCGGCGCCGAACGATTGGAACCAGCCGTTGATGCCCCAGAGCACGACTAGCGGCAGGTATTCGTTGGTGAAGCCCATGATAACAGTGATAACGGAGGAAAGAAAAAGGCCTAAAGCAAAGAAACGTTTGTTGTTCATCCGGTCAGCCAGGAAGCTGTTGACGAACTTGCCGATGCCGTATGTGGCGAAAAAGACCGAACCCATGATGCCCAGTTGCTGTGCATTCAGCACGCCGGCTGCCATCAACGGCTTTTTGATGACCGAGAAATTGAGACGCAGTACATAAAAGAGTGCGTAACCGAGGGTAATAGACGAGAAGACTGACCAACGGCGCTTGTTGAATTCTTTGGCGATGGCGCCTTGGTCGCCGGCCATGGCCGGTTTATCCTGACCCGTCGCAAATACTTTCCAGAACAGTTCTAACATTATAATACCTCACTTTTCAGATGATAAATTTATAATAGTGCGAAGGATGCTTAAGGTGTAAGCATCCTTCACGCACTGTTACCGTTATTCGGCCGAGTCGCCGCCTTTTTTAGTGACTTTGGTCTCGCCGGTGACGATGGCGGTACCGGTATGGTAAGGACTCTTCAAGTTTACGCTAGGAGCGGCCACCTTGATGCCGCGCTGAATCAGGACTTCGCGCAACAGCCAGGGCTTGTCGCTGATCATGCCGTCTACGCCCATGTCGAGCAGCATGTTCATCTTCTTCGGATCGTTGACGGTCCAAGGTACGACCTTCATACCGAGGTCATGCGCTTCGGTGACCAGTTCGTTGGAAAGTTCTTCCCAGTAAGGGGAGACGATGTCAGCGCCGACTTCTTTAGCGGCTTTGACGAAATCGCCGTTATGTTTGTCGACATCGATGCCGCCCATCCAAGGGGAAGCGCCGTCTTTATAAATCTGACGGTATTCGCCGTCCGGACCCCAAGAAGGCTGTTCGCAAGTCAGAGCGACCAACGTGATGTTCGGGTTGATCTTTTTCATTGCTTGCAGTGTACGCCATTCGAAGGATTGGAAGGTCACGCGGTCTTCCATGCCGTATTTTTTCACGACGTCATTGACTTTTTGCGCAAAAACGACAGGATCGGGGCTGTTTTTAGAATTGGCGTCCGGCGCGACGTAAGATTTTGTTTCGATATTGAAGATGACGGTTTTATTGCCGTAAGCGTTAGCCAGTTCGAAGACTTCTTCCAAAGTCGGGATCGTAGTGCCCGGTACGGAAAGCTGGGTCTTGCCGTGGCCGTCGTAATAGCCGCCGGCCGCCGGGTTCATCGTGCCGACGTCGAATTTCTTGAGTTCGGCCAACGTCATCTTGCGAATGTCGTACTTGCCGTCTTCAACATATTTTCCGTCAGGACCTTTGGTAAGGTTTGAGCTGAGCACCGGATTGTGACTGATGACCAGCTGTCCGTCCTTGGTCATCTGCATATCCATTTCCAGCGTCGTCACGCCCAGTTCCATTGCATAGGCGAAGGAAACCAGCGTGTTTTCCGGACGCGCGTCGCGTCCGCCGCGATGCGCTTCAAAGTCAAACAGTTCGAAGTTGACTTTCGCTTCGGCGGCTTTCATGTCGACGACGTTGAAGCCGGTCGTCAAAAGCAGTGCGGCTGCCGTGGCGGCCAGAGCCTTTTTCCAGTTCTTTTTCATTCCTTAACACTCTCCTTATTCTCTCGTTTGTGATTAGGATGATTACAACGTTAATTATCACACTATTCAAGAATTGGAAGTAGCGGGAAAAGCCTGATTTTAGCGTAAGAAAAAAGCCGCGAATCATTGTAAGATAAATTCTTACGATGATTCGCGGCCCTTAGTGTGAAGAAAACTAAGAGATCTGGCCCTTGCTCGGCAGCAGGCTGTATTTAAGCGCATATTCAACCAGCTCGCTTTTGCGGCTGCAATTCAACTTTTCCATCAGTCGTGTCTTATACGTGTCGACCGTCTTGACGCTGATGCAGAGGATTTCGGCAATCTGGCTCATAGAATGACCGCGCACCAGGAGTTTCAGCACTTCCCGTTCGCGCGCGCTGAGCAGCGTATAAGGGTCGTCGTTCATTTCGTGCGGCGAATCGGTCAGTAGGCTGTTTAGCAAAATCTGCGCGTTTTGCGCGCTGAGATAGCGATGACCCTGCGCGACGGTGCGCAGTGCGATAAAGAGTTCGGTATCCAACGCGTTTTTTTCTACATAGCCCATCGCGCCGGCCTGCATCGCCTCTTTGACATATTGTTCATCGGCGTACATGGTCAGGACGAGAATTTTGACGGCAAGGCCGCGGCTCTTAATCTCACGGATGCACTCCAAACCGCCCATTTGCGGCATTGACAGATCGAGCAATAAAATATCGGCGGTTTTGTGTTCCAATAAGCGAAGCACCTCTTCGCCGTTCGCGGCTTCGCCGACTACGCTGAAATCGGCTTCACTGTTCAATAAAAGTTTGAGTCCGGCGCGTAACACCGAATGGTCATCGGCTAAGAGGATTCGAAGTTTAGACATGTCCGTCACTTCCCATCGGTAAAATTACAATGATTGTAGCGCCCTGCTTGTGCGAAGAGCGAAAGACCAGGCTGCCGCCGAGCAGTTCAGCGCGTTCTTGCATACCGAAGAGTCCCAAACGGTTATGTTCTAAAGCTGTTTCCAAGGCGTTGGAATGAATGCCTTGGCCATCATCCCTGATGACCATTTTTACATGTTCGAAGCTTTTCGTCAACTCAATATCGACGCGGTGTGCATTCGCGTGCTTGGCGATGTTGGTCAGACTTTCCTGCAAGATTCGATACAGCGCGAGTGCAATATCATTCGAGACGACCAGTTTTTCTGTAGGCGGCGCGAAGTTTACTTCTATTAAATGCTGCTGCGCAAAATTCTGCGCGTATTTTTCGAGCGCGGCCACGATGCCGAGATAATCAAGCACCGGCGGACGAAGCTCCACCGCCATCTTGCGCAAACCGTCCAAGACATTGATCGCGACATCGCGCGCGCCCATGAGCAGTTCTTTTTGTTCGGCGCTGGTCAGCTTGGCGAGCAGTACTTTCATATAGGCCAACAGGGAGGCCATGGACTGGCCCGTTTCGTCATGCAATTCGCGGGAGAGACGACGGCGTTCGTCTTCCTGGACGGTGAATAACTTGCTCATCAAGGAAGCGCGCAGCGCTTCCTTGGCGCGCAATTCTTCCAATAAACGATTGTTTTCCAGGTCCTTTTCGCGCAGGCTGGCCGCCATTGCGTTAAAACTCTTTGCCAAACGTCCGACCTCGTCTTCGCTGCGCACGTCTGCCTGCACATCGTAGTTGCCTTCTTGGATCTGACGCGCAATCAAGGCGAGATTGTG